>NZ_RBAH01000025.1 GCF_003626695.1 Paenibacillus ginsengarvi
TCCTGCATATAGGAGCTCACCGTGCGTACCGTGGTACGAAAGCCTTCCTGATGCAGCAAATGCGTGATTTTCGGGCTGCCGTACCGCCCTTTGGTATCCTGGAAGTGAAAGGAGATGCGCTCCATGACTTGGGTCTTGAGAAGCTCCTGCCGACTGGGTTCTGCCTGTACCCATTTGTAAAAACCGCTCCGGGACACGCCTAACACTTTGCACATCTTCTCCACACGGAATTCGGAGCGATGGCTCTCGATGAACGAGAACTTCAATTCCGGGGTTTGCTGAAGATGTGCATGGCTTTTTTTACGATTGTCAATTCCTCTTCCATTTCGGCAAGCTGGCGATCTTTAGCTTTCAGTTCGCGTTCTCGCTGCTGGAGAAGTTGTTCCAATTCACGCATGCGCTGGGCGCTGGCCACAGGCTCGTTCTCGAACTGCCGATACTTCGCCAGCCATTTGTGTAGCGTGCTGGTCGGGATGTTCAGTTCAAGAGCGATGTCCCCGAGCGACTTCGTCTGTTCTTGGATGTACTTCACCGTCCGCTGTTTAAATTCTTCATTGTAGTGCTGCCGTTGTTCACTCATGTGAACACCTCCTCGATAAGCTTATTATTAGGCTTTTCTTAAGCTGGTGTCCACTATTTACTCTAACAGCATTCACTTCCGTTATCGCTCGATCGCCACCGTTCCGCCAGCTAATTGCGGAACTTTCACTTCCGCTTTCCCGCCCCCGTCAGCTCCGACCCTGACAGGATAAAAAAGCCTCATTTCGTTTCGCTTTAACGCTTTACCGAACTTTAACTTTCCTTCCCGCTCAAAAATCTGCGCTTGTCCCGTTCACATATCCCCCGTCTCCCTGAATATATTGATAACAAGCTATCTTTTCCATAGACCGTTACATTCGTCATTCAGGTGCGCCAGAAAGCGCGGAACCGAACCGAATCAAGGCCGAAACATCCTATGCAGGAGGTGCCGCATCATGACTAAGCCGCTGTTTGTCGTATCCAGGGAAGACTGGTCGCTCCATCGCAAAGGCTACCAGGACCAAACCCGCCATCAGCAAAAAGTGCGCGAAGCGATTAAGCAAAATTTGCCCGACCTCGTCACCGAAGAAAATATCGTGACGTCCCACAACAAGCAAATTATCAAAGTTCCGATCCGCAGCCTGGACGAATACCGCTTCCGCTTCAATCATAATAAAAGCAAGCATGTCGGCCAGGGTGACGGCGACAGCCAGGTTGGCGACGTGCTCGGCGTCGATCCGTCCGCGGCGAATCCCGGCAAAGGCGAGGGAGCGGGCGATCAGCCCGGCGAGGACTACTTTGAAGCCGAGGTCAGCATGGAAGAGCTGCAATCGATGCTGTTCGAGGAGCTCGAGCTGCCTTACATGGAACAGAAGCAGAAGGACAATCTGGAAGTGCAGGACATCCAGTTCAACGACATCCGCAAGAAGGGGATCATGTCCAATATCGATAAAAAGCGCACCATTCTTGAAAATCTGCGCCGCAACGCGAATGCCGGAGCCCCCGGCATCCATCACATCTCCCCGGACGATCTGCGCTTCAAAACGTGGGAGGAAGTCGTCGTCCCCCACTCGAACGCCCTCATTCTCGCGATGATGGACACGTCGGGCTCGATGGGCAGCTTCGAAAAGTTTATCGCCCGCAGCTTCTTTTTCTGGATGACCCGTTTTTTGCGGACGAAATACGAGAAGGTCGAGATCGTCTTCATCGCCCACCATACGGAGGCGAAGGAAGTTACCGAAGAGGAATTTTTCACGAAGGGCGAGAGCGGAGGCACCATCTGCTCGTCGGCTTACCAGAAAGCGCTGGACATTATCGACCGCCGTTACCCCTCGTCGCACTACAACATTTATCCGTTCCATTTTTCCGACGGCGACAATTTGACGAGCGACAACGAGCGATGCGTCAAGCTGATCGAGAAGCTGCTTGAGCGGTGCAACATGTTCGGCTACGGCGAAGTGAACCAATATAACCGGAGCAGCACGCTGATGTCGGCGTACCGCCATATCCAGTACCCCCGCTTCCAGCACTGCGTCATCCGCGAGAAGGGCGAAGTGTACAAAGCGCTGCGGACGTTTTTCTCGAAAGCGAAGGAGGGCTGAAACGGCCATGCATCCGGACGAAATCAAGCAGTTGGAAAGAGCGATCGACGAAATATCCGAAATCGCCCAAGGGTTCGGGCTCGACTATTACCCGATGCGGTACGAAATATGCCCGGCGGACATCATCTACACGTTCGGCGCGTACGGCATGCCGACAAGGTTCAGCCACTGGAGCTTCGGCAAAACGTTTCACCGGATGAAAATGCAGTACGATTTCGGGCTGAGCAAAATTTACGAGCTCGTCATCAACTCGAACCCGTGCTACGCCTTCCTGCTGGACGGCAACTCGCTCATCCAGAACAAGCTGATCGTGGCGCATGTGCTGGCCCACTGCGACTTCTTCAAAAACAACGCCCGTTTCTCCAAAACGAACCGCAACATGGTCGAGAGCATGTCGGCCACGGCCGAGCGGGTCCGCGAGTACGAGCTGCTTCACGGGACGGAAGCGGTCGAAACGTTCCTTGATGCGGTGCTGGCCATCCAGGAGCACGTCGACCCTGCTCTGGTCAAACCGTATTACGGCGACAAGGAGCGGCAGGCCGCCGAGGCGAAGGAACGCGAAAAGAAAATGAGCCCGAGCAAAAGCCGTTCCGGTTACGAAGATTTGTGGGAACTCGATGCGGACGGCAAAAAAGCCGAACCCGAGATTGCTTCGAAAAAATTCCCCGCACGGCCGGAAAAAGATCTGCTCTATTTCCTCGAGGAGCATTCCCCCATTCTGGAGCCGTGGCAGCGCGACATCGTGACGATGCTGCGCGACGAAATGCTGTACTTCTGGCCGCAGATGGAAACGAAAATCATGAACGAGGGCTGGGCGTCGTACTGGCATCAGCGCATCGTGAGAGAACTCGATCTGACGAGCGAGGAAACGATCGAATACGCCAAGCTGAACAGCGGCGTCGTGCAGCCGTCGCGCCATAGCCTGAACCCGTATTATTTGGGACTGAAAATTTTCGAGGATATCGAGAAACGCTGGGACGATCCTTCCGAGGAAGACCGGAAGCGGTTCGGACGCCAGCCGGGACGCGGGAGGGACAAAATTTTTGAAGTGCGCGAGTTCGACTCCGACACCTCGTTCATCCGCAACTATTTAACGAAAGATCTCGTCGAAGACCTCGACCTGTACATTTTCGAGAAAAAAGGGCCGGAGTGGAAAATTACCGAGAAAGCCTGGGAGTCCGTGCGCGATCAGCTCGTCTATTCCCGCATCAACGGCGGCTTCCCGGTGCTGCACGTGATGGACGGCAACCATACGAACAGCGGCGAGATGTATATCAAGCATGCGTACGAAGGCATCGAGCTGGACATCAAATATTTGGAGAAGACGCTTCCCTATGTCCATAAGCTGTGGGGCCGGACGGTGCATCTGGAGACGATCGTCGAGGATAAAAGCGTTTTGTTTACGTACGACGGGAAAAAGCAGCATCGCAAGTTTATGTAAATACCCCCACAAAGTGGAGCCTAGGCTTCGATGCGTACTCCAATTACTTTGCGGGGACCCCGAAACTTACAAAGCAGGGTGCCGCGGCACCCTGCTTTTCGCGCTTCGCGAGAACATCCGGTTGACTTTGCGCCGGAGTCCGTTGCCCTTATTCCCTGTGCGAGTAATTCAGCGCAAGAGACTCCTCCCGCTTCCATGCAGAGTACAGCAAAGCGCTAAGTATGACGGAAATGATCAGGAACGAATAGATTCCTTTCGATGCAAGGTAATTAAACATGGCTACATTGATATGTCCGAGTACACATAAAAACAAAAGCCACAAATTCTCCCCTTTCATTCTCACTTTGACTTTCACCGAATCCGGAATAAACGAAAAACCGAGACGTTTTTTGTAAATCAAATACGCGATTAGCAAGGATGAAACGATCGATAGCAGTTGGATCACGTAGGCGGCGTAGGTCGTTTGCATCTCGACAAACGAGAAACCAATGAAATGAAAAACCAGCATGTACAGGCTTTGCACAAAACCGTAGCCCATATAGCCGAATGTCGTCATGACCGAAGCGTAGAAAACATGGACCCGGAATATTTGCCACACGCACAAAATGACGATCGGGAGCTGTACCATCGGAGCAAGCATCATGAGTTCCCACACGTCGAACAGCAGGTAAGACAGCAAGGACAGCAAAAACGAGCAGAGCAATATTTGTCCCCGGTAGCCGCTTAAGGGGAAATGAAACATGGCGAACATCAGTCCGATTAGCGCAACCCACTCCGACGCCGAGAATACCAAAAAAGCAACAACGCCCATGCGAGAACCCCTATTACTTTATGTTGGATTTTGCCGATCAAGCTCTATTATACCAATATTTACCTCAAATACATAGTTCTTTTCCTCTCCTCACCCGGTCATCTTCTCCGCTGCGGCTTTTCTTGCAATATAAGAATGTTTGAAGTTATAAAACTATAAAAGAAAATCAGCCTGACGCCATGGAGCGTCAGGCTGATCTCGTTTTTAACCGCTGCCGATCACGATGCCTATACGGCCGCCGCTTACCTGTACCGGATAGCAACGCGTACGCACCTTTTCGTCGAACAGCGACTTGCCCGTCTTCAGATCGAATTCCCAGCCATGCCAGGGACAACGCACAATTTCCTGCTCCCGGCCGTAAATGTATTCGTACACATTCGAAGCGAGCGTCGTGCCGCATACCGGCCCTTTGCACAGCTTCGCGCCCTGATGGGGGCAGTAGTTGTGGATCGCATTAAATTCGCCCTTGACGTTGTAGATGCCGATCGACCTTCCGGCGATTTCGGCGATTTTGAAAGTTCCTTCCGGAATATCCGAAGCGTCTCCCGCATCGTATACAGCCACTTGTTGTCCCCCTCCTTTCCTCTGCCCGTTACAGACGGAACAGCCGCTTCGCGTTCCCGTACAACACGCGATTCCGCGCTTCGCCGCTCAGCCCCGGCAAAATCCGCGCCGGATCGTCGAAATCCCAGCCCGGATAACCGCTTGCGAACAGCAGCATATTCTCCGCATCGGTCATTTCGAGCAGTTGCCGCATAGGCTCCGGACTATCCGATTCGTCGATCGGCTGCGTCGTTACATACAGATGATCGCGCATATACTCGCTCGGCTTTCGCTTCAGCGTCGGCACTAGCGCCTTCAGTTCCCTATAACTGCGGTCCATCCGCCACATCAGATGGGGCAGCCATGAAACGCCGCCGCCCGCGAGGACGATCTTCAGAGTCGGATAACGCTCGAAGACGCCCTCGCCGATCAAGCTGATCGCATGGGCCATAAGGCTGTGCGAAGAGGCGGTATGAAATTGCAAATAATCGCTGACGTAACCGGCGGCCGTAGGCGGACCCGCAATGCCTCCTCCCTCCGTTCCGGCGTGAATCGCGACCGGCAAGCCGCGACGCGACGCCGCTTCGAAGATCGGGGCATAGTACCGCTGACCGTAGGGAGCCTGCGAGCCGCTGCCGATGCTGATCTGCACGATGTCCGGATGCGCGCCGACCCGGTCGATTTCCATCGCGGCGAGCTGCGGATCCTGTGTGGCAACAGTCATCGCTCCCTTGTATTTCTCGCTTCTCGGCAGCCAGCGCTCGAGCAGATGATCGTTGTACGCCGCCGCCAAAGCGGCCGAGTAATCCGGATCGGAATGAACGGATATCCCGTACATGGCGCCGGTCAGCACCGCATGCCCGATGCCGTACGCCTCCAGAAAGAACGTATGCAGCCGCTCCGGATCGGCTGCCGCCCCCTCGTCCTTGGGCGTATAGGCGCGATCGATATGGGCAAGCTGCGGCGGCCCGTACGTACGCGGGGAACGAAAGCCGAATTGCTTCACCTGATGCTTCCACGGTTCTTTCAAAAAAGGCAGCAGTTCGTTCGGGTTCTTGAGCGCATGGCGAACGTCGCTATCGATAATGGGGACGGTTGCATTCATGGACCATCGTATCCTCTCCGTTAGGTTTGCTTTAACGGTACCAAACGAAGCCCGCTGCCCGCGATAAATAAATCAACTGTTTTTTGGACGATTCAACAGCGCATGAAGGAGTTCACACCCGGACCGCATAATAATAAGGTGAGGTGAGGGCGCATGTTTGAACTCGTTTTCGTGCTGGCCGAAGAAGTCGATTCGAGCTGGCGCAAGCCGGAATCGGTTACGGAGTGCGATATTTTCCTGTTCGTCGAAAGCGGCAGTCTCTTCTATGGCATTAACGGGCAGCGGATTGCTTTGACGAAGGGAGATTTTTTGTACATTCCGGAAGGCAGCCTGCGGTACGGTCTTGGCGATCGCGTGCAAGGCCACAAAAAATATGCCGTCGGCTTTCGCACAGCGGCACCGGAGACGGCAGCCGCGATTCCCCTGCTGGGCAACCGGGAGCACCGGCTCATCCATTGCCGCAATTCCGATTACGTGAAACAGCGCTTCGGACTGCTCGTGCAGATGTGGATCGGCAAGCTGCCGCATTACCAGACGATATGCTGGGGCATCCTGCTCGAGATGCTTGGCATCGCCGAGCGGGAATCGGAGAACGCCCACGTTCCCGCGAAGAAAATCTCGCTCGTAACCGACATTCAGACGTACATCCTGTCGCATTACCGGGAGCCGATCCGGATCGAGCTGCTGGCCGAGCTGGTCGACCGCACGCCGAACTATGTGACGAAAATATTCCGCGAGGTGACCGGGCAGACGCCGATCGGCTATTTGCACCAGGTACGCGTCGCTTCCGCCCGCGATCTGCTGCTGAATACGCATCTGACGATCGGCCAGGTCGCCGACATGATGGGCTTCTGCGACCAGTCGTATTTCAATCGCGTGTACAAGCGCATTATGGGACATCCGCCTTCCAGCCTGCAAAAGGAAAAGAGAGCCTACAAATAGCGGGCTCTCTTTCTCTTCCACTTGGTCAGCTCAGGCTGTACAGCTCCTTTGCGTTCCGGTACATGATTTTCTCCTTCATCTCGCCGGATATGCCCTTCAGGATCATAAACGGATCGTCGAAATCCCAGTGCGGAAAGTCGCTGGAAAACAGCAAAATATTTTCCGCGTCGATCATATCGAAAATTTGCTGCAAATGCTTCGCGTTATCCGGCTCCTCGATCGGCTGGGTCGTCAAGTAGCAGTGCTCGCGGATGTACCGGCTCGGCATTTTTTTCAGCCATGGGGTTGTGGACCGCAGCGCCTTGTAATTTTTGTCCATCCTCCACATGAGATGGGGCAGCCACGCGACCCCGCCTTCAACGAGCACGAACTTTAACTTCGGGAATCTCTCGAACACGCCTTCGCAGACGAGACTGACGAGATGGGCCATAAAATTTTGCGACAGCGACGTATGCCACTGCATATAATTGCTGACGTAACCGGCCGCCGTCGGCGCGCCGGAGATGCCGCTGCCCTCCGAGCCCGGATGGATGGCGACAGGCAGCCCGTGACGCTCGGCGGCTTCGTAGATCGGATGATAATACCGATGGCCGTATGGGAGCCGGGCCGCGCTCGCCAGCACAAGCTGCACGATGTCCGGATGCGGGGCGATCCGGTCGATCTCGCGGACGGCGAGCTGCGGGTCCTGCACCGCGACGGTCATCGAGCCTTTGAACCGCGGATTGTACGGCAGCCATTCCTCCAGCAGATGATCGTTGTAGGCGGCGGCTACAGCGGCGGCGAAGTCAGCATTCGGATGAACGGAAATGTCGTAGGAGCTGCCCGTAAGTATCCCGTACGCCATATCGTAAGGCTCCATCAAAAACTCGGTCAGCAGCTTCGGGTCGGCCGCCGCGCTTTCCCCCGCATCCGAATATGCATCCTTGCGGTGCACCCCGATCGGGGAGGCATACACGCCGGCTCCGCCGCCGGGTATCGGTCCCTTCCAGTGCCTTCTCAAATAAGCCCCGTACTGCCTATGATCCTTAAAAGCATGATGAATATCGCAGTCGATCACTTGAGTCGCAGTTTTCATGACGCCATCCCTTCCGTAATATCGTACATGTTTACGTCAAGTATAGAACCGAACGCTCCGCAGCTCGATAAAGAAATCAACTGTTTTTTGGATGATTCAACATTTTGCGCCGAAGTCTCCGCTCTCGCTCCGGACAGCACGAAACCCCTCGGGCTTCGTCCTGAACGATGCCCGAGGGGCTGCAAGTTTCGCCAGTTTACTTCGCGCCGCGAATGTCGGCGATTTTTTTGTCGATCTCCTCCGCCGCTTCCCGCAGCGCGGTATTGCTGTCCTTCTGGTCGCGAATGACCTCGACTGCCTTGCCGACCACAATGCCGGCAGCCGTGCCGTCGTATTTGGTCGGCGTCGTCGCCGCCGGGATTTTGTTCAACTGCAGCGCCTTCATATTTTTCGCTTGCAGGAAGCTTTCGCCTTTGCCGAGCGAATCTTTGACGACCGGGTCCTTCAGCGTCGGAAACCGAATGAGCCCCCCGCCTTCGATCTGCACCTCCGCCGAAGTGAGCAGCGCGATGATTTGCGTGGCAAGCTCTTGCTTGCCGTTCGCGGCCGAAACGGACCAGACTGCGCCGAAATATTGCGTCCCGACTCCCGAGGCTTCCTTAAACGTAGGAAGGGACACGATATCCCAGTTAAATCCGTTCCCTTTCTTCTCCAGATCGATCAGCATCGGGTAGACGGCATTGCCCGCCCACAGCGCTACATTGCGCTTCGTGATAAACGCCTTCTGCCCGCTCGAATCGAAGTCGGCCGGGTCGACCGATCCTCCGAGCTTATACAGCGAGGCGAACGTATCGATGATGCGCTTGAACCCTTCCGCCTGCACAAGCGCTTTCTCCGTCTTCGGATCGACGAACGGCAGCGACAACTGATTTTGCCCGAGCATATTGCCGAGATTAAACATGATGCCTTTAACGCCGTCCTGCGGCCGGTTCAGCTTGACGATCATGTCCCGCAGCTCGGGGCTATCCCACGTCATGCCGCTTTTCGGATAAGCAACCCCGTAACGGTCGAAAATGTCCTTGTTGTAAAACAAAGCCGTAGAGCCGTACGTCCACGGAAGCCCGAGCAGCTCGCCTTTGTCGGAGATGCCGCGGATCGACTGGAGCATCGGCTCCTCGAAGACGGTCAGATCGATTTTGTTCGTTTTGGCGATCGGCTCGATGTTTGCCAGCAGCCCTTTTTCCATCAGGTTCGGAATCCCGTTCGTCGCCATCAAGTAAATGTCGGGCAGTTTTTTGGCGGAGATCAGGTTGTCGATGCCGTTGCCGGGGTCGCTCGGGTTAATATGCTCGATCGTAACGTTCGGAAACTTCTTTTTGATGTGCGGCAAAATGTAGTCTTTGTAATAGTCGGGCGAAACGGTAGGATTGTACATCGTAAGCGTAGCCGTCTGATTATAGTCGAACGCTTTTTCCGCCGCCTTCCCGTCCTCTCCCCCCGTTTTGCCCTGGACCTCGGGCTGTCCGCCGCATCCGGCCGCGCCGATCGCCGCGAACGCCGACAGCAGCAGCAAGCCCGCCTTGTGGGATCGTCTCGTTTTCATTCCGAATTCCATCCCCCTTCGCCTATGATGTTTGGATTCAACACTGATTATAATGTAAGGGTTTTCAAATCAACATTAACGATTCCACACTTATTGGGAGTATTCTACAATCCCCCTGACGCAAGTGCTCCGAATCGGAAAAGACTCTATCAACGAACGGCCGCAAGGCGTATGATAGGAAGTAAGGCTTTCATGAAGGAGGAACAAACGTGGAGCAAAGTTTCAAAGTGATGACGTTTAATTTGCGCATCAACGCGGCTCAAGACCCGTATTCCTGGGAGCAGCGAAAGTTCTGGGCCACTGCGGTGATCGAGGAGCAAAAGCCGGATCTGATAGGAGCGCAGGAAGTGACGATACCGATGCTGGGCTGGCTCGCCGACCGTTTCCGGGACCGTTACGACTTGTACGCGGTAAACCGTAAGCAATCGAACGATTCGGGGGAGCACTGTGCCATACTAGTTAAAAAAGAGACGTTCTCGATCGTCCATAAGTCTTCGTTCATGCTGTCCGAAACGCCTGACGTCATCGGCAGCTTCGGCTGGGACGCCGCTTGCGAGAGGATCTGCTCGTGGGTCGAGCTGGCCGGCCGGCACGATGGCACGCCCATGCTCCGCTTCTATAACACCCATCTCGATCATCGCGGCGACTTGGCCCGCAAGGAAGGGCTGCGGCTCGTTCTGACAGAGATGGAGCGGCAGACGGAGGCGCTGCCCGCGATTTTGACCGGCGACTTTAACGCGGGGCCGGAAAACGAGCTGTTCCGGGTAATGGCCGGATTCGCGCCGATGAGCGGCTGCTTCGACAGCTGGTCCGAGGAGGAGCAGCGGCGGAGCAAGACGTTCCACGGGTACAAGGGTGGTGAAGAAGGAAGCCCGATCGACTACATATTCGCAAGCGAGGGGCTTGCCATCGAATCGACGGAGATTATTCGGGATCGCTTCGATGGGGGTTATCCTTCAGATCATTATCCGGTCGTTTCGACGATCCGCCGGAAGGTTGGGGCCACACATGAGCTATAAGCTAATTGCACTCGATATGGACGGAACGCTGCTCAGGCACGGCGGGATCGTTTCGGACGAAAACCGCAAATGGATCGCGGAAGCGCGCCGCGCCGGCAAACATGTCATCCTGGCGACAGGCCGCCCGGTCCGGAGCGTGCTGCCCTATGCCGAGGAGCTTGGCCTGGATTCGCCGCTTATCATCAATAACGGCAGCGAGGTGTGGCGGACGCCTTCCCTGCTGCATTCGCGGCATTGTCTGGACTCCGGGCTCGTCGCCCGCCTGTTTGGCGCCATCAGGCCTTACGGCGGACAGCTCCGCTACTGGGCCCATACGGTCAGCGGTAAAGTGGATAACGAGAGCTTGAGCCTCGCACCGTCCTCCCAATTGCAGGAGTCGATTGACGCGCTTGAATGGCTGCAATTCGCCATCCGGCCGGACAATCCGGACCATCTGCCGGAAATCCGGCGCGAAGTCGAGTCGTGGAATTCGCTTGAAATCAGCAATTCGCATCCGTCCAATATGGAGTTCAACCGGCTCGGCATCAGCAAGGCGAGCGGGCTGCGGGAAGTATGCGGGCTGCTCGGCGTCGACCTGTCCGAGACGATCGCCGCAGGCGACAGCCTGAACGACATCCCGATGATTCGCGCCGCAGGCTTCGGCGTGGCGATGGGCAATGCGCAGGAGCCGGTCAAGCTGGCTGCGGACGCCGTCGCCCCGACGAATGCCGAGGACGGGGTAGCCGATATCATCCGCCGTTATTTGCTGAGCTAGCACCGAAGGCGAAAGCGGACCGCGCTTTCTGCGGCGCGGTTTTCGCTCCATCTTCCACAGTTCCTTTCGCCGCAGGAAGACAAGCCTTCTCGAGCCATGACACGCCGAATACCGGCAATCGTTTCACTGCCGGTGGCGTCTTGCCGTTATTCACCTTTGCCCGTTCATCATTGAAACTTTTTCCTAAGCTTCGCCCACAAGCCGCTGCCGAGCATGTCGTCGGCGCCTTTGATGATGCTCTGAATGACTTGAAGCACGTCTCCGTCGCCGGCCCAATGCTTCTCGACGATCGACTTGTCCGTATTATTCACGAGACCGTTCAGCACGAACGCCGCAACCGCAATGTCGTCAACATACCCGAGCGGACCGGTCAGCGCCTCCGGCAGCAGGTCGATCGGCGATACGAAATAGGCGATCGCGCCGGCAAGCTTCGCCTTTTCCTTGACCGGCACCGCATCGTCCAGCGACAATTTGCACAGCAAGTGAAACAAATCCGGGGCGAACATCAAATATTCGCCGAACTTGTTCGTCTTGCCCTCATCCGTTGCAAGCCACTTTCTCATCTTCTCGCGAAAGTTTTGGTAAAAATCTTCTTTATTCATCATCGCAGGTTGCTCCTCTCGTTACTTGCGTCTAAAAGCCGGTCCGCCAATCCCACAATCGTATCCTTCATTGCAATCTTTTCGCGCCAGTCGGCCGGGATACCGTCCATGCCATAATAGGCGCCGGCGAGCTGCCCGTATACGGCCCCCGTCGTGTCCGCATCTTCGCCCAAATTGACGGCGAGCAGCAGTCCTTCCTTGTAGCTGTCGCTGTTATAGAAAGCCCACAGCGCCGCTTCCAGCGATTGCACGACATATCCGGTTCCGCGAATGTCGGGGGGCTGTCTCCGTCCAAACGAACCGCCGCGGATCGTTTGAATCCGTTCCGCCAAAGGCTCGTCCGGCAGAAGCAGGTCGGGTCCGAGCAGTTGCTCCTTGGAAGCGCCCTGCACGGCTCCTACCAGCAAGGCGGCGAAATATTTGCACGCATCGACGCATTCCTGCGCCGCATGAGTCGTCCTGGAGCTTTCCGCCGCATAACGGACGGCCTCCGCGGCAGCTTCCGCATAAAATAGCGGCACTGGCGCAAGCCGCATGATCGAGCCGTTCCCGGCCTTGGAAGGATCGGCGGAGCCGCTGTACGGGTTGCCGGTACGCTCGAATCGGCCGATCGCTTCGGCTGTCGCATTGCCGATATCGAAGCAGTAGCCTTTGCAGCTCAAATAACCGTCCCGATACCAGCGCCGGTAACGCTCCATCTGATCGAGCGGATCGAAGCCGCCGCGCGCGATTAGGCTTTCCGCAAGGCATAGAGCCATCGAGGTGTCGTCCGTCCACTCTCCGGGATTTAGCCCGAACGGCCCTCCGCCCGTCATGTCGTCTACCGGCCGAAACGTTCCCGGCTTCGTAAATTCCAGCGTCGTGCCGACGGCATCGCCAGCAGCGAGTCCCATCAGCGCTCCCCGATACCGCTGAAGTTTCTGCATTCCGGTCTCCTCCTTCTTGCGCATTCGGGCAAAACCGTATATGTTTGAAATGGCGATTGGGAAAATCGTTGCATAAACAGGTACGGCGTCAAGCCTGCCCGGCACATGGTTCGATGCTTGCCTTAGTCTCCATTGTAGCAAATTTGGCCGTATTGCTCATCCTTCCTCAGACGGACCGTTATTCCCGGCGAAAGTACGGCATGCATTCGGACAAATGCTTGTCTCAAGTCCAGGTTCGATGTAAAATGGCTGAGCCGCTACTAGACATCATCATTTCTTATGGGAGAGATCCGACTATGCAATATATCATTTACGATCTGGAATTTACGGTCACCCGCAGTAATCGGCAGTCGGCGCGGATTATCGAGATCGGCGCCGTCAAAGCGTCCGAAGACGAAGACGGCGTTCGGATTACGGACCGTTTTCAAACCTGCGTCCGCCCGGGCGGCAAGTCGGGATTATCGAAGGAAACGACCGAATTTACCGGCATCCGGCCTGAAGACATTAGCGGCGCTCCCGATTTCCGCGATGCGGCCGAGCAGTTGGTCTCCTGGATCGGCGAAGACGAATATTACTTGTGCTCGTGGGGACCGGACGACAAATATCAACTGCTTCGCCACTGCCGCGATTCCGGCTTCCGCACCGACTGGATCCGCAATCACAACGACCTGCAGCAGCAATTCTCACGGCAAAATGCAACGGAAACGTTCCGGCAAATCGGCCTTAAGCACGCGCTGGAGCTTACGGAGCTTTCGTTCGAAGGCAGCCAGCACCGGGCGCTGGACGATGCGCTCAACACGGCTGCGCTGTTTATTCACAATTTTCGGCAATTTACGCTGCAGCAAAATACGGCTGAGGACGACGCCGCTTATAGAACCGAGGTCGTCTACTCGACAGGAGACGAATCGTATTCGCCGTTTCAGAAGCTTGCGATGCTCATGAACCGCGATTCCGGAGACGCGTAAAGCCGAACCGGAGCCGCCCGGTCACGGTGCCTGTCCGGACCTTGCTTCATAATGTGATCTGATCCTCCGCCCACAACCGGCGCTGCAAGCGCATGTCCCCCGGCTGCTGCCTTCGGCCCAAGCTTCGCCATCAAGAAGACCGTCCAGAAGTTGCCTTATCCCCTACTGAAACGACTCGCCTTCCGCAAAAAATCGCAAGCAGCTCCAAGGAACGATTTTCTACAGGAATTTTCGCACCTTTCCGGCAAACGGACTGCAAGTGTAGTAAAATGGGAAATAACCGTTTTACTTCCATTCGCAGGAACAACGGGGAGGGATCATCCATGAAAAACAACTCCGGACCCAGCATACTCACGTGTATACTGGTCCTTCTTTTGCTTGTTACCGTTGCGGGCTGCAAGCAGCCAGGGACGGCGGAGCCTTCTTCGCCGCCGCAAACGCAGACTCCGCCTTCTCCCGGCTTGCCCGTTCCCGAACAAACGTCAGAGAACGACACGAAGCCTGGCGCACCCGCTCCCGACGAGCAGGAACATGTGTATAAGGCCAGTCTGGCCGCAGTCGGAGACGTGCTCATCCACAGCTCGATCTATAAAGACGCGCATACGGCGGCAGGGTACGATTTCCGTCCCATGTTTGGACCCGTCAAGCGTTATATCGAAGAAGCGGATATCGCGCTGGCGAACCAGGAGAGCATGATCGGCGGCGTGGAGCTAGGCCTATCCGACTACCCGCGGTTTAATGGTCCATACGAGGTTGGCGATGCGCTGAAGGACGCCGGGTTCGATGTCGTCAATTTGGCCAATAATCATACGCTCGACCGGGGCGAACAGGCGGTCGAAAATACGATCCGCCATTACCGGGAGCTAGGCCTGTTGTACACGGGCGCCTATGTGTCCGAGGAAGATCGCGGACAGCTTCGCACCATCGAGAAAAACGGCATCCGCTTCGGCTTCCTGTCCTACACGTACGGCACAAACGGTATTCCCGTGCCGGAACAGAAGCCATATCTGGTTAGCCTCATCGATGCCGATACTATTCGGAAGGACGTCGCGAAAGCCCGCAGCCAAACGGATGTGGTCGTCGTCAGTCTCCATTTCGGGCAGGAGTACGTGCTTATGCCCAGCGACAGCCAAAAAGAGATCGCCCGCGTTGCCGCCGAAGCCGGAGCGGCGATCGTGATTGGCCATCATCCGCATGTGCTGCAGCCGGCGGAGTGGATCGACACGAGCGAAGGCGGGAAAACGTTCGTCATCTATTCGCTCGGCAACTTTATCGCCGCCCAGGACGGCACCCGCGAACGAATCGGCGGCATCGTCCGGCTGGACGTGGTGAAGACAGTGAAGGGCGGCAGTACGCGCATCGAAATCAAGCAGCCCAGCTTCATCCCGACCTGGATTCATATGGTCGACTGGCGTAAATACAAGATCGAGCCGCTGCGGGACGTAGAGAACGAACAGCTCCCCCATGCGGACGACGTGCGCCGGGAAATCGCCGACCATATGAAGCTGTGGATGCCCGAGCTGCGTATGGACGAAGGCTAGTACCACGCACAAAACGGTGATGACATAATCTACATCCCGGGACATCCGGACATTTGCATTTGCAAGTAAGCAGCGGTCTTTAGCGCATCTTATTTATCTTAAAAATCATCGTTTTGGCAAAATAAAGCGCTTTTGGGACTCTTATATCCGGTATATTTCAATCGGGTAACGATTCGCGCAAAAATAAAAGCCGCAAAAGACTGCTATGACAAAAACATTCCCAGGTCCAGTCCCGTTAAGATGCCGCAAAGACTTCTATTTTTAACCCTAGGCAGCGCCATCTGTACGCTAATGTATGCCAACGCAGAAAACCGCCTCAAGGGCGAGTGCCCTCTTCCTGGGCAACTGCATAGTATATCGCAGACCCTGATTTGAAAGGAAGAGGACCATGACTGGCGCAGAAGAACAATTATCCTATCCGTCGGAGGTAGCCGCCTACCCCACTTACGTGGATGACCGTCCTGTAGCGCAGCCTCACGGAGGTTTTCACGAAGGACAAGGCGGTTTTCATGGCGGCCAGGGCGGCTTCCACGGGGGACAAGGCGGTTTTCACGGAGGCCATGGCGGCTATCACGGGGGCTATCATGGCGGTTACCACGGCGGCCACCACGGCGGTTATTACGGAGGGTATCATCCTTACCACCCATACTCGTCGTTTCCGGTCGTCGTCCCTATCCCCCTCCCGTATCCGTACCCCTCCTATCCTTATCCATATCCGTACTCGACCTACCCGTATTCCTACTGAAAGGGCCGTTGACGGTTGGCCCTGCCTGTTGGGACTGTTTCTCCCGATTGCAGCATCCGGGTGGACAGTCCCTCCCTTTTTGCCGGTCGAAGCCGGAAACCGTATATCATAATTCCACCCATCTCCGATTGCGGCAGGCGGGCGAATCCGGTATTGTTAACCTGTTGTAAAGAAGGATAGACAGAGGGGGAACGAGGGTTGTCGGCAAGAAAAGGATATATGGCATTATTGATAGCGGCCGCAGCCGCTATCATTTTTGCGATTACAAGAGTTGAGAATTGGGGAATCTTCTGCCTGCTCGTGCTCGCGCTCACCTTGATCGGCGTGCGCAAGGATGCGAAGGCGATATCGTGGGCGCATTTTTTGCCGCTGGGGCTGGTCATGCTGTTTCTGTTTTATTTGATCTATCATTACGCCAACCCGATGTGGCATCGCGTGATCGGCTACCAGACGGAAAACCTCCGGCACATCTTCAACTGGAATAAGTCGTTCAATGCAATTCCGCTGAACGACGCTCCGTTTTTCCGTTTGTGGCAGCCGGACTGGCTGACAGCGTTTTTCAGATGGGTGTATAACTACGGCTTTGCCTTATCGTACTGGGTATGCGTCATCCGCGCCTTCTTCACGAAGGATGTGCAAAAGTTCGGCCGCTACTCGCTCGCCGGCTACTTGCTGCAGGTGCCGCTAATACTGCCGTTCTACAATTTGATCCTGCTCCAGGAAGTGTGGTACGTGCAAGGGACGCCGGACCTGCTCGCCCGCGATTTGACGCCGGAGCAGCAATTTGCGACCGCGCTCAACTGCTTTCCGAGCATGCATACGTCGATCGCCTTCGCCGGCTTCCTGCTCGTCATACGCGAGAAAAGCTTGTGGTATCGCTGGTGGGTCGGCTCCTACTGCATTCTTATTATCATCTCGACGATGTACTTAAACATTCACTGGATCATCGACGTATTGGCCGGCATGGCGTTCGCTTACGGATGCGTGAAGCTCGCCGACTGGATCGTAGGAACGTCCGGTTACGCCGCCTTTGCCCGCTCGTTCGAAGCGCTCGGCGGGCATTTGCAGCGGCGGATTACCGGCACGGGCGCACGGCAAGCTTCCGCAAGCCGCGACGCGAAGCAAAACTCGCTGGGCGGCTGAGGCCGTCGACACCCAAGCAAAACCGGCCGTTCGGGTTCCTTCAACCCGGCCGGCCGGTTTTCGTTTCGTTAATTCGTATACTCGTACCCGTCCTTGAAACGCGTCGCCCATTCGAACGAAGCGCGTGAAGAGGCGAGCGCCTGGGAGGTCTATGTTTTCGAATACCCGTCCGTCCCGTTGCCGATCACGCACTGGTGCTGCCCCTGCACTGTCAGCACAACAGTAGCGGCGCCCAAAATCGTCTCCGTGCCCGACGGTTGCGGCGTAACGGTGTGACCCGAAGCGATGCCAACAATTGAAAGTTCCCCTGTTATCGCTCGTCTTGCAGCACACCGCCGAGCTTTACCGGCGTTCCCTGCTCCGCTGAGACGACAGCCGCCGCAGTAGCCTCAAACGTGCGGAACGCATCCGCATAATCGGAGCGAATCCGCGAAGTGTCGCCGGTTCGGACCGCATGCAGGAAAGCTTCGTTTTCCAGCGTATACGGATCGGCGTCACTGCTCCGGTACTCCGTCGTGCGCGCCTTGCCGATCGCCTTGAGGCTGTTGGAGCGGATCTCCATAACGCCTCCGGACGTGTACAGATCAAGGCCCGATCGGTGTCCCGCCGGCAATAGGCACGTATTGGAAATCGTCGCTACGATGCCGTTGTCCAGCTTGAGGATCACGGAGCCGACGTCGGCCACATCGGCGCCCTTGTCGATCTCGCGAATATGCCGGTAGCCGAATGCGGCATACACCTCGCGAATCTCCCCGCACAAGTAGCGGACCAGATCGACGGCGTGCGTCGACTGCTCGACGAATTGGCCGCCCGAGCCGCTTTGGCTTCTCCACCAGGGAGCGGATGGCAGCCCGCCCATCCAGTAGCCGTTCGCCATCCCGATCGTCGTCGGCTGCAGCAGCACGCGGGCTTTGTTTACGGCTTCGGAATACCTCCAGTTGTATCCCACGCACGTAACCAGCTTCTTCTCCGCTACAAGTTCGCGCACCGGCGCAATCGTCGCGGGATCGATGCCGATCGGCTTTTCCGTGAAAAAAGGGATTCCCCGCCGAGCCACGCTCATCTCGATATCGCCGTGCGCCGCAGGCGTGACGCAGATGTAGACGGCATCGAGCTTGCCGTCATCCAGCATATGCTCCACGTTGTCGTACGCTTTGGCACCCGGCCAGTTTTGCGCCAGCCGTTCCGCGTTTTCCATTGTACGCCCGCATATGGCGACAACCGCCGTATCCTCCATTTGGGCCGCCAGCCGTCCATGCTTGGCAGCGAATCTTCCCGTTCCGATGATGCCGATTCGAAGTGTCACAGGCGATAGCTCCTTTCTTATTTCAAGTTAGATGTTCTTATATGTAGAATAATGTTCTTTATTATGGTAGCATTTCTGCTCAGGGCCGGCAATGGCGAATCTGCATCAGGACAACCGCACTTTTCGTCTGGACACCCGGGGAACTCGTCTGTACAATGGGAGTAGAAGGTTGTCCCGGGTATTTTATGGAGAGCCTACTACCCCAATTACAAACTTTATCAGGCAAAAAGCGCGTGAAGCACACCGTCTTTTCCCGTCCGGGAGAAGGCGGTTATTTGTTTTTCAGAGAGGAGGCCCGCTATGACGAATTTTGTTCAAGCTTACGAATCATTTATGAACGAACACAAGGCATTGCGAAACGGCGAACGGCTGCGACGGCTGCAAGAAGGACATGGCCACGCCGAGAAGCTGTTCCTGGAGCAAATATGGTGGCCGGCGATCGGTCATTTCCGGGATTTGCACCCGGAGTACGAGGTGAAGGATTTTAACGACGCGTCGCGATTTATCGACTTTGCCTATATCCGGCCTCCGTTTCGCATCGCCTTCGAAATCGACGGGTATGGGCCGCATATGCGCGATATCGATCGCTGGCGGTTCGGGGACCAGTTGATGCGGCAAAACCAGCTCGTACTGGACGGCTGGAAAATATTCCGCTTCTCCTACGACGACATCTTCCAAAAAGGACGCCGCTGCCAGCAGCTCGTGCTGCATCTGATGGGGCGCTGGTACGGGGAGCGCGGGGAACAGACGCCGCCGCTGCTCGGCCGGGAGCTGGATATAGCCCGGCTCGCCGCAAGCTCCGTGTCGCCGATTACTCCCGCCGAGGTGGCCGGGCATTTGGGTATCCGCCCCGAGCACGCTCGTAAATGGCTGAGCCGGCTGGTCGCTGGCGGCGTGCTGCGTCCCGCGCGAGATCAACAGCGGATTCGCGCTTACGTACTGACCGAGGCTGGCAGGCGCCTGTTCCTGTAACAGCAGGCAAGCGAACGGGGACACTCCGTACCCAAGGGTTAACCAGTAAAATAAGAGTCTTTGGGGGCCGCTAAAACGGCCCTTTCCCCACATTCCGATGAAATAGAGGACGTTTGAGGCCGCTATTACGCACCATCACCCGAAAAACCGCGCCAAAGGCCGCATATAGCAGTCCCAAACGTACGCTATTGCCAAACAAGCCCACTCCCCGCCAAAATAGCAGCCCCAAACGTCTTCTATAACCAAATCAAACCACTACCCACCGAATTCGTCCTCTACACGCCAAAAAATAAGAGCCTTTGGGGGCCGCTAATTACGGCCCATTTCCCCATTTCCAGCAAAATAAAAGACGTTTGGGGCCGCTATTACGCACCATCACCCGAAAAACCGCGCCAAAGGCCGCATTTAGCAGTCCCAAACGTCTCCTACCCGCCAAAAAACGCTAGCCGCTCAGCCCCAGCTCCGGCTGATCAACAATGTTTTTGGCAGCCGGGTTTGATTTTCTTGCCAATAACCGTATCATAGGAGTAGAGAACAAACCCCATAAAGTGAGGAAACAAGAATGGATTCGCAAGCGAAAGCACCGGTGCTCGGCATCGTCGTCCCTTGTTACAACGAGGAAGAGGTGCTGCCCGAAACGATACTGCGGCTGTCGCATGTGCTGGACCGCCTGACGGAAGAGCGGCTTGCCTCCCGCAGCAGCTTTATGCTGCTCGTGGACGACGGCAGCCGAGACAAAACGTGGGAGCTGATCGAGCAGTTCCAACAATCGAATCCGCGGGTGGCGGGACTGAAGCTCGCCCGCAATGCGGGACATCAAAGCGCGCTGCTCGCGGGACTGAAGCGCGCGGCCGAAACCGTCGACTGCGCCATATCGATCGACGCCGATCTGCAGGACGATACGGAGGCGATCCGCGAGTTTATGCTCCGCTTCCGGGAAGGCTACGACATCGTCTACGGCGTGAGGCAAAGCCGGGCAACCGACACCGCCTTCAAGCGCGGAACGGCGCAGTCGTTCTACAAGCTGATGAAAAAGCTCGGCGCCGATATCGAGTACAACCATGCCGACTACCGTCTTATGAGCCGGCGCGCGCTTCAGCAGCTTGACCGCTTCAAAGAGGTGAATCTGTTCCTGCGCGGCATCGTGCCGCTGGTCGGCTTCAAAAGCACGCGGGTGTATTTCGACCGGCACGAAAGGTTCGCCGGGGAATCGAAATACCCGCTCAAGAAAATGCTCGCGTTCGCCTGGGACGGCATCACATCGCTCAGCGTGACACCGATTCGGCTTGTGACGCTTGCTGGCTTCGCGCTGTTCGTCATCAGTTTGCTCGCCGCGCTTTACGCGATCATTCAGAAGCTGGCCGGCAATACCGTTTCCGGTTGGACTTCGCTCATGCTCTCGATCTGGTTCGTCGGCGGTATTCAGCTCATCAGCCTCGGGCTAATCGGCGAGTATATCGGGAAAATTTACAAGGAAGTGAAACGCCGTCCGCTTTATATCATCGAGAAGGACATCGCCGCCGAGGCCGAAACCGCGCGGAAAGCGGGGCTGGGCACATCGTGACGAAGCTCGCTTCCGTGCTGGACAAGTCGTTCCTCCGCTTCCTGCTCGTCGGCGTCTTCAATACGATCGTCGGCCTTGGCGTCATCGCCCTGCTGCTTCACGTAGCCGGAATCGGCTACTGGGCGTCGACCTTTATCGGCAACGCGATCGGTGCGCTCGTCAGCTACGTGCTCAACAAAACGTTTACGTTCCGCTCGAAGGCGAAGGTAGCGGGCAGTCTGTGGAAGTTTCTGCTCGTCACGCTTGCCTGCTACGGCTTATCCTACGGACTCGGCCTCGGGCTCGGTCAGTGGCTCGCCGCCCTGTTTCCGCGTTTTCCGGACAACCGCATCCACGATGCGGCAACGCTGATCGGGACCGGCTTGTACACGGTAACCAACTATTTGGGCCACAAATATTTCAGCTTTCGGGCGGCTCCGCCCGTTCGCAGACAGGCAGGTGAATCCTCCCCATGAAAAAGCCAGGCATCGCCTTTTGGACGATGGCTGCGGCAGTCGTCGTTATGGTATACGTGCTGTTCCTGAAACCGATCGTCGGCATCGCCGACAACGGCGACTTTTTGCGCATCATGTCATCGGCAGGGCTGGACTACCTGGACCCGAATTTATCGTACGACGACAAATATTTCGGTTATTTCATCCGCGAATTCGCGCTTACGCCGCTCGGCATCGGCGGCTACGCCTCGACGCAAGTGCCGCTCGTCATGATCGCCACCTGGCTGAACAGGCTCGTGTACAGCGGTCATGTGTTCGATATGCGCTTTATGGCGTTCGTATACGGCGTACTGCTGCTGCTTGCCTTCTGGGCCGCTGTGCGTTACCACCGGACGCTGCCGCTAGCCAGCAAGATTGCGCTGGCCGTACTACTCGTGTTCGTTTTCGCCGATGTAGGCTATATCGGGTACTTCAACTCGCTGTTCGGCGAGCCGGTGTCGCTCGTGTTTTTACTGTTCACCGTAGCGTTCGCTCTTGCCGCTGCTACCCGGGACAAGCCGACCAAGGCGCTGCTCGTGCTCTTTTTCCTGTCGGCGATCTTCCTAACCGGCTCGAAAATCCAGAACGCTCCCGTCGGCATCCTGCTTGCCTTGCTTGGCCTCCGTTATTTGCGGCTGCGGGACGATAAGAGCTGGCGTAGAACGGTCATCGGCTTTTCCGCCTTCCTGGCGCTCGGTTCGCTGGCTATGTACATATTCGCCCCGAAGCAGCTCAAAGAGATCAATATGTACCAGACCGTGTTTTACGGAGTCGTGAAAGATTCGCCGACGCCCGAAGCCGATCTGGAGGAGCTCGGCGTGCCGAAGGAGCTGGCGGTGCTTGCCGGAACGAACTTCTTCACCCAAGACACGCCGATTCCGCAGCGCGACCCGCGGCTGTACGAGCAGTTTTACAACCATATGAGCCACGGCAAAATCGCGCTGTTTTACTTGAAGCATCCTGGCCGCCTATTTCAAAAACTGGAAATCGCGGCGCAAAACGGGATGACGATTCGCCCGTATTATCTAGGCACCTACGAGAAGGCGGAAGGTTTGCCGCGCGGCGCCGTTTCCGGCAAGTTCGGCTTATGGAGCGAATGGAAGCGGTCGCTGCTGCCGAATACGCTGTGGTTTCTGCTCCCGTTCTGCCTGCTCTTTTATCTCGCCTTGCTCTTCGAATGGTTGCGGGCGGATACGCTCGGCAGGCGGATTTATGCGGAAACGTTCGCGGCGCTTGGCCTGATCGGTTTCGTTTCCTTCCTGATCCCTGTCATTGGCGACGGCGAAGCCGATCTCAGCAAGCATCTGTTTCTGTTCAACGTCGTCTTCGATATGATGTTCGTCGCCAGCCTGATCTGGATCGTGCACAAAATCGCGCTGGTACTCGGCGGCCGACAGTCCGAATATCCCCGCTTCGACAAGCGCCTGTGATCGGGGACAGCCCTTCCCGAGCAACTGGATTCGGTCTTCCGCTGCGGCAGCGGCTTCGCTGAAAAAATCGCTCTTCCCTTTTACCTGCGGGGAGAGTAGACTTGGCTTATCCATACCAAAACAAATGCAAAGTAAACAGGCTGTCGAGCGAGTCGACAGCCTGTAGCTTCATCGTATGGGACATGTGGTCCATGCATCAGGAGCCGGAAACGGCCACCCAGTGCCCTTGCTTCACCTCAATAAAGCTGGAACGCTCCAAACCGTACGGATCGGCCTTCTGCGACTCCGTATCCGGCGTAAACGTCTTCCGCGACTCCACCTGCGGATCGGGGATCGGGATCGCAGACAGCAGCGATTTCGTGTAGGCATGCTGCGGGTTTTCGTACAGTTCCTCGCTCTCGGCCAGCTCGACGATTTTGCCCTTGTACATGACAGCCACGCGGTCGCTGATATGCTTCACCATCGACAAATCGTGGGCGATGAACAAGTAGGTGAGACCGAGCCGCTGCTGAAGCTCTTCGAGCAGCTTGACGATCTGCGACTGGATCGAAACGTCGAGCGCCGACAATGGCTCGTCGCAGACGATAAACTCCGGCTCGATGGCGAGCGTGCGGGCGATGCCGATCCGCTGCCGCTGGCCTCCCGAAAATTCGTGCGGATACCGCATCGCATGGGCGGCGCTGAGCCCGACCATCTCGAGCAGCTCCTCCACCCGCTTCTGGCGGGCCGCCTTCCCGCTTGTCATCTGATGCACGTCGAGCGCTTCGCCGATAATATCGACGATCCGAAGCCGCGGGTTCAGCGAAGCATACGGGTCCTGGAAAATCATCTGCATATGGCGGCGCATCGTCTTCATCTCGCCGCGATTCAGCCGATTCAGCGCGATGCCCTTGAACAGCACTTCGCCTCCGGTCGGCTCGTTCAGACGCAGAATCGCCCGTCCCGTAGTCGACTTGCCGCTGCCCGATTCGCCCACGACGCCGAGCGTTTCGCCCGGACGGATGTCGAAGCTGACATCGTTGACCGCCTTGACGATCTGCCCTTTGCCGAGGTCGAAATACTGCCTCAGCGACCGGACCGTCAGCAGCGGGGACTCGCCTTCCGATCTGGCCACGAGCGGAGCGGGCTTCGGCTTTTTCTTCTCGTTCAGCCGCGGCAGCGCGTTCAGCAGCCGGATCGTGTAGGGATGCTTCGGCGCGAAGAAGATGTCTTCCGTCGTACCGGCTTCGACGATCTCGCCTTCCTTCATAACGACGACGCGATCGCACATGCCGGCCACCACGCCGAGGTCGTGCGTGATGAGAATGATCGAGGTACCGAGCTTGCGCTGCAGCTCCTTCATCTGATGCAAAATTTGCGCCTGTATCGTTACATCCAGCGCGGTAGTCGGCTCGTCGGCGATCAAAAGCGACGGCCGGCAGGCGAGCGCGATCGCAATCATGACCCGCTGACGCATACCGCCGGAAAATTCATGGGGATACTGCATATAGCGGGCTTCGCTGTTCGGAATGCCGACCATCCGCAGCATCTCGATCGCTTCCTTGCGCGCCTCCGACATGGACAGCTTGCGGTGCTTGATCAGGCTTTCCTCGATCTGACGGCCGATCCGCATCGTCGGATTAAGCGAAGACATCGGGTCCTGGAAAATCATCCCGATATCGCGCCCGCGAATCTGTTCCATTTCTTGATCGGTTTTGTAAGCCAGATTTTGGCCCTGGAACAAAATCTCTCCGCCCTTCACCATCGACGGGGGAGAAGGCAACAGCCGCATGATCGAACGCGCCGTGACGCTTTTGCCGCTGCCGGACTCGCCGACAATGCCCAGCGTCTCGCCCTTGCGCACCTCAAAGCTGACCCCCCGGACGGCTTCGAACTCCTTGTCCCGGGAAAAAAACGAGACGGACAGCTGATTTACCTGCAATAACGGTTCCATATCGTCACCTGCATCTAGTAGTTAATGTAGAAACATAATTTCGCACATTTCCGTATATAGTTGACTTTTTCCTACCTTCATAATAAAATCTACTATATCTATCGGAATAATGCAAATTAGAAAAACATCGCCTATATATCCATTCGGAAAGGGTGCGTACAAGCTTGACAGGGCAAACGATCGTGACATCATCCCGCTATGCCGACCGGCTAGGGAGCATCTACTCCAAAATGTTAATGCACCCGGTTTATCGCCTCTTCCTGCTGCTTGCCGGCGCCCCCGTTAGCATCGTCGTTGGCATAACCTGCTTATACAGAAAGCGGCGGGGCCATCATCCAGAGCAACGCCGAAGCGTGGAGAAGCAGCTGCTGGAGAGCGGTCTTCGCGACCGGCTGCTGGCGGAGACGAAGGAGCAGCTCAGGCGCAAGCATCAATTTTTCAATCAGCGAATAAGCGAGAAGCAGCTGGAGCATGAAGCGGAGCGGATCGCTTCCGACAAATTCAAGGAAGCTGTGGACCTCGAGACCGAAGCCCAATTGGAACGGAAGGGCCAGCACCGCGTTTCCTTCGCGGAGACGTTCCGAACGCTTATCGCCAGTCCCGTCTTTCTGGCCGTTTCCCTCGTGCCTGGCGTTCTAATGTACGTTCTGATGTGGATTTACAGCAACGCTTATGTGAAATACATAGCGGAGCGGCTGGTCCAGACGATATTCGTCATCTTCGGCGTAGCGATCCTGGTCTTTACCATCCTGTATATATCGCCTCTGGACCCGGCAGCCAACATACTCGGGGAAACGGCAACCGCCGAGCAGATCGCTTCCTTCAATAGATTGTACGGACTCGATCAGCCTTATCTCGTTCAGCTGTGGGACACGATCAGAGGCATTCTTACTTTCGATCTGGGCCGTTCGTTCGCCGGCAACGAGGACGTAACGACCGCAATCGCGAACAAGTTTCCCGTGACGATGACGCTTGCGATCATCTCCACGATCGTCGCGGTGCTCGTCGCCTTGCCGATCGGCATCGTATCGGCGACCAGACCGAATTCGTTTTTCGACTACACGTTCATGTTCATCGCCCTGCTCGGCTTGTCGGTGCCAAACTTCTGGCAAGGGCTCATCTTCATTCTGAGCTTCTCGATCAAGCTGCACTGGCTTCCGGCGACGTACAATCCGCAAAACTGGCTGTCGATGATTATGCCTATTATCGTGCTCGGCACGGGGCTGACCGCAGCGGTTGCGCGGATGACCCGCTCTTCTACGCTTGAGGTCATTCACGAGGATTATATTACGACCGCCCGAGCGAAAGGCTTGTCCAACAGACGCGTCTTGTGGAAGCACGCGGTAGGCAACGCGGTGATCCCGATCATTACCGTTATCGGGCTTCAGTTCGGCGGCATGCTCGGAGGAGCGGCCGTGACCGAGAAAGTGTTCAACATTAACGGTATCGGCAGCTTTATCGTAGACAAGCAGTTCATTCCCGACATTCCGGCCATTATGGGCGGAGTCGTTTATACCGCAATCGCAATATCGATCGTTAACGTGGTTATCGACATTTTGTACGCGTTCTTCGATCCAAGAATTCGTTCCAAGATGAAACAATATTAACAGGTGGCGGCCGTGAAAACAACTCAAACAACTAACCACGAATTCCGTTTCCGGCTAAGCAATTGTCCGGAATACAGCCAAGCGAGCTTTTCCGCGATCGTATCGCTCGGGATCGCCCTTGTCCTGCTGCTGAATAGCTATGACTGGTCCGGCTCGGCTCTGCGCCCGGCCATACTGACCGCCTGTATCGCCTATCTGGTTTTCGGGCTGCTCCAGCTTGCGGTTTTGCCATTGATCCGGCGGGACCTGCGGCGAGGCAGCGAACTGCGCCGCTCTACGCGGCGACTCGGCTATGTGCTGCTGCTCAGCCTGCTGACGGCGAACATTTTCGTCGGCACTTCGGCCTTTCAGCTAATCCGTCGCAGGAAAAGCGCAGCTTACACGCTCGCCTTTTATACACTGCTGACGACGCTGTCCGTATTTGCCGTCTCGGCCTTGAACGTATTCAAACCTTACGTATCCAATGGGTTCATCCCTGGAATGGCGCTGCTTCTGATCGCAGCCGTCCTTCAATTGATCGCTCTGCTGCTGATAGCCCGCTATGGGGAGGATACACCTCTGCCGAAATGGATGTGGCTCGTGGCGATCGTGCTGCTCGCAACCTGCCTGTCCGGCAATCTGTTCGCCCTGTTCCTTGGCGTCCTGCTGATCGCCAAGCTGCGCGACAGCGAGTTTTCGTCGGACTCGAAGCTGAACCGCACCATCGAACGGCTGTCCAAAAGCTCCACCTCGATGCTGGGTCTGTTCTTTATCGGCTTTCTGACCGCCATCGCCGTGTGCAGCTACTTGACGTTTGATTACAGCATGGCGATCGATAACAACTACAGCGCGATTTTGCAGTCGCCGAGTCTCGCTTATCCGCTCGGCACCGACAATTTCGGACGCGATCTGTTTACCCGGATCATATTCGGCGCCCGGATCTCGCTGTTCGTAGGCATATTGTCCACGCTCATCCCGGTTATCATCGGCGGCGTGCTGGGCGCGATATCCGGCTACTACGGCCGTCAGACCGACAACGTCATCATGCGGGCGCTCGAAATTTTGTACGCGATCCCGGGTATTCTGCTGGCGATTGCGATTATCGCCGCCTTCGGGTCGAGCACCGTGAACCTGATCCTGGCGCTGAGCGTAGGCGCGATTCCGACCTACGCCCGGACGATGCGGGCCAATGTCCTGCTAGTCTCCACGCTTGAATATGTGCAGGCGGCGCGCGCCTTTGGCTCCGGCGACCTGAAAATTTTGTTCAAGCATATCGTGCCGAACTCGCTTTCTCCGATGATCGTCAAGTCGACGCTCACGATCGGCGGCGCGGTCATCTCGACAAGCAGCCTTAGCTATCTCGGACTCGGCGTCGAGCCGCATATTCCGGAATGGGGCAACATTCTCAAGGTCGGCAGCGCCTATCTGGAGACCCATTCGTTCACCGCCATCTACCCGGGTCTTGCGATTATCGCGCTCGTGCTCTCTTTCAACTTTCTCGGAGACGGCCTCCGCGACGCGCTCGATCCGAAGCTCGATTAGAGCGAGCCCGTATAGGGCAAAACAACTTGGAAACCTCATTCATACTCTATCTACCTTCTAAGTCGTGTTCTCACAGCAAAAGGGCGATGAATGAATGTGCGTTCATAAATAGCAACCAATTCAGGGAGGGTTCATGCATGTACACAAAGAGAAAATGGGTCGTTCCCGCGCTTTTGGGCGTATCGCTCGTCATGAGCGGGTGCAGCCTCAAAACGAAGGATGACCAAACGAAAACGAACAATCCTCCGGGACAGCAAGCCGTCGACAGCACACCGGTCGACATCGAGCTGCTCGCCATGAGCTCCGGGGAAACGGACGTCAACATCATTCGCGACCAGCTCACGAAAAACGGCTTCAACGTCAAGCTGAACATGCAGCCGGACTACGGCACGTTTAAGGCGCAGCAGGACGCGGGCAATTTCGATATCTCCCTGTCCAGCTGGACGACGGTAACCGGCAACCCGGATTACGCCGTGCGCTCGCTGTTCAAAACAGGCGGCGACTACAGCATTATGTCCGATCCGGAGATCGACCAGTTGGTCGACAAAGCGTCGACGCAGACGGAAGCGCAATATACGGATACGTACAAGCAGCTCGAGCAGAAGCTCGTATTCGACAAAGCTTATATCGCGCCGTTGTATATTTCGGTCAAATCGCAAGCTTTCAATCAGGACGTGCTGAAGAAAGAATCCGTCCGTCTCTCGAAATCGCGTTCCCTGCCATGGGAAGAACTTGATTTCAAGGATGCCGCAAAGCGCGCGAAAGACCCGATCATTCTGCAATCGACGCTGCCGACGCTGACGTCCCTCGACCCGATCAAGGGCAATGACGGCTCGATCAACATTATCAATACGAATATGTACGTGCGTCTGCTCAACCTGACGGACGACGACAAGCTGACGGCCGAAGGCTCGCTGTCCTACAACTTCGCCATTGCCGAAGGCAATACCAACTATTACTTTATTTTGCGCGACGACATCAATTTCGCCCAAATCAAGGACAAGCTTGCCGTTGATACAGGCGAACGCGTAGGCGCGGACGACGTTATCTTCTCGCTGATGCGCGCAAAGGACAAAAACTCGGTGCCGAACCACCGCACATACACGCTCCATGAGCACATCAAAAACGTGGAGCTTGTAACCGACCCGGCCGTTCTGGAATCGATCAAAATTTCCGGCAGCTCCGATACGGTCAAGTCCGGTCTGGAAAAAGGGCTCGGCGCGAAAATTTCCGGTCTCGTCTCCGACAAGAAGCAAGCGAACAATAAAGACGGCAAATATCAAGTCGTGAAACTGACGACGACAGAGCCGTTCCCGCAAGTGCTGAACTACCTGGCTCACCAATCGGCCGGCATCGTGTCCAAGAAGCAGGTAGAGAGCATCAATACGTACGACGTCGCCAAATTCGACGTGAACAAGGACATCCCTTACGGCGATCAGAATACGGTAACGGAAGGCGCGAAATACAACAACACCTTGTACACGAGCGGTCCGTACATTCTGTCCATCAAAAACGATTACGAAGCAAACTTCCTGAAAAATCCGGCTTACATGCCCGGCACGAAGCACGAGCCGAAAGTGAACAATATCAAAGTCCGTTTCATCAAGGACACCGACAGCACGCTGGCCGCCCTGCGCAGTGGTGAAATTCATCTGTTCTACAGCGTACCGGAAACGAAATACGATATCGTCAAGGGCGATAGCAAGCTGTCGCTGCAAACGATGCCGAGCAACGCCGTCTCGTACCTGCTGTTCAATACGAAAAACCGCGAAGTGGCGAAAAGCGCCGATTTGAGAAAAGCGGTGCTCTACTCGATCAATCAAGACGAGTTCCTCGCCTACTACAAAAACAACAAGTTCAAAGCCGTCTCAACCGTAAGCCCGATCGTCAAAACCGGCCTGGAGCTGAAAGCCGACGCCGGCAAAGTGAAAGAATTCCTGAACGCCTACAAAGCAAGCAAAAAATAAGGACGGTACACCAAAGAGACTGCTCATCCGTCGCCGCTGTCGACCGGGGCAGTCTCTTTATTCAACAAGCGCCAAAGGAGCGATGATTCATGACTTCTTCCGCAAACAGCAAAGCCAAACTATCGCAATGGGACGCCCTCATGCTGGAGTCGCTGCGCGCCTACGGCTGGTCGGGCGATGAGCTGCTCCGCCGCATCCAAACCGGCGAGCTTCCTCAGGACGACAGCAAGTTCAAGTTCGACTACAGCCAGCTCGCCGCCTCGGCTTCCGCCGACCTGGCCGCTTTCGAAGCCGCCGTCCGCAGCGGCTACCAAATCAAGTTCAACACGCTGCGAGGCATTACGAGCTGGATTTTGCTCGCCTTGGGCGAAGAAGCCGAGCTGTCGCTCGAGCCCGGTTTAGAATCGATTTCCGCCCGGCTTACCGAGGAGGAACGCAGACGGCTCGCATCGACCTTGTCGTACGGCTGGGTCATCCACGGCGAGCACGAAGGCCCAGGCAGCGAGAAATCGGCTTACCGCATTGAGCCGCTGCACCGAAATTGATTCTTTTATACAAAAGCCGCCGATCGCTGGGATCGGCGGCTTTTTGACGTTCAGAAGCGTCACATGGGTATTGCATGCTCAAGCCACAGCTCTCCGGTCCTTGGGCAAGAAAACGGCAAGTACGCCAAGCAGCGGCATATACGCGCAAAGATTCATAATAAAGCTGATGCTCGTCGCATCGGCAATCCAGCCGAGCAAGACCGAGCCGAGGCCGCCGAGACCGAACGCAAGGCCGAAGAACAGGCCGGAGACAAGCCCGACGTTGCCGGGAAGCAGCTCCTGCGCGTAAACGACGATGATCGAGAAAGCCGACGACAGGACGAAACCGGCGCATATGCACAGAATACCCGACCAAACGAGTCCCGCATGGGGCAGCAAAATCGAAAACGGCGCCGTACCGAGAATCGACAGCCAGATGATATTGCGTCTGCCGTACCGGTCCGCGAGCGGTCCGCCGAAAAACGTGCCGGCAGCCGAAGCCGCGAGGAAGGCAAACAAGAACCACTGCGAACGTTCGACGGAAATGCCGAAGCCGTCAATCAAGTAAAACGTGTAAAAGCTCGTAATGCTCGACATATATACGTATTTCGAAAAGACAAGAAACACGAGAATGACGATCGCGGACACAATCTGGGCTTGCGACAGCTCTCCGAGCCGCTGTCCCGGCGCTTTGCTCCCCTTGGCGGACGAGCGCTGGCGCGGCGCAAGCTGCTGCCGCTTATACCAGCCTGCCACATAAAATTGGATCACGATAGCGAGGGCGGCCGCGAACGAAAACCAGATCACGCCGAACTGGCCCACATGGACGAGCAGCACCGCGGTCATGATCGGTCCGAGCGAGCTGCCGATATTGCCGCCTACTTGGAATATCGATTGCGCCAGCCCGCGCTTGCCGCCCGCGGCCAAATAAGCGACGCGGGACGATTCGGGATGAAAAATGGCGGAGCCGATTCCCATCGCCACGACGGCGAGCACGATCATCGCAAAGCTCGGAGACAACGCCAGCATAACGACGCCTACCAGCGTGAAGACAACCCCTATGGGCAAAATATAAGGTCTCGGCCGTATATCCGCATACGTGCCGACGATCGGCTGCAGGATCGAAGCGGTCATATTCATTGCAAAGGCGATGAAGCCGATCTGCTTGTATGACAGCTGAAGCGAGTCTCTTAATATCGGAAACAGAGCCGATACGGTCGATTGCAGCGTATCGTTCAGCAGATGGACGATGCTGATCGCGAATAAAATCGGAAAGACGGTAGCGGATGCCGCGGACGCAGCCGATGTCGTCCCAGCGGCTTGTTTAGCCATTCGTTTCAACTCCTTGAGCGGTTCTTGCATTAAGAACGGATTGTGCGATTATAACACGGAAGTGCGGCCTTACGTCAATGCCGAATTTGTATATATACAAGTCTACTGTCCGTGAGCGGCCCAAAACATACGCAGCCTTCTCCTCGAAGCAACAAACGAAAACAAGGCCGTTTCCCCTCATCTTCCGGGAAATCAGCCCTGCCTGTTCTCACTCGCCCCTGGTTCGGGAGCCGCGTTACACCCGGATATCCAGGTTGCCGCCCAGATGCGGCTGCACGCTAGCCTGCAGCATCTGCACCATTTGCGCGCCTTGCAATTCCGCGCTCTCTTTCGCTTTGCCGAGCATGGCAATGCCGACCGCAAGCGGCATATCGCTTCTGTTAAACTGGGATAAGGCCGATTGCAACGATACGCTCATGAACTTCCTCCTGACGTAAGTGAGACTGTTCCTTCGATCCGATCATACCATGCGGCTCGCAAGCCGGACAACAATTTTTGATCGTTATAGAATTTATAAGTTTCGGACCGTCTGGACGAAAAGAGAAAATTGTATACCAAGAAAAACTTCCGCTAAAACGCGGTCGCTCATCTTTGAAATACGTCGATAGACGTTTTTCTTACAATTTCCGTGTTCCGCCTTCAGTCGGCCAAATCGAGCTTCATTTGTACGGTGCGCAGCGCGTACCCGTAAAACAGTTCCTCTTTTTCACCGGAAGCCTTGAAACGTTTGGCCTCATAAAACGACAAGCCTTTGCGGTTCGACCTCTCCACATTCGCAAGCAGACGCGTCGCCCCTTGCAGACGGAGACGGCCGATGCCTTCCTGAAGCAGCAGCGTGCCGATACCGCCGCCCTGCGCTTCGGGCAATATGTAGATCGCTCCAAGCTCGGCTTCCGAAGGGTCGCGGCGCGAGCTGAAAAAATTGGCGAAGCCAACGATGCCGTCCTCCCGCTCGGCCACAAGCAGGATCGAGCCGGTCATTCGCCGCAGGATCGCCTCGTCGTTGTAGAACGCGTCCAGAAACCGCGTGCGCACCCGCTCCGGTATGATCCCCTCGTACGTATGATGCCAGGTCGCGCGAGCCACTTTGCGCACCTCTTCGGTATCCCGCTTCTCCATCAGGCGAATCGTAACGGCCATGAGCACTCCCCACCATGCATATGCTTTTGCCAACAGTGTACCAAATGCGCCGCCGTTTCGTAAATTGCGAAAATGAGGCCGGATACGGGCGACTTACGGCTTCTCCTCGAGAGCGCGTCTTGCCAGCCCTTGCAGAACGGCGTCGTCCATCGGCGGATTGTGCAGGCCGGCGCGGACATCGCGGTACATCCGCTCGAGCGGCAGCTTGCGCGACAGGCTGGCTCCTCCGACAATGCGCATCGCCCCGTCCACTACCGACAAAGCGGCATTCGTAGCCGTATATTTGGCCAAGCCGAGCTCCTGCTTCAGCCGGAGTCTTCCAGCGGCGGTCGATTCGTCCCAGCGGTCGGCTACGGCATACAGCAGCGTCCGGGCGGTGATCAGTTCCGCCTCGATCTGACCGATCTGCCGCTGTATATGCGGAAGTTCGGAGATCGGAGCAGCGAGGCTGTTCGGCTGGTAGCTTTTCGCATATCGAAGCGCAAAATCCCGCGCCGCCCAAGCGATGCCGATGTAACAGGCGGGTATATGCAGCAGCCAGCCCCCGTCGTCGGGCCGTTTGTCTGCAAATGCGGCGCTTCCGCTAATATGATGTTCGTCAGGAACGAAGACACTGTCCAAGATGACGTCGTGACTGCCGGTCGCCCTCATGCCGAGCGTGTCCCACGTTTCTTCGATGGAAACGCCGGGACCTTTGCGCACGAGAAATTCGCCGATCTTCTCTTCCCCCGCAATACCCGCCTTCACCGTAAAATGCTGCAAAATCGGACTAAGCGTGCTGTACGTTTTGCGTCCGCTGATCAGCCAGCCCCCGTCCGTCCGCGTCGCGGTCGTCTCCGGCTTGCCTCCGCGGCTCGGGCTGCCGGTAGCCGGTTCGCTCGCGAAGCTGTTGATCATCGCGCCATCCTGCACAACCTCGCGGCAAAAATCGGCGTACAGCGGCTCCGGCCACGACCTGGTGCCGCGAAGCTGGAGCATGATGCCGACATGCCAGCCTACCGCCAGCGCCGTAGAGCCGTCGCCCCGAGCGAGCCGTTCCTGGCCGAGCACCAGCTCGTGCAGCGACGCTTCGTCGCCGCCGTATTCGCGTGGAACCGTCAGATTCAAATAGCCGGCTTCCCGCAAATCGGCAAAATTATCGAACGGAAACGAGCCTTCGCGGTCGTGCTTCGGCGCCCTTTCGGCAAAAACGGCGGCTAGCCGGTCGCATGTCGCGGCAAGCTCCGCTTCCTTCTCGCTTCGTATCGCAAAATCATCGTAGATGGACTCGGACATTCCCGGTTTGACCTCCTGGCACCTAAGTTTGTTGTGGAACCCCATAGGAGGTTCGGTCTTACGTTTAATCCTCTATCCTGATTATACGCCCGTTTCAGCCGTCTTGCATCGCTTCGTCGTCGTCCGGCGCCTGTCTGATGCTTTCCATCCAGTTTACGCCGTAATCGACGAGTGCCTTTTGCGGCATCAGAAGCACCTCGGCTCCGGCGATATGGCCGCGAATCACAAGCCCCGTATCCTGCGCGAACGACCGGCCTATTTCTTCGAAATCGTCTGAATCGTAGTCCAACTCCCGGAAGCTCGCCCATTCCCGCACGCCGTTCCGATGTATCGGCGCCTTCACTGTAAGATCCTTTTTGCCCGGATATTCGGCGCGTATTTCCGCCAAATGCAGCGAGGTGTTGTTGCCATGCCCGACTCCAAGCAGCAGCACCCAGCCGTCGGCATCGTATAGGCGGGCGAGCGGCGATCGTTCCCCGAGCCCGTAATCAAGCGAATGTTCGCCGGTGATCCCTGCCGCGCCTTTCCCCCAGGCGGCAAAGGAAACTTGCGGGTGGGAGCTGCGAATAACGCCACGCTGCTTGCGGAAGCATTCCGGAATGGCGCCCATCAGACGGGTCGGGGACAAATCGGGATCGTACGCCGGCATCGTTCGCCGAATCGGCTCCCACCACGACTGCGGTACCGGCGGCATGCTCCAGCCGCCCGGATCGGACAAGCCGCCGGTATGCGTCGGCATGACGAGCGTACCTTCCTCGCCCAGCGCCTGCTCCAGCGCCAAAATAACGTCGACCGGCCCGCCGGGCATCCAGCCGCCGAGCGCCTTCATCGACGAATGGACGATCAGCGTCATCCCCGCCTTGATCCCGAGCCGGGTCATATCGTCGTAAAGCGTTTCTACCGTAATCAGCCTTCCTTGCATTTCCGGATATTTCCTAGTCATCTTCTCCGCCCCATCATCTTTTTTACTCCATTATGCCGGAAGCGTCGTCTGTTCCGTTAATGATTTTTTCGTTGTAACGGCCCGCACCCCCATGCAAGCAAAAAAACGGATGCTCTTAAGCATCCGCCACACAGCGAAATCCGATGTTGCCCGCCGAGCTGTCCGGCGTATTCGAGTTGCGAGCCGCGACGCGGTACCGGTTGCAGTACGACTTGTGACACAAATACGAGCCGCCGCGCATGCTGCGCCGTTCCCCGGAAGACGGCCCCTTCGGGTTGTCCGTCGTATCCTCCGCATAAGCCGTACGGCTGAACCAGTCATTCACCCATTCCCAGACGTTCCCCGCTACGTTGTACAAGCCGTAACCGTTCGGCTCGAACGCGTTCACGGGCGCCGTCCCGACATAACCGTCCCGCTTCGTATTTTTTTCCGGAAACGTGCCCTGCCAAATGTTGCACATATGCTTGCCGTCCGGGGTCAGCTCGTCGCCCCACGGGTACATGTTCTGCTCCAGGCCGCCGCGCGCGGCGTACTCCCATTCCGCTTCGGTCGGCAGCCGTTTGCCCGCCCACTTGCAGTAGGCTGCGGCATCGTTCCACGTAACGTGGACGACAGGATGGTCCATCCGCTCTTCGATATCCGAGCCCGGACCCTCGGGCTGAAACCAGAACGCACCCTTCACGCCGAACCACCACGGCGTCCCCTGCACCCGGCCCATCAAATGCGGCGTCTGCTTGGCGGTCAAAAACATCTCGAACACATACGACCAGCCGAACTTTTCCGCTTCGGTCTTGTAGTGCTTCGCATTTACGAATTCGGCGAACTGCCGGTTCGTCACCGTACAGCTGTCCACATAAAACGGGTTCAGCTTCACCTCGCGCACCGGACCTTCCCCGTCGGCGGGAAAGCCGTCCTTCGCGCTGCCGTTGCCCATGAGAAATGTACCCCCAGGCAAATAAATCATGCCTTCCCTGCGGGCGTCCTGCGCCGTCGTATCCGTGTTGCCTGCAGCCTGAGCGGCTTCCGCTGCCTGATTGGAAACGGCGTTGTCCGCTTCCGTCCCGCTCTTCTTTTCACCAAACGATTGCAGCTGTATGTTCGTCCGGCCCGCCGAGCAGCAGGAGCCGATTTGCTCGTCTGTCAATGAAATCCCCTCTTTGGCTAACATACTTTCGCTCTTGGGTCCATTCTAACGAAAAACGCCGGGGAGGGCAACCGAAGCGGGATCTCGCCGGGCCACCGCTTGCGAAAAGGAAGGCGGCGGAAAAGACACTCCGGAGGATCCATGCTCTTCCACTCGCTCTTACAAGCAGACTCCTTGATGGAACCAATCAAGGTTGGAATCCGCTTGTAAAGGCGACCGCTTCGCTGTTCCAGATGCATGGACCCTTCTCCGCTTCTTATTACCACCGCCGGGAAGCAGCAAGGCAATTGCCCCGGGATCTCGACGTTAAAGATCACCCGAAGAAAGCCGCCTTGTCCGCGGACGGCTGACGGCTTGTTCGCATGTATTTGTCCCCCCTCGAATATACATGAATACGTAATCCAATCCACTTATGAAGAGGCGGCTCATGCAAAAACAATCTTTTGTGCGGGGGACGTTCATTTTGACGGCGGCGTCCTTGACTACCCGGATACTCGGCTTCGTGAGCGGCATTTTTCTGGCGCGCACGCTCGGCGCGGAAGGGATCGGCCTGCTGATGATGGCTCATCCGCTCGTTCCGCTCGTCATTACGCTGACCGAGCTCGGCTTGCCGGTCGCCATCTCGAAGATGGTGGCCGAAGCCGATGTGAAGGGCGACAAGCTGAAGGAGAAACGGATTCTCGCCGTATCGCTCGCCATTACCGGCACGCTGAGCGTCATTCTAACGCTTGCGGCGCTGCTCGGCTCCAAGTACATAGCGGCCCTGTTCCTGACCGATCAGCGCGCCTATTACGCGATGCTGGCGATCACGCCGATCGCCCCGATCGTGGCGATCTCGGCCGTGCTCAAAGGATATTTTCGCGGCAAGCAGCATATGATGTCGATCGCCCTGTCCGATATTTTCGAGCATATCGCCCACATCGCCTGCATGCTCGCTCTCGTGCAGTTGCTGCTCCCTTACGGGATCGAATATGCGGCAGCAGGCGCCATGGTAGGCTCGGTCGTCGGCGAAGGCGTCGGGCTGCTGTATTTGTTCTCGAAGTACAAGTGGAACGCGCGCGGAGACGCTAACCGGCAAAAAGCGTCCGAGCATCTGCGGCACGGGAAGCGCACGTTCGCGGAGCTGATGCGGATGGGGCTGCCGACGACCGGACTCGGCTTCGTCCACTCCATATACAGCGCGTTTCAGCCGATGCTTATTACAAAAAGCCTCGCGCTTTTCGGACTCGGCACCGCGATGGCGACGAAGCAGTATGGGATGCTCGTCGGTTATGCGTTCCCGCTGCTCGTCTTTCCGAGCTTTATTACGCATTCGCTATCGACGGCCCTGATCCCGGCGGTCAGCGAAGCGATGGCGAACCGGAACGGAATGGACGTGCACCGGCGGATGGATCAGGCGATGCGGATCGCGATGCTCGTCGGCGCACCCGCCACCGTCATTTTATACATATGGGCAACGCCGCTGACGACGCTGCTGTACAAATCGCCGGAAGCCGGGCCGCTGCTCAAGCTGCTCGCGCCGATCTTTTTCCTTCATTACTTCGAGGCCCCGCTGCATGCGGTGCTGCTCGGACTCGGCAAAGCCGGCACTACGATGTGGAACTACATCGCCATGACGATCATGAAGGCGGCGGCCATCTATTTTCTCGGCAGCCAGTTCGGCATTACCGGCATCGTGCTCGGCATGAACTTCGGCATCTGCTTCATCACGATGCTGAACTTCTTCTCGATCTCCGGCTTTATCGGATTTTATCTGGACTTGCGGCGAATCGTGAAAACGGCTATATGTATGGCGGTCATGGCCTTTGCCGGACAGTACGGCTTCTCCTATGCGAAACATATCGGCATGACCGAGCTGTGGGGCATGCTTGCCTCGATCGGATTCGCGCTCGCAGTATTTATGATCGCGCTCCTGCTGACAAATTCGATTAATGCCCGGAGCGTCTTTCGCTTTGGCGGCTTTGGAAGCGGCGGTCCCGCTTCGCTGCGCAAATAGCCGTCTTAAAAAAACAAGAGCTCTCGCGGGCTCTTGTTTTGTTTACGGCCGTCAATCGGCCCGCAGACGATCCATCGCCCCACTGAGCAGCGCGAGCATGTCATCCGCTTGACTGCGCGACACGATCAGCGGCGGCATCAGCCGTATGGTGGAGGGTGAAGGGCTGTTGATCAGCAGGCCCGCCTCCATACAGGCGGCGACTAGCTCCGGTCCTCTCGGAGCCGGCAGGTCGAACGCGAGCAGCAGCCCTTTGCCGCGAATCCGGCTCAGTCCGTACGCGTTCGCCAGCGACTCGAGACCGCGGGTTATGTAATCACCCATCTCCTTCGCATGCTCGTGCAGCTTCCGCTCCACAATCTCGCGGACGACGGCATTGCCTACGGCCATAGCCAGCGGTTGACCGATGTACGTTCCTCCCTGTTCGCCCGGCTCGAATAAGTTGAACCGGCTCGTCGTCAGCATGGCCGACAGCGGGAAGCCGCCGCCGATCCCTTTGCCAAGCGTCATCACATCCGGCCGGATGCCGTCGTGCTCGAAAGCGAACATCGTTCCGGTGCGGCCAAGCCCGGTCTGGACTTCATCGAAAATAAGCATCAATCCGCGCTCGTCGCACAGCTTGCGGACGGTATGCAAATAACCGGCGTCCGCCGCATGCACCCCGCCCTCGCCTTGAACCGGCTCCAGCATGATCGCGCACGTTCGCTCGTCCACGGCCGCCAGCAAGCTTTCCGCGTCATTCAGCGGAACGTGCTTGAAGCCCGGCACCTTCGGGGCAAACAGCGCTTCCCAGCTCGATTTTCCCGTTGCCGACATCGTCGCGAGCGTTCGCCCGTGGAAGCTGTTTACCGTAGTGACGATCTCGTACGCTCCTCCGAGATTCAGCGCTCCGTGCTTTCTCGCCAGCTTGATGGCGCCTTCGTTCGCCTCCGCTCCGGTGCTGGCGAAAAACGCCTTGTCGAACCCCGACAGCTGCGTCAGCCGCTTCGCCAGCTCGATCATCGGCTTGTTGTAGAAGGAGGGGCTGGCGTTCACCAGTGTCGCCGCCTGCCGGTCCAGCGCTTCGCGGATGACGGCCGGAGAATGCCCGAGACAGGTCACCGCCCAGCCGCCGATAAAGTCCAAATAACGCTTCCCTTCCGTGTCCCACAAGTACATGCCTTCGCCGCGCTCCATCACAACGTCCGGCCGGACTGCGGTAAAAAGCAGCGCCTGCTTCGCTTCGGCAAGCCATTGCGCGGTGCCGCCGTGCGGCTCCGCTGCACAGCCAATAGATGCCGCGGTTGAAAGATCGTTTGACATCGTATCGTATCACCTCCGAATAATATTGGATAATTATACGTTATAACTAATTTTTATACAATACGTCATAAAAGAAAAAGCTTCGTTGCGAAGCTTTTCGTTAATACAGCTTAGGTTCTCGCAGTATTCCTCACTTGACCGTAAACTGAAAATCCATACTGCCTCGAAGGGCACGCTGCCGCTCCGCAGCTTGCAGAAAGGTTTTTCCGTACGACGGCGTTAGCGGCATCTCCCTTCCACGGTTTCGGAAAGCCCGTCACGCCGATCCGATAAGTCGCAGGAAAACGGAGGGACAGGCGCCGATTCAGATTAGCGGAATAAACTTCCGCTATCCTCTCGTTTCGAAACGTCCCGGAGGAAATAGCAGAACGAAATTCCGCTATTCAGGCCATTTTCAGCCAAAATCGTTCGAAATCGTCACAATAACGGAATTTTTTTCCGTTATACCCGGCATTTCGCCCCATCCCCCTCGTTTAGCGGAATAAACTTCCGCTATCGGTTCGCCGCCCGTTTCTCCTCGCGGTAAGACTCGCACGCCTGCACCCAGCGCGCCGCCATATCCGGGTTCGAGGCGAAATGGACGTGCGTATAACCGGCAACCAAGCTGCGGGTCGCGAAGCCTTCGCGCTTCGTCCCTTGACGCCCCTTCGTCGTATAGGCGTGAGAAAGCTGCGGCATATCGTCTTCGGCTGCCGGCCGCTCGTATGCGGAATAGTGAAACTCATGGCCACGCGCCATTTGCCCGTCGCCGAGCAGGAAATTGCCCTCCGTGCCGCTTACTTCCCGGTATCCGAGAGCGGCCAGCTTCCTCTGCATCTTCACCGCGCCCGGAAGCAGACCAACCATCGGGTAAGAGCGTCCTTGGGTATCCGTAATCGCTTCCGTCAAATACATGAACCCGCCGCATTCCGCAAGCGTCGGCATACCGGCTTTTACGCTCCGGCGAATCGAAGCCTTCACCTGCTCCAGTACCGCCAGCCGCTCGGCAAACTCCTCGGGGAAACCGCCGCCGATGTACAACCCGTCCGCTTCCTCCGGCACTTCCTCTCCCGCCAGCGGCGAGAAGTAGACAAGCTCGGCGCCGAAAGCCTCCAGCAGCTCCAAATTTTCCGGGTAATAAAAGTGGAAGGCCGCATCTTTCGCCACGGCAATGCGTATGCCGCGCGGCTGTGACCGATGGGCGAACAGCTTCGGCTCGCAAGCGATAACCGGCCGTTCGGCTATATGCAACAGCTGCTCCAGATCGAAATACGCCGCCGCAAGCCGCCCCAGCTCCGCAAAAAAGCCGTTTAACTCGCCGCGCTCGATCGAAGGAACGAGGCCCAAGTGCCGTTCCGGGATATCGATTGCCTCTTCGCGCAGCAAATAACCTACGACCGGGATGCCACATTCGTGCTCGATCGCTTCCTTGACGATCCGGTAATGCCCCTCGCTGCCCGCCTTATTGGCGATTACGCCCGCGATGCGGACGCCGGGCGACAGCGTCTGGAAGCCTTTGACGACGGCAGCCGCGCTGCGCGCCATGCTCTGGACGTTCACGACGAGCAGAACCTCGGCATCGACGATCTGGCTGATCTGCGCCGCGCTGCCTTCGTCGGACAGCGGGCTTTTGCCGTCGTACAGCCCCATCGCGCCTTCGATAATCGAAATATCCGCCCCGTCGCTGCCCTTGGCGAATATTTCTTTTACAGCCTCAGGACCTAGCATCCATCCGTCCAAATTGCGCGACGGCCTGCCCGTGACGGCCGTATGATACGTCGGATCGATGTAGTCGGGGCCGCATTTGAAGCCCTGCACGACATATCCTCTTTCCTTCAGCGCGGCCATGATGGCCAGGGTGACGGTCGTTTTGCCCGCACCGCTTCCCGTTCCGGCAATGACGATTCGCCGCGATGTTACAGGCGACGGACGATTCATGCGTGATCCCTCCTGCGGAAAATATTCGTTTATTTGAAAAAAAAAGCATCCCCGACACGTTCATGTCAGGAATGCCTCGCTTTTGCCAACCTATGACCGGGTCGCTATCGCTTCCGCCGCTCCGGCAAAACAATGCACAATTCATCCTAGCATCATTCCGGGCCGGAAAACAAGCTGCATACGGATGTACGGCAACCCGCGCCTCTGCGCTTAGCGGAAGTCCGGCGGCGTCCGCCGGGCCGTTCCCGTCAAAATCGCCGCCTCAATAATCGCGTGCCGCACTTTCGTCACGACCTGCTCGTTGAAGATGCTCGGAATGATGTACTGCTCGCTAAGCTCCGACTCGGATACGACCGAAGCGATGGCGCGGGCCGCAGCCAGCTTCATCGGCTCGTTGATGCGCGTCGCCCGGCAGTCGAGCGCTCCGCGGAAAATGCCGGGGAAGGCGAGCACGTTGTTGATCTGGTTCGGGTAATCGCTCCGGCCGGTGCCCAGCACGCGGACAAACGGCAGCGCCTCCTCCGGATCGACCTCCGGCCGCGGATTCGCCATCGCGAACACAATCCGCTCCGGCGCCATCGTCTGGAGATCCTCCGCGCCGAGCAGACCGCCCCGGGATACGCCGATGAAAACGTCCGCGCCGCGGAGCACGTCCTTCAGTCCTCCCGCCGTCGCCTCGACCTGCGGCTGCTCCGCCAGCCAGCTCCACATCGGGAGCCCGTACGTGCCGCCGCGTACGATCGCGCCATCCTTGTCCACGGGAACGAGGCGCCTGACGCCCGCCGCCAGCAGCATTTTACATACCGATACGCCTGCGGCTCCGATGCCGTTCACGACGACGCGCACTTCGTCGATCCTTTTGCCGACCACCTTGAGCGCATTAAGCAGGCCGGCCAGCAGAACGACTGCCGTTCCGTGCTGATCGTCGTGGAAGACGGGGATATCGAGCTCGTCGGCGAGGCGCGTTTCGATTTCGAAGCATCGCGGCGAAGAGATGTCCTCCAGATTGATGCCGCCGAATACCGGACTGATCGCCTTGATCGTACGGATGATTTCCTCCGTATCCTTCGTATCGAGGCAGATCGGGAACGCGTCCACGCCGGCCAACTGCTTGAACAGCATCGCCTTGCCCTCCATTACCGGCGCCGCCGCGTGCGGACCGATATCGCCGAGGCCGAGCACGGCCGTTCCGTCGGAGATGACCGCCACCGTATTCCGCTTGATCGTCAGCGAGTACACTTTGTTCGGATTGTCGTGAATGGCCGTACACACCTTCGCTACGCCCGGCGTATAAACCCGGGACAAATCGTCCCGGTTGCGGATCGGCATATTCGGCTGTACGGCGATTTTGCCGCCGAGATGGACGAGAAACGTCCGGTCCGATACATTGATCAGCTTGATGCCTTCCTGCCGCCGCAGCGCTTCCACGACCTCGGTTTCCGCGGATTCGGCGACATCCACCGTAATATCTCGCACGGACGTATCCTGGCCGGGACGAATGACGTCGATCGACGTAATATCCCCTCCCGCCGTGCTGATCGCGGAAGCTACATCCGCGAACGTAGCCTGCGCGTGATCGAGCTCGAGCCTGATTATAATGCTGGTCTGTGCCATAATCGGCCTCCTTAGTAGTAATTGACAGTATGCACTTGCAAGAAAGCCTGAGTCCTGACGACAGACTGTACGAAATGAACCTATAACTTCCGATCGTATTTCGCCCAATCGACCGTATTCTCCAGCACGACGGATACGAGCACGCCCATCAGCAGCCCGTTGCCGACAATCGGCCTGAGCGTTCCCGGCAGTCCAGCGAATGCGTCGGCAGGCACGTTCAGAATCGAGATGCCGAGCAAAGCGGGCGCAGCCATCCGGTATACCGTTTTCGCGTTAAACGAAAACCCCTGCAAATTGCGGAAGGCGGAGCCGAACAGCTGCAAATACACGACGAACAACACGGCTCCGCCGACGCTGGCCGGCATCCCCGCGAAAAACGTCCCGAGCGCCGGGACGAATCCGAGCACGACAAACAGCGCTCCTCCGATAACGAGGGCGGAGCGTTCCAATATGCGGGTGCTCTCAAGAAAGCCGATCGACGACGTATACGGGCCGTAGGGGACGAGTCCGAGCAGTCCCGCAATAGCGGTGTGCAGGGCCGTGAGGTGATACGAGCGCTTGTACGCCGCATCCGTGCTGGACAAGCCGTACAGCTTGTCCGCCGCGCTTAATGCCGTGACCGTATTCGTCATATTGATAAGTCCGGCCAGCAGAGCTGCGATCATGACACCGGCTTCAAAATGCGGCGCGCCTAACGGAAAAAACGTCACCCAGGCGCCGCCTCCCCCCGGAGCTGCGGCCTCTTCCGGCCCGGGAAACAAAACCCGGTATGCCGCCCAGCCTGCCACCATGCCGATCAGGATCGAGAAGTTGCCGAGCAAACCGCGGCCCTTGACGCCGATCCAGCAGACGAGCAGCACGATTGCGACCGACAAGGCAGCTACGGGCAGGTCGATCCGGCCTCCGGCCGATAAGCCGGTCATGCTTTTGAAAAAAACGATAATCAGCTGGGACGATAGCAAAAACAAATACACGAACATGACGATCGGCGTAAACGCCTTTTTCAGCAGCGCGCCGAAACCGAGTGCCCCGAGCAGCGAGGTGAGCGCCCCGGCGGCGATCATGCCAGCGGAAAGCGCTCCGCCCAGCTCGGGAAGCGTCATCCCCATTGACGGTGCGGCTGCGGCAAGGCTCAGGATGAGCCCCCACCATAAGCCGGCCGGCCCCTCCATCAAGGCGTAGCGATGGCCGAACATCGCCTGCGCGATAGTGGCCGCGCCGGTGACGATAAACGTTATTTTCACGATCGAAGCGACGAGCTCCGGAGAAAATCCGAACGCCGCCCCGACCGACAAAGGCACGACGACCGTATTGGCAAACAAAAAAAACATCCATTGTACGCCGGCCAGCCATAACGGGGCCGAGGTCCATTTGTTCAACGCTGTGGCTCCCCCTTTCTCAGTAGGTGTCGAACATCGTTTGAATAAGATCGGGGTCGCGGGTCCGGGTTAGGGCGAGGCTGAGCAGCACGCGGGCTTTGTGCGGATTCAGATTGTCCGGCGTCACGAAACGGCTGAGCCGGTCGGCCGGTTTCGCCGTCACGACGCCGCTGCCGGTGCGCGAGGCGCTTACGACGACAACGCCGCTTGCGGCCGCAGCCGCAAGCGCGTCGCGAGTGTCCGGATACATGCCGCCATTGCCCATCCCGGCATGAACGATCCCCCCCGCTCCGGCCGCCACGGCCGCTTCCACCAGCTCCCGGCCGCCGTCGCCGTGGCCGTACAGCATATCGACCCGCGGCAGCGAGCGGAGGCCGCCTACGTCAAATTCGGATTGCCACGTATGCCGTCTGACGCTCTCGTAATAAAACCGGGGAACGCCGTCGACGATCCAGCCGAGCAAGCCGAAGTCGCGCTGGCCGAAGGCATCCGCCGTCGTCGTATGGCGCTTGGACATATCCCGGGCGGAGCCGATCGCATCGTTCAGCGTAATAAGCACGCCCCGGCCTTCGGCGCTGCGGCTGGCCGCCAGTGCGACCGCATTGTACAAATTAAGCGGACCGTCGGCGCTGAGCGCCGTTGCGGGCCGCATCGCGCCGGTTACGACGACCGGTTTGCGGCTTTTTACGGTCAGATGAAGGAAATACGCCGTTTCCTCGAGCGTATCCGTGCCGTGCGTGACGACGATCCCGTCGCACGTATTGCCGGCAAGTTCTTCGTTCACCCGTGCCGCCAGCTCCAGCAGCAAACGGCCGGTCATGGCAAAGCTAGGGATATTGGCAATCTGCGCCGAGCCGATCTCGGCCAGCGTCTCCAGCTGCGGCACGACTTCGAGCAGCGATTCGATGCCGATCACGCCGGCCTCGTATTGGGTCGTCCGGCTGCCGTCCGTCCCTTTGCCAGCAATCGTGCCGCCGACGGCGAGCACCTTGATCCGCGGCAAACGGCCTTCCCTCGTTTCACGACGGTTAAACAAACAAATCGACAACCTTTCCTTCCTTCGTGCGTATGAGGCCGAAGTCGGTAATTTTCAGCGCCGGACTAACCGGCAGCGACAACGTGCTGAGCGACATGATCGGGTTGTAATGGCGGTAGCCGAGCCGCTTCATCGCCTCCCGGAGCCGCGCCGTTTCAACCGCCAGCTCGTCCAGCGTCGCCTCGGACAAGATGCCCCCTACCGGCAGCGGCAAAAAGGCGATCACTTCGCCGCCAAGCACGACGCAATAGCCGCCCTGGCGCCCGATAACCGTATTCGCCGCCAGCTCCATATCCGCTTTGCTGCGGCCCAGCACGAGCAGGTTGTGATTGTCGTGGGCGTACGTTGTCGCGATCGCACCCTCGCGAATCGCGTCCCCGCCGACAAGGCCCAACGCCCGGTTGCCGTTTATCCCGTAACGCTCCATAATCGCGATCAGGCTGTAAGGGCTTTGCTCCCACAGCAGCTCGCCGCCGCGAACCGGCACGTTATCGATATGTTCGCGGGTAAACGTAGATCCGTCGCCCACCATAATAATCCGGCACGACTGTTCGCCGCTGTTCGCAGGCGCGGTTACCGTGAAATCCGCCGACCCGACCGGAGACAGCTTGACGCTGGTATAAAAGTCGGACGGAAACTGCCGCTCCGCCGGCTCCTCCTCGTAAGGCTCGGAAGCATCGTAAGCTTTGACGCCGCCTTTGAACACTTCGCCGACGGCCAGCTCGCGCACGTCGTTCAGCAGCACGAAATCGGCGATCCGGTTCGGCGCAATCCGGCCGCGGTCGCGAAGATTCATTCGCTTCGCCGGCGTCATCGTGGCGGCGTAGATAGCCGCCTCGGGCTCCATGCCCATGCGGATCGCTTTGCGGACGAGATGGTCCAGATGTCCGAGCTTCACGAACGTATCCGGCATGACGTCGTCGGTCACGAAGCAGAAATGCTCGCTGCGGTCATGATCGACCAGATGCCGGATCAGCTCCGGCGTCATCGATTTTTCCTGAATTTCGATAAACATACCGGCGCGAATGCGCTCCTCGAACTCTTCCACCGTCATCTGCGTATGATCCGAATCGATCCCCGCGTACACGAAGCGGCTCAGCTCCACATCGACCAGCTTCGGACAATGTCCCTCAATCGGTAGCTGCGGATAACGCGTCCGCACATGGCGCAAAATCCGGTTCGTTCTGCCGTCGGGATTGGCCGCCATATCGGCGTAATCCATCACTTCGCCCAAACAAACGACGCCGTCCACAGCGAGCAGCTCGTCGATTTCCTCCACTCCGACCGTACCTCCGGTCGTTTCCAGCAGCGTCGCCGGAACCGAACTGGGAATACCCCAGAACATATCCGCCGAACAAGCTCGCCCGGCCTCGATCATTTCTCGGATGCCGCGAATGCCGAACACGTTCGCCATCTCGTGCGGATCGGCCACGATCGAGGTGACGCCGCAGCGGATAATGCCGTGCGAGAACGTGCGCGGCGTCACCATCGTGCTCTCGATGTGCAGATGAATATCGATCAGCCCCGGAATCATCGCGCGGCCGCGGCCGTCGATAACGGACGCCGCTGCGATCGTCTCTGGGCCTTGACTGCCGACGTACAGGAATTTGCCGTCCTTGACGGCGACATTCGCCTTATAGAACGTTTTCAGCGCGCTGTTGAATACGCGCACGTTTACGATAAGCAGATCGGCCAACATAACCGTCGCGCTATCCGCATGGCTGATCGCATTCCCATTCGCATTCACAGGACCGGCACCAGCTTTTCTTCCGGGAAGCGCAGCGCTACCTGCTCGCCGTGCTCGTAAGGCTTCTCCCGGCCGTCATTGACGATAAATTCGCCCATCAGCGTTTCGACGACGTACTGATATTCGCGGCCCAAATAAGTCGTAACCTTCACCTTACCGGCTGCCGTATTGGACGAAAAAGCCCCGGCATCTCCGGAAATATCGATGTCGTCCGGACGGATCGCCCACTTGCCTGCTTCCGCGCCGCCCGCACCGGCAAACGAAGCGCCTGCCGCTTTCCGGTCGATAATATTTTCGAAGCCGACGAATCGCGCAACAAACTCCGTTCTCGGCTGCTTGTAGATGACCTGCGGGGAATCGAGCTGCTCGATCACGCCTTTGCTCATAATCGCTACCTTGTCGGAGATCGAGAAGCATTCCTCCTGATCGTGGGAGACATACACGGTCGTGACCTTCAGTTCCTTCTGGATGCGCCGTATTTCCATCCGCATCTGTACGCGCAGATTGGCGTCGAGGCTGCTCAGCGGTTCGTCGAACAGCAGCAGGTCGGGCTGGATGACGAGACTTCTCGCTATCGCCACCCGCTGACGCTGACCGCCGGAGAGCTGAGCCGGGTAACGGTCCTCGAACCCTTTCAGATTGACAACCTCAAGAATTTCGTGCACCTTCGACTTCATGGCCTTGCCGTCCGTTTTACGCAATTTCAGGCCGAAGGCGACATTTTCGTACACGTTCAGATGGGGAAACAGCGCATGCCCCTGGAATACGAAGCCGAAGTTCCGCTTGTGCACGGGAACCTTCGTATAATCGCGGCCGTCGAACAGAAACTGCCCTTCCTTCGCTTCGTTAAATCCGGCGATCAGCCGCAGCGTCGTCGTTTTTCCGCATCCGCTCGGGCCGAGCAGCGACAGAAACTCGCCTTTTTCTACATTTAAATTGAAGTTCTTCAAAATATTGTTTTTCTGGTCGTACGCGACCGTCACATTGTTCAGCTCAATCAGCGCCATGTCGTTCCCTCCAGGTTATAAGGTGTGCGTATGCAGCCGTATCGTTATTTCGTAAAAAATCTCAGACCGAGCGTGCGCTCGATCGCCCCGATCAAAATCGCGGTCATAATCATCAGCAGCACCGAAATGGCGGCAATCGTCGGATCGAAGTAATATTCCACATAATTGAGCATACTGATCGGCAGCGTGCTGACTCCCGGTCCGGTCATAAAGACGGACACGTCGACGTTGTTGAACGATTCCAGGAAAGCGAGCAAAATGCCGGCGATAATGCCCGAGCGAATATTCGGCAGCACGACGTTAAAAAACGTTTTCAACCGGCTCGAACCGAGGCTCATCGCCGCTTCCTCGACCGAGTAGTCGAAGTTCATCAAGCTCGACGAAATGACGCGAATGACGTAAGGGATCATAATGACGACATGCCCGATTAGCACGCCGGGGAAAATCGGAATTTTATACGTAATGACCAAATATTTCAGCAAGCCGTAGCCGAACACGATGCCCGGAATAATGATCGGCGAGATGAAAAACGAGCTGAAAAACGCCTGTCCCTTGAACTTGAACCGGCTAAGCGCGTAAGCTGCCGGAATGCCGAGCAGAAACGAGATGAAGATGCCAGCCATCGCGACCGCAATACTGATTTTGAAGGAAGTCCAGAACATTTCGACGTGAAAAATATTTTCATACCATTTCAGCGAAAAGCCTTTCGGCGGAAACGCCAAGTAATTGTCCGGCCCGAACGACGCTCCGATAATAATGACGAGCGGCGCGAGCAAAAAAATGTAAATAACGAAAGTGAAAATGCCAAGCAGCGGTTGTTTTTCCTTCATCGTCTACCCTCCCGTTACCCGTTCGGATTCAGTTTTTTCGCAAACGAATTGATGATGCCGATTAACAAAAATGTAAGGGCAATCATAATGGTGGCAATGATCGACGCCGTTTTCCAGTCGCCGAGCGTCATCGTGTTCTGGAACAGCAGCGTCGCCAGCACTCGCTTCTTGCCGCCGAGCAGCTGGGGAGTCGCGTAAGCGGTCAGGCTGCCGACGAGCACAAGCGTGCTGCCGACGAGCAAACCGGGAACGCTGAGCGGCAGGATGACGTTAATGAACGCTTTGAAACGGGAAGCGCCGAGACTGGCCGCCGCCTTCACGAGATCGCCGTCGATATTCTCAAGCACGCCGATCAGCGAGATGATCATCAGCGGCAGGAACAAATGAACGAGGCCGATAATAATCGACGTTTCCGTATACAAAATTTGGATCGGCTTGTCGATTAGATGCAGATCGATGAGCAGATTGTTGATCAGCCCGTTTTTGCCGAGCGTTACCATCCAGCTGAACGAACGAACGACGGCGCTGGTCAGCAGCGGGAAGATGGCGAGAGCCAAATAAATGCCTCTGCGGCTCACCTTGGTCCGGGAAATATAGTAGGCCGACGGGAATCCGAGCAGGATGCATATAATCGTCGTGATCAAGCTCAGCTTCAGCGTCGTCCACAAAATGCCTAGCGTGTAAGAGTCGGTAAAGAAATTAATGTAACCGGCAAGGCTGATCCCGTTATCTGTCTGGAATGTCGACAAAATAATCAGAGCAATCGGAATGACCATAAAGACGGTCAGGAACAACGCGCCGGGCAAAACGAGCAAATAAGCGGGTTTCTTCATCGGCTTTCGGCCCCCCAAAGTAAATCGAACTGTTTCGTTTCCTCTTCCGTCGGCAGCGCCGCCTGGGCGCCCAGCTTCGTCACCGTAATGGCGGCCACCTTGATCGCATACTTCACCGCATCGCGGGCATCGTCGCCGCGGGCGAGACGGCTGGCAAACGCGCCGATGAACGAATCGCCGGCTCCGGTCGTATCGACCGCATGCACTTTCATCGCCGGATAGCGCACAACTTCGCTCCCGGATATATAGGCTGCCCCGTCTCCGCCGAGCGTAAGCACGACATGTTTGCACGGGAGCGCCGCCAGCCGCTTCGCCAGCGTATCGAACTCGGACGCCGGAGCGCCTGTCAGCTCTTCCGCCTCGACCTCATTCAGAATGAGGTAGTCGATGTCGCGCAGCAGCTCCTCCGAGAGCCCCTGCATCGGAGCCGGGTTGAAAACGACCGTTTTGCCGAATCGTCGGGCCGCCGCCACGCTGTGAAGCACCGTTTCCAGCGGAATTTCGAGCTGCAGCACGACGACGTCGCTGCTTTCGAACAGCTCCGTATGACGTTCAATATCGTCCGGGCCGAGATAACGGTTCGCTCCGGGAGCCACGATAATCGAATTGTCGCCGTGCCGGTCGACCATAATCATCGCCGTGCCGGTCGAAACGTTTTCCACCGTGCGGATGCCGTCCGTTTCGATCCGCTCCTTGGCGAGAATCGAACGCATATCGCCGGCGAACGCATCGCTTCCGAAGCAGCCGATCATTGCGACCCGCGCGCCCAGCCGGGCGGCTGCAACCGCCTGATTCGCGCCTTTGCCGCCCATCATTCTATCAAAGCTATGCCCTATTATCGTTTCGCCTATTCGGGGCATATCCTGGACCTGCGCTACCAGATCCATATTCAGACTGCCGACTACAAGGACAGATCCGTTACTCATCGCAATTTCTCCTCACCTGCATAGGTAATCTTATTGCTTCAAATGATGGACAAACATGTCCAGAAATTTGCGCTCGTCGACCTGCAAGCAAACGTCGACGTTCGGCGTCCGATTCAGCCTGTTCTGGAAGTCGCATACCGTCTGACCGTCGCACAGCTCGCTGCGCGTCTCCACATCGACGAATAGCTTGCGGGTTTGCACGATGCTTCTGTCGATCGCAACGCCGACCGCCAGCGGATCGTGCAGCGCGCACGCGCGGACGCCGTTCACCCGGCTGTACCGCTCGATATAGTGCGAAGTGCATGTCTGGACAAACTCGCCAATCTCCGTCCCTTCCAGCTCGCGCACGTGACTTTCATGAAGCAGCGCTTTTCTAGTCACATCCAGCCCGACCAGCGTAATCGGAATGCCCGAGTGGAACACGAGCTTGGCCGCTTCCGGATCGGCGAAAATGTTGTATTCCGCCACAGGCGTCAAGTTGCCCGGACCGGATACGACGCCGCCCATAATGATCAACTCTTTCACCCACGAAGCAAGTTCCGGCTCCTTCCGCAGCGCCAGCGCCATATTCGTCAGCGGCGTCATCAGAATGAGCGTCAGCTCGCCTTTATGCTTCCTTGCCTGTTCGATTATAAAATCGGGGGCGTAACCTTCGGCCGCCTCTCCCGGCTCCATCTCTTCCAGAGCGCCGCCGAGGCCGCGCGCTCCGTGTACGCCGGTTTCGTGGCGCGGCTGCCGGAGCAGCGGCAGCGCAGCCCCGCGGATGACGGGAATGTCGTTTTCCTTGCCCAGCAGCTTCAGCACCTTAAGCGTGTTGGCCGTAGCTAGTTCGAGCGGAACATTGCCGCATACCGTCGTAACGCCCAGTATGTCGAGCTTCCCGCTTTTCACCGCCAGCAGCAGCGCCAGCGCGTCGTCGATGCCGGTATCCGCGTCGATGATGACTTTACGCATCCGTCATTCGCCCCCCTGCAAATAGTTCAGAATCGTTTGCGTCAGTACGGTTACGCCGTATTTCAAGGCGTCCGGATTTACTTGAAACGTCGAATTATGCCAAGCGGCAGCCGAGCGGCGTGCTTCCTCCGACCAGTCGCCGGTGCCCCATTCGATAAAGACGGAAGGCACCGCTTTTGCGATATAGGCAAAATCGTCGGCGCTCATATAACCGTGCGGCAGTTCGATCACGCTTTCTTTGCCGAGACATAACCCGGCCGCCTGCCGGACGAGATCGGTCATCGCTTTGTCGTTCCATGTGATCGGATAACCGCGCACGTAATCGTACGTGAACGAGCCTCCCCACAAATCGGCGATGCCTTGCAGCGTTTTCCCGATCTTCTCTTCCATCAAAACTTGCGTATCGGGATTCACCGTCCGCACCGTTCCCGCGAGATAAACGCGGTCGGCAAGCGTATTCGGCGCATAACCGCCCTTGATCTCGCCGATCGTGACAACCGCGTTGTCGAACGGCGATACTTGGCGCGCCACCAGATTTTGCAGCGAGACGATCAGTTGACCTGCCATCGCGATTGCATCGGCTCCCTCATGCGGAGCCGCCGCATGGCCGCCTTTGCCGATCAAGTGAATGTAAAACCGGTCCGCGTTGGCGAGAATGGCGCCGTCCTTCAGCCCGAACGTGCCGGGCGCGAGATACGGATTCGTATGAATGCCGATGGCGGCGTTCACCTGCGGGTTCTCCAGCAGTCCTTCAGCGATCATCGGCTTCGCCCCGCCGGGATGCTTCTCCTCGGACGGCTGAAACATCAGCTTCACCGTTCCGCCCCATTCCTCCCGCCGCTCCAGCAGCATGGCCGCCGTACCTAATACGGCCGTTGTATGAGCGTCATGGCCGCAGGCGTGCATGACCCCGTCGGTTTGCGACGCGTACGGCAGGCCGGTAGCTTCGTTAATCGGCAGCGCGTCGATATCGGCCCGGAGCAGTATCGTTTTGCCCGGACGGCCGCCTCTTAGTTCGGCGCACAGACCCGTACCGGCCATAACTTGATAGGGAATGCCGAGACGCTCCAGCTCGCCCTTCACAAACGCCTGCGTGGCAAACTCGCTGCCGCTAAGCTCCGGGTTGCGGTGCAAATGCCTAAACGTTTCGTTCAAATAAGTACCAAGCTTCTGTTCCACGACATCAGCCGTTACGTGATTCACTTCAGTTGTCCCCCGCTTTCCCATCCGGCCTCTGGGTTTGTTGCAGCCTTCTTTGCGCTTTGGCGGATGGTCCTATAAGTTAGGAAGCGGTCCGTTTGGACCGCCCCGCGATTAGCCTTTTATTTCGAAATGACTTCCCGGTTCCAGCGGTCGATCCAAGATTTCATATTTTTGTTAACTACGTTCCAGTCGACCGACTTCAGCTTGGAGATGAAGTCAGGGCCGTACGTAAGTCCCGACGCTTCCTGCTCGGACAGCTTGACGTCCTTGTTCGCCGGGGAGTCGACCTTGTCGATCGCGTTCGCCTTCTGCACCTGCTCGCTAAGCCACCAGTCGATGAACTTCTCGCTCAGTTCCTTGTTTTTCGTTCCTTTGACCACGTTCATCGTATTCAGAACGGCATAAGCGCCTTCCTTCGGAATGACCCAAGTCGCGTTCGGATTCGCTTTCTGAATCGTCGCCAGGACGAAGTTTTGCACCGGAGCGATAGCTACTTCTTTCTGGTTGAACATGTTGGCGAGGTCGGAGCTTTTCATATAATATTTGATGACGTTCGGAGCCAGCTCCTTCAGCTTCCCGAAAGCTTTGTCCGCATCCAGGGCGGAGGCACCGGCCACTTTCGAGGAGAAGTCGATGACGAACGGTCCGTCGGTTGTCGTTATATCCGGAATGGCAAGCTTGCCCTTGAACTCGGGTCTCCACAAGTCGGCGTAAGACTCGACGGGTTTCGAGGCAACCGATTTGTCATAAATGATGCCTGAGCTGCCGATCGTGTAAGCCGGACCGTAGTCCGCACCGTTAGGCGCTTTCGCGATGTCGTACAAATGCTCGATATTCGGAATTTTGGAACGGTCGATTTTCTCGAACAAGCCCTCTTCGATCCCTTGGGCGGCATACCCTTCAGCCAGCATAATGACGTCGATCTGGTGCGCTTTCATCCGCACTTTGCCTAAACGGTCCGCGTTGTTGCCGACCTCGAGCTTGATCTTGACGTTATTCGCTTTCTCGAACGGCTCGAATACGTTCTTCCGGAGCAAGTCTTCGCTAAAGCCCCAGGTGGACAACACGAGCTCTTTCGACCCGCCTACTCCGTCCTTCGTTCCCGCGCCGCTTTCGTTTTTAGCGGACCCGCAGCCGGTTAACACCGTAGTCAGCAGCACGGACGCTGCAAGGGATACTATCCAAAACTTCTTCATGATGCGTTCCTCCCGAATGTAGGTTGTGAATGTTAGTACTCCAAGTTTTCCCGTCCATGTTTCGTTGTAATCGCAAAAAGCGTCTATAAAGTTTGCGGTACTTTTGCGGCCCCCGAGTCCCCCCTTAAATTGGCGCCTTGCGGCATGTTCGTACTTTGCTTTGCTGCTCCCCCGGGTATTTTCGGCGTGTGCGAAAAGGCCGGGGAAAATCGGAAAATCCTACCTTAGGTAACCTGTTACACATCCAACAAAGCTTTATATTAAAGGTATGTTGTTGAAATAGGGTAACGGTTACATATATAATAAAGTCCTCGGCACCTGTTGTCAATGGCAGAAAAAAGACGGCCGCGATAGCCCTTCGGCGGGGCCGTCCGACTACGGGAGATGAACTTTAATGGCAAGATGGCGGATTCATTTGACGGTGCTAGGGGTCGGATTGTTTTTCGTGAATGCGGGGATGACGATGATTATTCCATTTCTGCCGCTCTATTTGCAGGAGCTCGGAGTCAGCGATCCTCACCGGGTGGCGGTATGGGCGAGCGTCATTTTTGCAGCCAATTTTTTCACCGCCTTTTTGTTTCAGCCGCTCTGGGGGAGCCTGGCCGATCGGTACGGGCGGAAAATGATGGTGCTTCGCTCGGGCTTCGGCATGGCGATCGTCATGACGCTGATGGGACTGGCGGGCGGACCGTGGCAATTGCTGCTGCTGCGGATCTTGAACGGGGTCGTCTCCGGCTTTGCCCCGGCTTCGATCGCGCTGATGAACGTGGGAACGCCACGGGACAAAATCGGCTATACGATGGGGACGCTGCAATCTAGCGTGGTCGCCGGGACGATACTCGGCCCTTTGTTCGGCGGGTTTATGGCCGAGCATTACGGGTACCGGCCGATCTTTTTCATCACGGGCGGGCTCCTCTTTATCGCCTCGCTGCTTGCGCTGCTGCTTGTGAAGGAGGAGCCGGTTTCGAAGGAGAACGGAAGGAGTCGGGAGCGCGGTACGCTGTTCGGATCGTTTCGTCCGCTGTTCCGGGCGCGCGGGCTGAATATGCTGAACGTCACGACCGTTGTGATTCAATTCGCGCTGCTCGCCCCTGTCGCCTTGCTGCCGTTATTCGTTCAGGAGCTGAGCGGACAAGCGGGAATGGTCGCCTTTTACGCCGGGCTCGTCGGTTCGGTAAACGGGCTGTCCAACATGATCGCCGCTCCGCTCCTCGGCCGGCTTGGGGACAAAATCGGCTCGGTGCGCATTTTGCTATTTTGCTTGCTCGGCTCGGCCTTGATCGGGCTGCCACAAGCGTTTGTGAGCGGCACCTGGCAGCTGATCGCCGTCCGTTTTGCGCTCGGCGTCTGCATGGGCGGCCTGCTGCCGTCCGTCAATGCGCTGATCGGCCGCTACGCGCCGCCGAACCGGGAAAGCGCGGCTTACAGCCTCAATTCGAGCATGTATGCGCTCGGCAGCATGCTCGGACCGCTCGTCGGCGGATTCGTATCCGAATCGCTTACGATTCGCGGCATTTTCGTTTTGTCCTCGCTGCTGATGGCGGCTTGCGGCTTGTGGCTGCAATACGGCTTGCCAAAACCGGACAAGCAGGTGCAACTGCAGCCGGAAGCTGGAGCGTAGTAGGGGTACCTGCGGGCGCCGCAAGCACCGGCTCGCGGAACGCAAAAAGCAGACTGCTCTCACCCCGGGATGGGGGTGTAGGCGGTCTGCTTTTTCGTCATGTTTTTATAGCATGGGTGCAAACGGGAGGCTCTCAAGCTCTGCCGGTCGTGCCACGGGATACAAGCGAAACGTCGCACTCGTAAGTTTCGTTGTCGATCGCCGTGCCTTCGATCCGCTTGATGAGCAGGCGTGTCGCGAGCGCGCCCAGCTCGTAGATCGGTTGGGCCACCGTCGTAATTTCCGGCTCGGTCATCACCGTGAGATCGATGCCGTCAAAGCCGACAAGCGCGACATCGCCGGGCACCGAGACGCCCATTTGCCGCAGCTTCTTCAGCGCGCCGAGCGCCATCAAGTCGTTGCCGGCGAATATGCCGTCGATATCCGGATGACGAGCCAGCAGCCTCTCCGTCGCCTCCATGCCGCCGCGAATGCTGAAATGACCCGGCTCCATCAGCGACGGGGAAAACCAGGGAAAGTGGCGGACCGCCTCCTCGTAGCCGACGAGTCGCTCCTTGGCCGTGGCCGTCTCCTGCGGCCCGTACAGATGGCCGATCTTCGAGCAGCCTGTATCGAGCAGGTGCTGAACGGCCAGCATCGCGCCTTCGTTGTTTTTGGACCGGACGACGAGGCACGGGACGTTCGCGGGCGCCCGGTCGAGCACGACGAGCGGAATGCCGGACTTGTTCAGTTCGACGACGTCCGCCGTACGCAGCGTGTTGCTGGCGAACAGCATGCCGTCCACATAGCGGCTTTTCATAATCTGGATATACTTCTGCTCTTTGTCCGCATCGTTGTCGGAGTTGCACAGCACGACGGTATAGCCGTACGTTTGCGCAACATCCTCGACCGATCTTCCGAGCTCGGCGAAAAACGGGTTGGCGATATCGGGAAGAATGAGCGCCAGCGTCTCCGTCTTTTTGCTCGCCAGCCCTTTGGCCATCGTATTCGGCTCGTAGTGCAGCATCTTGATCGCCTGCTGCACCTTTTCCTTCGTCTCCTGATTCACATAGCCGGTTTTGTTCAGCACCCGGGACACCGTCGCCACGGATACGCCGGCCAGCTTGGCCACATCCCTGATCGTTGCCATAAGTCTCCTTGATTTCCCATTAATGAGTATGGATGCACATTGTTCCTAACATGTGGTATCGGTTACATACGATTTTAATTGTATGGAATGCGATCCGGGTTGTCAAATAGGAGGAGACAAAAAAATGGGCGATTTTGGGACATGTTAGCTGTAACACAACGTCTTAGGACGGGCGGGCTGCTGTTTAGCGGAACTTCCGCTTCCGCTAACGCTGCCTCATCGGAACAGGCGTTTCCGCTAGCACGCTACCGCTGCCGCCTGCGACGGCTTAGAGGAAGCTCCGCTTCCGTTATAGCCCTACTCGCCCGGTTTCACTCGGGCTATCTGCGGCCATAACGGAACTTCTGCTTCCTCTATCGCCCCCGCCAGCGGCCCTCGCCCGCTTTAGCGGAACTTCCGCTTCCTCTATCGCTGCCTCAGGAACAGCCGCTTCCGCTAACGCGCTCCCGCAGCCGCCTACGACGGCTTAGAGGAAGCTCCGCTTCCGTTATAGCCCTACTCGCCCGGTTCCACTCGGGCTATCGGCGGCCATAACGGCACTTTCGCTTCCTCTATCACCCCCGTCTGCGGCGCTCGCCCGCTTTAGCGGAACTTTCGCTTCCGCTTCCTCGGCTTACGCCTGCGGTCGCTCCTCTTTCCCGCTCGCGCACGAGCGGATAATCGCCTCCGCAACGGCGATGCCGTGTACCGCATCGGCAAACGACGTATACGTCGGCTTGCTGCCGCCGGCTACGCAGTTGCATATATACGTGAGCTGCTCGCGCAGCGCGCCGAACGCGCTGCCGTTTAACGAATGATGAATGAAATAGTCCGGGGACGTCCGCCCCCGCTCGTCCCACAACTGCACATTGGAGCCGTTGTTGGCGAACTGCGCCGTACCTTTCGTCCCGATAATTTCGACGGCGTCGTTCATGACGAAGCCTGCCGCATCCGGCGTCATCCAGTTGCTGTGCAGCACGGCGACCGTACCGTTTTCGAACTCGAGGCACGACCACAAAATGTCCGGAACCGTGTCGTCATGCACCGCTCGGCCATAAGCCTTGACGGACTTTACCCGGCTGCCCGCGTACCAGATCGCGATATCGAGATCGTGCACCGTCAGCTCGTATACCGTATGCGTCCGCTTGTACGTCTGGAACATGCCCTTCGTCCGGCCCCGCTTCAAGTACATGCTCTGGGGAGCTCCGAGCCGATCGGAACGAATCGCCTCGTAAATGTCGGCGTAGCGCGGCTCGAACCGCAGCAGATGCCCCGCGAACAGAAACGTCCCGTTCTCTTCGGCCAGCTTCGCCAGAGCGGCCGCCTCCTCGAGCTTGGTCGACACCGGCTTCTCCACCAGGACGTGTTTGCCCGTCCGGATCGCGTGCGCGGCCGGTCCAAAATGCTCGTGCTCGAAGGTGGCAATACTGACTACATCGATATCGCTGCGGTCCAGCAGCTCCTCGCTCCGCGTATAAGCATGCGCCACGCCGTACGTTTCGGCGAGCTGCCTGACCCTTTCTTCATTGCGGTCGCACAGCGCCACGACCTCCACCTGCGGCATCGAATGGAACGCTTCCAAATGACAGCTTCCCCAACTGCCAAGCCCGATAATCCCTACCCGCACTTTGTTCGTCATGCCCCACGGCTCCTTCTCCACGGTCCGGCCTCCGAATGAAGCCGGTCGCTCGCATTCATTTTATATATTATATATAATACATAATGAGATTATTATATCGCCTTCGCTCCCCCGTTTCAACCCCCAGTTCATTTCCCTGTTCATTCCCCAAAAAGAAAAGAAGCTTTCTCCCGCCGGACGGCGCAAAGAAAACTTCAGCGGGCGCCTTTAAGGCGCAACCGGCTCCAGCCGGGCCATCGGCCCTTCGGGCGCCGCGATATCGGTCAGCTCCGAGTAAGCGATCGGAAACGTCGGAAACCCGCTGGTTTCCGGCGTATATTCGTATTGCTGGAAATAAACAACCAGCTCGCTGCGGGTCAAATAAAAATCCTGATCCGGTCCGACTCCGCGAAACGGCGTCGCTTCGGAAATCGGCACGTCGCTTTCCTCGATCTGCCTGAGCAAAATGGCGTCGATTATCGGTTTGAATTCGCTGTCCTGACGGAACAAATCGCGGACCCGGTATTCGCGGCCGTCCCGCAAATCCATCGTCAGCGACTTCTGCAACGCCCTGCCGTTAACGTCCCCGCGCGAACGGGCATAGCTCTGGAACACGATGCTGATCAGGCCGTCGCCGTTAAGCCGAACCTCGTACGTGCCGTTCATCTCTTTGCCGGTGTCCTGCACATAGCCTTGATCCTGAATCATTTGATACACAAGCCGCATAATCCGGTCGTTCATCATCGTTTGCGCTTTTCGATCCGGCAGTCCGCTAAGCTGGGGGTAGCGGATTTGCAGTCTCGGCTTAAGCATCACCTTTTTCGAGATGACCGCGTTCAAGTTGCGGAACTCCATGACACCTCTCGCCTCCTTCCGGCCTATTCGCCTATTACCAGCGATATTCAGCGAACGGAAAAAGGTGACCCGTTTGAAACGTTTTGGGCTTTAGCCCGAGCCGGCTTAACGGGATAACGTTCGGCTGCTTCCGGAATCGGCTTGCCTGCCTCCGCCCTCCTTAACGTGCTTGAGCTGCGCCACGATGATGAAGCTGACAATAACGAGCAGAAACCAGGAGCTGAGCTTCCCCCAGCCGACGACGCTCCACGCCTCGCGCTGGTTCGGATATTGCCATGCCCCCAGAAAAGTGCCTAAATTTTCTGCGATCCAAATAAAAAAGCCGATCAAAAAATACGACAGCACGAGCGGCATACGGCGAACGACGCCAAGCACCTTATACTGCACCGATGTGCGGAAAAACACGACGAACAGCAGCCCGGTCAGCACCCAGCGCAGATCGTACATATAGTGGTGGGTCATGAAGTTGAGGTAAATCGCCGCCCCGAGCGGCACAGTCCAAACGGATCGCGGCCAGTGAACGATATGCACGTCCAGCCTGCGCCACGCCTGGCACAAATAGCTGGCAACGCTCGCATACATGAAGCCGCTGTATAAAGGAACCCCGAACAGCTTCGTGAAGCCGTCCAGCGGATACGTCCACGAGCCCATATGCACTTTATACACTTCCAGGGCGAACCCGATCAGATGAAAAACTCCGATCACCTTCACCTCGTCCTTCGACTCCATGCCCGTCACATACATGACGATCTGGGCAAGCAGGCAGACGATCAGAATAAAATCGTAATCGGCCATAAAAGGAATGCTCACTACTTTCGTGAGCGCGATCGCTGCAAAGATGATAACCGGAAAAACGCAGGATAACGCCTGCTGCCAGCCGAAATGAAACAAAGGCTTCCAAAAACGCACGCACAGCCCTCCCGCCGTTTATTCGTGATGATGCTTTGCCACCATCACCATCATAAAGCTGCGGCGGGAACGTGTAAACCCGAATCGGATGCGGCGGTTAAGTTCCTTTATATTCCTGGCAAGCTAGACAAGTATGGATATCCACGCACGTAGGATGGATATCGCCGGTAAATTTGGTGCAGTAGATCGGGGTTTTGTAGTGGACGTCGGAGGAGATCAGGGAGCAGTACTTGCACTTGCCGATCAGTTCGACGGTGAGGCGGCGCAGATCGGTTTTTAATTCCAACAGTTCATCCATATCGTTACTCCTTCGCTTTCCGTGAATGGAAAACAGGACGCCGCCCTAAGGCGCCGTCCGTCCGAAGCAACTTCGGGATCGACTTGAGGGCGGCCCGGCTATCGTGGCGATTCGCACGTTTGTCCGCACCTCGCTGTAGACCCGTGGCTTTGCGTCCCTGTCTTTCGAGCAGGTTTGCCTTTATCCGAATATTCCGATGTAACTGTTACCAGAGTACCATACGGATGCGCCCTCATTAATAGGTCATAATTCCTATTTTCATACTATAGTCTTATATGTTTAATCGGCTTTCCCTACAGCGCATCACAGCTATTCGTCTTGAGGCGCAAATGCGATGATCCGCAGCCTCCAATAATCGGCAATCCATCTGCCGTCACGATACAGCTTCGGCGCAGCGATCCGTTTCGCTTCTTCATATGCTTGCCGTTTCTGCTCCTCCGTCAGCCCGGTGAAAAAGCTGCCGGCGAACATATCCAGCCAGTGGTCAAGTCCCCGTCCTCCATCCTCCAGCGGGGTTGGCCTGCTGTAGTGGAGCGCGTATTCGAGCCGGAAGCCCTCCGCCTCGAGCAGCGACGCGTACTCGCCGGCCGAAGGAAAGTACCAGGGATCGCGGGAGGCCGCGTCGATCCCGAAGGCGGATAACGCCGCAGTCACCCCTTCTACGATCGCGCCGACATTGCCCTTGCCGCCGAATTCGGCGACGAAACGGCCCCCCGGCTTCAAGGCGCTCCTGACCGTACGGATGGCGTCCCCCGGCCGCTTCATCCAGTGCAGCGCCGCATTGGAGAACACGGCGTCGTAGCGGACATCGCTCCGGTACGTATGGGCGTCGGCCGTCTCGAAGGCCAGCGCAGGGTATTTCTCGTTAGCCCGGGCGATCATGTCCGCCGAAGCGTCGATGCCGTGCGGCAACGCCCCCCGCTTTGCCAGCTCCGCGCACAAATCTCCCGTGCCGCAGCCGATGTCGAGCACTTTTTCCCCCTCCCGTACGTTCAGCAGCTCGAGAACGGACTTGCCGTATTCGGACACGAAGCCGATGTGCGAATCGTAGAGCGAGGCATTCCAGGCCTGGTTGCGGTTGTTGCTGCCATTCTTGTTTTTTTCGGTCATGGGCGTTACCATCCTCTCGCTTGATTAAGCTTAGTATGACGGCAAGCCGCTCATTGTTCCAATATATAATGCATATGGTTTTTATAGATTTCACCTATAACTGTGCACAAAAGGTTCCAGACGCTGCCGCAGCTCCGACGTAATCGGCGTGATCGGCAAGCGGACCGCATCCGAACGTATGCGCCCGGTCTGCATAAGCATCCACTTGATCGGTGCCGGATTAGGCTCGGCGAACAGCAGCTTGATCAGCGGCACCAATTCGTCGAACGCCGCCTTGGCGTCTTTCACCCTGCGTTTCGCATACGCCTCGTACACGTTCACGAACCGGTCGGCGCCGATGTGCGCCGAAGCGAGCATGCCTCCGCTCGCCCCGCAGGTCAGCGCGGCGTAAAAATACAAATCGTCGCCGCACAGCAGCGCCTTGTCCGTCCGGCCGCCCAGCTCGATAAAATTGCGGATGCCGCCGGAGCTTTCTTTGATCCCGACAATGCCCTCGATATCGAGCACGGCGGAAAGCTCCTCCGGCGTAAGAGTTAGACCGGTACGGTACGGAATGTGGTACGCTACGATCGGCAGCCCCGTATCCGCCACCCGTTTGTAATGCTCCAATACGCCTGCCGCGGAAGGACGGTTGTAATAAGGAGTGACGACGAGCGCGCCGTCCGCTCCGATCGACCGGGCTTTCTTCGTAAGCCGTACCGCCTCCGACGTGTCGTTCGATCCGGTTCCGACGATAACCGTAATGTTCCGGTCCGCTCTCAACTCTAGCGCGACCTCCGTCATCCGGCGCACTTCTTCCCAGCGGACAGTCGGGCATTCCCCCGTCGTGCCGCCCACGACAAGCCCGTGTACGCCTTGATCCAGCAGCGATTGCACCACCGTTCGGAAGCTTTGCAAATCGAGCTTGCCGTCGGGGGTAAAAGGAGCAATGACGGGTACGATAACGCCTTTCCATGCTTCAGCCACCATGAACAATCCCTCCCACTGTCTAGCCGGCCTCGCTTGCAACCGGCTCTTGGACCCAGTGTAGCATAGGAATTCCAATCGGAGTTAGCTATAATAAACGATAAGAACAATCGGAAATAACGATGGATGGAAGGCGGTGCGGAACATGGATTTATCCCTGATGCGGACGTTCAAAGAAACGGCGCGGCTGATGAACATTACGCGCGCAGCCGATTCGCTCGGCTACGCCCAATCGAGCGTAACCGCGCAAATCCGCAAGCTCGAGGAGTTTTACGGTGTGCCGCTGTTCGAGCGGTACGGCCGGGGCATCCGGCTGACGCCCGGCGGGCGGGAGCTGCTCGCCTATGCCGATCGGCTGCTCGATCTGGCCGAGGAGTCGATGCAGGCGGTATCGGCGGAAACGGCCGGTTCGCTGACGCTCGGCACGATCGAATCGCTGGCCGCGTTTTACTTGCCCCCTTACGTGCGCCGGATGAAGCAAACGTTCCCGGCGGCATCGCTGCTGCTGCAAACCGGCAGCGAGCCCGAGCTGCTGCACGGCGTGCGAACCGGCGAATACGACGCGACCCTCCTGCTGGATACGGAAACAAGCTCCGATCCGGACCTTGTACGTGTGATTGTAAAAGAAGAGCCGCTGCTGCTCGTCGCCAGGCCCGACCATCCGCTGGCCGGCATCGCCGCCATACAGCCGGCCGACTTAGCGTTGCATGCCTGGGTTGCCCCCGAGCGCAGCTGCGCCTACCGGAGCATGCTTGCCCGGCTGCTCCACGCTTACGGCGTCCGGCCGCAGCTCTCCTGCGAGCTCGGGAGCGTCGAAGCGATCAAGCGCTGCATTCTGCACGGCCTCGGCTTCTCGCTGCTGCCCGCCTGCGCCGTAGCGGCGGAAATCGCGGACGGGCGGCTCCGTGCGCTCCCGTTCTCGCATCCGGAGCTGCGTTTCTATATCCAGCTCGTCTATCCGGCGGGAAGATGGGTATCGCGGACGCTGGCGGCTTTAATCGCCATGCTGCGCGAATCGTCCGAGGGGGTCCTCAGCTCTCCAACAGACGCTTCAAACGGCCCGGATAGTCGGTAATGATGCCGGATACGCCGCAGGCGATCATCTTCCGCATATCCGCTTCCTTATTGACGGTCCAAGGGTATACGCGCAATCCGCGTTCGGTTGCCGCGCGGACATTTTGCTCGTTCAAACGGCTCCAGTGCGGATGCAGCGAATAAACGGGATTGTCCAGCAACTGCGCCATCCGGTAATGATGTTTCATCCGAATGTTGTACAACAGCCCGACTCTCGCTTCCGGCTCCAGCTCCTTCACCTGCTCCAAAATGTCGAAATCGAACGAGGAGACGAAAACGCCGGCAAGACGGTTTTTACGCTCCATAAGCTTAACGAGCGCGGGTACGATATCGCCTATTCCGGCTTTGACCTCCACGTTTATTTGAACTTCCGGCGGAACGAGGTCGAACACCTCCTCCAGCAGCGGCAGCCGCTCGCCCTCGAAGCGTTCGTGGAACCAGCGTCCGGCATCGGCCTTTTTCAGCTCCGCAACCGTCATATCGCTGATCGCGCCTTTGCCGTCGCTTGTCCGGTCGATCGTCGTGTCATGGCAAACGATCACCTCGCCGTCCTTCGACAGATGCACGTCCAGCTCGATGCCGGTACAGCCCTGCTCAAGACCGAGCGCAAACGCCGCCAGCGTATTTTCCGGGGCTTCCCCAGCCGCTCCGCGATGCGCGATTACCATCAAGTTGTCGTTCGTTGTCATTGTTCTCTCATCCTTTCGATTTTAAGATGATATGTAAATGTAGGAAAACCCGGTAACAAGCCAAAAAAAACCGAGTGAGTATACGTCAAAAGCGCCGGGAACCTTTTTTTGCACGACAAAAAAAGGTCTGCCTCGGCCCCCTGGGTATTCTCTCGGTCTCCGAACCCAATCGGTCGTTACAGATGTTACTTGGCCCGCGTACCGGCTTGCCCGCGTGCAAGGCCGGGACGAGTTACCACAGCTCGGGCGAGCCTACGGATACGGCGAGCGCTCCCGCCGTCAGCCCTTCGTCGATCTCCTGCCGGTTGCCGACAAGTCCGCCCGCGATAATCGGCAGCGGGGTCAGATTCGTCATCTCGCGGATGATCCGCGGCATGATGCCCGGCATGACCTCGATCGCATCCGGGGAGCTTTGCTCCACTGCCTTGATGCCTCGTTGCACCGCGTTGCGGTCGATCAGGAAGATACGCTGGATCGCCAGCAGCCCGCTGTCCTTGGCCGCCTTAATAATGGCGCTTTTCGTCGAGATGATGCCGGTCGGCCTCACGTGCTGGGCGACATAAGCGACCCCGCTCCGGTCGGGGGCAATCCCCTCGATAAACTCCATGTGCAGGAATACGTGCTTGCCCGCATCCTGGACGCGCCGCGTCAATTCATGAATATTAAGCAGCGAGCCGGTCAGCAGAAACACGACGTTGACGTCTCCACGCAGCGCGGCATCCAAATCCGCTTCCTTCTGGACGGCGGCAATCGTTTGATGCTCTACGATATCGACTATCGGATACATGGGAAAGCTCCTCCACAAAAAGGCTTTGTCCATTATACCACGGATTGTCCGCTATGGCTTCCCATATGGCGATTTTTGCATCCGCTTCGGCCCGAACCGAATACCCGGAGCGGAGCCGCTCCGGGCATAGTCGGTCCATAGGCGCGGCGCACCTGCTCAGCAGGTGCCTCTATGCCGCACTGCATCTGTTGTTACCGGTTCAGCAGGCTGCCAACGTAACGCAGCATTTCGTTCGCGCATACCGGGCAGTAGCCGTGCTCCTCGATCAGCCGCTTCGTCACCTCGTTGATTTTTTTCAACTGGTTTTCGTCCGGCGTTTTTGTCGATGTCGTAATTTTGACGATGTCTTTGAGATCGGAGAACAGCTTCTTCTCGATCGCCTCGCGCAGCCGCTCGTGAGAGTTGTAATCGAACCGTTTACCTTTGCGCGAGTAAGTCGACATGCGGATCAAAATTTCTTCGCGGAACGCTTTTTTCGCATTTTCCGAAATACCGATCTGCTCTTCGATCGAACGCATCAGCCTTTCGTCCGGGTCCATCTCTTCTCCCGTCAGCGGATCGCGGATTTTTTGCCAGTTGCAGTAAGCCTCCACGTTGTCGAGGTAATTGTCGAACAAGGTTTTGGCCGATTCCTCGTAGGAGTATACGAACGCCTTCTGAATTTCCTTCTTGGCCAGCTCGTCGTATTCCTTGCGCGCGACCCCTATGTAGTTCAAATGACGATCGCGCTCCTCTTTCGTAATGGACGGATGCTGGTCGAGACCATCCTTCATCGCGCGCAGCACGTCGAGGGCATTGAGGCAGTTCAAGTCGTGGCGAATAAGGGCGCTCGATATCCGGTTAATGACGTAACGCGGGTCGATGCCGGACATGCCTTCCTCGGCGTACTCGCTTTGCATTTCCTTCAGATCGGCTTCCTTGAGGCCCTCGATCGCTTCGCCGTCGTACATTTTCATTTTTTTGACCAGATCGACGCCCTGCTTTTTCGTCTCCTTCAGACGGGTCAATACCGTAAAAATGGCGGACGTTCGCAGCGTATGCGGGGCGATATGAATGTGCTTCATATCACTCTGGCCGATCAGCTTGCGGTAAATCTTCTCCTCTTCGGACACTTTCAGATTGTACGGAACCGGCATGACGATCATCCGCGATTGCAGCGCTTCGTTTTTCTTGTTCGCGATGAACGATTTGTACTCCGTTTCGTTCGTATGGGCAACGATCAGCTCGTCGGCGGAAATAAGCGCAAACCGACCCGCCTTGAAATTGCCCTCCTGAGTGAGCGATAACAAGTTCCACAGAAACTTCTCGTCGCATTTCAGCATTTCCTGGAACTCCATCAGCCCGCGGTTCGCCTTGTTCAGTTCGCCGTCGAACCGGTAGGCGCGAGGGTCCGATTCCGAGCCGTACTCGGTGATCGTCGAAAAGTCGATGCTGCCGGTCAAGTCGGCGATATCCTGCGATTTCGGATCGGACGGACTGAACGTTCCGATGCCGATCCGCTCTTCTTCGGAGAGCAGCACCCGCTCAACGAGGACATCCTCGATCCGGCCGCCGTATTCCGTCTTCAGCCTCATCTGGCACGACGGGCACAGATTGCCCTCGATTCGGATGCCCAGCGTTTCCTCGATCTCCCCCCGCAGCTCAAGCGGAACGAGGTGAAGCGGCTCCTCGTGCATCGGGCAGCCCTTGATGCCGTAGAGCGCCCCCTCCGGCGACCGGGAATACCGTTCCAGCCCGCGCTTCAGCATGGAGACGATCGTCGATTTGCCTCCGCTGACCGGTCCCATCAGCAGCAAAATCCGTTTGCGCACGTCCAGCCGTCTCGCCGCCGAATGGAAATATTCCTCCACCAGCTTCTCCAAAGTCCGCCCCAGACCGAACATCTCGTTCTCGAAAAACTTGTATCGCCGCTGGCCGTTTTCTTCCGTAATGCCGTGCCATGCGATCATATCGTACACACGCGCATGCGCGGTCTTGGCTACACCCGGATTTTGTTTTACGATTTCTACGTACTCGGCAAACGTACCGGTCCAGGATGCCTTCTCCTGCTCTCTGCGATGTTCGGTTATTCGTTTGAAAATATCCATAGTAACCTCCTTTCATCTGCACGCATCATAACGGCTCACCTTCCGAAGGTTGACTCTCTTTTTGGGGTCGCGCTGCGCTATCGACTTTTGAAGCGTATTAAATACGTATGCGGGGGCCCGCCATTAATTGCCGGAAAATTTTATTCCGCACCTGCGAATTCGTTTGAAAAAACATGAAAGGGCAAAGCTTGGCAACCGGAACTCTTTGTTATCGTATATAATATTTGAAAAGCATCGGTTCGAACCGTTTTGAGGAAACGCCTGTTTACGGGTGAGTTCCGTTCTTGCCTTGCCCTGCCAAACGAGGAGGTCTGCCTGACGTGTCCATCCAGAGCGAAACCGAGCTGTACGAGCCGGTCAAACGATACTTCGAGGCGCTTGGCTTCGAGGTGCGCGGAGAAGTGCGCCACTGCGACCTCGTCGCCCTGCGCGGCGACGAGCCGCCGCTCATCGTCGAGCTGAAAAGAACGTTTAACATCCCGCTGCTCGTTCAGGGAATCGACCGGCTGTCGCAAGCCGACCGAGTATATGTGGCCGTAGAAATGCCCGCCACGGGAAGAGCCCCCCACGGGCTCAAATGGTCGGATGTATCCAAGCTGTGCCGCCGTCTCGGCCTCGGACTGATGACGGTCCGCTTCTATAAAAGCCGCAAGCCGAAGGTCGAGGTCGCATGCGATCCCGAACCGTACACTCCGCGAAAGAGCAAAGTGAAGGCATCTCGGCTCCTGTACGAATTCCGTGAACGAAGCGGAGATTATAACGTCGGTGGCAGCACGCGGCAAAAGCTGATGACCGCTTATCGCGAGAAGGCGCTGGCGCTGGCGGTCATGCTGAAGCGCCACGGCAGCCTGTCGCCGAAGCAGCTGCGCGATTTGACCAGCAATCCGAAGGCCGCCGATCTGCTGCAAAAAAATTACTATCGCTGGTTTGAGAGGGAAGGGCGCGGAATCTATCGGCTTACGCCTATGGGAGAGCAGGCGCTCGACCAGTACAGCCACGTGTGGCAGGCGAAGTTTTCCGCAGAGTAGGAATGTTTACGCCGTACGTAGGATATCCATACTAATAGAAATGGTTGAAACATCGTATCCTGAATGCGGGGGCAAACCTATGGCTGGTCATGTCGGCAGCTTGCTGAGAAGCAAACATCGCAAACTCGAACGCTTCGCGCCGCTGCTTGCGGCGGCTGCGCTATTATGTGCCGGCTGCGTGCCGGAAGATTCGGGGTCTGTGCCCGCTGCGGCGGAGCGCAGCTTGGTGGAGCAGTTGACGCCGCACGGGGCCCCTTCGGCCGCAGCCGGAGGCGAACAAGCCGGAGCGGCTCGAAGCGCGGGCGAACCCGATCCGATCCGCCCTCCAGCCCAGTCCGGTTCCCACGGCCTGCCGCCGGCCGGAGAAAACGGCGCGCTTCAGCCGCTGCCGATTCCCGGCGCAAGCGCGGAGCCCTCGGCGGCTATTCCCTTAACGCCTGCTGCTGAAAGCGGTTCCGCAGCAGGCCATACGGCGAGTGCCGCCGGGAACGCCGCCGCGGCTGCCACCGCAGGAGCCGTTTCCTCGGCTCAGCCTCGTTCCCAAGCCGGGGCCAAGCAAACAGCGGCGCCGAAGTTTTCCATCCCGGTGCTCAACTACCACAGCATCGGAGTCGAACCGGATAACAATGCCGTTCTGGACCCGAAAAAGCTGGATGAACAGATGGCGCATTTGTCCAAGGAGGGGTATACGGCGCTGACGCTCCAGCAGTTCATCGGCATTTGGGACGGGCACATGGAGGCGCCGGCGAAGCCTGTGCTGCTAACGTTTGACGACGGCTACACCGACAATTACACCGAAGCGATGCCGATCCTGCGCAAATACGGTTTTACGGCGACGATGTTCGTCTCTCCGGGGATGACCGGACAAGATGGCTATTTTGCCGAATGGGAGCAAATCCGCGAAATGCGGGACGCAGGCTGGGATATTCAGCCGCATGGCATGTCGCACCCGTACATGCACAAATTGCCTCTTGATAAGCAGCGCTACGAAATTGCCGAATCGATTAAGCAGCTTAAAGAGCAAACCGGACTGGATACGTATGTGTTCTGTTATCCGTACGGCATGCGCAATGGCGATACGCTGAAGCTGCTCGAGGAGAGCAAGGTGCGCTTCGCCTTCACGATCGACCAGGGCCGGACCGAACCTTCGCAAAATCCGCTGCTGCTGAAGCGCATCTTCGTCGGCGGCAAGGAAAGCATGGACACTTTCCTTAAAAAGCTGAAGCCGTAAGCCCGGCGTTAAACCAAACAAGCGAGCAGCGGCCCCGGTTCTTCTGCCAGAAACGGGAGGGCCGCGCTCGCTATGCGTCATTTTCTAAGTCCTCTTATGCTCCCGGTACCAGCTCCGGATCGGCTGAGGCACCTCCGAATCAAACTCGTCCCTCATCATTCGCTCGAGTGCCGCATACCCTTTATCGACCGAGCTCCAATCTCCAAGCTTCGCATACTGCCGCATCAGCGAAAAATGAACCTCCTCCGAATACGGGAACATACGGAGCGCCCGGTAATAAACCGAAACCGCCTCCATCCGTTTGCCTTCGCTATCCAGCCATTCCGCAAGCCGCATCACATGCCGGAAGCAGATCGTCTTGAGCCGCTGCCGTTCGCTTTCCGCCCATAAATAGTCGTATTCGGCCAAATAATCGCCGCGGTACAGCTCCAGCAGTCCGAGATGAAGCTCAAGCGTCCCCGGCTCCAGCTTCGTCTCCATGACTCCCTTCTCCCATTCCTCGGCGTCGATTTTGACATCGTTCAGCTCGAGACGGTAGCCTTTCTCATAATTGACGATCCGCACATCCGCTCCGAGCGATTCCATCGTCTTGCGGATTTGATAGATCGTAGTATACAGCTGCGTATACCCTCTCTTGATATCCACCTCCGGCCACAGTACCTCGAGCAGCGCATCCTTGCGCACCGGCTGGGCCCGGTGATGGAGCAAATAGGCGAACAGCTCCTGCGCCTTCGTCGTCCTCCACGGGATCGGCTCCGTCTTCGCCAGATCCATCTCCAGCACCTGGAAGCTGCGGATCATAACCGCACGGCTCGCAGGCGGGATGGGAGGATGGCCTTTTCGTTCCGCCAGCCGGGCTACCGTGCGGGCCAGCCGCTCTTTTTCCACCGGCTTCAAAATGTAGTCGACCGCGTTCAGCTCGAACGCCTTGACGGCATACTCCTCAAAAGCCGTTACAAATACGATATCCGTGCCGGGAGCCCGCTGCGCGAGCAGCTCCGCCGCCTCGACTCCGCTTAACACCGGCATTTCGATATCGAGAAAAACAACGTCCGGCGGATTCGCCGCCACGGCCTCCAGCGCCTCCTCCACATCCGCATATTTGCCGATCACTTCGACACTGCCGATCGCAAGCAGCTGCTTCTCCAAATAACGAAGCGCCAGCTCCTCATCGTCTGCCAAAATCGCTCTCACGCATCGATCTCTCCTCGTTCTTGTGCGTTTTCACCATTATCGCCGCTTTTGCCGCCGAAGGGAAGAATGGAAGTCGTCTGCCTCGGCTTGCGCTGCGCTTCCTCAATCCGCAGCCTGAGCGTCACGGTCGTGCCGATTCCCGGCTCACTAGTTATATCGATCCCTCTTCCAAACTGCTGGACGAGCCTGCTGTTAATATTAGCCAGACCAATTCCTCTCTCCAGACCGCGGCCTGCTTGCAATCTGGCCAGCAGGCCTTCTTCGATGCCGATCCCGTCGTCGTGAATCCGGATGACGAAATCCCCTTCTTCTACCGTTACGCCGAGCCGTACTTCTCCGCCCCGCTTGCGCTTCATAACGCCGTGCCGGATCGCGTTCTCGACGATGGGCTGAATCGTCAGCGGAGGCAAGTAAAAGTTCATCCCGGCCGGCACGTCCAGCTTGACCTTCAGCCGTTCTCCGAAACGGGTCGCCTCAATGAACACATACGCCCGTATCAGGCGAAGCTCCTGTTCGAATTCCACCAGCGGGGACATGCTGTCGTACCGAAAGCTTTCCCGCAAATAATGGGCGAACTCGCTGAGCAGCCGGCGCATTTTATCCGGCGAGTCGTGGCTGAGCGCCGCGATTGAATTAATGGTGTTGAAGACGAAGTGCGGCTTGATCTGGGCATGGAGCAGCGCCGATTCCATCCGCAGCCGGTCCCGCACCGACCGTTTCATCTGGATAAGCGTCCGGACGCGGGCCCGCAGCTCGGTCGCCCTCGCGGGTTTGGCCAGAAAGTCATTCGCCCCCGCCGCGAACGCAAGACCGATATCTTCATCCCGTCCGGCCCCGGTCATCATCAGCACCGGCATATCGTAGAGCGTGTCGCGTTCGCGGATTTTGCGGCAAACCTCTGTGCCGGAAAGACCCGGAAGGGCGAGATCGAGCACGACCAGATCGGGTCTCAGCGAATCGGACAGCTTCCTTAGCGCATCGTCTCCGCTCGTAGCCCTGCTCACGCGCACATTCCCGCCCGTAAGCAAGCTTTCGAGCATTCGCAGATTGGCGGGATCGTCATCCACGATCAACACATGCGCCTCTTCGTCGCCGGGCGAGCTCACCGCTTGAAACGGCTCCTGTCTGCCCGCTTCCGCAGAAGGAAACGCCATCGTCTCCTCGCCGTGGCTCCACGTCCGGAGCCGATCATAGTCGCCGGCACCCCCGTCCCCTTCGCCTTCGGCTTTGGCGGCTGCGGGAAGTCGGAACGAACACGTAAACCCGTTTCCCGGTTGCTGCGTGATACTCATCGAACCTCCCTGCATTTCGACCAATCGTTTGGTCAGCTTCAAGCCGAGACCGGAAGTAACCCAGGGCGGCGATTCCGCGTTCGCCTCGCCCGATTCGTTCCCTCCGTTAACCGGCTGCTTCTCCGGCATACCGGAGCCGGACTCCGTCACCTCGATTTCAACGTACGTCTTCTTGAACGATGCGCTGACCGTAATCGTTCCTTGCGCGGTCCGGTGTGACCCATAGGCCAGCAAGTTCGACAAAACCTGCGTCAATCGAAACGCATCCGCGAGCACGGCAGGCAATCCCTCCGGCACATGGTTAACGAGCCTTACGCCGTCTTTTCCCTGAAAGGATCGGACCCTATCGATCGCATTGTCGGCAATGACTCGCACGTTTGCCGCAGCAGGGACGATCGTCAAGGTCCCCTCCTCGAGCTTGGACCAGTCCGCCAACTCTTCGATCAAACGGGCCGACCGCTCGCCGGTCGCCGCCAGGAGCTGCAGCTGATCCGCCTGCTGGACCGTCATACGCCCCCAGTCTTTGCGCAGCATCGAATTGGCGATGCGGCTCATGTGCTGCAGCGGTGCGCGAAGCTCGCGGGCAGCGCCGGCAACAAACTCGTGGTTCGCCTTTTTTTTGTTTTGCAATTCAGCGGCCAAACGACCCGATTGCCGGTGCAGCCGAATAAGCCGGTACGCAAGCAAGGCGCCGAATGCCTGAGTTACGAGCAAAAGCAGCCCCAGCGATCCTTGATCCGGATCGTCCAGCCGGTACAGCAGATAGCCGAGCATCGCGGTACCGGTCCAGAATCCTAGCGTTATCGCGGCTTCGTATACGATTCCTTTGCGGGAAAACTTGTTTTGGCCTGCAACCAGCAGGGCAAAGGCCAGCAGCAAACATCCGCATGAAATCCATGCCGGGTCTCCTCGGGCAAAAGCGTCCAGCCATCCGGCCGGCGACATCTCTTCCCTCCAATTCCCCATATTCACCGCCTCCCCTTCGAAAAAAACGCTGCCAAGCACGGTGAACCGCAGCTTTCAGAAACTGTTCAGTTGATCTCCCTATAGTAGGCCTAGGGGGTGACACGATTGAAATACACGCTGCTGGAAAAATTTTTGAAACAAAAAGCAACAATTACGCTGACCTATTCGGAAATCGAACATATTTTAGGCATCCCGCTTCCCCAGCTCGCCTACAAGCACCGCTCGTGGTGGGGCAACCAGCCTGAAGCGACCCAAGCGCTCGCCTGGCTGCGCTCCGGCTGGCTCGTGGACAGCGTAGAGCTGGGCGCCAGCGTCACCTTTGTAAGGTCGGGCGAATGACGGCTTTGCGGAGCAGACCTATTTTATGAAATCAAACTGAACATTTTTTGAACAAACCGCTTGAACATAACGGCTCGGAGCGCCGCGTTCGACGGTCTTGCCCGGGTATAGTTTTGTTCAGTTTTTGTTCAGATCGTTATGATTTACTGTCTGAGGATTGCGGGGAGACCCCGTACATAACGAGTTAACAGCCTGCTGTAAAGAGGTGATAAAAACGTAACGGTTCGGAAAGTTGTGAACGTGCAGGCTGTTCATACAGCCTGAATCTTGTTAGGCCAAATTAATAAAAAATTTTCGAAGGAGTTGTCAGAAATTGAAAACGAAGCGCTTAAGGAGAGCTTTACCTCTGCTGCTGGCGCTGTTCGTCATGCTCGGCGCGATATCGCCGGTTTATGCCGCGAGCGGCGGAACAGTAGCTGGAGGCAGCACTTATTTTACGGGTACGGACAATTGGGGCGGCGGCCCTCTAGGTACAGAAGCAGCAGATGGAGATATAGGCATACCTTTGAAAAACCAGAATAAATCAGGTGCGGACAATTACAGTAAATATCCGATCGAATTCAAGATAGAAAATGTAACTAAATTGCCGACAACTACCGCACATCTGCTTATCCGCGCGCTGGATGTCGACGAATTCAACGAGCCTGTGCTGGATCCCCCTAATGGAGAATGGGATAGGGTCTACTTCTCATCAAACCCGGCGGATATCGCTTTTGGCAGTGGGTACACGACTTGGCCGACGGATAACGATTGGGTCAATAAGATCAAACAATCCGGTGTTGGAACGAACGGGTTGGGTTATTACAAGGAGTTAAACCAAAACGCCTTTCTCGGAGCGCTTTCTGGAAACAATGATAAATGGAATACGTCCGTTCTGACATTCAATAAAGATACAATATCCAAAATTGGACTGGGCGATAATTATGTAGGGATCACCATCCATCATTACTTCAACGATCCTCGCAGAAATAACAACTCGCCGAATACAAACTGGACTATGACGGTGGACTGGGGCCAGCTTGTAATTGACGGCGGTCCGATGGAAAACGGCGAGATTTCCAATACGGGAATATCTGTGAATCAAGGTGAAATCGTTGTAAATACCGGTTTTATTCCGAAAGTAACGGGAAATAAATTTTCAATGGAAGTAAACGTTATCGAAAAGACGAAGGATGGCAACGGGAACGAAATTGAGCGCAATTTGACTTTAGAAAAGAAATATTTCTCTAACTCCACTTCCGGCGTGACGCAGAATTGGAATAATATCAAGCTGACTCACGCTTCAATTGATCCTTCTAAAGAATATACAATAAATATCATTTTGTTCGATGACCGCGGTGGCGGCGACAGCAAGGGTGATTCAACTAACCCCGGAAAAGCCCAGCATATTGTGTCGATTTCCACCTACCCGAAAGTTAAAAACTTTTCGAAGCCTCTGTTACAGGTTGGTCCCACGGGCTTTACAAAAGAGGATTTCCAAAATAATTTCTTGAATCTGGACGACACACCTAACGGAGACAACCTTCAATCGGTCACCGTATGGCAAACCGCTCCGGAAATGGGTACGCTGACTTATAACGGAAACCCGGTCAGTGGAAGCCAAGTCATTCCTGTAAATAGTCTCGATTTATTGCAGTTTATTCCGAATACGGGATATAACGGCCCGGTTTCATTCGACTGGAACGGTATAGACAGCCGAACTGGCAATGAAGCTAAAATAAATGGAAAAGTTTCCTTGAATTCTGCACCAACTATCAACAATATCATGCTAACAACCAAAAAAGGGCAGGAACTGCCTCTTACTAACGTATTCCCCGGCGTATTCGCCGATCCCGACAACGACAGCCTGTCCAAAGTCAAAATCGTTACGCTTCCGGACCCGGCTCTCGGCAAGCTTTATCTGGATAATGTCCCAGTGGTTCCGGGCGATGAGATTAACGCCGCCGATCTCGGCAAGCTGAAATTCGTTCCCGAAGCCGGAATGACCGGTACCGCCGTATTTACCTGGAACGGCTCGGACGGCCTCCAATACGCTAACGCAGACAAAACGGTCACGATCCAGATCAACACGCCTCCGGTCGTAACCAACATAACGAAGCAAGGCGGAGCATTCGGAACCGTAGTCGAATTTACATACGGCGATTTCTCCGATCGTTACCGCGACGATGACCAAGACGACATCCAGAAAGTAAGAATCACGCTGCCGGCAAACTTCAACTCGCTGGGACAGCTGTCCGTGTCTTCAGCAGTTTATGCAACGCCGGGCACTTCCTTTGAAATCGGCAAAGCCGATCTCGGCAACCTGAAATTCACTCCGGTGCCGAACCTCCCTGAAGGAACGCTGGTTACTTTCAACTGGGAAGGGCATGACGGACAGCATTATTCCAATTCCGCTAACGTTACGATCGCGTATAACGGAATCCCGGTCGCTCAGCCGCAAACTGTGATTGTGGAAGAAGGAACGTCTCCTATTCTGATCGTGTTGAAAGGGACTGACAGAGAGACAGTTACCGGTCTCGTGTACAGCATCGCTTCGTCTCCGGCGAAAGGAACGCTCGTGCCTGCCGATCCGCTGAATCCTAACGGCGACAGATGGATCTACACGCCGAACGGAGACTTTACAGGCGGGGATGACAGCTTCACCTTTACCGTAACGGACGAGCAGCATCAGACCAGCCTGCCGGAGCGTGTTACGATCCGGATTAACAAAGCGCTGGACGGCTGGACCGGCGACAAAGCGCAAGGCGATCCGACCGTTGTGAAAGCAATGCCAGGAGAGCCGCTTAGGCTGTCGGCAGTCAGCTCGCTCCTTGCTAACGAAGTAATTGCATACGTGAACGGTATACCCGTATCGCTCGTGCAAACTTCCGCAACAGGAGGGTTCAAAACGTGGGAACGGACGAACTATATCCTGCCTGAAGGTACGAATCCGGGCGAATATACCGTAACGTTCGAAGCGAAAAAGGCCGATCAAACGGTTCTGCCGGCAGAGGCGGAAGCGAAAAAAGCGGATAACAAGTTCGAAGTCGCAGGCGCCCAGCTTAGCCTGACCGCGAATCCCGACAAAATCGTCGGCGATGGAAAAACGACGGCACAATTGACGGCTCAGCTCAAAGATACGAATGGACAGCCGATTGCTGGCGTTGAAGTCGTGTTCGCCGCACCGGCCAATACAGGAACGTTTATCGGTTCGAACCGCGCCGTTACCGACGCGCAAGGAAATGCAGTCGTTACGTATCAATCGGCGAAAATCACCGGCATAAACGAGCAGCAAATTCCGATCACGGCCAATGTGTATGATGTAGCCAAAGGCTTGTCAGCGAAAGCCGAAGTTTTCGTTACGTTCCAGCCGGCCATGATCAAAGGGGTCATTACGCAAGGCGACGCCAACACGCCTGTCGCTAACGCTACCGTTCAAGTAACGCTGGACCTGAACGGAGACGGCAAAATCGAACCGGGAGTCGATTTCATCGGCACGGTTGAAACCGACAGCCAAGGCGCCTACTCGATCGCAGTACCTCGCGGTGACGCGACCTATGATCTGAATGTGACGCGGACCATTGACGTCGGCGGCGTACCTACAACCGTCACCTACTCCCAGAAAGCGAAAGTAGGGGTCGTAACGGGCTCCGACGATGAAACTTTCGAATCGGAAAAAACGGTGACCGGCATTGTTCTGTTCCAAAAAGCAGACGGGCAGCCAAGCCTGCTTGGCAGCGAAGTTTTGAACAAAACGAAAGTATTTTTAAAGGACCCGTCAGGCAATTACATTATGGAAAACGGCGAGCGGAAAACCTTCGATCTGAGCAGCCAAGGCGTATTTAACGCAAATGGTTTGTCGGTCGGAGAGTACACGCTGGAAGTCGGCTACGAAATCGCTGACGGCAAGTTCATTACGATCAGCCGCAGCCTGGTTAACGTCAAAGCGAACGGCGAAATGAACATTACGACCGAGCTGGTCGATCCGTATGGCACTATTCGCGACGTGGTAACCAAAAACGTCATCGAAGGTGCAACGGTTACGCTGTACTACGCGGACACAGAAAGAAACGGCAAAAACAAGAGCATCACGCCAAATACGGCCGTTACGCTTCCGGCTTTGGTCGGCTTCGAGCCGAACAACAACGCAAGCCCTGCGCAAAAAAGCGATGCTCACGGTTTCTACGCCTACATGGTTTATCCGGAAACCGACTATTATCTGATCGTTGAGAAAGACGGCTACGATACATACCGGAGCCCTACTTTGTCTGTCGAATGGGATATCGTGAAGCATGACGTCCTGCTGAGCCCGGTCGAAACCGGCGGTGGATGGACCGGTGGCGGCTACGTTTCTGCGCCGAAGCCGGACGTCTCGTTGACAATATCGGTGGACAAAAACATCGTCAAGGAAAACGGTGAATCGACCGTTACCGTCGACTACAAAAACAATTCGCTGTATTCGCTGAACGCCGGCGAAATTACCGTAACCCTGCCGAAGGGCGCGGTGCTGGTTGAAGCTGGAGAAGGCAAAGTGAGCGGAGATACGATAACGTGGACAATCGCGAACTTGCCGGCTGGACAAACGGGCAGCCTCAAGTTCAAGGTCAAATGGAGCAGCTTGACCGCAGCCGAAACCGAATACGCCATCGCCGGCCAATTCAAAACGGGCAACGGCTCTAGCGCGGCTACGGCGGAATCGTCGGTCAAAATCAAAGTTTACTCCGATAACTTCGGGCTGCTCGAGCATCAGCGGTACATTCTCGGTTACCCGGACGGACAGTTCAAGCCGAACAACTCGCTTACCCGCGCCGAGCTGGCCGCGATCGTCGCGAGACTTACGGAAAACAATACGCTGAGCACGTCTCTGCCGTTCTCTGACGTGTCCGAAGAACACTGGGCAAGCAACTACATCAAGATCGCAACGAAATACGGTTATTTCAGCGGTTTCGAGGACGGCACGTTCCGTCCGGAAGCCAAAGTGACGCGCGGTGAGCTCGCAACCGTTATGGCGCGTTTCCTGAAGCTGCAAATCAGCGAGCCTGCGGATGCGCACTTCTCGGATACGGCAGGTCATTGGGCGGGAGCGGCTGTCGAGCAGCTGTATCGCGGCAAGTTCCTCTCCGGTTACCCGGATGGCACATTTAAGCCGAACGATTCGATCATTCGCGTCGAAGCGGTCACGCTTATTAACAGCATGCTGTACCGCGGTCCGCTGACAGGCATCCATGCGATGTTCCCGGACGTTCCGGAAACCCACTGGGGCTTCGGCGCCGTTCAAGAAGCGACCGTCTCTCACGAAGCTGCCCGGGGCAACGACGGCAGCGAAGCGTGGAAGGCCGATCTGAAAGATTACGTGCAATAATCCCATCTATACAAGGCAAAACGGCCGCGCCCTTTCCCGAGGGTGCGGCCGTTTCACATTTATAACATCAGAATGCATCAGTTTTGAGCAAAGCTAAATCGTTCTGATGCTGCAAGAAAAGCTACCACTCATGCCGGGTCATTCATCGTGGAGAAGGCTTCGCTTAAAAGCTTTTCTTATTGCCGCAGCCGAAGCAAAGTCTTGTGCATCCAGATCGCCGCTTGGCATCCTTCGCCCATTGCAATCGTCACCTGTTCCGAATGAACCCCGATATCTCCCGCCGCCCACAAATTCGGAACGGTAGTCATTTTCGTTCGGGCATCGGTCATAATATGTCCGTTCTCGTGACGCTCCGCCCCGAGCTGCTCGGCCAGCGACGAACGCACCTCGTTTCCGCCGAAAGCGATAAACCCCCGGTCGGCCCAAATGTCGCCGCCGCCGGCCAGCCTGACTCCCTGGAACAGGCCGTCGTTTTCCTCCAGCACCTCGCGGATCGCCTCGGCAACGACAGTAATGCCTCTCTCCCGCATTTGTCCGGCAAGCTCAGGAGAAATCGCCTTCTGGTCGTGGTTGATGAGCAGCAGCTCGCTCGTCCGATCCGCTAGCGTCAGCGCCATCGCCGCTCCCGTATTGCCAGAGCCGAGCACGATCGTTTTACGATTCCGCACTTCAAAACCGTCGCAATCCGGACATACGTACACGGTCTTGCCGAGGCACGGGATCAGCCCGGGTAAATCCGGAAAACGATCGACGATGCCAGTGGCAAGCAGCACCGTTGTCGCCCGGTATGTACCTTCCCGCCCTCGCAGCGCAAATGTATCCCCCTGCCGCTCCGCCTGCACGATCTCATCCTTCACGAAGCGGATTCCCGTTTCTTCCGCCTGTTTTCTCCCGAGCCGCCGCAGCTCCGTGCCGGATATGCCTTCAGGCCAGCCCAGAACATTATGATAATTCCGGCACAGCGTCGACCGCCCGTCGCCTTTATCCGCCACAAGCGCGGAATGACCGTACCTTCCGAGCTGAATGGCCGCCTGTAATCCCGCAATGCCGCCGCCGACAACGATACAGTCGTAAACCGTGGACATACGCCTCGCCCCTTCCTCGCCTACTTCAGCACCGCTTTAGTATGTCCACTTCTTGCGAAGAAACGCCGCATTCGACCCGAATCGCTGGCATTCGCTCCTTACAATTGATAAAATAATAGAATAGTTTCATAGAATCGACGGTTTCCGACCTCCCCCCACAAACCGGTTGACCGTTCTCGAAATGTATGCTGAGCCGGCAAGGCGTAATATCCGCTTTAAAATGCCGGTAATTGTCGAGAAACGTCCGATTTGATGTTTTTTTGGATACTTAGGAAAATAGGTGCAACATTTCCCCGCATATGTCGTCGAATTCATAGAGACAGCATGTTTTTATAATGAGGTGATAATCAAGGTGAGTACGCAGATTGAAACAAAACTGGCCCCGAATGCCACGGTCGCCCCGCAGCGAAGCGTCAAAGCGGCCAAATCCGTCAAGTCGTCCAAGGTATCGTATCTGATCTTTTTCTCCAGCTGGTTTCTGCTCATTGCCACCGGGGTGCTCGGTACCATGATTTATACGGAGCATCTGAGGACGCAGCTTAGCACTCAGCTCGCCGCCCAGACGGAGCAGCAGCTGCAAGCGATGCAGGAGCAATACCAGCAGCAGCTCGAACAGCTTAAAACGAGCGTAACGGCAGATTTGTCGAATTTACATACCAAGGTCGATTCCTTTAACGAGCTTCTCGCTTTCACGAAGGATAGCGCCAACAGCAAAACCGACAACAGCAATCAGCTGTACACGCAATTGGCGGAAGTGAAGAAAAAGCTGGACGAGCTGAAGCAAAATTTGGATGTGCTCAAATGACGTTTAAAGAATATAACCGCTTTTTTCTGCTGGCCTGCGCCCCTTTCATCGGTCTGCTCATATGGCTGTTCTCCGCCGGCTTCACGCTCGAAATGCCTCGTCTCGGCTTCGCTCCGTCGCTCCAGCCGTTTGCAGTAACGGAAGTGGCGAACGGCATCCACACCAGCCTCGATACGGCGAAAGGAAACGCGGCGGCAACCAAAAGCACGATCGAAAAGTTTTACCAGCTGTACGAGCAGAGCTCAAACGACATGAACGCAATGTTAAAGCTGGCGGTCGCCCAGGCGGGCCGCCCGGCCGCTATCTTCGATAACCGGATCGCCGCGGAATTCGGCAAGCCGATACGGACGGTGTCCTCGGCCAATATCGATCTGCGGCTGTACCAGTTTACGGACCCGAACTATAAAGGATACGCGCTTAAGGTCGACCTGAAGTCGGACAAGGCGATGCAGATGGCGCTCGGCAAGGACAAGCTCGGCAGCTCCGAAACGACGCTGGCCGCCGCCAGCCGACTGGGCGCAGTAGCCGGCATCAACGCAGGTGGATTCGCCGATACGGACGACGGCAGGCGTTTTCCGCTAAGCACGACAATGCTGAACGGCAAATACGTCTATGGGTTCGAGCCCACGTTCGACAACCTTGCGTTCGTCGGCCTTAGCACCGACCGCAAGCTGATCGGTGGCAAATTCGCGAAGCAGGCCGATCTCGATAAGCTGAACCCGTCATTTGGCGCGACATTCGTTCCTATTTTACTCAAAAGCGGAGCGAAGCAGGTTATCCCGGCGCAATGGCAAAATTCGCCGAAGCGCGCGCCGCGTACCGTCGTCGGCAACTTCGGCAACAACCAGCTGCTGTTCCTCGTAGCCGACGGCTACAACGAGCGCGGAGGCTCAGGGGCGACGCTTATGGAGCTTCAGGACAAGCTTGCCAAGCTGCATATCGTGGATGCCTATAATTTGGACGGCGGAGGCTCAACCTCTCTCATCTTTGAAGGCAAAACGATCAACAACCCTTCGGACGGGCGGCTGCGCCCGCTGCCGACGAACTTTTTATTTTTCAAGTAAGGTCCATAATGTTCACAATTCGGCCGTTTTCTTTTATTGCCCGTTTGGGTATAATAGGGTTTAGTCTACTGAACCCCACAAAGTGAAGATAAGCTGCGAAGCGCACTCCAATTACTTTGCGGTGGCCCCAAACCAGCGGAAGTTTATACTTGGTATAAAATAGAAAACCATAACCGGGAGGTGTAACCTGACATGTCTATTTTCGCATCGTCTACATTCTGGCTTGTCATGGTAGTATTCGCGATGTTCATTTCCGCCATTCTGACTTCCTCCTATAACGAGGACAGAACGAAAGGTCTGTAATAGCGCCTCATACGACGGCAACCAGAGCCGCCTGCTTCCGCAGGCGGCTCTTCGGCGTTCTCTCCTAAGCCCCGTTCGTTTTTTCGACTAGAAGCAATATTTGTTCCGGCGTTCCAGCCGTCTCCTCTCCTGTCCTCATGTCCTTCAACCGAATCTGGCCGTTCGCCGTCTCGTCTTCGCCCACGATGACGATAAAGCGGGCTCCTCGCGCAGACGCCGATGCGATCGATCGCTTCAGCTTACGCGCGCCGCCGTCTACGGCAGCCGGCAGCCCGGCAGAACGAAATAGCGCTGCTGCTTGCAGCGTCTCGGCCATTGTACCGCCAAGCGGAATAAACACGACAGGCGGCTGGCCTATAGCGGCATCCTTGCCGCTCCATACTTCCATAATCGAATCGAGCCCGAACGATAGGCCGACAGCCGGAATGTTAAAATCGTCGCTGCCGACCAGTTTACCGATGATCGCATCGTATCGGCCCCCGCTGCCCAGAGACGAGCGGAAGGAACCGTCCGCGACAAATAGCTCGTACACCGTTCCCGTATAAAACGATAAACCCCGGGAAAGGAACGGATCAAACCTGCATACCGCGCCAAGCCCAATTCGGTCCAGCAGCGAAGCTAAGGAGCGCGCTTCCTCAGCTCCCGGCTTACCGGTCAAACCGTACCGATCCGCAAGCTCACCTAGAGAATCAGCGGCTCCCGCCCCTATCCATGTTGCGATGCGTTCCGCCGCCGCTTTGTCCAGCCTTTTCTCAAGTAGCTCTGCCATAACGCCTTCCACACCGATCTTGTCCAGCTTGTCGAGCGTCAGCATGACGGTAAGCTGCCAACCCTCCTCTACGCCGAGCGCCCCGAGCAGTTCGCCGAGAAACCGGCGGTTGTTCCACCGGATGACGATCTCGATACCGAGCGCCCGAAACACCCCGATCGCCAGCTGCATCAGCTCCGCCTCCGCTTCCGGCCCCTTCACGCCGGCTACATCGGCGTCGCATTGCGTAAACTCGCGCATACGCCCGCGCTTGGTCGGCCCGTCGCGAAATACTTTCCCGATCTCATAACGCTTGTATGGCATCGGCAGCCCGGGGGAGGAAGCTACCAAATTGGCGAAAGGCACCGTCAGATCGTACCGCAGCCCGAGGCTTCTCCCTCCTTGGTCGGACAGCACATACATCTCCTTCAAAATTTCTTCGCCCCCCGCATACTTCGAGGCGAGCAGCGACTGCTCGTTCAAGATCGGCGTTTCCACCGGCTCGAAATCGTACAGCGCAAACTGCCGCTCCAGCACCGAACGAATTTTGTTCCGGAGCTGCTGCTCCTCCGCGCGATAAGCGGATGTTCCTTTTACGTTTTGCATCTGTGCATTCATCCTTCCGTTTCGTTCGATTAGTTGGTCGGAAAACAAAAAAACGCGCAGGACCTCTTGGTCCCGCGCGCTCCGTATGCCGCAGGGAGGCCAACGCGAACAGCGTTAGCCCCCCCTGTTATTGCTCAGGGTGCGACTAACGCTTCTTGTGATGATGCAGTTGTGCGGACGTATAAGACGGCATGAAGTCCGCCTCCTTCTGCGTAATAGGTATCATTATAGCGCCACCTGCCGGAATGTGCAAGACAATCCCCGTTCCCTTACAGGGAGCGGCGTCGCGCTATCGGGCCAACAACAAAAGAAGCACCCCCATGCCGAGGATGCCTGCGTCTTCAGAAAGAACCGCCTGGCGACGCCGAATGGTTGCCCGTTATTACTGGGAAATCAGCGTCATCTCTCGCAAGCAATTCATGCAAATATGCTTTTCCCGGTACTCGGTCACCCCGTTCATCTCTCCGCAAAACACGCATTTGGGACGGTACCGTTCCAGCAATATATGATCGCCGGAAACTAAAATTTCCACCGGATCGCCTTCGTTCATCCGGTATCTTTTTCTGAGCGATTTGGGCAATACGATACGGCCCAATTGATCCACTTTTCTAACGACTCCTGCCGGTCTCATCTCGACTCACCTCTCTTTTCACCCTGAAAGTAGACGGAATGCCACGCATATGTTCCACTTCCAGCATTATCAATTCGCCAAAACAGATGAAATTCCTGCTTCCATCTGGGTCTTTATGCCGATTTGATATGAAAAAATATTAGCAATATGTGGAAACGAAAAATACCGTCCAGACTTGTCGATTGTTGCTCTCGAAGTCCGAACGGCATTTTGATTACGCCAAAAAGTTTTAAGTTTACTAAAGCGATATAGCTGCGATAAAAACTCGGGCATGTCAGGTGCAGCTGTGTTTACTTTAGTCCCAAAAAGTTGTTTTGCCGCAGTCCTTCGAACAGTACGATAGCAGCCGAATTGGATAAATTAAGCGAGCGGACCGAGGTTGTCATCGGCATGCGGATGCATGTTTCGCGGTTGGCTTCGATGATTTCCGGAGGAAGCCCCTTCGTTTCTTTGCCGAATACGAATACGTCCTCGTCCTGGTAAACAAAATCGGTATACAGCTTGTCCGCCTTGGTTGTCGCATAGAACAGCCGCCGATCGCCAAGCGCTTCGCGAAGCTCGTGAAACGAATCGTAGTAGCGAATATCGACCGAATGCCAGTAATCGAGCCCTGCGCGCTTCAGCGTTTTGTCGTCGGTGTTGAAGCCGAGCGGGCGTACCAGATGGAGCGTCGTTCCCGTTGCCGCGCACGTCCGGGAAATATTTCCCGTATTCGCCGGGATTTCGGGTTCGACCAGTACAATGTGAAAAGCCAAAGCTAACCTTCTCCTCGCAGCATATGGATAAGTGAGTTTACTTCTACTTGGTATTATACATCAAGCGGAGCTAAAAATTTAACATCCGGTTAACGAAACCTTAATCTTCCGATTATGTTGGCCTTGCATAATAGAAAACGTGATCACCGAAAACGACAGTCCGTTTACGTACGAGAGGAGAAGACGATGACGAAAAACAAAATACTGGTCGTTGACGACGAACCTTCCATCTCGATGCTCATCGACTTTAATTTGAAATTGGCCGGTTACGAAGTGCTCTGCGTTTACGACGGAGAAGCCGTGTTTGATGTCATAGCGCAGTTCCGCCCCGATATTATCGTGCTTGATCTGATGCTGCCGAAGCTGAACGGAATCGGCGTATGCCGGAAGCTCCGCGAGCAAAACAATTTCGTGCCGATCATCATGCTGACGGCGCTTAACGATTTGTCGGATAAAATCGCCGGGCTCGACAACGGAGCGGACGATTATATGACGAAGCCGTTTAGTCCGCAGGAGCTCATTTCCCGCATTCAGGCCATTTTGCGCCGAACGAGCGCGCTGCCAACCGCCGAAGCGGAAACGCTGCACATCGGGCCGATAACGATTCAGCCCGAGCAGCGCGAGGTATCCGTTGGCGGCGTTCCGATCGAGCTGACTCCGAAGGAATTCGAGCTGCTGCTGTTTTTGTGCAAGCACCGGGGCAAGGTGCTCAGCCGCCAGCAATTGCTGCACGGCGTCTGGGACTATCATTTTATCGGGGATACGCGCATCGTCGACGTTCATATCAGCCATCTGCGCGACAAAATCGAGAAAAACGCGCGCACGCCCGAATATATCGTGACGATACGCAATGTCGGGTACAAGCTGACCGAACCGGTCATGAAAGAATCGCTCGCCTAAAAGTCCTCCACTAATACCCCAAAAAGTGAAGCGAAGCTTCGCTGCAACTTCAAAAGCGCTCGATCCCATCGCCGGGTTCGAGCGCTTGCCTTTGACTTCAATTTGCTACATGCCTTCGCTAGGATTGGATTTGCCGGTTCCCCGCCCGCCATTTAACGAGGCTAAAAAACGCTCCAGCCGCTCAACGGCGGCTTCCCCCGTCTCCAGTCCGGACCAGTACAGCTTCGCTTCCCGGTAAAACCGCTCCAATTCCTTAATCGACATGCTCAAGGCGCTGAAAGGCCGCAAGGTGGGCAAAATTTCCCGGTACATGTGAAAACGCGGCGGATGGTAGACCGTTTCCTTGCCGCTCCATTCCGCCGCCGGCTTCAGGCTCGGAATGCTGAGCGTTTTCTGGCGGATCATAAGCTGCGCCGGGTAGGACACGAGGAAAGTGACGAACCGCTTGGCGACATCCTTCACCTTGGAGTTCGCGCTTACGGCCAGTCCGACCAGCAGCAGCAGCGTCTTCGGATCTTGTAAATACGGCAGCGGAGCCACGTCGTATTCGAACCCCGCCTTGCGCTCATGATGGTTAAGCCCCAAATACGTGGTCATGATCATCGACACTTTGCCGCTAAAAAACAGCTCCTCCGCGTCGGCGTCCTTCTCCGACAAAAACAGCGGGAAGCGATTTTGCAAATAAATGAGCTGACGGCATGCCCGCAAGCTTTCCGCCAATTGTTCGCCGCTGATGGAGAACCCTCCCGCCTCTTCGCGCTTGAAGCGGACGCCGCTTTGCAGCAAAAAGACCGGCCAGCGGTTGCTGGAAGGAAAATGAAAGTAAAAACCGAGCCGCTCGTTCTCCACCGTCAGCTTCGACGCCTGCTCGAACAGCATGTTCCATCGCCAGCCGCTATCCGGCTCCAGCAGCTCTTTTTCGCGAAAATGATTCTTGTTGTAGCACAAAATAAGGGGGGTGAACACTAGCGGCTGCGCCTTTAGCCGGTCTTCGTGCGTGAACGCGTCCGTCAATACCGGGTATATGCGCGGATCGGGGCTCAGCGTCTCCACATCGTCGAAGCCACCATGCACGCGGAAGTCGTCGAAACCGTTATAGTTCATCGTAAACACGTCGACGGCCCCTTCGTCGATCATCGGCTTCACCCGGTCGTACGCATTAAGCGCACCCGAAACCGACAGCTCAACGCGAACGTCCGGATTTGCTTTATGGAATTCGGCGATGAGCGTGTGCATCGCCGCTTCCTGCAGCAGCGAGACGTGGCAGCAAAACTTCAAGACCGTTTGCCCGCCTGCTTGCCCGGCCACCTTATTGCCTACTCTCGGCACTTTCTCGATCAATCGCTCGGCCACGAGCTGCTCCAGCCCTTTGCGCACCGTGTTGTTGCTCAGTCGGTACAGCTTGGCGTAAGCCTTCTCCGAGGGCAGGAAGTCCCCTTCCCGCCATACACCGCTGGCGATTTCGCCGCGAATCGTCTCGATCATGCGGTTGAGACGCTGCTGAAACGTCTTGCGGTCCGCTTTCTCCAGCTGTTCCATGTCAAACCGCCACCATTGCTTAATAAGTTATTCCTTCTAGCATACTAGAAGGAACCAGCCGCTTCAAGGCGAATGCCTGAACCGCCTTCGTCCCGCTTTCCAATCAAAGAGCCTCAAGCTCCACTACTAAGTGGAAGCCGAGGCCCTTTTACTTAATCGCAACGACTCCGGGAACTGCTCGAGCTATCGCTCAGTCTGCTACGGCGCCCATTGCCGGATAAGAACGGCTGCATTCGCGCTCAGCGCATCCGACGCCGCCTTGGAGATCAGCCCTTGCTGCAGGACGGCCGCGTCCCCGATATGGTTAACGAAATCCTGCATGTAGGCTACCGCCTGTGCCACAGCCCCCTGATCGCTCAAAAGACCGATGATCGTAAGCCGGTACGCCAGTTCATCGGCGAGCGGGCCGGCTATGTCGCTTGAAGCCTTATAGGCGTCAACCGACGTACGCATTGAACCGAGGCTCACCGGCGACTCGATTACCGGCAGCGAGTATTTCCACAAATCTGCGTCGTTAGCCATATAAAAGTTGCCGTATGCGTCCTGCGTCAAATAGTTGCCGGCCCCGCTTTTGATTTTGAGGAAATCCATCGTATCCGGCCTGATTCTGAAAAATGTTTTCTGCCGATTCGTTCCGTACACGTTGCCATCAGTGCCCAGCTTCAGGAAAGCGTCGACCCAGACAGTCGTGCCCGCGGCGTAGCGGCCCAGCTTCGCTTCCTGGTACACCACCTGCCGCGTTTGCGGATCGAACTTGAAGATCGTATCCTCCGCCACGCCCCAGATCGTGCCGTCCGGTCCGGCGAGCAGGCCGCTGACCACTTTGCGTCCGGGCACCGGAGCGATCTCAAAAACCTTGGCGTTCGTCGCCGTATCGAACACGAACAGCTTCCCTTCCGTTTCCGTCGGCCCGCTCGTGCCGAGCCCGCCGTAAATCGTCGTTCCTCCGTAAACGAAGCCGTCCTTGTACACTAGCGAGACAACGCCATGATTGTGCACGATGTCCCGGTGCACCTGCGTCTGCCGCGAAACGACGTCGTATACGGCCAGCGCACCGCTATGCGAGCTATAGTCGGGCACCGAACCGATGTACAGCTTCCCGAGCGCATCGACGCCCGCCAGCGCGAACGGACGGTCCTGCCCGTCGCCGACCAGTTCAGCGACTCTTCGCGGATTGGTCGATGTCCACGGCGCGGTCGGATCATATTCGTGGATACGCGCGTTGCCGTAAGTACCGATGTACAGCTTCTGGTTCACGCTCGCCACGGACTCGACCTGCCCGAACTGCTGCACCTCCGTAAACGTGCCGGTCGTCGGACGGTAAGACGTAAAGCCGGTCGCCCCCAAGTAGCCGCCGATGTAGACGTTCCCGTCAAATCCGGTATGCAGGCTTTGGATCAGAATCGGCGAGCCGAAGTTAGTTACCTGCGATGTGGACAGCGTACCGGTCTGCTCGTTGAACAGCATGATCTGCCCTTTTTCGCTGAAGCCGGCAAACGTATAACCCGGCCATTGCGGATCGTTCAATTGCAGAAAACCGCCGTCGAAGAAGTTGAAGCCTCGCATCTGGCTGTTTGGAAAAACTACGCCGAACGTTTTCGTCGTCGTGTCGTACGAACGCAGGACGTAACCACCGAAATAAATCGTATGGTCGTCGCCCGGCTTCGTCGCCAGTATTCGCGAGCCCATGCCGAGGCCGTTCGGATCGTAATATTCGATCGTTCCCGTCGCCGTGTCCACCACCAGCAAATGATCCGGCTTACTCAGTCTGACGAACAGCTTGCCGAGCGCGTAGTCCATATTGTAGACGAAATCGTAGTTGGCGTAAGCTTGCGGGAGCAGCTGCTGCAAAATTTCTACGCGTTGACCGGTCGCCAGATCGATCTTGACGATGCCGGCCGTTGTTCCGCCGACGCCGGCGTACAGCGTATTGCGATCCGAATCGTAGGCGAGAGCGTGGACGTATTTTTCGGTCGGATGTACCCGTCCAAGGTCGCTCACCTGATTAGACGCTGGATCGTACTCGAACACATGCGCATTCGGGTAAGTGCCGGCATACATTTTCCCGTTCGCTCCGGCGACCATCGCCCAAATGTGCGTTTCTCCGCCCAGCTGTCCCAGATCGACAAGGCTGGTGCCGCCCGGCGTATATTGGTACAGGTGACCGTCGTAATGCGTGCCGGCGTACACCTTCCCGTCACTCGCCGCCTTCACCGCCCACGCACCGGTCACTCCCGGCATCGGAATCGTGCGGATCACCTTGGCGGTCAGCAGATCGATGATGGCGAAAACGGTGCTGTCATTCGCACCCTTCACGACCGTATAAACGACCTCTTTGCCGTTTTCCCGGCCGAACGCAGCGTCTTGGTTAATGAAATTCGTAATCGGCTGCCCCAAATTTTCAAACGTTCCGATCGGAATTACCTCCAATCTCACATCATCGAAATAACCTGCTCCTTGCACGGTCGACGCCGAGTATAGCAGGACGGAAGCCGTAACAGCGTCCGCGGGCGCGGTGCCGGTAACGCTTTCCTTAACCCACGCTCCGGCGGTCGGATTCACCGAAGCCGACGTATTCCCCACCCTGGTGCCGGCGGCATTGAAAAACTGCAGGTAAATCGCGAGCGAGCCGCGTTCCACCTGAAACATGGCCGACGCCGAATAAGTCGTCCCGGCGGTAATCGGCACCTTGTCGCTTTCGATTCCGAGCGAGGCGGTAGCGGAATTGTCGTCAAGTCTCAGGCTGTAGCTGCCGCTGTAACTGGCCGTACCGGATACGCCGTATGTAACTGCTGTTACGCCATTGCCGTACGTCTGCCTCCATCCTGGAATCGCCCCGCCGGCGGCGGGCTGCTCGAAGCCCGGGTTGACGAGCGGAACTGCCGGCGGTTCGGCCGCGTGAGCCGAAATGGAGCCGAACACCGATACGAGGCAGAGCAGTGCGCTCAAACAACAAATCAAACCGTTTCTACACCTTGCTATACGAGACATAGAACCCCACACCTTCCTTTTTGGAATGAGAACCTTCGGTTTCACTTGCATTCGTGGAAGCACCGTCAAGCTTCGCTAATCTTCATAACAGCCCCCCATTCTGTTGTCGGTTTCGCATTCCGGTTGTGTTGTCTGCCGCCTCCGTTTGTCGCACATGATAGTTGTGGTTTTATGTGGTTCACAATTAGAACTCCACTTCATTGTAGAAAGCGCTTTAATTTTTGTCAACTGGTTTCCTACCATTTTCTTATAACATATTTAAAAGCTCGAAAAAGTGCTAATACATCGCATTTCCGTCTATCACAAGATAGGAAAGCATAGCTAACGACTCGACACCACTGGTTCACTTTATAAAAATACCGAAAACCACAACTAACAAAAAAATCCCCGCCTACCAAAACCGAACCAAAGTTCGGCATGGCAAAACGGGGTGTCTTTGCAGCGCCATCGGTCTTATCCGCTGAAAGCGCAGCGGCTCCGGCTTACATCTCCAGCAGCATTTTTTTAAAATGCTCCAGCATGAGGGCGAATAACGCCTCATCGGCGTTTTCCATATAAGGGGTAAAAGAGAAATAACCTTTGTAGGATCGTTTCAGCAAAATCGAGACGAGTTCCTTCACTTCGGCGTTTCCGTCCCCCGGGACAACGGCCGAGCCGTCCGCAAACAGCCCGTCGTTCACTCGGAGGAAGCCCACTTTCCCCTTCAGCTTGCTGTTGTAGTAAACGTGAAAAAACGGATGTGCTTTGGTTCTCACAAACTCGAGCGGATTAAAGGCGATGGAAACGGGATATTCCTTGATGCAGCTATAAACCGCGGTCAGCGTCCGGTCATCCGGCAGCGCGGTGCGCGAATCGTTCTCGATCACGATCCCGATGCCGTACAGTCTCGCCAGTTCGGCAACGTGCCGCAAAGCGTCCAGCTCCGCCTCGTCGACCGGACCGTCTTCGCCGACCTTCACCTTTACGTTTTCGACTTGCAGCAGCAGCGCCCGGGCGAACAGCTTTTTGTAGTAGTCGTACTCGGTCAACGGCTTGCTTGCATTCAGCAGCACAATTTTTTTGTGATGCCGGATCAGCAGGGAGCGATAATGCTCCAGCTCCGCTCCGCTCAGCTCGGTCCACGGCTTGCCCCCTGTGCCGTCGTTTACTTCCATATTCGGGATAAGCAGCCGGTTGCAAATGTCGATTTGCTGCTCCAGACCGGGCGCAAGCTTCTCATCCGCCCGCAAGCATAGATTGTACATAGCTCTCTTCTTTCCCCCTAAAGTGTATCCGCTGGATCGTAATCGTCAGGCCTCCACTACGCATATTTCGCAAGTCGGATCGGCGCAGCCGTTCCCTCCGTAGCGCGACAGATCGGGAGCCGTTTCCGTATAGAGCTGTCTGGACCAATGGCAAGAGTTGCAGTTGGGGTTCCGGCAAATAAAGAACAGCGGATCGTTCCGCAGCAGCTCCAGCCCGATATCGAATACGTCCCGGACGTTCATGACCAGCACGGCGGCTAAACCGATCCGGCCTTCGATCAGCGCATTCCGCTTGCGCAGCTCCGGCGTCAGCTTCAGAAAGTCGCGATGGCCTGGAGGAAATTTGTGCAGCGTAACCGTCTTCCCGCCGTCTTCGGCCGCATAGGTCGGGGCGGGGATGTCGATCGTATGCAAATACCGGGCATCGATCTCCTCTTCGAGCGAATGCATAATCGTGTTGCGGTCCATATCGACCCCGAGCATCATCACTTTGCCGCCCAGATCGCGAATTTTGTAATAAGGCGTTCCCGGTCCGCAGCCGGTTTCGCACCGCTCATGACCTTCCGTGATCCAGGCCGCGAGCTTCCCAACCGCCGCCACCGAGTGAACGGGGTGCAAACTCCGGCAAGCGTCCGGTCTTCGCCGGAACGTCTCCGATATTTTGCCGACCGCCGACGGCGTTGCAGCGGCATCGAACGGCTCGGCCCACCCGGTCAGCGTGGACATCGCGATCGTCCCTTCCGGGCCAACCGCCTCCAGCAGCGCTTCGATTACCGCCTCGGCCCCGCCCTGGACATAACCGATGCTCGTCAGCGAACTGTGGACAAGCACCGTATCCCCAGCCGCGATGTCCATCAGCTTCAGCGCAGCGATCATATCCGACTTAGTTACCATGAACGTCCCCCTCCACCACGATCGCCCGGCACGGTACGGCACTTGTTCCCGGAATGCGCAAGGGAAGCGCCGTCAGCCTTACTTCGGACGCCGTTACCAGCTCCAGATTGACGCAAGGCGCTAGCATCAAAATATCCGCCTCATAAAATTCGCGAAAAAACTGCTCCGACTTCGCGAGATTGTCCCATCTCGGCACATCGCTGCCGAGCAAAAACGGCTTTTTGCCGATCAGCCATTTCATCGCCCCGTACGTAAAATACGGCGAGCGCTCCAAAAAAACCGGGTCCATCCAGCGCCGTCCCCAGCCGGTACCGACCAGAATCGCATCTCCCTCACGGATTTGCCCGCTGCCCGCGCATTGCTCCAGCATGGCGGCATCGATCGGAATCCGCCGCTCCCCGGACTCGAAGGCTTCCCCGTCCAGTTGCAGAACGATGCACCTCCGGTTCACCAGCTTCTCTACCGGAATGTCAGCGACACCATACCAATTATCGTTTCCGAAATAGTGGGCGGGCGTCTCCAGATACGTGCCCGTCTGCGAATGCATACCCTCGAATACTTCGGCATATACTTCGGAATCGACCCACGGGACGCGCCCGAGCGGTCTCATCCGGAATGACGGAAACGGCTCCTCATAGTTCCACATGCCACCGGCGATAAGGCCGGTTATATCGATCACGTTCACGCAGGGCGTCTCCTTCCGCAAAGATCGTTCCAGTCTAGGATGTCATGCGGCCGCTTCACTTGCAATGGCGAAAAGTTGCGCAATATTGGTTCAAAAGAGCCTCGAAATAAAAAAGCCGCCGAGTCGGGAAATGCGACAGCGACGGCAAGAAACTAAGGGTTATACGTTCAAAAGCAGCAAAATGATCGACATCATGCTCAGACACATATTGATCAGCCACAAAAAGGCAACGACCTGCTTCGGCTTCATCCCCGTCGACAGCAGCCGGTAATGCGCCTGGCTCGCATCGGCCTGATAAATCGGCTTGCCCTTCAGCAGCCTGCGAATAACGACGAACAAATTATCGAAGATCGGTACCCCAAGCGCTAAAATCGGAATGAACAGCGACAGCAGCGTCGCTTGCTTGAACGCCCCGTCCAGCGCAATGACGCCGAGAAGGAAGCCGAGGAACGTCGCCCCCGCGTCGCCCATAAACACCTTTGCCGGCGGCTTGTTGTAGCGCAAATAGGCGAGCGCAATCGCCACTACGATGATAGCCATCATCGCCGAGCTGGACTGGCCTTTGGCGATGGCCACGACGAACAGCGTTCCGGCGGATATAGCCGACAAGCCTCCGGCCAAGCCGTCCATGCCGTCGGAGAAATTGATCACCGTCGTTACGCCGAATATCCAGGTGACGGTCAGAAGGAGCTGAAGCCATTCCGGGAGCAGTACTTCATGCCCCGTAAACGGGTTGGAAAATCCGTAAAACACGATGCCGGATTTATAAACGAGATAAGCGGCGCCCACTTGCACAAGAAACTTCGGCAGGGCGGGAAATTCTTTGCGATGCGTCTTGTACCAGTCGTCGACCGTCCCGATCGCAAGAACCAGAAACGAACCGGCCAGGATGGCGACCGTCTGGCTCGTCTCCTCCCGCACAAACAGCAGAAACGTGACGACAAAGCCGATAAAAAGGGCGATACCGGCCGTTAGCGGGATCGGCTCCCGATGAATTTTGCGCTCGCTGTCTTCCCTCGGCTTGTCCACAAAATCGATGCGAAAGGCAAGCTTGCGCAGCGGCGGAATCAGAACGAGCACGATGGCGAAAGCGACGATGAAGGATAATAGGTATGAAATACAAATCCCCTCCAAAAGTGGACTGGCTATTATTTCTACACTGTTCGACGAAACACCTGTCGCAAAAGTTCATTTTCGCGCCGATAACCGGTAAAATTTGAAAACGCGCTTATGTTCCGCCGTCGAATATGATATAATCTAAACATGTTGTATACCTGTAACATACTGCGAGCTGCCCGGTTTTGGCCGGATGACTCGCTTCATACAAGGAGGAGTATGCAATGGCGGTTTTTCCCCAGTATGAGGATGCCAAAACCGACGACCGTTTTGTTGCCGGCCAGCAGAAAGGAACGCTGCCCTTCTACATTTCATGCCATCAAATCGGGATGTCTTACCCGATGCATTACCACGATTTTGCCGAGCTTTCCTTCGTCTTGGACGGCAGCGGAACCGAAACGATCAACGGCTGCTCTCACGCACTGAAGACCGGTACGATGTCGCTGCTGCTTCCCCACCACATTCACGAGCTTACGAGCAGCCAGGCGAACCCGGTCAAGCTTTACAGCTGCATGTTCGACATGAATATTTTGTTCGGCAATCCGTATGAAGCGTATATGAACCGCTGGATTCACAAAATCGGCTCGGACTTGCCCTCGTTCCACGATTTTGAAGGCGAATCGCTGCGGACAGTTAGCCTGCTTATCGAGCAGCTCGTCCAGGAGTACAAAGAGTCGCGGATCGGCCGGGATGCCGTGCTGCGCGGCAAACTGATCGAGGTCGTCACTTATTTCCTCAGAGGACTGATGGACGGCAAGGAGCAGACGCACAGCCCCGAGCAGACGCAGCCTGTGAAGGCATGGAGCATCCTGCGCTACATTCATCTGCATTATAATGAGCCGATCTCGCTCAGCTCCGTATCCGCCCATTTTCACCTGCATCCTTCGTATATTAGCCGCATGTTCAAGGAGCATACCGGCAAAACCGTAAACGATTACATGCACGAGCTGCGAATTGCTCGCGCTGCTACGCTGCTAATGGCAAGCGAAATGTCGATCTCCGACATCTGCCTCGAGGTCGGCTACGACAATTACCGGACGTTCGCTCGCGTCTTCCGGGAGCATCATCAGATGTCTCCGTCCGATTACCGGATGTCGCACAACCGCCCGGTGATTTCACCGGTATAGGCCTCGCGCTGAAAGAGAAGAAGACCGGTCCCTTCGAAGGGATCGGTCTTCCTTGTACGGCTTATCCGTTGCGCTGGCGGAACTCGTTCATGAAGTCGGCGAGCGCTTTGCAGCTCTCGTACGGAACGGCGTTATAGGTCGAAGCGCGCATATGGCCTACGTCCCGGTGTCCCTTCAAGCCCACGAAGCCTTCCTTCTCCGACTCCTGGATGAACTTCTTCTCCAGCTCCTCGCTGCCGAGAGCGAACGTAATATTCATCAGCGAGCGGCTGTTCGCGTCTACAAGCCCTTGATAGAAGCCGCCGCTTCCGTCGATGGCGTCGTAGATCAGCTTCGTCTTGTCGCGGTTGAACTGCTCCATCCCTTCGAGTCCGCCCTTGCCCTTGATCCATTTGAGCACAAGATTCATAATATAAACGGAGTATACGGGCGGCGTATTGTAGAGCGACTTCGTCTTCGAATGCGTATCGTAGCGGAGCATCGTCGGCACGCCTTTCGACGCTTGACCGAGCAGCTCGTCCGATACGATCACGAGCGTAACGCCGGACGGACCAAGATTTTTTTGCGCGCCCGCATAGAGCAGCGAGAACTTCGATACATCGACCGGACGGCACATGATATCGCTAGAAAAATCGCCGATCAACGGCACGCTGCCGGTATCCGGGTAGGCTGCAAATTGCGAGCCCGCGATCGTTTCGTTGGAGGTCAAGTGGACATAAGCCGAGCCTGGACGCGCTTCGATGTCCGACACGGCCGGAATGCTGCGGAATCCGCCCGCTTCTCCGGTAGCGGCCACGTACGTCTCTCCGATGCCCTTCGCTTCCGTATAAGCCTTGTCGGCCCAGCTTCCGGTCAGCACATAACCCGCTGCTTTACCTTGCGGCAAAAAGTTCATTGGGATCATCGCAAACTGCGTGCTGGCGCCACCTTGCAAAAACAGCACCTGATATCCCGCAGGTACGCCCAACAGCTCCTTCACGAGCGACTGCGCTTCGTCGTTCACCTGCTCGTACTGTTTGCTCCGATGGGAAATTTCCATAATGGACATGCCGATTCCTTGAAAATCGACGAATTCCTCCTGCGCTTGCTGAAGCACTTCCAGCGGAAGCGCGGCCGGTCCCGGGTTGAAGTTGTATGCACGTTTGGCCACTGTTACCACACCTTTGTCTACGTTTGTCGCGATCAAATCGGAACTTATTTTGATCGCGCCTTTGGTTAATATCGCTATGATAGCAGTATTCGCCGGGCCGTTCAATACGGAGCACGGCAATTGTCCAAAAATGGTCTAAAATGATCGAGGATTCGGACTGCCCGCTGAAAATGTATGTCGCGGCAAAAGCTGGATCGTTCTTCACTATATTGGTAAAAACTATATGTAACGAGGTGATCCAAGAAGACATGACGCAAAAGTCTCCAAACAACGATAAGCCGCAAACCGGACAGCCGAGGCTGTTCGTAGCGGTACCGCTGCCCGCCGAGCTGAAGTCCGCAGTAGGAGCGGCCCTGAACGACCTGAAACGGCAGCTGCCGTTTCAAAGATGGGTTCATCCCGAAGATGTACATATTACGCTCAAATTTATCGGCGAAGTGCCTCCCGGCTCCGCAGCCGCGATCGAGCGGGAGCTGGAGCGCATCGCCGCCCGCAGCAATCCGTTCGAGCTGCGCCTGCAAGGCGCCGGCACGTTCGGCTCGGCGTCATCGCCCCGCATTTTGTGGGCCGGCCTCGGGGGCAAGCTGCCGCTGCTGCGATCGCTTCAGGCCGACGTAGAGCAGGCGATGGCCAGCATCGGTTATGCGCCGGAGGAACGTTCGTACTCGCCGCATTTAACGCTTGCCCGCCATTATTCCGGCAGCGGTCCGATAAACAAAGAGCCGCTTGAGGGACTATTTCCGCCCGAGGACCGCCGCCTTGAATGGACGGCCGACCGGATCGTCCTGTACCGCAGCCATATGGGACGTTCGCCGATGTACGAGCCGCTGCGCACGATCGTATTCCACGCGGGAGGCTGACACAGCCTCCTGCAGTGTACGCGGACTGTAACATTTGCAGTCCGATTTTCGCGTCTGCCTTCCTCGGAATTGCTCGTTATGCCCCGTCGACAACCCTCTACCGTAATTGCGAAAGCCCAGCCCGCAAAACCTCGCAACTATTCGAGTACATTTATATTTTTTTGCGCTAATGCGACTTTTTTTCAAAACTTTTTGCCGATTCTTGACGTCTAACTGATGTTCAGACACAATAGAACTATTGCCCAATTTGGAAACGGGAGAAAATCCATAGATGAAAGCCGTTAAATATGTAATCGTTTTTCTGATAGCCGTTCAGTTTTTGTTCTCTTACGCCTTCAATCTACCTGACGTGTATCACAACCGGATGAATTACACGCTCATGCTGGACAACAGCAACATGCACGACATCGACGCCGTTCTGGAGCAGGTCAAGCGGGATATCGACAAGAACGACCGCAAGGACTACCTCGTCATACTCGGCGACTCGATTCTGTACGGCAGCCCGGGCAATTCCGATCAACCCGTGAATGTGTTTCTTCAGCAGAAACCAGGTGCGCCCGTTATTTATAATTTATCGTTCCCTGCTATGCAGATCGGAGACTTTTATACGATGCTGCTGAAGTTGGACAAATTCGGCATCGAAGCGGACAAGCTATTGTTTAATATCCGCTATGCGTCCTTCATCCCGCGGGACCCGAATCCGCGCGCCGTATTTTGGCTCGGGAACGATTTGCGCAAGCTGGATCGCGAGACGTATTTACATGTTTTGCCGCAGCTCGAAGCTTCCGACTTCGAGACGCCTAGCAATCCGTACGAATATTTTCAGCGCGCGCTGCACGAGGACTGGCTGCCCCAGCTGTCGCTTATGCGCTACAAGGACTACTTCCGCTACAATCTGCATAACTGGTGGCTTACGACCGTGCGCCATCAGGAGCTTCCCGACGATGCGCTGGACGACTCGCGGGCCTGGCACATCAAGAAGGCTTGGCAGGAATCGATCGGCCTGAACTTTGATGATCTGCTAAGCGATCCGCAGCTGGTGGCGAGCTTTACCGACGTTCCGTTCGACTTAAGCGAGAACAACTGGGATGTCTACTTTTTGAACAAAATTTTAGCGCTTCGCGAAGGAAAGCAAACATGGGTCATTTTGAGCGGGACGAACCACGACCTGATGAAAGACTCCGTGTCGAAGCCGGGCTACGCGGCCAATTTGAAAGCCATTGACAAGATGATGGCCGGCAAAGCCGTCACCTATGTCAATCTGGAAGGCGTCATTCCGGGGGACTATTTCTCCGACCATACCCATATGACGCCCGAAGGCAACGCGATGCTGGCCGACATCCTGTGGCCGCACATCAAGCCATAATTTTCGATCGATAGGAGAACGACCATGCTCTTCCATACTCCGGAGTTCATCACTTTGATGCTCGTCTCGCTCGTGCTGTTCTACGCGTTCCCGCGCTGGCGCATCCCGATATTAACCGTAGCGAACATGATCTTCTACGTCGTCGCGGGACTCGGCAACCTGCTGCTGTTCCTTGCGATGACTGCATTCACGTATTACTGCTCCAAAGCGCTGCGTGGAAGCTACAGCCGCTTCTTCCTCTGGTTCTCGATCGTCGTGAACGTGGCGAATCTCGTTTTTTTCAAATATACGACGTTTTTTATCCGCTCGCTGGAAAATACGTTTTCGATCAAGCTGCTGACGGACAATTCGTTCCTGCTCCAAATCGTGCTGCCGATCGGCATCTCGTTTTATACGTTCCAGATGATCGCCTATTTGGTAGACGTTTATAAGAAGCGCTGGGAGCCGGCGCAGTCGCTGTTTCATTTCTGGGTGTTTATCTCGTTTTTCGCCCACTTGGTCGCCGGTCCGATTATGCGGGGCAAGGAGTTTATGCCTCAGATCGACAATCTGACGAAAATCAAATTCAGCAGCGCGAATTTCCGGCTGGGCGCCTTCTTCCTGTCGCTCGGCATTTTCAAAAAAGTCGTTCTCGCCGACTATATAACGCCGCATGTCGACAGCTTCTTCAACCATACGGCTACGATGACCGGGGCCGAAGGCTGGGTTGCCGCGTACTTGTTCGCGTTCCAAATCTTTTTCGACTTTTCCGCCTACAGCGAAATGGCGCTCGGCATCGCTTACTTTTTCGGCATGGAGCTGGCCGTCAACTTCCGTACGCCGTACCTGAGCAAAAATCCGACGGAATTTTGGCGCCGCTGGCATATTACGCTGTCCAACTGGATCAAGGACTACATTTATATCCCGCTCGGCGGCTCCCGCCACGGCGAAGTGCGGCAGTATACGAATCTGTTCATCGCCATGACGATTTCCGGCATCTGGCACGGGGCTTCGTGGACGTTCGTCGCCTGGGGGATGTTCTACGGGCTGCTTGCCACCCTGCATAAAATCTACATCATGCTGAAAGAAAAGCTCCGGCTGCAAGCTCTCGATAATAGCCGCATCTACCAGTTTATCGCGGTGATCGTGTTCTTCCACATTACGTGTATCGCCTGGGTGCTGTTCCGGGTGCCCGGCCTGCACGATGCGCTGTCGCTGATCAAGAGGATGCTGACGCCGGCGGCGTTTAACTTTACCGGACTGCGCTTCTGGATCTTCATCGCGCTGCTGCTGTACGCGCTGCACGTACTGGAATATTTCCTGCACAAAAACCGTTCCGAGCTATCCGTCTGGTGGCACAAATATTTCCCGGCGCCGGTTCGGGCCGTGCTGTACACGGTCGTAGCCGCCGTGCTCATCCTGTACCTCAAGGGCGAGCAGAACACGTTCATTTACTTCCAGTTTTGAACATGCAAAACCCTCCATCCTCTGAACTGAGGAACGGAGGGTTTTCTTTTGGAACTGCCGAGCCTACTTACTCTACTCGCAAACCGCGACATGCCGGGAAAAGCTTCCTTTGCTTGCCACGCAGCGATCCCGTACAACAAAGCCGGCGGCGCCAAGCAAATCGTCGATCGGCTCGAGCGAAACGACGACGGCTCTGGCCGCGATGCGTCTTGTGTGACGCAGCAGGAACAGTTGCTCGTCGCGTGAGCTCCGCGACGCCAGATTATAAGGCAGATCGACGATAGCGGCGTCATAATGCCCGGTTTCCTCGGCGATGGAGCCGAGCCTCACTTCACCCCGAAGACCGAAGTGAGCAATATTGTCCCGCGCTCCGTGAACGGCTAGCGGATTGATATCCCGGCCGGTTATATCGAGCCCCATCGAAAGCGCCTCGACCAGCACCGTTCCGATGCCGCAGCACGGATCGATCGCCTTCACTCCGTCCGGCTCCGGAACGGCCATGTTGACGAGCGCCCGGGCCAAACGTACAGGGAGAGCGATCGAATAGTGCTGCGGTTTATGTTTATGACTAAGCCATACCGAGGAATGCCTCCGGTAATGTCCGAAATACCAGCGGCCGCCGCAAGCGGCTATGCCGAACCTATAATCCGGCTGCTTCATATCCGCCTTGCCGACTATATGCCGGCCGATTTCACGCTCAACGGCACGCTGCTCATCGTAGCTTATTTTCACCGCGTCGTCGCGCCCGGCGTTTTTGACATATACGACCTTAAACGTCGCCCCTTCCGGCACTTGCACCCGAGCTGCCAGCTTCGCCACAGAAGCGATATCGTCTCCCTCGACCAGCACCTCGATTCGTTCCTTGAGAAACGGACTCCGGTCGGGATCGACCTCCCTGCCGCTTACGAACAGGCCGGGAGCCGCATCTTGTCCGAACAGCACTCTCAGCTCCAAGTCCCGAAGCGAATCTTCATCCTCGTGGCATATATGCGAATATACGTATAACGGTTCCCGGTTCATCTTTTTACCTTTTCACCCATCGTTTTCGAGATAGTACGCCCAATCGTATATATACGTTCGGCGAGCCTGTCCGTTCCAAATACCGAAGCCGTCCGGCCCGCTACGCCAAAAGAGCGCGCTCGTTCGAACGCGCTCTTTTGGCGTACTTCCTTACTTAACGCACCACTCCAGCAGCCTTCGCGCATTGCCGAATGCAACCTGCTCCGCATCTTCCCGGGTCGCATCCGTTACTTTTAACTTGGAGAGCGCCGCTTCGGGAATGAAAAAGGGTGCATGCGATCCGTACAAAATCCGGTCCAGCGTGTACAACTGTTTCAATTGCAGCAGAACGTCCGCATGTTCGAGACTCTCCAGCTCCACATATACGTTATCGACCGAGTTCAGTACCTGAACGAGCTCGCCAATGACCGGATTGCTAAGTACAAACGGCTGCTCCGGGAAATACGACAGCGTCTTGACGACGCGCACGATGTCCGGGTCGTTCACGTTCAGAAGCGGGTACATCCCCCGCTTGTCCTCGACCCGCATCTGGAAGCTGATAAGCAGTCTGTGCTGCTGCGTCAGACGGACGAGCGGCTCGAATACGCTCTCGTCCACCTCGTACATATGATAGCTCGGGAGCAGCTTGATCATGCGCACGTGGCCATCCGTCACCGCCAGCTCGATGACCTCCTCCCAATTCGCGAACGACAGATCGGCGATCAGCACCGGCGAGAAGTAGTCGTCGCCTGCCGTAGCGGCCAGCAGCGCCTTATTCGCCCGCATCGGGTCCTGCTCCAGAATCGCATCGATCGGGGCGACGAAAGCCTGCTGCACATGCTGAGATTGCAGCTTCACCTTCAAGGCGGGCAGCTCCGTGTAGCGTAATTTCAGAAACGGCCAGTTTCCGGTCCATACGGCAAAATCTATAACAGCATCCAGCGTAGACGTCAACTTCTCCGACCTCCTTTGCGGAAAAAGCTCAAGGCGTTGCGGTATAGCACCTTATCCCGGTCTTCCGGCGACAGCGCCACCGAATCGAAGCGAGCCAGCTGCGTCGAGAACGCGCGTATCGGATAATCCGAGCCGTAGAGCACCCGGTCCGCTCCCAGCTCCTCAAGCGCCCGTTCCAAAAAGCCTTCCTCCGGCTGCGAGCCGGACGTGTCCAGATAAACGTTCGGCAGCCGCTTAATGTCCTGGATGCCCCGAAGCCTGGCGCCAGTCATATGCGCCATCAGAATGCGCAGCGAAGGGTGCTTGCGCGCCATGCGGGCAACATCCGCCGGGGTCGACTCGAACGTCGTGCGCTCCGTCGTTTTGTACCAGCTGTGGAACAAAACCGGAATATCGTGTTTTTCCAAAAACGCGTAAATCGGCTCGTACCGCTCGTCGTCGGCGATCATCGAAATATGGAACTTCGCCCCGATAATCGGCCCGCGGAGCATATACTTCTCCATCAGCTCGAGCGTAAAGGCGTGAGGCAGCGCCGGATTGATGAACAACAGTGGCAGGAACACTCCGGGGTGCGCCTCCGTTATCTCCGCAAGCGTCTCCGCCTGGAACGTCATCTCCGCCTGATTCGGATATATAGGGCCTGCGAATTGCGGAAACGGCATCAGGCAAGTTTTGTCGATTCCCGCCATTTGCATATGATGAAGCGTCCTCTTGAGATGCGGTGCATAATGCTGGGCCCGGTTGAAACTAAGATGCAGATGACTGTCGATAATCATAAGCCGTTGCTCCTCTCCCGAACGAACATGCCGTTATCACCATCCTGTATACAACCTGTATTTTAAATCCGATTGAAAACGCTGTCAATTACTTTTAAATAGATGCTTCTGCAAATCCCGCACGAAGAAAAGACCCGGCCGGGATCATCCGTCCACCCGGGCGGCGACCGGCAGCGGGTCTTGACCGATACGCTTTATATTTGATTTTCGATGACGGAGCAATATTGTTTAATTTTCGACAGCTCGTTGCGTATCGCTTCGTCGGTTTCCATGTTTTGCAGCTTATTGCAGCTTTCTACGATTTTTTGTGCTTGCTGCTTGACCTGCTGGCTTGCCATATATTTCACCTCCTGCCATACCTTCCGTTAGGATGAACCGCCAGTCGAACCGTTATGCAAAACAATGCTATTTTTCCATCGCTCGGACCGCCCGCGGCTTCCTTCAAATTTCGGTCATAAAGTTGTCTCTAATTCGCCACAACGCCCCCCTCCCCGCTGCCCGCTCCTATGTATAATGGAGGTAAGGAGTCGATTCACGAACACAAATACGCTAGGAGGGATCGCGATGGGAATCTGGGTAGACAAACGACACGATCCGGAGCACGACGGGCCTGCGGCCGCGTTTGATCCGTTTTATGCCGAGTTCAAGCTGGCATCCGATTTGCCCGTATGGCTGAAGCTTCAGCACGATATCCGTTCCGGTCTGGAGAAGCTGCTGGCCGAACATGCCTATGAGGGCGCCGCGCTGGAGAGCCGTCTGAAGCCAATTAATGAACGTATCGCCCTATATAACGAGCATGTACCGAACGCATATTTGCGCAGAGCTTGTTTAACCGTGGGCAACTTTCTGGTCGAGTGCGAAGCCTGGCAGTAAACGCGGGCACATTCGGCAGCGATTCCTAAATCTTTTGGCCAGTTTAAGGCCAATTCCCATTTGGCATATCTGAAAAATCCTCAACTTACAAGCTGACGTCGGCATCTAACCGCGCCAGCTTGTTTGATTTCCAAAGATATATTCTGTAGATAATATGCATGACTTGAAAAGGACGGCTCGAATTGATAAGATTTTGAATACATCCAAAAATCCGAATCAAGCAGGGAGCAGGCGATGAACCCAAAGCCGAGCAGAACTACATTCAGAGACCGTATGAACGAAATGATCGATACGCTGCGCCGGGATATCGAGTCGGGCGTATATGCGCCCGGTTCTTTTTTGCCTTCCGAGGAAAGGCTGGCCGAGTTGTTCGATGTGAGCTACAAATCGGTGGCAAAAGGACTTGACCAATTGGCCGCAGAAGGCTTGCTGGTCAAAATACGCCGGGTAGGCAGCAAAGTGGTCAAAAAGGAAACCGTTCATTTCGGGTTTCACGACACGTTGTACCGGGATGTCGACTTGGCCGCGCTGCTGGACTTGTTTCATAAAGAGCATCCGCATATTGAGATCCGCCCGATTGCCATCTCGCAAAATTATACGCACGATACGATCGACGACCTCCTGGTATCCGGCCGGTTCGACGTGATGATGATCAACCAGATTTATTACCAGCACGCCCGGGAGCGCAAACGGCTGAACGTGCTGGAACCGATGCGGCTTTCGGATGACACGTATCCGTTTCTGCGCGAGGAGCTGCTTGTTGATGGGGTCAGCTACGCCCGGCCACTTGTTTTTTCGCCGGTCATCCTCGCCTACAATCCCGAGCATTTTCGCGAGGCCGGGCTTCCCGAGCCCGACAGCGGCTGGACGTGGGAACGTTTGCTGGAGGCAGCCGCGCAGCTGTCGAAGCCAAACGGAAGGTACGGATTTGCTTCCAGCTTCTTATCCGGCAATAACCGCTGGCCGACGATCTGGATGCAATATGCTTCCGATTCGATGCTATCGCCCGGGTGGCAGCCGGAGGCGGAGGAGCTTGCCGCTGGTCTGGCGTACTGCTGCGGTCTGATGAAGGCAGAGGGCGTCGTACCGAGCTTTCTTAGCATGTTGGCTATGCAGTCCTTGTTCGCCGAAGGCAAGCTTTCCATGCTGATGACGACCTACTTCTTGCTGAACGGCTTGGGCGATAAGGTTGCGTACGATATTGCCCCGCTGCCTCATATTACGAAACCGCGGACCATGCTGCTGTGGATCGGGCTGTCCATCCACCGCAAGACGGCGGTGCCGGAGGCGGCCCGCACGTTCGTTGAATTTATGACTTCTCGCGAGGCGCAATCGATCGTTCGCCGCAATACGCTCAGCATTCCCGGCTCCGCAGTCGCGGACGGCGCATCGGAGCCACAGGTGTACAAGCCGGCCCGCTACAATCTGTACCGGGAGATCATCCCCTCCTACCGAAGCCAGCGGCAGTACGGGCTGCGCTACGAAACGACCGAAGCGATGCGCGAGCTGTTGCAGCTCCTATACTCCGGCTTAATCGAAGAGCAGGAACTGCGCGTCCGGGTGGCGGAGCTGCTTGGTAAACAAGACACGGAACGGACCGCTTCCGGCAGCTAAGAAGTTATTACGAAAATGGCTTCCCTAACTGATGATAGAGAGCTGTACATCCAACGCCGGAAGCCCCAGCCAACCGCAGTTAAGACGTTTCCAAAACCACGATGAAGGTGGAATGGAACGTCTTTTTTTTGTTTTCGTGCTCCTACGCCTAATTCCTATGGTTGACATCGGGAAAGAAATACATATACTAAAATATGTAGATAGTATGTAGATTTAATAAATTCATTAATAAATCCTTTTTAAATCAATCTACATAATTTCTGCATAACTAGTTGAATGGAGGACGGGAAGCTTGACATGGACGATCGCTCTCTGCTATCCGCCTAACCCGCAACGACCCATATTGCATGAACGGCATCTGGCGCGTCTGGCGGAACTTGGGAGGGTGCTTCACACCGACTGGTCGGACCCGGAACAGGCGCGCCGCACGCTTTATGAGGCTGACGCCGCCATTACTTCCTGGGGAACGCCGACGCTGGACGAGGAATGGCTTCGCCATTGCCCGCGTCTCCGGGTTGTCGCCCATGCGGCCGGGACGGTCAAAGGACTTGTGTCCTCGGCGCTGTGGGAGCGCGGCATTCGCGTATCCAGCGGGAACGGACCGCTGGGAGAAGGCGTTGCGGAGACGGCACTTGGAATGACGATCGCCTCGCTGAAAAATATGTGGCGTATCGAACGGGCGGCACGTGCCGGAGGATGGATGGAGGAACGAAGAATGGCACGCGAGCTGTATCAGATTACGGTAGGCGTAATCGGAGCAGGCAAAGCGGGTACGCACTTTATGAAGCTGCTGCGCCCTTTTCAGGTCCGGGTGCTGGCGTACGATCCGTTCGTCAGCCGGGAACGGCTGGCAGAGCTTGGCGCGACCCGAACCGAACTGGATGAGCTGATCCGCGGGTCCGATGTCGTTTCGATTCACGCGCCGCTGCTGCCTTCAACCCGCCATATGCTGGATCGGCGCCGCCTCATGATGATGAAGGACGACGCCATTGCGATCAATACGGCCCGAGCGCCCATTATCGACGAGGAGGCGCTGATCGAGCAATTATCGCTCGGACGGCTGTTCGCTTGTCTGGATGTCACTTCGTCGGAGCCGCTTCCGGCCGATCATCCGCTGCGCTCGCTGCCGAACTGTGCGTTAACTTGTCATATCGCGGGTGCGATATCCAACGGCGGTTACCGGCTGGGACAATTTGCGGTCGAGGAGCTTGAGCGCTTCAAGCGCGGCATGCCGCTGGAAGGCGAAGTGGAGCGCGAGCAGATGGAGATTTTGGCGTAAATAGCTTTAACGACACATGGTTCCAACTGCTGCCGGATTTTTGACTTCATTTTTACAAAACCATTGAAATCGCTTACAAAAAGGGGAGGTTCTGATCGATGAAAAACCGGACATTTAAAACCGTATGGCTGCCGGCGGTGCTGGCGAGCGTGCTGGCCCTGACCGCTTGCGGAGCGGACGGATCGAAGACGCAGCAGACTAAAGAGGGCGAAGCTCCCGCTGCGAACGAGCCGAAGCCAGTCGAGCTGTTTTTTTACACCGATGTGACCGACGAAGTATTCCAGGCGACCTGGGGCGAACACATTCGCCAGAAATTCCCCCATGTGACTGTCAAGCATCAGCAAGGCGTCAAAGGCTCGCGGATCGAAGATTTGGTGGCGGCGGGGACGATCCCCGATGTGATGCGGACGCAGACGACAACGATTCGCAACGAATATTTGGGACTCGGGCTATCCTACGACATGCGCGAGCTCGTGCAGAAAAACAAGCTGGACCTGGACCGGTTCAACCCCGTTTATATGCAGCGTATTATTAATGAAACCGGAGCTGCCGGAGGCGAAATCTACGGCTTGCCGATCAATTCGCCCAGTCCGCTCGTCTTGTTCTACAACAAGGACCTGTTTGACAAATTCGGCGTCCCGTATCCGAAGGACGGCATGTCTTGGGACGATCTGCTGCCGCTGACTCAGCAGCTGTCCCGCTCGGAAGGCGGCATTCTGTACCGCGGGCTGACCACGAACTATATGTCCGTGCTGCGGGACAACGCGTGGTCCTTGCCGATTTTGAACCCGAACGCCGATGAAATGGCCGATGTTGCCAAGTGGCAGATTTTGTTCAACAATCTGAAGCGGTTATACGAGGTTCCGAATAATACGATCGCAGCCACGCTGAACGACGAGCTGCAGGTTTTCTACAAGCAAAGGACGGCGGCGATGTATGTCGGCCAGATTAATCAGTTCAACTCATTCCCGGCCGACTTGAACTGGGATATGGTCAGCTATCCGCAATTGAAGGAAACTTCGAACAAGCTGTCTCAGTTGACGCCTCCGTATTGGTCGATTACCCGGCAAAGCAAGCATAAGGACGAAGCGTTCACCGTAATCCTGGACTTGTTGTCCGAAGACCTACAACTCGCCCAAGCCAAAGAAGGCAAAATTCCGACGCTGGCGGACAAAAAGATCGAGCAGGCCTTCGGTCAAACTACACCGGCGCTGAAAGGCAAAAACACCAAAGCGGTTTTCTACTATCCGTTCGCCGATCCGACACCGCTCCGGAAGGCCGAGCTGCCGTTTGTTCCGCTTGGTACGCAGCAAACGATCCTGAGCGGCGCTTTCGAGAAGGTCGTGAAGCAGCGGATCGACGTCAATACTGCGCTTCGCGATGCCCAGGAGTTGCTTAAGAAAGAGTTGAATACGGCCAAGAGCAAGTAAGTTGCCAGCTAGACTGCCCTGTCTGCAGCACAGTTTTACTCAAACACGCCCTCCGTTCGGCCATGAAGGCCAGACAGAGGGCGTGTTTTTTCTGCAAATAGTGACAAGATTGTAAGGCTATCGCCGCATTTTGTAAGCGGGCTGAATAGGCTCATCCCCCTCATTCATGGTACACTACTTGGGGAACCAATCGATCCATACGCTCGGAAAGGCGGACATTCGTACATGTATGATTTTTTTTGTGCCATCATTTTAGGTATTGTCGAAGGCTTGACGGAGTTTCTTCCGGTTTCGTCGACCGGACACTTGATTTTGGCCGGAAGCTTGCTCGGCTTCGAAGGCGATGCGGCGACCACCTTCAAAATCGTCATTCAGCTCGGAGCGGTTTTGGCCGTGCTGCTCTTGTACTGGAAACGGTACATGAGCATCCTGAAAGATTTGCTGGCTTTCAAGTTTTCGCAAAAAAACAAATTAAACGCCATCCATATGATCGTCGCGATGATCCCCGCCTTGATCGTGTACCTCATTTTTAAAGACGTGATCAAAACGTATTTGTTCGGTCCCGGCACCGTCCTAATCGGGCTGATCGTCGGTGGGATTCTGATGATCGTAGCCGCCCGGGCCAAACGCAAAGTAACGGCAGAGAATACCGACAACATTACGTACAAGCAGGCGTTCGGCATCGGTTTGTTCCAATGTCTCGCGCTATGGCCGGGCTTCTCGCGGTCGGGTTCGACGATATCCGGCGGTCTGCTGCTTGGCACGAGCCAGAAAGCCGCCGCCGACTTTACGTTCATGATCTCGGTGCCGGTCATGCTCGGCGCAACCGTGCTGGACATGTACGAGAGCCGCGATTTGCTTACCTCGGACACGCTGCTGCTGTTCCTGGTCGGGTTTGTAGCAGCCTTTATCGTCGCGATGATTGCCGTCGTCACCTTCCTGAATCTGATCAAACGTCTGAAGCTGGAATGGTTCGCGCTGTATCGCTTTGTGCTGGCAGCCGTTTTCTTTCTGTTTATGATGTGATCGTACAAAGCTTTACCCGGCGCTGCGGCTGTTTCGATACGGCTCCGCCGCTCCGCCTCGGGGGAGCTTCTCCCGCGTGAGCCCGTCTTTGACCCGCAGCCCGGTCAGCACGACCACAACGGCGGCCGTAGCCGCATACATCAGCTTGACCGCTCCAAGCTTTGTGTCCGTCCCGAGCAGCAGCCCGTGGAACAGACATAGCAGCCATAGCGGATAGGCAAGCAGATGGATGCGATGCCACAGCCGCTTTTTCAATTTGTTCCGCAGGTCCGTCGTCAAGATCAAGAGCAGAAGCCCGTAAACGGCTATCGTGCCGATCCCGTTTAGAACCGGGTTGCTGCTGGCGGAAAAGGGGATGAACAGTTCGCTCCAGGGAAACGGCGAATACGTGCTAATCACCAATATAGCCGTATGAAGAAGTGCCGCCGCCGTCCCCGAAACGGACAAAAACGAGTGGACTTTGTACAGCTGCGCCTTGTGCCGCTTCCACCACATGCCGTATACAATACCGACCGAAACGCCGGCAAAAAGAAGCATGTAGCTGAGCAGCCCGAGCAGCCGGGTTAACTCCCAGGTCGGCAGCTTGATGAACCATTGAACCATGATGTTCCCTCCTTCGTATGATTCTAACGGCTCCGTATTGGTTGCTACATTCGCCACTCCGGCCTAGAGGCACTGTCGCTTTCAAGCACATACGATTCGCCGGACGCCAGAAACAGCAAGGCGCTGCAGTGCGGTTTGCGCTTCTCGTACAATGGACGGCCTTCCTCCGTGCCGAGAATGCACAGCGTCTTGGACCAGATTTCGCACTCGACCGGATTGTCGCCGGCGACGGTGCACTGTACGACGTCGCTGCGCGACGGAAGCATCGTCCGAGGGTCGATCAGATGGTGCATTTCGCCTCGGTCCGTCATCCATCTTCTCCCCCTTGTGCCGGAGGTTGCGACGGCTCCGTCATAGACCGCGACGCTCCCCGCATCCTCCTCTTCCGTCCACGGATGCTGGATATCGACGATCCACGGGGCATTTGCCGCATAACCGCCCCATAACGCCAAATCGCCGCCCGCATTGATCATGCCTCGGCTAATGCCGATCCGCTTCAGCCGCTGAGCCAGCTTCGCGGCGGTCCAGCTCTTCGCGATACCGCCTAGATCGATGCGGCTGCCAGAGAAAAGCTGAACGGAACTCATCGCCGCATCGATCCGCAAAGGTTCAGAAGGAACATGTCCGCCTGTATAGGTGGACAGCCGTACCGACGAAGGGAGCCGCTCGAACGATTCCGTATACCCTGCGGCCAGCAGTCCGTCCAGAATCGCCGGGCAAAAAATGCCGTCCGTTTGCGCGCCGTATTCAACCGCCATAGACAACAGTTCCAGCATATCCGGCGATACGAGGCACAAGCGTCCGGCCGACCGGTTCAATCGCGACAGCTCGCTATCCGGCCTGAACCGGCTGAACATCCGCTCCGACCGCGCTAATTCGTTTACGAGCAGCTCGCGTATATCCGCTTCATCCCGCTCGCAGCCGAACCAAGCGGCTTCCATCGTCGTGTTCATCGCTTGAAACTCGAAGCTATGCCAAGTTTCCCGTTCCCGGACCGGTTCCGCATCGTCCCTCATATCGCCCGCTCCTTCCTGCCCGTTTACGATCTCCTCGTCCTCGTTCGTATTTGCGGCTGCTCACTTGGCGTCGTCGTCCCGTTATTATTATTCATATTCGGCTGGCTCAGTTGACCGCCTCCGCCTCCGTCTTCCCTGACCGGTCTTCGCTCTTGTCTCCCGCCAGACCTTCCCGGCGGGGCGCTCTGCCCCATCCTTCCCGAATCGCCGCCAAGCAACGGCTGGCGGGGCGTGGGCGCCACAGGCACTCCGCTTATCGAAGCCAGCGCCATCTGGTGCGCCTGCTCGAACTCCGGACTTGCCCGCACCGTTTGGAACATGAAAAATACAGCTGCTGCCGCCCCTGCTCCGATTTGCCATTTCAGCCATTTCGATCGATTCATCGTATCACGCTCCCCGGTGAGTAAGCCTCGTAAAAAACGAGCCTCGTTTTTCTATACCTCCATTAAATCAAATGAATATTAAAATTCCATTTGAAGAGGGGACGGAAAAAAGCCCCTGCCCGATTAGGTAGGAGCATGTGAAGTTTGAACCACAGGGCGTACTACTTGCGAGGCAGCACGATGTGCACTACCGTTCCTTGATCCGGCTCGCTGTCCGCGCGAATTGTTCCGCCGTGCTGCTCCACGATCCACTTCGATATCGCCAGACCGAGACCGGTGCCTCCCTCCGAACGGGTACGCGCCTTGTCCGCCCGGAAGAAGCGGTCGAAAATATGCGGCAGGTCCTCCTTCGATATCCCGATTCCCGTATCGCGGACGTCGATAAGCACGTTGTCTCCGCGGGGGTGGCAGGAGACGGCGATCGTTCCTTCTCTCGTGTATTTCACCGCATTGTCCAGCACGTTTACAAACAGTTGAACGAGCCGTTCTTCGTCGCCCTCCACCGTCAGCGTCTCGTCCGGCGCCAGATCCAGCATCAGCTCCAGTCCCTTCGTGCCGGCCAGATCGCGAAACGGCCCCGACACCTTCCGGATTAGCGCCGGCAGCTCAACCCGCCGCTTCAGGAGCTGAAGCTGGTTGGAATCGGAACGAGCCAGCGTCAGCAGATCGGCAACCAGACGGCTCATCCGCTCCGTTTCGCCGAGCATAACGGCGATTTTGCCGCTTTCCTGCTCGATCGTCCGCTCGGGATGGCGAAACAGCCGTTCGAGATGGAGCTGAAGGACGGATAGCGGCGTTCGGAGCTCGTGAGACGCGTCGGATACGAAACGCTGCTGCTTCTCCCACGCCTTCTGGATCGGCACCAAAGCGCGCCCGGCGAGAAAGGCGCCAGCTAACGCGGCAATCAGCAGTGAAGCCGCTCCCCCTGCGGTAATGACGATCAGCATCGTCTCCAGCACATGATGCTCCGGCTCCATATGGTAAGCGGCCTGAACGATCACGCCTCCGGGCAACTCCCCGGATGTCGCAATCCGGTACGTCAAATCGCCGGAGCCGAATGTGAACGGACTGCGCCTCGCGTAGCGCTCCGCACGCAGCTGCTTCAATTCCTCAGCTCCGAATACGTTGTCCGGTAGCTGTATCGGCTGGTCAGCCTCCGGGCTCCATACAATATAGACAGCTCGGCTTTTAGGCTCCTCTCGCTTCGTCAGAAGCTCCTTGAGCCGGTGAGGTGACAGTCCTTCCAGCTCCAGCCTCAGCATCTGATCAGCCGCGCCGAACAGCCTGATCTTTGTAGTTACATACATCGCTGCGCCGAAGCCGTTGAGCAGCAAGAAGAAAACCAGAGCATTCAGCAGCACAAGCCGGATACGCGTCCGTTTAAACATCGCCCTGGCCTGCCTTCAGCATGTACCCGACGCCGCGAACGGTACGAATGTAGGAGCCGCAGCCGCAGGCGGATAGCTTTTTGCGCAAATAGTGGATATAGAGGTCCACCGACGTATCGTTCGTTTCGGAGTCCATTCCCCATACCCGGTTCAGCATCTGCTCCCGCCGCAAGATTTGCCCTTTGTGCTGCACCATGTAAGACAACAGTTCATATTCCTTGGCTGTTAATTGGAGCGGTTGTCCGCTGCAATAGGCCTCGTGTTCGCTGGACGGCAGTACGATCGCTCCATAAACCAGTTCGCCGGACGCTCCGATCCCCTTGGTTCGGCGGATCAGGGAACGTATCCGTGCCAGCAGCTCGTCGATCGCAAACGGCTTCACCAAATAATCGTCCGCGCCGACATCAAGTCCCTTCACCCGGGCTTCGACGGAATCGCGAGCGGTCAAGATCAGCACCGGCGTCGTATCGGCCTTGCTCCTGATCGCCCGAAGCACGGATAGTCCGTCCATGCCGGGCAGCATAAGGTCCAGCACGATCACATCGTAAATGCCTTGCTGCGCCATCAGCAAGCCTTCGGTGCCGTTATCCGCAGAATCGACATCATAGCCCTCTTCTTCCAAAATGGAAGCTACCGCATCCGCTAAAAACTTATCGTCCTCCACGAGTAATAGACGCACATGTTTTTCCTTCTTTCCGGTCGTTTCGTACCTTCATCATACACGATTGTCCATACAAAAAGCAGTCCGTCCGCGACGAATCGCGGCGGACTGCTTACGCAGCCGGGAAGCCTATACGATAAACCCGATATTTTCGTACGATTTCATCAAAGCGCTCTTCGCATCGCCCTGCAGCCAGCGGTCAATCAGCGTATGGTAGACAGAGCGGAAATCGACCGCATACTTCAGATCGCCGTTCCGGTCGATATCGGTCAAGCTTGGGTACGCGCCGTACAAGCCGCCCTTTACCTTGGGGCCGAGCACAAACATCGGCGCCGCCGTACCGTGATCCGTTCCGCCGCTGCCGTTCTCTTTCACCCTGCGACCGAATTCGGAAAAAACGACCGTGACGACATTTTGGCTTATGCCGTGCTCCTCCAGATCGGCGTAAAATGCCGATACCGCGCTGTCCAGATCCTTGAGCAGATTGGCATGCTGCTCCTTCTCCTGGGCATGGTCGTCGAAACCGCCGAGCTGCGTATAAAAGACGCGGGTGCGGGATTGTCCGGCGAGCATCCGGACAACGAGCTGCAAATCTTTGGCAAAGCCCGACTTCGGATACTCCACCTTGTTCCGGTATCCGGCACCCAGCGACTGAATGGCCGCTACGCTTTCGTACGCTTCCTTGCCGCGCCGGCAGGCAACTCCGATCTGCACGCCTTGCCGGTTCGGATCGTACATGTCGAGAAACGATTCGGCAATCCGGTTCTGCATGGCGACCGGCGTCTTCGGATCGACAAGGCGGAACGTATCCAGCGTTTGGACGACCGGGACGTTCACTTCGTCCATTTGAAACGATTTGTTCGCGAAGCTGCCGATCTGCAGCGCCTTCAGCGGATTGCCCACGTCCGCGAGCGAGGAGCGGATGTAACGCCCGAGCCAGCCGTCCAAACCGATTTTATCCGGCTCCGCCGTTTGCCAGATGTCCATCGAGCGAAAATGCGACCGGTCCGGGTTCGGATAACCGACGCCCTGTACGATGGCGAGCCTGCCGCTTACGTACATGCCGTGCAAGCCGCGCAAACTCGGATGCAGCCCGACATGGCCGTTAATAGCCAACACCTCGTCCTCGCGCATCGCAAGCGTCGGCCGCGCATCGAAATACCCGCCCAGCCCGTAAGGGATCAGTGTGTTGATCCCGTCGTTGCCTCCCGAGAGCTGAATGACGACCAGCACAGGCGATCCCGTTTCGGCGGCGGCCGGAGTGGACGCGGGCGCATCCCCGGCGCTTTCGGCGAGCAGCGGCTGTCCCGACTTCGACAGCAGCAGCGGGCCGCCTAGTCCGAGCGTAGCGAACAAAGTCGCTCCTTTTACGATAAATTCCCTTCTGCTCCAATTCATGAACCCTTCTCCTCCCTACGCCTCGCCTTTCGCGCGAAGCTTATTGCCTTCGCGGTTATTTCATCTGCGCCTCGGGACAAATCATGATCAGCTGCAGCAGCCCGCGCATTCCGTTCATTTTCGAAGAAACATGCACGAAGGTGTCGTCCGCAAACTTGGCCAGCACCTTCTGGCTTTGCTCGCCGAGCCCCCATACGCCGGCGTTCCGGCTCCACAGATCGACCCAGGATTCCGCTTTGTCTTTGCGCTCCGGTACATAGGACTCGGAGACGAAAAACGTATTTTTGATCCGTTTCGATATCGATTCGGCGAATTGGGAGCGAGTCAGCAGCGAGCTGGCGATCAGCCACTCGGCCCCCCCGTCCCAGCCGGCCACGTCGGGCGGCAAATACAGCTCCTGCCCCATTTTGCGCATCGAAGCTATGAAGCTTTTGGACGGCGGGATTTCGAAGGCGCGCAGGATGCCGGCCACGTATTCGGCGGGCGACTTCACGATCGTTTGCCGGTATTCCGGCTTGTAAAATTCGTCCGAGAGCAGCAGCGCCCGCAGCACCTCGCGGACCGTCTCCTTCTCCGCAAAATCGGCGGCCACCTGGGCCACCCACGTCTCGGGCGGGTTAGGCGTGCCGAACTCGTTCAGCAGCTTGCGCGCCATGAAGGGAGCCAGCGCCTTTTGCCGAAACAGCACATCCACGACCGAAGACTCGTCGAAATTGCCCTTTTCGCCGAGTACCTGCTTCACTCCCGTGTCGTGCTGCTTGGGCGCAAACGCGGTTTTGCCGGAATTCCGGTCGTATCCCCAGCCGGTAAAAGCGCGGGCCGCCTCCTTCACATCCTGCTCCGTGTAATTGCCGATGCCGAGCGTGAACAGCTCCATCACTTCGCGGGCGTAGTTTTCGTTCGGCTTGCCTTTCTTGTTGCTGTTCGCGTCAAGCCATATCATCATCGCCGGTTCCCGGCCTACCTCCAGTACGAGCTCGTGGAAGCTTCCTAGCGCCAATCGGCGAAACAGCTCGTTCTGCCGCCGCATCAGCCTAACATCCCGCACTTTCCGGTACGACGTTGCAAAATGGTCGTGCCAGAACAAGGTCATCTTCTCGATCAGCGGCTCGTCGCTAACGGCCATCCGGTACAGCCAGTACGTCTGCTCATCCGTGATGTTGTCCGGCGTAAGCGGCTTGCCGTCAGCGCTCAGCTCCTCCAGCGGCGCAACCGGCTTTTTCTCTCCGCTCAGCGGCATCCCGTCCACCAGCCGGTTCACCGTCTCTTCCTTGCCAAGCGACAACGCGGCTTCCACATCTTGCGGCGATACGCGAAACGTCGTCCGGTTAAGCAAATGTACCGCATCCAGTTCGGTCCATCCGGTTTCCATGTCGATTCCTCCCCAGCCGTAAGGCCTCATCTGCCAGAGCTTCCTGATACCAGCATACGCCGAAAATGTTACAAAAAAATGACCCTCCGGATTGGAGGGTCAGCGAATATTATTTTCCGTACCCGCTCTTCGAGAGCGCGGTCGAGATTTTGGCCGCCGCTTCGGATTTCATCCGATTCAGCTGATCCGCCGTGATCGATTTGTCATTTCGGGCTGCGAAATCGATGCTTTGGTTCATCGAGTCTACCAGCTTGCCGTAAAGTTCACCGCGCTCCAGTCCGGATGCTTCAGTCAGCGTTTTCCCCTGCTGCAAAGCGTCTCTGATTGCGGTGTCCGTTTTGTTGGCGTAAAGAGCTACACCGCCTATAATAGTTGATAATTCTGTTTCCACGACCTTGTCATAATCCACTTTGACCTCTTTGGTACTTCCGTAACCTTTCGTTGAAAGAGCAGTCGAGATTTTGGCCGCCGCTTCGGATTTCATCCGGTTCAGTTGATCCGCCGTGATCGATTTGTCATTTTGGGCTGCGAAATCGATGCTTTGATTCATCGAATTTACCAGCTTATCGTACAATTCGTCGCTCTTCAGTCCGGACGCTTCAACTAGTGTCCCCCCCTGTTCCAGCACTTTTCTGATTGCATCGTCCGTCTTGTTGGCGTAAAGCGCGACGCCGCCAATAATGGACGATACTTCTTTTTCCACGACTTTTTTATAATCCACTTCTATCACAATCTTGTCTTCATAACCTTTGGTCAATAAGATTGAGGAAATCTTTCCTGCTGCGTCGGCTTTAAGTCGTTTCAGTTCCTCAGATTTTACCGACTTGTCGTCACGTGCCGCGAAATCAATACTTTGATTCATCGAGGTGATCAAAGTGTCCAACAAATCATCGCCCTTCATACCGGACGCTTCAACCAAACTTTTGCCTTGCCGCAACGAATCACGGATCGCACTATCTTGTTGATCGGCCAAAGAAGCAACATCGACAATGATACTAGCTAAATGGGTTTCCACAATTTTTTCGTAATTTACTACACCTGTTGTCTCTGAAGCGTATGCCGCTTCCCCGCCGAATCCGGGAATCGTTCCGCCCAGCAAAATCGCTGCAGCCAAGCTACCTACCAACAAGCTCTTTTTTGCCAATTTCAAAGGTTTCATATGTTCATTGCTCCTATCCCAAATTTTTTTCTATGTTTGGTTTCTCCATGATTTATTGTACGGAAAAGCACGCCCCTGCAAATCCGGCTCAGGAATGTTTTTCCTCCAAGGCTTTGGTCTAGTCCGAAGTCAGACTTTCGGTACCAGGGCCGCAACCATTTGAACGGCAAAAAAGCCCTTTTTCGGATTATCGTCCGAAAAAAGGCTTTGTCCAAAAAATTCGAGTGGCGAACAGGCTCAGTCTGCCTGTTCACTCGTCACCTGCAGCTCCATCATAGCCGCGGCGAAAATGCTCCATCGCCTCGTTAATATCCATCTGATCGGCATACAGCGCATTAACGAACTGGGCCACTCCCTCAAAGCGGTATACCGTATCGCCATCGCCGTCCGCTTCGGCATCACCGCCGTCCTCCAGATCGTACAACGCCTCGGGATCGTCCGCCAGCTCCCGCTCCGACAATCGGCTGTCGCCGCTCTCGAACAACTCGCTGTTTCTGCGATCAAACATAGGCTCCACTCCTTCCGCACGTTTCTCCGGAATAGTGTTCGTTTCCGGCTTGCATCTTATACCCCGAGTGTTATTTTACGCAAAAGCCCCCGGCGGATGGCCGGGGGCTGCTGGACTCGACTCGATTAGCAGTCGAAGTACAAGGAATATTCTTGAGGATGAATGCGGATGTTGACGGATTTCGCTTCGCCGCGCTTCAGTTCGATATAGTTGCTGATGAAATCTTTCGTGAAGACGCCGCCTTTGGTCAGGAACTCGCTATCCGCTTCGAGAGCGTCGAGCGCCTCGTCAAGGGTTCCCGGAACGCTGCGGATTTCGTTCTTTTCCGCGTCGGAAAGCTCGTAAATGTTCGTATCGAACGGACCGTAGCCCAATTTGCGCGGGTCGATTTTGTTTTGAATGCCGTCGAGACCTGCAAGCAGCATAGCCGCGAATGCGAGGTACGGGTTAGCCGTCGAGTCCGGCGTACGGAACTCGATGCGGCAGCCTTTCGGCGTAACGGCTGCAATCGGAATACGGACGGCAGCGGAACGGTTGCCCTTCGAGAACACGAGGTTAACAGGCGCTTCGTAACCAGGCACGAGACGTTTGAACGAGTTCGTGCTCGGGTTCGTCAAGGCGATCAGAGCCGGTGCATGGTGCAAAATGCCGCCGATATAATGAATCGCTGTTTCACTCAGGTTCGCATAGCCGCCTTTTTCATAGAACAGAGGCGTATCGCCGTTGAAGATCGATTGGTGAACGTGCATCCCGGAGCCATTGTCTCCGAACAGCGGCTTCGGCATGAAGGTTGCCACTTTACCGTATTGGCGAGCCGTGTTATGCACGATGTATTTGTATTTGAGCAGGTTGTCGGCCGTTTTCGTCAGCGTGTCGAAACGGAAGTTGATTTCGGCTTGACCGGCAGTCGCCACTTCGTGGTGATGGCGCTCGATGCGCAGGCCCGCATCCGCCATCAAACGGCACATTTCGCTGCGGATATCTTGCTGCGTATCCATCGGAGCAACAGGAACATAGCCGCCTTTTACCGGCGTTTTGAAGCCGAGATTGCCGCCTTCTTCTTTACGGCCGCTGTTCCATGCCGCTTCTTCGGAGTCGACTTCGAAGTACGATTTGTTCATGCCGTTTTCGAAACGAACGTCGTCGAAGATGAAAAATTCGGATTCCGGTGCGAAAAACGCTGCTGTCCCGATGCCGACTTGCTGCATATATTCTTCAGCCTTCTGGGCGATCGAACGCGGGTCGCGCTCGTAGCGTTCGCCGTCCGGCAAATGAATGTTACACATAATAATCAAGGTAGGGTGCGCAGTGAACGGATCGATATAAGCCGTTTCGGTGTCCGGCATCATAACCATGTCAGATTCTTCGATACCGCGGAATCCGGGGATGGACGAACCGTCAAACGCTACTCCGTTTACGAACGTGTCCTCGTCTACTTCGCTGGCCGGCAAGCTGATATGCTGAGCCTTGCCAAGCAAACCTACAAAACGGAAATCGACCCACTCGATATTTTTTTCCTTGATCAATTGGAGCACATTTTGAACAGTCATGATTCAAATCCTCCCATTTCCGAACATTCTCTGCAAGCACGCCGATTATTGTTCAGGTTTTTGTCGTTTATGGATTTATTATAAGCTCCCCTCCCTATAGCGTCAATACTTATGTAAGGTATTTTTTGCACCCGTGTCAGGTTTGTTTACATCGAAAGCGTTTACCTTCACAATTTGGACAAAAGTTCGCGTCGTTAGAGAAATAGGTTCCGGGAACTAAGCAAAAAGTCCATACGGGAACATGCTCTGCTGAATGAAATAAAAGAACAGCTTGCACTTCATTTAAAGCGCTGAAGGGGGTGAGACTGACGTCCAAGCCAATGATAAAAGCAAAAAACTACTTTTACTGCGCCATAGCGACAAACAAACGGCGGGTCTATACGAACCGGGACGCCGCTCCTCCCTCGAAAGCGAATCGAATCCGCAATCCGAAGCGGGCTACTTATATGAACTTGTTCGTAAACGGCGTTCTTCAGCCGGATTCCTTTTATAAGGTGCGAGGCGGGAAGCTTCTGTTCCGGACAGCCGCTCCGCCGCAGGAAGGCGTGCCGATTGTGCTCCAGTTTGTTTGTCTTGTCGGAGGCTCCAGCCATAGCAGTGTAAAGACAATGCCGAAGCATTCGCGCTGCAAGCGGAGAACTTCGGCCAGCGCTCGCCGTTTCAAGAGAAGGAAAGGGGGTGATTGTATGCCAGCCAGCTTAATCAAAATGTATATTACCGCAACTGCGACTGCGCCGACCGCTACTGGCGGCTCGGTCAGCACAACCGTATCCTCTACCTCGCAGCAAGTTGTGGCGCTTGCTTCCGCTGGAACCGTAACGGGTACGACCTTGACGATTTTGGCCACAGCCTTTGTCGATGGCTCCGGCGATCCCGTCACGCAATTTCCGACGAACAGCGGCTTTTATAGTCTTTATGTCAACGGTGTGCTCCAGCAGGAAGGCTTGTCCACCTTGACGACGAGCCAAATCTCGATTGAGGATGGCGATCAGATCGCTACCTCCTCCCCTATCGTCATCCAATTCGTCGCTTCTACGGGAAATTCCACATATACGGACCCGACCATCTCCGCTCCGACGATTACGGTGGAGACGTAAATGATCGAAAAAAGCAGCTCTTCGTGCGAAGAGCTGTTTTTCGGCTTTGGCGGCCCCACCCGCTTACCTGTACCGGCTGGTCATTTGCAATAGCAGACTTTAGGGGCTGCTATTCGTTTCCAAATGATCGTTTTTCAAGAATAAAGTGCATTTGAGCCACTTATTCCTTCGCAATAACCGCAAACAATTAGGAATACCTCGGAATAACAGTCCCAAAAGGCTTCTATTCAAGGTGAAGTCGCGAGCGTCCGCTAGTTTAACACTCCCTAAAGACTCTTATTGATTGACTTGAATGCAAAAACAAGACCCCCAGCCCTGTTGGTGGGAATCTTGTTTTGTGCCCCGTAGCTTCGCTTCACTTTTTGGGTTCTCTCGGGGGCTCCCCCAAAAGTAATCGGAATCAGCTTCGAAGCTTCGCTTCACTTTTTGGGGTAAATTTACGCGTGAATCGGCTGCTTTTGCGTATCGAACGTCTTGCCGCACAGCGGAGCCAGCTTCTCCAAATCTTGCAGCAGCTTCGCAAACTGATCCGGGAACAGCGACTGTACGCCGTCACCTGTCATCGAGTTGTCCGGATCGGTGTGCATTTCCACGATCAAACCGTCCGCTCCCGCCGCAACCGACGCTTTGCACATCGTCTCGACGAGCTCCCGGCGTCCCGTGCCGTGGCTCGGGTCAGAGATGACCGGAAGATGGCTGAGCTGGTGAAGAACCGGGATCGCCGTCAAGTCCAGCGTATTGCGGGTGTACGTTTCGAACGTGCGGATGCCGCGCTCGCAAAGCATCACGTTCGGATTGCCGCCGGCCAAAATGTACTCGGCCGCATTCAGGAACTCGTCGTACGTGGAGCTGAAGCCGCGTTTCAGCAGCACCGGCGTCTGGATCGTCCCGAGCTTGCGCAGCAGATCGAAGTTTTGCATATTGCGCGTGCCTACCTGCAAAATGTCCGCATGTTCGGCGCAAACGTCAACGTATTCCGGCGTCATAACTTCCGTAATCGTCAAAAGCCCGTGCTTTTTGCCCGCCTCGGCCATCATCTCCAGTCCTTCCACGCCAACGCCCTGGAAGCTGTAAGGACCGGTTCTCGGCTTGAACGCGCCGCCGCGAAGCACCTGTCCGCCGGCCGCCTTCACGAGCCGGGCGATTTCGTCGATCTGCTCGGGCGATTCGACCGCACACGGTCCGCCCATAATGACCAGCTCGCTTCCGCCGATGCTCACGCCTTTAATGTTGATAACTGTATTGTCCGGGTGGAAATCCCGGCTGGCAAGCTTATACGACTTCGATATTTTAATCACGTTCTCGATCCCTTTCATTTGGCGGAGCTGCTCCGCGAGCTTCGGGTCGGCTTTACCGATAATGCCGATGACCGTGCGGTCCGTTCCTTTCGATACATGCGCCTGGACGCCATGCTTCTCGATATGGTGGACAATCTCGGCGATTCGTTCGTCGGAAACGGAATTCGATGTTACAGCTATCATAAATGTCACTCTCCTCTTATAGTAGCGATCGCAGGCATAACGAGCTTGTTCTTCCGCACTTAGACGCTTCGATGCTTCGATGCTTATACGCTTTTAAGCTTTTATTCGTTAAAGCAAATATACAGGATATGCCCGGTTTCGTCAACAGGGAAAGTTGTGCCTATTCAGTGAGTACTTCCGTAAGCGATTGCTATGTTATACAAACGAAAAAAGGACCGACGGCCAGTTGCTCCGATCGATCCGTTACGGACGATTTATCGAATCGTTTGCTTTTAAAACAACCTGTTCCCGGCGCAAACGCCGCTTCTCGGAACGCCTTGCCGTAAACAGCCCAAGCAGCTGCTTAAGCGGGAAATACAGCAGCAGCGCCATCGCTGTACCGTTCACCATCCCCCCGACGATCAGCTTGGCGTTCATATAAATCATTTTTCTGAGCCAATGGGGCAAAAGCGATATCCAATTGCCCAAATGGTCCGGTAAAATAAAACCTCCGACCTTCGCATTCAGAAAAGCTACCGGGATATAAATGATTTTCCCGAAAACAAAACCGATCAGAGCCCCGGCCAGGCTCGCCCGAAACAAATAAACGAGAGGGAAAATAAGGAAAAAGGCCAGCCCGAATGTAGGCAGCGTGAACATTTCCACCGCCAAACCGATGGAAAAGCCGGCCGCTACTTTGGCGGCACCGCCCTTCGCCCGGGACAATTGTAAATACTTATATTTGAACCACCGGGTCATCCCTCTCCATGCCTTGGCCCATCTCGACTTCGTACGAAAGTCTGCGGAACGCCCCTCTTGTACCGGCATCGGTCATCATCCCTATTCTGTAGTTAGTACTTTTACCGGCGGGAGCAGCTTGTTCTTGTTTACAGTTCTTTTGATTTCCCATGTTTCCGGCTTGGCCGGGTCGAATTGTTCCAGAAATCCGATAACCTCTCTCGTGATCGGAGTCGGAGTGGATGCGCCCGAAGTAACACCAACCTTGGATAGGCCGTTCAGCCAGCCGATATCGATCTCCGACACATCGGAGATGCGGTAGGCCTTCGTTCCCGCAATTTCTTCCGACACCTGGGCAAGCCGGTTCGAATTGTTGCTTCGCGGATCGCCGACGACGAGGACGAGGTCGACTTCCTTCGCCTGCTCCGCTACCGCTTCCTGCCGAACTTGCGTGGCCAGGCAAATTTCGTTATGAATTTCGGCGGACGGAAATTTGGCGATCAGCCGGTTCATAATATGACGAATGTCCCATTGGCTCATCGTCGTCTGATTCGTAATGATGATGCGGTCGGTCGACAAATGCAGCGCGTCGACTTCCTCCGCCCTCTCAATCAGATGCACGCGTTCCGGGGCGATCCCGATTGCGCCTTCCGGCTCCGGGTGCCCTTTCTTGCCAATATAGATAATCTCATAGCCCTGCCCCGTCTTCTCGCGAATTAAATCATGCGTCTTGGTCACATCGGGACATGTGGCGTCCACGACGGTCAGCCCTTTCTCCCTGGCCCGCTGCCGCACTTCCGGAGAAACGCCGTGGGCGGTGAAAATGACCGTTCCTTTATCGATTTTCTCCAATATTTCAAGACGGTTGGCCCCGTCCAGCGTAATGACGCCTTCGTCCTCGAAAGCTTCGGTCACATGACTATTATGCACGATCATTCCCAAAATATAGATCGGCCGAGGCAGATCGAGGTTGCGGGCCGTTTGACGCGCGAGCACCATCGCATCGACAACGCCGTAGCAGTATCCTCTGGGAGAAATTTTCAGTACTTCCATCGCCATCGCCCGCTTTCGCCAACGAGTTAAACTCGAATAGAGTAGATAACCCCACAAAGTGGAGCCAAAGCTCCGAAGCTCATTCCAAATACTTTGCGGGGAGCCCCGAAACTTATAAATTTTAGTAGTATAAAAACAAAGCCGTTTTCCCAATATCGCATGAAAATTTCGACTTTATTTTCATTATACCGTATTCAATCTGGAGAAGAAAGCGAATGAAGCTCCGGCAGCCATACCGTAAACGTGGTACCTTCTTCCTTACGCGTCTTTACCTCGATCGAACCGTCGTGCTGATCAATGATCCACTTGGCTATGGAAAGCCCGAGCCCCGTGCCGGCTTTTTTGCCGCGGGAAGGATCGGCCCGGTAAAAACGCTCGAAAATATGCGGAATTTCGTCCTTGTCCATGCCGATACCGGTATCGCTAATCCGAATCCCGAACTGCCCGCGGGCATGCAGCGCATCCAGCTTCACCGAGCCCTGCTCGGTATATTTGAACGCATTTTCGATCAGGATGAACAGCAGCTGCTGCAAATAGTCTTTGTTGCCCCTGACGTAAGCCATGTTGAGGACATCGATATCGCCGGTTTGCCATTCCGTGCTTCGCGGCAAAAACTGCGCGCGCCGGATGACTTCATCGACAAGCGATCTCAGCTCGATCGGTTCCTTGTTCATCGTAAACCCAGCGTCGGCTCGGGCCAGCGAAAGCATATCGTTGACCAGCCTCGACATCCGCTCCGCCTCGGAGGCAATATCATGCATCGCTTCCTTCGAAAGCTCGACGCTGCTTTCCTGGATTTGTTTCGTGCCGGACTCGTCTCCTGCCTTCAGCGCGGCCGTATTCCATATTTTTTCCAGCAGGTCGACATTGCCCCGAATGGTTGTGAGCGGGGTTCGCAGCTCGTGCGAGGCATCGGAAACAAAGCGTCTCTGCGCGCGATAAGCGTCGTCCAGCTCGGAGTACATGCCTTGGATGCGGGCCAGCATTCCGTTGATCGTATCCGTGAGCCGCCCGATTTCGTCCATCGGTCCGGTGTAATCGATCCGTTTGTTCAGATCGGCGCTTTTCTCGACCGTATTCGCCGCATCGATCACATTTTCGATCGGCTTAAGCGCCTTGCGCGACAAAAACCAGCCTGCCGAGGCAGCGAACAATATCGTCAGCAAACCGACGGAAATCAAGATGAGCCGGATATTTTGCAAAAAATGATCGACATCGTCCGTAAGCGTCGCCACCTGCAGCACGCCGACAAGCGATCCCTCGAGCAGCAGCGGGCTGTAATACATCAGCATGTTGAATTCCTGATTGACCCGGATCTTCTCAAAAGAGACTCCGCCGTGAAGCACCTTGTTGATGCTCTCTTCCGAATAGGGCAGATTGCTGTTCAGATTGCTGGACCGTTTCACTTGTCCCTGAATCGAGATGCTCTGCATGTAGATGCCGGCCGACTTGAATTCGCGCAAATTCGGCAAGCTGAAAAAGAAGCCGTAGCCTTTAATTTCTTTATTGACCTCTTGCGCCTGTACGATCAGCTCATTGCGCAGGTCGGTTTGCAGCTTGTACGAAAAAAACGTATAGAGAGCGATTCCGAAAAAAAGCAAGGTCACCGCCAGTATGCTCGAATACCAAAGCGTCAAACGAAGACGTATCGACACTTGTCGTCAATCCCCTCTCAGAACGTAGCCCGCTCCCCGAACCGTCTGTATGATCCGTTTGCCGCCGTGCTCCTCCAGCTTTTGACGCAGCAGCGCCACGTATACTTCCAGCACGTTGGATTCGCCGCTGTAGTCGTAGCCCCATATTTTCTCCATAATAATGTCCCGGGACAACACCCGCTTCGGATTTTGCAAAAACAGATGCAGCAGGTCGAACTCCTTCGTCGTCAGCTCGATCTTGTAATCACCCCGGACGACTTCTCTCGTATCCAGATCGAGCGTAATGTCTTCGTAGCCCATCCGGTTCGTCTTCTGCTCCGCCGTTTCTCCCCGTCTGCGCATCAGCGAGCGGAGGCGGGCCAGCAGCTCTTCCAGCGCAAAGGGCTTGACCAAATAGTCGTCGGCCCCTAGATCGAGCCCTTTCACTTTGTCGGCGATATCGTCTTTGGCCGTCAGCATAAGAATCGGCACAGAGCTTCCGCTTTCCCTGACGCGGCGGCATACTTCCCAGCCGTCCATCTGCGGCATCATCACGTCGAGGATAATCAGAGCCGGCTCCATCGTCAGCATCATTTTCAGGCCTTCCGCTCCGTTGTTGGCGGTTGCTACCGTATATCCTTCGAATGCCAGCGACCGCCGGAGCATGGACGTAATTTTTTCATCGTCGTCTATTACAAGAATAGGTTCTCTCAAGTTCGTACCTCCCTAAGTTACCCCAAAAAGTGAAGTGAAGCTTTGCAGCTTAATCCGATTACTTTTCGGGGAGCCCCAAATGCAACCCAAAAAGTGACGTGAAGCGTTGCAGCGCAATGCATTACATTTATCGTAGTATACCCTTTTGCCAGATGCAAATCTGAACAAGCAAAAAGGAAAGCAGGAGGAACGACTTGGGCGTCCCGTTCTGCTTTCCTCCATCCTGTTTCATACCGCCTTATTTGTTCATATCGCCGATGATGACGCCGGTCGTGAGCGTTTTGCCACTCCGTTTGACGGTAAGCGTCACTTTGTCGTTCACCTTCATCGCCTTGATCTTCGTGCGGAACTCATCGGACGTTTTCACTTTCTCGCCGTTCACTTCCGTAATGACGTCATACGGCTGGATATCGGCTTTGGATGCCGGGCTGCCTTGAACAACGGAGGCGACGATCGTGCCGTCCTTGCTGTCCAGCTTCAGTTCTTTTACCCATTCTTCCGGGATGTCTTGAATGTTAACGCCGATGTAAGGAATCGGTACCTTGACGTTATTTTTCAAGTTTTCCAGTACCGACATGACTGTGCTCGTCGGGATTGCGAAGCCGATTCCTTGCGCCTGGGCGCTGACGGCGGTGTTGATGCCGATTACTTGCCCTTGCAGGTTAAGCAGCGGACCGCCGGAGTTGCCCGGGTTAATCGAAGCGTCCGTTTGCAGCAGATGCTTGTATTCGCGCGTTCCTTGCTCATCCGGAATATCGATCGGGCGTTCCTTCGCGCTGAGCACGCCTACCGTAACCGTGTGATCGAAGCCGTACGGGTTGCCGATCGCAACGACCCAGTCGCCTACGTTAATATCGTCGGAGCTGCCCATTTGGAGCGCGGCGAAGTCTTTGCCGTCCTGCTTCTCGATTTTGAGCACGGCCAGGTCAAGGCTGTATTCCGAACCAAGCAGCTTTGCTTTGAGCGGCTGGCTGTAGCCTTGAACTTCGACTTCGATTTCTTCCGCACCGTTTACGACGTGCTCGTTCGTCAAGATGTAGCCTTCTTTATCGAAAACGAATCCGGAACCCATGCCCAGCGATTGGCGCTGATTGGCGCTGCCGTTATTCGTGTTCGGCTGCTGCTGGCGCTGTCCGTTTCCGAAGAAGTAGTCGAAGATGTCGGAGCTGCCACCACCACTTCTGGATCGGGAGCTTGCCTTGACGTACGTATTGATCTTGACGACGGCCGGACTCGAGTTATTTACGATTTGCGAAATGTTATCCGGTCGAACGATCGATTCCAGCGCCGCCGTAGTAGCCCCGCCATTGCCTCCGCCGCCGTTCGCCTTCGTAACCGATCCCGCAATGGCGCTGCTGCTTGGCGCGGCGGCACCGGCTCCTCCGAACATGTCGTATTTGTCTGAGACGAACATCAAACTTCCTACGACTACCGCTCCGGCCAGAAATGCCGCGAAATAAGATTTGAACGAGTTCGGCTTTTTCTTCGCTCCGCTGTAATCCCATTGAGGCGCCGAAACCGGCTGCGCGCCTTGTGTATCGCCTTTGTCGTATCCGAAGTAAGGGCGAACCGGACGCGGCGTCGTAATTTCCACTTGCGATGTGCCGTCTGCACTTGAGGCGGTTGTCGTATCCGGCTCTCCGTGTGCAGCGGACTTGAAAGGACCGTAGGAATAGTAGTAGGATGGCTTCTCGGTTTGGTCCGTCTGTTTATTCATATCGTTCTCATTCCCGCCGTTCGGCTCGCCGTTTTGCGGTTTGAAGAAATCGCTGTAATCGCGTTTGTTGTTTTCCATAGCTAGTTCCTCCTCCGGTTTGTTGCTCCTTGCATCGTTGATCCGATGCTTTGGTTATGTTTCTTTCTTGATTCCTATATTGCGCCCGCAACCTTAAACAAACATTAAAACAAACTAAAATGAACCTAAATTCACCCCAAAAAGTGACGTACTCCTTCGCAGCTTGTTCCGAATACTTTTCGGGGAGCCCCTGAAAGAACTCCAAAAAGTGAAGAGAAGCGTTTGTAGCTTGTTCCGAAAAAAGGCCGAAAAGCAAAAATAACAGGAGCTACAAAAGCCCCTGTTCCACTTTGCGAAGCAGCTGTTCGCCTCGCGTTACCCAGTGATCCTCTACTTTGGCATCCTCGTCGACAGGTGCCTGGAATTGGTCGAACAACGCCCCGTACGTCCGCATGGTGGCATCGTCGTCCAATCCCTCGTTGTACAGATGCTTGAGCACGAACGGCGTGCCCATCATAATACGGGTTCCCGGGTTCGGGGCATCCGCGCTTTCCAACCGGCCCCGCGTCACCTCAAACGGCAGGCGCAGCCACACTTTATTCGCCTCATCCAGCGCATGGTCGAAGCTGCCGTGATCGTACTCCCAATTGCCGCCGAGCGTAAACTGATGCTGCTGCAAATAATCGTAAACGCGATCGTACTCTTCCATCCGCCCATCTAACGCGGAATGTATCGGCTTCAAGGCGCACACCTCCGTCACCGATCGCCGCAGAAAATCAGCCGAAAATGGCCCCGTCGGAGCTCGTAGCGACTTTCAGCCTTCCAGCGATCGTTTTTATTTCTAGCATGCGCCAAAACCTGCGGTTTTATCCCTATTTGGCTGCGCCTCCGCTCCATCCTCGGCGATGGGCGTAGATGGCAAGCTGCGTCCGGTCGATCGCCTCGCATTTCATCAGCAGATTGCTGACATGCGTCTTCACCGTTTTGATGCTGATATGCAGCTCGTCGGCAATATCTTTGTTCGTTTTGCCATCGGCGATCAGCAGCAGCACTTCCATCTCCCGGCTCGTAAGTCCGGCTTCTTCGTCCTGGCTGGACTCCGTCGACCGTTTTCGCAATCCCCGCGTCAGCGCCTGCGACACTTCCGAGTTCATGACCTGAAGCCCGCGGAAGGAGCTGCGCAGCACATGCGCCAGCTCGTCCGACGATACGGTTTTCAGCACATACGTAATCGCCCCGGCCTCGATCGCCTGGAGCACTTTCTCATCTTCCAAAAAGCTGGTCAGCAAAATGACTTTGATGTCCGGATAGTTCCGTACGACCTCTCGCGTCGTTTCGACTCCGTCCATTAGCGGCATCATCAAATCCATCAAAATCATGTCGGGAAGCGCGGTTTCTTCCAGAGCGCCGAGCCGCTCCAGAGCCTCCTTACCGTTCCCCGCCTCGGAGATGACGTCGAAATCGCTCTCCATCGACAAATACGTCTTCAGGCCGAGCCTTACCATATCGTGATCGTCAACGATCATTATTTTAATCGCGTTCCCCATCATTACGCTCCTGTTCTTTACCTGGGTCTTGTACAAGCTCCGGCGTTTCGAACTTCGGGATGCTGATGCGTATCCGCGTCCCCGCCCCGGTCTTGCTGCGCAGCTCCATACTGCCGCCCAGCTTCTGGGCGCGCTCGCGCATCGTCGACAAACCGTATGAATTGCTACGGGTCACATCGCTCTCGAAGCCCTGCCCATCGTCGTGTATTTGCAGCACGAACTGATTGCCGGTATCGTGGAGCGACAGCGCCACATGCCGTGCGGAGGCATGTTTGACAACATTGGCCATCCCTTCCTGAATGATCAGAAACAGCTGATGCTCGATGCCTTCCGATAAAGCGCGGGCGAGCCTAATATCCATATTGCCCTGAAGGCCGTTTTGCCGGCAATAGTCGGGAAACCATTTGTCGAGCGCATCCGACAGCCGCCGTCCCTCGAGCTCGATTGGCCGCAGTTGGGCGATCATGCCGCGAAGCTGCTTTTGCGTCAAATTCGACATCGTCACGAGCTGCCCGAGAATCGGCGCGGCCGCTTCCATTTGACCGCGTTCGACCATTTTGGCGAGCGAAGCGGCGGACATATGGATCGCGAACATTTGCTGGCTGACCGTGTCGTGCAGATCGCGGGCGAGCCGTTTCCGTTCCTCGATAACGGCGTCCTCGTTCGACTTCGCCTGCAGCATGACGTTTTCTTCGCCGACCTTTTGCAGCAGCATCACCCTTTTTTCGAGAGAAGCGGCCATTTCGTTGAAATCTCCGTATATACGGTCGAATGGATCCATCCCCAGGGGCTGGATCCTCTCTCCCAAATTGCCGTTGGCAAGCTGCAAAATGGCCAAATGCAGCGTATCGATTTTGCGTTGATGCTGCGTAGCGATCAAATAAACGACGACGAGTCCGGAGACGACCAGAAACAGCACGTATTCGATCCACAGCCGGTTGGTGCTTAATTCTTCTCTCCAGTACAGCCAGCCTATCGCAAAGCCGCCGAGCACGATGGCCAGCGCCCCTACGAAATAGCTGAGCAGCTGCCATTTGATGTTAATCGATCTGGTTAACCGGTTCATCCGACCCTCTTCACCCTCACATCGCCGATAAACGTGCTGACATTAACCTTGATCCGTTTCTCGGCATCGAAATATTGCGGCGATTCGGCTTTCATGTTGCGGAACAAGCCGCCCTCCCACCGATCGAACACGCTCATATCGCCGAGAAAGGCCGACGCGCGCACACTGATCTCAAGCTGCAAGTCGTTTGGAACGAAAATTTTCACATCGCCCACGAAGCTGGATATGTTGATCGTCGTTTCGCCGAACGGAATGTTGGCGCGGGTCAAGTCGATTTCGGTATCGCCGACAAAGTGGGAGATGTTGAGCGGCTTCAGCTCCCAGTAGTCTCTGCCGATCCGGATATCCCCGATAAAATTGTGGCGGTTGTCCACCCCTTCGCCGTGCGACCAGCCATGCGACCAGTCGTGGTGATGCCCGTGATGTCCGTGATGCCCGTCATGCATCGACTGCTTCCATCCCCGTTTCCAATCGCGCTTACGCTGTCTCAGCTCGTCTCTCCACTCATGGTTACGCCGCTTCCACTCCTGCTTGGCCTGATGCCAGCCCATTGCGCCATGCGAGCCGTGCGGCCCCCATTGCGATCCGGAAGCCGGCTGCTCTACTCCAGGAGGCGTTTGACGCTTCGCTTCCCCCGGCCCGTCTGGACCCGGCGCTGCCTCGCCGCCATCCCCAAGATCGCTGGAGTACGGCCGCCAATCTTTCGGCGTATACGGCTCCGGCTCCGAAATAGGCGGTCGCGTTCTCGGGCGGAAGAGCAGCCCAATGCCGATTACTATCAGAATAACAGGAATGGCATATTTGACCAAGTCACCGACCCCGAAATTCGAAACCCAGTTGAAATTTTTGTTCAGAAAGACAAGACCGAGCGCAATCATGAATCCGCCCCATACGAGCGAGCCGAGATTGAAGCAGCGCTGCGACAATACGCCGTTAAGCCCGATCACAATAAGCACGACCGGCCAAAAATGGGAAAGGATATACCCCAAGTCGAACTGAATGATATCGATCTGATTCAGGAAAAAGATGACCCCGATCGCGATCAGTATAAAACCGCCGATCGACTTGCCCCAAAATCCGTTTTTCATTTTGAACTCCTCCAGCGTATACATTCATACCTGTTTTGTGTACTTTTATTGTATGTGATTTCGGGGAGCAAACAAAGAGTCGGCGGATTGATTTGTCCTCGGTCTGAGGACGGAGGGAAAAACTGGACCCTTACGCGCTTAAGCAAAGGCGAAAAAGCCGCCGTCACGGGGGACGGCAGCTTCTGTACAGAAGAAAAGGAGCCTTTAAGCTCCTCTCTTGTATCTTTTGTATATCCGTCTATTCGCGGTTTTGCTTCGCGTTTTTCTGCTTCTTGTTGGCTCCGGCCGTAACTTCTTCGGCCGCTTCCGCGTTGTAGTTTTGCTGATTTTTGTTTTTGTTCTTCGCCACGTTAGGTCACCTCCGTTTACGATGTATTATTCGACGGAGGTTACCTGTTTATGTACGGATTTAGTCGGGTCTCAGGTAAGGATCGCTCAGCATCGCCCTCAACTGCTCCTTCCCCCGATGAATGCGCGCCTTGACGGTGCCGATCGGCAAATCCATCCTTTCGGCGATGTCCTTATCTTTCATATCGTAGTAATATTTGTACGTCAAAATTTGTTTCGTCTTCTCGTCCAGCTTGTTCATTTCTTCGAAAATGATATTGCGCATCACCCGCTCCTCCACACCTTCGGGAGCCACAAGCGTTATGCCCGTTTCTTCCGGATCGCCGAGGGAGACGGCCACTTTGCGCTTGATCATATTGTAGGCCGTATTCGTTGCGATCACTTTGGCCCACTGGATCAGCTTATCCCGCTCGCGGAGCGTATCCAGCTTGCGCAATATTTTGACCCACGATTCCTGCACGGCGTCCATCGCTTCAGACTTGTTGCGAATGATTGAGTAAGTGACGATAAACATTTGTTTGTACACTTCCATCAGCAACGCATCTTGCTCTTCCTTGCTATTAGAGTCGGTCTGCAGCAACCCTGTATTCATCAGGCCCATCTCCTAGAACAGCAAATGTCAAATGGCAATGTATGCGCTTTACATCCGAACCTATAGTACCACACTATCGTCAAAAATAAAAGAAACCAAAGTCCTTTCTATGCCGCATTCTGTATAGTTTTAACGAAAAAGAAAAGAAAATCGGCTATTGCCGCACCTCTCCCTCGCCAAAAAAAGCTACGAATCGCGCCCGTATGCGAAATCGGCGATAATGTCTCTTGCAAGTATGAAAATGCAAAAAGACGCCTCCAATCCGCCCGAGCGGGCGGAATCGGAAAACGTCTAAATATAATAGTAGGTTATAAGCCTAAAGCGGCAAGGCTCGGATCGGAGACGACGGATAACACCTCGTCCCACATCTTCAGCGTCTGCTCGGAAACTTTGCCGTTTCCCTGCTTGACGATAAATACGTGAACCGTCCGCTTCCCCCATTCCTTGTATATTTGCGCTTTCGTTTCGTAATACAAGTCGATCTTCTTGCCCTTGATCGCTGAGCCGGTGTCGGCCACAATCCCGTAGCCGTAGCCCGGAATGTACAGAATCGTACCGAGCGGAAATATTTTAGGATCGGCTGCGATCGTGGACAGAACGCCTTGACGCACCTTCACGCCGGAATACGTAATGCCGTATTCGGGATGGCCGGGACGCTTGCCCGTAGACTCTACCCCGGCATAATAGCCGGTAGCGACCACTTCAACCGAGCCCAAAAACTTCGAAGCGTCCTCGTGCAGCATCGGAAATTTTTTATTTTGTTCGATCAGCTCTTGTCGAGTTTTCAGTTTGGACAATCGTTCGAGAACGATACCGCGGGACGATGCGGAGACGGGCATATCCGCTCCCGGCCCGGCCGTCTCGGCGGGATTGCCGGCCTTCGCCGCGGAGGATGAATGACCGGATGACGCAGAATGCGCATAACGAGCGGCGGAGTTGCTCTCCACCGGTCCCAGCGCGGCGAGCAGCGCCCCGAACAGCAGGAAGGCGCGGCACGTACGGGATTGATACAGCTTGGGCATAAGCAATTTGGTATCCATATCGTAGAGCATTCCCCATAGAACTCCATCGTATACGACAGAGGGAGAAGATCGGTAAAGCAAACACGCCCGTCCGTGTCACCGGATCGGGCGTGCGGATACCAACATTTACTGCTTGGCTTTCGTGCGAATCTCCTCCGTAATTCGGCAAACGAACGAATCGAGCAGGAAGCTGCCGATATCGCCCTTGTCCCGGTGGCGAACGGCAACCGTTCCGTTCCCGGCTTCCTGCTCCCCTACAATAAGCATGTAAGGCGTTTTGGCGAGCTGCGCCGCGCGGATTTTGTAGCCCAGCTTTTCGCTGCGCAGGTCGGCTTCCGCGCGTACGCCGGATGCGATGAGCGACTGGACAATGGCCGACGCTTGGTCCGCGAATATATCGGATACCGGTACGACGACGGCTTGAACCGGAGACAGCCATACCGGGAACGCGCCAGCGAAATGCTCCGTCAAAATGCCGATGAAGCGGTCCACGGAGCCGTATACGGCGCGGTGAATGACGACCGGACGAACCTTCGCGTTCGCTTCGTCCACATACGTGAGATCGAACTTCTCGGGAAACTGGAAATCCACCTGAATCGTCGCGCATTGCCAGCTCCGCTTGATCGCATCGCGAATGTGGAAGTCGATCTTCGGTCCGTAAAACGCGCCGTCGCCTTCATTCAGGCGGTACTGCACATTCCGCTTATGCAGAACGTTTCGCAGTGCCGCTTCGGCCTTCTCCCACTGCTCATCCGTTCCCATCGACTGCTCCGGCCGCGTGGAAAGCTCCATTGCGTATTCGAAGCCGAACACCTTGTACATGCCGTCGATCAGATCGATAACGTTGCCGATCTCCTCCTCAAGCTGATCAAGCCGCGCGAAAATATGCGCATCGTCCTGGCAAAACGTACGGACTCGCATCATTCCGCTCAGCGCTCCGGAAAACTCGTGCCGGTGCACTTGGCCGAATTCGGCCATCCGGATCGGCAGATCCCGGTACGAACGCAGCGTATTTTTGTAAACGAGCATGTGGCCTGGGCAGTTCATCGGCTTCAGCGCAAAAGACGCGTCATCGACTTCGCTGAAATACATATTGTCGCGGTAATGGTCCCAGTGGCCGGATTGCTCCCACAAGCGGCGGTTCATCATAAGCGGCGTACGCACCTCGTCATAGCCGAGCTTGGCAAAATGCCCGCGCGAAAACTGCTCCAGCTCGTTGCGAACGATCGTCCCCTTCGGCAAATAAAACGGCATCCCCGGGGCTTCCTCGGAAAACATAAACAGCTCCAGCTCTTTGCCGATACGGCGATGGTCGCGACGTTTCGCTTCCTCCAGCATTGCCAAATGTTCGTCAAGCTGCGCCTTCGTCGGAAACGCCGTTCCATAAATGCGCTGCAGCATTTTGTTGTTGGAGTCACCGCGCCAGTAAGCACCCGCTACGCTAAGCAGCTTGAACGCCTTGATGCGGCCAGTCGACGGCAGATGCGGCCCGCGGCACAGGTCGAAAAATTCGCCCTGCTCATAAATCGTAATGACCGCCTCTTCCGGCAAATCGCGAATCAGCTCCAGCTTCAGCGGATCATCCAGCTCGCCGAAAAGGCGGAGCGCTTCCTCGCGGCTTACTTCGCGGCGCTTGACCGGCCAGTTTTCCTGCGCGATCTTCGCCATCTCCTGCTCGATCCGGCCGAGATCCTCCGAAGATACCGGCCGGTCCAGGTCGATGTCGTAATAGAAGCCGTCCTCGATGACCGGACCTATGCCGAGCTTGACGTTTGTGCCGCCGTATATACGTTTCAGCGCTTGAGCCAGCAGATGCGCCGTGCTGTGGCGGTACACCTCGAGCCCTTCGGAAGAATCGAGCGTTACGATTTCCACCTTTGCATTGTGCTCCAGCTTGTGGCTCAGATCCATCACCTTGCCGTCCACCTTGCCTGCGACCGCTTGCTTCTTCAGACTGGAGCTGATCGATCCTGCCACCTCTTCCATACTTACGCCTGCGGCGTATTCCTTTATGGCCCCGTTGGGCAGTTGAATTTGAATAGACATTTCTTTTCCTCCCTTTTATTGCCTGAGAAGCGCAGCTTCTCGGCGATGCTCTTTTGAATTGTTCTTTCTTTTCGCTCTTATCCTTTGACCTTGGCTTTCCTGGCCTGGAATGGTAGCTTTCCGGCGTTGCTCTATTGCCCTTCCCTAGCCTGGGAAGCGTAGCTTTCCGGCGATCCTCTTTTGCCCTGCTCGAAAGAGAGCTTCACGACAACGTCGTGACGCGGCCCCGTGCGCGCCATTCCCTCAGACGCTCTAAAGAAACAGGCTCCCCGACAATGGGCACCAAGTAGCATGGAACCGCCGTATGAAAGCGAGTCTTACCGGATGAGACGCTTCTGCAAGAAGCAGCTTATCCGGTAAGACAAAGAGCGGTTCTTCCGCCAACTGTCCGCCGAAGACGGCCCCGTCACTCCGACGCCCCTTGCGGGGTCTTGGGGCGGCCAGCCCCGAGTCCTCCCCCTTGGCGAAGGGGGAAAGAGGGGGATCGGCCTTCTCGAAAGAGGGGGATCGGCCATAAAAAAACACGCCCATCCCAAAAAGGGACGAGCGTGTCGTGGTTCCACCCAAGTTCGTTCCGCCGCACGAGCACGGCAAAACCTCAGTCATCCGGTAACGGGGATGGACCGGTTTCAGCTAGCGGAAGCGGGCCTCGGGCCGTCCGTTCGCCAAAGCGGCTGCAAAGCGGTAAACGTCCGGCTCCGGGCTTAAGGGGCTCTCACCTGTTCCCCTCTCTCTGAGAAGCGTTGCCGGCGTTCGTGTCTTTGGTCATAGCCTGTATCCGTTATACGCGTTTGGTGCGAATTTCTTCGCCGATCATGTCGATTACGGCATCGGTCGCATGAGCGCCGATATCGCCCTCGCCCCGCTTCCGCACGGAAAGCGTACCGGCGTTTACTTCATTTTCGCCGACAACGAGCATGTATGGCGTTTTCTCAAGCTGCGCCTCGCGGATTTTGTAGCCCAGCTTTTCGTTGCGGAGATCGGCTTCGGCGCGGATGCCGGAAGCGAGCAGCTTCTCCGTCGTTTGCTGCGCATAGTCGGCGAATTTGTCCGATACCGGAATAACGACCGCTTGCACCGGAGACAGCCAGAGCGGCAGCGCGCCTACGAAGTTTTCGAGCAGGAATGCGGTCATCCGTTCCATCGTGCTGATAATGCCGCGGTGAATGACGACCGGGCGATGCTTGTTGCCGTCTTCGCCGGTATACTCGAGACCGAAACGCTCCGGCAGCAGGAAGTCGAGCTGTGCGGTCGACAGCGTTTCTTCCTTTTTCAGCGCCGTCTTGATCTGCACGTCCAGCTTCGGCCCGTAGAACGCCGCTTCGCCTTCGGCTTCGTAATACGGGAGATTCAGCTCCTCGACGACTTCCTTCAGCATCCGCTGGGACATTTCCCACATCGCATCGTCCGGGTAATATTTTTCCGTATCCTGCGGATCGCGATAAGACAGGCGGAACCGATATTCCTTAATGCCGAAGTCCTCGTACACGCGCTGAATGAGCCGGACGACGCGGGCGAACTCTTCCTTGATCTGATCCGGGCGGGCAAAAATATGCGCGTCGTTCAGCGTCATTGCGCGAACGCGGTGCAGACCGGTAAGCGCTCCGGACATTTCGTAGCGGTGCATCGTGCCGAGCTCGGCAATCCGCAGCGGAAGATCGCGGTAGCTGCGCATGTTGCTTTTATAAATCATCATATGGTGCGGACAATTCATCGGACGAAGGACGAGTTCTTCGTTGTCCAGCTCCATTTTCGGGAACATGTCTTCCTGGTAGTGCTCCCAGTGGCCGGAAATTTTATACAGCTCCACGCTTCCAAGCACCGGCGAGTATACGTGGTTGTAGCCGAGCGATTCTTCGAGATCGACGATATAGCGCTCGAGCAGGCGGCGAAGCTTCGCGCCTTTTGGCAGCCAGAGCGGCAAGCCTTGACCGACTTCCTTCGAGAAGGTAAAGATTTTCAAATCTTTGCCGATGCGGCGATGGTCGCGCTTTTTCGCTTCTTCCAGCAGAACGAGATGTTCGTCCAGGTCGGCTTTTTTCGGGAAGGCGGTGCCGTAAATGCGCTGCAGCATTTTGTTCTTCGAGTCTCCGCGCCAGTAGGCTCCCGCCACGCTGAGCAGCTTAAACGCCTTGATGCGGCCCGTCGACGGCAGATGCGGCCCGCGGCACAGATCGAAAAATTCACCTTGATCGTAAATCGTAATGACGGCATCCTGCGGAAGGTCGCGGATCAGCTCCAGCTTGAGCGGATCTTCCAGTTCCCCGAAAATGCGCAGCGCTTCTTCGCGGCTTACTTCCCGGCGCACGATCGGCAAGTTTTCTTGCGTAATCTTTTCCATTTCCTTCTCGATCTTGGCTAGATCCTCGGACGATACCGGCTGCTCCAGATCGATGTCGTAATAGAAGCCGTCCTCGATGACCGGGCCGATGCCGAGCTTTACAGTTTTGTTGCCGTAAATCCGTTTCAGCGCCTGGGCGAGCAAATGCGCCGTGCTGTGGCGGTATACTTCGAGCCCATCGGCGGAATCGAGCGTCACGATCTCCACCTTCGCGTCCTGTTCCAGCTTGTGGTTCAGATCGACTACTTTGCCGTCTACCTTGCCGGCAACCGCGTTTTTCTTTAGTCCGGAGCTGATCGATCCGGCTACGTCCTCAATGGTCGAGCCTGGTGCGTATTCGCGTACCGCTCCGTCCGGTAGTGTTACTTTTACAGTCATGCTTGTCTCCTCCTTGGGCTGGGAAGCTTGCTTTCCGCCCTTCTCTTTTTAATTGCCTGGAAAGCGTAGCTTTCCGGCGATGCTTTTTCTTTTCGCTCTTGCCTTTCGCTCTTGCCTTTCGCTCTTGCCTTTCGCTCTTGCTCTCAGCCTTGCTCGAAAATAAGCTTCACGGCCCTGTCGTGACGCGGCTCTCTGCACGCCGTCCCTCAAACCCGCTAAAGTGGCAGTCAGACCAACAGAGGGCATCCAAGTCGCATGGAATCGCCGTAGTTAAGCGGGTCTTGGCGGATTGGATGCTTTCCGAAGGAAAGCACTAATCCGTCAAGACAAAGAGCGCTCCTTCCACCAACTGTCCGCCGAAGACGGCCCCGCCGCTCCTACGCTCCTTGCGGGGTCTTGGGGCGGCTAGCCCCGAGTCCTCCCCCTTGGCGAAGGGGGAAAGAGGGGGATCGGCTCTCCCTGAAAGAGGGGGATCGGCCTTTTGAGGGGGATCGACTTTAACGCAAAAAACACGCATCATCCCAAAAGGGACGAGCGTGTTGGTCTCGTGGTTCCACCCTGATTCGTTACGCCGCCGCAAGCGACAAGCCGTAACCTTAGGCATCCGGTAACGGGGATGAGACGCTGGTGTCTACTGCCTGCCGGATTTCCCGCAAGTTTCGAGCCAAAGCTGCAAAGGGGTAAATCCGCTGTTCGAACAGAAGGAGATTACAGCGCGAGTCTCCTCTCTCTGGGCAGTCTCTCAGGGATTCATGTCTTTGGTCATTGCTTCATGATATATATTACAATATACTACCCGATCGCCGTTAACGTGTCAAGGATACAGCTGATCTTTGTTTTTACTTCCGAGCACGGAGCCGCACTGCTTGCAGTACGTACAAATCATCGCCCGGTTTTCGAATATTTGCATAATCGTTTTGATGACCTGTTCCTCCGGGTCCCGCGTGTGGATGACGATTTTTTGCGGTGAAACGGAAATCAGCGTGCTGACAATCATGTCCTCGAAATTAATTTCTTTATCCAGCAGCTCCAGCGTAAAACCGTCGAACTGCTGCGTATCGATCGGATTCATCTGCTCGTTGTACAGAGTAAACTCGTTGCCGCCGCGATGCATCAGATGAGCGACCGGTATTTTCGTTTCCTGGATGTACACGAAATATTTGAGCAAGGAAATAAACTCCTGATACTGCTGATCCATAATGAACTCGTCAATCGCATATTCCGCCACTTCCCGCAGTTCATTCATATAGTCGGCCAATCGGAATCGGATAAATCCGACGACATTCAGATCGTTATGCTGCTCCAAATAATGGAACAAATGATCGGCGATTTTGGCTTGCCTTCTTTGGCGCGACCGGGGGATGCCTTCCGTAGGCTCCGGCTGGTCCAGCACTTGCCGGCAATATTGCTCGATCGAGGAAACGTCCACCTCGTCCTCATACCGATAATGCCCGGTAATAATATCCCTAAGCAGCTTATGTTCCATTTCATCCAAAATAAAAGCGGCCAGCATATCGGCGGCAAACCGGTAAACGGCGGAGCCGGAGACGGATAACTGGAATTCCGGCAGCTCGGCTATGCACCGAACGGTCACGTACGTTTTGTACGAATCGCAATCGAAACGGACAGAATGTCCGGCTGTATGTAAATCCCGGGCGGAAAGCGACAATCGGACGTAAAGCTTATCGGCAAAGGCGGCGCAATTTCTCGGCAACGTCAAGGCGAACAGCTCCATCGGAACTCACTCCTTTCTTCGCGAACGATGTAATGGTTGCTTTCTAAAAGTATATGGTCCGGAGGAGCCGGATATACAAACAACAATTTGGCATGGAAGGCAGACAGCCCAGATGCGCTCCGCTTTAACGCTCCCTCTAGCGTTTGCCTGGGAGGAAAGCCGAAACAGAGCAACTATTCGCTTTTTTTTGGTGTATAATGGATGGGAAACGGCTATGCCTAGCAAGCTTTATATTCAAGGGAGGTTGTCCATCGTGGCGCAAGCGGAAGTGCTGCTGCATACGAAAGCGGTGCTCGGGGAAGGTCCGAGCTGGGACGAGAAGAACGGCCTGCTGATCTGGGTCGATATTGAAGGAAAAGTGCTGCATACCTACAAGCCGGACAGCGGAGAAGTAACGGCGAAGACGCTCAGCCAAAGAATCGGAGCGGCTGTGCCGCGTGCGTCCGGCGGCGTCGTTTTGGCGATGCAGGACGGTTTTTATGCTTACGATCCGACAGGGGACGAGCTTACGTTTCTGGGCAATCCGGCGGGGCGGAAGGAAGAAACTCGCTTCAACGACGGGAAATGCGATGCGGCGGGAAGGTTCTGGGCTGGAACGATGTCGCTGCACGGCAAGCCGGAGCAGGGCGCGCTGTATTGTCTTGAAAAGGATTTGACGATTCGCACCGTGATTGAAAACGTTTCCTGCTCCAACGGCCTCGCCTGGAGCCCGGATAACCGGACGATGTATTACATCGATTCGCCTACGAAAAAAGTGATGGCGTATGACTACGACTTGGCGACAGGCGAGCTGAGCAACGGCCGAACAGCCATTGACGTAACGATCGAAGGAGCCGTACCGGACGGTATGACGTGCGATGCGGAAGGGATGATCTGGGTGGCGCTGTGGGGGGGCTACGGCATTTATCGCTGGAATCCCGTTACCGGGGAGCTGCTGCTGAAGGTCGATGTAGCGGCCAATCAGTCGAGTTCCTGCTGCTTCGGAGGAGACGAGCTAACCGACCTGTACATTACATCGGCGCGTGTCGGCATAGCCGAAGCTGACTTGGCCGAACAGCCTCATGCCGGAGCGCTCTGCGTATACAGATCGCAGGTAAAAGGGCTGCCTACCTACGCTTTCGGCGGGTAACAACCTTATATATAAGAAAAACGTTTATCGACGTTTTTCAAGGATGAGCGACCGCGGTTCAGCGGAAGGTTTTCTTGGTACAGAAACTCGCACTTCGCTTTAACGCTTTAGCAAAGTTAAACTTTCTATCCTGAAAATTAATCGGGTGGGAGAACGCCGCTTGGAGGGTATTGTCTTTGCGCAATCCTCCGGATACGCACGTTTTTGGCAATAGGAAACCAACCCCCCTGAATTCGCTTTGGTA
>NZ_RBAH01000026.1 GCF_003626695.1 Paenibacillus ginsengarvi
ATAGGAGATTTTTTTTATTTGGGCCATGAAAACACATCATAATTTAACAGATATAGTAAATACAAGAGATTGTATTTTTCATGTTAACTTCTTTGCAACGCTAGTGACGTTCGGGCCTCTTATTTTCGATAAACTTGCCTCAAATAACGATTTCGGCACAAAATAAGAGTCTTGGAAGGCTGCTATACCAAATAATTCCCAAATCATGTTGAATTAAGGTGCTCCAAAGACTCTTATCATCAGCCAGTTCGTAGCGGCGTCCTAATTATGCCGTCAGAAAAAAAGAACAAGACCGCTCCCGTTCGGGGCGATCTTGTTCTTTTTTGGTTTGAGCCCTGGTGCGGCAGCGGAAGGCTACTGGTTTTTAGCCTCGGCGATTTTTTTGGCGGTCTCCTCTTCCGTGCTGCGGAATACGCTGTTGGCGTCACCGGTCAAAATCACCTTTGGAACCGCTTTCGCATAAGGGGTAAGCAGCAAGCTTTCGTACTTCGTTTTGGCGGGAATCGGCGCGAACTTGTTATAGAAGGAGGCTTGAAAGTTTTTACCCTTAAAGCTGCTTTCCTGGCCGTACAGCTTCTGGATCGCTTCGTCCTTCAACACGGGCATGACGCCTTTCTTGCTAAGCTGCTTCTGCATCTCCTCGGATATCAAATACTGGATAACGTTCATCGCCTGCTCCTTCTGCTTCGACATGTTCGTCACCGCAAAATACGTCGGATACGCCTGCGAGCCAACCTTGGGCAGTTGCTCGAACGTCGGCAGCGACACCATATCCCAGTTCATGCTTTTGTATTCGTCCGGGTAAACGAAGATGATCGACGAGAGCCAGGCGAACATGGCCACCTCTTTCTCCTTCAGGAATTCATCCCGGTACGGAATGACGCTTTTGTGCGCCTCCATATACTCCTTGTAGCCCGCCGCCTTCGCCGGTCCGACGAATACGGTGTCGAACAGCTCCTTCCATTTCGGATCGGTGTTGATGGTCGGGGTCAATTTGTCCGGATCGACAAATGGAATCGACAGCTGGTTCATGTTCAAAATATGCGTCTGCGAGGACGACAACCCGATATATTGTTTACCGTCGAACCGCGTCAGCTTCTCCCCGAGCTTGTTCGCTTCGCTCCACGTCATGCCGTCTTTCGGATAAGGAATGCCGAACTTGTCGAAGATGTCCTTGTTGTAATAAAGCACCATATTGTTGTTGAACACGGGGATACCGTATATTTTCGTTTTATCGATGAGCTTGACGGAATCGGCTACGGTCGGCTCCATGTTGGAAAAATCGATGCCGCGCGGCTTCATCAGCTCGGCCATGTCGTACTGCATGTTGTTGTCCAGCAGCGTCGAGGCGAAACTGCCGATCGAGTCCCAATATATGTCGATCGTTTCACCGTTCGCAAACAGCTCCTTCAAGCCGAAAGTTTTCGTACTCTGCACGTACTTGATCGTGTACGAGGGAAACTTCTGCTTAAGCGCGTCGCCGAAGCGCTCGTTCCAGCTTTCTACGGCGTCGCCGCTGTTCGAGTAAACGACCAGGCTTGCCGGTTCGTTTTCTTTGGCGTTTGCGTTCGGGGCCGGCGTCTCCGCTCCGCTCCGTCCTCCTTCCCCGCCGCCCGAGCAAGCGGTTACGAGCATCATGCTAAATCCGAGCGATGCGGCCAGAATCCTGTTTTTTCCAATAACGTGTCTCATCGATAAAACCTCCCCCAATTTGAAATTCGCGCTTTCTATCCTTCCAGCAGCCGCACCGGACCGATCAAGCCGGAGGGCAGGCCGACCCGGTCGTACCGGTTCGCCAGGCTGCTGGTGACGGCAATGCGCAGCTCGTTGGCCCCCCGCCTCACAAACGGGCGGATGTCGACCCGATACGGCGCCCACAGCAGAACGCCCGCTTCCCTGCCGTTCACTTGCACGACGGCGATTTCGTGCACCTCGCCAAGGTCGAGCAAAAGCGGCTTGTCCGTTTCCGCTTCATCCAGCCTGAAGCTGACGGTATATACTGCGGTGCCGGATACAAACGCCAACTCCGGCTGCTCGTTCCATGCGCCAAGCCCGGCGGGCGCCACAGGGAATCCGGGTGCCTCCACCCTCCAGCCTTCGGAAAGCGCCAGTGTTGTTGCCGGCCTGACGTCGGAAGCGGCCTGTTCGGGCAGCTCCGGCTCCGGCACGGATTCCGAAAGTTGTGCGGCACTCGGATCGAATTCGAAAATGACGCTTTGTCTGCGCTCCAAAACGATTCGGATGGCCGTCCCCGAATCGGCGGGCCGCAGCTCCGCGGCTCCGATCTCCCCGGTCCATGCGTCCCACCGCCGCACGCTCCCGGCGAAGGAAGCGGTTACCGTTCCTTCGAAGCGAGATTCGCCTTCATGAATGAGAACGATAAAATGCCGCCCCTCCTTGACGACCGTGCTAACGCGAATGTCCGGGCACGGTTGCTCCAGCCGAACGTCTCTGCCGATGTAGCCGTCCAGCGCATTCACGACCTGACCGGCCTTCGCTATTTTCCGCGTGGAAGGCATCTCCCCGGATTGCACGCCCTCCTGCTCCAGAACGATCACGGAGCCGCCGCTTTTCCTGAACCGCAGCACCGCCTCAAGCGTTGCTTCGTCCCACACGCCTTCGTTCTCCACGAGCAGCACGGCGTACGACTGGCCGGCGATCCGGATTTCCCCGTCCCCGATCGAGCAGACGCCGCTTAGCAGCCGCTCCTCCAAATAATTGAACTCCAGCTGATTCTCATAGAGCGGCTTTACGATGCGCCAGGGGAGCCAGTTGTCCCGGCAAAGCACAGCAACCCGGGTAACGTTCCGGCTGTCCGTCATGAGCCAGCACATCCGCTTCATGTAGGCGGCGAACCTTTCGTAATGCGGCCACCAGATGTTGTTCGGACCGACGTCAGGAGGACGCTCCTTGTAGCGGAGCGGGCCGTCCACGGAGTAATAAAAGGCGTGCGGGCAGATCATATTGACGCCGCGGACGAACAGCCAATCCAAATACCATTTCATATCGCCCGCCGTCAGATGCCAGCCGTTTCCGAGGCCGCATACGCCGAGCGCTTCGTTCAGGTTGCGCCTCCGGCCCAAATGTCTGGCCGCATCGGAGGAGCATTTGGCCATCGTGCTGTGCCGCCCTTCCAGCGCTTTGCCGTCTTCGGGTCCGACCCAGCGCCAGACGACGTCCTGGCCCGGGATGTGAAAATGATCCAGCAAACCGATGTCGTCGCTCGCCTCCGGGTGGCCCGTGAGGCCGATGCCGTGCTGCTCGCACCAATCCGCGAGCGGCTTGTAGTAGGAGGCGACGAGGCGCTTGCGCACCGCTTTGCGGTAGCGGGCCCGAACGGCAGCCGACGTTTCCGCCTCCAGCCACAGCTTGGGCAGGTCGGTTAACCGGTTTCCTTCGGCCAGGAAAAGCTCCAGAAAACCTGCGGTCCACGGCATAAGCCCTTTTCGGTGCCTTCGTCCGAGCATATCCGGCTCGTCCGTGAACACCGCCTGGATCGTGGTGCCGAAGTAGCGGGCGAGCCTTCCGTAATAGCGGTCGTGCGTAAGCCGGATAAATTTGGCGACGGCCTGCGGATTCAGCAGGTCGGCCGCAGCCGGAGCGTTCGGCTCGCCGTCGTCCTCCCCTACGTGAACGCCGCGGATCGTCCCTTTGGAGTATGTTTCGATAAACAGCGCAATCGACCAGTCGCCGCTGCCATCCGGCGCTTCGAAGTCGATCGCGCCGCCCGCAGGTTCCAGCGCGACTATCGCTTGCTCGCCCACCACCCGCCCCTCCCGGACCCTCACCGCTAACGCAGCTACGAGCGTATCGCCTTCCTCCAGCAGTTCCGCAAGCTCGAAGCGGACGGTGCCGTCCAGTATCGTCATTTTCAGGCCCCGGCTCGCGTATTCGGGATTGCCTTCCACGACCAAGCCTTTAGCGGAGCCCGAAGGGTACATCGCCTCGTCATACAAAAACACGGTCATCCGGCGCCTTGACGCTTCCTTCACGGCGGTCTCGACCAAATCCATATAACGGTCCGACAAATACGGAATCGACTCGGGAATGCCCATCCGCGGATGAATGACGAAGCCATTGACGCCTTTATCCGCGAAGCCGCCGATTTGCCGAATAAGCTCCCCCTCCGTGAGCGCGTCGTTCCAAAACCAGAACGGGATCGGCGTAAATTCGTCCGACGGCGTTCGAAACTGCTGCTCCAGCGTTTGTCCGCTCAACCGGCTTCCCCCCTTTCTTTTTTCTTGTAAATGCGGCGAACCCCTGTTGTTAGGACCACAGGCGAAGCCGGCTCCCCGCCCGCAAACGGACCTCGAAGCCATCGCCGCATTCGCCTTCCCCGGTCTCCCCGTTCGCGTGCTCGAGCCGCCAGCGGCAGCCGCCGAACGCCTCCGGAAGCTTCACGATGAGCCGCGCTTCCCGCTCCGCACACAGCTCTGCTTCGAATCGCCCGGGCTCCGCGTCCCACAGCATCGCCACCGAGCCGGCACAAAAGCGCAGCCCCCGCGCCGAACCGCTCTTCCAGGCAGCAGGCAGCGCCGGCAGCAGCTTGATGAGCTTCGGCGATGCGTACAACAGCAGCTCCTGCACGGCCGACACCCAGCCCATATTGGCGTCGAGCTGCACCGGCGCCTTCCGGTCGGACAACGTCACGCCCATGCCGCGCCAGTCGTTGTGGACCGTGTACAGATTGACGAGCAGACACGAGCGGGCCAGCAGCTCGAGGCATTCGAGCGCGCGGTCGCCGTCCGCCATGCGGGCGTACAGGTTGGCGAGATGCGCCAGCGACCAGGCTGTCTGGTCGCCGAGCCCGATCACGAGCCGCTTCATCGCCGCAACGCCGAACGCCTCGAACAGCGCCGGGTCGCTTTCCCGCGTAATTTCCCGTCCGGGAAATACCGGGTACGTATGCGACATATGACGGTGGCGATAATTGTCCTCGAAATGCTCGTGCATCCATTCCTTTACTGCTCCGTCGCTATTGACGGCGTAAGGCGGGATGCGGCTGAGCATCTGCTCCCACTCGGCTATCTCGGCTTCGTCCGTGCCGATTTCCCGTCCGCCCTCGATCAAGTTCGCCAGCAGCTCCTTCGCGATCGCGAAGTCAAGCGTGGCGTTGATCGCGCTAGGCATAGGATGGGCCAGCGGCTTCGGACCGCGCGGGTAAAAGTTCGCCGGCGTATTTTCCGGCGATACGGACGGATACGAGCGGTAATAGCCGTCTTCGCCCAGCTCGAAAAAGTCCTGCAAAAACAGCGCCGCTTCGCGCATGAACGGCATCGCCCGCTCGCGCAGAAACGTACGATCGCCCGTGAACAAGTAGTATTCGTAAAAATGCTGGGCCAGCCATCCGGCCGCTCCCGTCCAGTACAAAATGACCGGCACGGTCTGGAAGGGCGTACAGACGTTAGGCGTCGTTCCGGCCGGGATGAAGATGCCCCGGCAGCCGTACAGTTTGCGGGCGTTATCGCGAAAAACGTCCATCCTGCTCTCATAATAGTGAAGCAGCGGCAGAACCAGTTCGGACAGGCCGCCTACGGAGGCGTGCCAGTACGTCATCTGGATGTTTTCGTTCGCCATGAAGTGGCTCCACATGAGCCGATACTCGCCGCCCCACAGTCCGTACAACGGCATCGGGAGCCCTTCCGGACCGGTAGCCGAGACGAACAAGTAACGCCCATACGCCCACATCGTTTCGGCCATAGCCGCGGGCAAGCCCTCGCCTTCGTAAGCGTCCAGCAGCAGTTCCTCATTCGAGCTGACGTCCTCTTCTCCGCCGAGGCGAATGTCCGCCGCTGCGAACAGCGGCCGGTGCAGCGCAGCGTGGCGCTCCAGCAGCTCGCCGTAGGAGAAGCGGACCGCCTCCAGCTCCCGCTCCAGCCGAGGCCAGTCGGCCGCGCGGTCGCCGCCGGCGAATGTTTTCAGCAGCACGAGCACCCGCTCCGCTCCGGACACCCGGATGCAGTCGCCCGAGCTACCGACTTGCCCCTTGCTTGTTAGGACCCGAAGCACCGCACCGAAGTCCCGCCCGTCGTCATTCGCCGCCGCATAGAACAAATAGCTGCGGTCGGCTATCGTTGCCGCCGAAGACGCCACATAAGCGGGAACGGAAGAAGGAGACTCGGCCATATCGTGGGGCATAAGTCCGATTGCGGCTTCCACGTGACCCGAATTCGCGCGCAGCTCGTAGACGACCATATCGTCCGAACGGGAGACGAACAGCACCCGTTCGTAGGCGGAGCCGCCGCTATCCCAGCGGACGGATACCTCTCCGGTTTCCATATCGAGCGTCCGCCGGTAGTTGCGGAAGGCGTCCTGCATCGGCATCGTCACCTTGATGTCTCCGAGCGGCATCGGTACCTCGCGCTTCGACTCGTATCCCCGCTCCGCCAGCGCCTCCGTGAGCGCCGTTTTCGCGCCCATGTAATCTTGCTCCCTCATGCGCCGGCGAATGTCCGGCAGCAGATGGCCGACGTCCGGGAGCTCGCCCTTCAAGCCGCCGTGCCACAGCATCGCATGGTTCAGCAGCACGGTTTCGCTGCACACGCCGCCGTACACGGCGGCTCCGACGAGCCCGTTCCCGGAAGGAAGCGCCTCGCGCCACAGCGCTCCCCACCAGGAAGCCGGACGCCTCAGCACGAGTTGGCGGCGCTTGGGCTCGATTTTCGCCCGCGGTTCCGTTTTCGGCGCAGCTTCGATATGTTCCATCCGACTCAACTCCCGTCCCCTTCTATTCCTGGACCACGCCAATCTCCGGCGGATGAATGTAATCCTGGTATTTGTCCGCGACTCTGGCGGCCGCCGTATCGCCCTCGTGGAAGTAAATCCGGTGCCGGTAGCGGATCGACTGCCCCTTCTTCAGCAGCTTCCCGCCAGCGAAGTACAAATTGTTCGCCGCCAGCAGCCCGTAATCGCGAACGTGCCAGTACGTCGGGAAATCGTCGTTGTCCGGGTGGTCGAATGCGGCTATGCCGAGCGTATGCCCGTCCGTGTCGCCGTAATAATCGCACCACGGGGCGCGCTGCCCCCAGCATTCCTTCTCCCCGATCGAGCCGAAGGCATTCGCGATCGTGCCGCCGTTATCCGCCTTTATCGATTCCGCAACCCGGATGCCGAGCGGTCCGGCTTCCTTCGTCGCGCCTAGCTCGAGGCGGCCTTTGTCCGCGAACAGCTCGAAATCGAGATCGATAAAACGTCCGTCCGCAGGCGTATTGTAAAAAATCGCCGTCCGCTTTTCGGTAAGCTGCGCCTTGCCTCCGTGCGTGCACCAGCTCTGCGTAGAAGCAAGCCTGGCGAATACGGGACCTGCCGCCTTCTCCACGTGTCCGGTCACCTGCTGCTTGCCGTATCGCCCGGACGGCTCGTTCCAGAAGTCGATGCCGTTCACGTCGCCGATCGCCACCCACAGCGAGCGGTGGTGCGGATGCTCCTTCGTGTCGAGTCGAGGCGGGTGAAGCTGGCTCCATAAGGGCCGATCACGGGACCGATGTATGGCTTGGCGAGCGCGGGGTCGAATACGTAGGAGGTAAAATAACTGCCTCCTATCGCCACATCGATCCGATCCTCCTTCTCGATAAGCCGAATCGGCTCCGCTTCCGGTTGATCGTGAGAGCTTCCCGACTCTCCCGCATAAACGGCGTATTCCGCCGTTTCCCCGGCGGGTAAGCGGTTTACGATCCAGTGGATTGCGAGCTGGCCGCCGGCCGTCTCGCATTGGAGCGGCACCGGCTCCCCATCCCGGCCGAGCATATGCAGCGTGGTAGTATCACTGCCTTGCAGCAGCGGGCTGTCCGCAGCGATGCGGAAGCTTACGGGGCAAAATTCGCGATGATGGCTGCCGGCGCTCAGCCGCAGCTTGAATAAGAAGCTCACGTTATCGTCTCCCTGCGTTTTTTTGTCGTGAACGGGTCTGTCCGGCGTATTTACATGAACCGATGAAGCCCTTCCCAGCGCACGTTCCAGCTGCCGTCGTCCGGAAAGCCGGGCGCATGGCACTCGGGACCGCCCTGCCAGCCGCAGGCCATCATCGCCACGGCGGTCAGCAAGCCTCCGTTGCCGGGCAAATAAGCCATCAGACCCGGCCGCTGGTAATTGTGCCCGTTTGGCAAATACGTATTTTTCGTCACGTCCATCAACAGCAGATCGACGGCCCGCTTGCCGTCCCCGAGACGGGCGGCCGTCATCGCCGCCATCGGATAATCCCAGCCCCAAGTCGTCCCCCAGCTCCAGCTTTCCATGACGCGATCCAGCGTCCTCCGCATCGTTTCGCGGTCGACTGTGTGGCCAGGCAGCATGCCAAACGCCCCAAGCATCGAAGGATGGTCCGTATTCGTGCGAACAAAGGTGTCCGGCGCGTTCTCGTGAGCGAGGTAAACGCCTTCCGCCTCGGGAAGCGCCGACAGCTTGTCGCGAACGTCCGCCCACTTCGGATTCGCTTTCCGGCCGAGCCGCTGCGCCCATTGTTCCGCGAGGTCAAGCCCGTGCCGCCAATATTCCAGCTCGTAAGTCGGGTTCCACGTCTGCTCGCCCTTATGCCGCTCCTGGGCGGGAATGACGGGAGGACCGAGCACGTACCGCCCTCCCGCCTCGTCCCATAACGCGAATGAAGCCATAAAGTCGGCAGAGGCGAACACCAGCTCCCCGTATTGTTCCAGCGTATCGTCCGACCGGTCCGCCAAATAAAGCAGTTCGGCGAGAGCGATCGGATGCGGCTGCTGCCAGATGAGCAGCGGGCCGATCGGCGACGGGCTTTGCACGCCGTCCGGCGCAACCATCTTCGGCCAGCGCGCTCCTTCGTAACCTTGCGCCTTCGCCAGCTCCCTAGCGGCCGGCAGGATGTCCCGGTACCAGCCCATGCTTTTGCGAAGCAGACCGGCCCGCCCCCAAAGCGGAAAATGAAAGGCGTGCCACCAGTGCATCTCGAGATGGAATTTGCCGAACCAGCTATTATACAGCAGACCGGTTTCCTGCGGCGGCAGCGAGCCCGCGCAGTGGATCGCCGTCAAAAACAACGACTGCACGATTCGCCGCTCCAGCTCCGCCGCACGCGGGTCACGGCTTCCAGCCATTTCGATCGCCCCGCCTTCGCTCCAGAACGACTCCCAATGCCGCTCGCTTGCCGCGATCGTCTCCGTCACCGATACCAGCTCCGGTATGGCATTAGAACGAGCGAAGCCGGCCGCAAACTCCAGACGGCCCGCCCCGCCTCCCGGTTTCAGCCAGAAGGCGTGAGCGCTCTCCCGCATAAGCTCTCCGTGCGACCATCCTACGGCAACCCGATAGCCGTCATCGTCCATCGTTCGCTCGATCAGCGCCTCGTTCGGGGAGACCCTCCGGCACTCCGTACTATGGGAATCCGCCTCCCCCCAGTTCAGTGCGATGCTGCGGTCCCAGCTTGTCGACACCATCCCCGGCGCAGGGAAGCGGATTGCGATCTCGAGCCTGCCTTCGGCGAGCAGCGGGCTTTCCACGACTACGCCGAACTGGTCCAACTGCGGATGACATACGGTTTGCACCGAGACGGGCACGCCGTCCGCACGGAACCGGCTCGTCAATATTCCGCTCCATAAATCGAGCGTTTGCTCGGCGTCCGTTAGATGCGCAGTCGTCAGCGACTCGCCGGAGGCCGATACAAACCGGAAGCCAAACTCGCCGAGCTGCAGCCGATGCGGATTTTGCCGGAGCCAGTGATACGTCTCCTCGCGGTCTTCGGCGCGGATCGGGTAGCCGCCCCGCTCTCCGTCGCGGTATTGCAGGGGGACGTCCGCCAGTTTCCAGACGTGTCTCCCGCCCGAGCTGTGCCAGCCCCACTGCGACTGTGTGCTTAAAGGAACTTCATATGCTTCAGGGAATGTTTGCATTCCCGTCAAATCTGCCGTGAAGGCGAATTCCCCGTTTCCTACGGAAAGCGGCGCCATCGGAACGATTCCGCGAATGACGGGGTTGTGCCGGGTTACGAGCGCCCGGCGGTCGATTTGGGTCATGCTGCTTCCTCCTTGCTGATGAGCCTGATAACGGTGTTCCTACTTTTGATTATACGAGAAAACGCTTTCCATATATGGGGCTAACGCATGAATTGTATAGGGGTATCAACTCACAATAGAAAGCGGCCGGAAGGCTCGGCAGAGAGACAAAGGGTTGAACGCGGGGCATTTCCGTGGTATGAATGAAGGAAAGATCGGGACTAGGAGGCGCTGGCAATGACAACTGCCGTTACTAGCATTTTCAAGTCGGAGGAACGGTTCCGGCCGGGCATGCATGTGTTCGTCAACCGGGCTTACGAGGCGTTCAAGCTTCACCAGCATACGCACGACGCCATTGAAATCAGTTACGTCACCGAAGGGACCGGATTTCAGTACATTAACAACACGACCGTGCAGGTGAAGCAGGGCGACATCTTCCTGCTCCCGATCGGAACCTCACACGTATACCGGCCGCCCTCTCCCTCGAAGGTAGGCAGCCTGAGCGTCATCAACTGCGTATTCCGGCCGGAGGCGCTGCGGCCGTGGACCGATTTCCCGCCGGAAGGCTCGCCTCTGCACCGGGCGTTGTTCGCCCCGGAGACGCTGGAGCGGCCGTGGCTTCACCTTTACGATAAAGACAACGCTTTCACCGACTTGTTCTACAACCTGCTCTCCGAATACCGCCAAAGACAGCCCGGCTACGAGGTTATCGTCCACGCCCTATTCGCCCAGTTATTTGCCCTGCTGTACCGGCATTCCGTCAAAACGGGCGTTTACGAAAAGCGCAGCCCGAGAATTCAGGACGCCTTGCAATATATCAAGCATCATTTCGCCGAGGACATCGCGCTGAAGCAGGTGGCGGAGCACGCCTACCTGAGCGTCAGCCATTTGCAGCGGCTGCTCAAGCAGGCGACCGGCTCCTCCTTCACCTCGTATGTCCAGCATCTTCGCATCAAAAAAAGCAACGAGCTGCTGAAGACGACCTCGATGACCGTCCAGCAAATCGCGAACGCCGTCGGGTACCAGGACATGAAATATTTTCACGAGCTGTTTCGGCTCAAAACCGGCATGACGCCACAGGAGTATCGGAAAAATGACGTCGGCGAAACGCCATAGCCGCCGTTTCAGCCAATCTCGTCCTTCTCAAACATAAGCGCTTCCCTCTCGCGGATCATTTTCCTCAGCTTGGCGGCCGTCTCCCGGGTAATCTCGCCCTTCTCGTACATTGATTGCACCTTGTCCCGTTCGGCTTGAATCGCGATCCAGTGAAGCTCCTTCTTGCGGCTTTCAAACGCCTTGTCGTGGCCCCGGAGCATACGGGGGACGCGGGCCAGCCGGTCGAGCATGCTGTCATAATACGAGATGACGCCTTCCGCCTCCTGCTCGTTCTCCGTGCAGCGCACTTTGTTCATCTCCTCGATCGCCGCCTCGCACGTGCGGATCTTGATCGTCCGAAGCGCTTCGAGATCGCCCGGCGGCAGCGTCGCCACCGCCAGCTCCTTGTTGCCCGTCAGGCCGGCGCGCAGCTTGCCGACAAACAGCCGCATCAGCATGCTCCACAGATGAAGCCGGTTGGCGAGAATAAGCTCGACCTGATCGAGCATTTTGAAAAATTGCCGGGCATGCTCGCGCTTGATCTGCCCGTTCTCCAGCATTTGCTTCGCGCATTCCCGCTCCTCGCGAAGCGCCATCAGCCGCAGCTCCGACTCTTTGTCGCGCGCCGCCTTGCGCCCGCCGCCCTGCATCCGGATTTGCTGAATCCACATTTTGTAGTCCGAGATGACGGCAGCGGCCGCGCCGTCGCTCTCTTCCCCGCCTTCGGCATGAACCGCTTGGATCGCCGCCGTCATAACCCGGATCGTCGCCTGCTTCTCGGCTTTCTCCCGCTCCGCTTCGTCCGGCGACGCCTTCTTCTTCGACAGCAGAGGAAGCAGAATGCTGGCCGCAACGAGCGACATCAAGATAACCGCAGTGGCGAGGAACACGATCAGATCCCGCTGTGGAAACGGGCTCCCGTTGTCCAGGAAAAGCGGGATCGAGAACGCGCCGGCCAGCGTTACCGCACCGCGCACGCCCGAGAACGAAGTCATAACGAGTATGCGCAAGCTTGGCTTGCCGCGTTCGCTCTTCAAGCCCAGCAGGCTGCCGCCTCTCGTGAACGCATAGGTCCAGGCGAAGCGCAGCACCATGAGCATGACGTAAATGAGCGCCGCGTAGCCGATTACCACAAAATTGTCAAACGCGGGGTTGACCCAGATAATGCGGGTCACATCCGGAATTTGCAAGCCCAGGATGACGAAAACGAGACCGTTCAGCAAAAATAAAATGACCGACCAAGTGCTGTTCGACACGACCTTCAGCTTCACCACGGACGGCTCCGTCCGCTCCCGCTCGATCGCATGTACGATACCGCCGGCGACGGCGGCCAAAATGCCCGACATCCCGAGTTCCTCCGCGATAATGTAAAGCAGGAACGGGGTCAAAATTTGAATCAGCATATGCATCGTCACATCTTCCATCCCGCTTCTGCGCAGCACGATCTGCAGCCAGGCGATCAGGAAGGCGATCAGCGCCCCGATGACGAGGCCGCCGATGGAGATGACCAGGAAGCTTACCGACGCCTGCGGCAGCGAAAATACCCCGGTCACCGCCGCCGCGATCGCGAATTTGAAGGCGACGAGACCGGAAGCGTCGTTCATGAGCGCTTCCCCTTCGAGCAGCCGCATTAGGCTTTTCGGCATATGGATTCTGCCGGCCAAAGCGCCGACCGCAACCGCATCCGTCGGCGACAATATGGCGGCGAGCCCGAAAGCGGCCGCCAGCGGAATCGACGGGATCATCGCATGTATCGCGTAACCAACCGCGAAAACGGTAATGAACACGAGCCCGACCGCGAGCAGCAGGATCGGAGCACGCAGCCGCCACAGCTCATCGCGGGGCGTGTGCTTGCCGTCGTTGTACAGCAGCGGCGCGATGAACAGAACGAAGAACAGCTCCGGCTCAAGCGGCAGATGAATATGGGCCGGAATGACCGCAACGATCCCCCCGAGCGCTATCTGGATAAGCGGAACCGGTATGAACGGAACGAAACGGCTGACGACATTGGAGACGCCGATCAGCCCAAGTAAGACGAGGACGACCAAAAAAACTTCCATATTCGCTCTTCCCTTCAAATTCGGCAATCTTATTCCCGATTATAGCGTACCCATTTTATAGAAAAAATCGAAAGAAGAAAACCGCCGGGACAGTTGGCGATACTTTGCTTAGCTTATGCGCGCTTGCCGCCGTCTGACGAGCCCGGATCTGAAGCCGAAGCAATAGCGGAACCGGTTTTCCGCTAAACCGCCCGTTTTCCGGCAAATTGTAAAATAGCGGAAGCCATTTTCCGCTATTCCTTCGGAAATCCGCCTTTTCCTTTGAAAATGAACCGTTTTGGCTTAAATAGCGGAAAATTCGCTCCGCTATCCGGCCGCATCCCGCTATCGCAACAGGAATAGCGGAAAATTAGTTCCGCTATTCGCTGCTTATGTAACGCCTGACGTTTCAGGAAAACGCCTGGACCGCCTCGGTATAGGCCTCGTACAGCTTATTCCACTCTTCCATCCGGTCCGGCAAAGCTCGTCCGTCCATTAACGCCTCCACGACGTCCAGACACACATGCCAGCCGGCCAAATCTTTCGGGGTATGATTCGTCAGCTCCTTGATCTTCTCGATCAGGACCAGACGACACCCTTCCGGCAGCTGCGTAAGCTCGAAGCGGACGATATCGTTTCCCCATGTGTATTCAAGCACCGCGCCGTGTTTCAGTTCGAGGATGGGCATCTCCTCGAAAGTGCCGTCCTGCATGTCGAACTTCATCGCTCCGCCCTCGCGAAGACTTTCCGCGCGAAGCTCGGGAAACCATTGCGGCAGTTTGCCGTTATCGGTCAACCACGCCCATGCCTGTTCGGCCGGGTGGTGCAGAAGACGCTCGAAACGGGCGATATAACCGTCTCCACTTTTTTGCAAATGTGCTAGCATGGAATCATACCTCCTCGTACGGATGCCCAATTCTCGAACATATGTTCATGGGCTGTTCCGTTTATTTTATCATTTTTGCGATATGCATGTACAAAAAATACCATCGCCGCAGCAAAAAAAGAGGCCGCTCCCGGCAGCCCCTTGCATCTTGTATTCTGTATCCCTTCTAAGAACGGTATACATTCTCTGCAGCCTCATCGGCAAGCTCTGCGTTTAGTGCAGCTCCTGGCGCGAATCGTGCCGCCCCCCCGCCAGCATCAGCCTTAGCAGCGACCCTGCCGCTCGAATCCGGGGTTTGCGCATATGGTCCCGGACATACGCATAATTCGTCAGCGTCACCTTGGCATCCTTCAGCGCATAGGCGAAATCCGGGTCGAGCATCAGCCTGTACTCCCATACCCGCTTGCTCCATGAAGGAATCAGCTTCTCCAGTTGAGCGTCGGGCACGGCGGGATGGATGTACGTTTCGCTTACCCCTTCGGGCAAGTCGTACAGCTTGAGCACAAGCGATCGCTTGAAGCTGTCGTACGTTTCCCCTTCCTCGATATGGTACGGATGCGACAGCAAGTAGTCCGGGATGCCCACGCCAAGCGTATCGGCGAGCGCCACTACCGGCGCCAGCGCCTTCTCCGCCCCGGGAATCGAGGCGAGAAAGCGGTCTTTCGGATAGATGCGGCGGAAAATGCGAAACGGCATCCCCCGCTTTGCGCACTGCCACAGAACATGCGGCAAAAAACTGCGCCCGGTAGCGAGGCCGTACAAGCTGCCCATATGGTTATCGACGTGAATGATGCGGAGCCCCGCTTTTTTGACGGCTTGAAATTGCGCCCGCATTTCCGTTTTGACGTCTTTAGCGAGCGCGTATTGTTCGAAATCGGCGACGGTGCGGTGCATAAAGCCGCTTTCGTCGTGCAGCGAGGCGCGTCCGGTCAAGCTTTTCCATCGCAAGCCGGAAAATTCGCTCGTCAGCGTCAAGTGCAGCCCGAGCGGCAAATGCGGCCTGCTCCGGGCCCATTCAGCCGCCTCCCGGAACGCCGGCGCGGGGGGCATGATCGTCGCCGACGATACTTTTCCCTCCTCCAGCAAATGCATGATGGCCTTGTTCGCGGCCAAACTTTGGCCGAAGTCGTCACAGTTGAGGATCAAATATTTGCTCATCCATACCTCCGTTCGTTTTGCTTCGTCATCATTGTTATAGCTATAGATCGGTTTATGAACCGCATCGGATAAGGATTGCCATGAATCGCTACGAAAAGTATGCGCTTACATTATATGATTAGAGATGCATCTGTACGCAAACGTTATCCTTCTATTGTACCCGCTTCGCGTTATGGCGTAAAGAGCCGGCAGGCATTCCATCATTTCAATGGCAAGGAAAACGGCTCGTAGCGGCGGTTAACCGCTCTTCTGCGTATTTTTGTAAAGCAGCGAGATGAGGAAAGAAACCACCAGCAGCAGGAGAGGAACGACGCAGATCAAATAGCGGAACGTGCTCTCTGGATCGGGACCGGGATTGTCCCCGCTTTGATAGCCGAATATCATCCCCACGATCCAGAAAGCTATGGCGGAGATGAGACCGCTTGACCGGGTAATAAAACCGCCGACGGCGGTGTAGATACCCTCTCTTCTGCGCCCGGTCGCTTCATAATCGCGATCGATAATTTGGCCGGTGACGACGGGCGGCGTGACGAGAAAACCGGCGAGCCCGAAGCCGGCCGATATGCCCGCGGCGATTCCCGCGCCGAGACTTCCGGCGAACCATAGCGGAATGACGGACAGCCCGTATACGGCCAGCGACAGCCTCCAGCCTCGTACGCCGCCGATTTTGCGCACGATCCAGAACCAGACGGCGACCAGCGGAATAACGGAAACGAACACGGAGGCGAGCAGGATTGATACTTGCGCCTCGGTGATGCGCAGCACATATTTGCCGTAGAACGGGATGATCGAGCTCAGCAAGCCGTTGACGGTTTGGGCGAACGAATTGGCGATGTTAAAAATCCAGAACGGCTTGTTCTTAAGCGTTTCCCGGAAAGCATGAACCAGCTTCAGCGGCGCTTCGCCTTTCTCCTCCTCGCGCTCCTTCACGGAGAACATGCACAGCAGCATGAAGACGGCAAAAACGGCGGCGAATACAAGCGCCATCTTGCCGAAACCGATCGCCGCGAATAAAATCGGCGTCAGAACGGAGGCGATCAGAATAGCGGCAATCTGAAACGCTTGCTGAATGGCGGAAGCTTTGGCCCTTAGCCTGTCGCCGCGGAACAGCTCCGGGAACAAGGCGCCGTAGTTGACCCACAGGATGGTGGCGATGCCTTCGAACAAGATGAGCGCTACAAGAAACCAGACGAACAGACTCGAACCGGAAAGCCCGCCGGGAGGGGCAAAAACCATGACGAACGCAGCCATAAAAAGCGGAATCGCCGCATAAATCCACGGCTTTCGTCTGCCCCAGCGGGTTCTCGTGTTGTCGGACAAATAACCGAACATCGGGTTGTTGACCGCATCCCAGATCAGGTAAATCGTCCGGGCGAGCGTTGCGAGACCGACGCCCAGTCCCAGCTTCTCGACGTAATAATAGCTGTAAAACGCGCTGAACGCCTGACTCGGCACCATCATCGCAAACATACCGAGCGCAAACATAACCGGGGAGTTGACGAACTTCCGGCGCATTCGCTTCCTCTCCTTCTTTTCGAACGAGTTGGCGTTACCCGTGTATACGCTTACAGACAAAAAGAAGCTTCATGTCTTATTTCCATTATTATACAAACTGCAATCAAACGACGTCAACAAGAATCGGGAATGTATCGTTAAACCCCTTAACCGTCGGTATCGTTAAACATATGCGGCATCAAGCAAAACATACGCTCTCTGCGGCAAAAAAACGCGCACCCGTTCTTGGCGCGCGCTTTGGCAGCTGTAGCGTGATTGCTCAAAACATACCGAACGATCCCGGAAATCGGAAGCGGATATGCCACAGGCCCGGCTACTCCTGGAATACTTGGGCGGCGATTACGACCATCGGCTGCTGGGCAAGCGGTGAACCGATCCAGATCGGTTCGTTAATATCCGCAGGGACGCTGAAATGGAAAAAGCGGAACTCGCCTCCGGTCTGATTCATGTAAAGCAGCTCGTAGCTCCCTTTCGCGAAAGTTCGCTTCGCTTCCGACAGCGGCGACGGCTCCCGCACCTTCGGCGTTTCGAATTCCTCGCGATTTTTGCGCAGCTTTTCTGCGACCGATAACGGAAACACATACTCATCCCGCTGCTGCTTATCCGCCTCGGCGATCGCTTCGTTCATATCGTCCACAAGCTGCTGCGCCCTGACGAGAAAATCGACGGCTCCCTTCAAATCCCTTTGGCTTCGGGCAGCCTCGCTGTTTTTCAGCAGCGCCTCGACTTTCTCGTTATAATCGACGATGTCGGCCTCGAGCAGCGTCGGGTCCATCACCTTCGTCATACGCAGCATCGCCTCGTTCAACCGCCTGGAAACGCTATCGGCTGCATTATGCAGCAGCTCAACGATCCCGCCGTCGGTCGACAGCTTCTCGAATGCAGCATGGAGGCCATATGCGGCTGGTAGGGCAAGGGTGTTTTCGGCATAGACGAATTATCGTTGCGCTCAAGGCTCCCGGCCTTGAGCGACCGTCCCGGACGTTCCATCCCAGTCACTACAATTCCCCTTCCATGTCAAGATCACGTTCTCTCTCCCATTTTAATCCACCCTGTTGCCGATTTCTTGCGGCGTCACTCCCGAAAAGCAGCGGCCTCCTTGTCTCATCGTGTCGACTTCAACCGTTTTCAATTTCGGATACAAAAAAACACCCCAAAAAGGAACGTACGTTCGTCCTCTTTTCAGAGTGCTTGTTGTACGAAAGCTAGTGAAAGGATTAGGTAAAAAAGAGACGCTTCGTATCCGGCACTTTTGCAACAAGGTGGTAACTTGCCGCTTAAGAACACCGTAGCGAAATGTACCAAAACCTTTTATTTGTATCCGGCCTTTACTGGCTTCTCTGGCTATTTTCGCACAAAAAGCGGCCGATCCGGCTTACGGCTTCCTTCAGCCGGTCTTCCTCCTGAACAAGTGCGATGCGGACATAACCTTCGCCTTGCTCGCCAAAAGCGTCTCCCGGAATTACGACAACGCCGGCGGAAAGCAGCATTTCCCGGGAAATTTGTCGAGATGTCCAGCCTGGAGGAATCGGCGCCCAGATGAACATTGTCGCTTTCGGTTTCCGCACCTCCCAGCCGAATGAACGCAGTCCATCTACTACAAGATCTCTCCTTCGTTCATAAACAGAGGCGACCTCCCAGCCCGATCCGGCCATCTGGTCTTCCAATGCCACTATTCCCGCTTCCTGCACGGCCGAAAAGACACCGTAATCGATGTTCGATTTGAGCGTCCGCAGCGCTCCAACCGCCTCCTCGTTGCCGACCATAAAAGCAATCCGGCAGCCTGCCATATTGAAGCTTTTCGACAGCGAATGAAATTCGACGGCGATTTGTTTTGCGCCGGGAACTTCCAGCACGCTTCGCGGCCGAAATCCGTCGAACGCCATCTCCGAATAAGCGACATCATGAACGATCAGCAGCTCGTGCGTTCGGGCATATTCGACTAGACGCTCGAAAAAATCCAGATCCGCTACTGCCGCGAGCGGATTGCTCGGATAATTGAGCAGAATGAATCTGGCCGCCGCAGCCGTCTCCGCGGGAATTTGCTCCAATCGGGGCAAAAAGCCGTTTTCTTCCCGCAGCGGCAGCAAATAGGGCTTGACCCCGGCAAGCGTCAAGCTGGCAGAATAGATCGGATACCCCGGATCGGGAACGATGGCTACATCGCCCGGATCGGCTACCGCCATCGCGAGGTGGGCCAGCCCGTCTTGAGAGCCCATAAGTGTCGTGATCTCCCGCTGCGGATCGAGCTGCACGCTGAACCGGTATTCATACCAGCGAGCTACGGCGCTGCGGAAAGCAAGGCTTCCCTCCGAAGACGGATAGCCGTAATGGGTCGGATTGCGGACTGCTGCCGCGAGCGTATCCATCACACGCTGCGACGGCGGACGGTCGGGGCTGCCGATGCCAAGATCGATAATATCCAATCCGCGGGCTTCCGCCTCCCGCCTCCACTCCGCCACTTCCGTAAAAATAGCCGACCCCAGATGCTGAAGCCGGCTTGAACCGATTCGTTTCATTCCATTCCCTCACCTTGACGGCGGCGGGTGCGTATGCCAACTGATTCCCGCATCCCGCTCCTTCACGCCATTAATCGTTTACTCTCTTAAAGAGCGAAAAAATCCTCCCTGCTCGTTCATCAGCAGCTGCACCAGATCAAGCATGATGAACAGAAAAATCGCCAACGCGCCATAGCTGATACCGAATTTCCAGCGGATGCGGTCTTCGACCTCGTAATAATGTTCATTCTCGAACGGCTCGTAATCGACCTGATACCGGAGAACGACGACCTTCGGCGTTTGCCTCCAGCGCCTTTCGACCTTCGTGCTGATGATCGAGCGGATCAATCCTTGCTCCTGCATTTTCACCTTGTGGACGACATCGGCTTCCTCCCACTCGATCTCGATCCATTGCTTGCCGTCCAAATCCGAGTACGTGCGGAACGGGAGAGGCTCCCGCTCGCGGAAGGGAATAAGCATCCAGTTCTCGCCGGGGATCTGATCGAAGGGTACTTCGATTTTCCCCCAGAACGAATATTCCGCAGCCTTTCCCCGGTGGACGATATATTTCGAAAATAAATCCCACACGAACAGCGCCCATAACAGGAAAAACAAAAACGAGCGCAAAAAGATGACTGCAAACAAACCGCCGGCTGCCCCGGCAACCCACAGCCAGCGCGTAACCGACGAGGCAATGCGTCCTCCGTCAAGCGGATGAATCGGCAGCAAGTTGATCAGATTGAGCGTAAAACCGATATAAGCGACTGCATACAGTACCGGATGGTTCGTAATCAGCCCGATCAGGAATGCTACGAACGCTCCGATCGTGCCGACAAGCGGGCCTCCCATCGCGATATACGCCTCGGTTGCCGCATCGCGCGGATTGCGCTTCATCATAATAAGCGCGCCGAGAAACGGGATGAAGAACGGGGCTGTCACCGGTATTCCCTTTTGCCGGGCGGCCGCGACATGACCGAGTTCGTGAACGAGCACCATAACCGTCACGCCAAGCGCGAATTCCCATTGATAAAACCACATGTAGATGGCCGTCGCCACCGCTACGGAAAGCAGCGCGCCGCTTTTTTTACCGAGCCGCAAAAATTGCAGCAGCGTTTTTACACCCGCTATCGAAAACATGCTGACCGATCCCGGCAGCCATCTTCCGCCGCCGTTCGGTTTGGTTTGCCGTTGCTTCAGGTAGGCCGCCCCCTTCTTTTCTCTATTCCCTCGCCGGTACCGCAATTCCAGGCGTACGACCGTCGATCCTGCTGCTTAACCGCGACCCCATACCCGCTCGTATTCTTCCTCTTTATAACCAACTGTAACCTTCTGCCCGTCGTACACGATCGGACGTTTAATCAGCCTTCCGTTCGAGGCAAGCAGCTTGATCATGTCCTGTTCGTTCATACCGGGCAGCTTATCCTTGAGCTGCATTTCCTTATAAACTTCGCCGGATGTATTGAAGAACTTTTTGAGCGGCAGCCCGCTCTTGGCGATCATTTCCGCGAGGCGTTCCTCGGAAGGCGGCGTTTCGAAAATATTGACGACTTCGTCCGGCTTCACGCCTTTGCGCTCGAGCGATTTCATCGCATCCCGGCACGTTCCGCATTTCGGGTACAAGTAGACGGATAAGGTTGTTTCTTTCATGGCGTTTCTCTCCTTCTATCCGGACCCCCATGTCCGTCCGTACATTCAGACTTTCATTATACATGAAAACCCCTCACAAAAAAGTGCCAGGCTTCACAAAAACGAGGGATTTCATGGATAAAATGTGGCAATTCATGAAACAGTAGTGGGGCGCACGTGATGCAAAAATGTTATAACAAAAACGGCGGCCGTGCTGGCCGCCGCTTTGCTCGCAGCCGCTATGGCGGCCGGTTGCGGGTCGGGCTCCGCCGTCAGACAGCAGCTCGACCGGCGGGACGACACGCAGAAACGAAAAAGGCATCAAAGCATAGCGGCAGCCTTCATTCGCACAAACGCTGCCTAAGCCGATCGAGCAGCCCGCTCATATCCGCGGGAAGCGGCGCTTCGAACGATACCGGGTGACGGTCCAGCGGATGAGCAAAAGCGAGCATAAACGCATGGAGTGCCTGGCGTCCCAGGGAAACACCTCCGACAGTTTTTACGCTGCCGTTTTCCCCGTCTATCCGGTCCTCGCCGGTGCCATACATCGAATCGCCGACCAGCGGGTGTCCGATATCCTTCATATGGACCCGAATTTGGTGCGTGCGCCCTGTCTCCAGCCGGAGCCTTACGAGCGATGCTTCCGTTCCGAAGCGCTCGATCGTTTCATAGTGGGTGACCGACCGGTATCCTCCCGGTGTAACGATGCGCACATGCGGCGATTCCGGGTCCCGGTCGATCGGAGCGTCGATCGTCCCCGCATCCCGTTCCACCCGTCCGCGTACGACGGCGAGATACGACTTCTCCACACCGCCCGCCTGCATCTGCTCGGAAATATGCTGATGCGCGTACGGATTTTTGGCGATGCAGAGTACGCCCGACGTCTCCTGGTCGAGCCGGTGAACGGGCCGGAAGCGAATCTTCTCCCCGCGCGCAAGCCAGTGATAGACGACCGCATTGGCGAGCGTGTTCACATAATGGCCGTGCGTCGGATGAACGATCATGCCCGCCGGCTTGTTTACGATCAGAAGGTGCCGATCCTCGTGCAAAATATGAAGCGGCAGCTCCTGCGGCAAAATATCCTCCGACTCCTCCTCCGCCATCCGGATTTCCACAACGTCTCCAGCTTTGACGCGGGAGGAGGTATATCTTCGTTCGCCGCTAACCGTAATGCCTTCCGGGGTCAGCTTCAGCCTGGACAACAGCTTGCGGGACAACTGCATCCGGTCGCGCAAAATCGTCTTCAGCATCGCGCCGTCCTCTTCCGGCGGAACTACATAAGTAAGCGGCTCGTAGTAGTTCATTTCGATTTGCGCCGGAACACTTCGGGGCTGCGGGCGTATTCGACGTCCGGCACTCCTTCCCGGTGATTGGCCGTCCGGGCGACCGTGAAGAAGAAGTCGGACAGCCGGTTCAAATAACGGCGCACCTCTTCGTTGATTTCCGTCTGCTTCGACAGCGTGACGACGCGACGCTCCGCCCGCCGGCACACCGTGCGGCAAACGTGCAGCAGCGAAGAAACGGTCGTTCCGCCCGGCAGGCAGAATCGGGTAATATCCGGCGTTTCCGCATCGTATTTGTCGATCCACGTTTCCAGCCGGTCGACGAGATCCGCCGTAACTTTGTAAGGACGAAGCTCCGGCTTCAGCAGGGCGAGGTCGGAGCCGCAATCAAACAGCTCGTGCTGGATCGTTTGCAGATCGTCCCTCAGATCGGCGAGCTTTTCGTTTTGCATCAGGCTGATCGCCTGACCCAGAAAGCAGTTCAGCTCATCCGTCGTGCCGTATGCTTCAACCCGCGCATCGTCTTTGTCGACGCGCCCTCCGATTACGCCGGTTTGCCCTTTGTCTCCCGTTCTCGTATAAATTCTCATTTGCCGTTTCCCCTTTCCCGATTCGATTGTATCATCGCATAAATGCGTTCCATATCCAAATGCCGCCTTACATGATCGGCCAGCCGGTCGAACGCCGCCTCGCGCTTGCGCATGAACCGCAGCTCTCCGGCCGCAGGCTCCCAGCCTTTGCCGGTGCGGATATCGTTGATCCAGGCCCGGCGCAGCTCGTCGTTGTGCAAAATGCCGTGCACGTACGTCCCCCATACTTGGCCGTTCTCCGCTATCGCGCCGTCGGCATGATACGACCCCGGTTCGTCCGGCGCATCGTGAATGCGGATGCGAAGCGGCTGCTCGACCTGTTCACGGAATACAGTTCGCCCCATATGAATCTCATACCCTTCTACGGCGAGCGTGCCGCAGCCCGGCCACCGCACCGATCCGGATACCCGCTCGGTCCGCTTATCCGGCGTAAACGTCGTCTCCGCCGGGAACAGGCCGATACCCGGCAGCTCCGCCGTATCGGATTCGATTCGCTCCGGATCGAGCAGCGTCTGCCCCAACATCTGGTAGCCGGCACATATGCCGAGAAGCGCTCCGCCTCCCGCTACATGGCTGTGGATGCAGGCTTCCAGCCCGCTCTCGCGAACGAATTTCAAATCGTCGACCGTATTTTTGCTGCCCGGCAGGATGACCGCATCCGGCTCGCCCCATTCGGAAACGGAGGTTACATAACGGACATGAACATCGGGCTCCTCAAACAGCGGGTCGAAGTCGGTAAAGTTCGACAGCCGCGGCAGCCGCACCACGGCAATATCGACCTGGTTGTCGTGCTTCGGCCCGGACGGCCGTTTCGCGTCGAGCGAGGCCGAATCCTCGTCCTCCAGTCCGACATCCGGCAAGTATGGAATGACGCCGAGCACCGGCTTGCCGGTCCGCTGCTCCAGCCAATCGAGCCCCGGCGTCAGCAGCGAGACATCCCCGCGAAACTTGTTAATGATAAAACCTTTGACGCGATCCCGTTCCTCGGGCGTCAAAATGTCCAGGGTGCCGACGAGCGACGCGAATACGCCGCCCCGGTCGATGTCGGCGATCAGCAGGACGGGAGCGTCCGCCCAGCCGGCCAGGCGCATGTTGACGATGTCGCGGTCCTTCAGGTTCACCTCGGCCGGGCTTCCCGCGCCTTCGATCACAACGACGTCGTACCGCGTCCGAAGCCGCTTCAGCGCATCCTTGACGATATGCTCGGCTTCGCCGAGATATTTTTCCCGGTACGATCTCGCGTCGTAATCGCGCAGCGGTTTGCCATGGACGACGACCTGGGACACCATGTCCTTTTTCGGCTTCAGCAAAATCGGGTTCATGTCGGTCGTCGCCGGTATGCGACACGCATCCGCCTGCATCCCTTGCGCCCTGCCGATCTCTTTCCCGTCGGGAGTTACATACGAGTTGAGCGACATGTTTTGCGACTTGAACGGGACGACCCTACGCCCGTCTTGAAGCAGGATGCGGCACAGCGCCGTTGTCAAAATGCTTTTCCCGGCATCGGATGACGTGCCTTGGAACATGATCGTCGGCGCCAGCATCTCGCCTTCGCCGGCTCGCTGCGGTTCCTCGGCCGCCGGACGTTCGCCCTCTGTGACCGCTATGCGGACCGCGGACTCGTCCGACGGCAACGCTTGGCTCTCTGCTCGCAGCTCGGCCAGCGATTCGCGGAGCCGCGCGGCCATTTCTTCATTTTGCTCCCGCAGCCGCACCGCGACACGGAAGTACGAGGCATCCAGACCCGGAAACAGCGACGCGTCGCGAACAAGCACACCTTTCTCGCCCATCCGCCGCTGCAACTCCTTTACGCCGAAGCCGGAGCGCTCCGGAATCGCCGCCAGCAGAAAGTTCGCGTCACTCGGATAAACGCGAAGCCCCAGCGATTGCAGCGTCTGAGTCAGCCGCGGCCGCTCCTCCGCGAGCCAGCGGCGCGTGCGCTCCGCATACGCCTCCTCGGCAAAAACTGCCTCTCCGATCCATTGGGCGATCGCATTGACGCTCCACGGCACCTGCAAATCGGCCAGCCTGCGTATTTCATCCGGATGCGCCACCATGAAGCCGAGCCGGATGCCGGGAATAGCGAAAAATTTCGTCATCGAGCGGATGACGTACAGCTGTTTCGTTTCGGCGGCAAGCCGAATCAGGCTGACCGATTGCTCCGCCGGGGTAAAATCGACGAACGCCTCGTCGACGACAAGCGGAACGCCGTCCCGCACAAGCCGTCTGAGCAGCCCGACGTCGGCAAGCCGGCCGGTCGGATTGTTCGGATGGCCGAGGACGAGCAGATCGGCCTTGGCGGCCGCCTCCCGCAGCGGCTCCTCGCGAAGCGCGAAGCCGTCCGCCTCCGCGAGCGGGATATCGACGATATCGCCGCCGATCTTCAGCACCGCCTCCTCATATTCGGAGAACGACGGCCGGGCCAGTCCTACTTTGTGCGGCTTCAGCGCCCGTACCGACAAATCGATCAGTTCGGCCGCACCGTTGCCTACGAGAACGCTCTCCTCGGGGATCCCGTAAAAAGCGGCTATCGTCCGCCTCAGGCTCCGTACAGCCGGGTCCGGATACCGGGCCAACTCCCGCCACTTCTCGGCAAGCAGCTTGCCGACAATGTCCGGCGGACCGAACGGATTCATATTTGAGCTAAAATCGAGAAACTGGCCGGACGGCTTGCCGAACATCGCTTCCGCCGTCGTCAAGTCTCCGCCGTGCCCATACCGCTCCAACATGTCGCTTCCTCCTCTGTTCCTTACCCATTTGCGCCGGCTGCAACAACCGCCGCCAACAGCACCGCGCATTCGAGCAGCTCGACCAGCGCCCCGTACGTATCGCCGGTAAGTCCGCCCAACTTACGCGCCATTCCGCGGGCGAGCACATAACCGATCGCGCCGGTCAAGATAGTCAGCCCAGCGCTGTACGCGATCGCTTCCAGCCAGCCAAACCCCGACATCCACATGACGATCCAAGTAACGGCAGCAGCCCATACGGTAGCCCATGCCGCCTCCGAACGAGTCACCGCCTTGAACAAGCTGCCCAACCCTTGCCCTTCCCGCGCATAAGGCCAGCCCGCAATAGCGATTACGATAAACGAGCGGCCCCACACCGGAGCGACGATCAGCAAGGCGAGGTAGCCGCCCGAATACGGGAGCAGCGTCGCGAGCAGCGAAAATTTCATCAGCAGAAGCAAAACGCCGGCAATAACGCCCATCGCTCCGACGCGGCTGTCCTTCATAATTTCCAGCATTCTTTCCCGAGAGCGGTGGCTGAGCAAGCCGTCCGCCGTATCCATCAGACCGTCCAGGTGGAGCGCGCCGGACAGCGCCACCCAGACGCCGAGCGCCAGCACGGAAGCGGGGGCAGCCGGGAGAACCTGCGCCAGCAGCCAGCCCGCGGCCGTTACGAGCACACCGATGACGCCGCCGACGACCGGGTAATACACCGTGCTTCGCCGGCACAAATCGTCCGAGAAATCGAGCCGGACCGGAATCGGGATTCGCGTCAAAAATTGAAACGCCGCCGCGCACGCTTGCAGCCCGGTCACCAGACGAGAGCGAAAATCGCGCATAAGAGTCCTCCTGCCGCCAAATAACTTACGCCGTAACAAATCCGGATCGTGAGCAAAATATCGTCCCGGCGCCGTTCGCGCAGCGGCCAGCCCATTCGGGCCCGGTCGCTGACGACCTCGCCGTAACGGTTCAAGCCGCCAAGCTCGATGCCGATGGCTCCCGCCGTCGCCGATTCGGGAATGCCGCTGTTCGGACTCGGATGCAGCGAGGCGAAGCGGAATATCGCCCGGACCGCTCTTTTCGCGCTGAGTCCTCGTCCGAATAAGCAAACGATCACGATCATAAGCCCGGTCAGCCTTGCCGGAATGTAGTTCAGCACATCGTCGAGACGGGCGGAGGCCCATCCGAAATGCCGGTATTTGTCGTTTTTGTACCCGACCATCGAGTCGAGCGTATTCGCCGCCCGGTACAGTATCGCCAGCGGCGCTCCTCCGAGCAGCGCGAACACGATCGGCGATACGAACGCATCGACCGTATTTTCCGCCACCGTTTCGACCGTGGCCCGGACAATTTCCGGCTCGTCGAGACTTTCCGTATCTCGGCCGACGATGTAGCCGACATATTTGCGCGCATCCAGCAAATGACCTTCGGCCAGCGGACGGTAAACGAGCATCGCCGCATCCCTCAGCCCTTTGACGGCAAGCGTGGTCGAGATGAACCAAATATTCGCTGCGTAACCGAGCCACGGGTGCACCCACCGGCAGACTAGCAAGATCGCGAGCATAACGGAAAAAGCCGCCCCTATCGTAAGGACGGTGAGCATAACACCCGTCAGCTTGATGCGCACCGGGGAGCGCGCCGCAGCCGTTTCCCCTCGCCGGAGCAGCTTTTCCAGCCGCTTGATGAGCCGCCCGATCCATATGACCGGATGAGTCGGCCAGCGCGGATCGCCGACGATCCAATCGACGGCGATGGCGGCCAGCGCCATCCACGCCGTTTCTTGCAGGCTATACAGCAACAACCACGTTTCCCCTCCCCTGCGGCAGCGCCCTGCCCAAGGCAAGGCAAATCTTAGCCAGGCTAATTGTATATGTTAAGAAGGATTGCGAAATCCCGTATGTGTGACCGTTAGCTACTCGAACCGAAACGCCAGCCGTTTCAGCTCGACCGGGATGCCGCTTGTCACGAGAAACACCTCGCCGCACGTTTGCGCGATGCGTTGGTTCATCCGTCCCGCCAAGTCGCGGTACACCCGGCCCAGCTTGTACTCGGGCACGATGCCGCTGCCGACCTCGTTCGTGACGAGCAGCACATCCCCCTCGTAGCTGCGAACCGCTTCGGCGAGCTTTTCGATTTGTGCGCTCACGCGCTCTTCCATATCCGGCTCCTGCTCGTAGCGAAGCACCCAGTTGGAGAGCCATAAGGTCAAGCAGTCGATCAGCACCGCTTCGCCCGGCTCCGGCTTATGGCCGTTCAGCCAGTCCGCGATATGGAGCGGTTCCTCCACCGTTGTCCAGGGAAACCCCGATTCGTCCCGCCGCTGTTTGTGCAAAGCGAGCCGGGCCGCCATTTCGTCGTCAAACGGCTGCGCACTGGCGATATAAACGCCGCGGCGGCCGAGATGAATCGCGTATCGTTCCGCAAACGAGCTTTTCCCGCTTCTGGCGCCACCGGTTAACAAGATCCGCATGTCGTCGCTCCCTTCCGGGTGTGGATTCGTATTCCGTTTCCCTACTCCGTTTCCTTCCCGGACACGCCCGCGCTCTCGAACGTCGCCATCTCGTTCATCAGCTTCATGGAAGCCTCCACGATCGGGAACGTCATGACCGCTCCGGTCCCTTCGCCGAGGCGCATGTCCATTTGCAAAATCGGCCTTAGCCCGAGATGTTCCATCAGCAGCCGGTGCCCCCGCTCGTGGGACAAATGCGACGGCAGCATGAAGCCTTTCGCGACCGGAGCGATACGCGAAGCGACCAGCGCCGCTACGGACGATATAAAGCCGTCCACGACAACCGGACAGCGGTTCGCCGCTGCTCCGAGAATGACGCCGACAAGGCCGGCTATTTCGTACCCGCCAACTTTCGCCAGCACGTCCAGCGGATCGTCCGCATCCGGACGATTAACGCGCAGCGCCCGGCCGATGACGTCCCGCTTGCGGCGGAGCGTCTCGTCGCCGATGCCCGTCCCACGGCCGACGGCCGATTCGATGTCCGCACCGGTCAGCGCCGTCAGCAGCGCCGAGCTCGGCGTCGTGTTGCCGATGCCCATCTCGCCCGTGGCGAACAGCCGGTACCCGCGGTCGACCAAGCTTTCCACCGTTTCGATGCCGATTCCGATCGCTTGCACCGCTTCTTCGCGTGTCATAGCCGGTCCGACCGCGATGTTGCCCGTCCCTCTTCCGACCTTCCGCACGAGCAGATCCGGATGCCCGATATCGCTGTTCACTCCGATGTCGACACATACGACGTCAGCGCCAACATGTCTCGCCAGCACGTTTACCGCCGCCCCGCCGTTCAAAAAGTTAAGCACCATCTGCGGGGTTACTTCGGCCGGAAACGCGCTGACCCCTTCCTCGCAAACGCCATGATCTCCCGCCATAACGACAACCGCCTTGCGGGACAGATCGGGATTCAAAACGCCGGTAATGCCGGCGATTTGCCGCGCAATCTCCTCCAGCCGGCCCAGGCTGCCCGGCGGCTTCGTTAACCGATCGATTTGCCGCTCGGCGTTTTGCATCGCTAATTCGTCAAGTCCGGCAATGCGCCGGAGCGTCTGTTCCAGTCTCGATTGTTCGATTTCCATGCTGCATTCCTCCACTCGACTATTTTACTACGAAAAGGGGCACGCGTCTCCCGCCATCCATTCCATCCCGCAAGGCCGCTTCAGAGGCGATGCCCAGCCGCCTTTACCATCTTGACCGTCCTCCATCTGCCCCACTCCTGCGAAAGCTCCGACTAAACGTTCGCCTTCTCAGCCAGGCTGACCGCTTCCTCTCTCAGCGAAAGAGCTGCCCCCGGCTGCAGCAGCAGTTGAGGAGCGCCCGTCACCGGATGCGCCGTCACGATCGGCTCCGTTTCGTATACTTCCAAAATGAGCTCGCGATCGAGCACCTCCCACGGGGTGCCGAGCCGCGCAATCCGCCCGCGATGGATGAGCAGCAGCCGGTCGCAATACTGCGCCGCCAAATTCAGATCGTGCAGAACGGCCACGACGGTGAGCTTCTGCTCTTCCTGCCAGCGGCGAACCGTATCCATCATCTGCATCTGGTAGCCGATATCGAGATACGTCGTCGGCTCGTCCAGCAGCAGCAGCCTTGGCTGCTGCGCCATGACTTTGCCGAGCGCCACGCGCTGCCGTTCGCCGCCGCTCAGATGCTCGAGCGTCCGCTCCGCGAACGGCGTCAGACGCAGCTCGGCCAAGATGTCGTCGATCAAGCCGGAGCTGTCTTCAGGCTCGTCGCCGAGCCAATTTTGAAACGGATACCGCCCCATCTCCAGCACCTCACGCACCGTAAAACCGACCGGCGGCAGAGCGTCCTGCTGGAGAACGGCGAGCCACTTGGCGAGCTCCTTGCGGGGATAAGCCCGGATCGGCTTTCCGCCGAGACGAATATCGCCGGAATCGGCGTGCTCCACGCCGGACAACATTTTCAGCAGCGTCGATTTGCCGCTTCCGTTCGGCCCGATAATGCCCAGCGTTTCGCCCTCGCTTGCGGAGAACGAAATCTCGTTCAGCACGCTTTTGGCGTCGAATGATTTCGACAAGCCGCTCACTTCGATCATACGATCAACCTTTCAGCGTTTTCTTTTGTCTCGATAACAAATAGGCAAAAAACGGCGCGCCCAAAAACGCGGTAACGACGCCGAGCGGAATTTCCGTCGGACTGAGCACCATGCGTGCCAGCGTATCGGCCCAGAGCACGTAGATGCCGCCGAACAAAACCGACAGCGGTATAATGAGGCGATAGTCGGGACCGACCATCAGCCGTACCAAATGAGGCGTAATAAGTCCGACAAAGCCGATGACCCCGCACACCGAAACCGCGGCGGCGGTTAATATCGTCGAAACGAGCAGGACGACCCACTTCGTCCGGTCTACACGCACGCCAAGGTGCGCAGCATGTCTCTCGCCGAGCGCAAACAGATTAAGCGGACGGCCATAAGCGATCAGCACCGCCGCGCCCACGAGGAGATACGGCAGAATCACCGTCGTGTAGGACCAACCCCGCAGCGACAAACTGCCCATCAGCCAAAACAAAATTTCGTTTACGACTTTGCTCGAGTTGAGCGCTACCATAAACGATACGATCGCACTTAAAAAGGAAGAAACGACGACGCCGGACAAAATGACCGTCTCCGTGCGAAACTTGCCTTGAACGCCGGCCAGCCGGAACACGACCCATAGCGTGCCTAGACCTGTCAAAAAAGCGACGACCGGAATCGACCACATGCCGAACAACGCATAGTGAAGCCCGAACAGGATGAGGAAGGCGGCGCCGACCGACGATCCCGAAGCGACGCCGAGCGTGTACGGATCGGCCAGCGGATTGCGCAGCACGCCCTGGAAGCCCGCGCCGGATACGGACAAAGCCCCTCCAATCAGCACCGCCAGCACGATGCGCGGCAGGCGCACCTTCATTATGATCTGCTCCGTGGACTGCGGCCACGTTACCGGTACGGAATCCCCGACGAAAGGCAGCAGCTTCAGCAGCACTCCCCATACGTGCGGAATCGGAATATGCGCCGATCCGAGCGACAAACTGACGACGACGGATAGAAGAAGGAGCAGCAACCCTGCTGCTCCCCATAAAAAGAGCCTTCGTTTCATTATTTCACCAGCTCCGGATAGATCCCTTTGGCCATGTCGAACAGCGCCTTCGTAATTCTCGGACCCGGACGCGACAGCAAATTATCGTCGAGACCGATCACCTTGTTCGATTGAATGGCGGCGATTTTATCCCAGCCGGAGCGGCCGCGAATCGTTTTCTCCAGATCCGGCACCGCTTTGGCGAAGAAAATGACGTCTGGATTTTGCTGAATGATCTTTTCTTCGCTGATCTGTTTCCAGCCCTGCAGATCGGACGCTACGTTGATGCCGCCGGCAAGCGAAATCATATCGTCGAGAAATTCGCCCTTGCCTACCGTCCAGCCCGGGGAAAACTCAATGTACACTTTTTTCTTCTGCTCCGGCTTCAAGCCTTTCAGCGCATCGACAACTGCCTGCTTCTCTTTTTTCATCTGCTCGACGATCTTCTCGGCCTGCTCCTGCCTGTCCAAAATACGCCCGAACAGCAATATACGCTCCATCGCTTCATCGATCGTTTTCGGATTCGTCTGGAACAAGTTCAGCTTCAACTCGTTCAGCTTTTGCACCGACTTCACGTTTAGCGACAGTCCGGCGAAAACGATGTCCGGCGCGGCGGCAATGATCGATTCGGCATTGCCCTGCAGGTCGCCCATCTTCGGCTTGCTTTTCGCTTCTTCCGGATAATCGTCCAGATTGGATACGCCGACGATTTTGCTGCCGAGTCCGAGTGCGAACAGCACCTCCGTCTCCGTCGGCGAGAGCGATACGATGCGCTCCGGCGCCTTCGCGAATGTGAACTCTTTGCCCGAGCTGTCTTTGATCGTGAACGGGTAAGTTGTGCGTTTGCCCGACTCCGTTCCGGATTTGGCCGTGTCTCCGGCGGAAGACTGCACCTGCGCAGGCTCCTTCACTGCTCCGGTTTTCGTTTGCCCGCACGCCGATACGGTCAGCGCAATGGCGAAAACGAGCGAAAGCATCCCCAGCTTTTTCATTTTTTCCCCTCCCCAATGTGCCCCAAAAAGTGATGCGAAGCTTCGTAGCCTAGTCCTATTACTTTTCGGGGACCCCGAGACTTTTACCCCAAAAAGTGATGTGAAGCTTTGCAGCCTTAAGCCAAAAAGCCCCTATCCTCAAGAGGACGGGGCAAACACAGCAAATACGGGCAAACGCGCACCGGGCGCGCGCGGTAACTTGATCCCGAATAAGCCGGCTCCTTTTCCTCGAAGGACTCCACATAGGCTTACCAAAACAGGCAGGTCTCCTGACTCATAGGCGCGCTTCATTGATCAAAAAAGCGCCGCTTTCCCGCCTTCCCGGCCGCTTTTCGCGGTCAGTGGCATCATGAGAAAGCTCCTATTTCACAGTGGCGGGACCGTGTCGGATTCGCACCGACTTCCCTTTTAACCCAGGACGCGTTTCGGCATCCGGGCACCTGTTGGCTATTGAATGGTATTTCATCAGAACATTCCAAGTCTGTCTTACGCATCGATTATAGGGGAAATCGGGACCGCTGGCAATAGCTTTCAAATAGGCATTCAACCAGCCAAGCCCCAAGCGAGCATCACTGCTCCGAAGCCAATGCCAAGCAGTCCTACCGCAATTGCCACTACATCAAGAAAGCCCGGTTCGAGGAAACCGGGCCATATTACTGTTTCGAAACAAATTCACGATTTTTGTAAATCATCATGGCGAAGTATCCATTCGTTCTCCTTCCGCCAAAGCGAGCTTATTTGGCGCGAATCGGGAAATACACGTCGATCTCGGAGTTCGGGTCGTTCGGACTCGTGTAACGCTGATCGTAAAACTCGAACTCGTATTTGCCGGTACGCGTCCCACCGTCGTATTCGTAAGCATTCTCCCGCAGCCAGCTTCCCCAAAAATGCTTATACACGTCATTGATGCTATCGAGCGGTCCGCGCATCGTCAGCACGATATACCGGGCGGCCGGAACCTCGATGCGCTCCATGCCCTCAGGGACCTCGCATTCCCCGGTAATCTGCACACCGGCCGTATAATCAAATGGCGCGCCCATACCGCTATCCGGTTTTTGCAGCATCAATCCGTAGCTGCGCCAGCCGAGCTGATTCTGAATTTCCTGCATTCGCATGCCGAACCGTCCCCATAGCGCCGCAATCGCATTTTCCGACGGAGGCTTGCAGGAATCGGGCTGGATCGTTTCCGTCATCCCGATGACGGTAAAAGCCGGTTTCTCAACGATTTTCGTTTCAATAATCATGGAACTGCACACTCCCCTCGTTCGATACTTTTGCCCGTTAATGAATCCACTGTTCGGACCAATACCCCTTCATAAAACCGAGCAGCCGCTCCAGCACGTCCACGCCAGACGTCTCTGACTCCTTGGCGGTCCGCAATAGGCATACCGCGCGTTCGGCCGTTTCCGGATCACCGGGTTGTCCGCCTTGGGGAAACGGGAACATCTCCCTAAGCTCGGCCAATGCTGAAGCGGTTCTGTCGTAGTGCGCCGCCGCTTCGGCCGCCATCTTGCGCACCGTCCGCTCCACAACGTTCGTGCCGTCCCACCGGACGACGAGCTCGCGCAAAAACTGCGCGGCATATTCGCGGGCATCGCTAATGACGGCCGTGTTGTAGGCGTTGCCGAACGGATCGGCCTCCAGGCGCTCCATACAGGCGATCCACGCGTCGTAGCCCGCCAGACCGATCTGGTACTTGCCCTGAAACACATGCTGCCACTCCCGCCCCCGGGCATGATCGACGATCATGTCGAGCGCCATCCGCAGCGTTTCGTATTTCGAATGCGGCAAGCTTTCGGCAATCGTCGTCACCCATAACATGTTCCGCTTTTCGACGAAATCTTCGTACAACAAGGTCCCTTCCTTGGAAACGTCCTTGGCGTGAAAAAGCCGCCCTTCATCGTCGTAGCCGTATAAAAGCCCGAATTCCGGGATGAACAAATCAAACGAGATCGCCGGGATACCCCGGTCGATCGACTGATGAATCAGCTCCATCACTTTCTCCACTTTATCCGGTGAGAACGGCTTCTCCGTATCGGACAGGTTGCTAATGAACCCTAGGTTGCACAAGTTTCTCCGAATGAGATAACCCCCGGGAAACATCGTCGGTCCGGCTACGTCGATCCGGACCGGATCGATATTGATCCGGAATGCATGTCCGGTAATTCCCATCACGTCTACGAGCGAGTAATGGCTTTTGTCGGTATAAGCGACCGCGCCGTGAATCGCGGCAGCCGCCGACGTCCATGTCCGGGACCAGTCTTTAGCTTTCGTTTCGCTCATTACACATCAACCTCCAGCTTCGGGAACAAGGAACGATAGGAAAGGGGCGCAAGACCGCTACAAGCGAGGAGGGGGCAAAATGTGAACCCGCCTCAGTCCCAGCTCCGCCCGCCGCTGCACGTAGAGACGAATGGAGACGCGGATGCGCTCCTTCTGCACCTTCGCTTTGGAGCGGGACAACAGGTTGTATACGTTCGCCGTCGTCGTATCGAACAGCGCCGCAATTTCGGCCGGAGACAGCTCGCCGAAAAAGTGCGCTTCGAATATTTGCTTCTCCCGTTTGCTCAGGCCGTTCATCAGCATTCGCAAGCTGTCATACAGCTCGCGGCGCAGCATTCCTTTGGCCGGATCGCCGCCATACTCGGCCTCCTCGGCGGCGGAGCGGGACAGCCGGAACAAAATGTGGTCGATGTCCCCCCAATCCGTCCTGCCGGAGCCGCTCTCCGCTTCGTCCGCACGGGCATGCGAACAGGCGAAGCCGGCGAACGGGCGCTCTTTGCCGAACGGGCCGCCGCGGCGCAGCTTCATATACGCCTGATTGCGGATGATCCGCTGCAGCCAGGGCAGAAACCGGCCGCTGTCGACCAGAGAGCCGAGATGGAGAAACGCCCGAATAAGCGCATCCTGCACGATATCCTCGGCCAGAAAAGCGTCCCGGGTTATCGTGTTGGCCCAGCCGAACGCCTCGGCGCGATGAGCCCGAACCAGCTCGCCGAACGCTTCCTGATCCCCGCTCCTTGCCCGTTCGACGAGCTCGCGGTCCGCCTCCTTGCTGCGGTTGCCGGATAAACCTGCCACCGTCGGCGCGATGACGAGCCGCCTGTCCCGCTCCGGACGTTCGTATTCCGGTACAGATTGGCCTATCCGCAGCGAGTCCGCCATGCGCTGATATTCCGGCCCCTTTCCCAAAATGACAGCCTCCTCTTCCTCTTACTAGCCAGATGCCCGTATATGCGAAAATCTATCATGTTCATTCCAAACTTTTTGGACGCAAGTCCCCAAGTTAAGCTTCTTCCCAGAAACGGCGCAAGTTGTCCATCGCAATTTTGGATGCTGTCTTGCATTCCTCCATGCCCTCGAATTCCACCGTGATGTTGCCGTCATAGCCGGACTGCTTGGTCAGCTTGACGATTTTGCGTATCGGAATGTCCCCGTGTCCGACAATCGCCCCGCGCAAAAAGTTGCCGTGGGCGGTCCTAAACCAGACGCCGTCGCCCGGAAACTCGTCGTAAGGACGGAAATAAAAATCTTTGAAATGAACAAGAGACGCATACGGCAAGTTTTTCATCACCCCGATAATCGGGTTTTCGTCCACGCACATGAAGTTGCCGATATCCAGCGTCGTTTTGAAGTTCGGGCGGTCGACCGCTCTCAATACCCTTTGAACGCGGTCGCTTGCCTGCACGCTGAAGCCGTGATTTTCGATCGTTGTCGTAATGCCGAATTGCGCCGCATAATCGGCGATCATCCGGCTTCCTTTGACGATTAACGGCAAACTGTCCTCGAACCAGGCGATCGTCATCCGCTCCGGCGGCAGTGTAAAAGCGGTTACATCATGCCGCATATGCTTCACGCCCATGCGGTTAACGATGTCGACATGCAACTTGACGCGCTGCACCTCTTCCTCGAACGCCTCTTCCGTCTCCTGAACGAAGTTGGCGGGCATGGAGTAGTTGGACAGCTCGATACCTGCCGCCCGGGCGGTCTCCCGGATTGCGTCGGCGAGCTCGGGATTATCTACGACCGTGTAGCCGTACGGCACCATCTCCATATGCTCGCCGCCGTTGTCGGCGACCCACCCGATGACGTCCAGTACCGTCATTTCGCCAGATTTCAAGGCGTTCAACAAGCTGTACGTGCTGAGACCTATCTTCATCCGATCACCTCAAGGTTCATAGGGTTGCCGAAGTTTAGTACGGCCCGCTCCAAGAATGGAGCTCATTTCCATCTTAGCGAAGGAGAGGCGCCGTGTAAATCGGTTTGACGAAAAAATCGGAACAAATGTTCTCCGAAGTAATGTTAATGCGGTCAGTTGTTCACCCTGTCAAACATACATGGCAAAAAGGAACAGCAAAAACGGCCGCCCGGCACATGCCGGAAACGACCGTTTCCCCTTTTAACCTTCGCTCAGCTCGATGATCGTATGAATATGCACCCGCGGAATCGTAAAGGCGATACCGTCCGCCATTGCTTCAACCGACAGCTCCGCCCCTTCCGGCTGCACGACCGCCCGACGCAACCTGCTGTCGCGGATCACGGCACGGATATCATGGACCGGGGTAATATTTTCGATCGGGTTGTAATACGCTGTGCTTTTCTCACCCGTGTGGTTGCTCTGGAAGTTGATGACGTGCAGATACGTTTTGCCGTTCTTGCGCATCAGATTCGTCTCGATATGCGTAGGAGCCTCAACCTCTGCATAACCCGCGTAAAAGCTGCGGAGCAGATTGTCCACGATGCGCCGCACCCAGAAATGATTCGAGTGCCAGTACGAGCCGAACACCGGCGCGGCGATGTACAGCGCCGTTCCTTTGCCGTACCGATTAACACTGATGCCCGGACAGTCGCTGACGTTGCCGCCTGGCGGAATCGGATGACGGAACGCCCGGCTGACCGCCGGAACCGTAAGCGGCCACTGAATAGAACAAAGCGTTTCGGCCGTCGTCGGCACCGTTTTGATAAACGGAGCTTCGACCAGCTGCGGAATGCGGGCGATGCCCTTCCACAGCCCCTCATGCTCAGTCAAATACCCGCATCCATAGGGCGAGCGCTCCAGGTAGTTTAAGCCAAGCACCTCAGACAGCAGGAAGTTTTGACGGTTGCGGCAAAACGTCGCTTCGCCTGCCGCAAGCAGCAGCCCGCCGCCTGCGACAAACGATTCGATCCGCGCAACGGAAGCTTCCGACAGCTTGACCGATTCGGGCAGCACGACGACGCGGTACCCGTCCAAATCCGGGAAGTCGTCGTTATAATACAGATCGAACTGATGATGGCCCTCAAGCAGCATTTTGGCCGCGCCGAACGTCGCCGCATCGTCCTTGTCGTGGTACCAGTTGTTCGTATTGTTCGCGATGAGCGCTACCTCTCGGACGCTTTCCGCCCGGGTGCAGAACGCCTCACGCTCCTCGACAAAGCCGAACGCTTCGCCGATGATATCGTAGACGCCGTCTTGCAGCGTCCCATCCGGGAGCACCTGATCGCCGATGTTGATAATGCCGCCGTTCGCCAGTATGGTCGCGAATTCGTACTTGAGCTGCTCGGCCGTTTTGCACGACATCAGCCCCCAGCCTTCGGTAAACCGTACCGTCATAATCTGCACCGGCACGTCCAGCGTGCGGGCATAACGGGCGCGGATCGAATGGTTGTAGAACGAACCTGTCGCCGAAGGCTGCGATTCCCATAACCCGTAGTCGCTCGTCGCGTTGATGCGGTCCGGCTCGCCCATGCGCCAGGCGCCGTTGCAGTTCATCAGCACGTTCGGCCGAATCCGCTTGACCGTTGCTGCGATTTCCTCCATGCAGCGCGCCGCCGTATCGATACCGAAACGGAGCACCAGCTCGCGGTCCGTTTGCAGCAGCTCGGGCGTCAGCTCGCGACCGTGCTCCTCGGCGAACTTCTTATTGCAGTACGGGCAGAAGCAGTAATGGTTGTGCAAGTACGGAATATCCAGCAGATAACCGTCCATGTCGTACTTTTCGGTAATTTCCTTGATCTGCGGCAGAACGAGCTCCTCGCGGTAAGGGCTGTTCAGGCATGGCAGCTCCCATACCGTTCCTTCCGCACCGCGCACCTTGCCGTGCTCGTCCACCTGGTACCAATCGGGGTTGTCCTGAACGGCTCTCGCGTCGGTGCCAAGCGAGTAGTAGGCGATCACCTTGATGTCATGCTTGCGCGCTTCCGCCAGCACTTCGCCGAAAAAGTCCCCCTTCAGCCCGCTATGCTTGTGACCGACCGTGTTATCGTAAAAGGCGTTGCCGAAATGGCATTTCGTAAAGACGCCGATGACGTTGACCTTCGCCCGGACGAACCGTTCCACGAACGTTTTCGCGTCAAAATTGCGAATCGCCTCGCGCGGGAACTCCGGCATATGAAAATCGACGTGCACTTGGCGCATCCGATCCCAAAACCAGCTGTCTTTTTTCATGAGACGTTTATCCTCCTTATCCGGCGCCGCCGCCGAGCTTCATTAATATAGGTAAATACAGGGAGCAGGCTGCCCGAGCAGCAGCGGTACAGTGGCGCCTTCCCCGCTCTTCGTCCGACGATTCACCCCTAACGGGAAAAGCTCCAGTTAAATCGTGCCTTTAGGTTAAACGTAAAGCGCACTTGCCGCGATTCGCCTTCAGATAGTGCTCCTTTGAGCACTATCTCCACGTAAAAGACGCCACTTCGGGGAAATAGTGTTCTTTTGAACACTACCAAGCGCCATTACCCGCCAAAAGGCGTGCTAGAGCTCGATTCGCCTTCAGATAGTGCTCCTTCGAACACTACAATCCGAGCCGCTCAACCTGCTCGGGCGGCGCGCCAAGCTCCGCCAGCTTGCTAGCCAACGCCCGCTGCAGCTCCGCCAGCTTGTCTGGATGGGCTTCGGCCAGGTTGACGTATTCGTTCGGGTCCGCCTTCTTGTCGCTCAGCCAAGTCGGCGTGTCCCACGACGGACAGTCGACCGCGCGGCGACCGCCTTCGTACGGGCCGAGATCGTAAGGGATAAACCTCGCCGTGCTGTGCCCGTACCAGTACAGCGGCTTGTTGTCCGGCACCGGCGATTGGTGCAAAATCCACTCCCCGTCCGTGATCGTGACGCTGCGCCCGAACATGCCGCTCACCGCATAGCGGCGCGTTTCGGCCCCGGCATCGCGCAGCACCGGCAGCAGATCGACGCCGTGCCGATCCGGCGGGCAAGGACGGCCGACCGCGGCAAGCACCGTCGGATAAATATCGACGAGCTGGACAAGCTGGCTACGCCGCTCGCCGTGTCCATCCGTCGGATGCGCCACGATGAACGGGATATGCCCGCAAGCGTCGTGCTGATGCGTCTGCAGCTTGCCGATTCTGCCGTGGTCTCCGTTGTATGTGCCGTGGTCGGAGGTGAAGATGATCGTCGTATCGTGCCACAAATCGAGCTCATCCAGCTTGTCGAGCAGCTTGCTGAGCCACTTGTCGGTGAGCGCGACCATCGCGGCATACCGCGCCTGCACGTGGCGCAGCTCCTCCGGCGTGTAATGATTGCCCCATTTGTCGTAAGGCACCATCGATCTCCATCGGTCCACGTTATAGCCGCGCGGATCGAACTTGGTCAGCCACTCCTCCGGCGGATCCCACGGCTCGTGCGGGTCGAAGCAGTCGATATGCATATAGAAATTGTCGTGGGCCCGATTTGCCTCCAGCCAGTCGGCCGCCTGCGTAAACACCTGCGCGCAAAAATAATCTTCCTCCGACTTGCGGGTCAAGTGTACGTTCCGGTGATGGCGCTCGACCTTATGATCCGGCTCGTCCGGACACGGGAAAACGACCGGCTCGGTTTTCCAGGCGTCCGCTTCGTGACCCCGCACGAAATCGAACCCGGTGTATCCCATATGGTAGTTGCCCGCGCCCTGCTCCCACAAATGGAAATGGTCAGTCACCATATAACTGACCGGATACTGCTGCGCAAGCTGCCACGAAAGCGAGCGGTTCGGCGGTCCCGACACTTGCCGCGGCAAGTCGAGGTCGCCGTCCTCGAGCGGTCCCCAGCCCCGCTCGAGAAACTCGTAGCGCCCCGTGTAAATGTCGCGTCTGGCCGGCATGCACGGCGTCGAGCCGCACCAGGCGTTGTCGAATACGGTGCCCCGGCGGGCGAGCCGGTCCATATTCGGCGTCGGCACGACCCACTCCGGCTGCTCCGGGCTGTTTACCCGATTCAGCGGTCTGCCATGATGATAAGGTCCGCAGTGATCGACACGCAGCGTGTCGCAAACGATAACGATACAGTTCATCCGGTTCCCCTCCCAGGTGCTCCAGTCGCCCCGGTCCGCAATCAGACCATTCCCCCGATCGCCGTCTGTGCAGGCGCGGGGGAATCGGGGCCAAACGTAATCTTTATTTTTTCGTTCCGTACTGGTTGTCCTTACTCCAGTTGTTTTGCTTCATCGTCTCGGCCATGTCGGTTTTGAGCGTCTTCTGCATCTCGCTCGAGAACTTATCCAGCGTTACCGAATCTTCCATATACAGCTGGCCGATCCGCACCAGATCTTCATTCAGCTTCTTGCTGATATGGGCGGCGTAGAAGTTGACGAGAATGCGTTCGCCGACGAACTGGAAGCCTTGCAGATTGGCCGGCAGCTTGATGCCGACCAGCGTCGTCGCCGTATACATCTTGTTGCCCATGATCGTCGCCACTTCCGGCGAGGACAAATATTTCAGGAAGTCGACCGAAGCTTCCAGCTTCTCGCCGGTCACCTTTTTCGGAATCGTGAACACCATGTCCGGGTAGCCGCCAAGCTCGTAATATTTTTCGGCCGCATTCGGATTTTCCTTCTTCGTGAGGTAAGGCAGCGCGAACGTGCCGAACTCGAACTTCCGCGCCTTCGAATCCTGAATCGTATTCAGCTCGTAGTTGCCGGCCATCACCATCGCGACATCGCCGCGGATGAACATTTCCTTCGCCGTATCGCCGTTCATGCCGTTGTAGCCTTTGGCCCAATATTGCGACCAGTCCTTAATAATCGGCATAACGCCGAACCAGTCCGGGGTTTGCAGGTCGATGACGCCTTGATCGACGGCGGCGGCGATTTCGTTCAGTTCGAGCTGGCGGTTCTGATTCCAGTCGAACGTCTTGACTTTGTCCGCGGCGATTTGGTTCGTCATCAGATTCGTTACCCAAAGCAGATGGTTGTCGCCCGGCTTCGAGTTGGCGAAGGCAAACGGCGTAACGCCGGCCGCTTTCAGCTTTTTCTGCACGTCCATAAACTCGGTCCACGTTTTCGGCACCTGCAGCCCGTGCTTCTTGAACAAGTCCTGATTGTAGAAGACGCGGATCGCCAGCGTTTGCAGCGCTACGCCGGACAGCTTGCTGGAGATCGGATTTTTCATCTCGTTCAGAATCGTCGGTGTAAACGTGTCCTTCCACACCTTGTTGTCCGTGTACGGATTCGGCTTGTCATACTCCGAAGTCAAATCGACGAGCAGATCCTTGTTCAAATCTTCGTGCGTCCAGGTGTAGCGGCTCGGCACGATTTCCGGTGCCGTACCGCCGATCAGGCCGGTCGTCAGCCACGTGCGGAAGGCGTCTCCGTCGTTCGGCGCATAATCGAGCTTGATTTTGACATTCGGCTTTTTCTGCGCGTAACCGTTGACGATTTCCTGCCATACCGCTTTGATCTCCTCCTGCTTCGGCGTTTCCACGGCAAACGTCAAATTGATCGTTTTCTCGCTGCCTTCCGCAGCCTTGTCTCCGTCCGGCTTGGACGTGCCGCATGCGGCCAGAATCACCGACGAAGCTACGGCAATCGTCAAGCCTTTGGCAAACAGTCTCCCAGTTCGTTTCGACATCGGACTAACACCCCTATTGTTGTATGATGGCCTTCTTCTATCCTAACCTTTCACCGCGCCGGACGTAATGCCGGAGATGAATGGTTTGGTAGCGACGAGAAAAAGCGCGAGCAGCGGGATCGACGAGATGATATAACCGGCCAGCTTGACGCTGACCCCTTGATCCAGACTGCCGGTAACGGTGCTCAAGGCAAGTATGACCGGCTTGACCTTATCCCCGGTCGTCGAAACGAGCGGCCAAATATAGTTGTTCCAGCCGGACAAAAAGTTAATGATCGAAACCGTCGAGATGACCGGCAGCGAAAGCGGCAAAACAACCCTTGTGAAAATTTGCAGCTCTCCGGCCCCTTCGGTTTCAGCCGCCTCCAGCAGGCTGCGCGGCAGCCCCTCGAAAAACGTGCGCATCAGAAACGTCGCCATCGAAGCGCCAAACGCCATTGGAGGAAAAATTTGCCCTTGATACGTATTCAGCATGCCCAGCTTCTGCACGAGCAAAAACTGCGGGATCAGAATGAGAAAGCCGGGCACCATCATCAGCGACAGGATGAGCATGAACAGCACGTTTTTGCCCGGATACGAAAAGCGCATGAACGAATACCCGGCGAACGACGAGATGATCAGCACGCCGACCACGATGCAGCTGGAGATGAACACCGTGTTCCAGATGAAAGGCCCGATCTGCCGGAACGCCGTCACGTAGTTGTCGAGATGCAGCGGCAAACCGATGCCCCAGAAGTTCAATATCATCTGCTCCGAATATTTGAGCGAGCTGACGATCAGCATATAAAAGGGAAACAATGTCAGCCCGAGCAGGATGGCGAGCGCCGCGTAGTGCGGCACGGCCGATAGCTTGAATCGCATAAGCCATTCCTTCTTTCTAGTCGATCGTTTCGGTATTTTTGACAAATCGGTTGTTTGCCCATGTCAGCACGAGCAGCAGAGCGAACAGGACGAGCCCGATGGCGGAGGCGTACCCCATCTTGCTGTAGGAGAAGCCTTGAATGTACAAGTAAAGCGCCGGGGTCATCGTCGATTGGCCGGGACCGCCGTTGGTGAGCACGAGAATGTTCTCGAAGCTTTGAATTTGCTGAATGACCGTCAGCACCGCCACGAGCTTGAGCTGGCTGCGGACGAGCGGCAACTCCAGATGGATGAACCGCTGCCAGGCGTTCATCCCGTCAAGCCTCGCCACCTCGAACAGCTCGGTCGATATGGCCATCAGTCCGGCCAGATAGATCAGGAACGTAATGCCGCCGATCCACGGAAAGCCCACGAAAATGACCGAAGCTAGCGCCGTCTTGCTTTCGCCGAGCCAAGCGTGGGTCCACGACTCCAGCCCGAACTGCTCGAGAAGCTGGTTCAGCACGCCGTAATCGCCGGCAAAAATCCACTGCCACGTCAAATAAATGACGATGCTCGGAATGACGAGCGGGATGACGAACCACAGCTTGAACATATTTTGCAGCCGGATCTTCTTCACATGGAACACGAGCACGGCGGCCAGCAGCGGCACGGTCAGCTGAATGAGCACCCCGGTTACGGTGAAGACGCCCATGTTTTTCAGCGATACGTAAAAGGTCTTATCCTGAAACAGCTTGATAAAATTGTCCAGCCCGACGAACGTCCGGACGTTGGCGCCGTTCCAGTCGTAGAACGACATAATCAGCGCGTTGAAAAACGGAATGTACTTGAATGTGGCGAGCACGGCAAACACCGGAATGAGGAACGCGTAGCCCTTCCAATGCTTGCGTAAAACCCGTGTTGCCCGCGATGCGGTTGCAGCCATGATGTGTCGACCTCCCGACGAACGTATTGCGGCTATGAAAGCCGAATCCCGCCCGGCTCCGTGAGTTTATCGGCCGGTTTAGGACTTCGGCGGCATGAGACGGTGTTTTTTAAGGAAATGCCCTCGTCGCCTCTTTCGATACGTTAACTGTACGTGAAAACGTTTTACGTTTCGAGGTGACATTTTTTGTTTTCGAGGGGGGCCATTTTTTTGCATCTCGTTCGGACCGGGCGCGAGTAAGGGAAGGGCGGCCGACATATGCTATACTTAGGGACAAGATAACGCGGCCTCGGGCTGTCCCTGACAAAAGGGGCAGCTGACGCGGATCGAAACGATACCAACCGGAAGGGCGGGGATTCGTATGAACGTATTGATCGTAGACGACCAAAGGCTTTCCCGCGCCGGCCTTGTCAAAATGATCGAATGGGAAAAGCTCGGCCTCACTCCGGCGGGAGAATGCGCAAACGGGCGCGACGCGCTGGAGCGGATCGGGGATGCGGAAGCGGACATCGTCATCACCGACGTCAGGATGCCGGTCATGAACGGGCTCGAGCTGATCGAGAAAGCGAAGGAGCAGTACCCCGACATTGCCTATGTGATCGTCAGCGGCTACGACGACTTCGCGTATGTGCGCAAATCGGTCCAGCTTACCGTGGCCGACTATTTGCTCAAGCCGGTCGACCCGAAGGAACTGAACGAATTGCTGGCCAGACTCGTCAATCGCGGGGAGCAGCGGCTGAAAAAGGCGGAAGCGGATCTTCGCGGCTCGCGCGAGCAGTTTTTCCGCTACTTGCTTGAAGGCGCTTACGGGGAGGACGGGCCGGATATGCTCGCAGAGTTTGCGGAAATCCGCTTCGCCGGTCCCGGTGACCGGTTCGTAGCCGCCGTATTTGAGAGCGAGCTGGACAAGCCGTCCGTATACGAAGCGCTGCGGCCGCTAGGGGAGCGGATCGCTGCCGTATGCGTCTTTCGCACCCGCGGCGTTTATATGCTGATCGCAGCCGGCCCAACGCTTATGGCCGATGCCATCGCTGCGGAGCTAGAGCGTGCGGCCGCGGGTAACGGCCAGGCATTTGCAAGAGTCAGCATCGGACGCGCGGCGGAAGGGATCGGGCGCGTGAAGGAAACGGCCGGAGAGGCGTTTGACGCCTATACGATCCGAACGAGCCGGGGCGGAGATCGGGCGGAGATGCCGGTCACGTTCGGAGAGATGGAGGCGCAAACGGCCGACTTCGTGCCGCTTACCGCCGCCTGGGAGCAGGAGTGGGCATTCCATCTTCGCCAGGGCAACCGGCGCGAGGCGCTGGACAAGCTGGGCGAGCTGCTCGACACCGGGCACTCCGCCCATCCCGACATCGTAGACGGCTCGTACCATTACGTGCTGCTGCGCGGCGCCCGCGAGCTGTACGAAGCCGGTCTCATCCGTGAGCCCGACTTCCTCGAAGCGTGCCGCATCGCCCGCTCGCTGCCCCGGATCGTATCGCTGGAGGACAAGCAGCGGACGGTGACGGATTTTTTCCGCCGGCGCCTGAAGGAGACGGACAGCGAAAACGCGATGGAAGCGCGTCTCGCCGTAGAGAAGGCGAAGGCGTACATCGACGCCCATTTTTGCCAGACGATCAACTTGTCGGAGCTTGCCCAGAGCAGCTATATGAGTCCGGGCTATTTCAGCTCGCTGTTTCGCCAGTACACGGGAAAAAACTTTCTCGAATATGTCGCCCACCTGCGGATCGAACACGCCAAAAAACTGCTGGCCGCCGATCCGAGCCGCAAAATCGGAGACGTAGCGCTCCAGTGCGGCTACCAGGATCTCAAATATTTCCGCAAGTTGTTCAAGCGCCATACCGGCATTACCCCGGTCAGCTACAAGGAGGACGCGTCCGGTGACCGGGATGATTGATCGCGCCATACGCAGCGTAAGCGGCAGCATTCGCAAGAAGCTGTTTCTGTCCTATTTCATCGTTATCGTCATCCCGCTCGTGCTGATCGGCAGCATTCTGTTCGTAACGATGCTCTCCATGACCGAGCGGCAAACGCTCGATAAACGGGCGGTGGAGATGAAGCTGGTCTCCCAGCAGCTTCAGGCTTACACCGATCAGCTCGAGCTATACTCCCGGGTCATTTATACCGGCGAGGTGCAAGCGCTGCTGAACGCCGGGCCCCCGGCCGACGCCATCGCCTTCACCCGCTGGAGAGGGGCGCTGTTCCAGCAGTTCGAAGAATGGTACGGCTATATGAACATTAAGGCGGCGATTCAGAACGTAACGATCGTACAGGCCGACGGCAGGACGATCGTCAAGGAGCCGTCATATGCGCCCGACGTGTCGTTCGCCGATCAGCCTTGGTACCGCGAGGCGATCGCCCGGCAGGGCGAGGTCGTTATCGCCGGACCGTTCGTCCGGCCTTTCGCAAATGCGCGCCCCGCAGACGGTCCGTTTACATTCTCGCTCATCCGCAAAATCAACAACCCGCTCGGCGGAGCGGATCTTGGCGGCATCGTCGTGGACATTGGGGTCATGGACCTTGCCCGTCTGCTCACGAGCCTGAATTTGCGCAATATGACGATCCTCAACGAAGACGATGTCGTCGTCTACGCCGACGAGACGGAAACGATCGGGCAGCGCTGGCCTTACGGCGCGAGCATTCGCGGTGCCGATTCGGGGTGGATCGATACGGACGGGGGACGAATGTTCGTCAATACGGGAGAGCTGCCTGCGACCGGCTGGCGATTCGTCAGTCTGGACCCCATGAGCTCCCTGTCCGTCTACGCCATCGCGTTCCGCAATCTGACCGTCGGCGTCGGGCTTATCGCCCTGCTCGTCGCCCTTGCCATCTCGACCTTCATCGCCGGACGCATCACGGAGCCGCTCCGCACGCTGCGGCGCCATATGAAACAGGTGCAGGACGGCCGTTTCGATATCCGGCACGAGGTAACCCGCACGGACGAGGTCGGGCAGCTCGCGAGCAGCTTCAACCAGATGACGGAGCGGGTACAAACGCTCGTCAACGACGTGTACAAGGCGGAAATTATCCGCAAAGAAGCGCAGCTCAAAGCGCTCCACTCGCAGATCAATCCGCACTTCCTGTACAACACGCTCGATTCGATGAATGCCATCGCCATGCTGCAGGACGTCCCGCTGCTCGGCCGGATGTCGAAAATGCTGGCCGACATGTTCCGCTACAGCATTTCCCAAGGCGAGCCCGTCGTGCCGCTTGGCGAGGAGTTAAAGCAGGTGAAGCGTTATGTCGAAATCCAGCAAATCCGCTACGACCACAAGTTCAACTTGCTGCTATCGGTGCCGGACAGGCTGCTGTCATACCCGATCCCGAAGCTGACGCTGCAGCCGGTTGTGGAGAACGCCGTTTATCACGGGCTCGAGATGATCCCCGACGAGGGCCTTCTGGCGATAACAGTCTACGAAACGGCGGAAGGCGTCGTTATCGAAGTATTCGACAACGGAGACGGCATTGCCGCAGAGGAGCTGGAGCGAATCCGCCAGCGGATGCGGGAGCCGATCGATTATGCCGATCATCTCGGGCTCGCCAACGTGCAGGAGCGGCTGCAGCTCCATTACGGCGACGAGTACGGGATCTCGATCGACAGCTTGTACGGCAGAGGAACGAACGTTGTGTACCGGCTACCCCCATTTCGCATGGACGGGAGCGGGGACGGAGACGGGGATGGAGACGGGAATGTGGACGCGGCTCCTCCGCAGGCTCCGTCCTCCTAGCCGGTTAACGGCTGGCTGGCCGAAGGCGTGCGTCCGACCGCCTGGTCGCGGCGGGAGGCGGGACATTTGCGAGTACATGCGGGGCTGTTGTGTTGTGCATAGCGGTCTTTCGAGCCACTTATTTTTTCAGAGAGTAGTCTTTTGGAAAAATAGAGTGTTTTTGGGACTCTTATTCCTGCCGACACTCCCATGTATTACGATTTCGGCAGCAACTAAGAGTCCTGAAAGGCTTTTATCCTGCAGATTTTCCCGAATAAAGCGGATTTAGCATGCTCAAAAGACTCTTATTGCTCCATTGGTGGCGGGCGATATCGAACCGTGAGCGTTGGCCAACCGGGCAGCGCAAAAAGGGGATGTCTCCAAACACAAAAGGACCTCAAGCTCCACTACGAAGTGGAAGCCGAGGTCCTTTTTCGCAAACAAAATCGGTTTACTGCTTCTGCAGCCGGAATACGGGGCGATTCTCGCCGACGATCGTGCCGTTTCCGTTCGCAAATAACTTCGGACAGAGCCGGTACAGCCGCTCGATCGTTTCGGTACGGTCGTAGCCGATCTGCTCCAGAATCGACGCGACGATCATCGGCCATTTGTCCTCGGAGCCGTCCATCACCTTCAGCGCGAAGGCGGTACGCTCCTTGCGCAGTCCGAAGCAGTATACGCCCTTGGCTCCGCCCTTCGCCACGATATTGTCGTCCATCAGCAGCGTGGAGCAGATCATGTCCGTGCCCGATACCATCTCGTAATGCTCGTTCATCAGCTTCGTCATCTTCTCGACGGCCGCGCGCGTTTGCGGGTCGGCTATCAATTCCGGGCAAGCCAGCTTCAAATACGCCTTCGCCAAATTCGACAGCGGGAGCGCGAAAACGGGGAAGCCGCAGCCGTCGATGCCGATGTGGATGTGCTCCTGCGGATATTCGGACAACTCCGCCAGCGCTCGGATAATAGCCTGCTGCGCCGGATGCTCCGGCTGATCGTAACCGGCAAGCGGATAGCCTTCGCTCACGCACAGCGCTAGTATGCCGAGGTGCTTGCCGGAGCAGTTGTGGTACAGCCGGCGCGGCGGTTTTCCGGCCTCGACCAGCGCATCCTTCGCCTTCACGTTTAGCGGATACGAGCTGTGGCAGACGAGGTCGCTCTCCAACACGCCGATTTTGCCGAGCATTGAGGTCAGCACTTCGACGTGAAAAGGCTCCGATCGGTGCGAAGCGGTCATGATCGCCTGCTCTTTGCCGGTCAGCCCGAACTTGTCCCCGATACCGAGCCGGAACGACGGGATAGCTTGAAACGGCTTAGCAGCCGACCGCAAATAAGTCATATGATCCGGGTTACCCACCCGATAGACGGTATCGCCGGAATAAGCCACTCCGCATATATGTCCGGCATATTCGCATTCAACCAATCCGCCGCGAAGCTCTTCGATTAACAATTCGCTCATGATGTTATCCTCCCGGGATGTGTGTGGTAGATTAACGGAAAAATCGCCCCTTGCAGCGGCGGCCACCCGCGTATCTTATTCAACCGTGAGTCCCGGTCGCCGTCAAGGCTCCTAAGTGGTTTAAACGAATATCACGACCGGCGGGCCGACTCGGCCGCCACAATGTCCGCCGCCGCTCGCACCTTGTCCGGATCGACCGTCTGCAACGGGTCGGAGCCTCGTCGCACGCCGGTGCCCATATGAACCTCGGAGACGCCCGTCTCCCTCAAAAACGATGCAAGCGACGCCGTGTTCAGCCCGCTTCCCGCCAGCAGCGTAATCGACAGCTCGCGGCCCAAGCGGTCGAGCTGCCGAATGGTCTCGACGGCATCCAAAACGCTCGACTGGCCGCCCGAGGTGAGCACGCGCCGAATTTGCGGATACTGCCCAAGCAGGCGGAGCGACGCCGTCAGATCGGCGGCTTCGTCGAAGGCACGGTGAAAGGTTACCGATAACCCTCCCGATACAGCCAAAACTCTTTTTAGCACTTCTTCATCCACGCGCCGATCCGGCGTCAACGCGCCGAAGACGATTCCCGCCGCACCAAGCTCGCGGATCTCGCGAATATCAGCAAGGATCGTAAGTTTATCGTCCTCGTCGTAGCAAAACGTATTGGCATGAGGCCTAACCATTACGTGCACGGGAATCGTTACGGCTGCCAGCACTTGCCGGATCAAACCGATGCTTGGCGTCACGCCGCCCTCGCGGATGCCGGATATAAGCTCGATCCGGTCGGCTCCGCCGGCCTGCGCTAGTCTGGCGTCAGTTACGCTTGTTGCAATTACTTCCAGCATCATCTGTCGCTTCCCTCTTTCCTGTTCGGTCGTCGGCTGCCGGAACGGGATGAACGGCGAAACGCGTTCCCCCCAATCACGGGCAGTCGCGCACCAAGTTCAACGACTGCATTCTACCACAGCCGGACGAGAAAAGAAAAGCGCGAAATGAAATACCGCTCTACTATCAGTTTACGCGGTTCAAGCCGCAAGAGCGAGCCAAGTCCGTCACCAGCCTCGTTACAGCAGCTCGCACAGCCGGGCGGCAAACCGGCTCAAATACAGCTCATCCACTTCGTCGAATCGCTCCAGCTTCGGGCTGTCGATATCGAGCACGCCGATCAATTCGCCATCATTGATCAGCGGGATGACAATTTCCGATAACGACGCGGCATCGCATGTTATATGGCCCGGAAAATCGTGGACGTTCGCGACGCGAACAATCGACCTGTCGCGGGCGGCTTTCCCGCATACGCCCCGATTCAGCGGAATGCGCACACAAGCGGGCAAGCCTTGAAACGGTCCGAGCACCAGTTCCCCGTCCCGGTACAAGTAGAAGCCAACCCAGTTGATCTCGTCCAGAAATTGATTCAGCAACGCCGAAGCATTGGACAGATTGGCGATCCGGTCCATCTCCCCTTCCAGCAAAGCTTCCAGCTGGCGGATGACGGATTCATAATTTTGCTCCCTCGATCCTTCGTAAGCCTCGGTATGAAACATCATTTCCCTTCCCCTTCGATACAGGTTTGATTACGGGCAGCCCCCGGGCTGCCAAATAGCCGTGCCCATCGGCACGGCTGTTCAGGAGTCGTTTCCTTATCGCTCGGCAAGCAGCTTCAGCACCTGCTTCGCCTTCGCCCGCTTCGCTTCCTTGACTCGCTGCGTCAAAAACGCGTATACTTCGCCGCCTTTATAGCCGGCATCTTTCAGCAGCTTCGAATCTTTCAGCGGAATGCCGACCAGCTCACCATTGCTGACTCCGTCCGGAAAATCTTCCTTCTTGAGCACATCGTCCAGCGGAACGAATCCGCCTTCTTTTTTAAACCCCTCGAATTGCTCCTGAGGCAGTACGTAAATGCTCCAGTCCCCGGCTGCCAGCTCGACCACCATCTTCTGCAGATCGAAGATCGGGCTGATCGATACGTTAACGGTCGGAGCTTCGCCGGCCATTTCCTGAAGCGCCTTTTTCAGCTCATCCTGCTTGTTAAACGGTGAATTTTGCGGGAACATCATAAAGATGGGCACGTCCGCCTTCGGTCCGCATGCCGTCGCCACGGCAAGCAGCAGGGCCAGCACCGCTGCAAGCAGCCCGCCTTTTTTCCATATCGGTTTCATCTGTCATTCCTCCACACCCTGTTTGCACTTCTTAATGATAGCATGGGAGACCAGCAAACGAAAGTTTGTCGCAGGCTGGATGGCGGCAAGAGAATCTCGCGATACACTCTACTCCGCCTTGGCCGTAACGATGAAATAATAATTAACCACCCTTAGTCCCCTCGGCGTGGCGTGCCGGTTGAAAATGTCGGTAACGTCATCCAAACATTGCTCCCGGACGTACTGCCGGACTTCCTCCTTCTGTCCGTAACACTTCTTAAGCAGCACATCTTCGGGCGCGGATAAATACTCCAATTCTTCCACGCAACGTACGTCTATGCCGGTAAGCGGTCCGCCAGTCAGCCGCAAATCGTCATAGAGCCGCCTCATCGCTTTGTCGCGATCCCACGGCAAGGGCGAGACATAGTATAGGCCGGGAAAAAGCGCCCTCATTCCCCCATCGGTAGAACCATGAATCAGATGAAGCACATGGCCGCCCTTCTTTATGATCCGACAGCCTTCGCCGTCCCGCTCCCCGAACAACCACGGACCTTTCTTGGAATACACCACGTCAAAATGGCGATCCGGAAACGGAAGCCCGTCGGCCACGTTAATCGTCAGGAAGCGGAAGTGGTCCTCCGTCTTGTTGCCGTTCGCCGTCGCTATAAATTTCTCCTGAATATCGATCCCGACGGCTTCCTCCGCCCGTGAGGCCCATTTGCTCAAAAAATCGCCGTGACCGCACCCGATATCCAGCACACGCGAGCGGTCCGCAATAAGCGACGACAGCGCCTGCCCGAATATCGTTTCGATCGAAGGCTCCTCAAACTCCGACTTCCAGGGGTAAGCATATTCCCCTTGCTCCGAAGCTATTCGATCGTACCATTCCCGGCTGTGCGGAGGGACCCACTCCGGATGCCCGGCCGGGTTATACAGCGTTTTGTTTTCCATGTACGAATCGTCTCCTTAAACTAAAACAAAGAGCCAGGTTTCCCTAGCCCTTCAGCATCACTTTCATATATTCGTTAATTTTAACGTCCAGCATTCGACTGATCGACATGACCGGCTCCGAAGTGAAAGATGCACATTCCACAAAAGCGTCTTCCATTTCGCGCCTTAATGCGGAAATTTCAATCTCCAAATCGTAAACAGCCTCGGCTGCACCGGAACAGGACTTGCTAACTACGCGACGAGGCCAAAGTAACGGTTCGTGCGACTTATTGATGCCGACACCCGGCATCATTCCATCCAGTTCGACATCCGTGGCCATCGCAGCCTACCCCTTCCTTGTCCATTCTTGTGCGAGAATCGTATCCATAAGGATTGCATATAAACTTACAACCTTATTATAGCAGGATTTAAGGAAGAAGTGTAATACATTTACAATTGTTACAAACGCCTTACACGCCGGATTTCAGCTTTTGCAAAAAGGTGTCGATACGGTGGATCGCTTCCTGCAATTGAGCCACGGAAGAAGCGTAGGAACAACGGATGAAGCCTTCTCCGCCGAGCCCAAAAACATGACCGGCGACCGTTGCGACTTTCCCTTCCTTCAGCAATCGTTCGCAAAATTCGTCGGACGATAGGCCGGTAGACGCAATCGAAGGGAACAAATAAAACGCGCCTTGCGGCTCATGACATTCCAGGCCGATCTCGCGGAACCCTTTGACGACAAGACGGCGCCGCTGATTGTAAGATTCGATCATGCGGTCCTTCTCGTCCATCCCTTTCGTCAGCGCCTCGTAAGCGGCCACCTGACCCATAACCGGAGCGCACATCACCGTATATTGATGGATTTTGAGCATCGCCGATATAATGTCGGGATGTCCGCAAGCGTATCCCATCCGCCAGCCGGTCATTGCAAACGCCTTGGAGAAACCGCTGACCAGAATCGTACGCTCCTTCATACCCGGCAAGGACGCTATCGAAACGTGCTTCGTGCCGTACGTCAGCTCGGCGTATATTTCGTCGGAGATAACGATCAGATCGTGCTCCTGCGCGATTTGGGCAATCGGCAGCAAATCCTCGTAGCTCATGATGCCGCCGGTCGGATTGCTCGGGTAGCACAAAATGAGCACCTTCGAGCGCGGTGTCAGCTTGGCGCGAAGCGCTTCCGGCGTCAGCTTGAAATTGTCCTTCGCGAACGTTTCGATGCCGACCGGAACGCCGCCGGTAATCGTGCTGATCGGGGCGTAAGGAATGTAAGTAGGCTCGGGCACGAGTATTTCGTCTCCCGGGCAGATGAACGCGCGCAGCGCCAGATCGATCGCTTCGCTGCCGCCGATCGTCACCAAAATCTCGTTTCGCGGCTCGTATTTCACTTCGAACTCCGTATACAAATATTCCGCGATCGCTTCCCGCAGCTCCGGAAGTCCGGCGTTCGGGGTGTAAGTCGTCCGGCCTCTTTCCAGCGAAGCTACAGCCGCCTCGCGCACATGCCAAGGAGTAACGAAGTCCGGCTCGCCTACTCCGAGGGAAATGATTTCCTTATTGCCGCTTGCCAAATCGAAATATTTGCGAATGCCCGAAGGCGGCATATCGCGTACGAGCGGATTCAAAAACCGCGTCATCGAATTCGTAGTTTGAACGTTTTCCGATACTACCTGTTCCTGTCTCATCATCCGAATCTTCCTTTATATTCCGTTATGGAGAGATATGCATCCGGAAGTCTTCGACGTGATCTTCGAAGATGATCCCGTCCTGCTTGTATTTTTTAAGAATAAAGTGCGTTTTCGTAGAGAGCACGCTTTCAATCGGAGACAGCTTGCTCGAAACGAACGAGGCGACTTCTTTCAAGTTTTTCCCCTCGATTTCAACCAGCAGGTCGTACGCGCCTGACATCAGGTAAACCGATTTCACTTCGGGGTGGAGATAGATGCGTTCGGCAATCGCGTCAAAGCCGCGGCCGCGTTCGGGCGTAATTTGCACCTCGATCAGCGCGGTCACCTTTTCGTCGTCGACCTTGCTCCAATTGACGACGGTGGCGTATTTGACGATAATATGGTCCGCCTCCATCTCCTTAATCGCTCGCCGAACCTCGCTGGCATCGACACCTAGCATCGTGGCCACAAGATCCGGGGTCCGCCGAGCGTCTTCTTTCAACAACTCGAGCACTTTCAGCTTTAATTCTTCCATGTCAAGTGTACCTCCTGTCAGGTTAGCGGATTCCCCATTATCGCTTTTAGAAAACGATAAAACCACTATACACCAATTCGTCAGCGAAGCAAAGCGAGAAACCGCACAAACGGGCCGTCCCGCCCGATAGCCCGTTTTTCCGCCCCCCGCCTTCTTCGGCGTACTTAAAAACATACGCAAAAAACCCCGGATCGGGGCAAATCGTAAGCCGCGAAGCCGGGGTTATCGGTCGTTATCTATCATTTGGCGGCGGCCTGCCCGGCCCCTGCCTTACGCTGCGATCGAAGCAATTTGAAAATCGTGCCGACGATATCGCGGCTGCGGTAATCGGGCAGCACGACGATATCCAGCCGGCCCTGCATGCCGTCTTCGGGCGCGTCGCTGTCCAGCATCCGGCCGACGCCGACAAGCCGGTCAACATCGTAGGCGGAAATGACGCGACAGTCGCCGGACTCCTCTTCGAAAAAACGGCCGGCGTCCCATCCGCCCTCGAGCCCGCTTTCCCGAATTAGCGCCGCCACCTTCGCCCGATCGGGCAGCGTAGTATCAAACGCGATTTTCATGAACGTTCACCTCGAAATTAATTATACATAGTTATGAATAAATATGCAATAACCTGCAAAAAAATGCCCGCTTTATGCATAACAGCTCCTCAGGCCCTGGCAGTGCAACGAAATCACCTTGAAACTTCCGCCTCCCGACTACGTATTTCCATATAAAAGGAAAACTTAAAAGGAGCGGACGCCATGATGTACGCTGCCGGCCAAACGAAGATCCATTGCCCCTGCTGTCGGAACGATACCTTCGACAAAGATTATCGTCAGCTGAACTCCCGGGGAGCAACCTTTTTCGGACTCGATTGGGTCAATCGCAACGCCACGATTCTTGTTTGCAAACGCTGCACCTATATCGCCTGGTTTATGGACGATCTGAAGGAGCTCGAATAACGTCACATCGTTTGCGATTCATAGCCCTCGCCCTGCCGGTCACGTCTATCGGCCCTGCAGCTCGGAAAGCGCGATTTTGCGCATCTTTAGCCGCGACAAGCAAATGCCGTCCTCCGCCTCGACCGCACAGTACGCAAGCAGTAAGGTGCTGCCAGTAAAATGGATCGCAACGTAGCAGCAGCCGCTGCCGACCTCTTCCCGCTCAACCGCGAAGTAGCCGCTCCACGTCCGACCCTCGTCCTTGCTGACCGCTCCGACGAGCGGCGTCCGGGCCCAGCTGTGCTTCTCAAGCTTGCGCGTATTGTAGGCCGGTATCTGGTTCCATACGGCCAGTAACTCGCCGCTTAGCGGATTGCGCTTTATGGACAGCGGCGAGCACTGCGATATGATGGCCGACGGCCTCGGCGCGCTTCGGTCTAGCCCGGTAATGAACTTGATCGTTGCCTGTTCGATCATGCGGGAGATGTCTCCGGAATTCGGCACTTTTTCGCCTATCGTCTTCGTATTGAACTTGAATTCCGTATAGGCGAACTTAAATCCCCCATGTAGTCGGTATTCAAGCCTTCGATAATCTTTTGTCCTTCGGAACGAAGCTCCTGGCGGAACAAAATGTCAAAAAACATCTCCATTTAGTCATTGCCTGCGGCTATGGCCATTTCTATAATTATGGATGTAAGCGCATTAATTGTATTTGAAGCAGCTTATTAGGATACATATGGAGGTTGTTGCGATGTCCGAAAATAGGGATGACAAACCGATGCCGAACGAGGAAAGCCCGTTAATCTCGAGAAGAACGGTGCTGGCGTCGATCGGATTATCCGGGATGGCTCTGGCAATGGGCAGTACGATCGGAGGTGCCGTTGGGGCTGATTCTCAAACTGTAACCGCTGCTAGTTATGGCATAGGCAAATATCTTGATTCGGTAATTATAACCGTAGATTCAATTGCTGCATTGCGTCAATTCGCGCCAAAAAGCAGCTATAGCGTTGTGCGAACTGCATCCTACTACGCTGGAATGGGCAAGGGCGGAAACGAGTTCGTTTGGGCTGCAAGTTCGACAGAACCCGACAATGGCGGTTCTATTATCGCAGTAGACGGCCTTGCAGCAGGCCGCTGGAAATCAACGCAGTACAAGCTAAATCCGTTCCAGTTTGGCGCTTATGGCGATCTACTCATAGACTCATCTGTGGAAGCGTTTACTAACGCTAATATTATAAGCGGGCATGACGATACGGATGCGTTTCAGCGAATGTTGAATACGATTCAATATACAGCGTACCGAAACAACATCTCTAAAATGAAGTACGGCGCAACCGTTAATCATGTATTTGAAGTGCATGATGCTGCTTATTATGTGCGCGACACCTTGTATGTTAGGTCCGGCACTGACATCGAATTTTTGGGTAATGCCGCGATTTTCTTTGACCCGACAACTTCCAAGGATTTATTTAGCCCGAATGTTCAAGAAATGGCAGACGCTTTTGCGGTAAAAACCGGATGGAATGCGCAAACCATAGTTGGCGTTCGGTTCAAAGGCGGGGTTTACGTCGGAAACGTCACGAAGACGTCAACGGTTCACGCTAACAGATGTTTTAATGGCGCGAATGCCTACAAATGGGTTTTCGATAACGTGCTTGTCGAGCGGTTTGCAATCGGCTGTCATCTGTACCCGCTGGATACATCCCCGTGGACCGGCACCCGGCGAGGCAACTTCTATGAAAACGAATTACGAAACTGTGCATTCCACGAATGTTTGCTGGGGTTCTGGAACCAAGCAAACGTAACGCAATGCACCAATTTAACAGTTGGCGGCGGTTATATTGTCGGTCGAGCAGGCGCTACAAACATTGCAGACTACTACGTACGTAACGAGGGTGGGGGTTTATCCGTAAACGGTTTTAATGTTGCACCTACCGGGGCTGCCGCAAAACCTGCGAAGGCGGTTGTATATGATACGTGTGCCGGCTCGTTTTGGGGAGGAGGTTATACCGAGTATTTCAATTACTTCTTTGAGTTGAACCCGATTCATCGCTGGGGCGGTTTTGCTTTCAAGTCGAATGTGACTTATAAAGAAACGAAAGACTGCTACATTAAATTCACAGAAGGTTACTTCGCCAAGTACGACTATGCTGCAAAAACTTGGACGGAGACGGATAACCCTACCGAGGGGCACAACCAATTATTAATGTCATCCGCTTTCGACTTCGGACGAAACCCGCAGCTTATTGACGATTTTTTTGAGTTCTTGCCTCAGTACGATTTCAAATACGGCATGTATGGCGTTCGCATGAGCGGTAATACCGTCAATAAGAAGCTTGTCTATGATGTAAAGCGTTTTGAATCAACATGGACAGGTTTTACAAGCAGGAACGGTATTCGCTTGTGGAATAAAGGGAGCGAGTCCGCAGAACTTGCTTTCCCTATTAAAAACAAGCAGCTGGACGCATATGTTTGTATTCTTTACAGAGACACCGCCCCTTTCGACCCGCGTAACTTTAAGCTGAACGTTCTGGAGTACAACGGCACAAACAAACGTATAACCGTCGGCGACGACGTTGTCGATTACGGCAACGGATGGAAATTGGCGACAGTCCGCAATGTCAACGAGCTTGTAAACAAAGGTAATTTTATCATCACTTTGCCGGTTGGCACTCGTATCGAAATCGAGCACATCGGGGCTTACGCAAGCGGATTCCCGATTGCTCCAGTTTATATGCAGTATGACCCGAAGGTCGATAGCCGAAACGCATTTAGTCTAAACGCGAATTATAGCGGCGGCAAGTTTGCAGTCGGCGACTTCATGTATCCGGTCAATACGACAAACTCAAGCAATGTCGCATTGAATGAGCAAAATATTAACTTCAGTCTTTGCGTTCAAGAAGGCACCTTAAAGCCGCCAACCGATATGGCGCAATACAGCGGTTTGGCAACGGCTACATCCGTCACAACAGAAGCCCCGAATCTTATAAATCTGGCAACCGGTTCGGTTGTGCTTGATACTTATTACGGTGTTGGAGATTGGATTGCCGTAACACAAAACGGAACTACACAGCAATGCAAGATTGTCGGGCGTGTCTTCGATGCGAACGGTCAACCGACGAGCCAAGTGATCATTGATAAAACCATTAACAACGGGACCGCTACCGTAGCGCTGGGTCAGGCACCGGTTTATAGAAATGTATTCCAAAAAATAGTCAGACGTTCTCTTCCTTTCGCCCCGCCTTCTGTTGCCGCAAACACGACCAACACGTCTAATGTTACTCAATCGTTTGCGTCGGTCGGCAACGTGGTAGATGCGTTTTTTGAAGGCGATCTGAAAGGCACACGAATGTATGCGAAAGTAACCGCGGCCAACACAATTACTGTTTATCACGAAAACCCGACACCGGCTGCTGTAGATGTGTCCGCTGCGACGTTAACGCTGATCATCTATTCAAGCGGTAATGAGATGACATAAAGAGTCCGTGTGACGGAAAAAACAGCCGCTCTCCCCCGGGGTGAGCGGCTTTCGTTCAAAGCGTTACTTCTTTCGTTTCCGGTTCAAGCTCAGGCCCGGGCTCAGGGTCGGGCTCCAGTTCCAGCCGTCCGATGTACTTCAGCCGCCGTACGTCCGTCCCGTCGGCCGCCCCGTCCATAATTCGGCGCACTCCGTCCAGCGTATCGGCGAGCGCCGTCCATTCGCCCGGGCGCTTCGTGTACGCTTCCGCCACATGAAACGGCTGGGTCAGAAACGCCTCCAGCCGCTCCCCGCGCCGGTACGTCGCCAGCTCCGCCTCCGGCAGCTTTGCTTCGCCCCTCGCCTGGACGAGCGAGCGCAGCTCGCGGTAACGCCGCAGCAGCTTTCTCGCCCGCTGCTGGATCGCCAGATGAGCGGCCTCAAGCTGCGCTCCCTCGAGTATAGTCGAGGTGGAGGCGACCGGATCGACGGCCGGGTACATCGTGCGGGCGGACATGTCGGCGTCGAACCTCCACATCGTATCGAGCGGCCCGTATGGAACATCCTCGTCCATCGACTCGCCCCTCGTATCGACCAGCACGATCGTAACCGGACGCGAGCCCGCCTCCTGCAACCGTTCGCGCAGCGCCATCATCTCGCCAGACAGCACGACCGACCGGTCGGCCCCGAGCAGCACGTCGCGATCATCTCGCAATGCGGAAACCGTGGCGTACACCTCCTCCTGTGCAAGGCACACGGTCTCGGATTCCGCCAGCACGTCCTCGATCCCTGGAGAATCGTCCCGCGGCCGCCATAATACGGTCGCGTACCCGCGTTCCCGCCTGAAGCGGCGAAACAGCTCGGACAGCATGACGAGCTGGCCCATGCCGGGCCGCGCCACGATGCCGGCCGTCCCTCCGCGCACGAGCGGGGCGAACAGATCGAGCGTTTTGATTCCCGTTTCTATCACACTTGCGGCCGAGCCGCGAATAATCAGTTCGTCCAGCGTACACCCCGCAAGCGCCGCCAATATGGCAACCGTGCGCACCTCGGCGCGGCCGACCGGGATTTTTCCGGTGCACAGATTGGACACGGTGGCGGGGCGAAGCCCGGCGGCGCGCGCGGCGGCCGTCAAATTCGGGACGCGGCGGCGCAGCAGCGGCACGTTGAGCTGCAGCTCGTCGATCAAGGCGATCCGACTCCTTTGTTTTACAGATTAACTATTGATGCCTTATATAGTAAACAATATTACTTTTTAACGCAATTAATTCTCTGTACGCCTTGCCGCAAACTTACATTCGTCTCGGCGCCGGGAGTCCCAGCACGTCCAGCGCGTCGCGCAGCGTCTCCTTAAACCGGGACGTAAGCCGCAGCCGGAAGTCTCGCTTGACGATGTCCTCCGCCTTCAAGATCGGGCACGACGCATAGAAGTGGTTAAACAGTGTCGCCAGTTCATGAGCGTACGCGCACACCGTATTCGGCGCTAATTCAGCAGCCGCACGGTGCAGCGTCTCCGGCCAATACGCGAGCGTCCGCATCAGTGCCCGCTCCTGCTCCGTCGCCTCTCCGGCGACCGCCATTCCGGCGCCGTCGCTCCCCGCCTTCTCGATCACACTGCACGCCCTGGCGTACGAATAGAGCAAGTAAACGCCCGTATTTCCCGATAGCTCCGTCGCCTGCTCCAGATCGAACACGATCTCCGTCTGCAGATGAAACCGGAGCAAATAGTAGCGGATCGATGCCGCCGCAATCGCCCGGCTGGACAAGCCCGCCTTGCGCGACCGTTTGCCGTCGATGATCCCCTCCATCCGGTCCAGAAGCTCGGCGACCCGAATGCCGATTCCTTGTCTGCCGGACATCGGATACGAGCTTTTGCCGTCCGACGTATCGACGCCGAGCCCCGCGGCCGTAGCTCTACTAAGCGAAACGACGCCGTAGCCGACATGCTTCAGCCGTTCCGCCTGCTCCGGAAAGCCGAGCGCTTGAAGCGCCTGCTTCACCATCGTCTGCGGGTATTCCTGGCGGTGATCGATGACGTTGATGACCGTTTCCGCCCGCCCGATGCTTTTGCGCACCCCGGATGTATGCGTCGACCAAAGACGATCCGCAAACTTCACGTAGCGGAACTCCTTGCCGAGAACGCCGAACTTCCACAAATGGTAGGCGATATCTTTCGCCGTATACGTAAGCACCCCGTTCGAGCGGACAAGCACCTTGTCCACCTCGTGCTCCTGGTCCCCCGCCGCAAGAGTCTCCGTCCCGTCTTCCCCGGCCTGCTTCAATACCCAGCAGCCGCTCAGCTTGCCTTCGGTCTCGAGCCGGAACACAGGAGTCGCCTTCAACAGCTCGAAAGCCCGCTCCCAAAATCCTTCGCGGACGATAGCGTTCTCCCATACGAGCACATCGTATCCGATGCCGAACGGCTTCATCTCCTCCAAGTGCTCCCGCACGATTCTCTCCGCCGTAAGCAGCCCCAGCCATGCAATGCTGCCGCTTCCCCGCTCCAGCTCATGGAGTACCTCCGCGCGCTTCAACTGCAATATCGGATCATCGACAAAAGCCTTATGGACGGACGAGTACACGTCCCAGCAGTAGTCGCCGAAACGGGCGTACTGCTTCTCGTCCGCTTCGCTTTCCCCGTATAACAATCCGACGAGCGTATCGGCAAGCTGATTGCCCAGATCGTCGATATAGTTGTGAACCTCGACACGATGTCCGGTCCGCTTCAGCAGCCGTGCCAGCGTATCGCCGATACACGAATTACGCAAATGGCCGATATGCGCCGCCTTGTTCGGATTGATCGAGGTATGCTCGATGAGCACTTTCCCGTCCCCTGCAAATCGCGAAGGGACCTCGAATACGCTGGCCAGCCACTTATCATAATCCAGATACAAGTTGACGAAACCCGGCGCGGCCGCCTCCACTTTGGCGAACAAGCCGGAAATCTCGGCTTCGCCGCGCAGCCTGTCGCACAAGTCGCCCGCTATAACCATAGGCGGCCTTCTCCATGCCCGGGCCAGCTGCATCGCCACATTGATACTATAATCCCCATGCTCCGGGTTCGCGGGCCGTTCGGCGACAATCTTGAGACCGTCCGGCCTTCGGTCGCCGCCTCCCTCCGCCATTTGCCTCAACACGCGTTCGACCGCCATACCGATTACCGAACTGATCACTGCTCCGTCGCCTCCCGTTTCTGCAAAATTAGTATGCTGCTTGCCCCGCCGGACCGTCCGCAAAAAGCCGGACCACGCCAAAAAGGGCCCCCGTCTCCATAACAAGAGACGAGAGCCCATAAGGTCCCCGCGGTACCACTCCAAGTGCCTGACCCGCTAAAGGTCCGGCCGCTTCGTTTTCGTAACGGTCCATGACCGGGTCCGCCTACTGAAACGCGCATGTTCGGCAAACCGTTTCCCGGGGCCGCTTCATCTTTGTCCACCGCACCGGCTTGCACCTAACCCGGCTCTCTGTGACGGCATGGCCAAAAACTACTGTCCCGTTCATCAACGATAAAATATGGGGCGCCCCTCCGGATTCCGGTCGAGCCGAAACCGCCCAGGCGATACATTTTGGTACATAATACCAGAATACCCGTGTTCGCGCAAGCGGTGTTAAGTGGATACCGGGTTATGCACGCATCCCACCACGAGCCCCTCGCGAGTTCGGGAATCGTCTCGAACGGCATCACGAGCAATGCAGCGACGGATCGGTTCCGAAGACACCTTCCTGTAACCGTGACCCGCTAACCCGCCAACCCGCTCATTTCGCGGTCCAGCCCGTATTTCCCGTTCCACTCTCCTTCACGTAAAGCGTCGAGCCGGGCAATCCGTCAGCTCTCAAATAAAGCGACGCCACCGGAGCGGATACGACGCCTTCCGGGCTGCCCGTCCCGTACCGTATGCCGATATGGCCGGGTCCGAGCAACACGCCCGCCGCCTGCAGGAACCCTTCCGCCGTCCCTTCGCGAACGTTCAGCGCCGTGCCCGACACGCCGATGCTCGGGGCAGCCGTATCGCCGCCGAAATACACGCGCCCGTCCTTCACGAACCACTGAGTTTGACCGGTGGCTGTATTTACGGTCGTGATCGCATTCGCGACGCCAAGCTTTTGATCGTGGCCGCTCCCATCTCGATACCGGTCGGGGCGTTGTTCACGAATGTCATCTTGCGCTCCGACTGATCGTCGATCAAGGCGATGCTGCTCGTTCCCGACGGCTGCCGGACGCTGTCGATCGTCGTGATCGGCAGCGTGCCGGTTATGTATACGCCGCGGCGCACGTTTCCGAAAATTTGCAGCCCGCGCACAGTGCACAATCTGATGTCGGTAGAAACGACATCGATCGCTTTCTCCCCCGTGCCCGTGCTGTAATGAACGCCGTCGATCGTCACGTTCGTGCCCGGATTGGACAGCTTCCATACCGCGTTGCAGCCAGCATTCGGCACTTCCACGTACGTGTTCTGGAACGTCCAGGCGCCGCCGCCCGACAGGACGATCATGCCCGCCGCGCTGCCGCACCACTGGACCACATTGCCCGAAAAAAGCAGCGCCGACGCTTTGCTTGCCGGAACGTCGCAGTAGATGCCCTCCTGGGCGTGGCCGCTTATATAGTTGGCAATAAACCGTCCGGCATACACCTGCTGTCCGATCCGGATGCCCTGCCTGCTGTTCCAAAATTCGCAGCCCGTTACCGTAAGCGTCCAGGTGGAAACCCGCAGCGCAGGTCCGCTGCCGATCCCCGACACGCGGACTCCTTCGAGCAAGCAGGCTCTGGATGCGCCGCCCCATGTCGCCACGTCGTCTTGCGGCCCCAGAAACGCTACGCCTTCACTCGATTGTGCGTTCCCTTCGAGCGTAAAATCCCGCGCAGCGCACGAGAGTGCATAACCGGTCGTCTTCGGGTCCGTATTGTCGCCGAAATGCAGCAGCGCGCTGCCGTTCGCCGTATTTTTCAACACCGTTACGAAGCGGCCCGCCCCCCGGAGCAGTTGGCCGTTCGCCTTCACCCGAAGAGTGCCCGTGATCGCATAAGTACCGGGCGGCATCCATACCGGCAGCCCGCTGTCGAGCGCGGCTTGAATGGCAGCCGTGTTATCCGCCGCTCCGTCTCCGACCGCCCCGAACCAGGTTATGCTGATCTCTCCCTGGTAAATCCGCTTCCAGCGGGCTCCCGATGCGGAGACGATCACCAGCCCCGTGTCGTCGGGCGAAAGCGTGTCGGAATCGTCATAGTAAAACATCCCTTCGCAGCCGCTGTCGGTGACGAAGGCGTATGGAACCGTTACCGGCCCCGTCATCGCTCGAAGTCCGGCAATAGTAGTGTATGAACAACAGGCCGGGTCCAGGCCGCCGGAGCCGCCGTACACCGAATCGTGCACCGAATCGCCCTTGGACTCGCTGGTCCACATGCCCGAAGTCAATAACGCCGCTCCCGTCAAGCCAAGCGCCGAGAGCATCTTCCTCCGGCTAACATGCGAAGCGTTCGATTCCGGCCTTGCGTCGCGTGTATCCAACTTTACCCCCGCTTTCGGATGGGATCGGTTTCGTCTGCGCGCTCCCGTCCTCGCGTCAGACGCCCGTCGATGCCGGCATCCGCCGGCTACTGGCTTTTCTGCTCGGCAATCGCTTTCTCAAGCTGCTCCTCCGCTTCCCGAAGCAGCGTGTTGACGTCGCCTTTGCCGGCGACATAATTTTTCAGCTTCGCCTCGACGACGCTTAATCCTTTGCGATCGTAATCGGACATCGGGAAAGAAGCGGGGTAGCTCATCTCGGAAAGCGGCTTCAGATTTTTCCCCTTCGCCGCCGGATTGTTCTCGAAGGCGCGGGACAAGATTTGCGGGTCCTTAAGCGCCGTTACGCGCCCTTCGCGGGTCGCGCTTAGCTGCACCTCGGGATCAGTGCTGACGAATGAGATGATCTGAAACGCCAGATCGACGTGTTTCGAACCGGCCGAGACGACCATACCGTCGGCGAACAGTCCCGCCCCCGTCTTCGGTTTGTCCGCGAATGCCGGATACGTGACGACGTCCCAGACGAGCCCTTCCTTTTCGAAGTCGGCCATATCCGAGTTTTGCAGCTGCAAAATGTCCGGCATCATGCCGACCGTACGCTGCTTGAGAAATTCGTCCCTGTAATCGAAGAAGGAGCGCACGGTGGACGGGCCCGGATACATGCTCCGGATCGTGTCGAACAATCGCTTCCAGCCTTCGGTCTGAATCGAAGCTTTGCCCGTTTTCGCATCCATATACGGCAGGGACAGCTGCATTTGCATCCGATTCGTGCTCAGCGGCGGTCTCATGCCGACGTACTGGGTTCCGTTGTCCTGACGATTCATTTTACCCGCCAAGGAGACGACCTCATCCCACGTCATATGGTCTTTTGGGTATGGAACTCCGAACTTATTGAATACATCCTTGTTGTAATGCAAAGCGAATTCAAATACATTAAACGGCAGGAAATACATCTGTCCGTTCTCCGAATACGATCGGATATTGTCCACAACCCCGTCCCTGTATTTGCCAAAGTCGAATTTGTGCTTCTCCGCAAGCGGCCGCAAATCCGCCATTACTTTCAGCGGCGTCAGCGTCTGAAGATTGGTGCTGCCTTCCCAGATAATATCCGGCACGCTTCCGGCCGCAATCAGATCCTGGATCGTGGCGCTTTTCTGCTCCACCTGCTGCAGCGTAACAAACGGAAACTTGGCTCTGACGTGCCGGGCAATATAAGTCTCGAATTCATCCGGCGTCAGCTTCGTATAAAACGACAGCGTAACCGGCTCCTGTCGGACGTTCTCCTTGCCCGCCTCATCGCCGGTCGATGAGCGCTGCCCGCTGCCCGAGCAGCCCCCCATAATCATCATGCCTGCAACAGCCACACATACGGCAGTTTTTCGCATGGATGACCCCCCTTTTGTATCGTTGATTAGTAGCGATTCCACAGATTAGTAAATCAAACGGCGAAAATTCCCGATTCGGTGAAACGTAATCAAATTGCCGTTGTGCGCGTCCTTCGCCCGCCCGTCTCCGGAACGGCTCAAAATAAGCAGATCCTCGCCGTCGATCACCATGCTTGCATAATGCCGGGCCATCCTCGGCGTATCCCCGGCCGCGACAAGTCCGGCAAAACACCAATCCACGCAATTTCGCGAAAAATGCAGTTGCAGCCGGTGCCGCTCATTTTTACCAAGACCGTACCGGTCTTCGGGCAGCCGCTCCGCCCTCGTCATGCTGTCCGTCGCCTGCGAACTGAGCAGCCAGTACAGGCCGGAACGTTCGTCGAACGTGATATGGAATTTCAAGTGACCGCCCGGGCAAGGGATAAAAGCGAACGTTTTCCCCGAGGGGGCTTTTTCGAGTTTCGTCTCAATCTTGCCGTCCTCGCGCTCTACCGCCTTCGCGATCGCGGCATATCCGGTGCCTCCCGTATGAGAGCGCATCCACAGATGAAACGTATTCCCTTCCGGGTCATGGAAATAATGGTCCGGATCGTTAAACCGGACTATATTCGTCTCCAGCCAGCCCATGCGGGCGCACTTGCGTCCGGGAGCGACCAGGGCGGACGTGCCCGGCTCCACCTTATAGAACGGAATGCCGAAATAATCCAGCTCCTCCTCCGGCACCGCGTCGCGGAACGACAGCTCGGATGCGAACGTCCAATTGCTCCGCTTCGTCAAGTCCGCCTCCGCCCTTCCCCGCAGCAGCACCGGAGCCAGATCGGAAACCGGCCAGCCGGCCGCATCCCCTCCCGTGTTCCGCTCCATGACCAGGTACACGTTCCCTTTGGCGTAAACCACATTCGCAGGCGCTTGATGCCAGCTTTGCCCTTGCGTCAGCAATACCGGCTCGCTCCACGTATCGCCGCCGTCATCGGATCGGATGATCGCCAGATCGTGGCAATGCCCCAGCACGTACAAGCTGGCTCCCGCCGTAAACGGTCTGGCGTGCATGAAAGGAAAATCCGTCCGGTGCTGCCAGGTCCGGCCCGAGTCGTCGGAGACGAACACTTTGCCGAGCCACAGCTTGCCTCCCTCGATGCGGTGCTTCTCGCCGGGGATGCCGTCGATGCCCGGTCCGCTCATATCAAGCGTGGCGACCAATCTGCCGCCGGGCAGCACCGCCATTCCCGGGCTGTATACATAAACGTTCTCGGGGTCCGGCGATGCGTACACCGTTACATATTCGCCGGCCAGCTCTTGGACTCGGTCCGTCATTTTCCCGCGCCTCCTCCGGCTTTGGATTCGTCCCTTTACCGCGCGTTAAAGGGAATATGTTTAGCCTAGTAAATTCGATTTACTTTTCCCATGCATTTGGTTATCATCGACCATATACTCCATTTCAGAGGGAGGCCGTCGCATGGAGCCGTATGGTCCGGCTGATGTGGTGCCCCAGCTTGTGCATGTATTGTATTGGCATCGGAAGGAGCGATTCTTGAATGAATCGGATGTTTACCCGACATGGGTCATGTTTGCCGTGTGCGAGGGGATATTCGACTTCAAGATCGGAGACAGGCCGGGAAGCGCAACGAGTGGAGATCTCGTCATTTGTCCGCCCGGCGTGCCGTTATGGCGGGATGTGGTGCGGACGCTATCGTTTTTCGTCATCCATTTCCGCTGGCATTTGCCGGATTCGCAGCAGCCGATCGAGGATGCTTCGCGGCTGGCGCTGCTCCCGCAAGGCAAGCTTACGTTTCGCGACAGCCGGCGGTTATCGTCGACTTATCATTATTTGCTTGACCTTTGGCCGAAGCGGGACAGGCTCCATCGCCGCCGGCAAAATTTGCTGCTGAACGACATCTGGCTCCAATATTGCCTGGAAGCGGAAGCGGCCCGGAAGCTGGAAAAGCCGGCAGATGCGCTTATGCAACAAGCGGTGCGGCTGTTGGAGGAACGCGCCTACGATAGCCGCTTCAGTATGAAAGCGCTATCGTCTGAGCTTCAGCTGTCCCCCGTCCAATTTACCCGCAGGTTCAAAGCGCAATTTGGCAAAACGCCTACGGATTTCGTCGTTAATCTGAGGCTTGACAAAGTTCGGCAAATGCTCCTGGAAACCAACTATCCGCTTGACCAGATCGCTGAGTTGTGCGGGTACGAAAACGGGTTCTATTTAAGCCGCGTCTTCTCCAAAAAATTCGAGATGAGTCCCTCCCTGTACCGCAGCCTCCATCAAATATGATGCAGCTTCAGGCAGCTCCCAGACGGAGATTTTTTACGTTCTGCACGCAAAAAAACAGATCAAAACCGACCGGACATATCCCGGCTCGTTTGATCTGTTTCGTACGGCATATTTGCAAAAGTTTACCGGTTCCGCTACCGGAACCGGTACATGATCGAATCCTGGACCGGATTGTAGCCGATTTTGGCATAAATATCGTTCGAGGTCGGATTGGACAAGTCGGTGTACAAGCTGCAGAAGCGGTACCCGTCCTCCAGCAGCCGCCGGCTGAGCGAAGCTACGCACGAGCTGGCGTACCCTTTGTTCCGCAGCTCCGGCGGCGTGTACACGAGCGTTACGACGATGCCATTGCGGGTGGGACGGGATTTTTTGGCCATGCTGACCGGGCGCCCTCCGTCTTCCCATACGTACAGGCTGGCGGCGACGATGTTGTCGCGCATTTTGACGGCCGCTTCCTCCCGGCTCATCTTCTCCTCGATCGACTGCGCAAAGTCGTACAGCCAGCCAGCGGCCAGCTCCGTGTCTGCTTCCCCGGCCAGCCGGAGCGTTCCCGGGCTGATCGGGACCTCGTTTACGCGGTCTAGCCGGTAAATACGCTGATTCATTTTGACATAGGGCGTTCTGCCGCTCGCCTTCGCCCACTCGGAAGCCATCTGCCCGGCGGCCTCCAAAGGTCCTACTATCCCCGGCACATCGCGTCCCGCCTTGACGAGATGGTTCACGATGAGACGCACGGCCTCCTCCAATTGCGGTCCGTCCCCGGCCAAAATCATATTTAACGCGTTCAGCTGGAACACGAGCTCGATTCGGCCAGTCGTGTCCTCTACTGTTCCAAGCATCGGCAGCGTCCCCCGATACCCATCCGCTTCCTGCTTCGCAAGCGTAAACGCGAGTCCGAGCAGCAGGTTGTTGGCTGCCTCTTGCTTCTCCAGCGCCTGCTCCGTTCTGTCCAGAAAATGTCGCGCACTGTCGTACAATTTAACTTCCACCCGGCACCTCTCCCCTGTTTTCCGTTCCGGCGATCCGCCAGGCTGCTAATTAAACTGATCTTAGCCCGGATGCCCGGGAACGGTCAATGGTCCGATCGATGCTATTCGCGGCTTCCTTAGCTAGAAAAAAGGAGCTTCCGGCAGAAGCTCCTTCGGTGCCGCAGCCTCAGGCTTCCTCGCCGCCGAAGCGGTAGCCGAATCCTTTGACTGTCACGATATATTTCGGATTTGCCGGGTCGGGCTCGATTTTTTTGCGCAGATTGCGAATGTGCACCATGACCGTGCGCTCGTCGCTGTCGCGGTCCCAGCCCCATACTTCCTCGAACAGCTGCCTGACGCTGTATACTTGCTTCGGCGTCCGGGACATGAAGACGAGAAGCTGCCGCTCCTTGGCGTAAAGCGGCACCGTTTCCCCGTCCAGCCTGACGATCAGGCTGTCTTCCTCGATTTCCAAACGTTCGTCCTTCCACAAATATTTCGAGCGTATCGACCTGCGGCGAAAAAAAGCATCCACCTTCGCCGCCAGCACGTTCGGATCGAACGGCTTCACGATATAATCGTCGGCGCCAAGCTCCAGGCCGTGTATGACGTCCTCGGATTCCCGGCGCGCGCTGATGAAGAAAACCGGAACGTCGGACTTTTCCCGGATGCCCCTGCACACGCTAAGACCGTCCATACCCGGCAGCATGACGTCCAGCAAAATCAGGTCCGGCGTCTCCCGCCCCGCCGCTTCAAGCGCCGTGCTCCCGTCGCATACCGCAACAACCCGATACCGGCCATCCCGCTCCAAATATAGCTTGACGATCTGCAAAATATCCCGGTCGTCCTCCACAAGCAGTATTGTCGGCACGCTCAAACGCTCCCCCCCTTTAAACGTTCCGATGCGAGATACACGGGAAGGGTCAACGTAAATGCAGTTCCTTCGCCCGTCTTGCTGACCATACTCATCGTTCCCTGATGGAAAGCGATTATTTCTTTGCAGATGGCCAGCCCGAGTCCCGCACCCGAATCTTTGCTTTTCACCAATTGCGATCCGCGGTAATATCGTTCGAACACATGATCCTGTTCATGCTCGGGGATGCCCGAGCCGCTGTCGGCCACATGTATCGCTGCCGTATCCGTACCGCTGCGCCAATCCAGCCGGATTTCGATCTGTCCTCCGGCCGGGGTAAACCGCTTCGCATTCGACAACAAATTGGAGACGACCTGCTCGATCCGAACGGAATCGATAGCAGCCGTCAGCCGGTCGCCGGCGTTTTCCGCATCGGGAGAAACGAGCAGCCCGAATCGGATTCCCGCGTCGCGGATATCAAATTCATATTTGCGAACCAGCTCCCGCACATAAGGGACGATCGCCGTTTCGCGATAATCGAAGCGAATTTGGCGCGTTTCCAGCTTCGTCAGTTCGAACAGATCAAGGATGATCCGCTCAAGAAACAGCGTCTTCTCTTGCAGCAAACGCCAATATTTCGGGTCGTCAGCCGGGATGATGCGATCGATGAGGCCGGTAATATAAGCCTTTAACGACGTTAAAGGCGTAATCAGCTCATGGGAAATGTTCGACATCAGCCGGCGGCGAAATTCCTCCTTGCGCTTCAGTTCTTCGTTTGCGAGCTGCAAGTCTTGCGTCCGTTCAGCAACGATGCGCTCCAGCGACTCGTTCAAGACGCGAAGCTCCTGCGACAGCGACTCCGCCCGCGTAAAAGCGCGCGAGAAGCTGAGCGACAGCTGCAGCGATTGCGTCAGCAAGAAGAACAGAAATCCGAACGGGATGAGGTCTCTCGAACCGATCATGCTGCCGTAAAACAGCGTGTCGTGCACGATCGAATACCCGAGACCGACAAGACCGATCAGATTGGTCAAAGACCCGTGCCGCTTTCGGACGGTGGCCAGGACGTACACGCCGGTCAAGTAAGCGATAAGAGGGATGACGCAGCCGTATTGATAATAGTTGAAAAGCTCCGTATACACGCGTGCCGGCGCGAGCAGCTGCAGCGCGATATACGCGCCGATGACGACGCCCGATACGCGCACGACGACGCGGCTGCTCTCCTGCGGGTACTGCGACTGGATAAATTTCAGCAAAAAGAAGAGCGCCGCACTCGCGCTGATGTATTCGACTTTCACGGCCCATTCCCACGCCGGCCAGCCGAATAAATAAACCGCCATCGTCTCTCCGAGCACGAGCGTGCGAATCCCGATCATACACGTCATCAGCGCAAAATAAAGCGCGGCCCGGTTCCGGTTACGCGTCAAATAAAGCGCGGCATGGTAAACCGTCATAATAAACAGGCTGCCGATGATGAACGACTCGTAGAAGACGTTCGCGTTCCTCTCCTGCGTTACTTGCTCCGAGGTGCCGAAGTCGATCGATTTCCACAGACCGCCTTTGCGCTGGACGAAATTGGACACCTGAATGACGAGCTCCAGCCGGTCCGATGAAGGCTGTATATACACGACCTTCGGATAATTGCCGGGAACCATCGAATCCAGGCTCGTCCCTACAACTCCGTTACCGGCAAGCGGCTTACCGTTTACCCATAAACGGTAAGCCGTCGCAATGCTCGGCATGTACAGGGCCAGCGTCCGATGGCGAAGCGGCTCGGGCAGCACGATCGCGGCTCGGTACGTCCCGTACCCGTGATTCGATAACCTCTCGCCCCCGTCCTCATGACTGCTCCATACGCTCGGCACCTCGATGTAGCCGGGCTCATACCGGGACTCCTCGCCGGTAAAATCCGCCGGTTCGAGCAGCCGGGAACCGTACCATTCCCATATTCCATCGAGCGGCACCGTTTCGTGCTCGTACCGGTCCCACTCGCGCAGGTCGAGGATGCCCCGCAGGGCGCCCCCGGCTTTAGAGCTGCCGGAGGCATGGGCCGGAAGCACGCATAACCCGATCCAAACGATGGCGAAGAAAACGGCAAACGCCGTTTTAAGCGGATAATATCGCATAGTGCCTGTTAACCGTATTATTTTCCATATTCGTTTCATGATCCGTACCATCGGCGTTCCTTCGCGATTCAATCTCGTTACGTACCTATATTATCGTCTATCGCGAGCCGTTATTGTAGCCCTATTCACATCCCGCCGCATCTGTGCTATAGTACGGGAGACAACAAAAGAAGAAATCCGGGTACCCTCGCGTTCCATTCGGGAGCGGGCGGTCCGGGAGAGGTTCGCGAACTCCCTCTATAAAAAACTAAGGCTTGCGATGATCCGGTCTACGGTATCGCATGTTTTTGCGTTCGGCGCGAAGCGGGCTCCCCGCCTCGCGCCGATTGTTTTGAATAAGGGTATGGATCTCGTTCTTCTCGTCCAAGAGGAGGAGAAACGGTTATGCAAAAGGAGAAAGCCGTCGTCGTATTTAGCGGCGGGCAAGATAGCACGACATGCCTGATCTGGGCGATGCAGCGATTCGAAGAGGTGACCGCAGTCACCTTCGACTACGGACAGCGGCACAAGCTGGAGGTAGAAGTCGCAGCCGCGATCGCGGAGGAGCTGAAGGTGGAGCACCGCGTGCTCGACATGTCGCTGCTCGGGCAGCTTGCGCCGAACGCGCTGACCCGCGGCGATATCGCCATCGAGCAGCAGGAAGGCTCGCTGCCTACGACATTTGTCGACGGGCGAAATTTGCTGTTCCTGTCGTTCGCCGCCGTGATCGCCAAGCAAATCGGGGCGAAGCATATCGTAACCGGCGTGTGCGAGACCGATTTCAGCGGGTATCCGGACTGCCGGGATGTTTTTGTCAAATCGGCAAACGTTACGTTAAACCTCGCCATGGACTACCCGTTCGTCATCGATACGCCGCTCATGTGGCTCAGCAAAGCCGAAACGTGGGAACTGGCGGACCGGCTCGGCGCCTTCGACTTCGTCCGGCAGCGGACGCTTACTTGTTACAACGGCATCGTCGCGGACGGCTGTGGGGAGTGTCCGGCATGCAAGTTACGACGCAAGGGACTGGACGAATATGCGGCTTCACTGCCGAAGGAGGCGGACCGTCCATGATGCAGCAAATATATCCTACAATCCCCCATCCGTACGCGTACGAGTTAAATAAAGATTTGCAGTTTGCAGCCGCCCATTATGTGCCCGCCGAGGAAGCGGGCAACTGCCGGAAGCTGCACGGCCATACGTATTTCGCCAACATTACGGTCGCCGGAGATACGCTCGATTCCGCCGGCTTTCTCGTCAACTTCTCCATCCTGAAGCGGCTTATTCACGAGCGGTTCGACCATACCGTATTAAACGACGACCGCGAAAGCTTCGACGACCAACATCCCGACCGTTTCCCGACGACGGAGGTCGTAGCACGGACGATCTGCGACATCGTGCAGCGTTATCTGGACGGGACGGAAAACAAGCCGCGCTGCCTGCAGGTGTACTTGCGCGAGACGCCGACGAGCTACTGCCTGTACCGTCCGAAGGCGGGAGACGGCCGATGAGCGGCGCGCGTTTTCCTGTAATGGAACTATTCGGTCCGACCGTTCAAGGAGAAGGGATGGTCATCGGCCGGAAAACGATGTTCGTCCGCACCGCCGGATGCGATTACAGCTGCTCCTGGTGCGATTCGGCTTTCACATGGGACGGCAGCGGCAAGGCGGATATCCGGATGATGAATGCACAGGACATCTACGAAGAGCTTTACAAGCTCGGCGGCGAAACGTTTGCGCACGTAACCGTCTCCGGCGGCAATCCAGCCCTGCTGCCCCAGCTTGGCGAGCTGATCGACCTGCTCCATTCGCGCGGCATCGGCGTTGCGCTGGAGACGCAGGGCAGCCGGTGGCAGGACTGGTTTTGGCGAATTGATGAGCTGACGCTTTCGCCTAAGCCGCCCAGCTCCGGCATGGTCACGGACTGGGCTGCGCTCGACTCGATTGTCGCCAGACTGACGGAACGGAAGCGGCTATTTAGCCTGAAGGTCGTCGTGTTCGGCGACTCCGATCTGGAATATGCGGCCGGCGTTCACGAGCGGTACGCGCATGTGCCTTTCTACGTACAGGCCGGAAACGACCGGCTGTGGGAAACCGAGCCGGAGCGGCTGCTGCCTTATTTGCTGGAACGGTACCGCTGGCTTATCGACCGCGTCATGCCGCATCCGCGTCTCAGGCAAGTGCACGTTCTGCCGCAGCTTCATACTTGGATATGGGGCAACAAGAAAGGCGTTTAATCCTAAACTGCAAGTACTTGGATTTTATACGACCCAAGGAGGCGCTTATATGACAGAGGCGGGGAGAACCGAAGGCGAGCTTGCCGGCGTAACGCTGCTCGGCAACCAAGGCACCGACTACCGGTTCCAGTACAGCCCGGACATTTTGGAATCGTTCGAGAACAAACATCCGGGACGCGATTATTTCGTCAAATTCAACTGTCCCGAATTTACGAGCCTTTGCCCGATGACCGGCCAGCCGGATTTCGCGACGCTGTACATCTCGTACATCCCGGACCGCCGCATGGTGGAGAGCAAGTCGCTTAAGCTGTATTTGTTCAGCTTCCGCAACCACGGCGACTTCCACGAGGACTGCATGAACATCATCATGAATGACCTGATCGCCCTGATGGAGCCCCGGTACATTGAGGTTTGGGGCAAATTTACGCCGAGAGGGGGCATTTCCATCGATCCGTACTGCAACTGGGGACAGCCCGGCACGAAATACGAACGGATGGCGGAGCATCGCCTGCTGAACCACGACCTGTACCCGGAAAAAGTCGATAACCGTTAACCTGGCGGTAAGCGAACCGGTTTTATCTGCAGGATTCCGAGTATGACATACATCGGCCCATTTCTGCGCATAGTATATTCGTTTCCATGAAAAGCAAGAGGAGGGAACGAGGATGGCGTCCAACAAGCAGCAGCAGGAAAAACGCAATTTAGGTCAAGTCCGTGACGAGCTCACAGAGAGCGCGGCATCGGCCGAGCAGCAGGGAGAAACCGAAGCGGACCGCCGGGTGGTAGCCGCCAGCCGGGAGCAGGATTCCGAAACGGAAGACAGTTTCGAGGCTTGATACCTGCCGCTCACGCAAGAAAACTGCAAAATGCCCTGGCCGATCCGGTCAGGGTGTATACATACACCGTTTACAGGCGGCGAGAAATGTGTTACCCTATATTTCGAAATGTATAGAAATAGCGAGCAGGCAAGGAGGGATCGGCATGGGGAACGATAACGCGGACATTTTGCAGGCGGTCAAAGTGTATAAGGCGCTCGGGGAGCCTACCCGTTTGAAAATCGCCCTGCTGCTCACCGAGGAACAAAATTTGTGCTGCTCCGATATTATGGGCAAGCTCGAATCCGTCGCCGGCTCGACGCTGTCGCATCACCTGAAGCAGCTTACCGATAGCGGCCTGCTCAATCTGCGCAAGGACGGCACGTATATTTATTACAGCGTGAACCGCGAATTGGCGGCGAAATATGCGCCTTATTTGCTGGTGTAATTTTTTTGCTCGATATTTCGATATTTTTAGAAATATAGGACTAATGGATGGATCATGGAGAGGAGCACTTTATGTCAAACAGTTGGAAAATTTACATGCTCGCCGTCGTCAGCTTTCTCGTCGGGACGTCCGAGTTTATGATCGCCGGCATTCTCGATAAAATCGCCGCCGACACCGGAGTGACCGTGGCCGCCGCCGGCCAGCTCATAACCGTCTTTTCGCTCGCCTACGCCTTCGGCACCCCGTTCCTGATGGCCGCCACTTCCCGTATGGAGCGGCGGAAGCTGCTTATCTATTCGCTTGCCGTCTTCGTGGTCGGTAACGGGATCGCACTCGCACTGCCGGGCTTCGGTGCGCTGGTTCTCTCGAGAATCGTAATCGCCCTGAGCGCAGGCGTCTTCGTCGTAACCTCGCTCACCGTAACGTCTAAGCTGGCCCTTCCGGACCGCCAAGGAAGCGCCATAGCGACGGTCGTCATGGGCTTCAGCACTGCCTTGATCGTCGGCGTCCCGATCGGGAGGGTCGTAGCCGCGGCCTACGACTGGAAAACGACGTTCGGAGCGATCGGCGCGCTCGGACTCGTTGCGATTCTTATCATCGCACTGACCATTCCTCGAACGGAAGGAGAAGAACCGACGCCGCTTCGCGAGCAGCTCGCCATACTGAAGCAGCCGAAAATCGCCATCGCGCTGTCGGTTACGTTTTTCTGGATTTCCGGCTATTCGATCGCTTATACGTACATTTCGCCGTTTTTGCTCTCGGTTACCGGCATGAGCGAGAAAATGGTGAGCGCCGGACTGTTCGCCTTCGGCATCGCCAGCCTGATCGGCTCCAAGCTCGGGGGCTTCGGCACGGACAAATGGGGCGTCGCCCGGACGCTGGTCGGCGGCATGCTGCTTCATACGGCGGCACTCGTACTGTTATCGCTAACGGCCCATTCCGCAGTTATCGTATTCCCGCTGCTCATGCTCTGGTCGTTCTCGGCTTGGTCGTCGGGCCCTACGCAGCAATACCATCTGATTACGCTCGCTCCCGAAGCGTCGGGCATTATGCTCAGCTTGAACAGCTCGATTTTGCAACTGGCGATGGCGGCTGGAGCGGGGATCGGAGGAATCGTCGTGGAACGCGTATCGCTGTCCGCCGTCAGTTGGATCGGAGCGGCCGGCGTCGCCGTCGCCGCCTTGACCGCCGCCTTGTCGCTCGGCTTATCGCGTTCGCGTGCTTTATCCAGGTCGCGCCAAAGAGCGGAAGAGCGCAGCGTCGCGCAGGCGGAAGCTTAATCTGACTACGAAAAGTAAAGAGGTCGTCCGGCGCAGCAACGCACCGGCGGCCTCTTTTCGTTCGGTGAACCTTACTTTTTAACTTTGGCTGCCTCGATTTCCTGCTTCGCCGCCTCGGCCGCTTCCCGAAGCGCGGAATTGAGATCGCTTTGACCCGAGACGACTTTTTGAAACGCCGTATACGCTTTTCCTCCGGCTATGCTGCTGAACTTATCCTTAGGCGTGATGGCGGCTGCCTTTTCCGGAGCGTACGGCTTCAAGTTTTTTCCCTTGTAGCTTTCCTGGTTTTGCGCGAACGCCTTGCGTACGTCCGGGTTATTCAATACTGTCTGTACGCCTTCCTTCGATTTCTTCATCTGGTACTCGTCGGAGGTGAGATAAGCGAGCACTTCGAACGCTTCCTCCTTATGCTTGCTGATTGACGCGATCTCCATATACGAAGGCACGTATTGCGGGGCGACATTCGGCGCTTCCTTGAAGTACGGCATCGAGATGACGTCCCACTCGAAGCCGACCGGCGTATCCAGCAACCCGACGCCATACCACGCCATCATCGCCGCAGTTTGATCTTTGCGGAACAGGTCCTGCCACTTGGACATCATATCCTTCGCTTTATCTTCGCCCGCCAGTGTGAAAAATCTCGAGAACTGATTCATCACTGACTTATACTTGTCTTCCTCAATCGTTACCTTGTCCGTCTTCGGATCATAGTTCGGTGCCGACAGCTGGTTATTGTTCAGCATATGGCTTACGGACATCGTCAATCCGTAATACTGCGTTCCCCCGTCGATCAGCGTCATTTTTTTGGCCAGTTCATAAATTTCGTCCCAGCTAGAGCCTTCCTTTGGATACGTTACTCCGAACTTGTCGAACAGATTTTTATTGTAAAATAGGGTGAAAATATCGGTGCTGACCGGCAAACCGTACATCCCGCCGCCGGAGAAATCTTTCATGAACTGGACGACGGATGGCTCCAGCCTTCCCAGATCGTATTTACTGTTTTTGATCAGACCGGATATATCGTACTGCAGCCCGAAATCGACGATTTCGTTAATCGTGGAGGTCGTCGACATGATGATGTCAAGCGGCTGGCCGGAGGCGATCAGATCGGCGGTTTCCGTCCCTTTGGCGTACTGGACGAACTTGATTTTGTAATTCGGGAATTTCGCTTGAATATCGTTGCCGCGCTCCTTCATAAACTGCTCGACCGTGCGCCCCGACTGCGGCGAATAGAAGACGAGCTCTACCGGCTCTTTGCTTTTGGCTTGCGTTCCGGACGTTTGGGCTTGTTCGTTATTCGCGCCGCTTCCGCTCCCACTGCCGCCGCTGCAAGCCGCAAGTATCGTCGATGCGGATAATACCGTTAAACCGATCGCTGACAGACGTTTCATGTAATAACCTCCAGTGCTAAATTAATAACTATTTGAGTTGAAACGTTTCAACAAAGTTAAAAACGATGACGGTACTTTACATACCGCCACATGAAGACTATGAACCATTTTCAACAATTAATGCGCTTACTTTGCCAATTATAGAAACGATCATAGCCGCAGGCTATGACCAAATGGAGAAATTATTTGACATTTTGTTCCTCCAGGAGCCTCGTCCCGGGTTACAGGTTCTCATTCCGCGCCCAAATAGTAGTGCCGGATCGCGTTCAAATCATCGTCCAGCTCGTACACGAGCGGGACGCCGGTCGGAATGTCCAGACCAGCAATACCGTCGCCGGGGATGCGGTCCAAATATTTGACCATCGCGCGAAGCGTATTCCCGTGAGCGGCAATGAGCACCCGCTGCCCGCTCCAGATCGCCGGCGCAACGTTATCGTGCCAATAAATTAGCGCTCGCCGTTCCGTATCCTCCAAACTTTCGGTCAGCGGAATGTCGCTTTTCGCCAAATGTTTGTAGCGCGGATCGCTGCCTGCATACCGCTCGTCGCTCTCGTCCATCGCCGGCGGTCTGACCTGCACCGACCTTCTCCACAGCTGCACCTGCTCTTCTCCGTACTTGGCCGCCGTTTCCGCCTTGTTCAGCCCTTGCAGCGCGCCGTAATGCCTCTCGTTCAGCATCCACGACTTGTATTCGGGAATCCAGGTCAGCTCCATTTCGTGCAGCACGATCCACATCGTCCGGATCGCCCGCCGCAGCACAGACGTATAGGCGACGTCAAAAGTAAAGCCGTTTGCCTTCAGCAGCCCGCCCGCTCTCCTCGCTTCCATCAAGCCTTGCTCCGTTAAATCGACATCGGTCCAGCCGGTAAACCGGTTTTCCAAGTTCCACACGCTTTGTCCGTGACGAATCAATACAACTTGATGCATAGGCCGCTCCCCTCTCGCTCTTCTGCATGGATTCATTGACTGGAACATATCCCCTAGTTTACCACACATCTAGTCAAAATCAGGAATACCCCCGGTGGTCCTGGCCAAAGGTATGCTCGCGCTCCTGAAGGATCTCCGCTCCCTTCTCAGCCAGTCCTATATTTGATACACTAGCAGGATGATAGCTTGCAAAACGGAGGGATCGGGAATGGGATACATAGAGGAGCTGCGGGCCCTTGTGGGACATCGTCCGCTTATTCTGGTCGGGGCGGTCGTCGTCATTGTCGACGAGCAAAATCGCATACTGCTTCAGCAGCGTATCCATCCGCCCGGGAAATGGGCTTTGCCCGGCGGACTGATGGAGCTGGGCGAATCGGCCGAAGATACGGCGCGCCGCGAAGTATTCGAGGAAACGTCGCTGGAGATCGGGGAGCTGAAGCTGATCGACGTCTTTTCCGGGCCGCAGTCGTTTATCACCGCTCCGAACGGCGACGAATTTTATGCCGTAACGATTGCATACAGCACCCGGGAGGCGCGCGGCGAGCTGGTCGTCGACCTCACGGAATCGCTCGATTTCCGTTACTTTCCGCAAGACGAGCTTCCCGAGACGATTGTCGGGAGCCACAGGCGTATTTTGGACCGTTATCTTTCCCACAGTGAATAGCTGCAGCCGCCAGCCAAATCGCCGCCCAAAAAAATATTGACAAATAATTATTTTTGTGGTATGATATAATTTTATAAGATTTACATAAACCTTCCGATTTGATACACTTTGAAAAGCTTCTGTACGGGGTCTTTTCCAAGTTTACGATTGGGAGGTTTTTTAGGATGCGGATTGGAAATGGAATTGCCGCTTTGCCGATTACATCAGTGATGATGGGGAGAACCGAGACGATTTATCCCGCCGTGCTGTGGGATGAGGAGCAGGTGCTTCTTATCGACACGGGGTACCCGGGGCAGCTCGACCTGTTTCGCCAAGCGTTTGCGGAAGCCGGGCTTTCGCTCGAAAAGCTGAACCGGATTATTATCACCCATCAGGATTTGGACCATATCGGCTCCTTGCCGGCGCTGGTCGCCCTGTCGCCCGGAACGATCGCAGTAAACGCCAGCGAGGTCGAGAAGCCGTATATTCAAGGCGAAAAGCCGCTGGCCAAATTGACGCCGGAGGCGATTGCGAAAGCGGTGGCGTCGATGCCTCCGGAGGTGCCGGACGAATGGCGCCAGAAGTTCAGGCATACGCTTGAGCATCCGCCGCGCGCCGGTGTCGATCGCGTCCTGACGTACGGGGAAGAGCTGGCTGAATACGGAGGGCTCGTTGTCATCGGCACTCCGGGCCATACGCCCGGACATATAAGCCTGTACCATAAGCCGAGCAAAACGCTTATCGCCGGCGACGCGATGATTGTCGTAGACGGTCAGCTTTACGGACCTCCGCCGCAATACGCTTACGACATCGAGCAAGCGAAGTTATCGCTTCGGCAACTGACGAGCTTCGATATCGAAACCGTCGTCTGCTATCACGGCGGCGTGTTCCAAAACAATCCGAACGCACGCATTGCGGAGATTATTCGCGAATAAGCCATTTCCGTTCAGATCAAATGCTTGATCAGCGCAAGCGCCTGCTTCGTCTGATTGATGACGCCGCCCGGCTCCGGCTCGTTCAGCTCGAGCTCGAAGCCGGCCCAGCGGTACAGCCGGATCGCCTTGTGGCTCCACGTCTGCGTCGGAATGTACATCGTGCAGTCGCCCTCTAGCTCGGTCATCAGCTTGACGCCTCGGGCGATGATCGCCTTGCCCAGCCCGAGTCCCTGATAACTCGGCTTGACGGCGACCCAATGCATGAACGGATGACGGCGGCGGCCCGTATAGTTCCACCAGGCGGTGAACGTCGCCACCTTTTTGCCGTCCTCCCGCTGGATGAATAGCGTGCGGCGCACGACCTCGGTCGCATACGGAACGTAATTTTCGTGGAAATAGGTCGCCGCTTCCTCCACGTCGTCAAACTCCTGCACCGATGCTTCGATCTCCGCCCAGGCAAGCTCGTCCCCTTCCCGGTACATCGAAAAGAAAAAACCTTCCGGCAGCTCGGCCGCCGGGATCGGCGTTCCCGGCTCGCGCTTCATGATGACGCGGTAATACTCCAAGCTTTTGTCCAGCATGGCGATCTCCCTCCTCCATCCGCAAGCGAACTTCGGCTACCCGCTTAAACCTTCCGGGCGAATCGATTTGACCATCGTTACGCTTCGGCCCTCGAGCCGGCTTCGCTCATACCCCATTTTCTCGTAAAAACCTACCGCGTCCGTCCAATGAACGATCGTTTTGAGCATCATGGCAGAATAACCTTTTTCGGCGGCCAGTTGTTCCAGTACGGCTATCATCCGGCTCGCGTAACCGTGCCGGCGATGCTCCTTCCTCACCGACATCCGCACGAGTCGTCCCGTCCCAGCATCGACGCCCATCAGCGCGCCGGTACATACGACATCCTCGCTCAGCCGGCCGACCAGGAACGTATGGCCCATCTCCAGGTAGCTGCTTACGATATGATCCAGGTCCGGATTCAGCGTTGGATCAAGAAAGCCGAAATGCTCCTCCATGCCGCTCAGCACGACCGCTTTCGCCTGCTCCTGTGTGCTTTCCGTGACAGGCTCGATCGTAAACGATACACTTCCCAGGCCGCTTTGCTCCATCGTATGGCTCACTCCTCCTCATCGACTTCGTACGTGCATTGGAACCGTTCGACTCCTGGATATTTCTCGCCCAGACTTTCAATCGTAAAGCCGATGCTGCGGTAAAAATCGACCGATTCCTCGTCCGTTTCCGCCACGAGGCGACGCGGATTTTTCAAGGGGATGAGCGCCACCATCAGGTCTCGGCCGAACCCTTTGCCCCGCTGATCGGGCAACACGGCGATATGCTTGACGACAAGCTCCTCTCCGTCCCGCATCGCAATCCCAACCGCGCCGACCAGCTCTCCCTCAAACTCGAGACCGTACAGCTCGAGATCGGAGGACGATTCGTACAAGGTTATCGCTCTAGCGATCGCCTCCGGGTCGGGAAACACGGCTTGTCCGATCAGATCGGCGACGACGGCTTCGCGAAGTCTGGGTTTTATATCGATTAGCATTTAACGATCATCCTTTCTAAAACGCATAATAACGGCAGGAGGAATCTCGTCCCATTCGAACTTGCCGGAAGCGCCGCTGCCTTTGGCGAACGTTGGCTCGACCATCCCGTCCAGCACAAACCCAACGCCGCAAAACAGACTGACGTAATCCGAGAGTGTCCGGTGAAACATGAAGTGGGGCACGGGCTGGCCGCGAATGCCGATATTTTCGCTGGAGGCGGGCGTGCTGTACTGGGAGATATGGATGACGCTGCGCGAGATGACCTCGCCTCCCCGATCCTCGGTTTCATACGTTTCTCTCGTTCCCGGCGGCCGGAAGCACGGATGGGGAATCGAGAAAACAAACGTTCCGCCCGGTTTCAGACAGCTTCCGAGCGCACGAACGAGCGGCGTAATGTCTGCGATATCCATAAGCGCCATGTTCGATACGGCGCTGTCAAACTCCCCGGTCGCCAGCTTCGCCCACTCCTCCTCGCTCGTCGCATCCATCGTTCGGTAGTCGATCCGGTCCAGAAACGCCTCGGAACGCTGTTTCGCCCGCTCGATCATGGCCGCACTGTAATCGAACGCTACGACGTTCGCCCCCAGCTCGACCAGCCTTCTCGAGAAGTTGCCGTTGCCGCAGGCAATATCGAGCACCATATGGCCCTCCTGCACATCCAGCAATCGCTCCGTCGCCGGACGGATCAGCTCGCGATGCCACCGGTTACTGTTCTCCCCCATGTAGTCGTCCCAATAGCCGGCGTTTTGCTCCCATCTTTGCTTCGATTGCCCGCTTAGCTCTCTCCATTCGTTCATAGACAGCCCTCCCCTTCCGCTGGCCGCCCCCGGTTCGCTTCGCAAACAGAAGAGCGGTGCAGATTGTTTGATTGGAATGTAGCATATACGACTGTGCGGAACAAGGTTTTAATTAGCTGTAAATCAATTGGGAAGCCTTATTAATATGCAATTATTTCATAGGCAGCTTCCAAGCGGGAGCTTGTTTCGGATGCAAAAAAAGTTGACACGCTTTGCCGTTTACGTACAAAATGTGTACCTAAGAGCGAGTGAACGGGGGCCTGATGCACATATGTATGAAATTGTAATCGCAGAGGACGAGCATTGGCTGCGCAGCGAGCTGGCGGTCATGATCGAGCGGATCGGCGAAGGCTTCACCGTAGTCGGAGAAGCGGTCGACGGCGAAGATGCCTGGAACATGCTGATGGAGCTGTGGCCGTCCATCCTGATCACGGATATCCGGATGCCGCGCCGAGACGGGCTCGACGTCATCCGCGGCATCGACGAAGCGGGGCTGCCGATCGTGCCGATCATCGTCAGCGGCTATGACGATTTTGCTTACGCCCAGCAGGCGGTGCGGTTCGGCGTATCGGAATATTTGCTCAAGCCGGTCAAGCAGGAGGAATTGCAGGAGGCGCTGCGCCGCTCGCTCAAACGCTTGGGTCTGCTGCAGGAGGTAAACGGCTGTTTGCGCAAAGTGGAGTTTTATTTGCACGGGCTCCCCGACGGCGACGCGAAAAAGCGGCTGGAGGAGCTGGATGCGCTCCTACAAGAGCTGCGCAAAAGCAAGACGGTGCACCCGAATTCGCGCAAGACGGTGCTGAACGTCTTCTCCGGCAAATGGATCGAGCTCATTCGCGGCATGCGGCCGGATTACGATCCGGGCGTGCCTCCTGTCTGGGACAGCTTCGAGCAGACACAGGAGTACTTTCATCGGCTGTTGGAGATTTGGTCGTTTGCCGTCCGGGACGAAGCCGACCCGAACATCAGACAGACGATTCGCCGCGCTTGCGATTACATCGCGAGCCACTACATGCAGCCGCTGACACTGGTCAAGATGGCGCAGCTATCCTCGCTCAGCCCGTCTTACTTCGGCTATTTGTTCAAGCAGCATACGGGGCAGCCGTTCGTCGCCTATCTGAACGGCGTCCGCATCCAGAAGGCGAAAGCGCTGCTGATGGAGGATGACATCAAAGTATACGAAGCGGCGGAAATGGTCGGCTTCGTTTCCCTTCCGCACTTCAACCGTTTGTTTAAGACGGCGACCGGCAAAACGCCGAACGATTTTCGCAAAGGAATGGGGCGTTAACATGCGGCGGAATATACGGTTATCGCTCCGTACGAAAATGACGCTTGGCTTTCTCGCGGTGAATCTGCTCTCACTGGCGCTCGTTTTGGGCGCGGCCAACTCCTTTTTCGGCAGCGTCATCCGCAGCGATTTCAACCGGATGTCCGGCGATGCCGCCTCGCGCTTCAATTTCCATATGAACGCTTATATCGAGCAGATGATCGCGTCCACGGCCAGCATCGCCGCGAACACCGAGGTGCAGCGTTATTTGCGCAGCGATCGGGTAACATCCGATGTGACCGAGGCGATCGAGAAAGAAATGCGCAAGTTTTCGTCGACGAACCATCCGGAAATTACGGCGATGTTTCTCATGTCCCGTCAGCGTTCCATGGTGTCTTCGTTCAGCTATTACTATTCCCAGCCGGAGCTGTATTCGGACGAGCTCTGGTTTTCGCTGCCGTTCGAGTCGGAGCCGCAAGTTATTCCGACCCATTTCACAAAATACCCGGGGCAGCCGCCGTATGCGGTCATGTCGCTCGTCATTCCGATTTTCGATATCGATTCGATCCAGGTCGTCGGCAGACTGATCGTGGACATTATGCCGAAAAGCATCCCGAGCATGTTCGGCGAAGAACGAATCGGCAAAAGCGGGTTCTTTTTCGTCGTGTCGCCGGACGATATTCTGGTGTATCATCCCCGTTCCGACTGGGCTGGCTTCTCACGCTCGAAAACGCCGCTGGCATCGCTCGATTTGCCAAACGGGGCCGAGACGGTTCAGCGAAAATGGAACGGGGAGCAGTGGCTCGTATCGATCAACAAGTCGAACAAAATGAATTGGAACATCGTTTCGATGGTTCCGGTAGAAGAAACGGACGAAGGCTTAAAAGCCGTGCAAAAAGCGATTCTGATCGCGTTCGCCGTCGTCACTGTCGTCATCCTTATGCTTGTGCCGTTCATGACGCACCAGTTCGTCAAACGGGTCGTCGCTCTCAAAAACGTGATGGGCAAGGCGGCAACCGGCAATCTCGACGTACGGGCGCCGGTCGAGAAGCGCGGCGACGAGTTCGGCCAGCTGAATGCCAGCTTCAACCACATGGTGTCGCAGCTTCAGCAGCTGATGGGCACCGTCTACGACCTGCGGATGAACGAGATGAAGCTGGAAATCCGCGAGAAGGAAGCGCTGATCCGCGCGCTGCAAAACCAGATCAACCCGCATCTGCTGTACAATACGCTCGGCATTATCAAAAGCATGGCGTACCTCGACAATAGGCCGAAAATCGAAACGATGGCCGGCAACCTGGCGGACGTATACCGCTACACGGCCCGTTTCAACCATGAAGAGGTGACGCTTCGCGACGAGCTGGACATTTTGTCCAAATATTTGGAGATCGTCAGGCTCCGCTTCCCGATGACGTTTATTCGCACCATATCGGTGCCGGAATCGTTCTACAGCTGTTTGACGATGAAATTGACGCTGCAGCCGATCGTGGAAAATGCGGTCAAATACGCGATCGAGCCGAACGCCGGAGAAGGGGCGATCATCGTCGGCGCGTACCGGGACGTGGACGATCTGGTCGTCGAAATCGCGGACAACGGCAAAGGCATTCCGGAGCCGCAGCTTGCGGATATCCGGGATATGCTGCGGAAAGCCGCGGACGATCCCGGCACGGGCTCCGCTCCGCAAGGCTCGCTCGGGCTGTCCAACGTGCACGCGCGGCTGCTGCTGAGGTACGGGCCGGGCTACGGGATTCGCATCGATTCGTTCGCCGGGCGGGGTACCGTCGTCTCGATCCGTTTGCCGTATCGCACCGAATCGCCCGGCAAAGTTCGTGAAATCCGTTAAGAAATCGTGAAATCGAATAAGGAGGTTTTGGGCGGAACGGACTATACTGAAGCTGCACAAACCATTAACCACTAGCAGAACCCGATATTCGAACAGCATATTATGGGGGGAACAACAATGAAAAAAAGGTTGGCGCTTACAGTAACCGCTTCGCTCATCGCCATGTCGCTTGCAGCCTGCGGAACGGAAGGGAAAAATGCCGGCGGTGATACAAGCGGAAAGCAAACCGCGGTCGTCGACGACGGAACGGAAAAGATGGATATTACGATGCTCGTGAGCACGGCGGCCGGAGGCGGATGGCCGGACGATCATCCCATGATCAAACGGCTGAACGAGAAATTAAATATCAATCTGAAGTTCCAGTGGGTTCCGGGCGACAGCTTCGACGAGAAGATGAACGTTCTTGCGGCATCCAACAACTTCCCCGACGTATTCCAAGTCTGGAACGCCTCCCTGTACGCCAAGTGGCAGGAAAAGGGCGTGTTCCTCGACCTGAAGCCGCTGCTCGGTCAATACCCGAATATTACGAAAAGCATCCCGCAAGCGGATTTGCAATTGATGAATCCGAAAGACCATATATACGGGCTGCCGATTTACGCCCCGGCGTTTCGCAGCAACTTGTCGGTCCGCAATGACTGGCTCCAGAAGCTCGGCCTGAGCATGCCGACGACGGTTGACGAATTCTACAATGTAGCCAAAGCGTTTGCGTCAAACGACCCCGACGGCAACAAGAAAAACGATACGATCGGCTTCAGCATGTCCGTCAGCGCGAACGGCAATATCGTCGGCATCGACTATTTGAAAGGCGCTTTCGGTCTGGCGAACAACTGGAAGGAAGAGGGCGGGAAGCTCGTTCCGCAGCAGACGCAGGCGAAAGAGTGGAAAGACCTGGTCACGTTCCTCCGCAAGGCCTATTCCGAAGGCGTACTGGACAAGGACTTTGCCGTCAACAAGGAACGCGATCCGTGGAACAAGCTGGAGGCCAACACAAACGGCATTGCCGAGGTCAACCCGAACGAGGTATATACGGTAACGATGCCTACGCTGCAAAAGCTCGATCCGAAAGCGGATATCGTTCAGCTTAACCCGCCGAAAGGACCGACCGGCCTGCAATTCGCCAATACGATCGTATCGACGTCCAAGGTTGTCGTTAACAGCAAGGTCGACGCGAAGAAACAGCAGCGCATCATGAAGCTGCTCGATTACATCTTGTCGGACGAAGGTTATACGTTGATCAAAAACGGTATCGAAGGCGTCCACTACAAGAAGGAAGGCGACAAATTCGTCAAGCTCGACGCGTTCGACAAAGACCGTCCGCAAATTTTGTCCACCTGGTTCCTGCGCCGCTTCGACCCGGGCATCCAAATCCGCCTGTGGGACGACAAGTCGTATGAGCAAAAGGTGCTGAGCTGGTTCAACACGACGGAAAAATACCGCTGGACCGATCCGGCCGCCGGGCTCGTCTCGGAAACGTCTTCGAAATCGGGCGCGGATCTCAACAAAAAACTGACCGCCGCCATCGTCAAGGCGATCGTCGGACAAGAACCGATCGAATCGATCGACAAAGCGATCGAGCAGTGGAAGTCCGGCGGAGGCGACAAAATCGTTCAAGAAACGAACGAGCTGTACGCGAAGCTGAAGTAAGGTAGCCGCACATTCGGAGGGGCCGGTAGTAACGAGGCCCCTTTTCGCATCCCGGAGGGGAAGGAGCGTTTGTTACGATGAGTCATACCCGGAAGCTGCTCGCTAGAGGAATACCGCTATATTTGATGATATTGCCGGGGCTTTTATACTTTTTGCTGTTCCGTTACTTGCCGATGGGCGGCATCGCGATCGCCTTTCAGGAGTACGACCCGTTCGACGGCTTTTGGCATAGCGAGTGGGTTGGGCTCGAGCATTTTCAGCGACTTTTCGGCGAGGCCGACTTTTGGCTGCTGATGCGGAACACGCTGGTGTTAAGCGGCTTGAATCTGTTTCTGTTTTTCCCGGCGCCGATCGTGCTGGCCCTGCTGCTGAACGAAGCCCGGGTCAAGCTGTTCCGCAAAACGGTGCAGACGATTACGTATATGCCGCATTTCTTGTCGTGGGTCGTCGTCGTCGGCATGACGGTGCTGCTGCTGTCGACGCAGGAAGGCGCGCTTAACAAACTGTTCGTATCGCAAGGCTGGGAGCGGCTCGAGGTGCTGACGAACCCGGACTATTTCCGGCCGCTGTATTTGTTCCAGAACATCTGGAAAGAGACGGGCTGGAGCGCGATCATCTTCCTCGCCGCCCTCGCTTCCGTCGATCCGACCTTGTACGAGGCCGCGGTCGTCGACGGCGCCAGCAGATGGCGGCAAATGCTGCATATCAGCCTGCCGGCGCTGAAGTCGGTCATTCTCATCATGTTCATTTTGCGACTGGGACAAGTGATGGACATCGGCTTTGAGCACATTTTGCTCATGCAAAACAGCTTGAATCTGGACGTCTCCGACGTATTCGATACGTACGTGTACCGCACCGGGATTTTGTCCGGGCAATACAGCTATACGACGGCTGTCGGCTTGTTCAAGTCGGTGATCGGGCTCGCTCTCGTTATCGCCGCCAACACGATCGCCAAACGTCTGGGAGAGGATGGCGTCTACTAATGAGAACGAAGGGAACCGACCGTTTCTTTGTCGTTACTGTCTATACGCTGCTTACGATCGGGATTTTGGTCGTGCTGCTGCCGTTTCTGTATGTCGTCGTCGTCTCGTTTGCGACGAAGCACGAGGTGCTGTCGCGCGGATTTTTCCTGCTGCCGAAGCAGTGGACGCTGGATTCGTACCGGTTTCTGATGGGCGAGCGTAATTTCATCGTGTCGTTCCGCAACTCGATCTGGATCACGCTGATCGGCACGCTGATCAATATGGCGCTGACGAGCTTGATGGCGTATGCGCTATCTAAGCGATGGCTGGTCGGACGGAAGCCGATCAACTTCATCGTGCTCGTGACGATGCTGTTCAGCGGCGGCATTATTCCGACGTATTTGATCGTCAAAACGTTCCATCTGCTGGACAGCTATTGGTCGATTTGGCTGACGGGCGCGATCGCCCCGTTTCATCTGATCGTGATGCGCAGCTTTTTCCAAAGTTTCCCGGCCGAGCTGGAGGAATCGTCGCGCATGGACGGCTGCAGCGAGCTGCGGCTGTTCTGGAACATCGTGCTGCCGCTGTCGATGCCGGCGGTCGCCACATTCACGCTGTTTTATATGGTGCAAAACTGGAATACGTATTTCAACGCGCTGATGTATTTGAACGATTCCGGTAAATGGCCGCTTCAGGTGTACCTTCGTCAAATGCTGATCGAGTCGGCCGACTCGTCGATGACGCTGGTCGTCGAAGGCTTCGAATACGGTCCGCCGGTCAAGATGGCCGCCGTCATCATCACCGCGGTTCCGCTGCTCGTCATTTATCCGTTTCTGCAAAAATATTTCAATCAGGGCATGCTGCTCGGCTCCGTCAAAGGCTAAAACACCAATAAAAGGAGAGACGTCACGTGAACGAACATTCCGCAAAACGACCGAACATCGTGTTCATCATGTCCGACGATCATGCGTCCCACGCGATGAGCTGCTACGGCAGCAAGATCAACCGGACGCCGCATATCGACCGGATTGCAAACGAAGGCATCCGCTTCGACAATTGCTTTTGCACCAATTCGATTTGCTCGCCGAGCCGAGCCGCTATATTAACCGGCAAATACAATCATTTGAACGGCGTCAAGGCGATCGACGAAAGCTTCGACGGGCGGCAAACCACGTTTCCGAAGCTGCTTCAGGCGGACGGCTACCAGACGGCGATCGTCGGTAAATGGCATTTGGGCCACGGAGGCGACGCCGACCCGACCGGCTTCGACTATTGGAACGTCATCGACGGCCAGGGCGAATACCACGAGCCGGATTTTTACGAGATGGGCGTGCGCAAACGGTATTCCGGCTACGTTACCGACCTGATCGCGGATATTAGCCTGGACTGGCTGGAGCAGCGGGACAAATCCCGGCCGTTCCTGCTCATGTGCCATCACAAGGCGCCCCACCGTCCGTGGGACCCGGACGAGAAGCATAAGCATATGTACGAGGACGAGGACATTCCCGAGCCGGAGACGTTTTACGACGACTTTGCGACCCGGTCGCAGGCGGCCGTGACGGCGAACATGCGCATCGCCGACATGACGGTGCGGGATACGAAAGGGCAGCCGCCGGAAGGACTGTCCGCGGTCGAGACGGCCAGATGGAAATACCAGCGATACATCAAAGATTACTTGCGCTGCGTCGCCTCGATCGACGACAATGTCGGGCGGCTGCTGGATTACTTGGATGAGGAAGGGCTCGCCGACGATACGATTGTGATCTATACGTCGGATCAAGGCTTTTTCCTCGGGGATCATGGCTGGTTCGACAAGCGCTTCATGTACGAGGAATCGCTGCGCATGCCGTTTATCGTCCGTTATCCGCGGGAAATCCGGGCGGGCTCCGTAACGGATGCGATGGCGCTGAACGTCGATTTCGCGCAAACCTTTCTCGAATACGCAGGCATTCCGGCTCCGGCGGACATGCAGGGGCACAGCCTGCGCCCGATCTGGAACGGCGTCGTGCCCGAGGGCTGGCGAACGTCGATGTATTACCGCTACTGGATGCACCTCGACGAGCATCACCGGGTATACTCGCATTACGGCATCCGCACCCATCGCTACAAGCTGATCTACTATTACGCGGAAGCGCTCGGCACGATACTGTCCAAGGACGAATCGCGGCCGCCGGAATGGGAGCTGTTCGATCTGGAGCACGACCATTGCGAGCTGCGAAACGTTTATGCGGACCCAGCCTACGCGGAAGTCAGGGAGCAGCTCAAGGCCGAACTGGCGCAGCTTCAGCGCGATGTGCTCGACGAACCGGTGAAGCAGATCGATTAGGCCGCAGCTCAGCCGGCTGTTAAGCTTTTACGGCTTGTACCACGCCGGGACCGCGCTTTGAAACCCGCGATGATCGTCCAGCACGACCCGGATACGCTCCAGCATCGAATCGAGCTGCTCCGGCACGACCTGCTGCGTCCACGTGATTGTGGGCGGGACGATCATCGCCGTATACAAGGCGTACAGCTTCCAGAACAGCTCCGGCGGAGGCCCGTCGAAGTATCCCTCGACTTGCCCGATCGCAAACGGGATGCTGACATCTCTGGCGAAATAAGCAATTTTCAAAAAGTCGTGGTATGGATCGCCCCAATCGTACCGGTTAAAGTCGATGACTCCGGCATAAGCCCCGCCGCGGACAAGCAAATTGCCCGGATGAAAATCGTCGTGCTGAAACCGGTCCGGGCGGCCTTCCATTAGATGGGCGTGTGTCTCGATAAAAGCGAGCACCGCTCCTTCTTCGGGCAGCCTTACTTCGCAGCGGACGTACTGGTCCCATTGGCGCTTATGCTTGGCCAGCCGCCGTTGGAACCAGTTTTCCCGCATAGCGGGCGCTTCCAGCCGGTGCATCAGCCGCAGTTCTCCTCCCGCCTCCAGCCCGACCCGGTACTGCTCGTCGGAAGTAAGACCCGGCAGCATTTCCGATGCGTCGTCTCCCTCGACATAGCCGAGAATCATGTACACCATATCCTGACTCTCCATCGTACCGAACTGTACCGGCGCCGATGTTCGCACACCTGCGTCATGCACCTTTCTCACGATTTCGAATTCTCCCCGCTTGCGCTCCATCTCCGCCAGCGGAGCGGTTCGCAGCACGTAAGCCGGTCGTCCGTCCCGGCCGCGCAGCACAAACTTGCCGTCGTGCGAGAAGCCTTTCCGAATCGGCTCTACGGCCGTAATGTCCGTCATGTCCGGGAGATGCTCCCGCAATATCGTCAGGTCCATCATGGGCAGCCTCCAAATTCATTAGTTCAGCTTACATAGCTCCAGTGCCTTTTCCAGCACCGGATCGCGATCGTCATACAAGTCGTCGCGGGTTGGCAGCAGCTCGATATCCGGCGCGATGCCGACACCTTCGAACGGGGAGCCGTCCGGCAGAAAAGCTCGTTTCGTGCTGATCCTGAACGACATGCCGTTCGTAAATTCATAATAAAACGGCTGCCCGGTGGAACCGAAAGTCGCTTGTCCGACAATCGTCGCCCGGCCGGTATCCTTGAAAGGCATCACGAAGTCCTCGGCTGCGGAGCCTGTACCGCGGTCGGCAAGCAAGACGAGCCGTCCTGTGTAGGCCGATTCGTCCGGCTGCTGATACGGGCGATGCATCAGCACGCTGGAATCGTAATATTGGTTATTCCAGCCCTTCACGGCTTGCAACGTATGAATGCCGATATGCAGCGGGGTCATTTCCGCATACCAACGGTACGGACGATCCATAAGCCTGTGAATCAGCTTGCTCGGCGTGCTGCCTCCTCCGTTGCCTCGCACGTCGACGATAAGCGCCTGCGCTCCTTCGTACGAAGAGAGCAGCTCCAGCGCCTTTCCCTCATAATCCGTACTGCCGAAACTCGGAATTCGTATGTAGGCGATTTGGCCCTCTTCGATCCATTTTCCCGTTGTCCCCTCAGATGAACCTCCCGCTTCACCGAGCTGTTCCCTCTCGACCCTACGCTCGATACGCCGGCCCGATCGATCTTCGATTGAAAGCGTGTACGTACGGTTCAGCACGAGGGCCAGCATATGGAACAACTGTCTCCGCTTGGACTCGGGATTGCCGACTGGGATATACGCTTGCAATTCCTCATACCAATTGTCCGGACTGCGGCCGTCCACCAGACAAACCCGGTCGCCGCACACGACACCGTCCAGCATACTTCTCGTCACCAGCCAGGCATCCCGAACAGGAGTTGCGTGAAGCCCCAAAGGCTCGCCGCGCTGCTTCAGATTCGGAAAAAAGCCGGTATGACCGTTATTTAGCTTCGCCATAAATTGCATCATTAACAGCGTAAAGCTTTTCTCGTCATCGGCTGCGATACATGCAGCGAGCAATTCCCGATACTGCTCGTCCAACTGCTCTTTGCGGAACAGCGCTGCTTCCCAATGAGCGAAGTACAGCGGTATGGACTGAAATACTTTGGATAGGATAAACCATTTTTGCTCCATCGGCATAGTTTGTTCCATGAACTCGCTCATCTCCCAAATAATAACTATTACCCCTCCAGTATACATAACCCGGAGGCGTCTTGCTGGTACTGAAAAATAAAGTATTAGACTGGCCCTAGAAGTTGAAGCAGCGACAGCCATGGACGAGAAAATAAAGTCCTAGACTGTCGCTGCTTCATTGAACTAACGTCTTTCGTCAGCTTAACCCAATTATCTTCTTTGGCTCAATAAAATAGTTCAAAGAATAAGCTTACTTTCTGTTCGTGAAAGCAGTCTTTTTATATTTCCCGTGTGCCTGAAAATAGTCATAAACGCCATTAGGCATGCAAATAAATAAAAATATAAGGTATTCCCAAAAACAGGAATAAATGAAATAGCCGCGAAAAGCATTGTAGCACATACTGTGCCTAATGAAACATAACGGGTTAAAGTTACTATTATTACAAAAAAGCCAAGGCATAAAAGGGCCATAACCCAGTTAACCATAAACAACACAGCCACTGCTGTAAGTGCTCCCTTGCCCCCTTTAAACCCAAAATATACCGGCCAGTTATGCCCTATAACTGCTCCTGCGCCTGCCGCTAAAAGGCTTACACAATCTTTAGCCTCTCCCGAATAAAAGTAAACGCCAAGGAACAAGCCTATATAACAGGCAATTACCCCTTTTAATATATCTCCCACAAGAACAAACACCGCAGCAGATTTCCCAAGTACCCTCAGCGTATTGGTAAGCCCGGCGCTTTTACTTCCATGGCTTCTTATGTCCTTGCCGTATATTTTCCCTACAATCACCGCTGTATTAAGGCTGCCTAACAGGTAGCCCAAAGCTAAGGCCACAATAAGCTTTAAGATATCAATCATGACTCTTCTCCCTTGAAATTATTTATAACGATTCATCTTCTTCAACGAAACCACGTTTTCCTGCCATTTAGATTAATGAAAACGGCAGCCGATCTTCTGGCCGACTGCCGTTTTGTCTATTTTTAACTTTCGTACTCCGTTAGTTCAGTCCCTAGTATATACCCACGGTTTCGTACCTTTTTCATTAAAGCCCTATAATTTCTTATTAATCATTCTCAATAAAGTAATGGTAGAGGATGCTGCAATATAGATGTAAATTTCCCGCATAAAATGTCCTTGGTAAAAGACTAGTAAAGTTCATGCATTGGTAAATCTAAAGATCATTTTATGCCCATCAAAAGTCGTTCCTAATGCTTCCTCATAATTACCTTTTGTATAGTTTGAAACTGTTTTACGCCAAAACCTTTGCCCTACGATATTTTTTTCGGATGGGTTAGTAAACAGCTCCCACATCCCTTTGAATCGCTCAAAGACTTGTATTGCAGCATTTTCTGCAATACCACTTCCTCGAAAAGGTTGGAGCAGAAAATATTCATTAACAAAGTAGTCAACTCCTTTTGCACAATGCGGCGGAGTTGCAATAAGGGCAAACCCTGCAGGAAGATCATTAACTGTTATTAAAAATGGGTATAGGCATTTCGGCTTCTCCCACCAGGTATTTTGTACATCATACTGATCAGACAATGTTTTAAAATCGTTGCTGTCTTCAAAAATTCCATGTAAGTTCGGAATATGCCCTGGGATAAGTCCGTAGTGCCCCGACAGATCATGAAGATATAGGGGGTACATATTTTTTATAATATACGCCTGTTCTTTTTCAGTCAGCTTTACTTCTATTTTCATATTTGCCTCCATCTTTCTTTGAATATTTCGTTACGGAAGAGCCACTTGGTAAATGTTTGAGCCGCGATGTCAATAAAATAGAGCATGTTAATGGTGACCTTTTTAAATCTCCAATGCCATTATTAGTTTTTATCGTAGCAGAGGGAAAACTTTGAAAATATATAATAAATTAATAAAAAACATTTATTACAAAAAAAGTCACACCAGCGAAAACCGTGTGACGTGACTTTTAAAAGCCTATTTTTTTGAATAAATGATTTTTTTAATACTATCATTCGAAAGGCAGAATTGATCCGAGAGTTCATCGATCGTCATACCATTGGAATATTTTTCACGTATTGCTTCGTTTCTTTTGCTTAAAAGTTTTATACTTCCTGAATTTTCGCCCCATTTCTTCCGTGATCCTTCACGAGTTGGGACATAAACCATGCTACCGTGGATATACTTCTGTATTTCCTTTAATAGTTCTTCCGGAAAAATGATATCGGCGTTTACATATTTCATGATAGCTCTGCTCCTTATAATTTTATTAAAAATTTAAGGTTGCAAAGTCTATCCTATAAACAAACATCGTAACACGCTGAAATGATGGCGGAAAATTTATTCCTGGCTCCATACAAACAACCGCCGTTGTTTATAGATCAAGACTTTGCATGGAGCTAATCGTTAAACTTCCCATATTGGAACTCCTTTCAAATTTGAAGTTATTGGGTCATTTTTCCATGTATTCGATATGAATCTACCTTATTCCTTCAGAGAAATGTAAAAGCAACAATTCATTAAGCATATCTGCCCCATTAGTTTAATGCCCTCGCCAGTCTAGTACTTTATTTTCCCAGGACACTTGCCGCCCTTTCAAAAAAATTTCGCTGCCCATCCGCCCGCAAGTTATGGCAAAATGGGGGTGAACCGATTTCGTCACATAAACAGGGGGCTCCCGCATGACAGTGCCAAACGAAAGAACGTATTCGATTACATACAAAACAAACGAGCCGGTTACTGCCGAAGCGCTGTCGGAGCTGTTCGAAGCTTCCGGCATCCGCCGACCGACCGGCGATTACGAGCGGCTTCAGCGGATGATCGATAATGCGGACGAGCTGTTTACGGCATGGGACGGCGAACGTCTGGTCGGCGCGATCCGAGCTGTTACGGACTATTCCTACTGCTGCTACATTTCCGATTTGGCCGTGGACCAAAACTACCAGGGACAGCACATCGGGAAACAGCTTGTTGGGATGCTGATCGACAAGCTCGGCGACGAGGAGGTTCAGTTCGTACTGACATCCGCACCGAAGGCAGTAGGCTTCTATGAGCAGATCGGATTCGAAAAAGCGGACAAGGCGTTCGTCTGGAAGCGGAAACGAAACCGCTAGCTTGCGCCCGCGCTGGCGGCTAGCAATCCAGAGCAAAAACGGCTAAAATTTGCATAATAACGGAACATTTTTCAACCCAACCGCCCAGAGGAGATGATACGCATGCGCCGTCTGCATATCCGGTACGATCACCAAATTCCGATCAACGCATTCGAATGGACACCAAAAGCGGAAAAAGAACCGATGCACGTACACGAAAGTCTCGAGATCGGCGCCTGCGTTTCCGGCAAAGGGCGGTTCTTTTTCGGCGAGAAGACGTACGAGGTCGGACCCGGCGATTTATTTGTCGTCAACCACCGCGAAGAGCATATAGCGGAGTCCGATCCAGAGCAGCCAAGCAGTTATATATTCGTCAACTTCGATCCGGCGCTGCTGCTCGCCGAGGACGAAACGCTGCTGCTGCCGTTCGCCTACAGCCCCGAACGGTTTCAGAATCATATACCGGCGGGCAGCCCGGCCTCCGAAGAGCTGCTTCCGCTGATGCGGGATATTTATACCGAGCTGAAGGACAAGCGGGAAGGCTATCTGACGGCGGCCAAAAGCTCGATGCTTCGCGTCTGCGTGGTTATATTGAGACATTTTTCCGCAAGCCCCGGCCATCAGCTTCAGCATATGGAGAGCGAAACCCGCCGCAAGCTGGGCCAGGCGATCGCCTTCGTGGAGACGAACGGTTACGAGAATATCGGCCTGAAACAGCTCGCTAGCCATCTCGGCATGACTCCCTCGGGAGCGGCGCGGTTTTGGAAGCACGCGATGGGCTATGGCTTCCACCATTACGTAACGCAGCGCCGCATCCGCGAAGCGAAGAAAGCTTTGGCATCAACCGAGCGGCCGATAGCCGACATTTGCTTCGATTGCGGCTTTCAGAGCCTTGCGACCTTTTACCGTCTGTTCAAAACGCATGTCGGGGTGACCCCGCAGCAATACCGGAACGAGCATCCGCTGAGGGACATTTTTGAGAACGAATGACGCCAATATGAGAAGATGTTACCTGGTGCTTCTTATATAATGTAGGCCTACATGCATTGTACAAGGAGGATCTCCATGCCCATACCTACAACGAATACCGACCGTTTGCATGGACTCATTCGTCAAGAAATTACGCAGCGCAAGGAAGAGGGCTGCCGCGTGGAAGGCTTTGCGGAACGGCTGGCCGCTGCGGGGAAGCAGTATGACGCGCTGATGGACGTATATCGCGACTTGATGGAGCTGCCCGTCGCCCCTGACTTTCCGTATGCCGAGCCTTCGGATCTGGAGGCGATCCGCGCCGCGCGACCGGACGGGCCGAGAACGCTGCCGGACCCCGAATCGTGGGGAGAAGCGCAGTGGCGGGACAAATTTGCCGGAGCCTGGCTCGGCAGATGCGTCGGCTGCGCGCTCGGCAAGCCGTTCGAAACCGGGCCGTTCGTATACGGAACGGCTGACGCACCGCCGTGGAAGCACGTCTACCGCTGGCTGGAGGGAGCGGACGCCTGGCCGATTCGCGGCTACGTTCCGGCTCAGTCGCGCGCGGCGGACGAATACGGACTTGTGCTCAATCCGCAAGGCATGGACAGCACCAGGGAGCACATCCGGTTTATGGAGACGGACGACGACATCCGCTACCCGGTGTTGGCGCTGAAGCTGCTGGAGGAAAAAGGGCTCGACTTCGACGCCTGGGATATCGGCCGGATATGGCACCGGCATCTTCCTGTCTCGCTCACCTATACAGCCGAGCTGCAGGCATACGTCAACGCATGGACCATAGGCATACCCGCCAAGGGCGATCCCCTGTCTGCCGAGAAGCTCGAATGGGTGCGGACGCACCTGAATCCGTACCGCGAATGGATCGGCGCACAGATTCGCGCCGACGGGCTCGCCTACGCCGCCGCCGGCAAGCCGGAGCTTGCCGCCGAACTGGCGTGGAGAGACGCCTCGTTCTCTCACGTGAAAAACGGCGTCTACGGCGAAATGTTCGTCGCCGCGATGATCGCCGCCGCCTTCGTCACCGCAGACCCTGAGGAAATCGTGCGTATCGGGCTTAGCGAAATTCCGGCTTCGAGCCGGTTGGCGCACGCCGTCAAACAGGCGGTTGACATCGCCCGGACGGCGGACGATCCGCTGCAGCTGGCGGCTCGCCTTCATGAAGCGTTCGGCGAATACCACCCGATTCATACGATTAACAATGCCGCACTAGTCGTCGCGGCGCTCGTGTACGGCAAAGGCGATTTCGAGCAATCGATCGGCATGGCCGTCCTTGGCGGCTGGGATACCGACTGCAACGGCGCAACCGTCGGGTCGATCCTCGGCGCGGCGCTCGGAGCGAAACAGTTGCCGGAAAGCTGGACCGCACCGCTTCGCGATACGATGCATGCGGAAATTCCGGGCTTCCACCCGATCGCCATCTCGGAATGCGCCGCCCGCTCGTACGAGACGTTCCGGCGGCAACGCGCCGAACTGGGACACTGAGCTTTTAAAGGAACAGTTAGTTCCGTTAAAAGCGGGAAAAGGGCTACCAAAACGACAATAGCGGAACCAATGGTTCCGCTATTGTCGTTAGTAGCCTTGTTTTCCGCTGCATTTTGCCTCTATAACGGAACTATCGCTTCCTCTATCGCGCTCGAATCCTCTTCTTGCCGGCCATAGCGGAAGCCGGACTTCCGCTAACCGTGACGATACGGCGGTCGTCGGGACGAACGAAGTCCGCCGAAGCCGGCATATCCGCTCGCGAGCCCATCCTGCAATCCAACTAACAAACGCTCGTCCATTCCGGCAATACCGATTACGGTTCGATCTCATAATCGGTCAACTGGCCTTTACTTACATACGTAATCAGCTTCCTGCATTCGTCGATGGCCCTTGTCCGCCCCGCTTCGCTTTTAAACCAGTTATCCCGTTTCGTATCTTTGTCGTCTACGGGGCAGTAAGTGTACTCGATGGATGGCGGCATATACGTCTTCAAGGTTAGCAAGCAGCGCCGCATATGATACGCGGTCGTCACGATCAGAATCCGGCGGATGTGCGCAAGACCGATATGGCGCTCCAGCACGTCCGAGGAAAACAGCACATTTTCCAGCGTATGCCTCGACTTCGTCTCGATCAAAATGTCCGTCTCGGGAATGCCGAGCCGTACGGCCTCCGCTTTCATCATCGCGGCCTCGACATCGGGCTGGCCCTCCCATCTGACGCCTCCCGAAAACAGCAGCAGCGGGGCGCGCTTCTCCCGGTACAGCCTAACGGCTTGCGGGAACCGGTACAGCATGCTTCGCTTGCTGCCGAAGACGAAGATGCAATCGCCGTCCGCTCCGTCGTCGTTCATCCGGTGGAACAGCAGCATATCGACATCATCCCTGCTCAAGCTTTCGCTATCCAACTCGGAAATCCGCATAGGTGCTCCTCCCTCCAGTTTGATGCTGACGCTCTCTATGTTCTCCAATGCGGTTAATGTTTAGCTCCGTTAACAAGGATAGGATGACTTTAGGCCGTATCCGGGAGCGGCGGCAAAAAGCCCAGTGGTCACTGGCCCTTCGTATGCATAACAGGCGCTCGCTTCGGAAGACGGCTTTTTAACTTAAAAGCCGAGAAGTCCCCAACCTCTAAACTACGCTACTCACGTAGTGAGCGTGTAGGCGGGGGATGAATCGGTGCATTTCGTAATGTTCTTTGTTATCAAAAATAGGAACATGCATTCCCTCTATTATGGTATAATCTGGTTATGGGGGGGGGGGAGTGCATGAATAAGGCTTATCGGTTCCGTATCTATCCTACACCTACGCAAGAGACGATGATTCGTAAAACATTTGGCTGTGTCCGGTTTCTCTACAATCAGATGTTGGCGGAACGTAAGGCCCCGTCCGAATGGGATCGAACGGATGCCGAGCGACCGAAGCGGCAAAAGTTTCGGACACCGGCAGCGTTCAAGACGGAGTTCCCCTGGCTTCGCGAAGTAGACAGCCTTGCCTTATGCAATGCGGAGCTGAACCTGAAGTCGGCTTTCCGGCATTTTTTCCGAGATAAGCGTACCGGATACCCGAAGTTCAAGAGCCGGAAAAATCCGGTGCAGAGCTACACGACCAATAATCAGAAGGGGACCATACGCCTGGAAGCGGGTGGCAAACATGTCCGGATTCCGAAACTCGGCGAGATCCGAATCAAGCTCCACCGCCATATTCCAGAAAGCCATACCATCAAGTCGGCCACGATTAGCCGCAGTTCTAGCGGGAAATACCATATCTCCATCCTGACTTATTATGAGACCGAAGAAAAACCGATCTTCCCCCATCCTGACAAAGTACTCGGTTTGGACTATAGCTCTAAGGCCCTCTATATCGACCATAGGAATACATCTGCGGACTACCCGAAGTACCTCCGCAACATGGAGATACGGCTGAAGAACGAACAGCGGGTGCTCTCCCGAAGAAAAACGGGTGGCTCCAACTGGCGCAAACAAAAGCTTCGGATCGCGCGTCTCCATGAGAAAGTAGCCAATCAGCGGAAAGACTTCCTGCATAAAGTAAGCAAACAGCTAGCCGAAACTTGGGAGGCCATCGTCGTGGAAGATCTGAATATGAAAGCCATGTCGCAATCGTTATCCCTCGGAAAAGCAACGATGGATAACGGCAATGGCCTGTTCAGAACGTTCCTGGGCTATAAACTGGCCGATCGGGGAAAGCGTCTGGTTCGAATCGACAAATGGTTTCCCTCCAGCAAACGCTGCGGAGCCTGTAGCAAGATCAACAAGCTACTCACGCTGAAGGAACGCGTCTGGGTATGCGAGGGCTGCGGCCGTATCCACCTGAGGGATGCGAATGCAGCCGGGAACATAAGAGCCGAAGGATTGAGAATGTTAGGCTTGGCTTAGAGGAATAGAGAACCGCCGGGCTGGCGGGGATAGCCCAGTAAGAATAACTGCGATTGCAGTTAAGTCCTGGGAAGCCCCCACTACTATAAGTGGTGGGAGCATGTCACTAGACTAAGTCATTCATCGGCCTAAGAAATGACTTTACAGAATGCGGCAGCATTTTTACTCTATTATAGTTGAACTAAACACATGGAACAGGCTTTCAGAACAGTAGTTCACCCTGTTTCCTCTAGTATACTAGATTTATCCAAAGTTGTTATGGAGGGATGCCTGATGGATCGCTATGAATTTCGCGTGCGCGTTACCGGAGTGCTCATCGAGAAGGAGCGGATTTTGCTCGTCAAGCAGCAAGTCGGAGACCGGGGCTGGTCGCTCCCGGGCGGAAAGGCGGAAGCCGGAGAAACGCTGGAGCAAGCTATCATCCGCGAACTTGCAGAAGAGACGGGCTTGAACGTGCAGGTAGAGAAACTGCTCTACCTATGCGACTTGCCGGAAGCCCGGCCGCCGATCCTGCATGTGACGTTCCTGCTCCGGAAGCTATCCGGGGAGCTGCGGATGCCGACGGGCGAATTCGAAACGACGCCGATCGCCGACGTACGCATGGTGCCGGTTGCCGAGCTGGAGTTATACGGCTTCTCCCGGAAGTTTGCCGAGCTGGCGGCCAGCCGTTTCCCGGACGCAGGAACGTACCGCGGGCATAAAAGCGCCATCGGGCTGTAGCGCTGCGCCGATGGCTTGAACGGACTGCGGCTGCCTGCGAGAAAGCACGGCAGCCGCGTTATGTTTATCGATGAAGCGCCTGCTGCGCCAGGAGCAGCGCCCCCGTCAGGCCGGCGTTATCCCCGAGTCCCGGGGGCACGATATAGGAATCCAGTTGCTCCTGTACGCGCGGATGGACGATATAACCGTTCAGCAGCTCGCTAAGCCGCTGCCGCACTGCGGGAAACAGATGCTCCTGCTTGCTTACGCCGCCGCCGATAATGATTTTGTGGGGCATCGCAATCAGAACGAAGTTCATACAGGCCTGCGCCAAATAGTAAGCCTGTATTGCCCATGCCGGGTGATCCGCCGGCAGCTCGGCTGCCTTCGCGCCCCATCTCCGCTCCAGCGCGGGACCAGCCGCCAGCCCTTCGAGACAATCCCCGTGATACGGACAACAACCGGCGAACGTATCGTCCGGATGCCGGCGGACGAGGATATGGCCCATCTCGGGATGCGTAAATCCGTTCATAATGCGTCCGTTCGAAACGAGGCCGGCGCCGATACCGGTGCCAACGGTTATGTACAAGCAGCCGGCCAGCTCCCGCGCCGCTCCAAGGGTTGCCTCGCCCAAAGCGGCTGCGTTAACGTCCAGATCGAAACCGGTCGGCACCGGAAATCGCTCCTTGAGTGCGCCGAGCAGATCGAAGTTCCCCCAATGCGGCTTCGGCGTGCTCGTAATGAATCCGTAGGTCGGACTATCCGGGTTCGGGTCGATCGGCCCGAACGAGCCGACACCGAGCGCGTCAAGCGATTTATCCGCAAAATAGCCGCACACCCGGGCCATCGTTTCCTCCGGCACCGTCGTCGGAAAAGAGACTCTGTCGACGATGTGTCCGTCCGCGGTTCCGATACCGCATACAAATTTGGTCCCTCCGCCTTCAATCGCGCCCAAATATCCCACTTGCGCCCTCTCCTCTGCTTCCGAATAAGCTACAATAACCCTCGCTCTCGGAGGTTATTATAGCTTATTTTCGGCTTCCTATATACTTATTTCGCAGCCCGGCCAGTAGGACATGCAGCCCGATGCGACCGGTTGTGCCAATGACCGGATCACCTTCGGCCTGCTTAATACTATTGCTGGCCTACCGTATAGTCGAACGGACATCCGGCTAAACGAGCAGACGCACAAAGGACCTCGGCTTCCGCCCGATACACCCGGGGGAAACGAGGTCCTTTTTCTCGCCATATGGCTATGCCAACGTGCATCCGCTCCGGAGCCGGCTTAAGCCCGGCCAAACGTCTCAACCGCGGCCTTCCGTCCGCTGCAGCTCCTTCGCCTTGTTCAAATATTTTACGACGGTCAGCACGAACGTCGCATGCGACCAAGTAAGCGGCGCGACCGACAACGGGCCGCCGTCCAACGGATCGAGCTGCTCGGGCAGCATGCCCGACTCCAGCGCATGCCCGGTCACCCACTCCAGCGTCCGGCGCGGAGTTTCCAGATCGCTCATCGAGCGCGCGCATTCGATTTCCCATTCGGCCATCCAGAGCGTGCAGATGATCCACGGATTGCCGGGAATGCGCTCAATATCCGGCGACCGCTGAAAGTAGTAGTCGTTCTTGTAGCGGGCGATGCCGCCGATGTCGGTCCGGATCGTAAGCTGCTCGCGCAAGCTGCGCATCGTGCTTACGACAAGCGGGTCGTCGGCCGCCAGTACGCCGAACTCGAATATGCCGTAAATGCTGCTCTCGGGCGTCATATCCTTCACCCATACGCCGTCTTGAAGGACGAGCCCGCGCGCGAACCGGCCGCTTTCTTCGTCCCATAAATGCTTGATAATCCCGTCACGTACGGAATCCGCCACCCTCATATACCGCTCGCTCCGCTCCCGGTCGCCGAAGAGCGCGCAGAAGTCGGCAGCCGCCTTCAAACCGCCGAACACCGCCGAAGCGGTGAACGTGTAGATGCCGTACCGCTCCTCCCACAGATCGTAGCTCGGCTTCGGTAAGCTCAGATCGTCCAGGATATACCCGCGCATGAACTTCGCCGCCTTGCGGATCAAGCTGCCATACAGCGATTGGCACAGCTCGATATTGCCGGACGAAAGGTACATCTGCCAGAGCGAGAACAGCACAAGCGCTGTCTCGTCCTCCTGAATCGGCAGCTGCTCGTGACCGTCCGCGATGAACGGATGCCAGCTCGAGCCAACCGTGCCGTCGGGATTGTATTTGTGGTGCAGATACCCTTCCGGGGAAAGCGCCTCGGAGCAGAACCGGTAAAACGGCACAACCGTCTCGTGATACCCCGCCACGGACATCGCATAGGCGACCAAAGCGCCGTCGCGCGGCCACATGTAGCTGTAATGATCGCGGTTATAGTTCAAAATATCGGTATCGTTGGCCGCGACAATCGCGCCGCGCGCATCCGTCTGCGTCCGCACGACAAGCAAACTTTGCTTGAACATGGAGATGACGGACGGCGGCAAATCGGCGTAATCACGGTCGATTTTGTTCGACCAGCGCTGCCAGTAGACATGGATGCGGTCCAGAAGCTTGCCCGGATCGTTGTCGCGCACATACTGGTCGAGCCGCGTGACTTCCTCCAGCGAATCGCCGACGGACAGCCAGTAGTAGATCCAGTCCGATCCGTTCGCCCCGAGCCGCAGCCTTAGGCCGATCGTGCTGTCCACCGAGCCCTGCGCGATCGAGTTGCCCATCAGATGCCCGTCCTCGGCGTCCCGCCACGTTCCTTCGGCCTGGTGGAATCGTTTGACGCCCATCGCATACTGAACGATTCCTTCGCCGCCGGCCAGGCCGTTTGCCATAAAGTAGCGGTTTTTCTTGTAGTGAAACACGGTGCCGTTGCGCGGATAAAAGGCGGCCGTATCGCCGACCTCCGTCTCGTCGATGGAAAAGTCGTGCGTCACAAACAGCCGGATTTCGCGTTCCCGGTCCGTCCGGTTCGTTACGCGAAGCTGTTTGATATAGATGTTGTCCCGTTGATGAACCCCGTCGCCCATTTCCAGCACGAGTCCAAGCCCTTCATGCTCGGCGGTCACCTGCGTCACAAGGGAATCCGGCACGTATCCGGGCGTCCAGCGCCAGCCGCCTTCATCCAGCCAGGCAAAGGCGCCGTCCGCCCATACTCCGATTCGGCACGGGTGGCCGCCGACGTGGTTCAGTTGTCCGACATAAGGGTAATACAGGTCGCGAATACGTGTGTATGCATCCAGATTGATGAGCATCGTACCGTTGCCGATGGCATAGTGGCGGGGCATCGCGTGAAAGTCACCCTTTCGTAAGGCGGGAATGGGTAAAGCGCGGTTCGAAAGTAACGAGTGGTGCGCATTCGTGCCTGCCCCTTCCCGGAGCGCTTTACCGAGCGGACGGGAAGGGGCCCCGGCGGCGCTCTCCGCGCCGCAGTAGCCGAACGCCCGAATTTCAGTATGTCGCCGCTTCGTCCGTAACGCGGCCGCTTCGCTTTCCGAACGCCGGCAGCTCCGCTCTCGGCGCAGGATCGCGCCCGGCGCCGCTGGTCATTCTTACAAAGCAATCGTACTTGTTGCTAGAGGCGCGCAGAACGGAATAGTCCTGAGCCGATACCGGATAAACCCGAATTTCTCCCGTCGTAAAATGAGCAATCATGCAGGAGCGCTCTGCGTCGTACTCGACATAACCGATTTGCTTCGATTCAATCGGGATCACATTCATACCCCTACTCCTCCCCGCTGTGAACAACACAAGATGTGCCCACTAAACGCCCGATTTCCCAGGCTTTCGATGAATGCAAGCGATCCTTGCATCGAGGAAGTCTATTAATCTGTATGTCCAGCCTATATCCTTATTATTCCATTAGACGAAATGGCGCGTCAACTCCTGTCTGTACCGCTCGGCCAACTCGACCGCCGACTCCTCCTGTTCCCCGTGGGCGATCAGCGTAAAACGGGGCTCGCCCGTATCGGGCAGCAGCAGCACCCAGCCGCTCTCGTCGTATACCTTGATCCCGTCCAGCAGATCGGCGCGGCGGCCTCTCATCTGCTCCGTCATCAGCCTCATCAGCCTTCCTTTCTCGCTCCACGGCACTTCCACATACGTGCTGTGCAGCGAAAAGGTCGGCATGAATTGCAGCAGCTGCGTGACGGACAGCGCGCTGCCGAGCAAGTTCCGGGCAAGCAGGCCGATCCCGAACAGCGGATCGTGTACCGGGTGGAACGGATGGTCGCCGGACGCCTCAAGCACGGCCCGTGCGCATCGTTTCGTGCGGACGACCTGGCCGCCAAGCGCAGCAGCAGCCGAATCGAGGAACGTCGGGGCGCTCAGCGGCACGCCTACCGTGCGGCCGCGGCAGCATTGAAAATACGACATGTACAGCAGGACGTCGACCCGTTCCGCCGGAACCGGCTTGCCGCCTTCGTCGTATAGGCAGAGCAGTTCGCCAGAGTAATCGAGCCGTACGCCGAAAGCGGCGCTGTTACCTACGACAGCAGAGCCAAAGGCCGATTCGGTCGTCTCCTGAGGAACATACACGACATTCCAACCGAAAGCGCCGGACCATACGCCGATCAATCGGCGCACGGCAGGGTTCGCCGCTTCGGCGACGACAGTGAGCGGCCCTTGCCCCGATTCGCCGCCAAGCTCGGTTATCAGCCTTTTGCCGTAAGCGTCCATGATGCCTTCCGCAAGCCGGATGTCCGGTATGCTGGCCACTTCGAGTCTGGGGAAATCTTCGAGCGCCAAGGCGTTATCGACCTTCCGCTCGGCGCTTTTGCCGATCGGCAGCCCCGCCGCATCGATGCATTCAAGACGGCATACGGCGCGGCCTCCTTCCGAGACAACCTGCACGTGAATGCCTCCATCGGCACCAAGCGCCTTAACGCCGAACCGCGCGGCCGAAGAGATGCTATCGCCGGCATCGGTTACGCGAACCCCGACCGCCTGAAGCGCCGGGATAAGCACCGAGCGGATCAGCCTGGCGAAGCCGTCCGCCGACGAGCTGACCGCAATCCGCTTCCCTTTCGCCAGGCTGGCCCCGTAAGCGCCGGCAAACTTGGCCGCAAAATCCGGCGTCACCTCCTCGTTGGCATAGCCGGCTACCGCCCCGTCGGTAAACAGCGGCTTCCTCGCGATTTCGCCCCAAATGACCGAGTCACCCTGCACGGCATGCTCGCGTACCCGTTTATGGGGCCATATTTTAACGCGGGGCAATACATGCGCCTTCGGTCCGATCGTGCAATGGCTGCCGATGACGGCACCCTCCCCGATGACGGTTTCCGGGTAGCAGCGGATTTGGCTGCACAGCGTCGCTCCCGCGATTTCATTATGTTCGCCGATCTGATTGTAATCCCACATAATCGTTTGACCGATCGCGCTGCCGCGGCCGATGCGGTTTCCCGCGCCGAGCACCGTGTAAGCACCGACTGTCGCGCCCTCCTCGATTACCGTGCCCTGACCGATGTAGACCGGTCCGCTCCACTCCGCACTGTCCGGCGGAAGCGTCGCCCCATCCTCGGCATAGATGCCGGGGTACAGCTGCCTGCCTTGAATCGCCACATTCACTTTGCCTTCCAGCATGTCGAACTGGGCTTGCCGGTACTGCTCCATATTGCCGATATCCGACCAGTAGCCTTCGCTGATGCACCCGTACAGCGGCTCGCCTCGCTTCATCAGCAGCGGAAACAGATCCGAGCTGAAATCCTGCTCCTTGCCTTCCGCTACCCATTGCAGCGCCTCGGGCTCCAGCACGTAGATGCCGGTATTCACCGTATCGCTGAACACTTCGCTCCAGTCCGGCTTCTCCAGAAACCGGATGACCCTCCCTTCCTCGTCCGTCATAACGACGCCGTATTCGAGCGGTCGCTCCACCCGCGTCAGCACGATCGTCGCGAGCGCCTCCCGGCGCGAATGAAAGTCGATCACCGGTCCGAGATCGAAGTCGGTGAGCGCATCTCCGCTGATGACGACGAATCGTTCATCCAGAAAGTCGGACGCATTTTTGACGCTGCCCGCTGTCCCGAGCGGGGTATCTTCGTCGAAGTAGTGCAGCTCGACGCCGTATTCGCGTCCGTCGCCGAAATAACTGCGGATCGCCTCCGGCATAAATTGCATCGTCACACCGATTTGCGTAATGCCATGCCGTTTGAGCAAATCGATAATGTATTCCATGCACGGACGTCCGAGCAGAGGAACCATCGGTTTCGGAAGCTGGCAAGTTAACGGGCGCAGCCTCGTTCCTTTACCGCCAGCCATGATGATTGCCTTCAAATGCGTCCCCCCTGTATATGTTCAATCCCGAATAGGGATATGCCCCTCAGTGTATCGTTTCTATGACCATTCGTTCCTGATCTGCGTTACCGTCGTTTTGCCGCTTGGCGCTTAACCAGCCGGCAAGCGCGGCATAGCGCTCCCGGACCCGTTCCGCGATCGAGCCGGACGCATACTCGCTCTTCAGCTTCCAATAAGCCCGCTCCGCCATCTCCGTGCCTCTCGCCGAATCCAGAAGCTGCTCGGTCACATGCCAGGCGAGCGATTCGACATGGCCCGCCAGCGCCTTGTACCCGTCGTGCCCATGCTCGATCAGCTCCGCCAGTCCGCCGGTGTCCGAGACGACGAGCGGCCGGCGTGCGGCCATCGCTTCCAGCGCCACGATGCCGAACGGTTCGTACAGGCTTGGGAACACGCACACATCGGCTGTGGCATACAGCCTTTTCTTCGTCTCTTCCTCCACGAAGCCCCAGAAGGAGGCACGATCCCCTAGTCCGAGCTCGGCAGCCTGCCGTTCGAGCTGCTCCCGCATCGGCCCGGCTCCGACGACGACAAGCTTCGCCCGCGGCTCGCGCGCCAAAACGGACGGCATCGCCGCGAGCAGCACCTGCACGCCTTTCTCGTAGACGAGCCGGCCGACGTACAGCACGATCCGGTCGCTGGCAGCGAACGGCTCCCTTCCGGTCGCTGCCAGCTCCTCCTCTTGTTCCGGGACGCGGATGCCGTTCGGCACGATGTCGATTTTGTCCTCCGGCAGCTCGAACAGGCGCACGACCTCTTCTTTCATATGCCTGCTGCATACGAACACGCGGCTCGCCTCGTACGTAAGCTTCCATTCCAGGCCGTGAATGCGGCGGGACAGCTCACTGTGCAGCCGCCCTTGATTCCTTCCGGCTTCGGTCGCATGGATCGTGGCGACAAGCGGCACGGCGTAGCTGAGCTTCAGCTCGCGGGCGGCTTGAACCACCATCCAGTCGTGGGCGTGCAGCAGGTCGAGACGCCCCCCGCGCTCCTTCCAGGCGACGACGTAATCAACCATCGCCATATTCATCTCGAACGTCCAATGATAAAAGTCCGTATCGCCCGAGCCTAACACGGGCAGCCGGTGCACATGCACGCCGCAGCGCACCTCATACGCCGGAGCGCCCTCGAATGCGGTCGTCACGACATGGATTGCCGCTTCTCCCTGCGCAGCGAGCGCCTCCGCCAGATCGGCGACGGCCCGCGACAAGCCTCCTACGAACTTGGGCGGATACTCCCAAGCGAGCATGAATACGTTCGGTTTATCCCGGATGCCGGGCGAAAGGGGATCAGGCCGTTTCGCCGTCGATTCCTCCACAGCCGGGGCGTAGTCGGCATAATCGATGTCCGGGAAGAGGTTGTGCCGGTGCTCCAGAGCCGCGAGTGCGGCTTCGTCGATTCGGCCGTCCTCGATCATGCCGCACAACAAGGCAAACGAGCTAAGAAACTCCTTCGTCCGTCGAACCGCGTAACCCGTGACCGTGCCGCTGTCCATAATGAACGCCCAGTCGCTGCTTTGCGCCAGCAGCAGCTCGCGCGCCGCCTGATTCAGCGCCCGCCGCCGCAGCGCACAGCCGCCGCTCCGCTCCCCGGCATGACGCAGCGAAAGCCGGATCATCCGCTCCTCGGCCTCGTGCAGATGGCGGTACAGCCAGTCATTCGCAGGTTGCAGCCATACTTCCGAGGAGTGGCTCCGGCCCCAGCTCGACTCATTCACATAGCCGGTATCCGCGACCGGATACTGCTGCAAATAGTCGCCGGGCGTCACCAGCTTCACGGCATGCTGGTCGTGATACGCTTTGCGGCACAGCATTTCGATCCAGAGCGGGCCCTCGTACCACCAGTGGCCGAACAGCTCCGCATCGTAAGGCGATACGACGAGCGGCAGCCGGTCGAGCCAGCCGTTCCACGCTTTGACCTGCTCTCCCCGGCAGGCGAGAAAATGGTCCGCATGCTCCGCCGCTTTCCTCGCCCATTCCGGGTTGTAAGGCTCGCGGTGGTTGCCCTTGCCGGTAATGCGGTAATATTTCACGCCCGTGTTGACCCGCTCGTGCGTCGGCAGCACATACGGACGGATATAATCCCATTCCTCGGCGTCGTTCCAGCCGAGATCCCAGCCGATGTCGCGGTAATATTCGCGGTAATCGTAATGGCCGGGGTAGCCGTTAGAGGCGCTCCATACCTGCTCTGACGATTCCGGATCGCGCGGGAACGCCGTCACGCCGTACGGAGTCATCAGCGGCGCGAGCAGCTTCCGGTTCGGGGCGGGCGACGCATACTCCACTGCGGACGAGTCGGCGATGAAATAGCGGATGCCCTCCATCTTCAGCAGCCGGTCGATGCCCGGCGTATAGCCGCATTCCGGCAGCCAGATGCCGCCCGGCCTGCGGCCGAAATGCCGCTCGTACTCGCGGATGCCGGTGCGGATCTGCGCCCTGATCGCCTCCTCCGTCCGCATCAGCGGCAAATAACCGTGCGTTGCCGCGGACGTCATAATTTCCAGCTTGCCGCTGTCCTGCAAGCGCTGGTAAGCCGCAATCACATTCCGGCCGCAGACCTCGTACAACGTCTTCAGCTCGCGGAAACGCTCCGCGTACATTCGGGCGAGCGGCAGCAGCCGCTCGTCACCGAATAGACGTTCCGTCTCTTTGTCCGCGAGTCCGATCAGCCGATCCAGATGAACGGCGTAGCGCCCCTGCATAAGCGGATCGGCACACAGCGACAACAGCGTAGGTGTCATCGACAGCGTAATGCGGTAGTCGATTCCGTCGCTATCAAGCCTCTCGAATACGCCGAGCAGCGGCAAATACGTCTCGGTCATCGCTTCGTAAAACCACCGTTCCTCCATGACGTCATCCCGGTCGGCATGACGGATGTAAGGCAGATGGGCGTGCAAAATTAAAGCCAGATACCCTTTCCACTCGGGCTTTGCTCTCAAGCTTTTGTACATGGAACCCCCCATACGAATATGTTCTTTTACGAACGCACATAGGCGTGACGGCCTCTCGGACGCGTCCCTGGCAGGACGTCATAGCCGCAAGTAAGATTTGAAATGCTCTGGACCACTTGGAGCGATGTAGGCGGCAGGGTGTGGCGAGGAAGCTTCGGCCGCTACGGTAACAAGCGGCGCCCCGTAACCGGCGGGACGGTCTCTCGGCGTTTGCACGCTGCCGGAGCGGACAAACGGAACGAACTGGCCTTCCCAGGTACGCACGCCGATATCGGCCATATACGCCCGGTCGGCTTCAAGCCCGGTTATGTACCAATTGTCCGCTTCGGGCGTCAGCCGGATGCAGATCGTCCGGTGTGCGTTATGGCCGTTAAACATCAGATGCGTGACGTCGTACAGGCGCAGCTCCTTCGTCAATTGCCCGTAGTCGCATTCGAAATGCTGCGACGCCAGCCCATTTTTGCGGTCGGAAACGGCCCAGTACGCATAAAGCGTATGCGCATCCCGTACGAGCAGGCGCAGCATATCTTTAGAGTGCGCACCGGGTAGATCGAGGCGGTCCGGTAACAATGTCTGCAAATGAATCCCCCTTTCATAAAGATGGTACTTCTAACCATACGAAGCCCTTGCCGGAAATATGACACGCGGGATTTTCAAATTTTTTCCGCGTACAACGCGTATACCGCCCGCTGCGATCAAGCCCTTTTACGATCTCTTTACACCTTTTGCATTCTCCGGCTCCCGATTTTGCTGTACAATAAAGACATTCGTTGTTTGCTAAAGCGCTTTCTTCCAAAAAAAGGGGTCACCGCCATTGCCGCCGCTGCCGTTTAAAGTAAATTCGCTGTTCGTCAAAAGCATGATCAGCTTCGTCGCGATCATCGTTCTTCTCGCTTCCTTCAATTTTTTGTCGTTCGCCTTCTTCAAAACGACGATCGAGCGGGAAATTATTCAGAATAACCGGGTATCGCTGGAGCATGCGGCGGACCGGTACGAGAAACATCTCGCCATCATCAAAAATTTGCTGTTCAAGCTGTATCAGAACGAAAGCGTCGTCTCCTTCGGCCGGCAGCTTACCGCCAAAGATCCGGCCCAAGTCAATTACTTGAAGCCGGCCGATATGATAGAGCAGCTTCGGCGCGACGTAGGCAATCCGTTTCTGTATTTGGATAACATCCTCGTGTATTTCAATGCGGCCGCTTACGCCGTGGACAAAAACGGGACCGGCGACGCGGACCGCTTGTTTTCGCAATTTTACGTAAGCGAGCCGTACGACCTGCCATACTGGAAGGGGCAACTAACGCTGCCTTATACGTCGGAGCTGCATCCGAGCCGGCTGTTCTCGATCGTTGCCCCGGACAAAACGAGCAAGCGGCTGCTGCCGATGTCCGTAAAGCTTCCGGGTTACAACTATCTCGTCGTCGGGCTGCTCGATGCGGACCGGCTGTTCGAGACGTTTTACGGCAAAGAAGGTCCCGGCTTCGCGATCGTTCATGCCGGCGGCGGCGTCCTGTTCGATTCCGCCCATGCGGAGTCGCCAGCCATACCCGCGCTGCCCGGCGATACGCAAGGCTATGTCGTAAACGACAACATCTACACGTTTTATCTCAAAAGTCCCGAGTCGGGCCTAACGTATACGACGTCGGTACCCTACGCGAGCATCGCCGCGCAAATCCATAAGCTGCGCCTCACGCTGATTGCCCTGTCCGTGCTTGCGGTCGCGATCGCCGCAGCCGCCTCGGTCGTGTTCAGCCGCAAAATCGGCAGACCGGTCAAGCAAATTATCGATTCGCTCAAGCAGCGAAGCCCGGAGGCCGTACGAAGCAGCATTTACGAATTTACGCTCATCAACGAAATATCGCGGGAGCTGATCCAGGAAAGGAACGACATCCACGACGATCTGCTAAACAAGACGTCGCTGCTGACCGATTTCGGCTATATGAGCAAGCTCAAAAAAATCGCCACCGCCTCCGGCGAGTGGAAGGAGCCGCTCGAGCGGCTGCTGCCGTTTCGCATCGTGCTGTTTCAGTTTCATTTCCGCAACGCGCCGCTCGAAACTGCGCATGTAAGCGCGGATGCGCTGACGTATGCCGCCCGCGAATGCGTCGATCTGATGTTGTCGGGACCCTTTGAATTTTCCCGCACGATCCAGACGGAGAGCAACCAACTCGTGTCGATCGTGTACGGAGAGGCCTTGGAGCGGGGGCTCGAACACGCGCTCGGTTTGCTGAAGACGATTTTCGACCATGATACCGGCCATTATCTCGTGACCGCATCCGTAAGTTCGGCTTTCCCGGCCGGAGCCGATTTCAATCAAGCCTATATGCAGACGCTGGATCGGGTGAAGCAGGCAAGACTGCTGGGTGAGATGCAGCTGTTGTGGGAGGATGCCCCGCCGTCCGGGCATTTCGTGTTTACGGCCGAGCAGGAGCAGGAGTTTTATGTCAATATGCAAGAAGGCAACGGCGCGGCGGGCGGCCAATTGATCGGCCGGATGCTCGAGTTTATGCACAAGAAGGAAGCGTTTCGCGCGCAATTTCGCGTGTTCGCGCTCAGCGTAACCGCCAAAATCGTCAAAATCGCCGAGAAAGCGAAGGTCGAGCCGGGCAAGATCGAGCAGCTGAGCGCCATGCTGGGCGAGCTGGAGGAATGTCTCTCCTACGACGATTATACGCGCTTCTTCGACCGGTTCGTCCCGCTCGCGGCCGATGCCGTCAAGCGGAAGCGCGAGGAGAAGGACCCGGTCGTCGAATTTTTCGTCGGTTATCTGGAGTCGCACTATAACGAGGACTTGTCGCTCGATTCGGTGGCGGACCGGATGAACATGTCCAGCAACTACTTATCCGCCTACATCAAAGAGAAGACGGGAACGAACTTCAGCGACCATCTGAACAGCGTACGTATCCGCGAGGCGAAGTTTATGCTCGTCCGCACCCCGCTCAGCGTTCAGGATATCGGCGAAAAGATCGGGTACCGCAACGTCACGTCGTTCATCCGCATGTTCAAAAAAATAACCGGACTCACCCCGGGAGACTACCGCAAGCGGTCGGCTCTCGAAAGCTAGGGCGTGATGGCAAACCGTACCTCTCACGGTTTGCCATCACGCCCTAGTCCGGTTCGTTTTGCTTATTTGCTGCGCGAATAAGCTTGAAAAGCTTCATTATACTGCTGCATGTAGCTGTCCAGACCGATCATTTTCAAATTCCCGATATATTTGTCCCAATCGGTGAACGGCACTTCTCCGGTAATGAACTTGTACTGCATGCTTTGCACGTACGACGTAATTTCCGTGCCGAGGCTTCCCGGGCTGAAGTTAAACGGCGGCCATATTTCCTTGACCGCATACGGCTTCACTTTCTCCGCCGCGGCCAGCGACTCGGGCAAGCTTTCCGAGCCTTTGAACAGCGGCGCGCGCGCATACCCGGGATAGCTGCCGCCGAGCCAGGTCACATACGGCGTCAGCGCCTGCTCCATCGTCAAACCGTCGGGACTGGCGGTAATCGGCTCCACATAGCGCAGCTCTCCGTCCGGCGTTTCCTCGTAACTCACGGACGGAACGCCCATGAAGAACAGCTTGCTGCCCTCGTCGCCGAACAAATAGTCGATCCACCTGAGCGTTGCCTCCGGGTATTTGTTTTTGTTCGTAACGGCAAACGCGCCGATATGAGCGAGCGGCGGCTTGACGTGGGAATACAGCCGGTCGCCGTGCGGCCCTTGCAGCGCGGGAGCGCCGACATAACCCGTCATCTTCATCAACGTGAACGGATTCGGCATAACGGCCGAACCGTATACGCCGAGCGCCCCTTTCGCATAAAACTCGCCGCTGCCGATCGTGAATATATCTTTCTCGATCAGCCCTTCGGCATACAGCATATGCACATATTCGAGCAATTCCTTGTAAGCCGGGTCGGCGGGAATGAAGCGGAGACGGCCGGATTTCTCATCCCAGTCGACATTCACATTGGCGAGACCCCGATTGCCGAGCCCCCACGCCCCTTTCAGCTGATGCAGCAGCACGTTGATACCGATGCTTCCGTAAGGAATTTCATCCGCCACGCCGTTTCCGTTCGGGTCGCGCTCCTTGACAGCCTTCAAGTAGGCGTACAGCTCGTCCGTCGTTTGCGGCTCCGGCATATGCAGCGTTTCCAGCCACTTCCGGTTAATCCACAGCGGCGTGCCGATTAGCATCGACAAAAAGTCGGGATCGTAGTAAGACGGAACGGAATAAATGTGTCCGTCCGGCATCGTGAGCGAATTGCGCAAATCCGGGTAACGCCCCAGCAGCGCCCGAATATTCGGCGCGTACTTGTCGATCAGGTCCTCGAGCGGGACGAGCACGCCTTCCTTGCCGTACTTCATCAGCTCGGCGGCGGTCAGGCGGCCCGCGTAGAAGGCGTCCGGGTAGTTGCCCGTCGCCAGCATCAGCTTTCTCGTCTCGCCCAGGCTCTCGAACGGCACGAGCTGAAACCGGATGCGCATATTCGACATCCCGGCATAATGCTTCCAGACAAGCACGTCGTCCCAACTGGAGGCGCTGGTCGCCGACTTCCCGGCAAGAAACGTCAGCTCCACGGGCCTGCTCATGATTGGCATTCCTTGCGTGAGGAAGGCCGGCGGCCCGCCTTCAGGCTTCGCGCTATTCGTAGGTCGGCTGCCGAACCAGGCCAGCGAGCCTGCGATGAGAAGCAGGACCGCACCGGCGGCGATTCGCTTGCGGGCTTTGACCGTCACGGGACTTTTGCCTCCTTCTGTTGCCGGATACGTTCTTCTTGGCAGCATTATACCAGAAAGGATTGCCGGATTGCGGGATTTACGATTTCGCCATATCCGAAATCGAATCCGGATTATTTGCCCTGCTCGGCGATATATTTGTCCATCAATTCATCGTAGCTGCGCAGCGCCGTATTCACGTCGATGTTGTTTTTCGTTACCTGGGTCATCACCTTCGTAATTTCATTGAACGCCTTGTTCGCATGGATCGTCGACGGGAACGGCTTGGTCGGCGCCGATTTGAAGATGGCCGGTATGTTTTTGCCTTTGACGAAGTCGAGGTTTTGGGCGAACGTGTCCTGGTACTTTTTGTCCTTCAGCACCGACACCCGGCCGTTTTTGGCCATATCCGACTGCACCTCGTCGGAGACGACCGTCTCGATTACCTGCAGCGCCGCTTCCTTATGCTTGCTTGTGCTCGGAACGACCATGACATGCAGGTCGATCTGGGTGCCGATGCCCGGCTTACCTGGCCATGTCGGATACGAAGCGAGATCCCAATTCGTAAACTGATCCTTCACCTCGGCCAGGTTCGGCAGCCAGTTCAACCCGGCCAGCATCGCCAGCTTGCGGTCTTTGACGAAAGCGTTTACCCCCGAGCTGAACGTCTGGATCGTTCCGTTGCCGGGAATATCGTAGACGTCCTTCGCCATCTGCACGACCTTCTTCCAATCGTCCGTATTGCCGAGCGATTTGAACGTTTTCGGCTCGATCAGCGGCAGCCCGAGCTGGGATCCCGCACGGTAGATCGAATCCGGCTCGAACCCCCGGTACTGCACCGTATCTTCCTTGCGCGTCACCTTTTTGGCCAGCTCGGTCACATCCTGCCACGTCATGCCGTCCTTCGGATAAGCCGCCCCGAACTTGTCGAAAATGTCTTTGTTATAATAAAGCGCGTTGAAATGCATCGTGTACGGGATTCCCATCAAAAAGTCGTTTTCGCTCGTAATTTTGATCGCATCCAGCGCCGTCGCGTTAAACTTCGTCAAATCCACGTTCGCCGTTTTCAGTCCCGCCGTCAAATCCTGGTCGACCTTGAGCCGCTTCAAGTCCGGGAGCAGCAGCGACGTATGGAAAATGATGTCCGGCAAGGAGCCTGCGGCCAGCAGATTTTCGAACGAATTCGTTTTGTCGTCGAGCACGATCCGGTTGATCGTAATATGCGGATACTTTTTGCTTACCGGCTGCACGATATAACGCTGAATTTCGTCCTCGGTCAAGTAACCGGTCGCCCGCACCCCGATCGTGATCGTGACCGGGTCCGCCTTCTTCGCTTCCTTGACCTCCGTTTTATTGGTGTCGCCCGACGCCGTTTTGCCCGCCCCTGCACCTCCCGCTCCTCCGCATCCCGCCAATAGGGCCGATGCGAGTACGCTTACTGCCGCTGCTCCAATCCACTTCTTCATGGTTCTATTTCCTCCTGGAATATGGTTATAGTAAAACTGCCGTCAAGGCGCCCGATGTGTCTACGGTTACTTTGTAGCCCACCCCAGCCGCCGTATACAGGCGCAGTTGATCGGCCGATGTAGCGGAATTGTTGCGGTATGGAGCGGTTGCGCCATCCAGCGCATTGCCGCCCGTCTCGATCCGTTCGCTGCTTGCGGCGATTTGCAGGCCGTACCGGTTTTGGTTGCCCGAAGCGGCTTTGCGGACGATGTTGTCCCGCACGACGCCGTCCTTGTTGCTTCCGTTTACGACAATGCCGTCATACCGAACGTGCTCGGTCAAGCTGGCGCTGCGGACCGTATTGCGGTCGATACGGAAGCGCGACGTTTCGCTTGCGGAGATGCCGTAAAAACCGCAATCGCGCACGTCGTTGTCGCAAATCGCCACATCGGCCGACTTCGCCGATTCGATGCCGTTCACCGTAATGGCGGAGATGCGGTTGCCCGCGACCTGACATTCGGCCGAGTTGTCCACGTACACCCCGCGGCGGGCGTTGTTCACGGTATTCCGCTCCACGATGGCGCCGCGGCACCACGATACGGTAATGCCGTGTTTGTTCGCTCCCGCATCGTAGACGAAGTTATCGGTGATCGAGACATCCCCCACCATCGCCTGAGGGTCTCCGTAACAGCCGATGCCGCCATAGGCCGCTCCGCCGGCAATAATGTTGCCCGCGATCCGGATGCCGCTTCCCGCCTGAGGCGTTCCGCGCTGCACGCCGTTTTTGTCCTTCGTCGACTCGCTGTTTGGGGACGGAGTGCTCATTGTAATACCGCCGCCGCAGTTCAGAAGCAGATTGCCCTCCACCAGGCAGCGGTTCCACTTGAACAGCCGGATCGCCCAGTACGTCAGCCCTTCGAACGTATTGTTCACGATTGAAATATCGCTGGACCAGACGTCGTGAATCGCTCCGTGCGTCCCGACGCCAGCGGCCCAGGCGGCCGTTCCCGCCGTCCCGCTAGCTCCGAAGTTACAATCGCGAATCGTAATATGCCGGCAAGGCGTTCCGTCGTGTTTGCCGAACGCTCCGAAGCTGAGCGGGGTCGGGACGTCGATCTGGATCGCTTCGGAAAAATAACGCGAACCGTCGCTCGCATTTTTGTAGCCGAGAAACCGGCAATGCTCGATGAGTACGTCGCGGCTGGCGTTAATCTCGATCGCATGCGCCCATACGACATCCTTAATCGTTACGTCGCGGACGACGACATGGCAGGCATGGCCGAAGTTGAAGCCGACATAAGCGTCGGGATACTGCAAAATGTTGCCGTCCCACGTGCCGCCTTCGATCGCAATGTCGCCGTGTCCCTCATAGCCGTCGTACAACGCGCCCACGTCGCCGTTTAACAGGAAGCTGTCGTCGTGGCAGCGGAGCATGATCGCCGCATGGTGCAGCATCAGCTTCGTGCCCCGGTATATGCGCAGCATCCGCGTGAGCTTGTAGATGCCTTGCGGCACGTATACGACGCCGCCTCCGGCATCGCGAGCCAGGTGAAGCGCCTGCTGGATCGCATCGGAGTCGTCATGGCTTCCGTCGCCCTTCGCACCGTACTTGCTTACGTTCAGCCAATCGAGCCGCGCGTGGCCATCCGGCCGCTCCCCGCCTCTGCCCGGCCCCCCGCCGTACACCGATGCCGAAACCGGGCCGCCTCCGGCGTACAGCTCTTTCCCGCCCAGCACCGTTTGCGCCGCCACCGTTACGCCTGCTGCGCCAAGCGCAGCGATCATCTCTCTGCGACTCCACAGCTTTCCGCTTCCTCCGCCTGCAGATTTGCCGCTCTTGTCCTCGCCCCCGTCGTACCCGATTCCGTTTCCTTCCGGACGAAACTCGCCGAAATGCTTCGATGCTTGCCTGCCCTTCTCTTCCATTGTGAGTCAGCCTCCTTAGCCGAAACTTCTCCCCAAGTGTATACCGGGCTGCCGGGCGTGCCCTATACACACGTTTCACGATTGCTTGCAGTTATCCGGCCGGTCGTAACGTTTGCATACTATCGTAAGAAATGGCAATTTCCTTTCTGGCGGCGGACGCCGTGGGCAGCGGATTAACGGCCGCTCGCTCGGGGACAGGCTTTCGGATCGCTTTCGGCGCACGGACTTTTTTCGGGGACGCCGGCTGCAAGCTTTCCAAACGAATGTACAAAAAACGAAAACTTGTAAATTGCGCGGCGGCCGCCTCAAGGCTAGTATCAAACTGACCCTCAGACATAAGGAGCAAAGGATGGGATACATTTGAGCAGAATCATCAGCTATTCGGACCTGCCGCTGCTCGGCAAGATGACGGAGCCTAACGTGGAGACGCTGCTGCGGGAAGGGACGGCGCATATCGAGCTGCTGCTCGACGGCGAACCGTGGGACGAGATGGAGGCGGCGATGGATCGTGTCGCCACGTTCGTGCAGACGACAAAAGCGGCGTATACGGTCCACCCGCCGGCGTGGGATACGAATTTGACGAGCGAAAACCGGGCGATTCGCGACGCCTCGTTCGAGGAGTATCGCAAATCGATCGAATTCGCGGGGCGGATCGGAGCGACGCATGTCGTCATTCATCCCGGGTTCCGCTTCTCGCCCGCATTCGATAGCGAGACGGCGGCTAAGCGAGCAGAGGAGTCGGTTTCCCGGCTGTGCGAGATCGCCGCTCCACTGGGAGTCAAGCTGGCGATCGAAAATGTCGGCTACGGCGGAAGCTCGTTATTTACCCAAGACGAATACGTGCGTTTCGTCGAACGGCTCGATGCCGCTGTCGCCGTCTACCTGGTCGATACCGGACACGCCCATATTAACGGCTGGGATATTCCCGCCCTGCTGCGGCAAACGGCTCCCCGGCTCGGCTGTGTCCATCTGCACGACAATCACGGCGAAGCGGACGAGCATCTGCCGATCGGGGAAGGCACCATCGAGTGGGGGCCTGTCTGGGCGGCACTAGCCCTCGCCCCGGACTGCCAGCTCATCCTCGAGTATGCGCCCGGCACGGACATATCCAGGCTGAGCGCCGGGCGCGACCTGCTGCGGGCTAAGGGGCTGTAACCGCTGGGCGGCAACAGGCCGCCGAAGCGGCTTAGCGGAAGCCCCGCTTCCGTTATGGCCCAGCTTGCCCGGTTTTACCCGGGCGGACAGCGGCCATTGCGACTTTTGCTTCCTCTATCGCCCCCCGCCAGTGGCGTTCCTCCGGCTCTAGCGGAACTTCCACTTCCGCCTGCGAAGCTTTAGCGGAACCTCGAGTTCCGCTAAAGCCACCCCCCGCCACCGAGCGGCTTAGACGCCAAAAAGGCCGCCCGTTACCTTCTCGGTAACGAAACGGCCCGATTTTGGCCTCCCTCTCCATAAACCAGTTATACCCGGAGCGTCTTCCATGCCCCTTTCTTGAAACGTTTCAAAATCAAAAAAGAACGCACAAACTGGTCAGCCGCCGCCGCCAGCCATATACCGTAAAGATCCATGCCCAAGACGTACACGAACAGCAGGCTGAGCACGACCCGGAACCCCCATACCCCGATAAACGTCGAATACAGCGGATAACGCGTATCTCCCGCGCCGCGAAGCGCGCCGCTCAGTATAAACTGCGTCGCCTGCGACACCTGGATGAAGCCCATAATACGGATCGACAGGGCGCCCTTCTCGATAATTTCCGGCTCAACCGTGTACAGCATCATAATGTATGGCGCAAACAAAATAAATCCTACGCCGATCGCTCCGGCTACGTAAATGCCGATTTTGCGCACCTGCCAGCCGTACTTCTCGGCCAGCTCCGGATTGCGCGCGCCGAGCGCCTGCCCGACCAGCGTGGAGGCCGCAATCGCAAACGCCATCCCGGGCATGAACGAAAGACCGAATATGCTGAAGGCAATTTGCGTCGCCGCGATGGCCATCGTCCCGAGACTGGCCGCCACCTTGAAGAAGATGAGCATGCCGAGCCGCATGACGATCTGCTCGAGCGCGGACGGGAAACCGATTTTGCCGATCCGGGCGATCATCTCCCGGTCCAGCCGGAGCAGATGCCGCAGATCGAGCCGGACTTTGAACTTGCCGCTGAACATGACGATCGTCACCCACGTCATCGATACGCCCTGCGCCACAATCGTCGCCACCGCCGCTCCGGTGATGCCCATGCCGCCGTAGCTGCCGATTCCGTAAATGAGCGGGTAGCCGATCAGCACGACGAGAATGTTGGCGACGACATTGATCTTCATCGGGGTCCGCGTATCTCCGGCGCCGCGCAGCGTAGCTGAAAACGACATCGAGATCGTCGTAAAGCCAAGCGACAAAAAGACGATTTTAGCATAAACGAGACCATGCGCCACAACGTCCTCCTCGCCACCCATCAGCCTGAGGAAGTCGGCGGCGAACGTATAGCTCAGCGCGATCATGACGACCGAGAGCACGATGTTCAGCAGAAACGCCTGTCCGGCCGCCCGGTTCGCCTCCTCCAGCTTACCCGAGCCGATCGAACGGGCGACGATAACGGTAGTGCCTACATTCAGCGTCGAAAAAAGCGCCAGCAAAAGAAAAAAAGGCTGATTGGTCAGCCCGACCGTCGCCACCGCCTCAGGACTTAACCGTCCAACCATAATCATGCTGAGCATCTGCGTAAAATTCGCAAGCATCATCTCGACGAGAGAAGGGCCGGCCAGCTTCAGAATCGATTGCCGTACCGCCTTTTTGTCGTTCGGGTCAACCAGAAAAGCATCCCCTGCAGCCCCCGCCCCTTGCTCCGCAGGCCCTGAGGACGCCTGCTGCTGGCGATCGGTTTCCGCATTCATGTATCCGCCCCCTTATGTTCCGCTGTGAAATTACTCCTATCATACCACAGATCGGACCGGGCGGACGGACGTTTTTCCCCCCGAAAAGCAGACAGCACCCGCGCTTAATATCGGATCGTTGACAGCGCTCTTCGACAGTATCTTTGGATCATTTCCTGTAATATGAAAGTTACCTTATCGACTCTTACCTTATTATGAAGGAGGCCGTACCTTATGGAACAGCAGTCGATCACCACCGTTGCCGCCGCAGCTCAGCCTTTGTCGCCGCAGTCGTCGGATCGCCCTGAAGGAGTACAGGAAACGCCTCGGAAGGTGAAGCTTTCGCTGAAAATACTGCAAGAGCAAATTCTGGAGCTGGAGAACGAAACTCATATGCTGTTAAAACGGCTGGAGCAGCTCGAGCAGCGGCTGCCCCCTCTGCCTTCATCACAGGACGAAGCCGCCGCCTCGTTCGAGTCGCCCGCGCCGGAATGGACGACCGTCATGCCTTCCGGGGCTGCCATCCCGGCTCCGGCGGAGCGGACAAGCGCTTCCGGAAACGAATACGCGTTGACGGTTGTTCCGCAGGCCATGCTCCTTCCGCGTTCCGCCCGGCATCCTGCTCCGAAACGGACGTTCTGGAGAAGGCTGCTGCCGCTCCGGAGCCGCCCGTAATCCTTTATTGCTGCGGATAAACCGGATAACCGATATAACCCGTACCGATCCGGACTGTTCCCAGCTGCGAGCCGCCCAAGTCGCGTTTGCTTTCAAAAGCTTGCACAGCCGCATTCGCCACTTCGATGTCTTGGGCGCTCGTCCCCCCGCTTACGCCGATGCCCCCGATGACCACTTTGTCCTTAACCAGCGGAATGCCTCCGCCCAAAATGACAAGCCGTCCGTTATTCGTCGTGTTGATGCCGAACGACGGCCCGCCGGGCGCAGCCGCTTGGGCCAGATTCGCTGTCGGCATTTTCATCGCTACACTCGTCCAAGCCTTATCCTGAGAGATGACGATGCCCGCAATGCGGGCGTTATCCATCCGGTGAAAGGCGACGAGATTGCCCCCGTCGTCGACAATCGCAATATCGCTCGCGAGACCTAGCTCCCGCGCCTTCTGTTCCGCCGCCGCAATGAGTGATTTTGCCAGCTCCAGCGTCATTTTATGCAAACCGAATCCACTCCTTCATCTATGCCTTGCTCCAGCATATGGCCGTCTGCCCAAAGGAGTGAAACTTCATGCATAAAAATATACTTGGCCACCTGTAGATGCCAATCGATCGGTTTGTAATTTTTCCTATATTTTAGAAACTTTACCTCTTTATTTCCGTCTAATGGATATGACTGGATTTGTATTCCAAAGTCGGAGGGAGAGGAAAAGATGAGAAATGTCATTAAAAATGCACGGACAGCAGCACTAACCATTATCCTGGCTAGCGGTTGTTTTAGTTCTTATGCTTGGGCTAAAGAAACCGGAATCACGGAAAATGGAGCCGCAAAACCGAAAGCTCAACAAATTGAAGCAGCTCACCATGAAGCGACCATGCTGGATGATCAAGGAAACGTATGGTATTGGGGAAGTATGTATAAATGGTTTAACGGGGGAATGTTCCCTTCACCGGGTATTCCCCAGACAGTGCCCGGGCTAGATAAGGTGACTCATGTTTCTTACGGTATGCTCGATGCGTTGGCGGTAAAGGAGGATGGGACCGTATGGTCATGGGGAAGAGGGACCGTCCACAAAGAGGACGGTGTAAGCGGCTCCTACTTGCTGGAGGCGCTTAAAATACCGAAGTTGGACAACATCATAAAGGTTTCATCGTCCCACTATTTAAATGCGGCCCTGGACAAAGGGGGAAAATTGTGGATATGGGGCCTTCCGGTATCCGAAAAGGGCAGGTCTACGGACGATCTTGAACCGAAAGTCGTAGAAAAGCTAGATAAAATAATAGATATGGCACAATCTCAGCAAAACAATCTTACCGTCCTTAAAGAGGACGGGACTGTGTGGACCTGGGATCTGAAAGAAAAAAGAGGGCTGGAGATTCCATTTGTCCTGTCAAACTCGCCAACTAAAGTAGAAGGTTTAACGGATGTTTTAAAAATTACAAGCGGAGCGAATACCCAACATCAATTGGCTTTAAAAAAGGATGGGACGGTTTGGGCTTGGGGCTACAATTTCTATGGTCAATTGGGACAAGAACCCAATACCGGCCTTAACCTCGAAACCAGAACCTTTGCCAGAGTAGACGTACCTGTCCAAATTGATGGACTTACCGACATTATCGATATTTCCGCCGGGTTTGATCACAGCCTTGCGCTCAAGAAGGATGGCACCGTGTGGCTATGGGGATCTCTGGTGGAATCTGAAAAGGATTCTCTTCCTAGTCGTTCCCAGTATACGCTACCTGTACAAGTCAAAGGCTTGTCGGATATCCGCTCTGTAAGTTCCGGCAATCAATTTGACGCCGCTATTAAAGAGGACGGAACCGTTTATATGTGGGGAAAGAACGGCCTGGGTCAACTCGGCGACGGAACCGACACATTTAGAGCCGATCCCACTAAGGTCGTTTTCCCATAACGAGTTGAAACCCGAACTGTCGCTTGAGCTCTATCAAAACTGTCCCTTTGTACAATCCGATCGGGCATGTATCGCGCCTTATCAAGGTAGCCGGTAGGAACCGTTTTCCTGCCGGTTTTATTTACGCTTCCCCTTACACCGCGCCGCGCGAATGCTTCTCGCGAAACTGGCCGGGCGTCAGCTCCGTGCTTTTTTTGAACAGACGAATCAAGTACGACGGCTGGTACCGCAGCGTCTCGGCGATATCGGCAATTTTCATGTCGGTCGTTACGAGCAGCTCTTTGCATTTCTCGATGCGCAGCGAAGTCAAATAGTCGATAAAATTAACGCCCGTCACCTGCTTGAAAGCCCGGCTCAGCTTGAACGGGCTGACGCCGAACCGGTCGGCGTACATCTCGAGCGATACGTCGCGCGACAGCTCGTCGTGAAGCTGTCCGGTCACCTGCTCGACGAGACGGCGCGTATCTGGATCGAGCGCGCCGGAGACGGAGCGGACGAACGGCTCGATAACCGACGACGTGAACCAGCGGATCATCTCCTCGGGATCGCGAATCACCATCAGCTCCTCGTACAAATGCGCCCCTCCGTAAACGCTGCCCGGATTAACGCCCGAGCGGAACATGGCGTCATAAGCGCTGCCCAGCAGCTTCAGCATCCCCTGCTGGATGTGCATCTGCGTGCCCGCCTTGCTGCGGATCGCCTCTGCGAACTGCCGGACGCCCGCCGCCGCTTCCTCCTGAAGCCCCAGCCGCATCGCCCCGATAATTTCCTTCTCCAGCTCCAGCGGAAATTCGACGTGCTGGCCGAGATCGGGCATCATATCCTCGACGTCGAGAATGTCCGCCTTTTCGTTCGGATCGCGCATACGCAGCGTCTTCGACGTTTCCTCCAGCATTTCCGGCAGCTCCAGCACCGACTCGTTCAGCTTGCTGGCTGCGACCGCCACGTTTACTTTCAGCAGTCCGCTGACCGCGGACGCGATGTCTCCGGCAAGCGCCAGCAGCTTCTCCTTCGCCCGATCGGCCGCCTCAATCGGATTCAGCACGAGCAGCACGCCTACCGTCGAATCCTGAAAATTGATCGCATGGGCATATTCCGCCGCCGATCGACACAGCTCCTGCACGATGTTGGACGCCGCGTAATCGATCAGTTGTCCGTCGCGATCGGAAAATTTCGTCTCCGGCGCGCCTCTCCCGTACAGTCCCGCGACCAGAATCGCAAACCGCTTCCCTTCGACATGCCAGTCGTACTGGCGAAGCTTCTCCGCGATCTCCTTCTCCGAGGCCGGCATAATCCGTCCCTGCAAATATTGCAGCAGGAAGCCTTCCCTGAGCGACGGCAGCGACTGCCGGAGCCGCTGCTGCAGCACCTCGTTCTCGTCGAGGTGGCGCTGCCACTGCTTCTCGATAAAGGCGATCTCATTCAGCCGGTCGCCTCCCGTCTCCTTCGCGAACGGAAACAAGCCGACGAGCCGACGGATTGGATTGTAAATGCGTCCCCACGCGAACCACGAGAGCAGCAGCGCCAGGGCAAGACCGAAGACGCTAACGGCTACGATCATGCGCGACATGGCGTTCACCGGGGCGGTAATGGTCGACAGTGGCGTTGCCGACACATAGGTCCAGTCGTTGCCGAGCCGGGATAGCTGTCCGAAGGAGACGGAATAGCTCATGCCGCCGTAGTCGTATACGAACGTATCCTTGAACGTGTTCGCCGGCAAAATGCGGCGCACCATCGCATGTCGCAGCCCAATATCCCCGGCGTCGTCCGACGCGATGACTTGCCCTTCGCGGTCCATCAGGAAGGCGGTCCCGCCTTCGGAAGCGAGCCGTCTCACCATCCCGTCCAGCGCCCCTTGCTGCAAATAAATCAGAAACGCGCCGAACGGCCGATCGCTGCCGCTTGCGTACAGCTTCGTCACGACACCGCGAAAATGCGTTTCGCCCGAGCCTGCCTGCGGCATGTCGTCGGTCCAATAAATTTTGCGGTCCGAGCTAAGCAGCCGCCGGAACGATAACTCGTCGTCCCCTCCGCCGATCGTGCGGACTCCCCAATGGTCGCTTATCAGCTTATCCGTATTGTCCAAATAAAGCGCCACGTCAAAAACGAGCGGATTGCCATCCTTCATAAGCGCCAGCGAGCGGTACAAATCCCTCGTCTTCTGGAACTGCTCCGCGAAGTTCATCCCGGCGAGCGATTCGTCGAACTCGGGGTTAAAGGCCAGCTGCGCGGAGAACAGCTCGAGATGGGACAAGTATTCGTCGACCCGCTGGATCGACTGGTTAAGCTGTACCTGGTGGGCCTCGTTCAGCTCGCGGACGATCGGCTCCGCTCCGAGATTATACGCCCCGATTCCGATCAGGAGCGCCGGAAGGCTCGTAATGACGAGCACGAGCACGAGACTTTTCCAATATAACGAGCCTTTGCGAAACTCCGTTTTTTTCATGCCCGCTCCCCCCTTTCCGGCCTCCTGTCCCGTGTAACCGTTTCCTGTATGGATCATTTTAGCCTATAGCGGTGGCTGCCCGCAAGCGTCTGCAAAACAATGCTATCGCCGGAAATCCGCGCCGCTGCGGCATTTTCTTTGATCAAAAGGTTACCATTGCCGGAAATTGGCTAACGGCGTTACGCTTAACCCGCCCCAAAAAGCGAGGCGTTTTTACGAAGCCCGATTCCTTGCTGGGACTCCGAAATAGAACGAAAGACAGGAGGATGGCCGATAGTGAATACCGATACGAACGCGGCAGCCGGCGCACCCGACCGGGCGGTCCGCACCCAGACTGGCGCAAAGCGCAGCCGTCTGCTCGCCGATCTGGCCCGCGACAAATACTTGTACTTGCTCGCGCTGCCCGGCATCGTTTATTTTCTCATCTTCAAGTACGTTCCCGTAGGCGGCCTCGTGATCGCCTTTCAGAACTATTCGCCGTACCTCGGCATTTTGCACAGCGAATGGGTAGGGCTCGAGCATTTTCAGCGCTTTTTCTCGAACGACGACTTCCTCCTGCTGCTGCGCAATACGATGATGATCAGCTTGATGAACCTCGTCTTCTTTTTCCCGCTGCCGATCGTGCTGTCGCTAATGCTGAACGAGCTGCGCAGCATGGCGTACAAGCGGTTCGTGCAAACGGTCATCTACATCCCGCACTTTTTGTCTTGGGTGCTTATCTCCGGCTTGACGTATTTGATGCTGTCGCAGTCGGAAGGGCTCGTCAACAAAATCATGTTCGCCCTCGGCGGCGAGCGGGTCGGCTTTTTGACCGACTCGAACATGTTCTGGGGACTGCTCACCGCCCAGGTTATGTGGAAGGAAGCGGGCTGGGGCACGATCATCTTCCTGGCCGCGATCGCCGGCGTCGATCCGCAGCTGTATGAGGCAGCAGTCGTCGACGGAGCGGGACGGTTTCGCAAAATGTGGCATATTACGCTGCCGGCGATCCGCAACGTGATCGTCATCCTGTTCATTCTCCGGCTCGGCTCCGTCATGGACGTCGGCTTCGAACAGGTGTATCTGATGATGAACGGCGCTGTCTCCTCAGTAGCCGATGTGTTCGACACGTACGTGTACCGAAACGGCGTTCAGCAGGGCCAGTTCAGCTACAGCACCGCGATCGGGCTGTTCAAATCGATCGTCGGCATCGTCCTCGTCGTCGCCGCCAACAAGCTGGCGAAACGGTTCGGCGATGAGGGCGTCTACTAACACAACGCCGGAAGGGAGATTCGCATGCATAGACGCACAAGTATGGGGGACCGGGTTTTCGAAGCGGGGAACGTCTTCGCTCTCGCGCTTATCAGCCTCGTTTCGCTGTTTCCGATCTACTACACATTTATATTATCGTTTACCGATCCGACCGAATATTACCAGAAGCCACTCATTCTGTTTCCCGAAAAATGGACGCTGGACGCGTACCGCTACTTGCTGTCGACAGATACGTTCATGACCGCTTTCGGCAACAGCGCCTTTCTGGCTACGGTCGGCACCGCGTTCAGCCTGGTCGTAACGTCGGGGCTCGCCTACGCCGTTTCGCGCAAAAGGCTGCGGTTCCGCAGAGTCATCCTGTTCGCCGTCCTGTTCACGATGCTGTTCCAGCCGGGACTCATTCCGTCGTACCTCGTCGTCCGTCAGCTCGGGCTGATCGACAGCATCTGGTCGCTGATCGTGCCGGCGCTTACCGGCGGCTGGTACGTGCTGCTGATGAAAGGCTTTTTCGACAGCATCCCGGACAGTCTCGAGGAGGCGGCCCGCATCGACGGGGCCAACGAGATCGGCATCTGGTTCCGCATCATTTTGCCGCTATCGCTTCCCGCTTTGGTCGCCTTCGGACTGTTTTTCGCGGTCGGCTACTGGAATACGTTTTTCAACGCGATTATGTTCATCAACGATCAGCACAAATGGCCGCTGCAGGTCATCCTGCAAAACATGCTCGTCGATCCAAGCACGTCGAACGCGAATGTGGCCGACTTCCGGGCGAACCGCAAGCTGCCGTCCGAGACGCTCAAAATGGCCGCCGTCGTTATCGCGACGGTGCCGATCATGCTGGTGTATCCGTTCTTGCAGAAGCACTTTGCCAAAGGGGCAATGGTCGGCTCTGTCAAAGAATGATCACATAATCCGGATTTGTTGTACAATAACTCATACGGGAGGTCACGATTTATGAACAAAAGCAAGCTTAGCTTCAAAGCCGCAGGCGCCGTCCTGATCGGTGCGTCGCTCGTCGTTTCGGCATGCGGCTCCACTGGGGGCAGCTCGGGCAGCGACAAAACGGCGGACGGAGACAAGGGCAAGGCGGAGATCACCGAAATTACGATGAACACGCTTAGCTACGGCACCGAGTTCCCGGACGACAACAACGCCATCGTGAAGGAGTTCGAAAAACGGACGAACACGAAGCTGAAAATCGACTGGGTGCCTGCCACGACGGCCGAAGACAAGTTCAACGTGCTGTACGCCTCCGGCAACCTTCCCGACATTACGTTCGTCGAGGACATGGACAACCAGCAAATCCGTACGATGATCAAGCAGGGCGTCTTCTGGGATTTGACCCCGTATATTAAAGATTACAAAAACTTGTCGAACCCCGCGCTCAAGGATATGTGGGAGACGTCCAAAATCGCCGGCAAAAACTATTCGGTGCCTCGCTATTACCCGACGCACGGCGGCGGCGTTTTCCCGATGCTGCGCAAGGACTGGCTCGACAAGCTGAACCTGAAAATGCCGGAAACGATGGACCAGTTTTTCGAAACGCTTCAGGCGTTCAAGGACAAGGACCCCGACGGCAACGGCAAAGCCGACACGATTCCGTACTCGGCCAGCGTTCAGTATATGGGCTTCGTCTACAACGTTTATAACGATACGCAGGGCGCGTGGAAGCAACGCGACGGCAAGCTGTACCCGATCATTACCGAGGATGCGTCGCGGGATGCGCTGCTCTGGCTGAAAAAGGCTTACGACGCCGGTCTGTTCCCGCCCGACTTCGCGATCATGAAGTTTTCGCAAATCAACGACACGCTTCAGGCGGGCAAAGCTGGCGGCGCCGGATACGCGATGAACAACGCCCTCACCCGCACGAAGGAAATTCAGAAGATCGAGCCGAAAGCGGAGCTGATCCCGCTGACGTCGCTGGCCGGTCCGAAAGGCAGCAAATTCGTGCCGTCGGGAGCGCCATTTTACGGACATTTCCTGATTCCGAAAAAGGTGCCGGAGGCGAAGGTAAAGAAGCTGCTCGCGTTTCTCGACTACGGCTACAGTCCGGAAGGAAACGAGCTGGCGAACTACGGCGTGAAGGGCGTGCACTTTAACGAGAAGGACGGACTGAAGGTACCGACCGACCAATTTACGAAAGACAAGGTCGATCAGGGCTTCCAATATATTTTCCTGAAGCTGAGCGACGAGCAGGTGCTGGGCGATCCGTCTTTAACGACGAAGGACATCTACGCGCGCAACCAGTCGATTTTGAACGACCGCAAAAAAATCGTCGTGCCGAACCCGGCGTTCGGGCTCATCTCCGATTCCAACACGAAGCTGATGCCGGATATCAAGAAAAAGGTCGACGACATGCGCGTCAAAGTCATTCTCGGTCAGGAAACGATGCAGGCATACGACGACTTCATCAAAAAACTGAAGGACGACGCCAACCTGCAAAAAATCGTCAAGGAAATGAACGACGCCTACGCGGACAAACTGGCCGGCAAATAAGGGCGGCGGGAGTTCTGTGAAAGGCGGCGGGTAGCCGGTAGCAGGCGGCTGTAGCTGGTGGCTGGGGACTGGAGAGAGCGGGGTAACTGGTAGCCGGGGACTGGAGAAGGCGGCAGACAGCTAGGAGCTAGTTCAGGCAGCAGGCGGTAGACGTTCTAAGGGCACCGCTCGCCTAACCCTACGGTGGATAAGAGCTTTTTGAGACTGCTATTTCGGCTAATTTCCGCCCCTCTGCCCGATTAGAAGACGTTTGGGACTGTTATATCGAGTAGTAGGGAATGAAAAGAAGCTGGCAGTTGAAAATAAGAGGCCCGAACGTCACTAGCGTTGCAAAGAAGTTAACATGAAAAATACAATCTCTTGTATTTACTATATCTGTTAAATTATGATGTGTTTTCATGGCCCAAATAAAAAAAATCTCCTAT
>NZ_RBAH01000027.1 GCF_003626695.1 Paenibacillus ginsengarvi
CGGCATTAGAGAACATCCATGACATCCAGGTGTATTTCGCTGATCCGTATTCATCATGGCAGCGTGGCTCCAATGAGAACGCCAATGGTCTGCTGCGGGAGTTCTTCCCCAAGGGGCACGATTTCGCCATGGTGTCGGATGAGGAGTTGGCGACAGCTCTTCGTCTTATCAACCTTCGCCCTCGTAAATGTCTCGGCTGGAAATCAGCTCACGAAGCATTCATGGACGAATTGTCGCACTTAGCTTGACAATCCGTCTTATGAAAAAATGTCGTTCTATTATGTTTCAGCTGTAAAGGAGCGAATCGTACCCGGTGAAAAAAACAGCTTATCCTTTGCATGACGGGCGGAGTGCGTGCAGGAATATATGGGTCGATATCCAACGGAAAGCTTGTTCTTTGGACTGCCCTTGCGACAGTTCTTTTTTCTGTACTCAGACTCGGATGAAGGCTCAGAATCAAAAAAGCCCGCATTCTATTCGCAGCACAGTACAAATGGTATGATGGAAAATAATAATCGTGTCCTATTGCTTCATGTCCAAAAATCAGCCGTTGAAGAGGGAATCTATCTCATGTGGCAGCCTGATCGTTTAAGCAACCAGCCCTTATATCAGCAAATCGCAGACGATTTCGAAAGACGTATTTCGTACGGCGAATTTCCGCCCGGTACGCAGTTGCCCTCCGAGCGAAAGCTGGCCGAGCAGCTTGGGGTGAACCGAAGCACGGTCATACTCGCCTACGCGGAGCTTCGCGCGCTGGGCATTATCGAGAGCCGGACCGGAAGCGGTACCCGGGTCAGCCAGTATAAATGGGGCGTTACGCCGAAGCATACGCCCAATTGGCACCGATATGTGGAGGGCGGAACGTTTCTGCCTAATCTGCCTTTTCTGCGGCGTATCCGGGAAGCGCTCCAGCAAAACAGCGGCTTGATCGATTTTGCCAGCGGCGAGCTGGGCGCGGACCTGTCTCCGGCGAAGGAAATCGGCGCCCTGATCGCCGAAAACCCATATATAGAATACTTGGGGTACGACAATCCGCAAGGTTTCGTCCCGCTGCGGGAAACGCTTGTCTCCTATTTGAGCAAGTACCGGGACATTCAAACGACCGGGTCGTCGATCCTGATTACTTCCGGCTCCCAGCAGTCGCTTTATTTAATTACGCAGTGTCTGCTCACACCCGGGGATGCGGTTGCCATCGAGGACCCGTCCTACTGTTATTCGCTGCCGATGTTTCAATCCGCCGGGCTGCGGCTGTTCCGCCTCCCTGTCGACCGCAAAGGGGTCCACCCCGACGACGTCCGCGCGCTGTACAAAAAACACCGCATCAAGATGGTGTTCCTGAATCCGAATTATCAAAATCCTACAGGCGTCGTGCTCGACGAAAAACGCCGGGCGGAACTGCTGGACGTCGCCAGCGAGCTTGGTCTCCCGATCGTGGAGGACGATCCGTTCAGCCTGACGGCCTATGACGGCAATCCGCCGCCGCCGCTCAAGTCAATCGATTCGGTCGGCTCCGTCCTGTACATCGGCTCCTTCTCCAAGATGGCCGCATCCGGGCTGCGAGTCGGCTGGATGGTCGCTCCCCATTCCGTTGTCGAGCGGCTGGCCGACGCCAGGCAGCAGATGGATTTCGGGCTCAGCGTCGTACCGCAGAAGGTAGCCGCCGAGTTTTTGGGATCGGCTTATTTCCAGCCTCACCTGGAACGGCTGCGAATGCAGCTGCTATTTAAGCGGGACTTGCTTATCGAGGCGCTGGAGAAAGAACTGCCGAATCTGGTCAGCTTCGCGGTTCCTCAGGGCGGCCTGCATCTGTGGTGCAAAATTATACCGGAAGTAAACGATCATAAGCTGCTGGAAGAGGCGATCCGCCGCGGAGTCATTTTCGCGCCCGGCAGCGTGTACGGTTCGGATTCCGGTTATGTAAGATTTACGTTTGCCAGAGCCAAAGCGGAAGACATCGTTACCGGCATCGCCAAATTCGCCGCCGCGCTGCGGGCCGTTCTGGACTAACGCTAGCGGCCCCCCTCGTTTGCAGGATCAATTGCCGATTTTCGCAGTCGTTGTGATGATCTGCTGGCTCTTGTCATTGACAATCAGCTGAAACAGATCCGGCCTGCTGTAATGGCCCGTTACGTCAAAGTCGAATCGGCTGCGAACGACCTCGGACAAATCGAGCGTCGCTACCAGAATACCTTCCTTATGATAGAGCGGTTCGGCGATATAGTCGCCGAGCGGCCCTACGATGGCGCTCCCCCCGCGGCACAGCACATCCTCGTCCTCCCGGATGTCAGCATAACCGGCCAAATCGGCAGGATACGTTTCTTTGGTCGCGAATTGATTGCAGGAAATGACGAAGCAGCGCCCTTCGCAGGCGATATGGCGCAAAGTCGACTGCCACGTATCGCGCGCATCGGCGGTCGGCGCTATATAAATGTCGATCCCTTGCGCATACATGGCCATCCTTGCGAGCGGCATGTAGTTTTCCCAGCAGATGAGACCGCCGATTCTTCCGAACGGGGTGTCGACGACCGTCAGTGTACTGCCGTCTCCTTGGCCCCACAAGAGGCGTTCCGATCCGGTCGGCACAAGCTTGCGGTGCTTGCCGAGCAGCCGGCCGTCCGGTCCGATATAAACGACGGAGTTGTACAGCGTGCCGCCGCTGTATGCCTGATCGCGCTCCACAACCCCGATAACCAGATAAATGCCCAGTTCCTTCGCCAATTCGCCCCAAAGCTCCGTCTCCGCTCCGGGAATCTCGATGGCTCCCGCCCAGTAACGCTCCCAGTCCTGTCTGCCGCCGGCATTGCGGCTGCCGACCCGCGTGCCGAAGCTTAACCCCCGCGGATAACCCGGCACGAACACTTCGGGAAACACAATCAGCTCGGCCCCTTGCGCCGCCGCCTCTCTCGTCATGCTATCAATCTTGTCCATCGCGGATCGCTTATCGAACAAAAGGGGCGCCGATTGGACGGCGGCCACGGTCACGTATCGTTTTTGCATCCCATTACCACTCCCTGTCAGCGTTATATGTGCAAACGTCCAAACGACGTAGCCCTATGATAGAGGATAACGGATCAAAAAAAACCATCCAAACGGACAGGAAAATCCCCCTCCATTTGAACGGTTGCTACGATCTTGCCCTCTCCGGTCGGCTTTTTAACGGAAAACGCCAACAAAAAGCGAAGCCAGCAGGATAACCGCCAGCACCAGCACAAACGACAGGACCCAGCCTCGTATAAACTGGACGAACCCGGTTTTCCCGTTCGTGAGGACGAATCGCTCTTTCAACCAACCCCCCGCTATGGCGAACAGGGACAGCAGGGCCGAAAACCGGATCAGCTTCATCAGGTAAACCCGCATCGGCTCGTATGTAATTTCCTTAACGCCCGAAGCGAATTTAATCGTTTCTTTATCGGGAAACAGCACGACGCCGATTAACAGACCGATAATGAAACTGTATACGCCGGCTTTAATCAGCTTCCGCTCCACGAGATCACCCTTTCTTTGCAACAATGCGTTCATTCCTTACCGCTTAGCTCCAGAATAAGCCTCTCTGATCTTCATCGACGATCTTCAGCTGCTTCTCGAAATTTTCGTCCGGAACGATATCTTCGACGAAATGCCACTTCCCTTTACTGTCTTTCCAATGAACGCTCCACCTGTTTTGCTCCATCCGAAACTGGGCAACTTCCAATTGCACCCACTGGTCGCTCTTGAAGGCAGGTCTCTCCTGGAACAGCGTTACATGATCGCCGCGAAATTTATAGTTTAATTTCACTTGGTCTCTTACCTGTTTAGGCACTTTTTGTTCTACGTACTCGCTCATGATTTTCTCGACTCTTTTTTTGGTAAACGGATCCAGCAATGGGGTCACCTCCCGAGTATATACCATATACTTCTACTCCCTCCCGCCTATTGCCTGCCTGGGACGAAAAAAAGGCGGCCATCCCCGGGATAACCGCCTGCCTAGCTTCTACTATCTGCCGTTTATTGTCCGTACAGCAGCCTGAGCCAAACGTACAGGCCGCCCAAAGTGACGAGAAGCGTCGGTATCGTCAGCAGCACGCCGATTTTGAAATAGTAGCCCCATGTAATGCGCACGCCTTTGCGGGACAAAATATGCAGCCAAAGCAGCGTCGCGAGCGAGCCGATCGGCGTCATTTTCGGGCCCAGGTCGGTGCCGACGATGTTCGCATAGATGAGCGCTTCGCGCAAGATACCCTCGGTCGTCGTTTCGTCGATCGCCAGCGCCCCGATCATGACCGTCGGCAGATTGTTCATGACGGACGAGAGAACGGCCGCGATCGCCCCCATGCCCATCGTTGCCGCGAATAGCCCGGAGGCGGCGAGATGCTCCAGAGCGGCTCCGAGCAAATCCGTCAGTCCCGCGTTGCGGAGGCCGTACACAACGACATACATGCCGATCGAAAAAATGACGATCGACCATGGGGCCTCCACAATCACTTTTTTCGCCTGGACGACCGGGCTGCCGCGGGCCGCGAGCAAAAACAGGATCGCCACCGCTCCGGCGATGAACGATACCGGCACGACAAGCCATTCGCTCAGCAAGTAGGCCGTAAGCAGGATACCGAGTATGATCCACGAGAGGCGGAACAGCCTCTTGTCGCGGACCGCTTCGTCCGGCCGCTTGAGGCCCGACATGTCGTATCGTTCGGGAACGCTTTTGCGAAACACGAGGTACAGCACCCCGACGCTTGCACCCAGCGAGAACAGGTTGACGACGAGCATCCGCGACGCATACTCCACAAAGCCGATGCCGAAGTAGTCCGCCGAGACGATGTTCGTCAAGTTGCTGATAATGAAAGGCAGCGACGTCGTGTCGGCAATAAAGCCGCTCGCCATGACGAACGGCAGCAGCTTCGCTTCGCCGAGCTTCAGCGCCCTCACTTTGGCCAGCACGATCGGCGTCAGGATGAGCGCCGCCCCGTCGTTGGCGAAGAAGGCCGATACGACCGCCCCGAGCAAAATGATGTACACGAACATCGTCCGGCCGTTGCCGCCGGCGAGCCGGACCATATGCAGCGCGGCCCATTCGAAAAAGCCGATCTCGTCCAAAATGACGGAGATGACGATCAGGGCGACGAACGTCAGCGTCGCATTCCATACGATACCCGCTACCGTTGCCACGTCGTGCCAGCCGACAACGCCGAGCATTAAAGCAAGCAGCGCTCCGCCCGACGCGGACCAGCCGATACCTAGTTTCTTCGGCTGCCAGATGATAAACGTCATCGTAATAAGAAACAAAATAATGGCTAGAACAGTCGTAACCACTCAGCGATTCCCCAACCTTCGGCAGCAAATCTTACGCAGTTTGGCGTGCCGTCCTATCGGCGCGCATCTTCTACTATAGGAGCAAAGGCTGCCGGAGTAAAGAGATTTTCGCCGCTCCCCGCCGCTCTTTAGAAAGCCCGCAATCTGTGCTAGGATAGCCTTACCAGATATGGTTTCGAAAAGGAGATGACGAGATTATGCATCCATTCTTTGCTAGCGAAGCTTCGTTCCGGCCGAGCGGGGACCTGGCGCTGGACGTTCGGCACTTTCTCGAACAGCGCGGATGTCCGAAAACGGCGGAGCACAGCATCGCGGTTGGCGCCGAGGCTCGCTCCCTGGCGATCCGTTTCGGCGCCGATCCGGCGAAAGCCGAGGCGGCCGGCTGGCTGCACGACATCAGCGCAATATACCCGTCACAGGACCGGATTCGCGTAGCCCGGGAGCTTGGCGTCGATGTGCTGCCGGAGGAAGAGACGTTTCCGATGATCGTTCACCAGAAGCTGTCGGTCGAAGTGGCCCGGCATCTGTTCGGTGTCGACGATCAGGACGTGCTGGATGCCATCGGCTGCCATACGACGCTAAAGGCCCCTTCCACGCTGCTCGACCGGGTCGTCTTCGTCGCCGATAAAATCGCGTGGGACCAGGCCGGAACGCCGCCGTACTTGTCCGAATTAAACGCGCGGCTCGAGCTTTCGCTGGAGCACGGCGCAATGGCCTACATCGGCTATTTGTGGGAGCGGAAAGAGACGCTTAAAGTGGTTCATCCCTGGCTTGCGGACGCCTATGCGGATTTGCGCGATGCGATCGCGCGATCGGACGTCACTTTACCGCTTCGATTAGAACCGCACTAATTCATTTTCTTGAACGATTGCTCGGCCATGGTCAGCGAGTCGCCATCCACTTGATAGGTGACCGTATTGATTTGTCCGTCGGATACGATCTTGATATGCGAGGAGTCCAGGATCAAGTAGTTTCCAACTGCAACGCCGGCACGATACAGCACGCCATCGGCGGTCAGCTCCATCAGTGTACCTTTCCTGGATTCCGTCCATTTTCCGATCAGTTGGGAGACGACCGCTTCATCCGCATGAATGGCCGGGAGCAGGGTCAAGCCATATTGGCTTTGCTCCAGCTGATCGGCAATTTGCTGATAGATCGGGAAATCGCCGCTCGAAGCGTCAAATGGATTTTGGCTTACGCCGTGCAAAATATACACGTAATCCCCCTTCGAACCCAGCACCTGATCCTTGTCATCATGCTGATCTTTGGCCCAATCCGTTTGGCGGATCACCTCAATAGTAGCCATTAAGCTCGCTGGCGACGTTGGATTCTGCGGGAGATACAGCACATCGGCGGCGCTGACTGTATGCTGGGACAGCTTGCCCGATCGAATGCCGTTCTCGACAGCCTCCGCAGGCCAAACGGTCGGACGCACTTTTCCTCCCAGCGAGGAAGGAAGCCGCAGCGTGTAGCCGTATTTGTCCAAGATCAATTTCTCATTCTCCCGGAACGTCAGGTAGTCGCTCTTCTGTTCGCCGATTAGCACCGAATGACTTTTATCATCCCAGTACACCTCGTACCCCAGACTTTGAGCAACACCGCGTATCGGGAAATAGAGGGAATTGTCGTATTTCAGAGGCGTAACTTCGTTGCCTTGCTCATCCTTCAGGGCAACTGCTTTGCCTTGTACGTTCACGCGCGCCGCCGGATCCAGATAGGCTCTGATTTCGGTAAGCGAGCTGTCGGCAAATACGCCGGCCCCCACTCCTAGTACAAACGTAGTCAGAACTCCGGCAGCAATCATCGTTTTCTTGTTCATATCCGTTACCTCCAAATTTATTTGTGTTTTATTTCAGGTAAGCATGGCTGACCAGCACATCCGCAAGCGCCTCGGTCGGGATCACAAACTCGACAACACCCATATAACCGGGGGCTACGTCGTACTTGTTGAAGGAGATCACCAGTTTACCGTCGTCACCAATATAAAAGTTTTGATCCTGTGCTATCGCTTTAAAATAGGTATTGACTTGATTCGGCACCCCTTCAACCCAGTAGGACTTCTTGGGATCATCCTTCATCTGCTGCTTCATCTGCATCTTAATATTGTCGCTGATAATACTGATGTATCGATCGTCTTTAAAGAGGCTTGGCAGGGTGATCAGCAGTTGATTGTTCTTATCGATGGTATCGTATTGAAACGTAGTAGAAGACGAATTCACCGTATTGACCACATATCTGCCGATGGCAAGAACTTGATCATTATCCGTTTTTACTACATACCCGCTGTTAACTCCCAACTGCCCTCCGCCGTTTTGCTTTAACCGCTCCATCTCTGCGGTGAAGTCCTCGTACAGCTTCTTGGCTTCCTCCATGTATTTGTCGTTTAATGCAGCTTCCAGCGATTTATTGTCCATATTCGTGATGGAGGGAACTTGCAGCGTGGCTTTGGCAGTCGGTTGTTCAACCTTCCATTCTTTAATCGTGAGCACTTTGACTAGCTGGCCGATAACCGGCACCTCCGACATGGCTTGGGCAAAATTCGGGCTCGTATTAATCCCAGCGATGAATATAACGACGGCAGCGGCAGTTCCTGCAAACCATCTCATGCCAGCCACTTTTCTTCTTCTCGGCTTGATCGCTTGCCTGATCGACTGATTCACTAGGAAATCCAATTGATCTGGAATCGGGATATCCTTGTATTGCCGCTTTAATCGCTCGAATTGGTTATCCATCTACCTCACCTCCTGCGGGGAGTCATCTTTCATTTTGACGCGCAGCTTGTTCAGCGCTTGATATAATCGCGTTTTAACGGTGTTCACATTTTCATTCAGAACTTCTGCCATTTCTTCAATTTTGAGGTCTTCAAAATATCGAAGTACGATGACCGTCCGGTATGCCGTTGGCAGCTCCTCCATCGCCTGCTCCAAATCCACATTTTGATAAACATCTTCTACAATCGGACCATGTAATTCCAGCGTTACATCATCGACTGGCCGGACCCGCTTATGCTTTCGGAGAAAATCGAGTGAAGTGTTGATGACAATCCGGTAAAACCAACTCTTCATCGTACTCTCCGATTTCAAGCCGCTTGCAGAGGTAAAGGCTTTTTGAATGGCGTCCTGTACTATATCAAGCGCATCCTCAGCATTCTTCACATAGCTGTAGGCAAGTCGGTATACGTTCTCTTTATGTTCGGTAATACACTGAATCAGCAACTTTTCCATGTTTTTATTCATGTGGAAAATCCCCTTTGATACGCGCGTATCAATCACTTCGTTCGCTTTACACAGCTAAGACGCACGAGCGGCCAAAATAGTTTGGTGCCTCCAAAAAAATGCAAAAACCATCAAGCTGAGCTTGATGGTCAACGTGTCGGCAAAACCGGCGATGCATGCACCGGAAGGCTTACCAAGTAATGCCGATGCGAACTCGAAGCGCTTCACACCCGCATCACGTTCACGATATCGGCAAACCGGACCGATACCGTCTCTGTCTCGCTCGACAGTTTGATCCGCCGGAGCGTAAAATCGATGTTGACGACTCTCCCCCGGATGGTATCGTCCCGATCCGGGTCAAACACGCTCACGGTCACCTCGCTCCGCTCTTCCATCGATTCCAGCAGCAGCAGCGCAAACTGCTCCAGCGTCTGATCGTCAAGCGCCGGCCGCTTTCTGCGCCCGGCATCTTTGGGCCTGTTCACGAATTGCTTCCTATGCTCCGGCAGCATCATCCGCGACGATTCAAACAGACCGTTTTCTTCCAGCTTTTTGCCCATGCTTGTCTCCTCCGATCTTGTTCCCCCGTACCCTACGACGTTATTCGGCCAAATTCAGCTCCAAATACGAAACAAGCTTCCGCTCCACTTCCGATTTCACCAGCCCCCACAGCATCGAGCATTTGCGATGGTAGCTGCGGCACAGGAAATCCGCTTCGAGACGCTCCTCCGTCCGGCGCTGCTCGTATACCCGGATGCCACGGCTTTTCAGCTTGCCGCGCAGCACCGCCATGTCCGAGGTGGCCCGATCCTGCAGCCGCCGCAAGCTTCTGATGTAGATGAGGGGCATCTTCAGCTTCATCGTATCCATCGCGCGTATATCCCGCTCCAGCACGTCCAGCACAACCGGCAGCAGCATATAGTCCATCACCCACTGCAATTCCTCTTCCGTTTCCACAGGCGTTTGCCTCATCCCGTTCGCCTTCCCGAGACCATTAACATCCTCTCCCGAATAAGAACATTCGTTCCCTTTAGTATATACAATAAGCGAACATACATTCCTATTTCAAGAGGAAAAATTTTGCTGTCCGGTTTTATTACAAAGGATGAGCTGCGGGAGACGCGACCTGTGGAAGTGCGCGCGGGAAAAGCGTACAATGAAGCTGATACAGGAGGGACCTATCCATGTGCGGCAGATATACGATTACGATTTCACTGGAGGAGCTTCTGCTCCGCTTCCATATCGACGGCGAATTTACACTGTATCATCGTCCCCGGTACAACATCGCGCCGGGGCAGCTCGTCCCCGCCATTATTAACGACGGCCGGCACAACCGGATTGGCGACTTGAAATGGGGACTCGTTCCTTCGTGGGCGAAGGATGAATCCGGGGCTTCCAGGATGATCAATGCGCGGGCCGAGACCATTGCGGAGAAGCCCGCCTACCGGCAGCCGCTCGAGCGGAAACGCTGCCTCATTCCTGCGGACGGATTTTACGAGTGGAAAAAGAAAGAAGGCGGCACGGGCAAGCAGCCGATGCGGATTACGCTCCGGGACGAAGCGCCGTTCGCGCTTGCCGGCCTGTACGACATCTGGCTGGCGCCGGACGGCCGCAAAGTCAGCACGTGCACGATCGTTACGACGTCCCCGAACGAGCTGATGACGGACATTCACGACCGGATGCCGGTCATTTTGCGGCCGGAGCACGAGTCCGTTTGGCTCGATCGCGGCGTACGCGACGTTCGTCTGCTCCAGGACATGCTGAAGCCGTATCCGGCCGAAGCGATGCAGGCGTATCCAGTGTCCGCAATCGTAGGCAATGTGAATAACGAAGGACCCGAATGCGCACGCAGGATCGATATCGGCACAGACGCTATGAACGCGAAGCGCAAGGCTTAATATTTCGAGCAAATATGCGCAAACAAGCGCAAAACTCTCGGAAAGAACAAGATGGCCCCGGTCGGAAGCAGACATTCTGCTCCGGCCCGGGGCCAAGGATGCAACAACTATGTACCAGCCGGCTTGGCTGTGCAAACAGCGCCGGTTATTTCAAGGACTGCCATGACCGGACGCAGCTTAGAAAACGCGCAGGCTCATCGGTGGCGAACCAGCGAATGCCGAGATCGAGCAGCAGATGAATGGCATGCTCGTCGACGCGAAACGGCAGCACCTCCAGATCGACGCCGGCGGCGCGCGTCTCGGCAAGCGCCTGCTCCAGAAATTCCCGGTCGACCGCGTACGGCCAATCTCCGTCCGAGTTGTCATGAAGATGAAACTGCACCTGATCGAGCCCGTCAAATCCGAGGTCCCGCGCCTGCTCCGCATACGTCCGCTTGATGCGCTCCGGATTGCCGCCGATCCACAGCATGCTCTTTACGCCAGCGGCAATCTGTTTCATTTGCCGGCAATTCGCCTGCACGTTGTGGGTGAATATACACTGCTCGTTTACGCCGTATCGGTCGATCAGCGCCCCGAGATCGGCCAAGTCGACCTGCTTCAGATCGAGATAAGCGAGCCGCTCCGGTTTCCCCTGCATCTCCGCAAACAACTGCTCCAGCGAAGGGATTCGCTCTCCCGCAAACCTCACGTCAAACTTCACGCCCGCATCCCATTCGGCCGTTTCCGCATAGTCGAATTCGGATATCGCTCGGCCGCTTACGGCTTCGGGAGCGGTCGTCGTTCGCGCAGGCGTGCTGTCGTGCAGACAGACGATAACGCCGTCGCGGGTCGTGCGAATATCGGCTTCGGGAATGCCTCCGAGCTCCCAGGCGTACCGGTTCGCGGCCATCGTGTTATCGGGCGCTTCATAAGCGCCGCCGCCGCGGTGCGCCTGCCAATATACGGTATCGGTTTGCTTGGTCATCTGTGCTCCTCCTCCAATTCCCACTCGAACTCCAGAACCGTCTTCTTCCATCCCCGGTGCTCAGCCGTTTCCTCAAGCGCGGCTTTGTAGTCGCGGGCCGTCCGCACCGGCGTGATGCGCTCCGGCAGCAGACGCCGCAGCGTTTCCTGGCAATCGGGCGACTTCATCGCCTGCAGCACTTCGGCGAAATCGGACCGGGAGCTGCGGCTGCTGCCGAGCATCGCAATGCCTTTTTCCAGCACATCCCTCGTATTGATCGGAACCCGCTCCTCGGTGACGCCCATCAACACCAAGGTGCCTCCCGGCTTCAGCAGATCGATCGCCTGATTCACCGCGCTTTCGCTGAACCGCCCGCCCGTGCATTCGATCGCGATGTCCACTTGATCGGCATGCGCAAAATCGAACTCCTGAACCAAAGCCTGGCTCGCAAAATCGAATTGGCTGATCTTATCCGGAATCGCCCCGAACACGAGCAAACGGTCGCGCCCTACCCCGAATACATGATGCAGCATGGCGGCCGTCAAATACCCGACCGGACCGTCGCCGAATACGGCAACGCTCGCTCCGGAGCCCAGTTTGTCGCGGACGAGGGAAGCGGCGCGGTGAGAAACCGAACACAGCTCCGCCAGCACGGCGATCTCATCCGGCACCTCGTCCGGGATCGGAAGCGCGCATTCCGCGGGAAGAACGAGCCGCTGCTGGGCAATGCCGTCCATGCTGCTGCCGAGAAAACGGCCCTGGTGGCAATAATGCTCCCCGAGCCCGCCGCCACATGCCGGACAACACTGTTCGGGCGATGTCCGGTCGCGCAAAAAACCGGGAATGTTCGGGACGATGACGACCCGCTCTCCTGCGGCGGTTCCCGGCGCCCGACTCGATACGACGCGGCCGATCCCTTCGTGAAGGAGCGTGAGCGGCAGCTTGCGCGCCAGCGCCTCCGGGCGCCGCTGTCCCGTATAATATCTTAAATCCGCATGGCAGATGCTCGCAAGCGTCGGCTCCACCACAACGTCCCCGACGCCGACCGTCCGCTCAAGCGTCACCTCGGTTAATTCGTGCGGCCGTAGCAATCTGAAATTTCTGGAGTCAATCGAATATGTCGTCGTTTCCGCTTCCAATGTAGGAGGCACACCCTTCCCATCGAGTTTCGCAACCTTTGCAGCGAACAACCGTTTGATCGGTTGAATAAATTGCTCACTTTCGCTCATTTGCGTTCATTTAGATTATTAATCACGAAAATAATCTTGTCAATACAAACATTTTATTGATTTATTGCGTCGGTTTGTCCAAATTCAACAACTTCCGCGTGCTCGTTTCTCCGCAGACTGCGGCTGCCTAATCAAATGGAAGGTAAAGCCCGTCAAGCGCCCTTAAAACGCAAAAAAAGGAGCCTGCCGCAGCAGCTCCTCTGTGTTCACCGATATATGTAAGAAAAAAACCAAAGCTTGCGCCTGAGAGGAAGTCGCCGGCCCTCCTCACAGATGCATGCGCTTATTCCATTTTTCAAAAAACAACGCATGAAGCGCCGATGCCGCAATGATTCCAAGCACGGCCCCGGTCAGCGGGGCGATAGGAAGAATATAAAACATATAGCGAAAATGGTGAAAATGGTGCGGCCGGTACATCAACATACCGATCAGCGTAACCAGAACGATAGCACTGGCGACCAAAAGCCAGAACAGCGCTTTCGTGCGAAAGCGGACGTCCGGCAAAACAGCCGCCTCTTCTCTGCGGCGATAGACGAACACTCGCAGCAGAAGCAGCTCGATTCCAATCCCGACGATGGACAGGACGAACTGTACGACTCCACCCGGCGACTTGACGCCCGGCATCATCCATTCGACCGTTGCCGTTGCAAACGGGTACATCAGCCCACCCTTGTGGGAGAATCCGTCCAGAAACAGATGGCTGTACATGCCGAGCGCAATCGACAGCAGAAAAACCGCCCATGACCGAACTCCCGTCACGGACCACCCCTGCTTCCAGTATTTAGCCGCAATCCGGTTCAGCGGCTTCGGCAAGTAAACCGCCGCCGCCGGCATGACAAGGCGGTGAAAAGCAAAAGCGAGCACAATCGAAGCCGGCAGCCCGTACGTCAGCATGCCCAGAGCCGAATGACCGAACCCGGTATCCGCAGGGCGGAGCTCGATAAAGTTTTGCAAATCGGGCGCCATCGTGCCGATGACGAGGCCGGTTTTGTTAAAGCGGTTCGGGAACATCCAGATGAGCGCAATGGCCGTTATCGGATGCGCCGGCGTATAGGGCATAAGTGTACAGTCCTCCCACTGAAGTTCAGACGATAAAGCCGTCTTAGGAGCCTTATTGTTCCAGCGGCCGACATCAAACTTCGTTTCTCTCCAGTTATGCCGTCGCAGAAAAAAATGCCCTCTGATACATATTGTATCCGCGGGCATTCCCCTTTGTCAAACGGTCAATATGACCGGCCCTTCCTTCGTAACGACGACCGTGTGTTCAAACTGTGCAACCAGACTGCGGTCCGGCGTTCGAATCGTCCATCCGTCTTCTTCCTCGACAACATATTCCGCCCCCGTCGACAGAAACGTTTCGATTGCAAGCACGGAGCCGTTTCGGAGCAGCCGTCCGTCCCGTTTGTTCTCGAAATTCGTAATGTCGCCAGGCTCCTCATGGAGCTTTCGGCCGATGCCGTGACCGGCCAAATTGCGGATCACCCGGAAGCCGCTTGCGCGGGCTTCCCGCTCGATCGCCCTGCCGATCCGATTCAGTTTCGCCCCGCTTTTCGCCTCGGCCATACCCGCCTCCAGCGCCTTGCTGGAGCTGGCCACAAGCCTCAGCTTCAGCTCCCTGTCTGCCGCTTCGCCCGCGACGACGATCGTTGCGCCGGTATCGGCATAGTAGCCGTCCAGCTCGGCGGATACATCCACATTCACTATATCTCCCGGGCGAAGCTTTTTGCTTCCGGGTATGCCGTGCGCGGCGACATCGCCGACGCTAATACAGGTCGTTCCGGGGAAACCGTACTCCTTCCGGGGAGCAGGATTCGCGCCGTACTGCCGCAGCAGCGCCTCCCCAATCTCATCGAGCTGTTTCGTCGTCATTCCCGCTTCGATCCGCCGCAGCATCGTATCCCGCACTTGCGCCACAATGCGCCCGATCCGGCGCAAACCTTCCCAATCCTGTTCGTTTTCAATAGTCATCCGCGTTCCTCCTTCTTTCGTAACCGCTCAAGACTCGCGCCGCCGTATCAGACGATATCCTTTGCGCAGCATATTCAGCCAGCCGTCCGGTATCGGAAAAGTCAATCCAAGCAGCAGCAGCGGCTTGTAAAGCGCATAATACGACTTTTTAAAATCGCTCCACATGATGCAGGGCTCTTCCTTCAAAAAATCGGACACATCCACAACGGCGCCGCGGCCATCCATCATCATAATATTTTTCCCGTGAACGTCATGCGGCCGAAGCCCCCGTCTGCGAGCATAAGCCAAGGCGTCGTCGATATCGCGAATCACCGTCTCGGGTATGCGTATCCCTTTCCGCAAACATTCATAGATCGTTACCCCGGCCAGCCGGCGAAGCACCAGAAACGATTCTCCTGCGCCGTAACATTCGGAAAAAGCCGGATGCCGGCCAAGCCTGCGGTACACCTCAATCTCCTCTTGCAAGCCCGGACGCCCTTCGGCATACACCTTGACGACCTTGCCCGGCTCCTCCGGATGCAAAACGACCGCCGCGTAATTGCCGGCCCCGACGAGCCGCCACGGCTTCGGTACGAACAACACTTCGACCGGCTCCCGCGGATTCACGCTTCGAATGGCAAGCTGCGGCAGCAGCTCGCCGCGCACCTTGCCCATTAACGATTGCACCGCTTTTTCCCTCTCCCCAAGCGCTCCGGCACCTTGCCCGCCGGTTTTATTCAAAATTAGCGTTTTTTTAATGTTATTTTAATAAAAGTGCTGAAACCGTTGCGGCTCTAAGCGTCAAGCAACGACTCCCAGATACATCCATATTTTACTCTGCTATACTTGTTTTGTAGGCGGCCGCCAAATCGAGAACATCATCATCAGGAGGTTCTAATGTTTACTACTACACAGAAAACCAAATGGTACAAGCCTGTTATCGGCGGAGTAATCGCTTTGACGATCGCATTGTCCGGCAACCTAGGGTTGATGTCGACGCCAGCTCACGCCGAAACCGTTTCCACATCGGCAACCCGTGCCGGTTCCATTATATCGACAGGACTTAAATATAAAGGAACGCCTTATGTGTTCGGAGCGAAATCCGGCCGCACAAGCGCATTCGACTGTTCTTCTTTTACCCAATATTTGTTTAAAAAGCAAGGCATTTCGCTGCCGCGCAGTTCGAAGCAGCAATCCAAAGTCGGCAGCTACGTGTCGAGAAGCAACTTGAAAAAAGGCGATCTCGTCTTTTTCTGGACAAGCCGGACGGGCAAAGGCAACGTGGGTCATGTAGCCATTTATATGGGCAACGGCAAAATTTTGCACACTTATAAAAAGGGAGTCGGCGTGACGACGTCCAGTCTGAATTCGTCCTACTGGAGCTCCCACTATATGACGGCTCGCCGGGTTTTGTAATCGAGGGCGACTACCAGACGATGCTGCGCCCTTCCGCCGGAAGGGCTGTTTGCCTATTTAGCCGCCAGACAGGGCGGTAATTCCGTTATAGCTATTAAGACGTAAAAGAGGAGCCAAATGTTTCACGCCTCAGCGAGGAAGTTCCACGATAACCGTCGTTCCCTTTCCCGGACGGCTCTCGATCCGAATCGCCCCCTCGTGCCGTTCGACGATGCTTTTGGCGATGGAAAGTCCGAGCCCGAAGCCACCGGTTTGCCGTGTCCGGGCCAGATCGGTGCGAAAAAAACGGTCGAATAAAAACGGCAGCGTCTTGTCCTCCATGCCGATCCCTTCGTCCACCACCATCACCTGCACGGCCTGCTGAAGCGCAACGACGCGAATGCGGACCGGCTCTGCACTGTACTTAATTGCATTGTCGAGCAGGATAATCAGCAGTTGCTTCAGCTTCTCCGAATCGCCTGTTATCGGTACCGAATCCGAGCGGCTCTCGATTCGGATGTCTCTGCTAAAAGCAACCTCCATCGCCGAAGCGGCCGAGCGCACGATAGCCATCAGATCGATTTGCTCCATACGGAGCCAGTCTTCCTGCTCGGATTCGGCGAGCTGCATGAGCGAACCTACCAGACTTTTGAGCCGATGCGATTCGCCCAATATGGCGTCGATCGCTTCTTTGCGCAGCTCCGGGTCTTCGCTGCCCCACCGGTTCAGCATCCCCGCATAACTCTCGATAATCGTCAAAGGCGTCCTCAGCTCGTGGGACGCATCGGCTACGAAGCGTTTCTGTTTCTGCACCAGCTCCTCGAGCCTGGAAATCATTTCGTTAAACGTAATGCCCAGCTTCCCCAGTTCGTCCGTTCGGGCCATAAACTCGTCATCCAGCTTGCGGAACGTGCCGCTAAGCTGAATCATCTGCATCGTCGAATTAAGCTGACGAAGCGGCTGAAACAGGAAGCTCGAATAAAAAAAGCTGCCGATAGCGGAAACGACAACGGCCCCGATCGACATCAGGATGAGCGCGGTTGTCAACACATTGATGTAGAGGCTCCATTTCGTCAGCTTGCGGGCGATCTCCAGCACGCCGATCTGTTCGCTGCCGGACATAATCGGAACTTCCACGTACAAGTAGCGGGTTTTGTCGATCCGTTTGATGGAGAAGCTGTCACGGGTCGTCACATGCGGGGGCTCGACCACGAGTATTTCATTGCTCTGCAGCTCGAGCTTCACCAAGCCGTCCATGCCGATAATTCGGATCATCTCGTCGCTGACGAGAAATTCATCGAGCAGGTCCGCGTCGCTCCAATAACGCTCGTCGTGAACTTTCCGGTTTTCGAGAATCGACTGTGCCTTGCCGAACAGCAGCTCCTTTTCGCTTTTGGCCGTTATCCCGACAAAAAACGAATACAGCAGCGTGCTGAACAAAACGAGAATGAATACGAGCCAGGCCGAGGTCAGTACCATGAGACGCGTACGGAGGCTCATGTCGGCTTATCTCCGGACGGAGGCCCTTTCAAATAATAACCGACGCCCCGGCTCGTTTGGATCAGCTTCGTTTTGAAGCCTTCGTCGATTTTTTGACGCAAATACCGAACGTACACGTCGACCAAGTTCGTATCTCCGGCAAAGTCGTACCCCCACACATCCGCGAGTATTTGCTCTCTCGACAGGACGGCGCCGGGATTTTTCATAAAATAAAGCAGCAGCTCGAATTCGCGTGGAGTGAGATCAATCGTTTCTTGTTCGCGCGTCACCTTGCGCGACTTGGCTTCCAGCGTCAGGTCATCGACCCGGTATACGCTTTCGTCGGCGCCGGGCTGAAGGCGAGTCGTGCGAATATGTCTGCGGATCCGGGCCATCAGCTCCTCGATCGCAAACGGCTTCGTAACATAATCGTTGGCGCCGAGATCGAGTCCGTTTACTTTGTCGGGGACCGAATCGCGGGCGGTCAGCAAAATGATCGGAACGGTTTTGTTCTTCTCGCGAATGCGCTCCAGCACTTCCAGCCCGGTCATGCCCGGCAGCATAATATCCAACAGAATGACGTCCCAATCGTTTTGCAGCGCCTGCTCGAGTCCGTCAGGCCCCGTTTCGGCCAGCGTCATCCGGTAGCCTTCATGACGCAGCTCCAGCTCCAGCACACGGGCAATTTTGCGCTCGTCCTCCACCAGCAACACTTTACCGCTCATGAGATCCTCCACGACTCCAAAGCTTTGCTTCACTTTTTGGGGCTAAGCATAGTATAGCCCGTCGGTTAGGATACTCATTCGCCGCTGCGGTGGTACCGCCTTACCTTCAAGAACGCTTGTTGACGATAGCGGCGCAGATCAGCATCCACGCACCTCCGAGCGCATAACCCGCCAAAATATCAGTCGCATAATGGACGCCCAAATAGACGCGGCTCACGCCGATCAACAGCACAAGCGCAAAGCCGAGCACGAGCATCGTCCAAGAGAGACCAGGCCTGCTCTTCTTCCAGAGCCTGTACAGCAAATAGGCGATCAGCCCATAAAAGGACGCAGCCATAAGCGCATTACCGCTCGGAAAGCTGAAACCCGAGGCATGAATCAGCGCATCGGCAGAAGGACGCGGCCGTGCAAACACGCCTTTAAGCCCGCGATACAGACCGAAAGCGACGGCCAGATTCACAATAAGCAGCAGCGGCTCCAGCCGTTTTTTGAAGACAAAAGCGAACAGAAGCGCGAAAACGACGAGAAGAATGGCAAAAACCGTCGTCGAAACAAGCGGAGACAGCGCCTTGAAAAAGGCCGTAAGCCCGTCCGAGCGCAGTCCGGTCAGCCAACCGCCGACGGCTTCGTCAAACGCGGTAGGACCGGTTTTGCGGATCGTCCCGGCCAATACGGCGAATCCAACAAGCAGCGCGGCCGCCCCCGCACCGTATTTCCATCTGTTCATAACCATCTTCGTTCCTTTCCTGTGAAAATAATGCCAAATTTATGCTACCACAAACCGACACGAATGCAAACGTGCAATAAAAGTGGAACTATACGCCCCCGATCATGTAGAATAGAGTGAATACCGACACGAAGGAAGGATTATACGCATGTTTTACGCCAGCGATTGGAAAGACTACGAATTGATCGATACGGGAGACGGCGATAAGCTGGAGCGTTGGGGCGACGTCGTGCTGCGGCGACCGGACCCGCAAATCATATGGCCGATCCGCAAGGAAACGGCGGCTTGGAAGCAAGCGGCCGCGCATTATCACCGCAGCTCCTCGGGCGGCGGCCAATGGGAGATGAAGCGAGAGCTGCCGGAGCGGTGGGTCATCGGCTATGACAAGCTTTCGTTCTACATAAAGCCGACCGGCTTTAAACATACCGGGCTCTTCCCCGAGCAGGCGGTCAACTGGCGGTGGATGATGGACAAAATCGCCGCAGCCGGACGCCCGATCAAGGTGCTGAACTTGTTCGCCTATACGGGAGGCGCATCGGTCGCCTGCGCAAGCGCCGGAGCGGAAGTATGCCACGTCGACGCCTCGAAGGGCGTGGTCCAGTGGGCCAAAGAAAATTTGCAGTTATCCGGGCTCGGGGAACGTCCCGTCCGGTTTATTACCGACGATGTGTTCAAATTCGTGCATCGCGAGCAGCGGCGCGGCAGCAAATATGACGCGATTATCATGGACCCGCCGTCATACGGCCGCGGACCTGGCGGAGAAACGTGGAAGCTGGAAACGAATTTGTATCCGTTCGTCGAGTTTTGCGCCGGCATTTTGTCGGACAACCCTCTCTTTTTCCTGATCAATTCGTATACGACCGGATTATCCCCTACCGTAATGCATAATATTTTGGCGATGACGGTCGCCCGCAAATACGGCGGAACGATTACGTGCGGCGAGATCGGACTGCCGATTACGTCCTCGGGCTTGTTTTTGCCCGCCGGGATACTCAGCCGCTGGGAAAGTAAGTAACAAAATAACCCCATAAAGAAAAGCGCAGGGAGCCTGTCTCTGCGCTTTTTGGTATGTATAAGCGGGTCCGCCGAAGCGAGCCAAGCTCAGCCCGCCACCTTGCCGAGCAAATAAAGAAGCAGCTGCTGGTTATGCGCCGAAATACGGTCGAGCTGCGAATGAATAAAGTCATTGCGAATGTCTACCCCGCGCGCGCACTCCGTCTTCCCCTTCTCCGTCGGAATAATCCAGACGATACGCCGGTCCTGGTCGTCGCGCTGACGCATAATCAGCCCGTTCTTCTCCATGCGGTCCAGCAGCGTCGTAACGGCCGCCGGAGTCGTGTTCAAATGCTCGAGCAAGTCCGAGGGCTTCATCTGATCCTGGGTAAGCAGCACCTCGAGCACGTTCAGCTGCCCTTCCGTCAAGGCCGGGGCGAGCTCCGTCTCCATATGGGTCTTCAAATCCTTGCTAATTTTGCTCCACAGTTTCGCGAATTGATTGGTTTGCAACCTTTTCACCTCCTGAAAGCTTTTGAAAAGCTGGCTTAAAATCGACCGAGCTTTGCTCTTACTCCTATTATAGCAACCGCAAATGTCGTATGAAAGATTAATAGGATTAATATTTTGCAACACAATATGCGATGCCGGCTGACATTTTGATACGATTCAACATCGGAAACCGATAGGCCGGTGCGGAACTTGGCGAGACGACTCGACCCGAGGGAAGAATCGGGTACGGAAATGGCAGCGGACGCCGGGAATCGGCCATAAACTTCCGAAAACGTCCGATAAGGTCGAAAAAAACGACCCACAAGGGTCCCATAGACTGGATAGTCCATGCCAAGTGGGCCGTTCGTCGGCTTTTTTGTCTTCCCCGCAAAGCTTGGTCCGCGTACGAACCAAACGGTGACAGGGAATGCTAGCCGTGTAGCGAAAAGTCGCAGGTCTTACACCGGCGCAGGCCGTTTGATGACAGAGACGACGATATCTCCTTTGACCACTGGAACGACCGACTTGCCGTGCGATTTGCGGTCCTCGATCGGCGCTTCTTCCGTCGTAAACGTATGCTGCGCGCCGCTTTTCATAATCGCAGTAAGCCGCAGCGCGTGCTTGACGAAAAACGCTTCCTGGAGCGTCGTCCCGTTCGGCTTGACGCGTTTGCCTTCCTTGAACTCGAACGTAATGATCCCTTTGCCGCCACGTCCTTGGATCGGATAATCGAGCAGAAGCGAGCTTTTGGCATAACCGTGATCCGACACGACCCAAATTTCGCCTTCTTCGCCTTCCACCCATTCGGCCGCAACAACCTCGTCCTCATCGCGAAGCTGAATGCCTTTGACGCCAGCAGCGGCTCTACCCATCGCATTCACTTCCATTTCCTTGAAGCGGATGCTCATCCCCAGGCGGGTGACGAGCAGTATTTCTTTGGCATTGTCGCTTAGACGGACCGTAATAACCTCGTCGGAATCGGCGACCTTCACCGCGACGAGCCCCGAAGAACGGTTCGTCTGGTATTCCTTCAGCTCGGTTCGCTTCACCTGTCCGCGCTTCGTAACGAATACGAGCGTTTTCCCCGGCTCCTCGAACGATTTGACCGGAATGACGGAGACGATCCGGTCCTCCTTGGCAATCGGAATGACGTTGACGATCGGCGTTCCGTTTTCCTTCCACTTGTACTCCGGTATTTGGTGAACCGGCAGCAAATAAAACAAACCTTTCTGCGTAAACAGCAGCAGATTGTCGATCGTGTTCACTTCGAGCAGATGACGAATGTAGTCGTTTTCCTTCACCCCGGAGCTTTCGATCTCGCCCCCCGAACGGGTAAACGACAGCATGCTCGTACGCTTTAAGTAACCGTCGCTCGAAAGCGTGACAAGTACATCCTCCGGCGTGACCATAACTTCCAGATTGACTTTCAGCTCTTCGACCTCTTCTTGAATGGCCGATCTCCGGTCGATGCCGTAGCGCTGGCGAATGTCGCCCATCTCCTGCTTGATGACGCCCATCAGCTTTGTATGGCTGGACAAAATGCCGCGCAAATAAGCGATCGTCTTCTGAATATCTTTGAGCTCTTTTTCGATCGACGTAATTTCAAGATTCGTAAGCCGGTACAATTGGAGTGTCAAAATCGCATCGGCCTGGCGCTCCGTAAAGCCGAACTGGTCGACCAAGTTTTTTTGCGCGTCCTGCCGGTTTTTCGAAGCTTTGATCGTTGCGATCACTTCGTCGAGGATGTTCAGCGCCTTGGCGAGGCCTTCCAAAATGTGGGCGCGATCCTCCGCCTTCTCCAGCTCATATTGCGAGCGGCGCGTCACGACATCCTTCTGATGCTCGACATACGCTTCGAGCAGCCCTTTGATACCGAACTGCTTCGGCGTTTTGTTGACGATAGCGACCATGTTGAAGCTGTAAGCGACCTGCAGATCGGTTTTTTTCAGCAAATAGGTCAAGATGCCTTGCGCGTCGGCTTCCTTCTTCAGCTCGATAACGATGCGAAGGCCGTTCCGGCCACTTTCGTCGCGAACTTCCGCGATGCCTTCGACCTTCTTCTCGATGCGGATCATCTCGATCGCCGTCACCAGCTTCGACTTGACCACCTGATACGGAATTTCCGTGACGACAATCTGCTGCCGTCCGCCCTTCATGTCCTCGATCGCCGTCTTGGCGCGCAAATAAATGCGGCCCTTGCCGGTCTCGTAAGCTTCGCGGATGCCTTCCTCTCCCATGATGATGCCGCCCGTAGGGAAGTCCGGACCTTTGACAACCTTCATCAGCTGCTCGACCGTAATATCGCTATTATCGATCAGCGCGATGCACGCGTCGATGACTTCGCGCAGATTGTGCGGGGGAATTTCCGTAGCGAAGCCGGCGCTGATCCCGCTGACGCCGTTTACGAGCAAGTTCGGATAACGTGACGGGAGCACCACCGGTTCTTTCGCCGTATTGTCGAAGTTGTCCTTGAACAGAACGGTGCGTTTGTCGATATCCCGCAATAGCTCCATCGCAATGTTCGACAGCCGTGCTTCGGTGTAACGCATTGCCGCGGGCGGGTCGTCGTCCATCGAGCCCCAGTTGCCGTGCCCGTCGACGAGCACATGCGCCATCTTCCACGGCTGCGCCATCCGCACCATGCCGTCATAAATCGAGGCGTCGCCGTGGGGATGATAGTTGCCCATCACGTCCCCGACCGTCTTCGCCGACTTGCGGTACGGCTTGTCCGGCGTATTGCCCGATTCGTACATGGCATACAAAATGCGGCGCTGCACCGGCTTCAAGCCGTCGCGGACGTCGGGAATCGCCCGGTCCTGAATAATATATTTGGAGTAGCGTCCGAACCGGTCCCCTACCACTTCTTCCAAAAACGCAGGCAAATGCTGCTCCGATACGCTCAAGCTGATGTCACCTCAAATTATAGGGGGTGAACTTCTTACTATTCGTAACCGTTCCCCCCTTGGTTTAAACTTCCGTTATTCCACAAGCTCCGTAAAATCGACATTCTCGATAATCCACCGCTTGCGGGGATCGACCTTGTCGCCCATCAGGGTGGAAACGCGCCGTTCCGCTTTGGCCGCATCCTCGATCTGCACCTGCAGCAGCACCCGCGAATCAGGGTCCATCGTCGTTTCCCACAGCTGATCGGGATTCATCTCACCGAGCCCTTTATAACGCTGCAGCTCGACCGACTTACCCAGCTCCTTCATGAACTGCCCGAGCTGCTCGTCCGAGAACGCGTACTTCGTTACCGTGTTTTTGCCGGCTTTTTTCGTCACTTTGTAAAGCGGCGGCTGGGCGATATAAACCCGCCCCGCATCGATCAGCGGCTTCATGTACCGATAGAAAAACGTCAGCAGCAGCACCTGAATATGCGCCCCGTCCGTATCGGCATCGGTCATGATAATGACTTTGCCGTAGTTAATCTCCTCGATCTCGAAGTCGGAGCCGACCCCCGCGCCGATCGAAGCGATGATCGCCTTGTACTCGTCGTTTTTCAATATATCCGCCAGCTTCGCCTTCTCCGGATTCATCGGCTTGCCCTTCAGCGGCAAAATCGCCTGATGCCGCGAATCGCGCCCCTGCTTGGCCGAGCCGCCCGCCGAATCGCCCTCGACGATAAACAGCTCGTTGCGCATATAGTCCTTCGACTGCGCCGGTGTCAGCTTGCCTCCCAGGTTGGAGCTTTCGCTTTTGCCCTTTTTGCCGTTGCGCACTTCTTCGCGCGCTTTGCGGGCCGCTTCCCGGGCTTTCGCCGACTGCACCGCTTTTTTGAGCAGCAGCTGCGCCACCTGCGGATTTTCTTCCAGAAACACCGCCAGCTTCTCGGAGACGACGGAATCGACCGCACTGCGCGCCGAGGCGCTGCCGAGCTGGTCTTTCGTTTGTCCGACGAACTCCACCTCGCCCATCTTGATGTTGATGACCGTCATCATGCCTTCGCGCAGATCGACGCCTTCGAGGTTTTTGTCCTTCTCCTTCAAGATGCCGGCTTTGCGGGCGTATTCGTTCATCACCCGGGTATAGGCCGTTTTGTAGCCCGTTTCGTGCGTGCCGCCGCCGCGGGTCGGGATCGAGTTGACGAAGGATGCGATCGTTTCGGTATAACCGTCGTTGTACTGGAACGCCACTTCCACTTCGATATCGTCTTTTTCCGCGTAAAAATGAATGACGTCGTGCAGCACCGTCTTGTCCTCGTTCAAAAACTGGACGAACTGCTTCGCGCCGCCTTCGTATTCGAACATTTCCTCGTTGCCGGAACGCTCGTCCTTGAGCGTAATTTTAAGCCCCGAGTTCAGAAAAGCCAGCTCCTGCAGCCGTTCGGACAGCGTATCGTAATTGATCGCTATACCGCCCTGGAACACCCGCTTGTCCGGCTTAAACGTAATCTGCGAGCCGGTGCGGTTCGTGTTGCCGATAATGTCTAGACCGGTCACCGGCTCGCCGACATGCTCTTTGCCGCTCGGGTCGACCCAGTATTCGAACCGCTGCCGGTGCGTTTTGCCGTCGCGCCATATTTCCACCTCGAGCCATTCCGACAGCGCATTCGTCACCGAAGCGCCGACGCCGTGCAAGCCGCCCGACTTCTTGTAGCCGCCGCCGCCGAATTTGCCACCGGCGTGCAGTACCGTAAAGACGACCTGGGGCGTCGGAATGCCCGTTTTGTGCATGCCTGTCGGGATGCCCCGGCCGTTGTCGCGTACGGTGATCGATTGATCTTTATGTATAAGAATATCGATTTTCGTGCAATATTTGGCAAGATGTTCATCGACGGCGTTATCGACGATTTCCCATACGAGATGATGGAGACCCGATGTGCTCGTGCTGCCGATATACATCCCCGGCCGTTTGCGCACGGCTGTCAAACCTTCGAGAACTTGAATATCGTCCGCATCGTAACCGGTGGACGGACCGTCGTCCGAAGGCCGCACGCCTGCCGGCTGCTTGTCGGCGGGAGCTTTGCTTCCCGGTGCCGCCTTGCCGCCGTTAGACGGGCCCGCTGTTTTTTTGCCGACCGATGATGCCGACTCCGCAAACAAGTCCAACTGCTCTGTCAATCCGCGCGCCCCCTGTTAAGTATCGAATGAATTCCATGCTGCCTTAGCAGCTAAGTTGCGATCCAAAAATAAGAAACCGCTCATTTTCGGATCGCGCATAATATGCATTATACTCAAAGCGATTTATTTTTACCATGCCCCATTTCGGGCAGAAACCGCCGGAGATGTTCCACACCGGTTACAGCATGCCGCAAACAGGGCCTAGTTCAACACATCTTTTCTCGTGAAAACCGCGAAGGAGACGACAAGCGAAGCGATCCCCCACACCGCAAGCACAGTCATGGAGAAGCCGAGATCCATCCCTTCGATCGGCGGCAGCCGACCCGCCAAATAGTCGGTCAGCGTCAGATTAACCATAAATAAATATTTGGCCGTTTCCCACGACGATACCATATTCGTCAAAATGCTGCCGGATATAACAACCGCAAGCATGATGCCCATGCCGGCCGCCGTGCTGCGCACGAGCACCGACACCATCAGCGACATGAACCCGACGATCAGCGCGGCGAACCAGACGAGGCCTAGCTCCATAAGTACGTACAACCAGCCGGGAACCGGGTGAACATTGCTCATGTCGATCTCCGAGCCGACGATCTGGTACCCGGTGAACGTTGGAAGCGTCCACCCTCCGTAACCGAACACAAGCCCCGATATCAAATAAGCGAGCGCCATTGTAGCGAGAACGGTAAGTGATATGTAGAGCAAAAGCGCAATATATTTGCTCGCGAGCACCTTCCAGCGCTGAACGGGCCTTGTAAGCAGCAGCTTGATCGTACCGGTGGAATGCTCGGACGACACGAGGTCGGAAGCGAGAACCATAACCATAAGCGGAATGAACAGACTGATGGCGTTCGCCATGAACGTTTTCGTGAACGTAACGCCGTTAGGCGCCTTCGGGTCCACGTTTTTGTCCAAGTAATATTGCAGCACCTTGACCTGCACCCGCATCACTTTTTTCCACTCTTCCGGCACGCGGTTGCTGGCCAGACGGTTCGTGTAATCGTTGATCTGCTGCTGCGTCTCCAGCCTCCAGTCCTGCGTGCCGAACTGCTTCTTGCTATTTTGCGCCACCTTCATCTGCGCGTACGTGAACATCGGGATAAGGGCAGCCAAAATGAGGAGGATGACGAGAAACCGTTTTTTCTTCCAAATTTTGATCGTTTCGTTCTGAACCAATGGGTAGAGGCCGACGCTATTCAATTTTCTCCCCCTCCGTCACGCGCAAAAACAGCTCCTCCAGCGTAGGATTCGCGATCCGTATTCCGTGTACACGGATGCCGGATGCGACCATCGCCTCGTTCAGCGCCGGAATCGTCTCTTGCTCCATCTGAACGACGATCGGCCGGACGCCATCTCGACCAGCCTGTTCGGCAGCGGATTGGCGTTCGTCCGGACTGAGCAACTGGACGCCCTCCGCTCCGGCGAGCAGCTCCCGGGCGCGCTCGTAAGGCTCGGCATTCCAGACAACGGTGCTTCCCGCCTGTCTAAGCAGCTCGTCCACCTCGCCTACGGCAATGACGTTTCCGTGGCTGATGATGGCCACCCGGTCGCACATTTGCTGGATTTCGCTGAGCAGATGACTGGAGACGAACAGGCTGAGCCCCTTCGCCGCCAGCTCCCGGATAAAATCGCGCATTTCCTTGATCCCTTGCGGATCGAGCCCGTTCGTAGGCTCGTCGAGAATGAGCAGGCTCGGGCTCCCGAGCAGCGCCTGGGCGATGCCGAGCCGCTGGCGCATGCCGAGCGAATACGTCTTGACTTTGTCGAATATACGCTGGCCGAGTCCGACGATCTCGGTCACTTCGCGAATACGCGATTCGCCGACGCCGGGAATCATCCGCGCGAAATGCTCGAGATTTTCCCACCCGGTCATATACGAGTAGAGCTCGGGGTTTTCGACGATACAGCCGACGTGACGTAGCGCTTCGGTCGGCTGCTTGACGATATCGTAGCCGCTCAGCTTGATCGTACCGTCCGTCGGCTTGATCAGTCCGACGAGCATGCGGATCGTCGTTGTTTTGCCGGAGCCGTTCGGCCCGAGAAAGCCGAATATTTCGCCGCGCCGCACATCGAACGAAATGCCTTTAATAATAAGCCGGTTTTTGATTTTTTTCTTCAATTGATGGACGGACAGTACAACGGACGTTTCCCCGGTCATTCGCTCCCCTCCTCTATTCAAGCGCCTGCACGACGCGGTCGGCGATCCGCACGTACCCGGCTTGATTCGGGTGGAAGTGATCGCTGTACAGGTAGTTGTCGATCCCGAACTGGAACAGATCGATCGTCGGCACGACGACCATATTCGGGAAACGGCTCGCAATCTTGAACGCCTGATCGTTCCATTCCTGCACATGAACCGTAGCGGGACGCATGTCCGGAATATTGTAAAACGGATTGTACACGCCCACATAAACGATTTTCGCTTTCGGATTCAGCTCCGCCAGCTTCGTCAGGATCTGCTCCAGCCGTTTCAGCGGCTCCGGCAGCCGGTCCCGCACCTTTGCCGGATCGAGCTGGTCGCTCCCCGCATTCAGCACATCTTGTCCGATCGCAAACAAGTCGTTTCCGCCCATCGTGAGCAGAACGACATCCGCCTTTTCGATCCCGTACGGAATGCCTTTCGCATTTTGCAAAGCGGCGAGCAGTTGATCGGTCCGATACCCGTTAACCGCATAGTTGCCGATAACGTTAACCTGTTTTTTCGTAGCGCTTGCCAGCTTCTCCTTAACGTTCTGCACGTATCCTTTGCCGGAGACGTCACCCGTTCCGACCGTAAGCGAATCGCCGAGCGCCACGATATCGATCGACGTCTTCTGCTCCGCCGGCACCGGCGGCGGCTCCTCCGCTTGCGCAAACGGAGCAGGTTTCGGATTGATAACATCGTTCAAGGCGTACACGAGTCCGCCAACTAATAGAAGCGTCGCCATAAGCGCCGCCGTTCCGATCGTTCTCCATAGCGTTCGCGTCGACCTCATCGGAAGCCCTCCTGAATCGAGCAAGTTCTGCATATCAGTTACTAGATTAAAGGTTCGGGGAGCAATTTGCAAATACGCCAGGCATACATAGCCGGAGTTCTCCGCTCTCCCCAAAAAAAGATCTGCCCGATTCCCCTCGGACAGATCTTCTTCGACACCGAACATACGATCTCCTTCAAGTTACCTTCTTAACATGAAAATTTGCCTCGAGCAGCGGCCAGTTTTGCGGAAAGCTTTGCCCGAGCAGCCAATAGCTGATGCCGCGAAGCCCGTATTCCTTGATCAAATCGAACTTGGCCTGCATGCTACGCGCATCTTCGAACCAGACGATATGCTCCTTGCCCTCGTGATCGTAATAAGTAAAGTTAGGCGCTTGCGATGCCGGATCGAAGCGGATATACGCCCCCACATCGCGGGCCAGTACAACGGCCGCCTTCGGAGAGAGCGTCGGCGCGAATTTGCCGCCTTTTATGTAAGGCAGCGTCCAGTTGTAACCGTACAGCGGGGCTCCCATCATAATTTTGTCCGGCGGAATGACCGACACCGCATAATCCAGCACTTGTCTGACTTGCGGGATCGGCGCCACCGCCATAGGCGGGCCGCCCGACCAGCCCCACTCGTACGTCATAATGATGACGAAGTCGACGATTTCGCCGTGAGCCTTGTAGTCATGCGCTTCGTACCATCTGCCCGCCTGCGTGCCGCTCGTTTTCGGGGCGAGAGCGGTCGATACCGCTTTGCCGATCGCGTGCACGCGTGCCGTTATGTCGCGGAGAAAGGCGTTGTACTTTTCCCGGTCCTCGGGAAAAATATGCTCGAAATCGATGTTGAGCGCGTAAAAATGTTTGTTTTGCATAGTGGCGATTACGTTGTCCATAAATTTGCTTCTCGCTTCGGCATTGTCGAACAGCGACCGCGCCACTTCCGACGAAAACGTGCCGTTCTCGAAGTTCGTCACGACCATCATCGGCGCCGCATCCGTATTTCGTATCGCCGCGAGCGCCGCCTCGTCCTGCGGGGGAGTGAGCGAGCCGTCCGGGTGGGCGATATACTGAAACAGACTGAAATACGTCATATACGGCGCCGTTTCCTTCACGATAGCGCGATCCTGTTCAGCCGTCTTCGGCTGTAAATAACCGTTCACCTCGATCGTCCGTTTCTCGCCCTGCCGGGGAATGAGCAGCCGCTGTCCAACGTAGAGCCGGGAAGGGTCCGTAATCCCGTTCGCTTGTGCAATCGCTTCGACCGATACGCCGTAGCGGTGTGCAATCGTCCAGAGCGATTCACTGGGACGGACGATATGGTACGTATCGCTGGTCGGGATGACGAGCGCTTGCCCGACCGCGAGCCGTGTCGGCTCGTCGATCTCGTTGATGCGGACGATGTCGTCAACCGGCACGCCATATCGTTTCGCGATCGCCCACAGCGAATCGCCGGGCTGCACGACTTCGATTTGCATAGCGTTCCTCCTTTCAGTTTTTATCTCCTTGTAGCAAGCCTATTCGGCCGCCGCTTTTTCCTTGCCAGTCCTTCGTAAAAAAACCGAAACTATAAATTCAAAAAAAACGAAGCCTTCGGGACGCTTATTGCGCCTCCAAAGGCTTCCTCTGCGATTAAACCGCTTCGCTAAGAAATTTGTACTGGGCTTCCACCAGCCCGTGATAAATACCGCCGTGGCGCATCAATTCGTCGTGAGTGCCTTCTTCCATAATATTGCCGTGGTCGAGCACGACAATTTTGTCGGCGCCCCGAATCGTCGAAAGCCTGTGAGCGATCATGAACGAGGTACGCCCAATCAGCAGCGTCTTGAGCGCCTGCTGAATTTTTTGCTCCGTCTCCGTATCGATGCTGGCCGTCGCTTCGTCGAGAATGAGCACACGCGGATTCGCGAGCAGCGCCCGGGCAAACGACAGCAGTTGCCTTTGCCCCATCGAGAGCATATTGCCCCGTTCCTCGACTTGCGTATCGTATCCGTCCGGCAGCTTCACGATGAAGTCGTGCGCATGCACCGCCTTGGCAGCCGCCTCGATCTCTTCGTTCGTCGCTTCGAGCCGCCCGAAACGAATGTTGTCGCGGATCGAGCCCGAGAAGATGAATGTATCCTGAAGCACGATGCCGACCTGCGAGCGCAAGCTTTGCAGTGTAACGTCGCGGATATCGTAGCCGTCCACGAGCACCCGGCCTTCGACCGGATCGTAAAATCGGCACAGCAGATTGATGATCGTACTTTTGCCCGAGCCCGTATGACCGACGAGCGCGATCGATTCGCCCGCCTTCGCCTCCAGACTGATGCCCTTGAGGGCGGGGCGGCCCTTCTCGTATTCGAAGACGATATTGTCGAAGCGGACATCGCCTTTGATATCCGGCAGCGTTTCCGGCTTGTCTTTCTCCGCAACCGTCGCCTTCTCGTCAAGAAACTCGAAGATGCGCTCCGACGAAGCCATCGCCACCAGCATCTGATTGTACATTTGACCAAGCCGGTTGATCGGCTCCCAGAAGTTGCCGATATAGTTCGCGAAGGCGACGAGCATCCCGATCGTCAGCTCTTTGTGTTCGATCAAGTTGGCGCCGTACCAGAACAAGATACACGTTCCGATGGCACCGGTCAGCTCGATAATCGGCCCGAACGCCTGGTTGAGCGCCGACGCCCGATCCCACGAGTTTTTGTTGATCGTGTTCATGTCGTCGAAGTATTTGATATTTTCTTTCTCTTGAGTGAATGCCTGCGTGACGCGGATGCCCTGAATGCATTCGGCCACATGCGCGTTGATTCGCGACTGCTTCATGCGGACGTCCTGCCAGGCGTGCCGGATCCGCTTGCGCAGCGAGCCGGACACGATGAACATCAGCGGAACCGTAACGATGATGGCTAGTCCGAGCTTAGGACTGAGCGACAGCAAAATAATGACGATCCCGATCAGCTGCATGCAGTCGATAAGCAGGTTGACGACGCCGTTCGTAAACAAATCCTGCAGCGAGTTGACGTCGTTCGTAATACGCACAAGCACCGAACCGGCCGGACGTTTGTCGAAAAAGCGGAACGACAGCTGCTGGATGTGACTGAACAGCGAGTAGCGTAAGTCGAAAAGCACCTTTTGGCCGATGACGTTAATGTAACGAATACGGTATCGGTTTACAAAATATTGCAGCAGATACAGCGCCAGCATCGTACTGGCAAGAATCATCAGCAGATTGCCGTCGCCGTTAAAGAGCGCTTTGTCGATCGCGAGACTGATCAAGTAAGGGATGGCCAGCTTCGAGAACGTGCCGAGTATCATCGTAGCGAGAATGATCGGCAGCAATTGCCGGCGGTAAGGCTTCAGATAAGCCCCCATCCGCTTCAACTGCCCCCAGTCGAACGACTTCTCCATTTTGTCGTCGTCCTGATAAACGAAGCGTTCGCTCGTTTTCCCCGATTGGCCCGCACGTGCGGCGTGCCCCTGTTCTTCCGGATGCTCCTTCGGCCGGCTCATCCTACCACCCTCCGTTCTTCCTGTTGCTGCGCAAAATCCGGATGATCCGAATATTGGATTTTATACGTCTCGTAATAATGGCCCGGCTGGCTGAGCAGCTCCTCGTGCGTGCCGCGCTGGATGATGCGTCCGCTGTCCAGCACGAGTATTTCGTCGGCATGTTTCAGCGACGAGATCCGGTGAGCGATAATAAACGTCGTCCGGCCCTTCATCAGCTCCTGGAAGCCGGCCTGAATTTCATGCTCGGTTTCCATATCGACGGCGCTGGTGGCATCGTCCAGAATCAATATTTTCGGATCTTTGATCAGCGCTCGCGCGATTGCGATACGCTGCTTCTGACCGCCCGACAGCCCCATTCCGCGTTCGCCGACGACCGTGTCGTACCCGAGCGGCAGTTCCATAATGAAGTCATGCGCCTTCGCGAGCTTCGCGGCCCGCACGATCTCTTCGTCGGTTACGTCCTTGCGCCCGTACGAAATGTTGTTGCGAATCGTCGACGAGAACAGGAACGTCTCCTGGAACACGAGGGCGATCTGCTGGCGCAGCGCCTCGAGCTTGATGTCGCGAATGTCTTTTCCGTCGAGCGTGATGCGCCCTTCCTTGATGTTGTAGGCGCGAAGCATCAGCTGAATGACGGTTGATTTGCCTGAGCCGGTTCCGCCAAGTAGACCAATAACGGAGCCAGCAGGCGCTTCCAGATTGAACTCCCGCAGCGCGGGCTGTTTTTCGGGATACGAGAACGTAACGTTTTCGAAGCGCACCGTACCTTGCACATGCTCCGGCGTTATCGCTCCATCCTTGTCTTTTACGTGTACGTATTGATTCAGAATCTCCAGCACGCGCTCGCCGGATGCCTTCGATTGCGTATAGTTGTTAATATGAAACCCGATATCCCGCATCGGTGCTATAATGTACCAGATGAAGCTGAAAAAAGCGACCAGCTCGCCAAGCGTCATCGAGCCTTTGATAACGAACATGCCGCCTACCGTAAGCAATACCGCTACGCAAACCGAGGACAACAGCTCAAGCGTCGGGAAAAATCGGGACCACGTATACGACAGGTTAATGTTGCTTTCTCTGAATTCGCCGTTTCGCGACGCAAATTTCTCAATCTCGAACGGTTCGCGCGCAAATGCTTTTACGGTGCGCACGCCGTTAATATTTTCCTGAACGGCCGTCGTCAGGTTGCTGTTCGCTTGACGGATCGAACGGAATTCCGGGTGAATCTGGCGCTCCAGCCGCATGGCCGTAACGACCAGAAACGGCATCGTAATGAAGGTGACCAGCGTCAGCTTCCAATTCATCGTAAACATCATAATCGACCCGAAGATGAACATGAGGAACACGTTGAGCAGCTGCGCAAAGCCGAATCCGATAAACTGGCGGATTCCTTCGAGGTCCGCGGTCAGTCGGGACATCAGATCGCCCGTCTTGGCCCGGTCGTAATACTGAAACGATAAATATTGCAACTTCTCGTACAGCGCGTTACGCAGGCTGAAGGCGACCCGGTTGCCGAGGCGGCCTCCCGTAAAACCGTGCATGTACGCAAATGTTGCTTTGACCGCGACGACAGCTACGACAAGCAGCGCTAGATAGGGTACCCATTCGAACTGTTCCTTCTTGATGACGTCATCGATGAGGAATCGAAGCAAGTGCGGATACACGAGCCCGAGTGCGGTGGAACACATCAAACAGACAATCGAGATGAACAGCAAGTACCGGTCTTTCCAGTAAAATTGCTTTAATTGCTTCAAAACGTTCATTTTCGCCCTCCTAGCCGGCTGCTTTCCAATTTCTTAATGAATCTTATCACCATCCCAAAGCGCGAGCAATCGACTTAATCGGTAGAAACGTTCAATATTCCCCTAATACTCACAAAAAGACACGAAAACGGGAAGGAATCCATGAGATTCTCCCAATTCATCGGAATTCGCGTCTATGGATGCGTTTTCACGAAAGTTATGAAAATTAGGTGACAACCCTTGACGGAAGCGGGATTGCGAGCTGCGAACATCCTCCTGAAAATGGAAAATAAGACGTAAAAACCGGACGTTCGCCGTCCGGTTCAAATCAGCTCGTATTCGTAGCTTGCGATTTTCCACCCGTTTGCTCCATATTTCAAATAACAGACCATTCTGGCATCCTGAGTGCCGGATACGATCCAGGTGACGGTGAACGCGTACAGCCCGTCGGATGCGGCGACAAGCTTCGGCCCTACAACGTCCTTGATAACAAGCGGCGGAAACAGGCCGGAAGACCCGCCGCCGATCAAATAGCCGCCTTCCGATTCGGGAACGTGCTGCTCGAGCAGTCGATCCACCCGTTCTTCCGTAAAAGCGCCTTGCAGCCAAAGCTTTACTTTGTCGCGCTGGGCGGCACTTATTTTTTTACCATTGTATTCAAGGCCGTAGAACGCCTTGTCGACAGCTTCGAGCCAAGCGTACACGGCAGCCGGTTTTGCCGCCGCTTCGGCTGGCTTCAGCTTCAGCGCAGGAAAAGGCTTCATGTTTTTGTCGAAGTCCGGATTATTCACTTCCGGGCTTAACGGCGCAATGACGTGAAGCGTCTTGATCTCGGCCAGCGTGGCGCGATCCGACGTTCCTTCGAGTATAGGCGCATAAACGGCCATATAGCCGGAAATCGCGATCGTGCCAGTGCCGCTTGAGCCGGCCGGACCGAATCTCCGTTTATCGTCCGGATTTGCAAACGTCAGCGCAAACCGGTTCGGCACCTCGTGAAACGACATCGCCTTCGGCAAGCTTCCCTCCGATTTGCCGTCCACCGTAAAGATGACGTCTCCGGGATTGTACGGCTCCGTTACCCTGTCCCGCACCTCGAACCTGCCGCTGATCTGTTTGTCGCCGGCGAACAGCACGGATACCGAGTTTACGCCGTGCGTTCCCGGGCTCACGGCCACTGCCGACATGCCTGCCACCGAGTCGCCGGGGCGAACGCTTGCGGGTTCGAATAACGCCTCCCTCACGGGCGTCGCTGCGGACGGCTGCACGGGCGATGCGGCGAACGCATGCGGATTTAACGTGTAATAGCCCAGAAAACCGGTAAGCAGGACAAACGCAAATGTAAGCACGGTCCCGATCCGGACATACCATTCTCGAATCATCCTCTTCTCCCCCTCCTCTTCCATTAGACGGTAAATATCGGCAATTGTTGCGGAATTTCGGCGAAATCGGGCGAAAAAAAGACGTGCTCCGTGGGGAACGCGTCTTGGCTTACAATCCGGATGAGGACGTGGTCGTTCTGTTCAAAGTTAAGATCGGATACCGGCTATGTAAACGGATGGAAGCATGTATACGGCCTCTCCGACGGCAAAAATGAGATCGCCGGTCGGCGTCGCATCCGCGGCGGCCCCTACCTTCCCTGGAAGCTCGAGCTCCTGCAGCACGGTATCGCTTACCGTGTCGATCAGCAGTAGTTTATTGCCGCAAAAGGCGGCCAGCGTGCGGCTGTCGACCACAACGAGCCAGCTGCAAGCCGTACCGGTCGCTAGATCGCCTGCGAATGTTTTCGTCTGCGGATCGAATATGCGTATGCACGTTCCCGCTCTGACGTAAACCTTCGAACGGGCCGCCGCGATCGCATTGCCCGTCCCTTCTCCCGGCTCGAACTCGTGCTCGAAAACGAGGCCGGTTCCGGGCTCCCAAACGCCAAAGTGGCAACGAACGTCCTTGTAGGGCAGTCCGCTCGCTCCGCCGTTCGTCGCAAAGTACAAATAGCGGTCGTCCGCCGTCAGCCCGGAAACCTGCTGCTCGTTCGGAATCGGGTCCCTCCAGCTCTCGACTTGCAAAGTGAGCGGATCGATGCGCGACAGCGCCCCTCCGTACGTTCCGTATCGGGCCGACCAGCCCGTCCAGACGCCACCGCCCGGTCCGCGCACGCTTCTGCCTTCCGGCCGGACGAAGTCGGGAGATACCGACATCAGCGTCCTTGGGTTCACATTATTCAGTTGATCCCAGGGCAACGCTGGATCGTAGACGACATGATCGCCCCCAACATACGCGGACATGAACAGCTTCCCATCTACGAAGACGATGCCGTATACTTCGCCGCCCGCATCGCATACGGACGATGAATTCCATTCCGATCCGCTTTCCGGGTCTAGACGAAAGATCGTCTGGCCGAACTCGCACGAACCCCAAATGCGCCCCTCCTCGTCGCAGGCAATCGTATGGATGCGGGTGGCCGGAGCTTCGACCGGAATACGGAATAGCTCCGGCGTCTCGGCCAAGCTGCCGACGAGGAATACGTCTTGCCCGCGTACGCCGGCAAACCGGCCGTTTGCAAGCGGCACCGCATTCGCGCGCTTCCCGCCGGGCAGCGTCACGGCGTTAACCGTCAGCTTCTCCTTTAGACCGTCATCCGGCAAACGCTCGAACGTACGCGGATCATAAAACTCGAGCTCGCCCTCCTTGGCAGTACAAATGAAGGAATCTGTAACTTCGCGGACGACAAAACCCGGCGTGCCGAAATCGCGGAACGTCCCGCTTTCGATATGAAACGCCTTCAGGAAAGGTTCGTCATAACCGCCTGCGAGCAGGATATATCCGGGCAAGCTGCCGTCTACCGGGCGGCTGTACTGATTTTTCGGATTATCCGAGGCGCGGCCCATATTTTGCAGCTTATGATGAATCGGGTCGTAACGCAGCAACGAGCAGCCGGGCCACGTTCCCCCGTAAACGTTGCCGTCGGAGCCAAGCGTCATTTTCCAAAAATATTTCTCTCCCGGATCTTGCAAAGGCTCGGCCCACGTTCGGGTTTTCAAATCGAGAACATGCAAATAGGCGTGCTGCGGACAAGTCCCGACGACTAGCTTCTCGTTGCGCCAGTTCACGAGTCCCCAAGCTCCTCCGTCGCCGGGAAGCATAATGGATTCCCCTTCGCCCGTCACCGTATCGATGAAGATGAGATTCCCGGTTTGTCCGGCCGCATAGTTGGACAGCACCAGCTTCTCGCGTCCGTCAAGAGGGTCCAGCATAACGGTATGGGCCAAAATATTGAAATTGCGGCATGGACGGCCTAGCGGCTTGAATATCGACGTCTCCAGTTAGCCCAGCTCCTTCTTTTGACAAGTATAGTACCTGTACATAAGTATAGCGGGACAACGTCCCCCGTCAATACTTTTGAATGGGGCAAAATAGAAAGGCGCTCTCCGCAAAGATGCAGAGAACGCCTTCCGGTTATTCAAGCTTATTTCAAGCATCCATCAGCACTTGCAGCCGCTGGCGCGTCGCTGTCAGTTGACCTAGATCGACCTTCATCTCGAGGGCGGCCAACATGCCGTCCGCATGTTCGGCTACGCGCCGTCCCAGTCTTACCTGCACGTCAACAATGCGCTCTTTATACTGCGCCGTATACTCCTGAACGAACAGGACGCAGTGCTGCTCGACAAACTCGGCGATCGGCGGGGTCAGCGCCTTCTCAATCGCGTCCTTGAGCTGGTTTCGTCCCGGACCTTCAAAAAACTGCTTGCCGTTCTTGTAGAAGCCGGCAAGCCATTTGTCGTCGGCCGGCTGCTCCAGCGTTTCGGTAACCGCCGGCGTGCGGAACGATTCGCTTTCGTAGCTTCCCGCTTGGAAGCCGTCCAGCAGCTCGCCGATTCGGCCTTGCAAGCCGTCATAGCGAGCAGAAGCAAAACGGTTGAGCGTGTTCTCGATCCGCAGTGTTGTCGCGTACAGCTCCTGCGACAAGTCGTACGAGATGAGCCGCAGCAAATCGAGCCAAGCGGCGCGCATCAAGCTGCGAATCGAACCGAGGTCCTCGCGCAGCGCGGCCGGGTTGAACGCGTATTGGAACAGCTCCCCGAACCGGTACGTAAGCCGCTGCTTGACATAATACAGCAGCTCGCGAATTTCTTTGTCCGCTTCCCGCTCATCGGCCGCCGTATCCTTATTCTCCAGCAGCCGCTGCGCCTGCTCCAGTGCATCCCGCACCGCCGAAACGCTGCGCTTGCGCTGCTCTTCGCTCTCCTGCGAGCCCTTGATCCAGCTGTTCAGCAGCGCCGCAGAACGTTCCAGCTCCTGACCGGCGGATCGGACGGCGATTCCGGCAAGCTCGCCTACAGCGAACTGGACGAAGTCGCGCTCGAAGCGGGCAATGCCGCTGGCTTCCGTAAGCGCTTCGTCACGCGCCGCTTTCCCGTCCAGCGCCATCAGGCTCGAAACCGGGTAAATACGCGGCTTGCGGATACTAAAGCGCAGCAAATTGTCGACGACATGACCGACAACGCCATCCAGCTCCTCGCGGCTGGCAGCCAGGTCGGCCGCATTGACGAGGAAAAACATTTTGTCCAGCTCGAAACTGTCCTTCACGCGGCCGAGCTGCAGCAGAAACTCTCGGTCCGCCTGGGAGAAGGCGTGATTGTAATAGGTGACGAACAGAACAGCGTCCGCATTTTTGATATAGTTGAAGGCAACCCCGGTATGCCGGGCATTGATCGAATCCGCTCCCGGCGTGTCGACCAGAATCATGCCTTGCTCGGTTAACGGGCAAAGGTAATACAGCTCGATAAACTCGACGAAGCACGATTTGCTCTCCTCCGCAACATAATCGCGGAACATCTCGAGATCGACGCGCAGCTCGCGGCCGAGCGCTTCCTTCGCTTCCCCCCAGCCCTTGAGAACGGCTTTCAGAAACGTATAGTGCGGCTTGCCGCTTGGCCCGACGCGATCCGGCGAAAGCTTCTCGATTAGACCGAGCGCGGAGCCGATATCGGGCGCACGGTCGCCGAGCACATTCAGTGAATACAGCACATCGCTCTCGATCGCTTCAGCCGATTTCATCTTTACCTTGACCGAGCCGTGAGGCCACTCGGCCGATGGAGGCATAATTTTGTTGATCGCGGCCGTCGTCGGATTCGGGGACACCGGCAGCACCGATTGCCCCATCAGCGCATTGGCCAGCGACGATTTACCGGCACTGAACGCGCCGAACAGCGCGATCGTAAAATGGCTGTTAGTCAAGCGATCCGCCTTATCCTTCATCGAGTGGACGATCGACTGCATCGCCGGAATTGGCGACAGCAGCTCGCAGGCGTCGCTCAGCTTCGCGGCGGTGCGGGCCATTGTCGCGCGGAAGCTTCCCGCATTGGCAGCAGCGCCACCTCCCGCTTCATCGGACGGACGCTCCATGGCGAGCGACCAGCGCTTCTCGGCTTCGGACTTGGCGCCCCCCTCGGCCGGTGCGGCTGTTTGCCCCTTCTCGATAGAAAACCGGTCCGGGTCGGGCAGCTTGCCGGTCAAGTCCGGGCCGCGATACGGATACAGCGCAAGCAGCTCCTGCTCATGCCGCTTCTCCCCCTGCTCGATCGCTTGCAGCTCGTGGTAGGCGGTCAGCCTCTCCTCAAGCCGCTCCTTCTCCCGGATCAGCTCCGCCACTTCCCGGTCGGCTAAAGCGTAAACGCCGCGGGCGATCGTATCGATCAGATCGAAGGCGGCGCGGCGAAACAAACTTTTCGTCTCGGCCGATATCTGCTTCGAATAGTTGAGCGTGTATTCATTCGAAATGACCGCTCCGGCCAACACCTGGCCTTCCAGCCATTCCTCGCTGACTTCGCGCAGTGTTGAAGTCAGCGCCTCGTCAACGGCGCCGGTCTCCACGCTTCCCGCTTCCGCCGCTTTCAAGAGCATGGCGCGAAGATGCCAGACGATATTCGCTTCCACCTTCTCCGTGTAGTCGGCGGCAAATACGCCGAGTCTGTTAGCCACCTCTTTGGCTGTTGCCGACGCGCGGGAAAACAGCCCGACCTTGAAGCCGGGCTTCCGGCTTTGCAAATAGTGGTCGGCCAAATCCCTCGTAGTGGCCGGCGTAATGTTCGCATTGTCCAGCAGCTTGGCTGCTTCGGCTCTCCATTCGTCCCGCAAGCGATCGCCGTCGCGCTTCCGCTGCTCGATAAGGGCCGCGAGCGCTTCGTACCGCTCCGGCAGATCGGCCCCCTCCTGCTCGATGCGCAGGCGCAAACGAGCCTTTTCCTCCTCGTTTCTGTCGGACAGCCACGCCGCATGCTCGCCGATCAGGTGAACGACCGACTTGTCCAGACTGCTTTCCCCGAGCGGTCCAGCCATTTCCGCCAGCTTGCCGATGAGCAGCAGCAGCTTCTCCCATTCATTGTTCGGGTGCTCCGGCTGCTTGACCGACGTAAACAAAATACCGTCCGGTTCGATATGCCAGCTCTCAAAAGAACGGTGCACGCTTTCCCGGTATTCCGCAAAGGGCAGCTCCCGCTCCCGGTGTTTATCGATCATATTCACGATCAAATAGAGCGGCTTGCCCCACTCCTTCAGCCGCTTCGTAAAGGCGAAGTTGATCTCGGACTGCACATGATTGTAATCCATGACGTAAAAGACGACGTCGGCCATGTGCAGCGCCGATTCGGTCGCCATCATATGCGCGTTGTCGGTCGAGTCGATGCCAGGCGTATCGAGCAGCGCGACGCCGCTGTCCAGCAGTGGTATCGGATAACGAATGCTGACCGATTCGATCTCTTCGCCATTTTTGCAATATTCGGCTAAACGGTCAAGCGGAACCTCAGCGGATACCGGTTGTCCGGCTCCAGCTTGCATCTTTTTGACGGTAGCGCCGGCGGAGCCGCTGCGAATCGTCACTACGTTGGCGCTCGTCGGAATCGGGCTCGACGGCAACAGCGGATAACCGCAGAGCGCATTGATCAAACTTGATTTCCCCGCGGAGAAATGTCCGCATAAAGCGATATTCAATACCCGATCGGCAGCCTTCTCGGCCAGTTGCGCCAATTTGGACGCATGACTCTGATCCCCGGTCTCGGCCATCAGTCGGCCCGCCGAGACGATCGCCGTCTCCGCATTTGCCGGCCCCCGGGTTTGTGTCGTATGCATGGTCAAGCTCTCCCCAACTCCCAAGTTGTACAGATGAGTATAATCCACAGTATATTCCGGGAACCGCGAATCGGAAGCCGACTCCTCCCCGGACAAAAGAAAAAACCGAATTTCTCCGGTTTCTAGTGTAACACATTTTCATTTTCAGGTATAAATATTTCGAATACTTCTCCGTGCTGCAAAATCGTAATATTTTGTTCTCTCACCTTCATGACAACCACATCCGGCTTCGTCCGCATCCGTTCGATGTAATGATCCGGCACGTCTCCCGATTCGCTGATCGTGACGCCTTCCACTTCGGTTTCTTCATTCTCGGCCAGCGGCGTGCTGAGCACTTTCTCGTAAATATCGGAAAACACTTCGAAGTCGTTCGTATATACAGCTATGCATTTCATGCTGATTCCCACCTTTGATTATTGGCTGTTTGGCCCGAGGTTCCTTATTCCATTATACAGATTTCCTCTTTTTGGGCGTTTTCATACGTTGTTTGCCTTCCTTGCAGTTGTCAAGCAGCGGACAAACGGGGCATTGCGGGTTTTGTGCCTTGCAGTGGTACCTGCCGAAAAAGATAAGCCGGTGATGGGTTTGCGTCCATTCGTCCTTCGGTACCTGCTTCATCAGCTTCTGCTCCACCTGAAGCACCGAATCGTCTTCGGCGGCCATGCCAAGCCGTTTGGAAACCCGCTCCACATGCGTATCGACAGCAATCGCCGGTACGCCGAACGCGTTCGAGACGACTACATTGGCCGTTTTGCGGCCGACACCGGGCAGCTCCACGAGCTGCTCATGCTTCTCGGGCACCTGCCCGTCATATTTGTCAAGGAGCATCCGGGCCAGACTTTGGATGTTTTTCGCTTTATTGCGGAACAGCCCGATCCGGCGAATGTCCTGCTCCAGTTCCTCGAGCGGAACGGCCAAATAATCGTCCGGCGTCTTGTACTTGCGGAATAAGTCGGCAGTCACCTTGTTGACGGTTTCGTCGGTGCACTGCGCCGATAACAAAACGGCGATCGTCAGCTCGAAGGGATTCGCATGATTCAGCTCGCAATGCGCGTCCGGGAACATCCCGGCAATCGTGTCCAGTATATGTCTTGTCCTCTTCGTCGTCATGCTCTCCCACCACCCGCGTCAACATATCGGTATAATAACAGGGCCCGCAGCAAAAACGTCGCCGGGGCAGGCTACGCCTGCTCCGGCGACAATAAGCTGACTATGGAATCAACACACTACGGCTTCACAATCTCCAGAACTTTGCCATTCAAGAAATATACCGTCAACTCTTCGCCCGAAACGAACGAGTTCGGGGCTATCGTCTGCGTGCCTTGATGCACATAAGCTTTATTGTGCAGGAAGTAGTTCGGCTTGTCGGCGATCGTCCGGCGCATGAACGTAATTTCCTTGGTTGTCGAATCAAACGACAAGTACGACCATTTTTCAGGAGCAATCACGAGAACGGTAACGTTGCCGCTCGAATCCTTCACGATCTCGACCCGGTCTTCCGGATTCAGAACGGCGATGGAGGCAAGCACGGTCGCTCCACTTTTGACTGTAACGTTTTTGCCGACTTCGACCAGCTGACTGTTGTTCGAGTAGTCGACCAATGCGATTTTGCCGGCGGCGGCATCCACGGAAGACACCTTGCCGCGGACCGCGTCTACCACTTGAACGCTTTCGACCGAACCGCCGATCGACGTAAGCAGCACAGGCTCATCAAGCTGGATGCTGCCGATTCCGACCGCTGTACCGTTCTTATGAACCGGCAACGCAAATAGCGAAAACGTTTTAACCCCGCCCGTCAAATCCTGGACCGTAATCGAATTGCCCGTCGAATCTATCGAAGTCGTATGCGCAAGGTGAGTTTCCCTGACTGAGATAGAAATGACATTTTCCTGCGAACTATCGAAAAATCCGCGGATATAATCGCCTGCTCTCAGATCGGACAGCTTGGCCAGCGACTGACTGTACTTGTTCACAAATACGCTGCTTGTCGTTTTGTACGTCTGATTGACGCCGTTTGCCGTTTTGATCGTAATCTCGCCGGTTGTCGCACTGACGGATACAACCGTTCCTTCCATTTTAGTTGCAAATTGCACTGAAATCAACTTATCTTGCGAGGCAACGACGTTAACTCGCTTGCCTTTGACCAAATACGTTTTGAATGTGTCCAGCGGCAGTGCGTTTTCGTCGAACTTGAGCACCGTCGTATCGCTGATCGTATAAATTTTCAGCTTGCCCAGATCATCCTTCAAAATCAAATATTTTTTCTCCAAATTGAAATCTTCGATCGTAGCCAAAGTCAAATTTTCAATCGTTCGGCTCGTCACCGTAATTTTATCGACCTTGTTCTGATTGATTTCCAGCTTCATCTCGTCGCCCGGCATCAGATCGCGCACCGAGCCGAATTGATTGTCCCCAAGCACGACGAGCGCCTTCTCCGACACCCGGTACGAGGCCAGCTCATCGCCTGCCTTCTGCACCGTAATGATCGTTTTGTCTTCGCTGATGCTGATCAGCTTGCCGGCGTCGCGTTTCTCGACCACCTGCTGAACGACTTCGATACCGGTAATTTTATCGTTTTTGACGACAACGCGCACGATGTCCCCTTCAAACAGATTGGCCGGATCAAAAAACTTGCCGCCCTGCGAAAAGATCGCTTTGTCGATATTCGTATACGTCTCCAGCGCTCCGGTATCGCGATCCTTGACAATCGCCGTCATCGTGGCAGGATCGAACGATTGGAACACACCGTTTACCGTTTTGTTGACCGGCGCCTTTTTCACGATAATTTGCGACACCTTGGCGTCTTCAATCATGGCATGCTTTTTCAGCTCCACGACCGAATTTTCGACTAGCGAGCCAAGGCTGAGGCCGGCCCCGTTCAAGTCGCGGACCGATACGTTCGAGGCAAGCTCATAGGTATAATATTTGCCGGCAACCTGAATGGAAGCGGTCAAGTCGTTCACGTTTACGCTCACGAGCGTGCCTTCGATGCTTTTCATCGGAATTTCGTCATTGGTTACTTCCACGAAATAAGCAGTGCCTTGATTTTGCAGCACATACACTTCGTTGTACAGCTTGATATCGCTGGCGGATAATCTTGTTGTATCATCCTTGTATGTAAAGTAGACAGCATTGCTGCTAAGCTGTACATCCCGGTTCGTCCCGTTTTTGTCCCGAATGGACAGCTTGCTGCCATTAATCGCCATGACCGTGCCCGTCAAAATCCGGTTCGACGGATTAACCAAATATTTTTCGCCCCGGCTCCAGAACGTGGCCATCTGTGCCCGCGTGACGCTGCCGTCCGGACGGAACGTATTGTCTTCAAAACCGTTTACGAGCCCCAGTTCAACAGCGGCATTCACATATCCGACAAGCGACGAGGATATTTTGTTATTGTCCGCGAACGCCGTCGCGGTTCCCGCTTTGGCCAGCGCCTCCTGCTTTTTGCCGATCGCGCGGATGACAACTTTCGCCACCCATTCCCGCGGCGCTTCCTTCGTCCCCCATTTTTTCCCGGCCGTATATTCTTCCTGCAAATCAATCAAACCTTGGTCGATTGCATAAGCGACGTAAGGGCGCGCATCCTTGCGCACGTCATCCTCGCCAAATGGCAGCGCGACGTTCGATTTGCTTTGCAGCGCCGCGCTCTCGAGACCCATCATCCGGATCGCCATAATAATAACGTCCTGCTGGCTTACTGCCTGCTCCGGGCTGTACCTCCCAAGTTCGTTCCCTTCTACGACTCCTTCGACAGCCAGCCGCGTAATATGCTTGCTCGCCCAGTGCGATGACGGAACGTCCGGGAAGCTTACGCGAATGTTCGATGCAGATTGGGATGAACTGGAACTGGATGTATTGCCGGAGGTACTGCTTGTTCCTCCGGTCGTTTCCGCCGCGTAAGCAGGAGCAGCCAGCACCATCGTTGAGACTATAGAGTAAGCTGCGGCCAGCTTTAATGTTTTTTTCATTTTGCTCTTCATACCGTTTCTCCTCCGCTGATTCCTGTCTGTTGTCGCTTAAGTGTCCACACGTCTCCGAGCGTCAATTCCGTTTGATCGGATGCGGGAGGCTCACATGTCCCATCAAGCTTTCAATCTTCTTGCCGTCTACGAGCACTTCGATCGATTGAACCTCGCTGAACTGAAACAAAACTTTACGGATCGATTGCAGGAGCAAATCTTCCCCGGGTGCTCCCAATCGGCCGGTATCAGCGATCGTAAGATCAATCGTCACATTGCCTTTGTCAAATTTGACCGAACGGTATGTGATTCCTTTGCTGAGCGACGACAGCGCCGTCTCCGGCGGTGTTTTGAGCGCATTTAGCGCAGCCGCGTATTTATCCGAGTCGTTCTGGACTGTAACCGACGTTTGCCGCTCGATGAGCTTGTCCAGATTGTCATCGGCATAATAGGTTTTGAGCGTCAGCGGCTTAGCGGACGGGGTTTCCACATTCGTTCCGGTACCCGTGCCGGTTGTTGCCGGGGGCGGAGTAGTTTTGGCGTTTGCGCAGCCGGTCACCGCAAGGGCGAGCGTCACACCGAGAAGTATATGCTTGTAACCGAACTCTCGCTTCATCGAAATCACTCCTATCTTGGTTCAAAACAAAAAGCGGCGCGTATCCTAATGCGGCCAAACGAACGGCTGCCCCGGCTGTTGACGCGGCTAGCAAAACCAATTATTTGGCTGGCTGCAACGTCTTGTCCGCTGCCGTCTCCTCTTTCGGCTTACTTGCCGTTTGCTGCTCTACCGATTTGTCGCCTGATTCGGAAGCGGTTTTGACGGCGCCCGCACCGGCAGCTTTCGCCTGCTGCGAAGACTTGTCCTCGGAGCCCGCTGCTGCGTTTTTGACCGAAGCCGGACTATCCGCAATCTGCAATTGCTCCTTGATTCCGTTTACGATTGCAACCGCCAATTTATCCTGGAATGAATCGGAATACATGCGCGCTTCGTCGCCTGCGTTGCTTAAATAGCCGATCTCCAGCAAAATCGCCGGCATCGTTGTTTCCCTAGTCACTTTTAAGTCCGCCTGGCGTACGCTCCGATCCGGGAAAGCTGTCGCCTCGAGAATCCATTTGTGCATCGTGTTCGCAAAGGAAAGACTGTCGGCCCGGTTGTAGTACGTTTCCGTACCGCTGACCGTTGGTTTCTCTTTAAACGAGTTGCCGTGTATCGAAACGAATAAGTCCGCATTTTGCCCGTTAGCCAGCTCGACGCGTTCGTCAAGGGTCGGATAAGTATCGTCCGTTCGGGTCATCAGCGTGCGGATGGACGTTTCCTGCTGCAGCAACTTGTACACTTTATTCGCCACCGGAAGCGTAAAATCCTTCTCTTTGCGCGACGATAAAGAAGAAGCCCCTGGGTCCGAGCCGCCGTGTCCGGCATCGATGACGACCGTAAACTGCTTGTCTACAAGGGAAATCGTCCATTGCTTGGAGACCTTTGTTTCCGTTAATTGGTAACCGGATTTTTGTTTCATATCGAGCACAATACGTACCGTGGACGGATTATCGTTAAAAAGCGCGTAGCGGATTTTGTCCACCTTCGGATGCTGAACCGCGATTTCGGAGCCTTGCCCGGGATTGCCGGGTTTGGCAAAAGAACCAAGTGCCATACCGGGCAAGTCGATCACGATCCGGTAAGGATTGTTCAGCACCGATGTTTTCGGAACGACATCTCCCGTTGTCTGAAAAACGATCGATTCGCCGGACAACTCCAGCTTCAAGAGCGTCGGCAGCAATTTGTCGCCAGAAGTGCTCCCGTTACCGTTTGGCTGCGCCGAACCTCCCGGTTGCACTGGGTTTCCGCCCGGATCTTTGGTGCCGCTGTCGGGCTTTCCGCTGCCGGAAGACGCTCCGTTTGATGCACTTCCGCTGCTTGTACCGCTATTCGTATTTCCGTTATTCGCTGTACCGTTGCCAGTAGTTCCATTGTTATTCGTTGTTCCATTGTTATTCGTTGTTCCGTTACTAGACGTTCCGTTATTCGTACTTCCATTATTCGTACTGCCGGTATTCGTCGTACCTTTGTCAGTCGTTCCGTTATTGACGGTTCCGCTGTTCGAAGTGCCGTTGTTCGAATTTCCGGTCGAGGACGATCCGTCTTTTCCATTCTGGGCTTGTCCGCCGTTATCGTCCGAAGTTGCCGATTCTTGAGCCATTTTGTAGAGCAGCACCGATTGCGTCGACCCGTCCCAGCCTACCTTAAGGCCGAACTGCTCCGCTATAAAACGGATCGGAACGAGCGTGTTGTCCTCGATGATCGTAGGAGCTGCGTCCAGCTTCGGCAAGCTTTTGCCGTTTACATAGGCGATCGGATCGTCGATTTTCATCTCGATCGTCGTCTTTTCCCGCTCGATCTTCACCTTCCGTTCCTTGTCGAACCAGGTTACTTTCGCTTCCAACTCTTCGGAAATGATCCGCAGCGGGACGATGGTCGTTCCCTCGTTTACGATCCGGGGAGCCACTTCCGGCTTCAGCTTTTTGTCGTTCAAATAAAGCTGAATTTCGCCTTCCGCAGCAAAGGCTTGGCCAGGCACCAGCAGCATCAAGGCGACCAATAGGACAGGGAGCAAAAATTTTACGTACTTCATCGCACACCTCATATGCTTCGTTTCGTATTGGAGAGCCGTTTTGGCAAAAATCCCCACTTCTCCTCCCAATCTATCAACTTTCGCGAGATTGGGACAGAGATTTGCATACTTTTGCCAACATCAGACATACGATTAGACGCCGGTTATCCACCAAAAGTTGCGGAAAATTTACGAAAAAGCTGATCCAATTGACAAAAAGTCGAACATTGGCGCAATAACAGCATGTCCGTGTCGGATATGTCGTTCAAGCTCCGTTTCTCTCGGCAAACTATCATTTCCTGCTATTATGGAAGCTTTATGTATTTATGTAGCTCAGGAAACTCTTGGAACGCAAATAACCCCGGGCTGGGGCGGCAGGCTCTAGGCTTACCGTTCGCGTTGCCCGGGGTTTTCTAAACCGATAACGATTCGGAAGGCGGCGTCTGCTCTTAGTGAGCGGCCCGCTTGGCCTCATAAGCGGAGATCAAATCTTCATGCTGAAGCGTAAGTCCGATGTCGTCAAGACCGAGCAGCAAAAACTGGCGGCGGTGCTCATCCAGATCGAAAGCGATGGAGAGACCTTTGTCGTCGGTAATCGTTTTGCTTTCCAGATCGACGGTCAGCTTGTAGCCTTCGTTCGCAGCCGTGCGCTGGAACAGATCTTCCACCTGCTCCTCGCTCAGCTTGATCGGCAGGATGCCGTTTTTAAAGCAGTTGTTATAAAAAATGTCGGCGAACGAAGGTGCGATTACGACATTGAAGCCGTAATCCATAATCGCCCAAGGCGCGTGCTCGCGGGACGAGCCGCAGCCGAAGTTGGCGCGCGAAATCAGGACGGAAGCGCCTTGATAGCGCTGCTTGTTCAGATCGAAGTTAGGATTGACGTTGCCCTGCTCGTCGAATCTCCATTCGAAGAACAAAAATTGCCCGAAGCCCGTACGTTCGATCCGCTTCAAAAACTGTTTCGGAATAATCGCGTCCGTATCTACGTTAACCCGGTCCACAGGTCCGACAAGACCGGTATGTTTTTTAAATGCTTCCACTTGTTACCCTCTCCTTTTCCTCTATTCCGGTTTAAACGCCTGCTTCGACCTTGAACGTCCAGTCGCGCACATCGACGAAACGTCCTGCAATCGCCGCTGCGGCAGCCATCGCCGGAGAAACGAGGTGAGTCCGTCCGCCGCGTCCTTGACGACCTTCGAAGTTACGGTTCGACGTAGAGGCGCAGCGCTCGCCCGGGCTAAGCACGTCCGGGTTCATGGCCAGACACATGCTGCAGCCGGCATCACGCCATTCGAAGCCCGCTTCGCTGAAAATTTTGTCGAGTCCTTCCTTCTCCGCCTGCAGCTTGACGCGTCCGGAGCCCGGAACGACGATCGCGTTCACGTTGGAAGCAACCTTGTAGCCTTTGGCCACCTGGGCGGCAGCGCGCAAATCCTCGATGCGGCCGTTCGTGCAGGAACCGATAAAGACGCGGTCGACTTGCAGTTCGGTCATCGGCGTTCCCGGAGTAAGTCCCATATATTCAATCGCCTTTTCGGCGGCCTTGCGTTCGTTCTCGGTCGTAAAGTCTGCCGGATTCGGCACCTTTGCCGTAACGTCGGTGCCCATGCCCGGGCTCGTGCCCCACGTTACTTGCGGAATGAGCGATTCGGCGTCAAACTCGACGACGGTATCGTACTCGGCGCCTTCGTCCGTTACAAGCTTCTTCCACTCTTCAACAGCGCGATCATACGCTTCGCCTTGCGGCACGTAATCGCGGCCGCGCAAATAGTCGAACGTCGTTTCGTCGGGAGCGATCATCCCCGCTCTTGCGCCGGCTTCAATGGACATGTTGCAGACGGTCATCCGCTCTTCCATCGTCAGGCTGCGGATCGCTTCGCCCGTATACTCGATAACGTAGCCGGTTGCAAAGTCGGTGCCGTATTTGGCGATAATGCCGAGAATAAGGTCTTTCGCCGTAATGCCGGTTTTCAGGTTGCCGACGACGCGCACTTCCATCGTTTTCGGCTTCGACTGCTGCAAGCATTGGGTGGCGAGCACGTGCTCGACTTCGCTCGTGCCGATACCGAAGGCCAGCGCGCCGAAAGCGCCGTGCGTCGACGTATGGCTGTCGCCGCAAACGATCGTTTTGCCCGGATGAGTCAGACCGACTTCCGGCCCCATAACGTGTACGACGCCTTGATCGACGTGGTTCAGGTCAAACAGCATAACGCCGAAATCGGCGCAGTTTTGCGACAGCGTATCGATCTGCTGCTTGGAAATCGGGTCCTTGATATTAAACCGGTCCTTCGTCGGCACGTTATGGTCCATCGTAGCGAACGTAAGGTCCGGACGGCGTACTTTGCGGTTCGACAAGCGCAAACCTTCGAACGCCTGCGGCGAGGTTACCTCGTGCACCAGGTGAAGGTCGATATAAATAATGCTCGGCTTGCCCGACTCTTGATAAATGACGTGGTTGTCCCAAATTTTTTCGAACATCGTTTTGTTTGCCATAGGATTCACCTCTCCGATCTTTGTAATGATCATACCACGGCTTTATTCATTGCTCCAAGATATAATTTCTATAAGAGAGATAGGTAATGACTATAAGCGATAAAAAAAACACCGGAAGCTCCCCGACTACGGAGAGCTCCCGGCCCAGCATAAGCCACTTACAATTGTGCGATAAGATCGATCCGGAACGTATGCGTTCCTTTCCATTTTGTCGCCGGATAGTAGAGCATCTGCGATGGCCGAGCGGGTCCGGTCTCGTCGCTCATATAGGCAAAGCCGGGGTCCGAATCGATCGCGATCGTCGTGACGCCTTGCGCTTCATCGCGAGTAATGCCTGTTATGCGATAAGCGTGAGCGGTCTGATCGGGATGAGTGACGAACACATAACGTCCGACAGCAGATGCCGGGACAATCGCAGTTGTGACGAACGCATCCGTTTCGCCGGGTACTTGCCCGCGCGTTACTTTCGAAATATCGCCGGAAACCGTTCCGGCGCCGGTCAATTGCACGATTCCCTTTTGCAGTAAAGAGCCTCCCGCAGCGTACATTTTGGTCACCGCGCCATTTTCTGTACGGATGAACCCCATTTTGCCGATCAGGGTCATGTCTCCCACCGTAAGCGGCAGTCCGCCGTTATTCGGAGAGCTGAGGATAAAGTCCGTCGTATTGCCGTAAGAGACGGCAATGACCGCATCCCCCGTCGTTTCGTCCGAGAGGAGCACCTCCACGCTGTCGATCCGCACGTTCGCACCGGCTGCGTACGGTTCCATCACGTGGATGAACTGGCTGCGCAGATCGGTTCCTTCCTTGCGCAGAACGAACTTGGGCAGGTCGTATTTGACGGCCTCCGTATTCGTATCGGAGTTCAATCCGTTTACGCGCGTCGACCTCAGCGACGGCGATTTGCCGATGAACAGCCGGTTGTTGCCGCTGCCGGCAAAACCGTAAATGTGCAGGTTCGACTTATCGGCGGCGCCGCTTTTTGTCGTCATCGTCAGTTCGTAAGTACCATCCGGCACTTGCGCCTCGCGAACGTCCTTCACGTAAATGTAGCCGTAGTATTGATTGTCGCTCGTTCCGCCCGTATCGGTTTCCTGCGCCGGCTGTATGATCGCGGGACTGCCGGTAACCAGATAAGGCCCGTAATCCGCGAGCGGCACATTCGCCGTCAAAACCGCATCGCGATTCGCGTCGCCGTTCAGCGTATATTCGTGCTTGCCCCCTCCGGCCACGCGGAACAGGTCGACGACATAACCCGCTCCGCCGGACGCGCCGTTAAAGCCGATAAACCACGGCTCCCGGCTGTATTCCGTTACGCCCGGGTAGGCGTTCTCCTGATGCGCCTGCATCGCCTGCACGTCCCCCGCCCCCGAGAACAGATTTAACGCCGTCAGCTTGCCGCCCGGTTTGGCGGAGGCCCCTTGGATCGTGGCGTCCTTGCCGTCCACGACGACCGTGTTATGGCCTAATGTGGAAAGCGTCCATTGCCGGTAAAACGTATGCGTATATCCGATATCGGGCAAAAGCTCCTGACCTTCTCCATACAGCGACAGGTTGAGCGGATCTTTATGATCGTGCCCGTATTTCGGCGAGAACGTCATATACAGCTGCGATTGACCGGCCCCCTGACCGCGCACGAGCTTGGCGATACCCGCCGCCGGCATGAGCAGCGACGCATCGTTCTGCGGCGCCGCGGCCTTCTGAAACGCCCACGTATCGTTGATCGGGTAATAGCTGCCGTCCGGATAAGCAAGCAAATTCGGCACGTTCAGCAAGGAACCGATCTGCGGCAGCTTGACCGCAGGATCGAACGAATCGAAGCGCTGCCCCGTAATGGAAGATACGTAGTCCGCCGGATCCGTCCATCCGGCCGCATAACTCGCCGTACCTCGAACCCCGTTGCTCGTCTGGGAATGGTACGAAAGCGTAATTTCTTTCCAGAATCCGTCGAACAAAAAGCCGCTTTTGGCAAACTCGTCCATCCGTTTGACCGCTTCATGAACGTAACGCGGTTCCTTGAGCGCTTTGCCAAGCTGAATGAGGCCGATCCAGTTGGAATATTCGACGTTATGGTTCAGCACCGGGTAGGTGCCGATAGCTTCTATGGACGGGACGAGCATTCGGTCGACGATTCGGTTCCGAACGTCTTCTCCCGCTTCGGCGCTGAGCAGCTCGAAGGCGTCGGTTTTATCGACTTCGGCGAAAGCGTCGGCCAGCGGGCGCAGCGCCACAAGCTCCTGCGAAGTCCAACGCTCCCATACGCCGCCATAGTAGTTGTACGGAGGCGCCGCCGAACCGTCCATCGGGTATTGGATCCATACCGAATCGTTGATTCTTACCCAGCCTTCGTACGCCTGGCTGAACCGGTATAAGAGGCGCGCAGCTCCGAGCGGATCGGTCGCCGCCAGCTCCTTCGTCCGCTTCACCGCATACTGCCGCTGCTGATGCCACAGATGGGCCGACAAGAAGTAGCGCTTGCCCGAGCTGTCCTCGTAATAAGGATAGTCGACCTGCTCGCCTTTTTGGTTCATAACGGTCAGCTTATGCGTTTCCGGATATGTGTTGTTCGGATAATCGAGCTTCAGCGTATCCGCAGACGTAATGCTCCACGGCTTGGCTATGCTCCAGGTATAGTTGGCGGACCGGAATCCGAGCTGCGTGTTGTGCGGAACGCCTGTCGCGAAAAATCCGACCCGGTCGGGGATAAGCTGCATCAGCAGCTGCACCTCTGCGCTGGGCGGCGTATACGTGACGGCGGTTACCGCCGTTTGGGAAGGCGGAACACGGTATAGCTTCTCGCCCGCCTCGATCAGGCTATACCGATCGAAGGTAAACACCGCCAGCTTCCCCGGCTCATTCCCGTAGCTCCCCGCGAACAGCTCCAGCCGGTACAGTCCGTCTTCCAGCGGCGCCGGATGCGAGAAGCTGAGCAGGTAATCGCTGCCATGCTTGGTCAGAGCGGCATCGTTTACAATCGTCCGCTCGCCGGACGGCGAGTTCCAGATAAGCCGCATATCGGCATGCTTCAACTGCGGATAGCTCGATTTTTTGAATGCTAACACTTTCTCGCCGAAGCTTTTGAACAGCAGTCGCGCATTTTGCGGCCGCCATGTTTCGGCTGGGCCGCCTGCGGAAATGGACGGCGGGTTGGCGATATACAGCGTGCCGAGGCGGTTTTCGTTCGTAACCCCAGCGTGCAGCGTAAACGCTCTTTGGTCGAACGCCCGGTTCCGGTCATCGTCGATCACAGTCGAAGTCCGAACCGGAACCCAGGAGCTGGCCGGATAAGGGGAATCCGGGCCATAGTAGCGAACGACGTTAAGCTTCAGTTCCGAGGCCGGTGTTAGCCGAGCTCCTCCGATCGCACTCCACGGTATGGCGACTTCTGCCGTCCAGCTCCCGTCCGGCCGCTTGTTAACGACAGGCGTAACCTGTTTGTTCAGCACCAGATTGACGAACTTCTGCTCGCTGTCTTCGGGGTCCTGCCCCGTCCAGTTGTTGAAGCTGATCGACACCGGGTGCGAGTCCGTCGTAACATTGACCGGAATCGTATAGAAAGTGAGATCGTCTGTGCCGTTGCCAAGAACGATAAACAATCGCTCCGCCGGCGGCGGCACGTCGTACCCCGTAGAGCTTTCCAGCGAAACGTACAGCCGGTTCGGGTCGTAAACGACTTTGACAACCGTATCGTGTTCAGTCTCGAGATGATTGAAAAACGTTCGAAATCCTAGCAAGGGCAACGCTTGTCCCCAAACAGGCTCGTTCAGAATGCCATCCGTCGCAATCGGGCCGTAAGCGTTGTACGTAACGACTCCATAGCGATCATCCTGCATATCGACGCGCGGGTACTCATCGTCTCCCCCCTCCAAGGCGTACAGCCCCTGGAAAGTGACGGCTTGCAAGAGCAGCATCAGAAAGAGCAGCCAAACGAGGCTGCGGACACGACCCGGCTTCATTTCGTTCACCCCTCCGGTTCATAATAGCTTCGCTTGTGCTTGCCTTATTTGCTTTTCAATTGGGCAATTTGCTTGTTGGCGGCTTCCTCCGCTTCCCGCAGCGCCGTATTGACGTCCGTTTGACCGGCCACCGTTTTATCGAACGCGCTAATTAGCGCCGCCCTTGTCGCGATATAATATTGATCCTTCAAATTCATCTCGCCGTAGTGAGGCGGCACAAGAGCCTTCACGTTTTTGCCCTTCAACTCCGGGATCGCGCTGCCAAGCTGGCTGATGTAATCCACATTTTGCAGCGGCGGAGTTACACCCGTCGTCACCAGCTCGCGCTGAATGTCGTCGGAGACAAATTGCGTGATCGCCGCGAACGCTTCGTCCCTGTTTTTGCTTGTCGAGGAAATCAAGTAATACCTTACGCTCGGCTGCGGCCCTTCCTTCGGATTGCTTTGGAAGGCGGGAAACGGCGATAAATCCCAATTCATGTCCCATTTCTCGCTGACCGCCCTGATTCCGGCATCGTTCACGCCGATTGCGATCGCCACCGTCTTATCCTTCGAGAACATCGTGCGCGATTGCGTCAGATTCGTCAGCTTCGCAGACTCGGCGTTATTCGGGACCAACGTATACAGCGGAAGGAGCCGGTCGAATACCCGCTTCCAGTAATCGTTCGACAGCGTCGCCTGCACCGTTTTCGGATCGACATATTGCGGCGCTTTCTCGTTCATATCCAGCATGGCGATAATGTCGCCGGCGAAGCCGTAATACTGGACGCCGCCTTCGACCCGGGTCAGCTTTCGCGCCGTGTCGTAAATTTGTTCCCAAGTCATCTTGTCGTTCAAGTAAGGGACGCCGAACTTGTCGAACAAATCTTTGTTGTAATAGAGCGTATAGGAGCTTACTCTTCCCGGCAGTCCGAACAGCTTGCCTCCGGTAATCCGTTTCATGGAGTCGATCGTCTCCGGAATAAACCGGTTCAGGTTGTAGTTGTACTTTTTCACCAAATCCATAATGTCCGAATCCAGCCCTACGTCGATAATCGGCTGTACATCCGGTGTCGAAATAATAATATCGATGGGCGTCTTCGCCGTTACGACGTCCTTCAGGGACGTCCCCGTTCCAGGAGCGATAAACTTGAACTTGAAGTTCGGATATTTCCGCTGGATATACTGCCCCTCCGAAGTCATAAACCCTTCGTAATTGCCGCTCAGCATCGAGTACACCGTAAGCTCCACCTGCTTGTTCGGATCAACCGGCTCCGCGGCTTTGCCTTCCGCCGGCGTTTGCGGCTTGCCGTCCGGCTTGGCCGCGGCGCCACCGTCTTCCTTGCCGCAGGCCGCCAGCAGTACCACCGCCATCATAGATGCCGCCCCCAGCCATCTCTTGTTCCATTTCATTTTCGATTTGCCCCTCCCTGAGTAGATCGTAGACCGGTTCTTCGCTCGAGTATGACAGCGTTTTCTTCCGTTCGTGCTTTGATTATAGCGGACCGTATTTTTCATCAACAAGGAATCCTTATGACCTCGCATAGTATTTTCGTTACCCATTATCGCCGTTTTGGCCGGATCGTGAAACCGGACCGACACGAGGTCATTAAAATACTACTAAAGGTCATCAGCCTAATCTTCTGCCCGCTTACGTTCCAAGCTACGATGTAAAAGGCAACGACTTCACACCTACACGGAGGAATGAATATGGTACGCGAAAAAAAGGCCGACGTCGTCATCATCGGAGGAAGCCTCGGAGGCTGCGCCGCTGCGCTGGCCGCCGCACGTCTCGGCAAAACGGTCATTTTGACGGAAGAAACGGAATGGATCGGAGGCCAGCTCACAAGTCAGGCGGTACCGCCGGACGAGCACTGGAAGATCGAACAATACGGCTGCACCGGCAGCTATCGCCAGTTCCGGGACGGAGTGAGAGCGTATTACCGCCGCAACCTGCCGCTAACACCGGAGGCCGCCGCAACCTCCAACCTGAATCCGGGAAACGCCAAAGTCAGCCGCGTCAGCCACGACCCGCGAGTCGCGCTGGCGGTTCTGCAGGAAATGCTCGCTCCTTACACGCTAAGCGGTAAACTTGTAATCCTGACCAGATGCGTGCCCGAATCCGCCGAGATGGATGGGGATCGTATCCGCTCGATTACGGTTAGGAATGTCGTGACGGGAACGGTTACGGTCGCCTCCGCCCCTTATTTTCTGGACGCCACCGACTGCGGCGAGCTGCTGCCGCTGACCGGCACCGAATATGTGACGGGAGCGGAATCCCGGAATGAAACCGGCGAGCGTCATGCGCTCGAAGGACCTGCCGATCCGCAGGACATGCAGGCGATCACGCATTGTCTGGTCGTCGATCATATCGAAGGCGGCGACTTCACGATCGACAAGCCGAACGATTACGAGTTTTGGCGTTCGTTCCGGCCCGACTTTTGGCCCGATTTCTTTTTAAGCTTCTCCGGCGTCCGCCCTTCGACCCTTGAGCATGTACGCTACGATCTGTTTCCCGGAGGGCAAGGACTAACGTTCTGGGAAGGCTTCTCGCTCGTGTCCTATCGGCGTCTGGCGGATAAGACCCTTTTTGCCCCCGGCACGTTTGACGGCGACATGACCGTCGTCAATTGGCCGCAGAACGATTATTTCCTTGGGTCGATCATCGACGTGGACGAAGCGGAGAAATCCCGCAATCTCCGACGGGCCAAAGAGCTGAGCCTCTCGCTGCTGTACTGGCTGCAAACGGATGCTCCGCGGCCGGACGGCAAGACCGGCTATCCCGGCTTTCGCCTGCGTCGGGACGTTTTCGGCACGGACGACGGCCTGGCGCTTTATCCCTATATCCGCGAGTCGAGAAGAATCAAGGCGGAGTTTACGATTTTGGAGCAGCACGTGAACCCGCAGGACCGACCGGACGGGCGAGCCGCCGCGTTCGAAGACTCCGTCGGCATCGGGCATTACGGGCTCGATCTGCATCCGAGCACCGGAAACCGCCATTATATCCATTTGGCCGCACTGCCGTTCCAAATTCCGCTGGGCAGCCTGATTCCCATCCGGGTCGACAACCTGCTTCCCGCCTGCAAAAATATCGGCACGACCCATATTACGAACGGCTGCTACCGGCTCCATCCGGTGGAGTGGAACATCGGCGAGGCATCCGGCGCCTTGGCAGCCTTTTGTCTGGAACGCGGCCACTCGCCGCGCGCCGTCAAAAACGATCCGGCGCTGCTGGCCGACTTCCAAAGCGCGCTCGCGAAGCTCGGCGTCGAGCTTGCCTGGCCGTCTTCCGTCTCCGTCCGGTAACCGTAGGGCGATTGCGGAACGTCCCTCGCCGACCATATCGTTATTCAGGCCGATCTGCTGGCAGGTCGGCCTTTCCCTGTCCGCGGCGATGACAAAATGTGCTAAACTGGACAATAGATCGTCTTTCATCCGGGAGCCAAGCGGCAGAGGAGGTAAACGCATGTGCAGCAATTTCGCATCCATCACGCTTCAAACCGCATCCGGCTCGTTCATATGCGTCGTACCGGTCGCCCCCCATACGTTTCATATCCGCGTTAACCGGACAGGCCAGTTTGCGGAGCCGTCTCCTTTAACAAGGCTCGGAGTTGCGCTCCCGCCTGCCTGTCCGGTCAACTGGCATAAAGAACAAGACGGAGACAACTTATGTGTTCTTACAGGCGAAGCCGAACTGCGGCTGAATCGCCAAACCGGCAGCGTCTTGTTGCAGGACGCTTCAGGCCATGTGCTGACCCGGCAAACGCGCCCTTCATACGGCGGCGGGGACGAAGGCTTCGGGGCGCAGTTTGCGCTGGCGGACGACGAGCGGATATACGGGCTAGGCGATCAGTATGACGCTCCGCTTATGAAAAGAGGCTGCACCCTGTCCATGAGCTTACACGGCAACCGGGTTCACGCCCCCGTTCCTTTGCTGCTGTCGAGCGGCGGCTGGGCGCTGCTTGTCGATACCGACGCCGAGCATACGTTCGACGTCGGACGAACATCCCCGGACGAGGTTACGTTTCACGGAAAACGCGGAGAGCTTGCCTATTATTTGATCGCTGGCGGCTCCCTCACGGAGCTGCTTGGCAAGTATATCCAATTGACCGGCCCTTCTGCGATGCTGCCTATATGGGCGTACGGCCTCAGCTTCATCTGCAACCAGCAGGCGACGGCCCGCGATATGATCGAGGACGCTCTGAAATTCAGGCGCGAAGGCATCCCGTGCGACATGATCGGACTCGAGCCAACCTGGATGGAAGGCTCGTTCGATTACGATACCCCAGTACGGTGGCATCCCGAGAAATTTTACATTCCGCAGTGGATGCCGGAAGGCGCGCACACGTTTATGGGCGCCCTGAGCACCATGGGTTTCAAGCTGAGTCTGGGATTGTATTTGCCGAAAAGCACCGGCTATGAGGCCGGTTCGGAGGCCGATTGGCCCAGTGCGTACAACTTTTTGAAACCGTTTGTCGCCCAAGGGGTGCAAGGGTTCAAGCTGTGTACGGATGTGCCCGTTCAGGAGCAGGTGCGTTTGTCCGCCGATTCCGGGGAGGAAGACGCCGAGGCGGGTCTGACCGTTGCCGCCTCAATCAGCAAGGTCATTCAGACGGGTTATGCGCTGCAGACCGGCAAAAGGCCGATCGTTTATACGCCGGTTGGATATACCGGCGTGCATAAATATGCCGCGATGTGGTCGGGAGGCCGCAATCAGCCGCATTTGTCCATGCTCAGCCTGGGCTTGTCGGGCATTCCAAATATGGGCGTCGATATGAATCTGCATAAGCCGGGGGGGATCCATTTCGGCTTTTTCCAGCCGTGGTCGAAGGTGAACAGTTGGGCGTACTGGCGGCATCCGCTGCTGCTCGACTCGGACCTGCTTGCCGTATTCAAGACGTACGCGAAGCTGCGCTACCGGCTGCTGCCCTACATCTATACGGCGGCCAGCGTCGCCTGCCGCACGGGGCTGCCGATCGCGAGAGCGATGGCCCTTGCCTATCCGGACGATGCCGAGGCTGTTATGCTGCAAAACGAGTACATGTTCGGGGACGAGTTTCTCGTTGCGGTGTTCACCGATGAAGTATACTTGCCCTCAGGTGAATGGATCGATTACTGGACCGGCGAAACGTTCGCTGGACCGTCCCGCCTATCGTATCGGACTCCGCCGCACGCCGGCGGGCCGCTGTTCGTCCGCGCCGGCGCGATCGTACCGATGTGGCCGGACATGGAGCACGCCGGACAGCGGCCGACGGATCGGATGGAACTGCATCTATATCCCGGCAGCGACAGAACGTACTCGTTATATGAGGATGACGGTGAGACGCTTGGTTATTTGCAAGGCGAATCGGCAGTCACGGACATCGTCTGTACGCATGAGCGCGGCGTCTACCGCATCGATATAGGACCGCGCACCGGCTGGTTCCGCAGTATGCCCGAGCGGCGCCAGTGGGATGTAGTTATCCATACGCGCGACAAACCGGCGATCGTCAAAGTGAATGGAGACGTATGGCGCGAAGCTGCGGGAGGGCGTAAAGCCCCGGCTCCGGCACATTGGTCGTTTTACCGCCGGGCCGGTCTGCTCCGGCTGTCGCTCGAGGAAACGGCGGACGGGTCGCAGCGGCATACCCGAGTGGAGCTGATCGATTCCGCAGAAAGGGATGTCCGTCGCTCCGAGCCGCTGCCCGCAGACAGCGGCAAAACAAACAAAACGTCCAGCGAACTGGAAAAAGAGCTCGAGATCGGACTGGAAACGGGCGACGAAGCCAAAACGCTCTCGGCACTGCGCCGGTGGTGGGAGGTCCGGATGGCGGCGGGCCGTTCGCCTGAGCTCCTTCGCGAGCATCTGCTGTATATGAATGGGCTGTACGTCCGCTCCATCGAGCGAAAAGGAAGGACGCTTGGCGAAGTGCTCGGCGAGGAGCCGCTGCCGCAGTACGAGCCAGGCGCGGACGATGAAGCCGCCCAGGCTTACGACTCGCTTGCAGAGATGGCGAAACGAATCGTGGCGTATGACAACGGACAGCGCGGCAAAACGAATGAAATCATTCGCCGGACGACCGACATTATTAGGCAGGAGCTCGATCTGGAGCTTTCGCTCCAAGCCGTAGCGGACCGGCTTCATCTGAATTCCTCCTACCTCAGCAGAAGGTTCAAAAAAGAGGTCGGCCTGTCGTTCTCCGATTATGTGCTGGAAAAAAAGATGGAGCTCGCGAAGGAGCTCCTATTGGCCGGCTCGACCGTTGGCGCGACGGCAGAGCGGACCGGATTTAAGGAAACGAGTTATTTCATTCGTGTTTTCCGCAAATATTGGGGAGTCACTCCCGGGGAAATGAAACGGTGACGACATTGTCGATTCGGAACGAGTGGCTCCCCGTCCATTCGGTCCCCGGAAAATGCGTCATTCGGGACGAACGACCCGCTGCCGCTCCGCTTGCGGCGGCGTCCGCATAGAGGAAGCCCGGGTCCCCGTCCAGGCCGATCGCGGTCTGACCGGATGGCGCCAGCGGAGTTACGGAGGCGATCGGATAAGCGGCGGTCGTACCGTCCGGATGCGTAATGACCACATACCGGCCAACGACGCTCCTCGGAATATCGCCGTCTACGATCAATGCGTGTTCCCCTCCGGTACGATCCGGTTGTCTGACGGCTTGGATGATACCCGTTATCGGACCGACTCCCTGCACTGTACGGTCGCCTGCGGTCAAGCGGCTGCCGCCGACAAGCATCATATATCGGACAACTCCGTTCTCGAAACGGATGAATCCGCCTTTGCCCTCTAGCTCCCACTCCCCTGCCCGAAGCGGCTCACTACCGTCGTAATGCGGAGCACTCATCAGCACATCGGTCACGCTGCCGTAAGTTACGGTCACGACCGCCCGTTTCGCAGCTTCGTCCGACAGCGGCACCTCCACCCGTTCGATGGCCGGTTTGACTCCGGCCGCGAAAGGCTCCATTACATGCACGAATTGGCTGTCCAGAGCGGAACCGTCCCGGCTGTCGCGCCGCACGATCCATTTCGGCATATCGTACAGCACCGCCTCGCTGTTGCGATCCCCGTCCAGACCGAGAAGGCGTGTCGATCTAATAGAAGGGGCCCGCCCCAGAAACAGCCGATTGTTCCCCTTCCCCACATGGCCGAATAGTTTAAGCCCGGCGCGAACCCGCTTCCCATCGCCGGAAGTAAGCGTCATGTCATATACGCCTTCGGGCAGCTTGGCCGTTTTCACCTGTTTTACGTAAGTATAAGCGTAATATTGGTTGTCGCTTGTGCCGCCATAATCGGTTTCCTGCTTCGGAAGGACGATTTCCGGCTGACCTTCGACCAAATACGGACCGTAATCCGTCATCCCGATGTTCGCCGCCATATCGGAATCCCCATTCGCCTCGCCGTTCAACGTATACTCGTGCCGCAAACCGCCGTTTACGCGGAACAGGTCAACCGTATACCCCTCGGCGCCGGCCGCTCCTGCAAAGCCGACAAACCACAGCTCCCGCGAATATTCCTCCACCTCTTCGTAGGCGGTCTCCTGACAGGCGCGAATAACTTGAACGTTACCTTCTGCCGCAAACGCCTGGATGCTGCCGCCACGCCGCGCTTCACCGTTTATCCGTGCATCCCGTCCATTCACCGTAACGGTATTATGGCCGAGTGTGGAAACCGACCACTGCCGGTAAAACGTGTGCGTATAACCGAGATCGGGCAGCAGCTCCGTCCGTTCGGCGTATAACGCGATGCCCAGCGGATCTTTGTGGTCATGGCCGTTATTGGGCGAAAAGGTCAAATACAGCTGCGCCTGCCCCGGCCCTTCGCCCCGCGTCAGCTTCGCGATACCCGCCTGCGGCACGACAAGCGAGCGCGTCGACCGGGGAGCGGGCGCTGTCTGGAACGCCCAAGTATCGTTTATGGGAACGTTTTTTCCGTCCGGATAGGCAAGCAGATCGGGCAGCTCCAGCATGCGGGCAAGCTGCGGAACGGCAGACCTGGAATCGAAGTTGTCGTAGCGCCGGCCGTCACGCGGACTTACATACCCCGGCGGATCGCTCCATCCGTCCAGAGCGCGGATGGTCTGGATCAAGCCGCCGTACGTCTGCCGATGATACGAAAGCGATATTTCTTTCCAGAAGCCGTCCGCGAGGTACGAGCTTTGTACGAAACGTATCATCCGTTCCACGGCCTCGTGCACGTACTGCGGCTCGCGAAGCGCCATGCCGAGCCGGATCAGGCCGATCCAGTTCGGGAATTCGATATTGTGCTGAAGCACCGGATAAGAAAGCACCGATTCGAGCGACGGACGCAGCATCCGTTCCACGATGCGGGCCCGAACGTCTGCCCCTGCTTCGGCGCCGAGCAGCTCGAAGGCATTCGTCCGCTCCACTTCGAGAAAAGCATCGATCAGCGGCAGCAAACCGTGCAAATCCATCGAGCTCCAGCGATCCCACAACCCGCCGAAATACGGGTAAGGCGGCTCGGCATAACCCGGTATCGGATGCTGCACCCAAACCGAGTCGTTAAAGCGAACCCAGCCCTCATACGCGATCGCGAAACGAAGCAGCAGACGCGCCGCGCCAAGCGGGTCGACGGAAGCGAGCTTGCAGGTTTCGGCGACGGCATATTTGCGCTGATGGTGCCATAGATGAGCCGACAAAAAGTAACGTCTGCCAAGCTCGTCCTCGTAATACGGGTAGTCGACCGGCTCCCCCTTCCGGTTGCGAACGGTCAGCTTGTTCGATTCCGGATACCGGTCGTTCGGATAGGACATTCCGCCTTCGTCCACGGATACGATACTCCAGGGCGATTCCGGCGACCAAGTATAGTTAGCCGAACGAAAGCCGAGCAGCGGGCGATGCGGCACACCGGCGGCAAAAAAGCCGACTTGGTTAGGAACAAGCCGTTCCAGAAATCGCACCTTCTCCGAGGGCGGGGCCGATGATACTTGCTTTTTTGATCCGCCAGAATCGCTTGGCAAAGCGGCTGCCGCTCCGGCCAAACGTTCTCCGGCGGCGATCAAGTCGAAGCGGTCGAAGCAAACGATGTCGAACCGCTTGCCATCCGCGCCTTCCCCGCCCGCGAGCAGCCGGAGCTGATACAACCCGTCCTCCAGCGGCTCGGGATGGCTGAAACAAAGCGACCATTCCCCGCTCGGTCCGACCGATACGCGCAGCGTTATCGACGTCCTACGGCCCGACGGGTCGATCCAGTGCATAACGAGCCCCTGCGCCAGAGCGGCAGCCGATCTATCGTCAACATGAAGAATAAGTTTTTTTTCCGTGAAACTAGTATAAAGAAGCTTGATCGCCGAGGACAGGCGGCCTCCCGGAGACTTCCCGACGAACACCGTCCCTAGCCGGCCCTCATTTGCCACATACAAGTCGAGATGGAACACCCTTTGATCCAGCGAGCGGCGAACGTCATCCATGCGGACCGTTCCCGTTCGGATCGGCACCCAGGAGGAGAGCGGAATCGCGCCCCCGGGACCGCCGTAACGGACGATCGCCAGCCCCCACTCCGCGCCGGTCCGTAGATCGGCGTCGTTAAAGGCGGTCAGCGGAATCGCCGCATCCGCTCGCCAGCTTCCGTCCTCTCCCTTCGCGACAACCGTACGAACGCCCGTTTCTTCTGTCAAAGTCACGATCGTTTGCCGCCGATCCTTCGGCTCCGCTCCCGTCCAATTGTTATAGCCGATTATCGTCGGATGCGAACCGGGCGATACCTCAATCGGAACCGAATAAAACAAGTTCCCGTCGGCAGGCGTGGCAAGCAGAATGAATACGTTCTCCGCGTCCGGAGACGTTTCGTCCGCCCGTTCGCTAGCCAGCCCGATGTGAAGATACTCTCCGTCGCAGACCAGCCGCGCCCGTGTGTCCGGGCCGGCAGGACCGTTATAAAATGCGGTCACGAAGCCTTCAATAGAACCGTCCCGCTGCCCAATACGATCCTGATCGTCGGCTGTTGGAGCAACCATGTCCATAACCGTCCACTTGTCTGTGTAGATCCGAACGGCGCCGTTATCCCCTTTAAGCGGATTCATCCAAACCGCCCCTTTCCCGAACCTCACTGCGCTGCCACAGGGCTCAGCTTCACGATCCGCTCCTCGGCAGCCGATACATAAGCGGCTTCCATCAGCTGCGTCAAAACGATTCCCTGCCGGACCGTAATAGCCGGGGCTTTATCGTAGAGACAATAGTCCGCCCATTGATCGACCGGCGACGGCAATCCCGGCGGAAGCTTATCCGGCCGGAGCCACCCGGAATGGGCGCCCGAAGGCAGAAGCGAGCTGCGCAGCTCCACCTGGTTGCCGAGCAGCAGGCAGCCTTCCGTTCCATACAGTTCCACGAGCGCCGGGCAAAACCTGCTCGCGAAACCCGCTTCGATAACCGCCATCCCCCCGTCCGGGTAATTTAGCGTAACGACGGCATTGTCCTCCACCTCGCGACCGGTCACGTAACCGAATCGGGCCGATACCGAATCCGGCATACCGAGCAGCTCATACGTCATGGCCATCGGATGACAGCCCAGATCGATCAGCGCCCCGCCTCCGCATTCCGATTTGTCGAAAAAATGCGCGGGCAACCAGCCGTCAGGCGCCCCTTCCCTGGGAAGCGCGCCGTCATGGGCCAGCCTCATGCGGACGAAGGTAATCCGTCCGAGCAGCCCCTGATCGATGACCGATTTGGCGTAGATCGTCCTCGGATCGCCGAGCCGCGGCAGCGACACCGTGAGCTTGACGCCGTTTTGAATCGCGGCCTCGTCGATCCTTAGGGCATCGGCGGTCCGGAGCGCGAGCACTTTTTCCGTAAAAATATGCTTGCCTGCGTTCGCTGCCGCTACGATCACTTCCGGATGCATGCTGGATGGCGCATTCACAACAACCGCGTCAACGTCGGGGCGTGCAAGTACGTCCCGCAGCTCTTCGATAAACGGCACGCCGAATTGCTCGGCCATCTGCCTGCCGCGCTCTGGCACCTCGTCCCACACGGCAACGATGGCGCAGTCCGTTCTATCGCTCAGTTGTTTCGCGTATCCCCGCGCATGCACATGCCAAAAGCTGAGTATCGCAATCCGAAGTGTCATGATACGCGCCCTCCCGCCACATCCGGCTGTTTGGCCGGCACAACCTCATACCCGGCCGCGGCATAGATCGTTTCCGTAAAAGTGACGACTTTCAAGGCATACTCGGCCGGAACCAGCACCTCATGCTTGCCGCGTATCGCGTCGATGAAGCTGCGGTCCGGATCGGTTACGGCTTCGGGCAGCTTCGGCTCCACAGGCTCTTGACCGTTCAACTGCAGCGTAATGCGGCCGTTATCGTAAAAAATGGCGCCGGCTTCGCCGATAAAAGCGTACGTTTCCTTCAGCTTGGCGAGCGGAACCAGCCCGACAATGTTCATGCTGCCGATCGCCCCTTCCGCAAAGCGGATCGAAGTGAACGTATCGACCTCCACCGGCGAGCCGTGGCATTCAAGCTGGACGGCTACGTGCTGCGGCGTCAGTCCGGTCGTCCACAGCAGGACGTCGATAATGTGGCTGCCGGAATCCATCAGCATGCCGCCGCCGGACAGCTCGGGCATTTGCCGCCAAGTCCCCTTCTGCGCGTCCTTCCAGTCTTGCAGCAGCGTCGCCGTGACCGACGTAAGCTTGCCGATAACCCCGTCCGCTATGGCTGAGCGAATATACAGGAACGGCGGCAAAAAATGCCGTTGAAACGATACTTGCAGCTTTTTTCCGCTACGTTCCGCAGCGCTCATCAACCGCTTCGCTTCCTCCGAGGAACACGTCATCGGCTTCTCGATCAAGACGTGCTTGCCGGCCATCAGCGCCTCCTCCGCATGACGGGCGTGCAGCGTATGCGGCGAGCAGATGATAACAGCATCCATAGTATCGCTTGCCAGCATATCCGTATGACTGTCGAACTCGGCAGCCTGCTCGAGCCCGAATTTTTGCTTCAGCAGTTGTCTGCCCCGTTCCCCCGGGTCTGCGAGCGCTACAATCTCTACGCCTTCCAGTTGCGACATTCGGAGTGCATGGCTGTGGGCGATATTGCCGCAGCCGATAAATCCGATTCGAATCGTGTCCATGCTCGTTCCTCCCCGCTTTTGTTCGTAACGATGCTCATTATACGAAGCACTCCCGGAGCGGACAATGCAATCCGATGCTCTCAAGATGTACTCTCATTACCTGTACAGACAACAGCCTGAAGTTTTCCCGGCAACGTCACGAAAGTGCTATATCGGCTTACTCGGATGCAGCCGGACAAAGCTTCATTTGCCCCGCCGAACGATAAACTTCTCATGCGAAGCTTTATAGAAGCCGCCCCAATCGTATATGATGGTAGCATGACGCAGCCATACATTCGCCCGCCAGGCATTATGGCGGCCATGTCCCGCCAAAGTAGGAGGATCAGACCGGATGGAATTCAGGCAATTGCAATACGCGATCCAGATCGCCGCCGAGAAAAACTTCTCGCGCGCCGCCGAGAAGCTGCATATCGCCCAGCCCTCGCTCAGCCAGCAGCTGTCCAAGCTGGAGAAGGAGCTTGGCGTCCTGCTCTTTTACCGCAATACCAATTCCGTGGAGCTGACGCACGCCGGCAGCCTGTTCGTCGAGAAGGCGCAGCACATTATCGATAAGATCGGGGAAATCCGTCAGGAGATGGACGATATTTCCCAGCTTCGCAAAGGCAGGCTGATCATCGGCAGCATGCCGATCACCGGCGCTCATATGCTGCCGGCGGTGCTTCCCGTGTTTCGCGAGCGGTACCCTGAGATTGAAATCGTGCTCGTCGAAGAGACGTCGGCAATCCTGACGCAGTTAACGGCCGAAGGACGCACCGATTTGAGCGTGCTGTCGCTGCCCCAGCAGGAGCAGGCGCTCGAATACGATGTGCTGATGGAGGAGGAAATTCGTCTGGCTGTACCCCCTCATCATCCGGTCGCGCAAACGGCCGCTGAGCAGGGAACGGTAGATTTGGCCCTCTTTAAGGACGAGCCTTTTATCGTGCTGAAGAAAGGGCAAGGCTTGCGGCAGACGGCGATCGATTTTTGTCTGGACGCCGGCTTCTCCCCCCGCATCGTGTTCGAAAGCAGCAATATCGAAACGGTTCAATCTCTGGTCGCCGCCGGAATGGGGGTCGCTTTCGTGCCTTCCATGGTCGAAAGAGGCAAATGGAGCGAGCATTCGCCGGCGTATTTATCGATCCGCAGCAGACCGACGCGGACGATCGTTATCGCCAGACGAAAAGGACGTTATGTCTCGAAAGCCGCGGAAGCGTTCATCGCGACGACGCTGGAGCTTTTGGGCCAAAAGTAAAGGAGTGTAACTCGGACAGTGGATCGGTTGACATTTTTGGGTACGGGGGACTCGATGGGGGTTCCAAGAATGTATTGCGAGTGCGGCGTATGCGCGGAAGCTCGCGTGACAGAGCGCAATCGGCGGTTTCGTTCGGCCGCCATGCTGCATACGAACGCCGGCAGCCTCTTGCTCGACTGCGGACCGGACTGGGTCGCCCAGATGGAGCTGCTCGGGGAGCGGCGGTTGGAGCGCGCCTTGATTACGCATCCGCATCACGATCATATCGCCGGCTTGCCGGAATGGTTCGACGCCTGCCGCTGGACGGAGCGAACCGGTACGGTTTACGCGCCCGGCATCGTTTTCGAAACGATTCGCAGACAATATCCGTGGCTGGAACGCCGCTTGGCCTACATCCCGAACGACGAGGGCATCGAATTCGGGGGATGGCGCATCACGCCGTGGGAAGTATGCCACGGCCGGAACGGCACCTCGTTCGCCTATAGGTTCGAGAAGGGCGAGTACCGCTGGGCGTACTGCTCCGATTCGATCAGGCTGACGGAGCAACAAAAAAAGCCGTTGCACGGCTTGAACATGCTGGTGCTCGGCACGAATTATTACAAGGAGGAAGCAGCTCCGGAAACGCGCTCCGTCTACGATATGACGGAAGCCGCCCAACTGCTCCTGGAAGTTCAGCCGAAGCTTACCTACTTCACGCATATGTCTCATAGGGTCGATATCGATGCCGGATACCCTCTTCCCGTAGGCGTCGCGCTTGCTTATCACGGATTAAGCGTTCCTCTCGGCCGGTGACGCGGCTACAGACAAAAGGGCTGCAACGTTTTACGTTCAACATGCTCCGGGCCGAACCGGGCATTCCGCGCCCGGCGTAAGCCGGATGATCCGTTTATTAACCCTCGGTGCCGCTTCTGCGTTCCAGGCGATACCGGTGCACGATGTTTCTCCAGGCGAGGTCGTGGCGCTCCAGCGACTTGACAAGCAGTTCGGCGGTCGCCAGATTGGTCGCAACGGGCACGCATTGCACGTCGCACAAGCGCAGCAGTGCGGATACATCGGGCTCGTGGGCAAGCGCGACAAGCGGATCGCGCAGGAAAATGACCGCGTCGATCTCATTTTGCGCCACGAGAGCGCCGATCTGCTGATCGCCTCCGAGCGGACCCGATCGCAAACGAACAACGCCAAGTTGCGTTTCCTCGGCAATTTTGTAGCCGGTAGCTCCCGTTGCGAATAACGTATGCTGCGAGAAGACGTCCCTATAGGCGATCACCAAATTCACCAGTTCTTCTTTCTTCACGTCATGAGCAATTAAGGCGATGTTCATCCTAACCCACTCCTTTATATTTTGTTAGAAATTATAACATCAACTTGTTCATGATTGAATCTTACACCAAATAACAAACCGATACAATAGTTTATGTTATGTTATATGACATTAAAAAGAAAAATATTTTTAATATTCACATATACGTCACATTAAGTGACACAAAGAAACTGACCTTCCGAAGGAGATCAGTCTCTTCCTTTGTTAAAGTTTATTTTGACAGTCGTTTAACGTTTTCGGCGAAAATGCTCCGCTTCGTTTCCTCCGCCACGTCCACCATGTCGACAATCGCAAACGAGCTTTTCAAACAGTACAGCGGGTGCTGCGAGCCGTACAAGATTTTGTTTGCGGGAATCAGCTTCAGCAGCTCTTCCAGCACAAACACCTTGTCCTTAAGCCCGCATGTGTCGACAAACAGCCGCGGAAGCTTGTTCAATTCCGCCTTCATCTCGGCAATCTCGTTGAAACGGATGTTCAGCACAACGATGTCCAGGTCCGGCTCGCTGTTTACAAAGGCGCGCAGCGCTTCGACGGACAGCGGCTGCGGCTTCATCAAGTAATCGAGACGTTCGTCCTCCATTCGTTTCGTCACGAACAGCGGCAGCACGTTCCGCTTCAGCTCCTCGCACAGCCGCACGACCGGTTCCCCGTTCAGGTCGTATTCGTGATACGTCGGATAGATGCGTACGCCGCGAATGTCGAACCGTCTCAGCCCCTCTTCGATGTCGCGCTGCCATCCCGGCAATGTCGGATTCACTGTCAGGACGTGTTTATATTCCGTACCGCCTATGAGCTCGTGCAGCTCCTCGTCGCCCTCGAAAGGATCGTTGTAAAAAATGCTGTTCAGCGAAGCCACATAACCTCCGGTTATGCCGTTGTCGCGATGCACGCCGCGGAGGTGCTCCAGCGTGTTTTTGCGTATTTTCCGAAACGGCCAGTGGCCCAGCAGAGCATTTACATCGGTAACCATCGTTCGTCCTCCCCCGCAAAATTCGCCCGTTTACGTAAGTCAGGCGTTCAGGCAAGCCTGAAGCTTCGATCGAACAGCTCCAGTGCGTTCCGGTACATAATACGGTCCTTCTGCTCTTGCGTCAAATCCGCCTCTAGAACCTGCCCGTAGTTCACCAAATACGTAATCGGCATATCCGAGCCGTACACGATCCGGTCCGCACCCACCCGCTCTACGGCATAGTCCAGATCGTCGCGGCGAAACGGGCTGCCTGAAAAATCGTGCCATACGTTGCGGTATCCGCGCACCGCCTTGATGCCGTGATAGCAATTGCCGCCGAAATGCGCCATCAGCAGCTTCGCCTGCGGGTATCGCTCCGCCAGATTGGCGACGTGAACGCCGGTCGTTTCGTACGCGAGCTGACCGACCGTTTTGTAGAACGAGTGGATCAGGATCGGGATGCCCGCCTCGATGCAGATCTCGACGAGCGGATATACGCGCGGGTCGTCGCAATATGTAGCCACCCACAGCTTCATGCCGCTCATTCCATATTGCTCGATGCCATGCCTAAGCACCTGCTCCGCATTCGCATGAGCGGGATTCACATAACAATACCCTTCGACGAGTTCCGGCTGCTCCCGCATGAAGCGGTATACGTCCCGATTGAGAGCGGCTACCTCCTCTTCGCCCGGGTAATGGGATTTCAGCCCCGACACGTGCAGCTTCGATATGCCGAACAGCTCGCACGCGCGCAGAAGCTCGCTCACGCTTTCGTCGTACCGGTCTCCCCATATATGAGTGTGCGCATCAATAATCATCCGGCTCCGCCTCCTCTCCGCTTGTCTTTCCGCCGATTACGCCTTACTTGGCCCTGGCTTCGGCAAGCTGCTTGCATGCAAGTTCCATACGTTCCAGCGCTTCCGTTATGTCTGCGTCCTTGTGGCTGTAGTTGACGTAAGATACGTTGTACAGCGATACGCCGTTACGATAAGCAAGCCGCATAAACTGCTCCCGCACCGAAGGGCTTGCCCCGGTCTTCAAGGTGAACGTCGGACACGGCCAAAAGCCTTTCAGCTCCAGCGGCACCTCGTATCGGTCGAAGAGGCCGTTTAATCCGCCCCACAAATGCTCTCCCTGCCGCCAAAGATGTCCGACGACGTCCTGTTCCTTATATACGGTCATCGTCGCTTTCGACGCGGCGAGTGACAGCGTTTCTCCGCCGAACGTACTCGAGATGACGGTGCCTCCCCGGTCGCAAGCCTTCATCACGTCTTTACTGCCCACGTAAGCGGATAGTGGCATCCCGTTTGCCATACCTTTGCTGAATACGGCCAGATCCGGCTGTACGCCGAAATATTGCTGTACGCCGCCGATCGCGATACGGAAGCCAGTGACGATCTCATCGTAAATGAGCAGCGCGCCATGTTTGCGCGTAAGCTCACGGACGGCCGGGTAAAACGTTTTCCCGTCCGCCATCGAAGCGTAATCGGCTGCAATGACGACGGCGGCAATCTCGCTGCCGCAATGGTCGAACCAGCGTTCGAGCGCGGCGATATCGTTCCAGGGCGCTGCATGGTGCAGCTCGCCGACCGCGTTTGGCACGCCGGGCACCGCTTTCCCCGACGCCGCCTGGCCCGGCAGCGACTGGCCGCTTCCCGACAAACTGTTGACCCAGCCGTTGTAGCCGATCTGGATGATCCGGTCGCGTCCCGTATACGTGCGGGCAATCCGGATGGCGGCTGCGATCGCTTCTCCCCCGGTTTTCAGAAACCGCGCCTGCTCCGCGCAAGGAACAAGCTCGCACAGCAGCTCAGCTACCTCCGCTTCGAGCGGGTGAGCATGTCCGAAAATAATCCCGCTGCCAAGTTGGTCCCGGATCGCTTCATCGACTTCCGGGAACTGATACCCGAGCGTTACCGGCCCAAGTCCGTTGCGAAAATCTATATATTCGTTGCCATCGGCGTCCCAGACCCGGCAGCCCTTCCCCTTTACGATGACGGCCGGCTCCTCCGGCAGCAGCGAAGGCGCTTTCGAGCAAGTGCTCGAGCCCCATGGGATTGTCTTCCGGAGCCGTTCATGCCACTCTATCGTCGATGTCATGTTCGCCTTCTCCTTCTCGTCGCTAATTTTACATACAGGTTATGCACCTGTAAAAATTCAACCACAAAGCAGCTCCTGTTGCAAGACGGCTATAACTTCCAAAACGGCGGCAAAAGGTTGTTTCCCGCCTGTTCCTGTACAATTCGGCGCTTAATCGCGATAGGACGAAAAAAAGCGCCTGCCTATGCAGACGCCCGAGTTTCCACGGTGTTTATGCCGGTACAATTCGCGTGTTTGAAAAACGCTGCACGCAGGAGTACCGCGATTTATCGCAGCGAATACGTATAGGAGGCAAGCCGTTTAGTACAACTCCGGACGGCGATCGGCAAATACTGGAATCGTGCTCCGCACCTTGTCCACCACGGCCAAATCCAGCTCGGCGGTCAAAATCGTCTCCGCTTCGCCGCCCTCCGCCACTATCTCGCCCCACGGGTCAATAATCATCGAATGGCCGAAAAAGTGCGTCGTGCCGCTCGTTCCGACCCTGTTGCACGCCACCACGTACATCTGGTTCTCGATCGCGCGCGCCGTCAGCAGCGTGCGCCAGTGATGAAGACGCGGATGCGGCCATTCGGCCGGTACGATCAGCAGCTTAGCGCCGCCTAAAGCAAGCCTTCGAGTCAGCTCCGGGAAACGGATATCGTAGCAGATCATCATCCCCGCCGGAATGCCGTCCACGGCCAGCTCGCCGACCCGGTCGCCCGCCTGCAAATATTTCTCTTCATCCATAAGCCGAAACAGATGAATTTTGGAATAACTGCCAGTCCGGTTGCCCTCGCGGTCGAACGCATAGATCGTATTGCGCACATGATCGCCGCTTTTTTCGGCAATCGAGCCGGCTACGACATTCACTGCATGTTTGCGGCAAAATTCGGAAACGAACCGGATCGTCCTTTCGCCGCCGATATCCGCAAGGTCGTGAATCCGATCCAGCGCGTAGCCGGTATTCCACATTTCCGGGAATACGATCAAATCCGGCTTGCGCTCGGCGGAGACGGCCGACTCCAAAAGCTCCGAAAGCTTGGCAAAATTCGTCTCCGGTTCGCCGACCGTAATGTCCATCTGCAGGATGGCTACGTTCAGCTTTGCTTGTTCAGACATGTCGCGTTCACTCCGATTTCGTAATGTTCCTATTCATCATAGTCGATCGGGCACGGATGAGCAACGACGGACGGCAAAATATCGCTTTGAAAAACGGCTCCGGACAGGTATAATCCAAATGTAACGAGTTATTTAAGTCTATTATTCGGAGTGAAATACTATGAATTCGCCATTGAATCCGACCTCATCTTTCCGGATCGAAGCCGCCGACAGGATGAAACGGCTGCCTACGCAATTTTTTGCTTCCCTTGTCAGCAAAGTGAACCGGCAAATCGCCGCCGGGCACGATGTCATCAACCTCGGACAAGGCAATCCGGACCGGCCGACGCCCGCGCATATCGTCTCTGCCCTGCAGGAAGCAACGCCAAATCCGGCTTACCATAAATATTCCCCGTTCAGCGGGTTTACGTTTCTGAAGGAAGCGATAGCCGCCCGCTATCGCGAAGATTACGGCGTGAGTCTCGATCCGGAAACGGAAGTCGCTATTTTGTTCGGCGGCAAAACGGGGCTGGTTGAAATAAGCCAGTGTCTGCTGAACAGCGGAGACGTCTGCCTCGTACCCGATCCCGGCTACCCGGACTACTGGTCGGGCGTGGAGCTCGCCGGCGGACGGATGGTGTTCATGCCGCTGAAGGAAGATAACGCATTTCTTCCCGACTATTCGGCGTTGTCCGCTGACGATGTGAACAAGGCGAAGCTAATGTTCATCAACTATCCGAACAATCCGACGGCGGCTTGTGCCCCGGATTCGTTTTATGACGATACGATCCGGTTCGCCGCCGCAAACGGCATCGTCGTTGCGAGCGATTTCGCCTACGGCGCCATCGGCTTCGACGGCAAACGGCCGGTCAGCTTCCTGGAGCGGCCAGGCGCGAAGGAAGTCGGCGTCGAGTTTTATACGATGTCCAAAACGTACAACATGGCCGGCTGGCGCGTCGGCTTTGCTCTCGGCAACGCAGAAGTCGTCAGGCTGATCAATCTGATCCAGGATCATTACTATGTCAGCCTGTTCGGCGGCATTCAGGCGGCTGCGGCTCATGCGCTTACCTCTCCGCAGGACTGCGTCCGGGAGCTGAACGCCGTCTACGAGAGCAGGCGCAACGCCCTATTCGGCGCTTTATCGCGGATCGGCTGGGAAGCTACGCCGTCGGCCGGCTCGTTTTTCGCCTGGCTTCCCGTACCTAAGCGGTACACGTCGGCCGAGTTCGCAGACCTTCTGCTGACCGAAGCGAACGTCATGGTTGCGCCGGGGATCGGCTTCGGCACTCACGGCGAAGGCTACGTGCGCGTCGGGCTGCTCTCCTCCGAAGCGCGTCTCGAGGAGGCGGTAGAGCGGATCGGCCGATTGAACTTGTTCGGGTAGTCGATAAGAGGAGCGGAGTGGAACATTTGCATCTGGAGCAGCGAAGCGGTCGCCTTTACAATCGGATTTCAACCTTAGCATACTTCGATCAAGGAATCCGATTGTAAGAGCGAGCGGAAGATCAAATGTTCCCGCAGCGGCCGTTATACCAGCAAATCCACTAATACTTTCTTGTCACAAATCTCTTTACAAACTAGCGGCGGAATGCTATTCTATACAGTAATAATTTCGATCCCAAACGTGATGACGGGACCAGTAGGAACAGCCCACGCGTCCAGAGAGTAAATTCCGACGGCTGCAAGAATTTACCGTGATGGCTTTGCCGAAACCCACCCCCGAACGGCCAACGACGAGTTGGACAGCGCCTTGCTGTTAACAAGGACACAAGATGACGAAGCGTTATTTGCCGCGCTCGTTAATTAAGGTGGTACCGCGAAAGCCGGACTTTCGTCCTTAACAAGGATGGAGGTCTTTTTTTGTTTTGGGCCGGATTTGCATACGCCGGCTGACGATATTACGGTATACAAGGTGGGAATCAGGATGCAACAACGGATCGTAGTCAAAATCGGCAGCAGCTCCCTCACATCGGACGAAGGCGGGCTGAATCGCGCCAAAATCGAATATTTCGCCGCAGAACTATCCCGCCTCCAGCAAGCCGGCTGGAGCGTCGTGCTCGTCACTTCCGGCGCCGTGGCCGCCGGTTTCCGCAAAATCGGCTATGCGAAGCGGCCGAAAGCGCTGCACGAGAAGCAGGCGTCGGCTGCGGTCGGGCAAGCCTTGCTCATGCAGAGTTACAACGAAGCGTTCGGAACGCACGGTCAGACGGTTGCGCAAATTTTGCTGACCCGCTCCGACTTCCGAAGCCGCGTACGGAACCATAATGCGCTCATGACGATGCAGGAGCTGATGAGCCGGGGCGTCATCCCGATCATTAACGAGAACGATACGGTGGCCGTCGACGAGCTGAAGTTCAGCGAGAACGACACGCTGTCCGCACTAGTCGCCAACCTGCTCAAGGCGCAAAGATTGGTGATCCTCACGGATACGGACGGTCTGTACACCGACGACCCGCGGAAAAACAGCAATGCGCGGCGGATCGAGCGCGTCGAGGAAATTAGCGAGGACATTTACCGGATTGCCGGCGGCTCCGGGTCTTCGGTCGGCACCGGCGGAATGCGTTCCAAGATCGAAGCGGCGCGAATCGCCACGAGCGGCGGCGTGCAGGTATTCATCGGCAGAGCGACGGAGCCGGACGATCTGCTGCATGCGGTGCAGGGCGTCGGGAGAGGTACTTATTTCGATACGAGCGCACATACGTTGTCGACGAAAAAGCAATGGATCGGCTTCCACTCCGAGCCGCAAGGCAAAGTGAAAGTCGATCTGGGGGCGGAACGCGCTCTCGTGGACGGCGGTAAAAGCTTGCTGCCGGCTGGCGTAACCGAGGTAGACGGGGAATTCCACCCGGGCGATGTTGTCGAAGTCACCGACGCGGAAGGCCGAACGCTGGGACGCGGAGTCGTCAACTATGCATCGTGGCAGCTCAAGGCGGTTGCCGGATTATCGACGGAAGAAGTCCGCAAACGTGTCGAAGTGCCGCGCATCGAGGTCGTCCATCGCGACGAATGGATCGTATTTGCCGGGAGGTGACGTAAAGAAATGAGATTAAATCAGACGCTGATCCCTACTTTGCGCGACGATCCGTCCGACGCAGAGGCGAACAGCCACCGCTTCATGATCCGAGCCGGTCTCATCCGGCAGCTCGCCTCCGGCGTTTATTCGTACCTCCCGCTCGGCTACCGCGTGCTGCGCAAGCTCGAAGCGATCATTCGCGAGGAAATGGAGAAGGCGGAAGCCGTCGAAGTGCTGCTGCCGTCTCTCCATCCCGCCGAGCTGTGGCAGCAAAGCGGCCGCTGGGACCTATATGGAGACGATCTGATGCGGCTTAAGGACCGGCACGGTAGGCCGTTTGCGCTGGGCGCGACGCACGAAGAGGCGATCACCTCGCTCGTTCGCGACGAGGTCAAGACGTATAAACGGCTGCCGCTGACACTGTTTCAGATTCAGACCAAGTTTCGCGACGAACGAAGACCCCGGTACGGCTTGCTGCGCGGACGCGAATTTCTAATGAAGGACGCTTACTCGTTCGACGCCGACACGTCTGGGCTCGATCGCAGCTATAGCCGCATGTACGATGCGTACACGGCTATCTTCACCCGCTGCGGCTTGCGGTTTCGGGCGATCGAAGCGGATTCCGGCTCGATCGGCGGCACCGATACGCATGAATTTATGGCCGTTTGCGACATCGGCGAGGATACGATCGTGCACTGCGGCGGATGCGGGTATGCCGCCAATCTGGAGCTGGCTGTATCCGCTTCGTCGGCAGCCGAGCCAGGAAGTGCCTTAACCGCCCCGTCTCTCGCCGAAACGCCAGGCGTGCGGACGATCGCCCAGCTCACCCGTTTCCTGAACGTGATGCCTGAGCAAATCGTTAAATCGATCGCCCTGCTCGCCGATGAACGGCCGGTTCTCGTACTCGTGAGAGGCGATCGCGAAATGAACGAGACGAAGGTGAAACGTCTGCTCGGCGCAGCCGACGTGCAGCTCATGGGCGAGCTCGAAATAACCGGACTGCTGCGCTCGGCACCGGGCTTCATCGGGCCCGTGAACATTCCCGAGAACGTAATGATCGTGGCGGACGAAGAAGTTCGCGGCTTGCGGGACATCGTTATCGGAGCGAATGAGCTGGACCGTCACTGGACCGGGGTTACCCCGGAGCGCGACTTCCGGATCGACCGGTATGGCGATTTGCGGTCGGCGGCGGACGGAGACCGCTGCTGCCGCTGCGGACAGCCGCTTCTGTTCGATAAAGGCATCGAAGTCGGGCACGTCTTCAAGCTAGGCACGAGATACAGCGAAGCGATGCGGGCTTCGTTCTTGGACGACAGCGGCCGCTCCCTCCCCTACATCATGGGCTGCTACGGGATCGGCGTCTCCCGCCTGCTCGCCGCTATTGTGGAGCAGCATCACGACGAATCCGGTATCGTATGGCCCGAGAGCATAGCGCCGTACCGTGTTCATTTGATCGTCATTCAGCCGAAAGACCCCGTCCAGCTTGAATTGGCGGAGCGGCTGTATCGCGACTTGCAGGCGTCGGGCGTAGAGGTGCTGTTCGATGACCGCAGCGAGCGGCCGGGGGCCAAATTCGCCGATGCCGATCTGATCGGTATTCCGCTTCGAATTACCGTAGGCAAACGGGCGGCGGACGGTTTCGTTGAGTGCAAACGCAGATACGAGCCGGATTCGTTCGAGCTGGAAGCCGCGAAGCTGGGCGAACACCTGCAATCGGGCAAATAAACCGAAGACCGAAGGAGGAATCTATATGAGTGAAGTACGCGAAAAAGCGGCCAAAGCAAAAGAAGCCGCAAGACGGATGAACCGCGTAACGACCGAACAAAAAAATGAAGCGCTCCGCCTGATGGCCGACCGGCTTGTAGCCGAAAGCTCCGCCATCCTGGAGGCGAATGCGATCGACCTCGTAAACGGCAGGCAAAACGGAACTTCCGAGTCGCTGCTGGACCGGCTGGCGCTGAACGACAAACGGATCGGCGCCATCGCCGAAGGGCTGCGCCAAATTATCGACCTGCCGGACCCGACGGGTCGGCTGCTCGACGAGACACAGCGCCCGAACGGCCTCCTCATCCGCAAATACAGCGTCCCGCTCGGCACGATTGGCATCGTTTATGAGGCTCGGCCGAATGTGACCGTCGATGCGGCGGGCTTGTGCCTCAAAAGCGGCAATGCCGTCGTGCTTCGCGGCGGTTCGGCTGCGCTCGAATCGAACAAGGCGATCGTGCGCATCATGCACGAGGCGCTGGCCCAGTCTTCTCTGCCGGCGGACTGCATCCAGTTGATCGAAAGCTCGGATCGCGCCTCAGTCGATGAAATGCTGAAGCTGAACGGACTGATCGACGTCATCATTCCTCGCGGCGGACGCTCGCTCATTCAGAATGTAATCCAGAATTCGACCGTGCCGGTCATCGAGACGGGCGAAGGCATCTGTCATACGTACCTCGACGAAGAGGCCGATCCCGTTCAGGCGGAAGCAATCGTCATTAACGCCAAAGTCCAGCGCCCCTCGGTATGCAATTCGCTGGAAACGCTGCTCGTTCACGAAAGCTATGCGGAAAAGTTTTTGCCCGCCCTAGCAAACAAGCTGAAGGAACTGGGCGTCGAGCTGCGAGGCTGCGACCGAAGCCGCGCGCTTGTTGCCGGCATGGAAGCGGCGACGGAGGAAGACTGGCGCACCGAGTACAACGATCTGATTTTGTCCGTCAAAGTTGTCGGGGGTCTGGACGAAGCGCTCGATCATATCGCCAAGTACGGCACGCTTCATTCGGAGTGCATCGTGACTGCGAACGCCGAACGCGCCGAACGTTTTCTTCTTGAAGTCGACGCCGCCGCCGTTTATCATAACGCTTCGACTCGTTTTACCGACGGCTTCGAGTTCGGCTACGGCGCGGAGATCGGCATCAGCACCCAAAAGCTTCACGCTCGCGGGCCGATGGGCTTGCCTGCGCTGACGTCGACCAAGTTTGTCGTGCACGGCAGCGGTCAAATCCGCCGCTGATCGGCGTGCTGTCCCAAGACTGATTCAGGCAAGGAGAGAAAATATATGAGTGATACGGAACATCCATCTGCAATAGCTTTCATCGGCGCGGGCTCGATCGCCGAGTCGATTATGAGCGGCATTATCGAGAAAGGGATCACCGGGCCGGAACGGATCTTCGCCGTCAACCATCAGAATGACGAGCAATTGGCGTATTTGCGCCGCACGTACGGCATTCGCGCCTCCCGCATGCCGGAAGAGCGCGATCAGGCGATCCGCGACGCGGCGATCGTGATCCTGAACATGAAGCCGAAAGACGCTGCAGCCGCCATTGCCGACTACCGGCATTTGCTGCGCCAGGATCAGCTGATCGTCTCCGTAATCGCCGGACTATCGATCCGTACGATCCAGCAGCTGCTCGGCGGCGCTTACCCGATTGTCCGCACGATGCCGAACACATCGAGCACGATCGGTCTCGGGGCTACCGGCGTCAGCTTCTCGGCAGAAGTTTCGCCGCAGTGGCGCGAGACCGCACTGGAGCTGTTCCGTTCGATCGGCGAGATTTGCGTCGTCGACGAGGATCGGCTCGATATCGTAACCGGCGTGTCGGGCAGCGGCCCCGCTTACATTTATTATGTGATGGAGGCGATGATGGCTGCCGGCGTACAAGGCGGTCTGTCGGAGGAAGCCGCCCGGACGCTCACGATCCAAACCGTTCTTGGCGCCGCCCAGATGGCCAAAGCGACGAACGAAGCCCCTGCGGAGCTTAGACGGAAGGTCACTTCCCCGAACGGCACGACGCAAGCCGCCATCGAGCTGCTGGACGCAGGCGAAGTAGCCGGGCATATCTCTCGCGCCGTCTTGCGCGCAGCCGAAAGAGCCCGCGAAATCGGACAGGCGCTGGCCGAACAATCATTACCGAGCGGAAAGCAGGTGTAACGTAAAGTGAACTATTGTGTAGCGACGTACCGCTGTCACGACGACAAAGCGGACTTTCACAAAAAAGCGCATTCGATCGCGATCGGACTTACGGTCGGAAGCTGGACCGAGCTGCCGGCGGCGAAGCAAAAAGAAATGGAGAAGCATCTCGGCGTCGTGCTTTCCGTCGATGTGTTTGAGCCGTCCGGGTCCGCAGACGGTTCCGGGCGTTATGCGGATATTCGCATCGCCTACCCGGACATCAATTTCAGCCATGACATTCCGGCTCTGCTCATTACTGTTTTTGGCAAATTGTCAATGGACGGGAAAATCAAGCTGATCGACCTGCACTTTTCCCCTTCCTTCCTGAGCAGCTTTGCCGGTCCGAAGTTCGGCATCGGCGGCATCCGCGAGCTGCTAGGCGTACAAGACCGTCCGCTGCTCATGAGCATATTCAAATCGGTCGTCGGTCACGATCTCGAGGAGCTGGGCCGTCAATTTTACGGTCAGGCCGCGGGCGGCGTCGATTTGATCAAGGACGACGAAATTTTGTTCGAGAATCCGCTGACTCCGATCGAGAAGCGGGTGCAAACGTGTATGGAGGCCGCTCGGCGTGCCGAAACGGTAACCGGGCAAAAGCTGCTGTACGCCGTCAATATTACAGGTCCGGCCTCGAAGCTAGCTGAGCAAGCGAAAAAAGCGATTGCCGCGGGCGCAAACGCGTTGTTGTTCAATGTGCTCGCCTACGGCTTCGATACGCTGCGGGAGCTAAGCGCCGATCCGGATATTTCCGTTCCGATTGCGGCCCATCCCGCTTTGTCCGGAGCGATGTACCCATCGCCGCATTACGGCATCTCCGCTTCGGTATTGCTCGGCAAGCTGATGCGCCTCTGCGGAGCGGATCTCGTGCTGTTCCCGTCTCCTTACGGCTCGGTCGTGATGCCGAAGGAAGAGAACATGGCCATTCGTCATGCGCTTGTAACCGACGAGTTAGCCAAAGACTATGTGTACTTGTCTCCCGGACAAGCCGGCTCCGAAGCTCCGATCGCCCTGCGTGAAAGCTTCCCCGTTCCGTCGGCGGGCATTCATCCCGGGCTGGTTCCGTGGATCATCCGCGATTTCGGCGTCGATGTCGTCGTGAACGCCGGCGGCGGCATTCACGGCCACCCGCTCGGCACCGCGGCCGGCGGACAAGCGTTCCGGCAGGCGATCGACGCGGTTATGGGCGGCGTTACGCTTGAGGATTACGGCCGGACGCATCCCGAGCTTCAGGCGGCGACCCAGCTGTGGGGGGCGAAGCAATGAAACGACCTGTTATCTTTTGCGATTTCGACGGGACGATCACGGAGAGCGACAACATTGTCGCAATCATGAAACACTTCGACCCGCCAGGCTGGGAGCCGCTAGTCGAACAAGTCGTCACAGGCAAGATAAGCATCCGGGATGGAGTAGGACGCATGTTCGAGCTGCTCCCTTCGGCCAGCAGGGCGGAAGTGGCGCAATTCGTCTTCGATACCGCGAAGATCAGGGCGGGCTTTCCGGAGCTTCTCTCGTACTGCGACCGGCATCAGATCGAGTTTTTGGTGACGAGCGGCGGCATCGACTTTTTCCTGCTGCCTCTGCTGGGGCCGTTTCCGATCGCGCAGGACCATATTTACTGCAACGCCAGCGATTTTTCCGGCGAACGCATCCGCATCGTCTGGCCGAATCCGTGCGACGAGAACTGCAAGAACGATTGCGGCATGTGCAAAACGACGGTCATCCGCCGTTACCCGCAAGATAGTTATGTACGCATCCTTATCGGGGACAGCGTCACCGACTTCGAGGGAGCGAAGCTGGCCGATCTCGTCTTCGCCAGATCGCATCTGATTACGAAATGCGAGGAGCTCGGCCTCCCTTATGTTCCGTTCGAAACGTTTCACGACGTGGTCCGGCATTTAGGCGAGAATACGATTCAGGAAGGTGTGTAAGCTTTGAACGATCCGATCTATACGCTGGAGCAGCGCCAGCAAGCCTTCGCCGAGCTGCGCGAAGTGAAAACCGAGCTGGCTGCCCGCGGCTGGTTTCCCGCCACCAGCGGCAACTTATCCGTCCGCGTCGGCGACTTCTCGCCGGAGCGGTTCGCCTTCGCGATTACGTCGAGCGGCAAAGACAAATCGAAGCATACGCCGGACGATTACTTGATCGTCGACCGTGCCGGCAAAGCGCTGGAGACGACGAAGCTGAAGCCGTCCGCCGAAACGCTCATCCACTGCGAAATTTACCGGCTTACCGGCTGCGGAGCCGTCTTTCACGTGCATACCGTGTACAACAACATCATCTCCGAGCTGTACGCGGAGCAAGGCAGCGTTCCGTTTCAAGGCGTAGAGCTGATCAAGGCATTCAATATTTGGGAGGAAGACGCGAAGATCGAGGTACCGATTTTGCCGAACTATGCCGACATACCGCGGATCGCCGAGCTCGTAGAAGGGCGGATCGATCTGAAGGTTCCAGGCATCGTGCTTCGCAACCACGGCATCTATGCTTGGGGAGCGAACGTGTTCGAAGCGAAGCGGCATTTGGAAGCTTTCGAATTTTTGTTCGAGTACGCTTATCGCTGGAAAGCGCTGCGTTCTTAATTTCATCGAATCTGTTTGCGGCCGAAAGGCCGCTTTTTTGTTGGCCTCGAGAGCTAACTTACTCTGGCAAAAAAGCCGCCTCGCGGCCCAAACGGACCAGCGAAAGCGGCTCACAGACGGACGAACCATGGCTTAAAAAACACCGAGCCCTTTCCCTTCCTCAACGGGCTCCCCTGAACTTCTGCGTGTACTGCCGCGCCTGCTCGGGCGTCTGCACCCGGTTGCGGCTCCATTCGAGCAAGATCCGGTCGATATAGCGGAAATGGATAACCCCGGCGAATACCGCCTCCTTCAGCGCCAGCAGAATCAGCTCCTCCGGGTAACGGTCGCGGTCGAGCCACTGCGAAATGTTCTCGCATTCCATCGGCGTCAGTGGCCGGGCGAATTCCTTCTCGAATATGGTGAAAATGTTGTCGGTATCCGCTTTGGCCGGCATAACCGCTCCTCGTGCCGGTATGTTCGGCTTCTGGCGCTCCACCGTCTCCTCGAACCAGGCTTCGGCCAGCTTGCGGTACATCAAGGTCAGGTTGTAGTTTTCACTTAGAACGCCGGTCGATTGATCGATGTCGTCGTCGATCTCCAGGAACTCATCCTTCAGCAGCCGCTGCAGCGCCTTAATGACCGTCTCCGGCGGGGCGGACATCCGCTCCTGCAATTCCTCCAGCGTCGGAAACTCCTTGCCCTCCTTCTCCCTGTAAGCGATCAGGTGAACGAGCAGCATCGCCTCCGTATCGGAAAGATTCATTCGTTTGTACAGCCGAAGCAGCAGCATCGGAACGGTGACCCCGCCGACCTCCAGCGCCGCCATCAAGCCTCGCTCCAGCGTCTTGCGGTCTTCCCCTCTCGCCATGCGAACGCCCCCTTCGATTAAAGGCGCTTTCCGAAATGTACTTCAACTTCGGCAAGCCTCCTAAGGATACAACCGGTACAGCAGCCGCGGGAACGGAATCGTCTCTCTCACATGCTCCAGCCCGCATATCCAGGCGACGGTGCGTTCCAGTCCGAGCCCGAAGCCGGAATGCGGCACCGTGCCGTATTTGCGCAAATCCAAGTACCAGCGGTACGCGTCTTCCCCGAGCTCATGCTCGGCAAATCGCTGCTGCATCAGCTCCGGATCGTCGATGCGCTGGCTTCCGCCGATAATCTCGCCATACCCTTCCGGCGCGATCATATCCGCACATAAAACGACTTCGGGCCGGTTCGGATCGGGTTTCATATAAAAGGCTTTAAACGATGCCGGATAGTGGGTAATGAACACCGGCTTGTCGAACTGCTGCGCAATTTCGGTCTCGTGCGGCGCCCCGAAATCTTCCCCCCAAGTAATCTCATGACCATTTTCCTGAAGCCGCCGGATCGCTTCGTCATAAGTGATTCGCGGAAACGGGACCGTCACGCTCTCCAGCTTCGAAACGTCGCGACCGAGCGTTTCAAGCTCCTTCCGGCAATGAACCAGCACATTTTGCACGATGTAGGAGATGAATCGCTCCTGCACGACCAGATTTTGCTCGTGATCGACAAACGCCATCTCCGGCTCGATCATCCAAAACTCGATCAAATGCCGGCGCGTCTTCGATTTTTCCGCCCGGAAGGTCGGACCGAACGAATACACTTTGCCGAGCGCCATGGCCGCCGCCTCCATATAAAGCTGGCCGCTTTGGGTCAAATAGGCGTCCTCGTCGAAATATTTGGTGTGGAACAAGTTCGTCGTCCCTTCGCAGGAGGAAGGGGTCAAGATCGGCGGGTCGACCAAGTAAAACCCGTTCTCGTCAAAATATTGCTGCACGGCGCGGATGATCTGCGCGCGAATGACCATAATCGCCCGCTGGCGCGGAGAACGTAGCCACAAGTGGCGATGATCCATCAGGAAGTCGACGCCATGCTCCTTCGGCGTAATCGGATAATTGACGGCGACCTGGATGATCTCCACACCGCTGACGTCCAGCTCGAAGCCGCTTTGACTACGCGCATCCTCCCGCACGGTGCCGTTCACATAGAGCGAGCTCTCCTGAGTCAGCTTCGATGCTTCGTCCCATACGTCCTGCGAAACTTCATTTTTCACGACGACGCCTTGAATGAAGCCCGTTCCGTCGCGAAGCTGGAGAAACTGGATTTTACCGCTCGATCTTTTGTTATGCACCCAGCAGCCTATTCGTACCGTTTGGCCGATATGCTTGTGTACGTCCCGAATCGTCGTAAGCTCCATGCCCATCCTCCTATGTAATCGAAATCGTAGATCCGTATGTTCCGTCCGGAAAAAGATTGCCTCGCAGCCCGGCCGCCACGCCGCTTCTGCGGGACAATCCCTTCCTCGCACGTGCAAGTACACCGGGTGGTGCTAGCTTCCCGTTTGCTTCCTTAACAGGTGACCGCTCCCGCTTCTTCATCGGACAGTCCCCTAATTCTGGCCGCTTCCCGGAACGTATCCCGGGCAATGACCAGCTCTTCGTTCGTCGGTATAACCCAAACGTCCACTTTCGAGTCGGGAGACGAAATTTTACGGTCGCCGCCGCCTTTGCGCTCATTCGCTTCCGTGTCCAGCGTCAAGCCGAGATAGCTCAGCTGACTGCAGATCACCTCCCGCAACAGCGCGCTGTTTTCCCCGACTCCGGCCGTAAAGATGAGCGTATCGAAGCCGTTCATCGCGGCCGCGTAAGCGCCGATATATTTGCGCAGCCGGTATTCGTACATGTCGAAGGCAAGCCGCGCATTGCGGTCTCCTTCCTTCATCGCTTCCAGCACCTCGCGCATATCTCCCAGCCCGCCGGATACAGCGAACAAGCCGCTGTGCTTGTTCAGCATCGAGTTCACTTCGTTCACCGACAAATCTTCCTTGTCCATCGCAAACGGCACGATGGCCGGGTCGATGTCGCCGCTTCGCGTGCCCATCATTAAGCCTTCGAGCGGCGTCATGCCCATGCTCGTGTCGACCGATTGGCCGTGCTTGATCGCCGTAACGCTGGCGCCGTTGCCGATATGGCACGTAATCAGCTTCATTGTCTCGATCGGCTTGCCGCTCAGCTCGGCGGCCCGCTGGCTCACGTATTGATGCGACGTGCCGTGGAAGCCGTACCGGCGAACCCCGTGCTTTTTGTAGAACACATTCGGAATCGCGTAGCGGAACGCGACCGGCGGCATCGTCTGATGGAACGCGGTATCGAAAACGACCACTTGCGGGACGTGCGGCAAATTCGCTTCAACCGCTAGAATGCCCGTTAGCGCTCCCGGATTATGCAGGGGCGCCAAATCGAATAACCGCCGAATCTCCGCCTTCACCCGCTCGTCGACGAGAACCGAGCCGGAAAACGACTCGCCGCCGTGAACGACGCGATGTCCGACCGCGTGCACATCCTCCATCGAGGTTAGAACGCCCTCCTTCGGATCGATGAGCACGCGCAGCACTTTGCGGATCGCGGTCGTATGATCCCAGATCTCGCTAACCTCACGGAATTCCGACCGGCCGGCCGGCTCGTGCGACAGCATTGCGGTTTCCATGCCGATCCGCTCTACCTTTCCTTTGGCCAGCACCGATTCCGTTATCATATCGAACAGCTGATATTTTAGAGACGAACTTCCAGCATTGATGACGAGAATATTCATAGTCTGTCGCCGTCCTCATCGTAATGGAAAAAGCCTTCTCCCGACTTGACGCCGAGATGCCCCGCGCGAACCATCTGCTTGAGCATAAAGGAAGGGCGGTATTTCAAATCGCCGTATTCGCGGAACATCCGCTCCATCGCCGCCAGCACCGAATCGAGGCCGAACCGGTCGGCCAGCTCGAGCGGTCCGTACTTGAAGTCATATCCGACCTTCATCGCCTTATCAATGTCCTCGGCTGAGGCAACGCCTTCGGATAACGTATGCATCGCTTCATTAATCAATGTGCAGATAAGCCGGGTCGTGACAAATCCGGGCGATTCGTACACCATGATGGCCGTTCGCTGAATATGGCTCTCGACGAACCGGCGCACCGTTTCGTACGTTTCGTTTGACGTTTTGAGACCTCTTACAATCTCGACGAGCGGACTTCTGCCGGCCGGATACGTAAAATGAAGGCCGATCACCCGCTCCGGCTGCTTCGCCGCCCCGGCAAGCTCCGTCAAGCTGAGCGTCGACGTATTGCTGGCCAGAATGGCGTCCGGGCAAGCGACGCCGAGCTTCGCGAACACTTCCTTCTTGATCTCCAGATCTTCGGTCACGGTTTCAATAATCAAATCGCATGAGGCCAACTGCTCGAAAGTTATCGTTTTATGAATTTTGCTAAGTGTAAGCCTTTTCTCGGCGTCCGTGATCGCCCACTTCTCCAACTGCTTCAGCAGGCTGAGCTCGATATTCCGGATCGCATGTTCGAGCTGCTCCGGCGTATGCTCGAGCAGCAGCACGTCGATTCCTTTCGCCGCAAGCATTTCGGCGATGCCTTGCCCCATCGTTCCGGCGCCGACTACGCCAATTTTCGTAATTTGCACGGTTTATCTCCTTTACGCGCCTGATCTCGATGACTGAACTTACGGCTATACCTAAATGATACAACGAATAAGCAAATATTTCACGCCAGGACACAAAAAGGTCGTAAATGAACCCACAAACGATGAAGTTTGTGGGTCATTTTTTTAAAACGATATGGACTATGCAAGGCCCTGAGTCGACACGGGTGTAGCGTTTGTCTGTTCGACCTTGCCGAGCAGTTCCCGGAACTGGTCGCCGGTCAGCACTTCCTCGCGAAGCAAAATGTCCAGCGATTGCTCGAACACGAAGCGGAAGCGCTCCAGCATTTCTCTTGTAGCCTGGTGCAATCCGTTCAGGATGGACGCGTTCTCTTTCATCAATTGCTCCTGCGACACCATCTCGCTGTCGATGATGCCGAGTGATGTAAGGCCGGAATCGATCATCGTACGAACAAGGCGAAGCGCCTGTTCGAAGTCGTTTCGCGAGCCGGTGCTCCGGCCTCCGTAAAACATCTCCTCGGCAACGGCGCCGCCGAGCGCGATCATAATTTGCTGCTCCAGCTCGGCACGCGTGTACAAGTACTGATCCTGCGGCGGATTATGCCGTACGTATCCGAGCGCCTGACCGCGCGGACTGAGCGAAACGGTTGAAACCGTACCCGGCTTCACCTTCTCCGCAGCGATAGCGTGCCCGAGTTCGTGAAGCGCAACGCGCTTACGTTCTTCCATCGTCGCTTCACGGTCGGTTTTCTCCCCCATCATGACCTTATCGATCGCAAGCGAAAAATGCTGCTGGCCGATCTCGGCCCGCTCCTCCCGCATAGCATAGATGGCCGCCTCGTTCATGACGCTTTCGAGCTGTGCCCCGGAAAATCCGAACGTCTCGCCGGCGACCCGCTCGAGACTGGCCTCTGGCGACACCGGTTTATTGGCGGCATGAAGTTGCAAAATATGCCGACGTCCTTTTTTGTCAGGCAGATCTACCCCGATATGCCGGTCGAACCGCCCCGGACGAAGCAGAGCGCTGTCCAGCATCTCCTTGCGGTTGGTGGCGGCGATGATCAGGATGCGCGGCGTATCCGACGTATGGATACCGTCCATTTCGGTAAGCAGCTGGTTCAGCGTCTGATCGTACTCCCGGTGTTGACCGCCTTCCCGCTTGCCGCCGATCACGTCGATTTCGTCGATAAACAGGATCGCGCTCTCTTTGTTTTCCTTTGCGGCGCGGCTGCGCGCTTCCTTGAACAAATCTCGGACCCGGCTGGCGCCGACGCCGACATACATTTCCACGAACTCGCTGCCGGAAGCCGAGACGAAGACGGAATTCGTATAAAACGCCGCCGCTTTCGCCATCAGCGTTTTGCCGGTTCCCGGAGGTCCCGTGAGCAAGATGCCTTTTAACGGACGAATGCCGAATTTGCGTATTTCCTCATGCTTGATCAGAAAGTCGAGTGCTTCCATCAGCTCGTTTTTCGCGCGGTCTTGGCCTCCGATATCGTCGAACGTCAAATACGAGGGCGTCCGGCTTTTCCCTTTGCGCTCGGAAGAAGTTCCCCCGATATTCGCGCGCATACGCGTAAGGTACAATAGCGAAACTAACAAAACACCGACAAGAACGACCGGCATTACATTAACGCCCAAAAAGACGAGGAAGACGAGCAGCACTGGCACGAACCCGATGAGCATTTCTTTGCCAAGCTTACTCATTAGGCCACACCCCCATTTTAGGCGTGGTACGAGGCAGCAGCACATATTTGTCATTCGTACCGTCTGTCATATGAACGTACACGTATTTGTCGTCCATTTCCGTGCTGACCTGCATGCCCGGATAAGTCGACTTCTTCGCATCCAGCGCCGCCGGAATCAAGGCATATCGCTTGCCCTCCATCGCTTCTGCTACATCGAACAAAGCATCGGACCACCAACGGTCCAGCTCCGGCGTACTGGAGTCCTTGATCGCAAGCTCCACATCGCGTTTGCCTATAATCGAGCTGCCTTTTTCCGTAATCGATTTATATATTTCGCGGATGCTTGCATCCTGCTTCGGTGTTAGTTCTATTGTTACTTTGTCGCTCCCGACGCTAATCTGCGACGGTCCGACACCCGGCGTCTCCTGCACGATGCGGGAAAGAGGATTCTCCATCGCCAGGCTGTCATATAGAAACCAACCTCCGAACAGTACGACCGAAGATACAATAATGCTCGCCGCAATCGGCAGCCATCTGAGCTTCATTCGGACGTCCCTCCTTCATCCTTATAGAATTGTTATAGTTAAATTTGAGTCTGGATTTGAATACAATCTGTATATCACTGAATCAATACTGAAAGTATATCACATTCAGCATAGCAAATTCCGATGCAACTTGTGGTAAAGCTGGTATGACCGCCGGCGGCAGGCATAAAAAATCGAGCTGACGATAGAAAGGAACAAAGGAATGAAAGCGCTTCACGACGAATACGTATATCGTTGTATTTTGTCGAACTATTACGATAAGGGAGGATAACGTATGGGTGCTCGTTTCATTCAGGTATCGGTTATTTACTTTCTGATCGGAGTCGTGGTGGGGCTTGTGATGGGAATTGCGGAGCAATTTCAGTATACGTCCACTCACGCCCATATCAACTTGCTCGGTTGGGCGTCGCTTGCTTTGATCGGCGTCATTTACTCGGTATTTCCGGAGGCCGGGAATACGAAACTCGCCAGCGTCCAATTTTGGCTGCACAATATCGGGCTTCCGCTGCTGATCATCAGTATGATCTTGTTCGCTAACAATCTGTTAAGCGTCGGCATTCCGACCGCATCGGTAGGCGGCTTGCTCGTAATCGCTTCCGTCGTGTTGTTCGTCGTTAATGTATTCGGTAAGATTAAAGCCCGCACCTAAACTCAGAAAGGGCCGCCGCACGACAATAGGGCTGACCCGCCATTCTAGCGGATCAGCCCTATGCAGGACTAAAGAGGTAGCATTTTCCACGTATCAACTTCAAGGCCGTTGTCGAACCGGTAGTACGTATAGTAATAACGGTCCATGCCGTCTTCCTTACGCTTGTACAGCACTTCCCATACATACGCTTCATTCAGTACGCCCGGCATTACACGCAAAATGTCGTTATTCTCCTGCTGCTTCATCACTTGCTCGCGAACCCACGACTCGGTCACGCCGGCGGTTTCGTACTCCATATGGACTTCGCCCTCGTGAACCCAGGCGATGGCGGGTTTGCCCTCGCCGTCTTTGCCGAATACGATCCGGTACGAATCCTCGCCGACGAAGTTCTCGACCTTGTCGATCGTCCGCATGTACGTGCTGGCCGTAACGGTTTCGATGGCGGCGGCACGGTCCGCCCACTCCGCGCTATGTATCGTCCGGTAGAAGAATACGAGGGCAACCACAATCAGCAGCAGCACGGCAATCAAGCTGTACATGATTTTTTTGCCCATCGCCTTCTCCCCCCTTCCCGCACGTAGCCGCATCTTAGTTCGTCAAAAGCTCGAAACGCCGCTGCGCTTCGTATTTGATGCGCTCTTCATCGAGCGTCAGCGCTTCCCCGCCGCGAACGATTTGTTTGCCGTCAACAAATACGTCGGTTACGTCTTTCGCCGAAGCGGAATAGACGATATGCGATACATAATCACTTTTCGGCAGGAAGTGGGCTTGATCGACATCCAGAGCGATAAAATCAGCCTTCATGCCGACTGCGAGCGTTCCGACACGATCGAGCCAGATCGATTTCGCACCGTTCACCGTTCCCAGCTTGAGCGCTTCCGTCGCAGGGACAGCAAGCGGATCGCCGGACACGCCTTTATGGATAAGCGCCGCTAGACGCATTTCCTCGAACATGTCCAGATTGTTGTTGCTCGCCGAGCTGTCCGTCCCCAGGGAGACGAGAACGCCGGCCTTCAGCAAGTCAGGTACGCGAGCGACGCCGCTGGCCAGCTTCAGATTGCTACCCGGATTGTGCGATACGTGAACGTTATGTTCGCGCAGCGTCTCGATCTCGCGATCGGTCAGATGCACGGCGTGGGCCACGAGCGAAGGACGCGAGAACAAGCCCAGCTTCGCCAGATGATCAACCGGGCGCAAGCCGTACTGCTTCTCGTTTTCCAGCACCTCATGAAGCGTTTCGGACATATGGGTATGCATCGGCAGGTCGAGGTCATGCGCCGCTTGGACAAACTTCTCGATAAAGTCGGGCGGGCACGTATACGGGGCATGCGGCGACATCATCGTCGTAATGCGGCCATCCGCCTTACCGTGCCAGTCTTTGGCAAACTGGATCGCTTCCTGCAGCTTCTGCTCCTGTACATCGGGCGGACAGAGGCCGATCGCACCGCGGGTCAAGCAGCCGCGCATGCCGGATAACTCAACCGCTTGCGCAACCTCGTTCATATGATCGTACATGTCGACGAAGCTGGTTGTCCCGCCCTTGATCATCTCGAGGATGGAGAGCAGCGTTCCCCAGCGCACGTCTTCGCCGGTAAATTTCGCTTCGTTCGGCCACATTTTTTCTTGAAGCCATACTTGCAGGGCAAGGTCGTCCCCATAACCGCGCAGAAGCGACATGGCCGCGTGACAATGCGTATTGACGAGTCCGGGCATATACAATTTGTTCGTTCCGTCCATAATAACATCAAACGGCACGGAAGCATCCGGCTCCTTGTCCGACAAATAAATGATCGTATCGTTGTCAAATCCCATAAATCCGCGAACGAGCGGAGCTTCATCATTTACGGTAACGAACGTGCCGTTCCGGATTAAAGTTCTTGTCACTTCTTCATCAGCCTTTCCCCGTATAATTCGAATCATTGCATTTAGGCGCGATCAAAAAAATAGCGGACCTGCTGTTGATCTCGTCACACGCGTCACTACGCCTTTTCTGGACAACGGATGGGTCAACTATTTTTTTTGATCGCGCTTTACGCTTCAAATAGTACCCTTTAAATAAGTCAAAATCAAGAGAAACGGGATGAGAGCACCTATAATTCGCGAATATTCGTCATGATTCGTTTGCTTTTTTCTACCGCGATATGATAATTTTAATTTTGTGTAAACGACTGTATCCATCTATATCACTAATGGGGGTTATTCGCTTGATGATTTTTAATAAAAAAGGCGAGATCGATTTCCTGAATCTTCTCATTCAGGCTGCGGAAAATACGCTGAAAGGCGCGCATATGTTCCGTAGTGCCATGATGGGAAGCGAACCGCCTGCTACATATTTCACAGCATTGAAGGAAATCGAAAACGTGGGCGACTCATATACCCATGAAATTTTCAAAGGATTGAACAAAGTGTTCATTACGCCGCTCGACCGGGAAGATATTATGGAGCTGGCTGTCAGGCTCGACGACGTGCTTGACGGCATCGAGGCTTCGATCGCGCGCTTCGACTATCTGAACATTACGTTCACGAACACTTATATGAAGGAATTCTCCGAAGTGCTTGTATCCTCTTGCGAGCATCTTGTCGCCGCCTTCAAGCTGCTTTCCAAGAAAAAATATATGCAGATCCAGGAACATACCGTACAAATCAACAGCCTCGAAAATGAAGGCGACCGCTTAATGCGCGAAGGCATCCGCGAAATTTTCACGCATCCGACCGAGCCGTATCATGATTTCAAGCTGAAGGAGCTGTACGAGCGTCTGGAGCAAACGACGGACAGCTGCGAGGACGTAGCCGACATCCTCGAGAGTGTCGTTCTTCGCTACGCCTGATACGTATCCGAAACCTGCTTTTTACCCGCCGATTTCTCAGGCAGATTAGCCGACTGCCGAACGGAATCCGCTGCTGCCGTATGTCAATCCAAGCGTTAGGAGAAAATCATGCTTACTTTGGTTATCATCGTCGTCCTTTTGGCGTTATTATTCGACTTCATTAACGGATTCCACGATACGGCGAACGCCATCGCAACCTCCATTTCGACCCGGGCGATGTCTCCGCGGTTTGCCGTCTTTTATGCGGCCGTGCTCAACTTTATCGGTGCGGTTCTGTCCTCCGAAGTGGCGAAGACGGTCGGAGGAAGCATCGCCAATCCGGCCAAGATCGAGAATGGCATACAAATTGTCATGATTGCGCTCATCGCGGCGATCGCCTGGAACTTGTTCACCTGGTATTTCGCCATCCCATCGTCGTCCTCTCACACGCTGATCGGCGCGTTAGCCGGTGCGGTGCTGGCAGGAGCGGGATCGGCCTCGCTCAACTGGAACGGGTTTCTGGGAATCGTCAAAATATTGATTTTGTCTCCGATTATCGCCTTTGCCGTCGGTTTTCTCATTATGGGGATCATCAAGTACGCGATCCTGCTTAGCGGCAACACGTCCCGCTCGAAGCTGAACCGGGTTTTCCGCACGTTCCAGATTTTGTCCGCGGGCCTGCTCTCCTTCTCGCACGGCGGGAACGACGCCCAGAAAGCGATGGGGATTATCGTATTCGCCCTTGTTGCCGGAGAATTTCAATCGACGCTGGATGTGCCCATGTGGGTTAAAATTGCGGCTGCAACGGCTATGGGCCTCGGCACCTCGATCGGCGGCTGGCGCATTATCAAAACGGTCAGCAAAAAAATTATGAAAATCGAGCCGGTCAACGGATTTGCATCGGACCTGACCTCCTCGATCGTTATCCAGACGTCTACGGCTATCGGACAGCCTCTGTCGACCACGCATGTCATCACGTCGGCCATTATCGGTACGGGCAGCGTTATCCGCTTCAAGGACGTGAAGTGGGGTACGGTTACCCGCATGATCCTTACCTGGGTCATTACGATCCCGATCAGTATGGCGCTCGCATTCCTGTTGTACAAGCTCGTTTTCGCTCTGTTCTAGTTTCTAACGGCGGGATCGCACGGCCTATAGACGAAGAAGCGGCAAGGTGTTAAGCCCCGCCGCTTCTTTTTTTGTTATTCGGTTTACGGATGATCCAAGTAATAAGCCAGACTCATCAGCTCGGTCGTAAAATCGGCATGATGGACGCGCACTTCGCCCGGCACCTTGATGATCACGGGAGCGAAGTTGAGTATCGCTTCCACCCCGGCCTCCACAAACTGATTAGCTACGATCTGAGCTTCGAACGCAGGTACCGTAATGATGCCGATCCGCACTTTATGCTCCTGGATCGTACTGCTCAGCGCCTCCATCGGCAATACGGTCAGATTGCCGATCTGCGAGCCGATTTTCTCCGGAAAGCTGTCGAATACGGCGACGATCTTCATATTGTCCTTCAGGTAGGCGTTATAATTGCACAGCGCCCGCCCCAGATTGCCCGCTCCGACAAGCGCAACCGGAATAATTTGATCGAGCTTTAAAATTTGCCGGATTTTCTCGATCAAATAAGCGACGTCGTAGCCGATCCCTTTTTTGCCGAACTCGCCGAAATAAGCCAAATCTTTGCGAATTTGCGCCGGGTTCAAATCCAGCTTTTGCCCCAAGTCCTGGGACGAAACCATCTGCACATTTCGTCTGCTCAGCTCGTTCAAATAGCGTAAATAAACCGGAAGACGGCGAACGACCGCTTCCGATATTTTAGGCGTCTTCATTCCTTGTCTCCTCCCAGCCAACCGGAAATTCTGGATACCAAATGCTGTGTCGACAAATGCTCGATTTTCGGTCCCGGCAGCGAATACAGGAAGTTCCGCCCATAAGACGTTTCCAGCACTCTCGTATCGTAGATGATAACAACGCCACGATCCTTTGCGGTGCGAACGAGACGGCCGAACCCTTGCTTGAAACGAATGACCGCCTGGGGCACGGAAAGCGCCGTAAACGGATTTTGGTTGCTCTTCTTTATTTGCTCGTTTTTCGCTTCGACCAGCGGATGATTCGGCGGCTGGAACGGCAGCCGGACGATGGCCAGACAGGTGAGCGCCTCGCCGGGAATGTCTACCCCTTCCCAGAAGCTGCTCGTGCCAAGAAGCACGCTCTGCGACTGCGAGCGGAACATCCGGATCAGCTTGCTGCGGTTGCTGCTGTCGACGCCTTGACCGAGTACTTGAATCGAATGCGGCTTCAAACGCTCCTTCAGCTCCGGATGGATCTGCTTGAGCATCCGGTGCGACGTGAACAGGACGAGCATCCGGCCTTTCGTTTCAACCGCCACATCGGCTAGAGAACCGACCAGCGCCTCGAGGAAAACGGCGTCCGCCGTAGCGCCTTTGACGCTCGGGAAATCTCTCGGAATGAGCACAAGCGCCTGCTCCCTGTACTTAAAAGGAGACGACAATTGAATCGTCTTCACCTTCCGCTCGTCCGACAGCGGCTGCAAGCCAAGCTGTGCGGCGCTGTATTGAAACGACTTGTTGACCGTCAGCGTAGCGGACGTCAGCACGACCGTGTCCTTCGTATCGAAAAAATGCTGCTTCAGCAGATGGCTCACATCGAGCGGTACGGCAAACAATTGCAGCGACTTGCTCTTATAAAACGGCGAAGCTTCCAGCCAGTATACATAATCCGCCTGAGGCATTTGGAGGAAAAACCGCAAAATATCGCGCTGGCGCAGCAGCTGCTTCACGGAGCCGGACAAATCGGTCAATACGCTGCTTGTCGTAAATTCTTCCGTCTCTTCCTTCAGCTCGGTAATGAGCCGGTCGAGCTTCTTCGTCACTTCCGTCGCTTCCAAATAAATATTTTCTTCGATCACGAGCAGCGTGTTCCACGACTTCGGCAGCGATTCCGGTTTCAGTCGCAGCACGAGCTGGCCGGTTTCGTTTCCGGCTGAGTCGCTTCGCTCTCCGATCATCAAGTACAGCAGCTCGGTCAGCTTATCCCATTCTTCCTTGATCCGCACAAGCCGCGGATAAACCGATTCGATGACCGCGTTCCATTCGGTCGCCTTCTCTTCCGTTCCCCGCTCGAGGCGGAATTGCAAATTCGGCAGCTGACCGCTCTTCGAATCTTTAAACAGCCATACGAGCGTCCCGACTAACGATCCGTAGTGCAGATCCATGCCGAGATGCTTGCTCGCCACTTCCTCAAAATGATGCGCTTCGTCGATAACGAGCTGCTTGTAGGCGGGCAGCAGACGGTTCTCGGCCTGAACGTCCGTAAACAGCAGCGAATGGTTCGTCACGATGACGTCCGCTATATTCGCTTCGTGGCGGGCCCGGTGGTAAAAGCACTTTTTAAACCACGGACACATCCGGTTCAGGCACGAATCGGTATCGCTTGCGACCGTTTGCCAAAACTCGGCCCCGCGGCCGGCAAAAAACAGTTCCTCGTCGTCGCCGTGCTGCGTCTCGCTGAGCCAGACGACCATCTGCGCAGCGCTGACCCGGTCTTCCTTCTCGCTGGCAAAATCACGATTATACAGCTTCTGCTCGAATTTGCGCAAGCACAAATAGTGACTGCGCCCTTTCAGGATGGAAGCCCGGAAAGGAGCGGGAAAAATATCGTGCAAAAGCGGAATGTCTCTGGCCCGAAGCTGTTCCTGCAAATTGATCGTGTGCGTGCTGACGATCACCTTCTTGTCTTCCTTGATGCCATAATACAACGAGGGAATCAAATATCCAAGCGATTTGCCCGTTCCGGTGCCCGCTTCCACCATCAAATGGCGCTCTGCGTCAAACGAGCCTTCCACTTCCATAATCATCTGCTCTTGCGCCTCGCGCTCTTCGAAATCGTCGAATTTGCTGCGCAGATTCGCTTTGATTTTGCCGTAAAATTCGGCGAACGTTTCGCTTCTGAGCTCGCCTGCCCCATCCTTGCCTTCCCGTGCAGGCTTCTCTTCATCCCAATCGTCCACGTTCAGCGCGTACTGTCGAAAATAACGGCCCGTTTCGGGGTCGAGGCTCGTTTGCATCTCTTTGCGCAAGCGCATTTCCTGCATAAACCAGCCCATATCGCTCGGGTCGTTCTCGAATAGCTGGGCTATTTTCTGAACGGTAAGTAGCGGCAGCTCATCCAGCTTCTCGAGACATTTCAGCCAGATTAACGCCGTCACCTCGGCATCGCTGTCCGCCTGATGCGGCCGGTCATGTTCGAAACCGAAGGCAGCGCTAACCATCGACAGTTGCAAGCTCGTCAGTCCCGGAAACAAGATGCGAAGTACCGGTATCGTATCCAGTACGCGTCCGTCAAAAGGCAAATATCCGCTCTTCTCGCTAGCGTAGCGCAAAAACATATGGTCAAATCCGGCGTTATGCGCTACCAAAGCGCTTCCTTCCAGCAGCGGCAGCATATCGGTCAGCACGTCTTCGATAGGTGGTGCGTCCGCTACCATGCTATCGGTAATGCCGGTAAGCTGCACGATAAACTCCGGTATGGGCTTGTTCGGCTTTGCCAAAGAAGAGAATCTTTGGCTAATAGCTCCATCCTCTATAACAACAAGACCAACCTGTATGATATCATCGGAAGGTTGGTCTCCAGTCGTTTCCAAATCGAGTACCGCATATCTCATCCGGTTCGTCTTCAATCCCTTCTCTACGATTCCCCTTCATACTTATAAAAAAAATATATAAATTTCGGGGCCCCCGCAAAGTAACTGGAGTATTTTCGAAACCTGAACTCCACTTTGTGGGGTAATTGTAGCATACCAAATTCGAAACGTAAAAGGGAAGGGCTTATTCCGAATGTTTGTTTGTATGTGCCCCGCAAAGCGATAGCACATTAGCTGTAAATACTTGTTACTTTGCGGGGAATACCAGGAGCTAAATAAATAATTTCAATGAATAAATCCGTTGCCGGAGCTTGATGCGCCGCCGATCTGGGACAAACAGATGCCCATATTGATCATCGGTTCGACACTTGTCGGGTCGAGCGAATACGCCAGCTTGAACAAGCTTTGGGCTTGCTCCATATTCGCATTTTTGGCTTGAATACAGCCCATTGCATTATAAGATATGGCCTTCATCTGCGAGTGCTCGGCAAAGGAAGTAATGAACCGGAAATGCCGGTACGCCTCGACATCGTTGTCCAGCCGCATATGGCTCATCGCCAAATATAACCGGCCAAGCAAAAAATCCGGGTGCTGCTCCAGCATACTTTCGAATTGCAGCGCCGCCTTGTCGAACATGAGCAGTTGAAAGTAGCCCTGCCCTTTCTTGAACGTATCGGACGATTCGAGCGCCGCTTGGTGCGGATCGGGCGCAGCCGCTTGAGCGTCGGCCCAGCCGTTTTTCTGAATCGACTCGAGAGCTCGGGATAGCTTTTCTTCAAATTGCAGCCATTCCTCGATAAACGAATCGCTCATCGATTTTAACATTTCCAGCTTTTCGTTCAGATCCTGCTTGCCTTGGACGCCCACTGTCGGATACTGCTTCATCACTTCATCCAGTGTATCATTCATCGTGGCGAACAACTGTTTCAACATGACCTGATCCCACCTTGCCGTTACAAGATTGTGGAATGCGTCTCCACGTTTAACGTGTCGATGACTTTGTTGCCTTCTCCCATAATGGCGATTCGAGGCTTATAAACTTTGGCTTCCTCACGCGTCATCATCGCATAGGCGATGATGATGACCGTATCGCCGGGGTGGACGAGACGGGCTGCCGCGCCGTTCAGGCAGATTACGCCCGAGCCGCGTGGACCGGGAATCACATAAGTTTCGAGGCGCGCTCCGTTGTTATTATCTACAACCTGCACTTTTTCATTAGGCAAAAGTTCAACCAAGTCCATTAAATCCTCGTCGATCGTAATGCTGCCCACATAATTCAAATTCGCCTCCGTGACGGTGGCGCGGTGTATTTTCGATTTCATCATGGTCAAAAACATGGCAAGCTCTCCCTCCCTCTCTCTTCAGCCGAAAATGCGGTTGTCGATCAGACGCGTGCCGCCGAACTTGACCGCAAGCGCCACAAGTATCGGCTGATTGGCGTGCCACTCTTCCATAGACGCAACCGGCTCAAGACCGGGATACGTGCGGATTTCCGCATAATCGATGCGCGCAAGCGGTGCACTTTCAATATTTCCGCGAATATGCTGCGTCAGCTTTTCAATCGTCATACCGGGCTCCGCGACCCAATCGTCGATACGGCGCAGCGTTTCGATCAGCACTACGGCCTGCTTGCGCTGCTCTTCGTTCAAATAAACGTTACGGGAGCTCATGGCAAGCCCGTCAGGCTCACGCAGCGTCTCGCAGCGAACGATGCGAACCGGCGAGTTCAGATCGGCCGTAAACTGCTCGATCACGGCTACCTGCTGAGCGTCCTTCATCCCGAAGTAAGCCTGGTCCGGCTGCACGATATGGAACAGCTTCGTTACGACGGTCGCCACGCCGTCGAAATGGCCGGGGCGGGATGCGCCGCACAATACGTCTGTAATCGAGGTAACGATCACCTTCGTTTTGATCGGAGCGGGATACATCTCCTGAACGGAAGGCATAAACACAAAGTCCGCTCCCGCTTCCTCCGCAAGGCGTAAATCCCGCTCCGCATCGCGCGGATATTTATCGAAATCTTCGGTCGGACCGAATTGCAGCGGATTGACAAAAATGCTGACGACGACTAGATCGCATTCGCTTTTGGCCCGCCGGATCAGGCTCATATGTCCTTCGTGCAAATATCCCATCGTAGGGATCATGCCGACTGTCGAAGTGAGTTTCGTTTGTTCCACAGCCCGTCTCGCTTGCTTCAGCGCCGAGCGTATATCGTTTATTGTGTGCAGAGCCTGCATACCAGAGATCCACTCCCGTTATTCATTACTTATCCTTTTTGTCGCCGCCGTACAGATGTCCGGCGATTTCCAATTCGGCATGGAACGTATGCTCGGCGGCCGGGAAGCTGCGGCTTTTGACGTCATTGACATATTCGGCGATCCCTTTACGAATAGAATCTCCAATGTTCGCGTACGTTTTAACGAATTTTTTGGGATACAGCGGCGACGAATATTGCAGCATATCGTGAAATACGAGCACCTGACCGTCGCAATGCGGTCCGGCCCCGATGCCGATCGTCGGAATCGACAGCTGCTTCGTAATTTGCTCGGACAGCTCGTCGGTTACAAGCTCCAGCACAATGGCGAACGCCCCCGCCTGCTCCAGCGCTTTCGCGTCCTCGAGCAGCTTCTTCGCCTGCTCGCTATTTTTTCCCTGCACCTTATAACCGCCGATCTGGTAGACCGATTGCGGCGTTAATCCTATATGTCCCATAACCGGAACGCCCGCTTTGACGCTGGCTTCCACTGTATGGGCGATTTCCGTTCCGCCCTCCATCTTGACCGCTTTGCACAAGCCTTCGCGCATAAGACGGCCGATGTTCTGCAGCGATTGGTCGATGGAGCCGTGATACGTCATGAACGGCATATCGGCTACGACGAACGGCTCGGTAACGGCCCGGGTGACCATCTTTGTATGGTAAATGATTTCGTCCAGCGTCACCGGCAGCGTGGACTGTTGTCCTTGAACGACATTGCCGAGCGAATCGCCCACCAGAATGACGTCGACCCCCGCTTCCTCCGCAAGCTTGGCGGAAGGATAGTCGTAGGCGGTGATCATTGAGATCGGGATGCCTTCACTTTTCATCTTTTTCATTTTCGTCGTGCTCATTTTTTTCGGTTCCATCCGGACACCAACTTTCCTAATGTTGGCCCCGAACCGACGCGCAAACGTAAAAAAACCTTTTGGCCGAAAGCCAAAAGGAGTTCGCTGCAACAGGAAACAACATTCGAACGTTGTTTGTTTTCCGTCTCGGTCCTTTTGGGCTCAGAGCAGAATTACGGTCTTGCCTGATTACATTAACAAACGATATATCGATAAGCAGCGAGTGCAGTTCCGGGTAGGATACCGCCTCTTGGCTCTCATTATACCAGAGTGTTTACCATTTAGACATCCTTTTTTCGGGGAGCCCCAGCCTCGATGCCTTGTCTCCACTTAGCAGTGTTCTTTTTCAAATTTCCGCAGAATACAGCTTCGTTAGCGTACCGTCGGACTGACGGACGAGCAGAGCCCCCATTTCGTCGATCGACTCCGCCACCCCTTCGACATTCCCCTTCGTGGTGCGTGCGAGCAGCGGACGGCCAAGTGAAATCGTCAACGCCTCCCAAGCGACCCGGATCGGCTCAAAGCCTTCCTCGTGGTACAGTGTGTACAACTGCTCGAATTGCTCCAGAAACGTCCGGATCAGCTCGCTCCGGTTCCATTCGGCGCCGGATGTGATCCGAAGCGATGTAGCCTTCTCCAGCAGCTCTCCAGTATAGTCTTCGGCGCGCAGATTAACGCTTATGCCGATTCCGGCGATCACATATTTCAGACGTTCGTCCTCCGCGCTCGACTCCAGCAAAATGCCGCTAACTTTCTTCCCTTCGATCAGCAAATCGTTCGGCCATTTGATCGCTACCGGAACCTGCTCGATTTGACGGATCGCCCGGCACAACGCTACCGCGACAAGCAGCGTAAGCTGCGGCGTAAACTGGAGCGGAACGAGCGGCCGAAGAATGAGGCTCATCCAGACGCCTTTTCCTTTCGGCGAATGCCAGCTGCGCCCCATCCGTCCGCGCCCGGCCGTTTGCTGCTCGGCCAGCACGAGCGTACCTTCCGCCGCTCCTTGCGAGGCGAATTTATGGGCGACCGTCTGCGTCGATTCCACCGAATCGAAAAGCTTGATCGTCCGTCCCATCGTTGTTGTATGCAGCTTGGACAGCAGCTCCGCGAGGTCGTATCGATCGGGCACCCCAGTAAGCCGGTATCCTCTGCGCGGTACGGCCTCGAACGAATAACCCTGATCTCTCAGGGCGCTAATATGCTTCCAGACCGCCGTACGGCTGCAGCCGAGCTTCTCGCTAAGCTGCTCCCCGGATATGTATTCGTTTGGATGTAACTCGAAGTAAGCCAGTATTTGTCGATCCATTATGCATTGTCCCGCTTTACCCGTATTTTAGCTATTTCCAAAAGGCTCGTCCGCTCGTTCGGAATAGTTCCCAGCGCGACTTCCGCAAGCAGCTCCTGAAGCAGAAGGCCCAGCCACGGACCGGGCCGCTTGTCCAGCAGCGCTGCAACCTCCGACCCGCCGATCGCCAGATCGGTAACCTTGTCGGCCGCCACAAGCTCCACCCATTCTTCCGCCCGCTTAGCAAAAACGAGCCAGCCGCGTTCGCCAAGCGCTTCCTCGCGCCATGCCGCGAGCCGCAGCCATTCCCGCACTAGCGGCTTGCCGAATTCGACACAGACCAAAGCAACCAGGCCATAGCCTGCTTTTGCGTTCTCAGCCGTATCCGAAGCGCGAATAACGTCTGTTGCCCGTTCCTTCATCCAAGCGTCCGCCTTGAGCAGCTTAACGACCGCGTCGCTTTTTTTGCCGGCGAACTTGAGCCGCTTCATCGCCTCTTTTGCCGCTTCGGCATCCATTCCGAGTTGCACGAAGAGCGCTGTCCAGCGAAGCTCCGAGCCTTCGATAAGCCCGAGCACGGCAGGCCACGCCGGTTCGGTCCCGGCTTCTCCGTTTGCCAGAGGCCAATCGATTGGCTGCTTGAAATGACGGGGCAGACGGCTCCGGTACAGCAGCTCGGCTGCCCGGTCCGGCGCGTGGCCCGAAATCATTTTGTCCAGCTCCGCACTAACCCGCTCCATCGCCACATGGCTCAGCAGCGCCGCGTGAGCGAGCAGCGCGCTCCACGTATCCGGCTCCAGCTCGAAGCCGTACTCGCACGCAAAACGAATGCCGCGCAGCATCCGAAGCGCATCCTCGTGAAACCGCTCCATCGGATCGCCGACCGCGCGAACCAGCTTCGCCGCCAAGTCGGCTTGTCCCCCGAACGGATCGATGCAGCTGCCATCAGCCGCGATCGCCATCGCATTGATCGTAAAATCGCGTCGGCGCAAATCTTCGTTCAGATCGGAAATAAACTCGACCGACTTCGGCTTGCGAAATAACTCGTACTCGGATTCTTTGCGAAACGTGGTCACTTCAAACGTATACCGCTCCATAATGACCGTAACCGTGCCATGCTGGAGACCGGTCGGAGCGGTTCTCGCAAACAACCGCATAACTTGCTCCGGCAGCGCCGACGTAGCGATATCGATATCTTTGAGCGGACGCCCCAGAAGCTTGTCCCTGACGCAGCCGCCCACGAAATAAGCTTCGTAGCCGGCTTCGCCGAGACGGGCAAGCACTTCCTTTCCTTCAAGCTCCATCGCTTCCGACATGATTCGCCTTTCCTTTCTCCGTAATACGCTCACCTGGATCGTTATTACGCTTGACACATCTCATTGATATTAATTTCCGGAACCGGTCTGCCAAGCACCCGGTAATAAATCTGTTCGTACTGCGCCGTAATCAGATCGTTGCAGAACGTTCGTCTCGCCCGATCCAGACAGGCTTTCGACATCGCCTCGTACAAGCTGTCGTCTTGAAGCAGCCGCACCGCATAGTCGGCCATTAACTCCGTATCGCCGATTCCGGCCAAAAATCCGGTTTCACCATGTGTAATCAGCTCCGGTATACCGCCCGCATTCGAACCAACCGTCGGAACGCCGCACGCCATCCCCTCCAGCGCTACCAGCCCGAAGCTCTCCTTCTCGGAAGGGAGCAGCATGACGTCCGCCATCGAGATGACCTGTGCGACATCATCCTGCTTGCCGGCAAAGATGACGCGGTCCGTCAGCCCCATCTCCTTGACCTTGCATATCGTCTTCGACAGCTCCGGGCCTTCGCCGACGAACAGCAGCTTGGACGGCACTTGCCTCAGCACTTTGGCGAATACGTCCACAACGTCTCCGATCCGTTTGACGGGGCGGAAGTTCGAGATGTGCAGCAGCAGCTTTTCGTCCGGCTTCACGAAATCGCGCCGCATTGACGCTACGTCCCTCGGGTAGTACACCCGTTTGTCCACGAAATTGTACGCCAAATCGATCGGCTTGTCGATCGAGAGCAGCTCCCGCGTTTCGCGGATCAAATCCTGGGACACCGCCGTCACCGCATCGCTGCGTTCGATACCGAGACGGATCATATCGCTCAGCGACTCGTCTTGTCCGAGTACCGTTATATCCGTTCCGTGAAGCGTCGTAATAACTTTCAGGTCGCTGCCGGCCATTTCCTTCGCCAAAAACGCGCACACCGCATGCGGTACCGCGTAATGTACGTGGAGCAGATCAAGCTGCTCCATTTTGGCGACCTGCGCCATTTTGCTCGCCAGCGACAAGTCGTACGGCGGATATTTGAACACGTAGTAGTCGTTAACCTCAACTTCGTGATAAAAAATGTTTTTATGAAATTTCCCTAGCCGGAACGGTACGCTGTGGGTGATGAAATGGACCTGATGCCCTTTTTCCGCGAGCAGCTTGCCGAGCTCCGTAGCGACTACGCCGGAGCCGCCAAGCGAAGGGTAGCACGTAATGCCGATCTTTAGACGGTCACTGTTCATTCGTTTCGTCCCTCCTCTGCCTTTACTATATTCCGTCCGTCGTCAAAATAGGTCGACTAACAGCGGAAGCTTGGATACGAAGCCCTCGGCATACGGAACCAGCCGTTTTTGCCCGAGCAGCCGGTCGCGCGCCTCTACCCGCTCCAGATAATCCTGGTTGAGCGGCGTCGCCACGAAGCCGTTACCGCCCGAAACGGGAGTGAACTGGCTGGCGTACGCCTGCAAAGACGCCGTTTTGGATGCATATGTATTCGTAACATCGACCATTACGTCGCATTCGTATAAATCGTTTATGAAATAAAAGTACAATTGCTGAACGGCTGCCGCCTCCGTATCCGGCAAGTAGCGGCGCAGCTTGGCGTTAAACACCGCCTCCTGCACAAGGTGGCTGCATGCGATATGATCCGGGTGACGATCCTGCCAATACGGCGCGAAGACGATACGCGGCTTCAGCCTGCGAATCTCCTCGGTAATCGCGTCCACGGCGTCTTTGGACATGTACAATCCGCGGTCCGGCATGCCCAGATTGGAGCGCTGGGCAAGCCCGAGGATACGCCCTGCTTCTTCGGCTTCCCGGCGTCTCGTTTCCACATCGCCGTTCGAGGACATTTCAGCCCGGGTCAGGTCGCAAATGGCCACCCGAAACCCGGCCAACGTATGCTTCGCTATCGTGCCGGCCATCCCGATCTCGGCATCGTCGGGATGGGCGCCGAAAATTAATAGATCTACTGTTTGATCAAGCATATCAGATCACACCCGGTTTATATTTATCTTTCAGGTCCCGCCATCCGAACTCTCCGCGTCCGAGCGAGCGTACAAGCAGCTCTGCGGAAGCAATGTTCGTGGCCACGGGAATGCCCTGGACGTCACACAACCGAAGCAGCGCAATAATATCCGGTTCGTGCGGCTGCGCCATAAGCGGATCACGCAGGAAAATGACGAGGTCCATCTCGTTGCGGGCTACCATTGCGCCGATCTGCTGATCACCGCCGAGAGGCCCCGACATAAAGCGGTGCACTTGCAGGCTCGTGCTTTCCATCACCTTCGTGCCGGTAGTTCCCGTTGCAAACAGCTCGTGATGACGGAATACTTCTTCATAAGCGATAACAAAATTGACCATTTCTTCTTTTTTACGGTCATGGGCGATTAAAGCGATATTCACTCCAGTTCCCCTCCAGGTTCGTCTCTGTGTATGCGGGCAATCCAAGTTTTAGGATGTTTATAGCATCATTAGTCGATAAAATGTTCGAACCCGTAAACGATACCGCTTAGCTCCATCGCCTTCTTGATCGACAGATTGACGCCCGGCATGTACCCGGCGCGATCATAGGAATCATGGCGTACTTTCAGCGTTTGTCCGAAGCCGCCAAAGATGACTTCCTGCTGAGCGAACACGCCTGGCAGCCGCACGCTATGAATGCGGAAGCCGTTATAATAGCCGCCCCTTGCGCCTTCGATCGTTTCTTTTTCGTTCGGATTTCCTTGCCGCAGCTCCTGGCGGTTTTGCGCGATCAGCTCGGCCGTTTTGATCGACGTGCCGGATGGGGCGTCGAGCTTCTGATCGCCGTGATATTCGATAATTTCCACATGCGGCATATACTTCGCCGCTTGGGCGGCAAATTTCATCATTAGAATCGCCCCGATCGAGAAGTTCGGCGCGACGATGCCCCCGATGCCGTTATCCTTGCAGAGCTTGTCCAATTCCTCGATATGTTCCGGAGCGAGCCCCGTCGTACCGATAACCGGCCGAACCTTATGCTTAATGGCGATGCGGCTGTTGATCATAACCGTATGCGGGGTTGTAAAGTCAACCAATACATGCGCATCCGCGTTCTCCAGCGCTTCTTCCAGATCCGTCTTCACCGTGATGCCGCAAGGCTCCTTGCCCACTAGCGTACCGGCGTCCATTCCTGCGCCCGAACGATTCACTACCGCCGCCACAAGCTGCAGTTCGGGATCGGCGAGCACCATCTTGACAACCTCCTGCCCCATTCTTCCGTTTGCTCCGGCTACTGCTACGTGAATTTTTGCGTTCATTTCCAGTTCCCCTTTATCGATAAGAAGTAAGTTGCAAGAAGTAAAATGGAACAGGCGAAACCGCGCTCGGTCCGTTCGCCTATTCGGTGAAATCCGTACAGCATATGACAGCTAGCCTTGTTCGGTGTCCTTTTTGGTCCACCGGTCGGCATCGCGGGTTTGAAACTTCTGCATAACCGCATCATGCGCCTTCGTCAGATCGATCCCGAGCGAATTGGCGAAGCATACGGTAATAAATAAAATGTCGCCGAGCTCCAGTTCGATGGAGTTGTCGGCTTCCGTCGCTTTTTTCGGCTTCTGGCCGAACTGATGATTCACTTCGCGGGCCAGCTCGCCGACTTCCTCGGACATCCGGGCTAGCATGGCAAGCGGACTGAAATAGCCTTCTTTGAATTGTGAAATGTACTTGTCCACTTCCCGCTGTATTTCTTGCAGCGATTTTTCCGACATACGGCTCCCCTTCCGTTAGTTGCGGCTGCAATATCGAGCCCTTTTTAACATATATACATGTTAACGCAAAAGGGAGGATGAAAACAAATATTTTTTGCTGCCGCCTCGCACCGTATAGAACGCGGGCGCACGTTCCGGGTATACTAATGGATAACGATGCGCTAGAAGCGGAGAGGAGTGAACCACCCGGGTGATATCACGAGGGCTGCAAGCACTGAAACTGTGGATACCTATCGCCATTGGAACGGCTATTTACGCGTTTGGACTTCATTATTTCGTATTGCCGAATGAGCTGATGGAAGGCGGCCTCACCGGCATTTCCTTGCTGCTCCATTATTCGCTTGACCTGCCGATCTCCGTGACGACACTCGTTCTGAACATCCCCTTGTTCATTCTCGGCTGGAAAACGATCGGGAGATCGGCCATGTTGTATACGGTGCTGGGTGCGGTCGCGTTGTCGTTTTTTTTGTGGGTGATGGAAATAGCCATCGAGCGCGGCTGGATCGTTCCGTTTCGAACGGAGCAGGACTTCTTCCTGTCGACGCTGTATGCGGGACTTACGCTCGGCATCGGGCTTGGCATCGTGTTCCGTTTCGGCGGCACGACCGGCGGGACGGACATTATCGCCAGTCTGCTCTCCAAAACGCGAGGCTGGAGCATCGGCCAGGTCATTTTGGCCGTCGATGTGCTCGTCATCGGCACTTCTCTCTTGTACATACCGAAGGAAAAAGTGATGTATACCCTCGTTGCCGTTTTCGTCGCTTCGCGTACGATCGATTTTATTACGGAAGGCGCCTATTCCGCCAAAGCGTTCACGATCATGTCGAGCGACGGCAAAATTATCGCCGAAACGATCACGCGGGAGCTCGAGCGAGGCGTGACCTTGTTCCCGGCAAAGGGCGCGTACTCGCAAACGAGCAAAAACGTCGTATACTGTGTCGTCTCACGGCAAGAAACGAGAAGACTGAAAACGATCGTCAAACGCATCGACCCGAACGCTTTCATCGTCATTTCCGATGTGCACGACGTCCTCGGCGAAGGGTTCAAAGGCCGTTAGGAGCTTCTAGTTGCAAAAATGACAAGGGCACGGATACGTTCCTCCGTGCCCTTCAGCTTATATATGTATACGACAAGCGTTCTCCACAATTACCGCCAGGTACGTCTACCATCCGCCGCCCCGGTGCCCGCCTCCGAATGAATTGCGCTCAAAGTCGAAAATGCGCCAAGCCGCAAACGATAAAACAGCGACGATAATCGAACCGAGCACGAGCACCCATGTAAGCGGAACATGCTTTTGCACGATCGGCATATAAACGGCGCGGTCGCTTCGCCCGAACAGCTCGTCAAGCGTCGTATGCATATGCATCAGCCCATTGTCCAATTGCCGCAAATCGAGATCCGTTTGCGACAACTGCTTACGCATGAACACAAACAGCGAATCCAGCTTTTCCACATCGCTCGGCGTTCGGCTGATGAGAAGCGATGGCCGGATCGTAGCGTAGCGGGATTGCAGCTGATTCAGATAACCCTCGGCCTGCGGCTTGTTGCGCGCTTGAACCGCTTGTCCGAACTGCGTCGTCAGCTCTTTCATCCCTTTATAATATTGCAGCCACATCGGCTGATTCGCGTGCGTCAGTGCGTCGGTAGCGAGCCGGATTTGAGCGGCGGCGGCTTGTCCTTCCTCGGCGGAATATTGCGAAGACGAAAGCACCCGCTTGGCATATACGATCGAGTCGCTTAAAGCGCCCACCCCTTCGACCGAAGCGATCCCCGTAAAACGAATATCGGTCATTTTGCCGCTCACTTCCTCCAGCGTGGCACGCGCATTATCCAAACGCCCGTCCATCACATGGCGGTAAAACTCGTCAGCAGCCGCGTTTAATTGCTCCACCTGTTTCCACTGCTCGGCTGTAACCGCCTTCCCCGATTCGGCCGGTTTTTCTTTAACGCATCCCGCCAAAGCGAAGAAAACAAATACGACTGCCAATACGATAGCGGCGGGCGATAAACGTCCCCCGGCTCTAACAAACATCGGACATCCCCCCTTGAGATCATCTTATGGGGGTTTGTCCGATTTTAGACCAACGTATCGTAAGCGCAACGACTGCCGTGCTAATCACGGTCATCGCCCATGTAAACAGCTCAATGACGCCCAAATCGTCCAGCAGGACGTCCCGCAGCCAAGGATAGATCAGTTGATGATAGTCCAGCCAGTCGTTCAGGAACAGCAGCGCCATCGCAAACAAAAGATGGGCAAGCCGCACGCGAAACCGGCCGATGAACAGAAGCGCTTCCACCGCCATGCCAAGATGGGAAGCAATCAGCATCCACTCTTCCCAGACGAGCGTGCTGCCTTGATAAGCTACGGCGGCATTCATCGCCACTGCCCAGACGCCGTATTTGACCGAGGAGACGGCGCCGAGCGCGGCAATAAAGCCGACTCCGTACGTTCCCGCCACTTTCGGGGCGAACAGGATGATCCCGAGCGATACTGTGAACCAAAGGCTGGCCGTCGGGCTATCCGGTACGAACAATACAAGCCAGGCGGGCATTTTGCTCACCGTATCGACGATTTGATCCCAATACCAGACATACCCGTATACGGTGCCGAGTACGTTGATGACGAACAGCAGGAGCAGGAACGAACGATTGTGCATCACTATGCGGTTAAACCAATACCAGATCGACACTTGCATTCCTCCTTCCCGCTTGCCTACAGAAAAGCCTGACCGTTAGAACAAACGGTCAGGCCTCATTTCTTGCCTATTGCTTCTTTTGTTTAGCGAGCCATTCGGCCATTTTGTCGATATCGGCTGCGCTCAAGCCTTTTTGGATGTTGGCGTCGTATTGCGCGCTCATCCCCGGAGCTTGACCGTTTTTGATAATATTCATAATCTCGTCTTTCGTATGCTTGTCGCCGATTCCGCGAAGCGTAGGAGCCGCTGGGCTGCCTTTCAAATCTTTGGCGTGACAAGATACGCAAGTCGCTTTTTGATAAGCCTGATAGCCCGGATCGTCTTCGGCGACAATTGCGGCTGCCGCAGGTTTCTTGGCGCCGCCGCTGCCGGACGTATTACCGGCTTTTTTCGCTTCTTTCATTTCTTCTTCACGCTTGATATGCTCCGGAACGATGTTCTTATCCGTCAGCTCTTTCTCATAGTGCATCCAGGAGACGACTGTCAAGTGGATACAAGCGATTAAGGTAACGAACATGAACGCCGAAGCCATCGGGCGTCTGTAGAAGCGTCTTTCTTTACCCGTGTCCAGGAACGGAGCGAGCAGCAAACCGCCGAACGCGATACCCGGAATGATGATCGAGCCGATAAAGATTTTCAAAGCGCTGCCCGAAACGTACGGGTATTTCAAGAATTGGTACAAAAACAGGAAGTACCAGTCCGGCATCGGAATAATAGCCGTATTAGTCGGGTCAGCCGGATATCCCAGCGGAGCCGCCTCTTGCATAACGAGCACTAGCACGCCTACGAGAGCGACGCAGCCGACCATCCATTCCTTTAGCAGGAAGTTAGGAATAAATACTTCCGACTTGCCGGGAAACGCCGAATAATCGGGTGGAACCTGCAAGCCGCCGCCTTTGCGTACGCGGGAATCCCCGACGTATACCACTTTTTCATTTGATTTATGGCCGTGTGCCACGCATTCGTCCTCCCTTCGATTATAGCGGTCCGGAAATGCCTTGCTTGCGGATCATGAAGAAGTGACCGGCGAGCAGCGCAAGTAGAACCCCAGGCAAGAAGAATACATGAAGCGCGAAGAAACGGGTGAGCGTCTGAGCGCCTACGATCTCGCCGCCTTGCAGGAAAATACCGATGTATTCACCAATAACCGGTACCGAAGTCGCAATCCCGATACCGACCTTCGTTGCGAAGTACGCTTTGTTGTCCCAAGGCAACAAGTAACCGGTAAATCCGAGGCCGAGCATGATGAAGAAAATAAGCATCCCGACGACCCAGTTCATTTCGCGAGGCGCTTTGTACGAACCCGTAAAAAATACGCGAAGCGTATGTAGGAACATCATAACGATAACCAAGCTCGCGCCCCAATGGTGCATCCCGCGGACGATTACGCCGAATGCGACTTTATTCTGCAAGTAGTCGACGCTCGTATACGCGTTAATAATATCGGGCACGTAGTACATCGTCAGAAACATCCCCGACAAAATCTGGATGATGACCAGGAAGAAGGTCAGTCCGCCAAAGCAGTATACGAATGCGGAAAAGTGATGCGCCGGGTTGACATGCTCCGGTACTTCGTGATCAGCTACGTCTCGCCATAAAGGGGTTATATCAAGACGCTCGTCAATCCAGTTGTACATGCTTTTGAACATTTGATCGTAACGCCTCCTTATTTCGTGACATGCTGATTCGGCTGTACTTTACCGAGATACACAAATCCGCTCTCGATCTTGATCTTGTACTCGTCAAGAGGAAGCGGAGCTACAGCCAAGTTCTTGCCTTCCTTGGTGTAATGCGCTTCGTGACAAGGACAGAAAAATTGGTTCGGATACCGCGTATCCGCATTCCAGTTTACCGTACAGCCGAGATGCTTACACACCGGAGACAACGCGTAGACCGCGCCCTTCTCGTCCTTCATGATCCAGGCTTCAAGTTCGATATCGCTTTCGTACCAGCCGTCGACTTGATGAATCTGGAACTTGAACGACTTCGGTTCGTTCGTGATTTTGCTTTCTTCGACAACCTTCACGAAGTCGCCTGCGCCGGTCGGTTGCAGAATCGGGTCGACCGCAAAACGGATCATCGGTATCGTCACACCGGCCGCCATGAAAGCAGTCGTTCCTCCGAGGGCATACGATAAAAATTGACGGCGGGACATTTCGCGCCGTGTCGTCGGTTGTTCGGAAGAGTGCTTGTGCTTTGCGTCATTCATTCGTCTTCTACCCCCTTTTATGCCATTTATCGCACGTCGTAATTTACGACACTTCATTGCACAATACTAGGACATTACTATAATAGCTTAGGACATGTAGAGCGTCAAGAATGTTAACTTTGCATTTCCGAGCCGTTTCGATTTGTTCGAGGCAACATTTAACGAAATTGTCACAAGTTCATCCCGAACTTATCGTTCACCATTTTCCTGACAATCATACGTATCGGAATCAATCTGTTTTTGCGTTAGACACAGCGGCTTTTTGCCAGATGGAGCGGACTTCGGAAGCGATCCTGACGCGGAACGCATCGCCGCTTTCCGTATCTCCTTCCGCCGATTCGGGGCACAGGAGCAGATCCGCATCGGGATAATCGGCCGTCATGACCGAGCTGTTCGCCGATATGAGGATGACGTAGCGGAAGCTGCCGCTTTTCAGCCGCTGGCAAACCGTGTTGACCGCGCTCGCCCCCTCCGGGCTGTCTGTGTAATGGAATGCCGGATATGTAACGATTCTGCCCTTGTAAGGCACTTCGATGCAGTCCATGACGTCGCGCAAAAACTCCAGCTCCTGCGTCGCTTCCCATGGCTGCTCGAAGCCCGTCAAGCCGGTTACCGGCAGCAGGCATGTATCGAGGTACGGACTCAGCCCTTCCCAGTCCGATTTTGCGATATCGCTAAATTTCAAAGCTCGTCCACTCCTTGTATCTCTGTTCTCCGCAAGGCGCCTCCACAGCGCCTATAATAATGTAGCACAACCTCGAGCCGAAAGCGACAGGCGCTTATAGCGCTAAACGGCAAAAAGACGGTTGAACTGGGTGTTCACCGTCTGTTCGCCATCTGCATATCGCTCCGCTTCCTCAGGAATGAAGCTGCTTCCACTGCTCGGTTAGTGCCAGAAACGACTGTTCGTCCCCTCTCTCCAGCGCGCTGTCGATTTCCCGGTATAGAGTCTGTTCCCTCATCTTGCGTATCGCTTCGTCGAGAACCATTTCTGCGAAAAGCCCTAACATCGCCCCATAACCGGAAACGTCCATTTTTTCCAAGGCGCATCCCTCCCCATATGGATATCGAGCCTACTCGGAGGAAGCGGACGAATCGTTTACAACTCGCCCTTGTATTCTCTTCCTTTCAGCACATAGCTCTCCATCGTTCGCTTCATTCGCTCTAGATCAGACTCCGTAAGCTCGCGGACAACTTTGGCCGGCGAACCGAGCGATAGCGTATAGCTCGGTATTTGTTTGTTCTCCGTAACGAGAGAACCCGCCCCTATTAAAGCATATTCACCGATGTCCGCCCCGTTTAGGACGATCGCCCCCATGCCGATTAATGTGCCGCTGCCTATCGTGCATCCGTGGATGATCGCTCCGTGCCCGACCGATACCCCGTCGCCTACGAGCAGCGGCTGATCCGTATTGACGTGGCCGATACATCCGTCCTGTATGTTCGTTCGCCGGCCGATGCGAATCGGCGCCAAGTCTCCTCGGAGCACGGTGTTGTACCAGACGGATCCTTCTTCGCCAATGGTTACGTCACCAATCAATTGAATCCCTTCCGCCAAATAGACGGATGGATGGACGACGGGAAAGGCTTGTTTGTATCGATGCAGCATTGTTATGTTCTCTCCGTTTCTGTTAGGGCGTGTGAACTAACACGCCGTAGGATGGAAATGGAGAAAATTGTATCAAGCGAGCGATCCGCTGTCAATGACGACCGGGATCGTTTCTTCATCGGGTACGTACGTTCCGGAGGCGACGCTTTCGCCAAGCTTCGTAAACAGGATCGTATGCCTGCCGCTCTCGTCTTCTCCGATCCGGACGAGTCCGAGATGCATCAGCATTCGCACGATCCGCTGTTCGAATATCGATTCCGGGGAATCGTAATAAAACGGCTTGATCAGCGGACAAAGAACGTCCCCGAGCGATTGGACGCTGACCCAATCTGACGCGAGCCGGCCGGTCCAGTATACAAGCGATTGCAGATTCGGTATCGGGCCTTTGTACAACTTGAGCCAGAAGCGGTATACCGACGCGATATTTTCCCGTTTACCCCGAAGCACGACCTCAGTTCCGATGCCGGTCAGCTCCAGCCGTCCGGGCAGCTCCTGGATGTAGCCCTGATAGTAGCAGTAGTCGTACAAAAACGACAGCCGGTCGGGCAAATCGCGGTATTTGCGACCATAACCGAAACGCCACCCCCCTTTTGCCACCGGCTCCTCCTTGATCGCAAGTGTATCCAGCAGGTGCAGCAGAGTGCGCTTGTAGATCGCTCCGTCCGACGTCAAAATCACTTCGTTGTGATATATATAATGAAGCAAGGCATACAGATCATGGGCGATCAGGTTCTGTTCGTCCCTGTAAACGTCCGGTTCGTCGGCAAATTCGAGCTTCGTGCCAAACGTGCGCACCATCGAATCGGTAAACCGCTTCTTCAAATCTTGCGGGAATTGAAACAAATATTTCGTCGTTTGGGAATGTCCGTTGAACAGCCAGCCGCGCTGCCGGAAGCTTGCGATCATCTCGCGCGCGCTGCGTTTTGGTTCGGCTTCGCCGAATTTCGACTGCTGGGCCCGGGCGATCAGCTCTTCCAGACTGAACAGGTCGCGCATTTCGAACAGGATGGAATTGAGAAAGCGAATATCCTCCAGCTCCAGCGCGTTCAGTTGTTTTTCAAAAACGTCTCTCCGGTTCACATGCGACAAAATGGACTGGATCAGTTCATTTTTCGAATGTCCGTTGCATTTGCAGTCATAGGTGTTCGCGATATTGCTTAGTTGTCCGATATCGGCATAGCAAAGCATGTCGGCCAGGTTCATAGCGATCCTCCTTTGCTTTACTAACCATTATCGCTATTTTTGTAAAAATTAAACGCCGCCTGGGAAAAATCGTCCGCCTTTCTTGAACAAAAAAAGCCCGGGATTCGCCGAAGCAATCCGCTTCGCGTCCCGGGGCTAATATTTGTACCTTCCGCTTACACTTCCATATGAGCCGTGCAATTGAATAACGGACAAGTCCAGCCATCCACGCTCCGCTGTATGATGCTGACCGACGTATTCTGCAGCGAGCCCTCAGGCATGACGTCCAGAACGCCCTCCAAGAGTACGGCGATAAAAGCGCCATGCGTAACGACAAGCACGCGTTTGCCGGGATAAGCGGCATGCAGCTCTTCCAGGCACTCGATTCCCCGCTCAAACATTTGCCCGCTCGTTTCAATGCCGTGGTCCAGCTTCTTCCAGTCCGCTCCATAAGCCGCTTCGCGCTCTTCCAGCGTAGTGCCGTCGAGTCGTCCCCACGTCCGCTCACGCAGACGACGGTCGGCGAGTGCCGGTCCGATTCCGGCAATGCCCGCGATAATGTCCGCCGTCTCCTTCGCCCGGGAAAGATCGCTGCTTACGATCAAGTCCCAGCGCTCCTGCTTCAGCCGTTCGCCGAGCGTGCTTGCCTGCCCCCTTCCGGTTTCATTCAAAGGAATATTTTGTTGGCCCTGCAGTCTGCCGGCCGCATTCCAATCCGTCATTCCGTGACGAATCAGTCCGAACGTAGTCATGATGCGTTCCTCCAGCTTGTCGTGTAAGTTTCGTGAAAAGAAACGACCTCCTGATCAAGAGGTCGTGTAAGCCGTTATGCTTTTGTACGGGATAACCAGTTCATAATGAGGATCGTCCCGGTAAAGCCAAGCAGCGAGATGACGATCATATAATCCGGCACGCTGCGGATAGGGCCCATCGTTACCATATACGGGTCCTTCAGGCTCGCCGTCGCGACCGGGAGAGATTTGGTTTTATTCGATATGCTGTTCAGATCGGTCGATACGCTCGCCACCGGCTTGAGCCCGTATTTCGGCGTCTTGTCCGCTCCTACTCCCGCAATGGCAAACACGAAGCCGAAGATGAACAAAGTCATGCACAACGCCACAACGGCGGCCAAATTGCGGCGCATCTTGTAGGAGAAAGCGTACAGCTTGCTTGGAACCGGCATACGCCACGATTCATCGGCATAAATGCGACTCATAACTTGATTCGATACGGGGACGTATTCCACCCGCTCCTCATTGCCTTGCGCGGTGCCCCGGATCAACTCCAAACTTTCCATCCATATATCGAATTCTTCGCGGCACGATTCACACTGCTCAATATGCTGGTCGACGGCTTGGCGCCGATCGTCATCCTCGGGCAAATCCCAATAGGCACCCAGCCACTCCTGAACATGTTGGCATTTCATCGTTGATTCATCCCTTCTACTCTTTGAAGACGGGCTCCATGTACGGCTCAAGCTGCATTTTGATGCTTGCTCGAGCGCGGAACAAGAGCGATTTGACGGAGCTGACCGTCTGACCCAGAATCGTCGCGATCTCCTGATAATCCAGCTGGTCGTACTCTCGCAATATGAGAGCGGACCGCTGTTTCTCCGGCAAATTGTTGATCGCGTCCCGGACCAGCGACATTTTCTCATTGCGCAAAATCGTCTGTTCGGGCGTATACTCCGTCGATGCCAAAGACATCGCCACGGACATCGCTCCATGGTCGCCGAGCGAAATGCTGACTGCTTTATTTTTACGAAGCTCGCTGAGCACCGTATTGCGCGCAATCGTATAGAGCCATGTCGAGAAGGACGCCTCTATCTCGCGGAACGAGTGCAGGCTGCGATAGGCTTTGTAGAACGTTTCGGAGCACAAATCCTCGGCCATCGATTCCATGCGGGCGCTTTTTAGCATGTGGTAGATGTACGATAAAATTTTGCGCTCGTAACGCCGCATCAATTCTTCGTAATATTGTACATTCCCGTCCTTGATTTCCCGGATCAACTGGGAATCGGTCATTACAAGCGCCCCTCCTTGCATTCCCGAGTGACGCTCCCAGTCGATAGTCTACTTAGTTGTACTATGACGGGAGCAAAAAGTTGCGCGAAAACGCGAAAATAGGTATATAAGAAAAACGTCTATCGACGTAACTCAAGGATGAGCGACCGCGTTTTAGCGGAAGTTTCTCTTGGTAAAGAAAGTCGTGTTTTACGCTTTAACGCTTTACCAAACCTAAACTTTCTTTAATAATGAAAAATTCTGATCGAAGCAATCGCTTTAAGCTATAACAATTCTGCAAATACTAGGAAAAATCCTTCTTATTTCGACACGATTCCTAAGAACTTTTGACTATAAGCGGATGCAAATGCGCTATGTAACCGACTAATCGTACGTAAAAACACAAAAAAAAAGACCACCGAAACCGGTGGTTGCACAAAGTGCCATATTTTCGGATAGGAGTGGAGAGAAACCATACTGTACTTTTATTATATGTATACGTTTTCATTTTGTCAACGATTATTTTGAAAACGGTTTCTCCAAATATGAAGTTTTTTTACGGAATGACGCACATTACTTAGACGACAGAAGCGACAAAACGGTTTCATCGTTTTGTCGCTTCTGCGAAAATTTTTTTAGAGCCGGACCTCATAACCATGATGCCCTAGCAGTAGGATGGCGGCATCCATATCGCTTTCGTTGCGGAACGAAAGGCGCAGTACGCCGGGCACATCCGCCCTGCTCTCGATAATTTGAATATTGCTCAGATTAATCCGGTGATTGCCTAGCAGCGTTGCGATTTGACCGATAATGCCGGGATGATCCTGAACGTCCACATACACGTCGTACAGTGCCGTAATGACGCCCTTGCGCCGCTCCGGCAGCTGGCTGCGAAACGCCCCCGCCTGCTCGAACGCTTGGAAGATGCCGTCGCCGTTTTCCGCTTCGAGAAGCTCTGCGAACTTTCCGATTCCCTCGTTCCAATCGCGGAGAAGCCGCAGCAGAACATGGCGGTTGTTCAGCAAAATATCTCGCCACATATCCGGATGGCCGGACGCGATACGGGTAATATCGCGAAACCCTCCCGCCGCAAGCAGCCGGTACAACTCGTCCTGCTCGTTATAACGGGCAACCTGATTCACAAGCGCGACAGCGATAACATGGGGCAAATGGCTGATCGCTCCGACGATCTCGTCATGATGCCGTGCGTCCACCCGCACGATCTGCGCTTTCGTATGCGTTAGCAAGGCCGCCAGGCGCTCGTACGCTTCCTTCGGCGTCGATTCGTCCGGGGTCAGGACATAAAACGCATTTTCGTACAAATGGGAAGCCGCGACCTCGACTCCGGACCGTTCCGAACCGGCCATCGGATGACCGCCGATAAAAAAAACGTCCGGGCGCGTATGAGCGGCCGCATAAGCGGTTATCGACGCTTTCGTGCTTCCGACGTCGGATATGATGCAGCCCGGCTTCAGCCTCATATGAAGCAGCTTGTCTAAATACAGCTCGAGCAGCCCGACGGGCACGCATAAAAAAATGAAGTCGGCGTCTGTAGCCGCTTCCTCCAGCGTATCGCACGCAGCGTCGATGACGCCGCGCTTGATCGCTTTATCCAGCTCTGCCGGATGGATGTCGAAGCCCGCGACGCTAATATCGGCCTGGTTTTTGAAGCATAACGCGAGCGAGCCGCCCATCAATCCGACGCCGACTATGGCGACTTTGGTCATTTCATTCACTCTTTACAGGTAGAATTAAGCCTGAACCGCAACTTCTTGCAGTACCTGCTCGAGCGCGGCGATAAACTTAGCGTTTTGCTCCGCGCTGCCGATCGTGACGCGAATTTTCGTCGGATAGCCGAGCGCATGGCCGCCCCGGACGATAAGCCCCTTGCGCAGCAGCGAATCAAACACCTCTTTGGCCGGACGTGAAACATCAACCATGATGAAATTGCCGTACGCCGGGAAATAGTCCAGACCAAGACGTTTGAATTCGCCGGTCAAATAGGCGATGCCTTTCGCGTTTTGCTCGCGGCAGTAAGCGATGAAGTCCTGATCCTTGACGGCCGCTTTGGCGGCGGCTTGGGCAAACCGGTTCGTATTAAACGGCTCGCGCACCTGATTGATGGCATGAATTACGTCCGGATGACCTACGCCGTAACCAATCCGCAGCGAGGCGAGCCCGTATATTTTCGAGAACGTGCGCAGCGTAATAACGTTCTTATAACGCGAGATCACTTCGATGCCGTCGGATAGCTCCGGCGAGCTGCAATATTCGATGTACGCTTCGTCGAGCACAACGAGCACGCTGGACGGAACCTGCTGCAGAAACTCCTCCAGCTCCGCCTTCGCCACGACCGTACCGGTCGGATTGTTCGGATTGCATACCCAGACGATTTTCGTCTTGTCGCTTATTTTCGCCAGCATAGCAGGCAAATCGTGCTTGCCATCCTGCAGCGGCACTTCGATGCAAACGGCGCCTTCGATCTCGCAGTTATGCTTGTACTGCGGGAACGTATGAGTCGCCATAACGGTCTCGTCGCCTTGAACCAGATACGCTCTCGCGATCATCAAAATGACGTCGTCGGACCCTGCGCCGAAAATGATCTGATTCGGCTGAACGCCGAAATGCTCCGCAAGCGCGGCAGTCAGCTCGATGGCGCCGCCGTCCGGGTACAGGCTGGCCGTCTCCAGCTCCGCTACGATCGCTTCTTTCGCTTTCGGGGAACATCCGAACGGATTTTCGTTGGAAGCCAGCTTGATAACTTCGGAGAGCCCGAGTTCGCGCTTAACCGCTTCGATCGGTTTGCCTGGCTGATATACCGGCAGATGGATAATAGTTTGTTTCGGCTGCACGGATTTCACCTCTATAAGAAGATTGGAATACATACTAGCAATAAATAGTATTGTAGCTTATTTGCATCTAGCTTTCCAGCAAAAGAAAACGTCCGGGGCACATAGGCTGCTTAAGCCGCCTACACGGACGCTGCTGGAACAGCCTATCCGGATTCGATCTGAGCGCACAGTTCTTCTTCCGTTTCGAGTCCGGCCCAGAACAGCTTCAAATCGCGGTTCATCCGTCCGAGCTCGCCCGCACCGATGCCCAGCTCGGTAAAATAGCGAAATCCGGGGATCGTCTCCCGGAATAACGAAAACCGCGAAGGCCGGTACATCGTTTCCGCGCCGACCCATTCGGCCGCCGATCGCAGCGCAGGCAAACTGTACGTATGTTTGCGAATATACGATTGCGCCTGCGGCGAACCGAGAAACTGCATCAGCCGAATCGCGGCCGACTTCTCCTTGGAGCTTCGGTTCACCGCTAGACCGATCGAGAGCAGCAGCGACATCGGCGTGCCGAGATGCGGGACGGGCGCGACATCGAACGGAATGGAAGCCGTCTGCAAATAATTGAGATAAAAAAAGCTTGTGACAATGATCGACGCTTTGCCCTTGGCCAGCATCGTTTCCGATTCCCCGGTTGCAGCGCTGTCGGACAAATGCGCCAGTTCGTTTTTGAAATCGCGGCACAAGCGCAGCGACTCCAGCATCTTCGTTCCGGCCAACCGGATGGAACCGCCGGCACTGCGTTCGAATCGGGCTCCGTCTTGCAGCAGCAGCAGCGGCCAGCGATTCGGGGAGTAAAAGTCGAAATGGAAGCCGACCCGCTCGCCCGGTACCGCGAGCCCTTCCGCCGCGCGGATCAGATCGCGCCATGTCCAGCTGCTGTCCGGCTCCGACATTTTTTTGTCCGCAAAATGGGCCCGGTTGTAAGCAAGCAGCAGAGGCGAGAAAATAAACGGCTGCACGAAGAGCTGTCCCTCTTCGGTGAAACCGTCCGTCAAAAAAGGATACAATTCCGAATTGCGCTCAAGCGGCTCGAGCAGCTCCTTGCCACCATTCTCGATGCAGTCCCGGAAGTCGGTATAGTTCATCATGACGATATCGAGCAGGCCTGCGGCGAAATAGTTGCCGATATAATGAAAGCTCGAGCTCGTTAACGGCACGATCTGCACTTTGACATGGGGGTTCGCGCTCTGGAACATCGCGATCAAATGCAGCAGGCTGGCTTCGCCGATAACCGACGCATGAAAGCCGAGCTTGACGATCGTACTCGATTCGTCCCAGAGCCCGATCACTTTATTGCCGACGCGGGGAATTTTCTCGATATACCGTTCATGAACCAAAATATCCAGCCCTTTGCGGACCGACTGGTTGCTCAGCTCGTATTGTTCGGCGAGCGCTTTCTCGGAAGGCAAATATTCGCCGAGATGCCGCTTGCCTTGGACGATTTCGTCGCGCAGGATGTTGATCATGTCGTTCAGCCGCTCGCGCGAGCTTTTCCGCTTTATCGTATGGTCCATGCGTTACCCTCATTTGCGATCGATAAGAACATACCTATTATAGCAATCCTCCGTCCTGCATTGTCAATGGCTGCCAAACCTTAAAGCAAAGCTTCACGTCAATATCAGATTGCCTTCCATATGACGGACCGAGTCGCATTGCGCTGGCAATACGGTCCTGTCCACATGCCGCTCTACGCAGGAAGTGTGAAGCATGTACGAACCTTCGCCGAACCCGGCCTCCTCCAAAACGAGCCTGCCTCCTGTAAAGCTGGCACCGACCGCCCGGTACTCGTTCGTTCCGGCTTGGATGCGAATATGGGCCATCTCGGCATCAGCCGCCACGCTTGTAATATTGCCGATATTCCAGATCACATGGTTGCCGGGCTCGGCTTGCTGCATAAACGCCTTCCGTCCGTTCGACCCGTTGAACGAGGTGCCGGAATCGACGACCACGGTTTGTCCTTCGCGGGCGTTCGCCTCCTCCCCGCCGGAAGCTGCCAGATCCCAACGTCCGGTAAGCTCGAAGCCGCAATCCTTGAATCCGCCACCGTGTACAAAAAGCTGCTTGCAGCCGATACGCAAAACACCCGCCGTTCCGCTTAACCCGGTGAACCACGTATTGTCCAGCGTGAGCCGGTCGATGCTGCCAAGCAGGACATCCTCCACATGATCGAATCGGCTGTTCGAGATGTGCAAGCTCCCGTTCACCGGCCGGTATCCGATCGCCTCAGTTCCTTCGCGGATCGGCCTGGCCAATTCTCCCCCGGCTGCCATCGCAAACCCGCAGCTATCGATCACGTTGTTCCGTTTCGATAGTTCCGAGCTTCTCGACAGCGTGACCATCCGATCAGCCGTACAGCCCTTCATGACAAGGCCGTCGAGATTGGCCCATATCGTTCCCGAATCCTCCATACCTTCCTTATAATAAGCGTGACAGTCTTCCAAAGTCAGATCCGTCAGCTTCTTATGCGCGACGATTCGCGAGGCGACGTGCCTCTGGACGGTAATCCGCTTGGCGCTGTCTCCCCACGTCGAGCCGCTGTTGGCGAACGAGAGCAGCCCGGAATTGCCGATATAGAGCAGATCGTGCTCGAATTGGCCGTGCGTCACGAACGGGCCGTAATCGTCCCCGTCGTTATGGCAGTTCTCGACCATACAGTAGCCCGCATTCGTGAAGTCGTTCAGATGCCTGGCGTTGCTCGTATTGCAGTCTCTAACATGTCCGTACAAAACGTGAATCTGCTGCGTCAAGTAGCCCGTGCCGCCCCAGTCGCGCTGCACCGGATTGATCAGCTCGCATCTTTCCGTTACGTAATGCGAGCAGTAACGCCTCATAATGACAGGCCAGAACACGCCTTCGGCGCGAATATCGGAAACGTCGCATTCTACGGCAAATTCATAGGCAACCGGGTGCGAGCCGATGCAGTCCCAAGTTTCGAAAGGCCTCACGGCCGCCGAAGATGTGGGCGGAACGGGAACGCCGACAAATTTCATATCGCGAACGCAGCTTCTTACGACCGGATTTACTTTTTGGTAAGAGATTTCCCGCCCCTGCCCGATACTCCAGCCAAGCTTGTAGTTGAACCGCACATGAGTGGGGTCTACGATCTCCGTTACTTTCAGCATGTAGTCCAGCTCGCGCTGAGCCGCACCTCCGGACAGAGGAGACACTCTGGCGAGCCACCATTCGCCGGCTGCAAACCCCGCGGAATCGGCAACCTCGTATAGGTCGGTAAGCTCGGCTATATTTTCCGTCAAAACGATTGTCTGACGCTCCTCACATGGCAAACCGCGAAAAAAGAGAACGGCGCCGAACGGATTGTCCGGACTGTTCAGCTCGATTCCGCAAGTCGTAACCGTGTGTCCGTTAAAATCGATCTCGATATGGCTGCGGTCGAATATGTGACGGCGGGCAAAGTTCAAGTCGGTGTGAACTTCAATCCGGCTAATGGACCTGTCCGCCACCATCGCCTCAAGCGCATCGTCGGCGTCCACCGTAGCGTCGAAAATGCCGAACCAGCGAAAATCGGCTGTCCCTTCGTGAACCGTCTCCCATCTTCCGCTGCAAGGTTCCACACCGTGCGGATTATGGACCGTGCCCCCGTTATCCGCTCGTCTGCTGTCCTCCGCATAACGGACCCATTTACCGCCTCCGTCGCCATCCTCCCGATAACCTCCGACGCGGACGGTCGTTCCCGAGGCAAGCCCGGAAACGGAAAGTCTCAGCAAAGCATCAACGCTGGGAACGAATGCAACATTTCCGGCATTCGAGCGGTACTCGCCGCCACCGTGTTCGCAATCCTTCAAAGCCGAGTCCGGCTTACCATTCGTGCATTGCTTCTGGCTCCAATTTTCCAACTTCGCCTGCTCCTTTTTTGCAACTGACTCGTTTCTGATTTGTTTCGATTATAGGTTTACTCCCGGACATTGTCAACCAAAGCGGGAAGCCTTTCGCAAAAAAGTCCCGACGGAGCTCTCCCGCCGAGACTGATTCGTACATTACGGTATGATGACGGAAGCCGAGCTCCCGCCCCAAGCTACGATTAAATAGTTTCCGGCTGGCAAGCCCACAGTGGACATCGCAGCTTCTGTGTTTGCCGCCGTCTGGATTTTCCTGGCGCTTCCCACCGTAACGGCACGCTCCAGATCGGCTTTTGTCAAGCTTGCACCGCGATGGTACAAATACACCTCGGCTGCTCGGTCCGTGACAACGGTCACATTCGATCCGTTCGTCTCTTTTCGCACAGTCAGCGACGGACCGAAATCGAACTCTACCGCCGTTTTCGCCGCAAGCGGAGCGCCGTTCGAATCTTTCAGAGCATTCACCGGCAGCTCGATCTTCGCCGGACCCACCGGTGCGTTTGCAAACGTAATGCGCAGCACATTGTCGCGAATTTCCAGTGTGTCGTTAATCGCATAGGTGCCGCTTGTTACGGTACCGCCGTAAGTGGCATACGATACGGTAGCCTTCAAGGCCTCCATAGTGGCGAAGCCGTTTTGAATCGGTTTGTTGAAGCCGATATCGATCATCTTGCTGTTGCTGTATACGTAGAGTGAATTTTGAGCGAGCGGCGTGCTCGCCGGTGCGTTAAGCCGAAGTTCTTGATCCCCGCTGTACGCGCTCAGCGCATAACTACCGTTCACGCCGACGACGATGTAATCTCCCGGGACTAACCCGGCGGTTGATAGTATCGCCTTCTCGCCTGCGTTTACTTGCTTGCGTATGCCTTTGCCCTGTTCGACGACGTAATCCAGCAGTGTCAAGTAGCGGGATGTCGCTCCAGGAACGAGGTAGATGGTCCCAGCCTGGTCCAGAGTGGCGTAGACGGAATCCCCTACCGTGGCGATGCGCTGGCCGCCTACATAGACACTTTCGGTTACGGTTCCTCCGAGAGGCAATGAAGCAAGAGGCACAGTTACTTGGCCAGGGTTTCCTCCGTTACCCGGATCCGTCGGCGGATTGCCCCCATTGCCCGGGTCCGTCGGCGGATTCCCTCCGTTACCCGGATCAGTTGGCGGGTTCCCTCCATTGCCCGGATCCGTCGGCGGGTTCCCCCCGTTGCCTGGATCTATCGGCGGGTTCCCTCCTCCATTACCCGGGTCTGCCGTTGAGTCTTCCCCGTTATCCGTAGCGGTGGAGGACGTTCCTCCTGCCCCCGCGGATGAACCAGTACCGCTGCCGTTCTCGATTTTACCCGGTGCCTTCTCGAAGACGATTCCGATCGCATTGATAACGGCGTGCTTTATATCCCCTTGCCCAAACACGGACGTAACGGCATTCAGAACGAGCATCAGGATCGAAGACTCTTTTCCGAAAACAAGCTTGGTGTCCTTAGCGTTGGAACCGACGCTCAGCTTTGCGATCGTGCCTTTCGGCACTTCAACGAGCAATCCCGATGCGAGTAGCTGCACATTCCCGAAGCTGCCGGCCAGCGTAATTTTCGTCTCTTTCGGAAGCGACTCCGACACAGTCACCGTATCGATGCCTGTACCCGTTACATCACCCGTCTCGATAATAACTCCCGAGAGTACGAGCACTTCCTTAATCGAGGTCGTGCCGCCGGCTGCGATCCTTACCAGTCCGTTCTTCTTGTCCACAATAACTTGAGCGAGCACGCTGCCTTCAATGTGCACGCTGTTGGCTCCGCCGCCGTTGATTTGCGTCTTGCCGGCTACCGTAACGTTTTGCAGTGTAACATCGCCTTCGCCGATGCCCTCCGCGAGTTGCAAATCGCCGGCAATGCTCATGTTTCGCAGGGTAACGCCCGGCGCGGTGACGACGACATTGCCTTTAATCGTCTCCGTACCGTTTTGCGGTCCGAACACACCCGCTTTATGGTAGATCGCAGCGCTCATCGCCCGGTCCAGCATCACGACCGCTTCCGCGCGCGTCACCATAACCGCCGGACGGAAAGAACCGTCCTCGTAGCCGTCGATAATGCCTTTCGCGGCTAAAGCACCGATAGCGCTGCGGCTCCAATCCGCAATGGAAGCGCCATCCTTAAACTTCGTCACCGCTTTCGCCGATTCGGAAGCACCGAGTTTAAGCAGTCGGGCAAGCATAACGGCCAGCTCTTGACGACTAACGTTTGTCTCGACGCGAATGCTGTTATCCTCATAACCCTCGATGTAACCGGCCTTGACGGCTTTGGCTACGTCGACGTAAGACCAGTGCTCTTTGCCGAGATCGGCGAAGCGGATGTCCGCAGACTCCGTCAAGCCTTGGGTCCGGTTGATCAGGGCGACCAGTTCGCCCCGTTTTACCGATTGATTCGGTCTCAGGCTGCCGTCTTCGTAGCCTTGAATAAATCCTTTTTGCAACCAGGCCGACAGCTGCGTCTCCGCCCAGTGACCTGTACGATCCGTCGTATTGTCCATTGCGTAAGCGAGCTGCCAGCCGGATGTCATCAGACATACGATAAGCAGAACGATAGCATGGCGCTTCATTGTACGAAACACGTGCCAACTCCTCCCCCGTTATGCGATCGTCAAGTTATCCGTGCTGGTCTGAATCGAACCCGTCTCCGCAGGAAGTGCCGAACGATTGACGTTTTCTTCGATCACGGAGCTGATGAACATATAGTTGCTTCCGCCGAAGCCGCCGCCCGTCACGGCGTATTTCCCTCCGACAAAACGCGACCCGTACGCCTTCAGCTTATGAGTGCCGCCCTCGATATGAAAATGCGCCGTACTCGCATCCGCCGCCGTACTCGTCAGCTCGCCGAGGCTCCACGTGATGACGTTACCTGGATCGACGCTTTTCAGAAACGCCTTCT
>NZ_RBAH01000028.1 GCF_003626695.1 Paenibacillus ginsengarvi
CCGCCTTTCCAAAAGAGAACATGCATTCTCTCTTCGTATCCGGTATTAGCTATCGTTTCCGATAGTTATCCCAGACTTACGGGCAGGTTGCCTACGTGTTACTCACCCGTCCGCCGCTAACCCCGAAAGGTTCGCTCGACTTGCATGTATTAGGCACGCCGCCAGCGTTCGTCCTGAGCCAGGATCAAACTCTCCAAAAAGGTGAAACCTGATCAGATAAGCTGATAGCTCATTACTTAACTAGCTTGTTGTGGTCTCTTGCGAGACCTTCACTTGCACGCTCGTTGTTCAGTTTTCAAGGAGCAATGTTCTTTTTCATTGCTTGTCGCTATTTTGCAGCGACCTCTTTAATATAACACATCCGCCCACTACTTTGCAAGTACTTTTTTTCGTACTCACTTACCTTTTTGTTAACTCGCTCGGTAAGCGGCGGTGCCGTTTGAAGCGGCGAGAATTAATTTATCATATCCGGACAAACAAAGTCAACCCTCTTCAAAAAGTTCGAAAACATCGAACATTTTGAAGTTTCGTACAGACTGCACAAAAATATACGGGATCGCCGGCGCCAAATCCGACCATCCCGTACCTCTTCATCAAACCGTATACTTTAATTGTAGGAGAAGCTTGTCCGGATCATCCTGCTGCTCCACGACTTCGCGAACTAGCGACTTGCGCGCCAGCTTGTTCAGCAGCAGCGACAAATCCAGCTGCAGCTCGAACAGCTGCGGAATTTGCATAAGCTCTTGCAGACTCCATGCTTCCTCCCGGCTGCGCAGCACGTCCAGCAATATTCTGCAGCAGCTTTCCATCTTAGACATGACGGAAAATTCACAAGCGAGCACAACCAGTTGAATGCGTTTCTCGAGCGATTCATGGTTGGAGGCAAGTTCCTCGTAAAACTTGTACACCCCCGGATTGATCTTCCTGACTTGCGCCCAGATTAACTCCTCAGGATAGATGCCTTCTTCCAGAATGGCAATACGCGCCCAATGACAGAGCGAATCAAGAATGTTGCTGTAAGCATCCAGCAAATGGCCCTCGAGTAAAAACTGTTTGCTTTGCAAAAAGCTTTTCATAAAACGGTCGAATTCCACGATCAGCTTCTGGTCGCGCATTTCCTCGGGGAACTCCAGCAGCCGGTTGCGAAGCCCCTCCATGTACAAATTTCGGTCCATTACAATCTCCCCTTGCAAAATCCAATGGATAACTTCTCGTCTGGCACCGCTTCGAATCCACTGTTCCAACCGATCGGGATGCAGGCAGCATTCTTGTATACGGATATGGTCTTTTATATAATAGGATGTAATATCGGACATGAGCGACGTTTGCACCACAACCAATACTACGTCGGGAACAACCGTCGTTACGACAGTCGGCGGGGACCCGCTTGCGACGGTATAAGCGGAAACGCTTATCACTTCGGGATCACGCCCATACATTGCGTATACATAGTTCCGAATCGTTTCCAAGTCGTCCCCCCGGCCTCAGCAACGAATGTTGATCTAGCCAAGTACATTCGCGATATAATAGTTCTACATCGTAGTCCGGTTTTCCTGCCTTCAACTATGACATTTGCTCGTGATACCGCAAATTTAGGAAATGGGGAGTCTTGTATGATTTTCAAATCAAGCAAAGTAAACGAATTTCGCTTGTGGGGCCTGCTTCTTACGATGGGCGGCATGGCGCTCATGATCGTCGGCCTGGCCGGGATCGTCTTTAACTGGGGAACGATCGGCAAAATCATTGCCGGCATCTTTATGGTAATCGGCATGATCGCAATGCTGGGAAGCATGGCTGTTTATTTTTGGGCCGGCATGATGTCCACAAGCGCCGTACCGCTGCAATGTCCGGAATGCGGCAAAGTCACGAAAATGATCGGCAAAACGGATCGCTGCATGTTCTGTAAAACGATTTTGACGGTCGACCGCCGATATGCGCCTTCGGAAAAATCCGATAACGAGCTCGCAAGCACTCCGAACCAAAACTGAATTAAAGGCAAAACCTCCAAACCCGACACGGTTTGGAGGTCTTTTTTTCAATATAAAATGATAATTAGGGCCGCTTTTCCATCGTTTCCTTAATGACATCCCACATATTCGGCGTTTCATACCCTCTGCGCCAGGAAGCAATGCCGGCGAGGTCGTACTTTTTGACTAGCTCCACGCGAGCCTTCATCGAAGTTTCATCCTCGATCCAGATACGGTTCAGCTTGCCGTCTTCCGTATATTCCACATAGTTTTGGCCCGTTTCCGCCGAGTACACTGGCTTGAGCCCTTTATCCTTGATCAGCTTTACGATCGTTTCCATAAATACGGCACGTGAGCTTACCTCTTTCTTGCCGTTCTTCGTTTGCTCGGTCCAGATGCGGGTATAATAAGGAACGCCAAGCACCAGCTTGGAGGCCGGCACTTTCTCCTCGTTCAGAAACTGGACGATCCCTTTCTCCACCCAAGGGAGCGAAGAAACGGAGCCGGCAATCGGACTGCTCGCCCAATATTCGTCATAGGCCATAACCATCATATAATCAACTGTCTGGCTTAACGCCGGGCGATCGTAGAACATCGACCAGTTCTCGCTGGTTGACTTCGTTGTCACATCGATGGAAACGACCAGTCCCTGCTCATGCATGAGCGGCGTCATTTCCCGGACGAATTGGGTCAGGTTCGCCTTGTCCTTCAGATTGACATTTTCAAAGTCGATATTGAAGCCTTGCAGCTTGTACATTTGCGCATAGGCAAGCAGTTGTTTGATCATTTTCATTCGTTTGTCGTACGTGGACAACGCTTCGGTTGTAATTTTCGGATCGAAATTGTTGCTGAACAGCGCCCATACCTGGATATTTTGCGACTGCGCCCATTTCACGTAAGCGGCATCGGCCAAATTTTTCAGATTGCCCTCGCCATCGATTAGATGAAACCAGGTCGGACTTATAACGTTAAGGCCGGGCATCGGGTCGATTTTGGACGTATCCGGACTTTTCGTCGTCACCTGCTCCCACGTCATATTGATTTTGCCGCCAAGCGGCTTCCAGGGCACGTAGGCTTTCGGCTCCGCATTCCCCGGTATCGTCTCCACGCGATCCAGTACAACTTCCTTCTTCCGGACGTAGCCGGTCACTCCGCTCTGCCGCTGCACTGCATACCAGCCGTCCTGTTCGGACCAGATCATAATCTCTTCCCCGGAAGGAATATCCTGAACGATCGGGGCTTTGATTCCAGGCTCGTTCCTCATGGCAACGGTGTCGTCCTTCGAAGACGCTTCCGTTTTCCCCCACTGCACTACGTCCCCTTGCAGCCGAACGATGACATTACCCGTCTCCCCGGATTCGAGTATATCGATTCCGTAATATTGCTTGACCGGATCGATCGGAACATATACATCGCTGTCCTGCTTCACAATCGGAAACTTAAGTTCGAGCGGCTTTTCGTTAACCATAGCGGTCAGCACATTTGTTTTCATGCGCACGACTTTATCTTTTGTCGTAATGATGACCGAGTCGCTGGCCCCCTCATATACGATCGACGGATCAACCTTCTCTTTGATGTAATCGAGCGGCAGCTTCAAGCTTTCCTTTTCCCCCAAAGCGCTCTTCGACAGCAGCTCTCCTCTGAAAAAGACCGGCTTCTGCAGTCCGCCGTAATTCGGTTCCACGTGCTCCTTGTTCGGGTAATACGTCAAATAATAATAGTAGAAGAGCAAGGCTGCGGCTCCGGTCATCAGGAGCAGACCGAACAGCCGGAACACGATACGCGAGCGCTTTCTGGGCCGTCCGGACGGCGGCGGATTAACTGACTCCATCTTTTCACTCCTCAGGTCTCTACATCGCTATGAAGCTTGTTACAGCAACAGCCCATAATTGAAAAAAAAGACGTGTCCAAATAGACACGTCCATTATACTACAATAATCGACGAAACGAACGCCCTGCCGGTTCATTAATGCGTTACGGCAGAAGCGCATTCCGGGCATAGTCCGTATACCTCGAGACGATGGCCTTTGACGCGAAATCCGGTTTGACTGGCTGCGGCCAACTCCAGAGCGTGGAGCGGCGGATGGTCGAAGTCGACGATTTTGCCGCAATGGTCGCAGATGGCGTGATAGTGCTCGGACATATCGGAATCGAAGCGGCTCGAGTCGTCTCCGTAAGTCAGCTCGCGAACGAGTCCCGCTTCAATAAATACTTTCAAATTGTTGTAGACAGTAGCGACGCTCATGCTGGGGAAACGGTCTTCGAGTGCGCGATAAATATCGTCGGCGGTCGGGTGCGTCATCGTATCCAGCAAATAGGCCAATATCGCATGTCGTTGAGGCGTCATTCGAACTCCGGTTGTTTTGAGTTTATCCAACGCTTGCTCGAATCGGGACGTCATGTTCCTCACCACCATGGTATCATAAGTTATGTTATCTCTATATTGTACGGTCGCTGGAACCTCTTTGTCAATGAATTCGCCCCGTTCCGCCGCCTCCCTCCTTTATTTTCCGCTCGTTTTCCCTAATCGGTAAGCGCCGTCTCCGACTGGGTCGATTCGTGATGACTGGCTACGATGGCTCTATACTGCTGGGGGGTAACCGTATGTCTTTTTTTGAAACAGCGGCTGAAATACGGCGGATTCGGAAAACCCGACTGCTTGCCGACCTGATCGATCGAAAGCGACGTATGGGCAAGCAGATGCCGGGCTTCGTCCAGCCTCCGCTTCATGATGTATTCGGTGATTGTGCTGCCCGTGTAATGGCGGAACAAATTGGACAAGTAGCTGGCCGATAGATGTACGTTCTCGGACAACCGCTCCAGACAGAACGGCTCCTTATAGTGCTCGTCGATCCACACCACTACCTTCTCCGCATGGTGAGAATGGCGGAGCATCATGCCCTCCTCTGCGGCAAGCTCGGTAAACACGTAAGTTTTCAAATAAGACATGAACTGCATCCAGGAAATAACGAACTGCTCCTTCTTCTCATGGTTCGGCACGCTAGATAACGTATGGTGCAGAAAGCCAAGCTGGTTGTTCAGCTCGTGGTCCTGCTTCGGGTTCAATTGAAACATCTGCGGACCTTCCCGGTTTTTCTCAAGCAGCGAAATAAAGGCGGACATTTGGGGAAACATCGGCAAGTAAGACTTCACCAGCGGCAGGTTGATTTTGACGATCGACCTTAGCCGGGGAATGTCGTAACGGAGGAGATGGACTTGGTAAGGCTTGAAATAGATCAGCGTCCGCGGCTGAAGCAGGTACAGGCGATCATTCAGGATAAGCCTTCCCGTTCCTTCGTGCAGGTACAATAATTCCATGCCTTCGTGCGCATGGTAATATTCGTCCGGCGCCTTATTCTCCCACGTCTTGTATACCATAAAATACAGGTTATCGCGAAAATGAAGTTTTGTCCGCGTAAACTTCCCGCTCATTCCCGAATTCCCTCCTTAATAGCCTTCTTCTCCTGCGAGTCTACAGTCTTATTAATGGAGTTCATTACAGTTACATTATATATCAGGAATATTTTTACTGGCAAGCGCTTACAAAAGGTGTGCAATACAGTGCAACTTTCCCAAAACAAGAGACAATCGGATGCGTGCTATAATGCATTTACTTTCCAGGAGTTGGCGCCAAGACTGCTTAGAAAGCTTCTTCTGATCGCAGTCTTCTCGGGAATGTACACGATCCATACAAATGGGGGAGGTATTTCCATTGTCCAAAAAACTTGCTGTTGCATCGCTTCTATGTGTAGCGCTGGGAACTACTGCATGCGGAGGAGGGAATGGAAGCAGCGGAGGAGACGGCAAATCTCCTTCAACCGGAGGGGAGATGACCGTCCAGGCCAAAAAAGATCCGGCCGAGCTGACCGTTTATTTTCCGTTTCCCGCCGACTGGCCGGAAGAGGACTTCATGGCTACGTTCGGACAGCCGATTATGAAGAAGTTTCCCCATGTAACAATCAAGTATATTACCGGAGGCAAGGTGGCCGACCTGATCGCAGCGGGCCAATCGATCGACATTTTGTTTGCTTCGATCGGCGCCACTCCCCCGCACCTGATGGACAACAAGCTGGAATACGACATTACCCCGCAGATCAAAAAGTACAACTACAACTTGACCCAGCTCGAGCCGACGATGGTCGATACAATCAGGGAGCTGGCAGGTGGCAAAGGGATGTACGGCTTGCCAGTTTACGTGCCGCCTTCGGCGATGTATTACAACAAGGACATTTTCGACAAGTTCGGCGTTCCTTATCCGAAGGCCGGCATTACGTGGGACGAAATGTATGAGCTGACGAAAAGCTTAACCCGTTCCGACGGCGGTACCAAATACACCGGCTTCGCCTCCTCCTACGGGCATATGGCGTTTATGAACCAGCTCTCGATCCCGATTGTCAAGACGGATACGAAAAAAGCGGCGCTCGACACGGATGACCGCTGGAAAACGTTCGTCGACAACCTGACCCGCTTCTACAAGCTTCCCGGTTATTCCCACATTCCGAACAACCAAATATCGGAGCCGAACGAGCGTAACCGCTTCTTCAAAGACCGTACGGTCGGCATGTTCCTGGCTCTGACCGCTCTGCACAATGCCAAAGAAATCGGCGATATGAACTGGGATCTCGCACCGTTCCCGGTATTCAAGGATAAACCCGATCTCGGCCCTCAAGCATATCCGACCTACTTCTATGTGACTTCGATGAGCAAACACCAGGATCAGGCGTTCGAAGTAATCGCTTACCTCACGACGGAAGAATTCCAGGCTCCGCAAATCAAAGACGGCAAATTCCTCACGACGCTGAACAACAAGGCGCTCCGGGCTACGTTCGGACAAAACAATCCGATGTATACCGGCAAAAACGTCAAGGCGTTCCAACCCGACAAATACGCTCCGGCCGGCTCGGTAAACAAGTACAACGGTCTGTATAACGCCGAATTCAACACCGTTGTCCGCGACGTTATCTACAACAACAAAGATACCAATACGGCACTTCGTGAAGCGGCCGAGCGAATCAACAAGAAGATCGACGAGTTGGAGACCGCCTCCGGAGCCAAGTAAGGTTGTATCCGATCGATCTAAAGCCCGCACATTCGCAGACATATCCCATTAGAAGGAGTGTGTCCCCCGTGAATGCCATCACGCCATGGATCCGAAACCGCCGAAGTCCGCTTCACCGTTACATCGCCATTGTTGCAATCGCCTGTTTGATTGCCGGTCTCCTCCCTCTCGCTTCCGCGCAAGCGGAAGCGGGGGCGGCAGTCCTCCCCGAAGGAACGAACGTGCTGGCGAATGGCAGCTTCGATTCCGTTACGAACGATCTGCCGAGCAGTTGGAACAAGTGGGTCGCCAGCGGTACGCCGGTATTTACCGTCGACAATGCCGTTTACAAGGAGGGCTCGAAGTCGCTGCGCATCGAAGCGAGTGCGGCGGCCCGCAGCAGCTTGAATCAATCGGTTTCCATCGAAGCGGGAAAAACGTACAACTTTAGCGTCTGGGTGAAAATGGACAACATCGTATCGGCAGATAAAGGCATCGTGCTTCGCTATCAATTTTACAACGCAAGCAACCAGAAAGTCGGAGTGGACAACTATACCGCTTCGCGAAAAGGAACGAGCGATTGGGGGCAAATTACGCAGCGGGTGGTCGTCCCGGACGGGGCCGTGAGAGTGCTGTACGAGCTGTTTATATGGAATGCGACTGGCACGGTATGGTTTGACGACGCCAAAGTAACGAAGGAGGTTATCGTGACGGACTTGATTAACGCGCAGCATCCCCGGCTTCTCGCAACTGCGGCGGATTTTGCCGCCTTGCAAAGCCGCATAGCGACCGATACCCGGCTCGCCAGATGGGCGGCGGTCATTCAAACAAAAGCGGATAAGCTGCTCACCGAGCCTGCCTCCCAATATGAAATTCCGGACGGGCTCCGGCTGCTCGAGACCAGCCGCAAAGTGCTCGACCGCACCTACACGCTGGCCATGCAATATCGTCTTACGCTCGATTCGCGGTACGCGGAGCGGGCCTGGACGGAGCTTAGCGCAGCGGGCAACTTCCCGGACTGGAATCCGCGACATTTTCTCGATACGGCGGAAATGACCCACGCGTTCGCGATCGGATACGACTGGCTGTACGATTACTGGACGGCGGAGCGTAAAACGTTTTTACGCGATGCGATCGTGAATAAAGGGTTTACGCCCGCACTCGCCGGATACAACCGTCCCGATTTCTGGGTGACAACGACCAACAACTGGAACTTCGTTGTCAACGGCGGCATCGGCATGGGCGCGCTGGCGCTCGGAGATGAGCCCGCCGTGAAGCAAACCGCTGAAGATCTGCTGCAGCGCGGCTTCGCATCGCTTCCGAACGCCCTGCCCCAATGGGCCCCGGACGGAGGCTGGTACGAAGGCCCCGGTTATTGGAGCTACTCGATTCAGTATATCGGCGTTTATTTCAAAGCGCTGCAAACGGCGCTTGGCACAGACTTCGGCTTGTCGGCCAGTCCTGGCCTGCCGCTTAACGGTGATTTCCCGATCTTCACGACGGGACCGACCAATCAAACGTTCAACTTCGCCGACGCTGGCGCAGGTGTGCCGAACTCGCCTTCGCTTCACTGGTTCGGTTCGCAGTACGGCAAACCCGAGTACGGCTGGTGGCAAACGCAGCGGGTCGATGAGAACCCGTCTCCGCTCGACCTGCTCTGGTACGTGCCGAACAGCTATGCCGGACCGCGCGCCGAGCAGGTGGCGCTGGACAAATATTTTCGCGGTGTGGAGGCGGTCACATTCCGCAGCGGCTGGGAAGACCCGAATGCGCTTTTCGTCGGCTTTAAAGGAACCAGTCTGCAAAAAAATCACCATAATCTCGACGTAGGCACGTTCGTGCTCGACGCGCTCGGCGTTCGCTGGGCTCAGGAGCTAGGCGCCGACAACTATAACTTGCCCGGCTACTTCGGCGCACAGCGCTGGGATTATTACCGGATGCGCGGAGAAGGGCAGAACGTGCTGGTGATCAATCCGGGGCTCGGACCGGAGCAGAGCGACGCCCCCGAGATCAAGATGAGCCGGGTCGAGTCGTCTCCGCAGGAGGCGCTGGCGATCACCGATATGACAGCCGCCTACGCCAAAGACGCAACAAAAGCGGAACGCGGCGTCAAATTGCTGGATAACCGCCGCATGATGCTCGTCCAGGACGAAGTGACGGCGATAGCGTCTTCCGAATACTGGTGGTTCATGCATACGTCCACCGAGGTGGACGAAATTTCCCCGGACGGCAGCACCGCAATTTTGACGAAAAACGGCAAGCGTCTGTGGGCCCGCATTTTGTCGCCTTCGCAAGCGAAATTCAGTGTAATGGACGCGGTGCCGCTGCCGACTTCGCCGAATCCGGCCGGGCAAAACCCGACTACCGGCATTCGCAAGCTGGCGATTCATATCGAGGACGTGCAAAACTTGCGTCTCGCGGTGCTCCTCGTTCCGCTCCGCGAAGGAGAAGCGCCTCCGGCATCGCTGCCTGCGGTAGAGCCGCTTGCGTTGTGGCAAGTCGCACCGGCGAACCCGCCTTTATTAAGCGGCATTGCCTTAAATGGCGTTCCGCTGGCCGGTTTTGACACCGGCACCTTCACGTACAGCCATACAATTCCTGCCGGAAGTACGGTTCCGCCTGCCGTCACCGCCTCTTCTGCGGACCCGAATGCGGCGGTAACCGTCCAGCAGGCGACGAGCTTGCCCGGTATCGCCACGATCGAGGTTACGATAGCAGGCACAGGCAGCGCCCGGTATTTGATTCACTTCCCCGGACCTGTTCGCGCGGGTGATGCCGGCCTGTCTATAATGGGCGTAACGGCAAGCAGCGATGACGGCAACGTACCGGCGAATACGATCGACGACGATCTGACGACACGCTGGTCCGCCTTAGGGGACGGCGAGTGGATTCAGTACGACCTCGGGGCGCCTCAAGCGATCCGCAGCGTTTCGCTGGCGTGGTATAACGGCAAAACGAGATCGGCTTCGTTCGATATCGCCATATCGACGGATGGCACAAGCTGGACGAACGTATATTCGGGCAGCAGTTCCGGATTGTCGGACGAACTGGAAAATTACGATATCGGAGAACGATCCGCCCGCTATGTCCAAATTATCGGCCACGGCAATACGGCCAATCTGTTTAACAGCATTACAGAAGCGCGAATCTACGATCGCGTAGCTTCCGAGCAAAACAAGCCGCCGAGTCTGAAAACCGTCTCCCTCACCGCAGACAAAACAGCGGTGAAAATTAGCGAGACGACCCAGCTTCATCTGTCCGGCACGCTGACTACGGGAGCCCCGCTCGATACGAGCCTGGCCGACATCCAGTATTTCTCCGCGAATCCTTCGGTCGTCTCGGTAGACAGCAGCGGCCATGTCACTGCACTCGGAGCGGGAACGGCGAAGGTAGCGGCCTCGGTCCGACTGAACGGCTATCTCAAATTCGCTGTCATCGAGATCGAAGCGATCGATCCGTTTAACGCCAAACTGCTGCCGATCAAGGACGCGTACGTCCGGGACGGCGACTATGCGGCCATCAACTACGGCAAGGACGGAACGTTTATGGTCAAAAACAGCAGCGGCGGCTTCCACAGACAGTCGTTCCTGCAATTCGATCTCGGCAGCATTGCCGGCGATCTCGTCTCCGCCAAGCTGACTATGTACGGTTCCACGAACGATTCGGGAGGAACGAATATCGACAATACGATTCATGCCGTAGCCGACGACAGTTGGACGGAAACGGGGCTGACCTGGAACAACAAGCCGGCCTATCAGGAAGCGCTAGCTACCCGTAACGTAGGCAGTCCGGCATGGCATCAGTTCGACGTTACCGCATTCATCGCAGCCCAGCTCGCCGGGGATAAAATCGCAAGCTTGGCCGTCATTCAAGACGTAACGCCGGGCCTTGCCACAAGCTTCAATTCCAAGGATAATTCGTCGAATAAGCCTTATCTCGAAATCAAGCTGGCCGACCGGAATCCGCCAACCCTAACTGTCACAGGAGTCACTTACAATCAGAGCTACGCAAGCTCGGCGATTCCCGTCATTACCGCGACGGATGCGGAAAGCGGCGTGAAGACGCTGACGGCACTGCTGAACGGGCAACCGTTCGTTTCCGGTACGCCAGTAACCGCACTTGGCATTCATACGCTGAGCGCAACGGCGACCGATTATGCCGGCAATCAGGCCGAACAAACCGTTGTCTTCTCGGTTTACGATCCCGCTCAGGGACCTGTAAACGCAGCCGGCTGGTTTACAGACTCCGGCACCGTCACAGGGAACACCTACGGTAAAATCCATCTGGTAACGAAGCTGGGCTTCGGCGGCCCGGGAGAACCGAAAAACAGGCTCAGCCTGCATATGCAGGACAGCGGACTGAAGCTGGAGCTGCAGACCGTCCAACTGCTCGCCATCGATTCGTCCGCCATGCAAGTGCAGGGCATAGCCCGCGGTTCGGATAGCGCCGACTATGTCGTCAGCTTTGCACTAAGGCAGCAGGCCGGAAACGCCCCGCTCGCCTCGTTGACCGTCTCCCGCGCCGATCTTGCCGCTCCGATCGTGTTAACATCAGGACGCCCGCTTACCGGTAATGTCCAGTTCCGCTGAAACTAACGAGTAAACATCGGCCTCCTCCCGCTCCATCCGGCGCGGCGGGAGGCTGTTTTCCGATATAGAGAAACGGGAAAAAAATATTTGTTTAATCTTTAAGAAAATATCTTGTGTTTCCCCGGCCCCATACCCTACAATATGGATATGGATGAAATCGCATCCGATGTTCAGACAGCATGGCCAATCAGAAAGGGGTGGAACACCGAAAAAAGCAGATTTGTTTTGATACCGACGACAGTATTTTGGCGGCTTCCAGATCAAGCCGCTCTGGCTCGCGCTCTTGTCCTTCCTTTAGACCCTTGGGGGGTCCGTACTTTTGTCAACGAATCTGAAATTTATTTAATCTTTAAGCAAACCACGTTTCCAAGATGAACCCGCTGCATCCAGCCTTTTTAAGAAAGCGCTTCCCCTACTCCATGAAGACATCCTATGCCCACTGCTCCCATTTGTAAGCAAACCATGCTGAAAAATACGGAGGGTATGCCATGTCAAAAAAAATGATTGCCCCGCTTATTCTTTGCCCTATGCTGCTGTTGTCCGCTTGCGGGGGCACGAGCAACACTCCCGCGGCTCCCGAGAAAGTAACACCGGTTGAAGTTAAAAAAGATCCGGTAACCCTGACCGTCTATTTTCAATATCCGAACGATTGGCCAGAAGAAGAATTTATGAAAACGTTTGCGGAACCTCTGATGAAAAAATATTCTCATATGACGATCAAGTATATCCCCGGGGGAAAACTATCGGAGCTGATCGCCGCAGGTCAACAGATCGATATCGTATTCGCTTCGATCGGGAAAGTAGCGGAGAGCTTGATGGACTACAAGCTCGAAACGGATATTACAGCCATGATGAAAAAGAACAATTACAACACGAACCATCTTGATCAAACGATGGTGGACGCTGCCAAACAAATAGCGGGCGGCGGCATGTACGGCTTACCGGTTTATACAATGCCGCAAGCGATTTACTACAACAAAGACCTCTTCGATAAATTCGGAGTCCCTTATCCGAAGGATGGGCTTAGCTGGGATCAGGTTTACGATCTGAGCAAATCGTTGACGCGTAACGAAGGCGGAGTGCAATATTATGGCTTCGGCACCTCCTACGGCCATTTGGCTATGCTGAACCAGCAGTCCATCCCGATCGTTTACACCGATACGAAAAGATCGACATTCGATAAAGACGAGAAATGGAGATCGTTTGCCGACAACTTGATTCGTTTCTACAAGCTTCCCGGTTACGATAAAGTCGACCCCGGCAAAATTTCGGAACCGAACGAAAGAAACCGCTTCTTCAAAGACAGAACCATGGCCATGTTTCTGGGCATTTCCGCCCAATACCAGGCGCAGGAAATTGGCAATATGAACTGGGACCTGGCTTCGGCTCCGACTTTAAAAGAAGCGCCCGGCCTGGGATTACAACCGTATCCCGTCTACTTCTACGTCGCTTCGACTAGCAAATATAAGGATCAAGCGTTCGACGCCATCTCGTATTTAACGACCCCGGAATACCAGATCCAGCAGATCAAGGACGGCAAATTCGTTACGGCTCTAAGCGATAATGAAATACGGAAGCAGTTCGGATCGAGCAATCCGCTTTATACGGGCAAAAATGTCAAGGCCTTGCAGCCAAGCAAGTATGCTCCGGTAGCTTCCGTTAACAAGTATAACGGCCCCAACAACGGCGAGATGGTAACTATCGTAAGAGATGTCGTCTACAACGGCAAGGACATCAATACAGCGCTTCGCGAGGCGGCTGAACGAGTCAATAAGAAAATAGATACGGCAGAGGCTGCGAGCAAGTGAAGAAAGCGCTTAACACTCAGGAGGAAACGTATAGAATGAATGCAACTGGGGTTCAAGCTTCGCTGCCGCGACTCGCCGCCATCTCCATGTCTCTTATCGTCGCCTCCTCCTTGTTCGCCGGATGTTCCGGATTGCCAAATGCGGCTCCGAACGGGAAAGAACAAGAAAAGCCGCTAAGCAACCAGAATCAAAAGCAGGAGGAGCATCAGCCGGTAACGATCTCGGTCGGGGTCCGATATTTGAACGACGACGAAGTGAAGCGGTATATCGTCGATCCGGTGAAGCTGAAATATCCGTGGATCACCGTTAAAGCAGAGAGCTACAAACCCGAGAACTTGGCTAATATGGTGGCGGCCGGGGATGTGCCGGACCTTTTCATTACCAACAATATTAGCGGACTGGCGCCTTTCGAAAGCTTGCAGCTGCTCGTTTCCATCGACGATCTGATCAAAACGCAGGGCATGGATTTATCTCGCTTCGAGCCCGAATCGCTTAACGCGATCTGAATGGCTGTAGGCAAAGACTACTTGATCGGGATTCCTTATACGAGAAATTTCTCGGCGCTGTATTACAACAAAACTATTTTCGATAAATTCGGCGTCGCTTATCCGAAAGAGGGCATGACCTGGAGCGAGTACGCCGACGTCGCCAAACGTGTGACGCGCACGGAAGGCGGCATTCAATACCGCGGTCTGGAGCCAAATGTGCCGAAACGTGTGGGCGCTCAGCTCTCCCTGCCTCTGGTCGATCCGAAAACAAATCGCGCCGCCCTGAATACCGAGCAGTGGAAAAAAGTGCTGACCCAGATGACGGACATCTACAAAATTCCCGGAAACGAGAAGATGGCTTTCCCAGGGCGATGGGGAAAAACTGTTCTACAAGGAGCAGACGCTGGCTATGTTTGCCGACGTCAACTTGCTTACGAACACGAGCATGAACCAGTATCCGGAATTTTGGGACATCGCTTCGTTTCCGGTATGGCCGGAAGCCCCACGCGCGGGAATGGGAATCGACGAGCATCTGATGCTGCTGGCTTCCACCAGCAAACATAAGGAGGACGCCTTCCGCGTCATGTCGGCGATCGTTTCGGACGAAGTTCAGACGGATATGTATAAACAAGCGAAGCTTGGCGTCATGAAGGATGTCAAATTCAAAAATGTATTCGGCGAAAATGCTTCTTTCCTGAAAGGGAAAAACGTCCAGGCGGTGTTTAAAACCGACGTCGCCAAGCCTTTCCAGCCTACGTTGTATGACAATATTGCTACGGGCGAGCTGCAAAACCAGTTGATGCTCATGGTGCAAACCGGCAAAGATGCGAACTCCGCCGTCCGGGATGCAGAAGAGGCGGTCAACAAAAAAATACAGGAAACGCTTGCCAAATAGGATCAATCGATCCAAACAAAAAGGCTGCCGTTCTTCGGCAGCCATTTTTATTTCTATAGCGGCAATCGCCGGTTACAAATTCCCCAGCGAGCCGAATTCACGCGACAAATCTTCGAACCATCTAGAGGGAGGCCATCCATATCGCGAGTAGGCGACAATCGCTGCCGCGATCAGCGTGGACACGATCACACCGCCGATATCGAGACGGATGGGCCGGTCTTGTTTGCGGTATTTGAAATGGACCCATACATGCTCCATACCGAGAGCGACGAGAATAAGCGGCCACGCCAGTTCCGCATAGCCCAAATAATTCGTATCCATCGACCAGTCGGCCAGAAGACCCGCTCCGCTGGCCAGCAAAATAAGTCCGGCCGTCGCTTTGCCTACTCGGATCATGGCGGGCCCTCCTTCCCTACTTCGGTTTTGACGAGTTTCTCAAAAACAGCACGATGCCAATCCCGATCAGAACGAGTCCGCCGATCATCGTCCCCATCTTGTTCATCATCAATCGGATCCAGTCCGGTTTGGCGCTGAAGACGAAGAACAATCCGCCGAGCCCGACGAGCAGCCAGCCTATGAGCGGAGCCGAACCGGGCCTCGCAGAAGATTCGCCGTGGGCTTCCCCCGCACGATCCGCCGCTGCAGGCGGCATGAACGCATGACGATTCACTTTATCGGTCAGAAGCAAAGCGTCAAACAAGCTGTAAAAGTAAATAATCGGCAAAAACAACCCCAGCAGCGTAATAAGCGGAATGCTCGACATGTTGATCGAGAAATGCACGATCGCAAAAATATCGAGGATGATCAGCAGCATGATCATCAGCCCTTTTTGCATCAAGCCGAGATAAAAGTGCCCGGTGCCCGGGATAAAAAGCGAGAGCAGAACGGCGACCCACTTCCGCTTTCTCGGCGTCATGCTCTGATACGGGTTGTAAGGGTCCCATCCGTGCGGTCTCGCCATGTCCGGCAAGCTCGTCTCGCGCCTCTCGCTCTCCGCGTGGCGGCCGCCGCTTCCCTCCGGACCGCGCTGCTGCGAATCGTCCATCGCCTTTCCCTCCTTTCTCACTCAATCGAAATGTTCGATACGCCATGCAGCTTGCGCAGTTCCTCCGCAGCTCCTATAAGCATTTCCGGCTTGGATGTACGGACGACCAGATTGACTCGAAGCCGGTCCTCCCCCGCCTCGGGCCGGTGTACCTGCTCGACGGCAAGCTTGCGTATTTCCGCGCCCTTTTCCGCAAGGATTGCGGTAACGGAGGACAACCCGCCCGGGCTGTCGGGCAGCTCGATCTGGACTGTTCTCGCCCTCTTTCCGCCGAGCCATTTTTTCTCAACTTTATTTAATATCCACAAACTGAGCAAAACAAACACCGTCGTCAAAACAGCGGAATAATAAAATCCGGCGCCGGTCGCCAAACCGATCGCAGCTACAACCCATAGCGACGCAGCCGTCGTCAGCCCGGAGATGGAATTGCCGTTGAAAATGATCGTACCGGCCCCGAGAAAGCCGATGCCGGTTATGACCTGGGCAGCCAGACGCGCCGGGTCGAGACGGACGTTCGGTTCGTCCGCAAACTGACTGAAGCCGTATATCGACAGCAGCATAATGAGACATGCGCCCAAGCAGACGAGAATATGCGTACGGAAACCGGCCGGATGATTGTTCTGTTCGCGCTCGATCCCTACAAGCCCGCCGAACACCAGTGCCAGCACTAGGCGAAGCGAAAGCTGCAGCTCACCAAGCTCCCAAGGACTGTCCACGGTTGTCACCTCCCGGAATGCGCTTTCCTGAACCGAAATAAAGGTTTGGCAGCTTATTAGATCTATTGTATCACGGAACGGGCTAAAACATATAAGCGAAATAAAGGACACCCGTTACAGGTGTCCGCTTCCTATCGGGAATAATCGCAATCAGGGCTTGATCCACTTCGCCATGTCGGCAATGATGTAGTCCGGGACGTTGGCCGGCAAGCTGTATTCGGCTCCGGTCGACTTCCCTTCGTATTCGACGAGCGTATGATTTACGCTTGGGTACAGCTTGTACTGGACGTCGCTTCGAGCCGCTAACGCCGTTTTCCAGCCTTCCAGATTGTCCGGAAATACCTGAGCGTCGTTTCCGCCTTGCATAATAAGCAGGGGCACTTTTTGGTTTTTGGCCGCTTCGCCGGCATACAGGTTCCGGATGTCCAGCCACCAAGCCGTATTGCCGAGCATAAAGCCTTGCGGCGGGTTCGTAAGCGAATACTTCGGGTCTTTGATCAATTGGAGCTGCTGCTCGTAAACCGCCGTCTGCTGCTCCATCGCCTCTGTAGGCTGTCCGGCCTGACGAGCCAGTTCCGTTTGAAACTTCATCTGTTCGACTATCAAATTTTCCAGCGGCCGGGACGGGCCCGCCAGTACGATCGCACCGGCCAGATCCAGCCCCTGGGCAGCGTCCATAATACGCGGAATCATCATTCCGCCTTGACTGTGCCCGGCAACGAAAATACGCTTCGGATCGATGCCGTCCGTTTTCCTCAGCAGCTCCACCGCCCGAATCGCATCGTCTACCGTTTCCTCTTGTACGGTAAACATCGGAATCATCATCTGCGATTTGAGCGGATGCTCGCGGGTCACCTTCTCGTAGCGAAGCACGGCGATGCCTTGCGCCGCCAGCCCAACCGCCAGATCACGGAACGATTTTACCGCTCCGATCGATTCGTCGCGGTCGTTCGGTCCGGAGCCGTGAACGAGCACGACAACCGGAAACGGTCCCTGGCCGGCCGGCGTCGTAAGCGTCCCCGGAAGAGCCAGAGGCCCCTCTCCGATCACGACCTCCTTCTCCGAATACTTGGCAGGATCGTCATAGGACGGCTTCACATAAGCGTTGTTCGGAAGCGTCGGCGACAGGTACAGATCGTCCACGAGGCCGTACGTGTCGAATCGGACTGTTACTTCAAAGGCTGCCGCACCCGTCTTGTACAGGACCGCTGCATTGTGATGAACGGCGCTGGAGCTGACGTTTACCGCGAGCTGCTGACCTAGCGGACCGTACATTTGCGCCAGATTCGACCAGAACTGTCCGAGCAGCTGATCCGGCATGAGCATTTGCAGCGACGGACTCATATAACCTTTCGTTTTTGCCAAATCGCCCTTATTCCAGGCCGCGATAAAATTGCTCGCGAGCAGCGGATAATCGTCCTTGGCGGAAATAATGGCGCCAGCCTCTTTGTCCCATCCCGCACTTACGCCAAACGCTTCGTTCAAGGCGCCGAGAGGTACGACCGTCTTTTCGCCTACGAGCCGGACAGATTCGCCCAGCGCGATCTTGTTTCCGTTCACGGTCAAATACGCTTCGCCGATGGCGGCGGTTACGCTCGTCTTCCCCCGAAGCGCAGTAGCCGTCCTGTCCGTTTCGTTCCAGGAAACGACAGCTCCAAGCGACTCCGCATAGTCGCGGAAAGGCACCGTCTCGGTCAAAGCGGCGGTACTTTGGGTTAATGCCGGGGATTGCCCGGTTGCAGAAGCAGCCAGCGCCTGTACGGGGTTAACCGTATTAATAGCCGGGGCAAGCAGAGCAAGCGCCAATGACGCTGCCGCCAGCGTTTTACAAGATTTCAAGACTTTTCTCATAATCGAAGTCCTCCTTTGTGCGTTTTGCCAGGTGAGAAAAAAGGCAGGAGGTGTTCCCTCCTGCCGCGTTAATCTACTTGTACGTTATTCCTGCTTCAGCCGTTCGACGATTAGCTGGTTGACGAGCCCCGGGTTTGCTTTCCCCTTCGACTCTTTCATCACCTGACCGACGAGGAAGCCGACCGCTTTTTCCTTGCCCGCCTTATAATCGGCAACCGACTGCGGATTCGCCACGACGACCTTATCGACGATCGCGCGGATGGCGCCTTCGTCGCTGATTTGAACGAGTCCTTGCTCCTCGACGATTTGCCCCGGATTTTTGCCGGAGACGAGCATTTCCTTGAATACGGTTTTGGCAATTTTGCCGCTGATCGTGCCTTTCTCGATCAGACCGATCATTTCGCCGAGTCCTTGACCGGTAATGCGGACGGCTTCGATCTCGAGACCGTTCGTGTTCAGATAGCCGAGCAGATCGCCCATAATCCAATTGGACACCGCTTTGGCGTCTTTCGTATATTGCAAGCTTTGCTCGAACAGATCCGCAAGCTTCTTCGAAGACGTAATGACCTCGGCATCATAAGCCGGCAGACCATACTCTTCCGTATATCTCGCCTTGCGGGCATCCGGCAGCTCCGGTATCGTAGCGCGGATGCGAGCTTTCCATTCGTTGTCGATATACAGACGGACCAGATCCGGGTCCGGGAAGTACCGGTAATCGTGCGCTTCTTCCTTGCCGCGCATCGTGAACGTTTTCCCTTGCGCTTCGTCCCAGCGGCGTGTCTCTTGAACGACTTCTCCGCCGGACGAGAGGATTTCCGCCTGGCGCAATTCCTCGTATTCCAATCCGCGCTGAACGCCGCGAAACGAGTTCATGTTTTTAAGCTCGGCTCTCGTGCCGAACTTTTCCTGACCGTACGGGCGAATGCTGATGTTGGCATCGCAGCGCAGCGAGCCTTCCTCCATCTTCACGTCGGACACGTCGCAATACTGGATGATCGCCTTCAGCTTCTCCAAGTAGGCGCGCGCTTCCTCAGGCGAACGGATATCCGGCTCGGAGACGATCTCGAGCAGCGGCGTTCCGACGCGGTTGAAGTCGACAAGCGACGCGTAGCCGCCGTCCACGTGCGTCAGCTTGCCCGCATCTTCCTCCAGATGGAGACGGGTAATGCCGATTCGCTTCGACTCGCCGTTCACTTCGATATCGATCCAGCCGTTCTGGCCGATCGGCTGGTCGTACTGCGAGATTTGGTACGCCTTCGGCGAGTCGGGGTAAAAATAGTTTTTCCGGTCGAACTTGCTGTGCGTGGCGACTTCGCAATTGATCGCCATCGCCGCTTTCATCGCGAATTCGACCGCTTTCCGGTTCAGCACCGGCAGTACGCCCGGATGCCCGAGACAAACCGGACATGTATGCGTATTGGGCGGAGCCCCGAATTCGGTGGAGCAGCCGCAGAAAATTTTCGTGTTCGTATGCAGCTCGACGTGTACCTCGAGCCCGACTACCGTTTCATATCGCTTATCCGCCACAGGTATTCGTCCTCCTTCTACAACGCCGGACGCAGCTTGTGATGTTCCGTATGCTGCTCGAACGCGTGGGCTGTACGCAGGACGGTAGCTTCGTCAAGCGCCTTGCCGATAATTTGCAGGCCGACCGGCATCCCGTCCGCGAGACCGCACGGAACGCTGATTGCCGGCACGCCCGCCAAGTTGGCGGGAATCGTCAAAATATCGTTCAAATACATCGTCAGCGGATCGCCGACCTGCTCGCCGATTTTGAAGGCGGTCGTCGGAGCGGTCGGACCGACAATGACGTCGTAGTTTTGGAAAATATCGTCGAAATCTTTTTTGATCAGCGTGCGCACCTTTTGCGCCTTCAAGTAATACGCGTCATAATAGCCGGAGCTGAGCGCGTACGTGCCGAGCATAATACGGCGCTTGACTTCGGCGCCGAAGCCCTGGCTGCGCGACTTGACGTAAAGGTCGAGCAGGTTGTCCGGGTCGGCAGCGCGAACGCCGTAACGAACGCCGTCGAAGCGGGCCAGGTTGGAGGACGCCTCGGAGGAGGCGAGCAGGTAATAAGTCGCCACCGCGTATTCGGTATGCGGCATCGATACTTCTTCCCACACGGCGCCAAGCGATTCGAGCGTTTTGAGCGCGGTCATAACCGCATCCTTTACTTTCGGATCGACGCCTTGACCGATATATTCCTTCGGTACCGCAATGCGAAGCCCCTTCACATCGTCCGTAAGCGAGCTGATGTAATCGGGAATGCTCACATTCGCCGATGTCGAGTCTTGCGGATCGTGACCGGCAATCGCCTGGAGCACGTAGGCCGCGTCTTCGACGTTTTTCGTCAGCGGGCCGATCTGGTCGAGCGACGAAGCAAAGGCAACGAGGCCGAAGCGGGATACGAGTCCATAGGTCGGCTTCAGTCCAACGACGCCGCAATACGCGGCCGGCTGGCGGATCGAACCGCCCGTGTCCGAGCCGAGCGAGAAATACACTTCTCCTGCCGCTACCGCAGCGGCCGAGCCGCCGCTGGACCCGCCCGGGACGTGCGCTTCGTTCCAAGGATTTTTGGTAACGTGGAAAGCGGAATTTTCGTTTGAGCCGCCCATCGCGAATTCGTCCATGTTCAGCTTGCCGATCGTCACCGACTGGGCTTGCTTCAGCTTCTTGACGACAGTAGCGTCATAGATCGGATTATAATTTTCGAGGAACCGGCTGGCGCACGTCGTGTTCAGCCCCTCGGTTACGATATTGTCCTTAATGCCGGCGGGCAGACCAAACAACAGTCCGCGGTCCCCGCCCTTCGCGAGCTGCTCGTCCAGTACACGGGCGCTAGTGCGCGCGCCTTCCTCGTCCACGCGAAGAAACGCCTTCACCTTGGGCTCGACATTTTGAATCGCGCCCAGCGACTGGTCGACGAGCTCTTGTACCGACAGCTCCTTCGCCGCGAGACGGCTATGTAGTTCCTGCAGCTTCAGGTCGAACAGAGACAAAGTAATACCTCCCTAGAGCTTTGCGGAGCAAAGCTAACTTCGTAAGCATTAACTGAGTATTCCGTAGGAATACTGACTTCGTAAGCATTTGCTGAGTATTCCGTAAAGAATACTAACTTCGTAAAATAACCGAGCCTTCCTTCGGAACGCCGGTTTGGATGCTATCTTATTCGAGTACCGCCGGCACCTTAAACTGGCCGTCCTCTTCATCCGGAGCGTTCTTCAGCACGCTTTCGATCGGCCAAGACGGTCGAACCTCGTCCTCCCGCATCACATTGGATAGCGGCATCGGATGGCTGGTCGGCTCGATGCCTTCCGTATCCAGCTCGTTCAATTTCTCGGCATATTTCAAAATGGCGTTAAGCTGACCCGTAAGCTTCTCCATATCAGCTTCGTTCACCTGAAGCCGCGCCAGCTTCGCCACATGCTCTACATCCTTGGTCGTAATGCTCATGCTCACACCTCCCGCTATGGCTGCTTGTTCGAAATCTTATCAACGTTACGTTTTTTTCGTATCCTTCCTATTATATAGTACAACCCCTCTGGAACTCAACAAAGGCACGCCCCGCACAAGCAGCAAAAAAGCCCCCGGGGCAGCAGTTGCCTCGGGAGCCTACGTTACAACAGTTCCGGTTACTCTCCGCTTTTAGAGGTAACGACGATTTCCGGCGAAGTGAGCTTGTCGTAAAACTCGGCGTACTTTTCCTTGTCGTCGCTGGCGCGAAGCGCCATCGCTACGCGAGGATGCTCGTTGAGCACGCCGGAAATCATGTACGGGATAATATAGCCCCACTCCACTTTTTCGCGAAGCGGAATCATCCGGCGCTCGATCACCTCGAGAATCGGACGCAGCTCATATCTCGGATTTTTCAAAAAGCTGACGAGCAGTTCCGTGTTGCAGTTGCCTGCCGCCCGGCCCATGCCGAATACGGACGAATCCAGGAACGTAACGCCGAGCTCAGCGGCCGTAAGCGTATTGGAGAAGGCGAGCTGCATATTGTTATGCGCATGAATGCCGAGCTTCTTGTTCGGCAAATAACGCTGGAATTTGGCGACCAGATGTTCGATGTCCCGGTGGTACAAGCTTCCGAACGAATCGACCACATACACGACGTCGACCGGGCTGTCGGCGATTTGCTGGAACGCCTCGACGAGATCGTGCTCCATGACGTTGGACAGCGCCATAATGTTAAGCGACGTTTCATAGCCGTAGCCATGGAATTTGTTTACGAGATCGAGCGCCTTGTCCACATCTTTGACGTAACAAGCAACGCGGATCATGTCCAGCATGCTCTCGCTGCGCGGCAAAATGTCGTTTTCATCCACTCGGCCGATATCGACGAGAGCGGACAGCTTCGTGTCGCCCTTCTCCGGAATTACTTCCCGCAGAAACGCTTCGTCCAAAAATCGCCACGGGCCCGCTTCCGCGCCCTTGAGCAGCTTCGGAGAGTTTTTGTAGCCGATCTCCATATATTCGACGCCTGCCGCGTTCAGCGAATAATATAGATCGCGAACGAAGTCGACGCTGAAGTCCCAGTTATTGACGAGGCCGCCGTCACGAATCGTACAGTCGAGTATTTTGACGTGTGAGTCGTTCATTTCCTTATGTTCCTCCCGAAAACCGAATATTGCTAATCATAGCTTATGCAAAGAGAACGTGTCAATATTCGACGACTTACGCGTTGAAGCATTAAAGCAAAAAAGAGAAAAAATTGCCGAAAAAGACACAAAGACGCCTCGAACGAAGGCGTCTTGCATCGATCCGGCTCGTTTTTCCGCCGGTTCATATCCAGGCTTTCAAATTGATTTGCCGGATGAAGTCCTGTTGAGACTGGATTTCCTTGCTGCTATCCGCCCCCGGCTCTTCCGCGCTCTCCCCGTTCAAAATTCTGCGGAACAACGCTTCATTATGCGTTGCGAGCGCATAGTCGATCAGCGCTTCCCGCTCGATCCGGTCCACCTCTAGCTGGAGCAGCGTTTCCTCCAGTTCGATGTCGACGGCCGGGACGAACATGTTTTTGTTCGCCTTCGGGATGCGGACGACATAATCGAATGCGTTATCCGCATTGCGGTCGTAAGCGATGATATATCCATAATCTCCGATTGGAAGATTTTGTTCGAAACTGTCGGATACGATAATGACTTTTTGACCTAGACGCAGCATAGCCGGTTCCTCCCCCGTTTTGCCCGACTAGGCAAAACATTTCTGCGAAAACGCTCTCGCAAGTAATCGCTGAAGTAGTTTAATAGGTTTGGTATATATGGTACCAAATTCGGACAGCAAAGTGAAGTCGGAGGAGCGCATTTAGGCCGGTAACTACTTCTAAAATAGTGTAATCCGGGAGCCGCCTCTATAGACCCCCGGATTATAGATTTAACTAGGCCGTATATGCGGTCAAAATGGCGCGGCCGCTGCGGCGATCCCTTCCCGGGACACGGTAAGCTTTTCAAAGCCGTCCTCCGTTATCGCGTAGCTGTTCTCGATTCCGACGACACCGCGGCCGGGGAACGTGAACTTGGGCTCGATCGCAATCACCATGCCCGGCTGAAGCGGATAGCGAAACCCTTTGGCTAGTACGGGCAGCTCGTCTATCTCAAGACCGATGCCGTGTCCCAGAAACTTGACCTGATCGCCGCCGAAGCCCATAAAATGCTCGCTCAGGCCCGCTACCCGCACCTGCTCAAGCGCCGCCGTATACAGCTCCTCGCAAGGGACTCCGGGCTTCAGCATCGCCTCCGTCCGCCTCATCACCGCTTCGGACAGCTCGTACGCCTCGCGCAAATCCGCAGGCAGTTCGCCGATAACGGCCGTTCTCGTTTGGTCGATGACATAACCGTCGATGCAGCAGCCGATATCGATCAAGATCGGCTCGTTCGCCTCGATCGGCCTGCGTCCCGAGCTTTGCGGGCTCGCCGGGCCGAGTCCCTGGCCTCCCGCCGGGCCGTCGAAATAAGTCGGCATTGCCGCAGCGGACCCCGCTCCGATCATGCCGGTTATAATTTCCTGATTGTAACCGCGCACTCGCATCAGTCCCATATGGCCGTTATGGCGGATTACCGACTCGACGATCGCCATCAGCTCGACTTCCGGCATGCCGACCCGAAGCGCCTTGATCGCCGTTTCATACGCGATATCGATAACGCGGGCGGATTCCCGGATGGCGGCGATTTCGCCCGGCGACTTGATCATCCGCAGCTCGCGGATCAGCGTCGACCCGTCGACCCACTTGACTCCGGGCAGAGCGCCCTCCAGCCGCTGAAATTGCTGGACGGGCAGCACGTCGTATTCGGCTGCAACAATCGTCTGTTCCCCGCCCGGCTTGCGGAATAGCTCCGGGTACGCCTGGGTGAGCCGGGAGCCAAATCCTCTCATCGAGCCGAGCTCTTCCACCGCGATATCCGCCTCATCCGACGCGCGAACAAAGCTGCGCCTTACATAAAAGATCGACTCGCCTTCGGCAGGAATGAACAAATAGCCCGTCTGCATCGAACCGACGAAATAGTACAAATCGACATTTTGGGTCACGACGCAAAGGTCGATGCCCGTTTCCTTCATTTTATGCTGAAGCCGCTGGCGGCGGGAGCTGCGTTCATCCATTGCGCGATCATTCCTCCTCTTTTCTATAGTATACACGAATCGGAAGCAGGTAGAGAAAAGCAAGGAGGAAGTTCGGCTTCGTGGGCGAATACGTATGCAGAAAACACTTTCGGATCATCTCCGGAAGAAGGAGGAGCAGCATATGGAGGAAACGTTATACGAAAGCCGGGTATTTACGACGGCAGGAGGTTTTACGTCCGGGATCGAGGGGCCTGCTTGCGATAGTGAAGGCAATGTGTACGCGGTTAACTACGAGCGCCGGCATACTATCGGGCGCGTGACGCCGGAAGGGGAAGCCGCCGTGTTCATCGAGCTGCCGGACGGCAGCGTCGGCAACGGCATTCGGTTTAACCGGGCGGGAGACATGTTCATCGCCGACTACACGAAGCATAATATTTTGAAAGTCGATATGAAGACGCTGGAACTGTCCGTTTTCGCCCACGAACCGGCGATGAATCAGCCGAACGACATCGCCATAGCAGGCGACGATACGATATTCGCCAGCGACCCGAATTGGGGTAAATCAACAGGCAATCTGTGGCGAATCGGAACGGACGGTACGGTCAAGCTGCTGGAAGGCGGTATGGGCACAACGAACGGCATCGAGGTAAGCCCGGACAACCGGACGCTGTATGTGAACGAGACGGTACAGCGCCGCGTATGGGCGTACGACCTGTCTGACGACGGGGAAATCGCAAACAAACGGCTGCTGATCGAATTTCCCGACTATGGTATGGACGGGATGCGCTGCGATAGCGAAGGCAATCTGTACATTACCCGCCACGGCAAAGGAACGGTCGCCAAAGTATCGCCCGCCGGCGAGCTGCTGCTCGAAGTAAGGCTGCACGGCACGAACTGCACGAACCTGACCTTCGGCGGCCTTGACGGGCGTACCTGTTATGTGACCTTGGCCGATCACGGCAACATCGAATGCTTCCGTACGGACAAGCCTGGACGGGAATGGACGATGATGCACGTCCGTCCTTGACGAGAACGGTTTGACCCGAATCGTACGTGAAAACGTAACGATCCGCAGCTGAACGAAAGGACCTCGGCATCCACTCCGCAGTGGTGCGAGGTCCTTTTTTGACAGCACAATCCATTTGTTCGGATACACAGCCAAACCTCCGAAAAACGCTTCAATAATACAGCTCCGCCGCGCCTTTGATTTCCCAAGTGATCGGACCGAGCACCGAATACGTGCGCGGATAAACGAGACGGACGATAAACACAACCCCCGGCTTGTCCAAAGTAACGCTGTAATTGTAAGCCGAATTCGTATATGTGTACGGATAGGTCAGATCCTCATTCAAAACCTTCAGCTCCAAGATGTCCGCCCTTGTCCGCCAAAACGATCCCGGCAGCGGTTCATTAGAGCCGTCCAGCCGCAAATTGCGCTGGAAATACAGCTGTGCCTCCCTCGCAGCCGCTGCCGGATCAATCGAAACGATCCCCTCTTTCAGCTTGGACTTATCGACTTGCTGAGCTGCCGCATGGGCCGCCCGGTTCACAGCATGCTTCCCTTGAAAAAGCGCCTGCAAAGCGATCTCCTCGTCGGCCTGGAGCGCATGCAGCACCATAACGAAGACGATCAGCAGCATAAACACGATCAGCTTGTACAAGTATGCGCCCCCTTTCCGTTATGGCACATATTCGCTCATTTTCAGACCGGACGCTCCCATTCTCGCTCCTTCAGGCGGAACCGTGATTCCGATCAGACGGTCGATCTGGAACATGCCGTCGTACGGATACGTAATCATCAGCTCGATTCCATGCCCGCGATGCACCGGCGAGGAGGGAAGGGTCGCATTCACGCCGCTCGTGGAGGAGACGAAGTACTCCAGGTTAGCGGTTTGAAATCCGTGCTGCCGCAGCCGCTGACGCGACGCCTCGATAGCCGACTCGTCCACATAACCGTGAGAGGCGTTCGCCCCGACCTCTAGCATGTAGTCGACTTCCTTTTGCAGCATAGCCTGCCTGAACACGATGATATGCTTATACGTAGGCATGAACATCGCCCAGCACAAGATCGCTGCGAATAACACAAACACGAGAATTTGCTTCATAGTCCGGGCACCCCGATTACGGATTGATCGACTGAATCGTCCCGTTTATGCTGCCGCCTGTGCTTCTTGCCTTCCGCTCCATTCCGTCGCTCCCTCCGATCGTCCCCGAATAGATGGCGATGACAGTTATAACGAGCATGACCGTAACCAAAATATGTCGCATGGCGTTTCCTCCGGGCGGCGATCACGGCCCTGCTCTCAGCGCGGAAATGTCGGTATTGGCGGTTTCTCCCTTGGTCTGGATGTTGTTGCGCATTCCCGTACTGCCGTTGTTCACAATGTTCGTAAACAGCAAGGCAACGACGATCAGCATCATAACGGTTATCAATATATTTCTCACAGATGCATTCTCTCCTTTGGTTTTTGGTGTCTCCGTCCTAGTGGAGCGAATCGAACAGCTTCTGCCCTTCCTGAACCCACGGATAAATAAAAATGCGAAACGTGTTCAAAATCGGAATGCCGGCGATGACGAACAGTACGTACGAGGTCGATTCCTTCCGGCTGTCCTTCGCCATATCCAGCTTCTCTTTATAGTCCTGGATTCTGTCGCGCAGCAGCATGTAGTAGCTGTCGTGCTCGTTCAGACGCAGCGAGTTGATCGTTTCGGCAAAGCTGTACGCTTCCTCCGTACCGAGCCGCCTTTTAAACCGCTTGATCGCCTGTTCCGCGTCCTCATACCATTCGTTCAGCAGCAGCTGCAGATCCGGCCGGATTTTATGACAGAACGGCAAGCAGCAGCCGAGCTTCGCATGAAGATTCATTTTGGAGCCGTTATAGTAGAGCAGTTGATTGCTTAGCGTGTAGATTTCCCGCATGATCTTGTAAGTGCGGTGTTTGCCGAGCGACTCGAGCAGTACCCGGTCCATCGCAAACAGCACGAGCACGATTAAACCGGCCACCAGCACGTACACCGGCTCGATCCAAGGCAATCCCCACGCGCTCCGCAGCCCGGAATAGCCGAGCGCCGCAAGCGCTGCGCCGAGCAGAAGAAGCACTCTGCGCATCAATTCGTACAGCAGCGGGTTGAAGCGAAGTCCGCTCTCCAGTAGCAGCCGCTCCTTCCCCGACGCTTCGATCCACCTCTCCGATATGCCCGCTATCTTCAGCACAAAAGCCGGTATCGTCCGGCGCTGAACAAAACGCTTGAAGGCGGCGAACCTCCAGCGTCTTCTCCGGCGGGGCAGTGAACGCAGCGTAAACAGTACAGCAGTAAAAATGGCGGCGAACAGGGCGCCATGCGCAAGCGCCTGCAGCCATAACAAATGCCGGGATTCCATAATCATGCGGCTTGTCCTCACATTCTCCGAATCGATAAATAAATGCCCATCAAAATCGAGGCGAAAATAAGCAGCAGCCCGTCCAGCAGCATGTTGCGGCCGGCCGGATCGACGATGTAGTACAAGTACGCGTTCTCGGGATTGATCTTGAAATTAATAAATAGAAATAAGAGCAAAAACAAGATCGACGAAAAATTGGCGAGCCGTATTTCCAGCAGCCGGTTCCGCTCCGCCTGGTCCGAGCGCTGCGCTTTTCGCATATCCGTTATCAAATCCTTCAAGCTGTCGCACAAATCGTTTCCTTCCAGAATCCCTACCCGCAAAATGTTCGTAAAGTAATCCGCCCACATATGACCGAGACTGAGCGAAAACACTCGCAGACTGTCCTCCGTGTCCCGGCTTGTGGTCAAATTCCGGTACAACTGTTCGAATACAGGCTTCATTGCCGGCTGCATCCGGTTTTCCTCCAGCGTTACTTTAAGCACGGTCCGGATGTTGCTCTGCCCGAGCGCAATGTAGTATTGGTAGAACAGCTCCACGGCCGGCAAAAAGTCGAGCCTGGCCTTCATCTGCAAACTAAGCAAACGCATCCGCAGCGCCAAATAAGGCAGCAATCCGAGCATGCCTCCCGCCGACAGTACGCCCTTGGCGTTGCCGAAGCAAACGAATCCGCCGACGATACCAGCGAGCAGCAGCAGCACGGAGACAAACAGAAACGTCCCGATGTGGACCCGCGCCTGAATCGATTCCAACAGATCGGCCAAATGCCGGTACAGCCAGTTGTACCGCATGGCCAGCTGCGCCACTCGGTTGGCGAAAGAGCCGCGGCGCACGTAATTCAGCCGGTAACGCGCCACCGATCGGCGCACGATCGTTTGCAGCAGCCGGTTCAGAAACAAATACGCCAGCATAAACAACAGCAGCAGAAACGAGCTTTTGACGATCACGATCAGCATGAGTCGACCATCCCCATCTCACGAAGGATTCGGCAGCCGTCCGGATCGTATTTCATCATCCGCAAAACAGCCCGCCCGGAAAAGCGCTCCGGAAACTGCCAAGCCCCGCTGGCAAAATCGTAGCGGACGATATCCCTAACCTTCACCTCCCCGTTCTCATAACCGTATTCTCCGATTCGCAGCAGCTTCCGCCTGCCGCCCGCCATCCCCATCTCGAAGCCGATCTGGGTCACATATTCGGTGATTCGCTTCGTCAGCCGCCCCGGGTTCATCCCCCGGCCGTCCAGCATGCACATATCGGTAATCGCATCGGGCGCATCCTCGAGCTCGTTAACATGCACCGAGGTGATACTCCCTTCATGACCCCGCGTGCACGCCCGCACATAAACGTTGGCGTCGTCGTCGCGAATTTCGGCATGACAGATTCGTTTCGGAGATTGCCGCAGCGCAAGCTTGAACGCCTGATTGCCGCAGTGGTGTTCGTCGTCTTCGCTCACCTCGTATTCGATAATGTTTTTGTTCGGAAAATCTCGCTTCAGCATAAGCTCGTACCTGGACTCGATCGTGACGATCCGCTCGTGGTCGGGCAGCTCGGCTATGAGCGCCTTGATCAGATTCGTTTTGCCGGAGTTGGTCGGTCCGATGACGACCATATTGAAGCAGCTACGCAGCAAACACAGCAGCACCGTTTTGATCTTCTCATCGATCGTCTCGTATTCGGGCTGGCAAAGCGTTTGCAAATTGTAGTAGCGCATCGTGTAGAACCGAATCGTCATTGTCGGCTCGGCGGTAAAGCCGAATCCAGTCAACGTCACTCGCGATCCGTCCCGCAGCGAAACTTCCGCCCACCGTTTGCGCGGGTTGATCACTTCGTTGTTGAACAGCACCAGGTTTTGCTGGATCCGTTCAACCTCCTTCAGATGCTGGAATTTATGCGGCGACGGGGTCGCCTTGCCGCCCCTCACCTCGAAAATGTCTTTGCCGACGACCTGGATTTCCTCCAGTCCGTCGCGATCCCGCAGCAGCAGCTCGAGCACATTCAAACCGATTACCTCTGCGAATACGGCTTCGGCAAGCGTCGCATAACGCCGGTTCGAGGGCACGATATGGTTCATTCTCCGCTTCGCCAGCTGATCGTTGATGATCGCTACGAAGCGGATCCGTTCTTCCTCGAAGCCGAGCACCGCGCGGTTTAACGATTCGCTGTACTGCAAGCGCTCCTCTTCCGTTTTCCCGCGGGAAGCGACCAAATACGTCCGGATATCCTCGACGCAGCGCTGAAACGCCGGGTTCTCGTCTTCCTGTAGCGCGAACGACTCGGACTCGGATGAACCGCCGGCCGGCTGCCTGTCTCCACGCCTCGCGATGGAATAGGCGAGCACCGAAAACTTGCGCTCCGTCAGCTCTCCCATAAGGTCCTCCTTGCTTTTCCGGTTTTGCCTGTCCAGCGGCCGAGCCATCGTTTGAGCGGATGCGCCTTCACTATCGCCTTCGTTTCGATGCGGCCCAAAGCCGCCAGTACCGTAACGATTTCATTCAAATCGCGCGCGAGCGGATGCGGGCCGAGCAGCAGGTCCAGCAGCTTCCCTTGATTAACCGTATCGGTCAAGTCCGCATATTTGCCGACCTTGCCGATCAGGGAAAGCCCGGTTTCCTTGCGAATATCCTGGTGCCGGATGCCGGCGGGCCCGCCGCTCTTGTCGGATTGGGTCAGGATGAGATCGAACGATTCGGCGTCAAGCCCGATCACCGGGCACAATCCGCGCAGCCACCGGTTCGCATCCTCCTGAAAGTGGGTCAGTTCGGGCGTCGTCACCATAATGCGGGAGTCGGCCCCGAGCAGCGAGCATACCGTTGCCGCGTTGTCCCAATAGGCGTTTACTTCGACGATACATAGGTCGAATGCCCGTTTCGCCGTTTGCAGCAGATGCTCGATATCTTCGGCCGTAAAAAATTCCGCCTGCTCCCGCAGCTGGTTGCCGAACAACACGCGCAGGTTCGGTACGCCCTTAACCGCTTCGCAATAAGAGCGGAGCCGCTCCGGACGCAAGCTTTGGGAACGGATCTCGGCGCGGAGATGGTCGAGGCTGCCCTCTGGCTTTTCGATGCCGATGTAACGGTGCAACTTCGAGCTTTTCAGATTAAGGCATATATAGGCAACGGACCGCTCTGTGCGGCATGCCAGACCTACAGCCGCCCCGAAGGCGACGAATGTCGTGCCGATGTTCGGCGTCGAGCCGACAAATACAAAGGTTTGCCCTCCGCTGTCGTTCAGATCCCGCGCCTCTCCGTAACAGTTGAGATACAGTGTGCCGCATATCGCTTCCTTCGTCCGATGTGGAGGAACATACTGCACGCCGCTAACGATGCAGGCCTTGATCCATCGGCCATTCTCAGCGACATCGTGTTTGTCCGACAGCAGCACGGTTAATCCGGCTTTCGGACAATGCGCCTTGAACTGCTCGACGTAATCGCAAAAAAGCGAAAGCCCGAAATACCGGTCGGACAACACAATATGCTCTACTTCGGCCGCAGTGGGAGAGGCGATCAGCGCCTCCGGCTGCTGGAACCACAACGCCTCGTCGCCGTCGCGGATTTGGCCGGACAGCCATTCTTGAACGAGATCTTCATCCTGAGTAACGAATGCGATCCGCACCCCGATCACCTCTTTTCTTTTCTAAATACCGCATCATCCGAAAGCGACGTGGCCGAAACGGCGATGACCAGCTTGGCCTTTTTCGTCCGGCACGCCTTGTCGATCGCAAGCCACTGCTCCTCGGTCAAATTCAGATTAATCTGATCGATCGTCCCGTTCGCCTCCCGGCGGGAGGCATACATTTTCTCCGTATCGCCGTTCACCCGCGAATACAGGTTGGGCGACTTCGGATTGTCGACCTCCACGTTGGCGGATGATTTCACCGAGGCGACGGTAATTTCCTGATCGAACAGACGAGCAGACTCGCCTTCGCCCCCGGATAAGTACAGCCGCACCTTATCCCCCGCCCGGATCCCTCCGGACAACGACAAAATATAATCTTTCGGAATTTGGAACGTCGCTTGACCGCGCGAAGGAAGCAGATGGTATTTGTCTACCTTCCAGGACAAGATCGGCTCGTTCGTTCCGAGCGGAACGACGGACTCCAGCCCGACGAGCTGCGACGCATCCATAAACATTCCTTCCTCCAGCGAACCGGCCAGCACGGGCCGAAACGCAAGCATCCCGGCCTCGATCATCGTCCCGGCGGGAATGAAATCTTTCGGTACAAGGACGTTAACCGTCTGTTGCAACTCCACCTGCCTCAGCTGCAGCTTGTATACGCCGTAAACGAGAAAAGCCGCCAACAGCGCCGCCGAGAAGCTGATCAGCAAGTTTCGTTTTTTGTTCACCTGTTCGCCCCCTCTCTCCGTAACGACGAAAAAGGACGCAAAACGGTCGGTTGCCCGATCGCCTGCGTCCTTCGCAAACGTTGCTGGATTTATTTAACTACATAATACCATAATTGAGCTAAAATGTAAACTATTAAACTATCATTGCCTGCGGTGCACTTCGACCGCTTCATTGATGTTGCCGATGATTCGAACCGGTACATCCTCCCGTTTCACAACGCCGTTCGCATACCGGATTTGAAAGTGAATCGGCAATATGCCTTCGGGGATGCCTTCCGTAGCTGACATAAACTTGTCGTCGAACAGTTTGCCGTCAAAGCGGGTAAGATCGTCGCCAGACATATCCAACAGTATGGACGCCGCAAGCGCGTTCCCGTCGATTCCGGTCGTCTCGATCCAGGCCTTCGCCTCGCTGACCGGCGCGGGTGAGCTGAACGTTCTCACCACGAATATTTCACCGGAATAGAAATCCTTCGGCACCGTCGTCGTGTTATGTCCTTTCTGCTCGTGAATGGCTCGCCACTGCGGCGTATGATGCACCTCGGAGGTGATCGTAAGCGGAAGCGCTTCAAGCACCTTTGTTACGCGGCTTATCGCAAACCCGTCGGAGACGGTTAAGGTGACCGTATACGAGCCTGGCTCGGGGAACAGCTGAGTCGCGTCTGTCGTCCCATAAGTACGAACCTGACCGTCCGGCAGGCGGATCTCCCACACCGACGTCAAGGCATCGCCATCGGGGTCCGTCGATAAATTATCCAAGTATACGGTATCTCCCTCCCATATCGGCTTCGGCATCCAATCGAAGTCGGCCACTGGCGGCCGGTTCGTAAGCAGCCATTTATCACCGGACCATGGCGACCATACGTACCCGTCAAAGACTCTTACCCGGACGCGCAGCTTCTGTCCGGCCGGAAGAGCCATGGCCACCAGATGGCTTTGCGTCGTCGCGCTTGTATACTGGGAAGCTTCTCCGGAATCGTAGACGATCGTCGTATTCGCTTCGTTCACGATATGGAGCTGGTATTTCAAAAACACCGTGCCGGGATCAACGTCCCATTGGTTCCACGTAATCGTCGTCGGCGTCGGACCTTCAATCGTCGGGTTCGCCTGCGTGCCGGACGGGTACGTGACGTCAGCAATCGGCGTCATATTGATACGCAGCCAGCCGATGTTCGACCAGTCCGACCAGACGAAACCGTCGAATACTTGCACGTGCACTTGTAAGGGTATGCCGTTTGGCAAATCAGACGTCGGTGTCATGCTCTGGCTCGTCGCCTGCGTCCATTGGGCCGTGCTGTAGTCGTAGACGAGCGTTCCGTCCTCTTGCATGATCTGAACGCGGTACTGCTGGAATACGCCACCGTAGGCGAGATCCGGGTCGTACTGATTCCACGAGATCCCTGGGCGCCGGTTATCCTGAACCAAGTTCGCCGCTTCTGCCGACAGCCCGTTCGGGAATGTGAGCACAGCCTTTGGCGGGCTGTTGACGATCATCCAGCCGATATTCGACCACCCCGACCAGTCAATTCCGTCACTAACTTGCACCTGTACCTGGTATTTTTGACCAGGCGTTAAACTCGTATCTAATTGCCACTCTGCATAATTCAGCGTCGTGTTTTGCGGTTTAATACCGCTGTCACGCAAAACGTTGCCCCATTCGTCTTTTACAATGACCCGGTAAGCCGCGAATGTCGTTCCTGGATCAGAATCGTATTGATTCCACTTGATAACCGGCCGTACCGTATCGATGAAGGATGGATTCGCCTCGGTGCCGTTCGGGAATGTCAGCGCAACGGTCGGCGGCGTATTCGGGAACGGCATCGTGACCGTAACCGTTTGCTCGGCCCAATCCGACCATGCGCCGTATTCGTCTTTTACGGAAAGTCTCACGGTGTACGTTCCCGACTTCGCCGGCCGCGTCAGTTTTCCGTATTGTGTACTCCCATCCGGATCGGTATAGCCATAACGTCTTTCGACAACACCCCGAGTTGCGGCATAGTCAATCCCGGTTGGCTCCGTCGAATAATGCCACGGCGCGAGCCAGCGGTCAGGGTCGTAGCTCGTATCATTCCAGGCGAACGTATAATCCGGATTTTGACTGATCGTAAACGATGCGATCGGTCGGCGATGTACGATTACGTAATTGACAGCCGGATCGGAACGTTTCCGGAAGCTCTGATACAACCAATTCGGGTACTGATATCCGAGTGGAGCTGGATCGTCGACTTCCGAGTAATCGATTTTGTAAAGACCCACCTTGTTTAATACAGGCAGCGTGCCGGTCAATTTGTAATTGATATAGGAGTTGGCTGCATTCGAATCGGAATAGCCATCCCCCGCGTTCAAAAACTTCTCCGGCGCCGTGTTCGTATAGATCCATTCCCGAAGGTCCGGAATCGAAGGGTCATTCTCCGGATCAGTGTACGTGGAGCTGTACTTGATCGTCGTTCCCACGATCACGATGCCAGCAACATCCTCGCTTGCGGCCTTGTATGATTCCGTTCGGAAATTCTTCATGTAAACGTTAGGTACATTGGAGAATAGCCCGACTTTGCCGCTGGAATAGGAGCCGTCGTATACATCGATTAACGGTACGCCGTTGACGTATACCAGAATGTGATCCCGTTTTGCTGTCACTTTCAGGTTCGCGTATTGACCAGCGAGTAACGGGTTGGTCTGCTTGCCCAAAATCGTTTTCGTTCCATTGACGATTTTGGATAGGATGACGCCCTCCGTTGTCAGCTCGGCTTCGAATTTGTTCCGGTGATCCTGCTCCCGGAAGGCGACGCCTGCGCCGTTATACTCGCTGAAACTGTTTTTGTAAAAGCGTACGGAAAGCGAGATAGAGCCGTCGTAAAAGTCTTTATACCTGTCGACAAGAGTTCCGAAAGAAAATCTTCCGGCGTCGTACGTCGTGTTTGCTGACAGGTTCGAAGTCGTCACTTTATTACCGCTTGGGATTATGGCAAAACCCTTTCCGTCGCCAATGGGCCGGTAGTTGTTCGTTGCAGGAGGTAGAGACATTGTATATAGATTCTGACCGGTCATCACGTCATATACATTTGCCGTGCCGCTTGATACAGGCAAAATGAATTTACCGTCTGCTGCGAGTGTTCCCGTTGGAGTAAATTCATACACCCCATCTCCAAACGGTGGAGTCGTTATCTCCATTACGGCCTGCAAGGTTTTCAGATTATACAGCACATGATGATAGATGTAATACGTAGTGCAATCACTTTCACATCCGTCATCCTGGTAGCTGGTCCAATAGTAATAATAGATGACTTCGTTATAATTGTTCTTGAAGTTCATTCCGCCGTACCCATTCGTCCATTCGGCTGGCGTTGCGCAGCTTGGGAAACATGTATAACTCTCGATGCCGTTATAGCCGGAGAAGTCCTTTTGGTAGAGCTGTCCTAAGTAAGTGCCCGTGTTGTTGTCGTAAATCCCATCCGTTGTAATGAGCTTGGAATTATCCTCGCTGATATAGGCGATTCGCAGCATCGGATACTCCTTATGCTCGATACGAGAAGGCGTGTTATACAAGTTTGTATATGTTTTAGCGTAATTGGTCCAGATGACCGTCCCGTTTGAACTTAATTTTTGCAAAAAACAATTATAAACGGTGACCATCCATGCGTTGCCGTCATCCTCCCAACCGATTTGATACTCATAGCTTGTACAAGCTAACGCGTAGAAGTTGCCCTGCCGATCTCGAGTTTGTGAAATATACGGTTTTGTCGATCGGGTCCCGTTCACATCAAAGTTATACGGTACGTTTGCCGGCTCCTCTTGTATTCCGGAATCGTCCACCCAATTCCCAGGAGGGGGATTGCTCGGAAGCATATACTGTGCATATTGATAAGGAGACAGCCATTGCTGGACGGGCTTTACTTCCGTGTAAAAGGGTGTAAAATTGCCAGCAGCAACATCCGATAGCCTGTAATAGTTGTCCGTGACGTTTTTATCGCCGGTCGAACATCCCATGTAGGAACCGTTACACATCCCCTCAGGAGACGCATAGGATCGTAGCCATAACATTTCCGATGTTGAATTAAACTGAATCTCGTATATTTTCTTGCTGTTCGAATCGGACATGGTTTTAATGGTGTTGCTCCGGATATCGTAGAGCTGTAACTTATACCCATAAGGGACACAGGCCCCCGTACACATCATGTGATTGAACCCGTAACCGGCCCAAAAATTTCGGCCAACCCGATGCGTGATAGCTTCGCTTATGTTTAGGCCGCCGGATGGTGGAATGGTAGCTCCTATCGACATCGAGTTCGGATCAGGCGCACGATAGAGCATAGGGCGATCCGGTACGGCCAGCGCCCCCTCCGCTGCGTTAAAATACATATCCGTATCCCGATTTTGGCTATAATGATCCTCCACCGAATAAAGCGACCTGTTAATTACCATGTCCTGCAAATTGTAGTTGGTAACATCAACGTCCGGAGGCTGCGGCTGCTCACCGAAAATCGAAGCTTGTACAGTAGGAGCTTGGTTGGAAATTGAAAAGTAGAAATCTTTGCTTGCCGATTTGCCCCAATCTTCTTTCACAAACACGCTCAATTTGCAGCTGCCGACGATCGGCGCCGAAAAGGTGAACATACCGGAACCGTCTGGAGTGACATTGTAGGCCGGGCCGTCATAGCTGCCGTTCAAATTTGTGTCGCATCGGATCACGTCCGAATGCTGAACGATCACGTCTCCGTCCGGACTAAACGAGCTGTCGATGAATGTCATCGGAACACCGCGTATGCCCGCAGAGGGATACGAGACGGAAACGACAGGTGGCAAATCCGGCTTGACGAATATCGTTTTGCTGGCCTGGGCTTCCGGCCGGCTATGTAAGCCTCCACTATCGACAACATCAAGGGTTACCGTGTAATAGCCCGTTACCGGATACATATCGCGCTTATCGCCGCCCCAAATACAATTGGAGATCGTACGATCCTTGAACGGGGTATAGCTATTTGCGCAGCTGAACGGCTGCGGAATCGGTCTGCCTTCGATGGCCCCGTCGCCCCCGGTGATAACCGGGATCGGGTCCGGTGACACGACGTTCAGCGATGCAAATTTGCAGCCTGCATCCGCTCCGCGAGTATCCTGCGCGCACACCTGGATCTGATGCGTCCCGAGCACGTCCGCCTTTATCAGTCTATAATGCTCATCGTATTCCCAAAAATCCCGATCCACTTTGAGCTGTCGTATCCAGGCGCTCGGGCTATTCTTGAAATCAAAATAGTAGATAATGCCGTCCCCGTCCGGATCGTACGGCGTTGGAGGATTCTGCGTGATATCGTGAACAATACCGAGATCCACATAGCTGCCGACAATTACCTCTGTAATTTCGGGAAAACCGAATGAATTGCCGCCAGCGAACCATCCCGGTCTAAAGACGGGAGGGAGGTTATCGGTTGGCACAATAATTTCGAAGGACTTCGGACCGACCACCTTCACAGTTTCACATGATGTGGTGATCTGCATCGTCACATCGACACGGCCGCCGCCGATCCCGGCCGGGTACGGAGGGCCGCTCAGTCCGCCAGCGTACACATTGGCCCCGGCATTATCCTTGTACACTTTGCTGCCTTGCGTCGAAGTCCAAAGCAATTGAGCCAGCGTACACGTATTCCCGTTTTTCGTTCCTTTTACCGTTACATTTTCCGGCAGATATACTTGAGCTTGCCCGTAGGTCATCGAGTTTGGATAAAAAAACTTAAAATCCCCGGTAATAACTTCCGGTCCATCATTCCCGCCTGGATCTGGATCGCCGCCACCCGAGCATGAGGTTTTAGCTGTAAAGGAAAACGATTTGCTATTATCCGCGGTGTTTTTCTCTCCAGGAAGACTATCCACCGTAACGACGAACGTTTTCGACTCCGCAGCCGTAAACTTGTACAAAAACTCCCCTTTTTTCGTTTCTCCTGCTGCAAACCCGGAGAAGGGGATCGTTTCAATTACCGTTCCATCGACGGTTACTTTCAGGTTAAATGGACCGGAGTATGCCGCACCGTAGTTCGTAAAACTAACGTAAAAGCTCATGTTTTTGCCAACTTCGATACAGGCGGCGGGTACCACTTTGAGATCCGATACATCTGGCTCTGGAACCAAATTATCCTCGTAGGTTACGGTAATATGGCTTGGATGAAGGTAGGTTTTGCCGTAGATATCGAAAGCGAAACTCCCGAAATACACCATAAGACGTGCTCCCGGCATAGCTAAATCTTTGATAGCTGAACTTGGGGGAGCCTGACCATCGTTTGGATAATCGTTGAAAGTTTGATTGTACTTGATTTTAAAACCACTACCGACTTGAAGTAACTGTGCATTACTAATTGGATTGGTTGATGATGGTCCTTCGGAGGTCCCGAATGTGCCTTCCGGACCAGTAATATTGGTTTGATTATCTTGTACTGTTGGATTGCTAAAACCAGTAACCGTGACATAATTATCGTCAACATAACTGCTATCGTCAGTTCGGTAGTACCCTTTATCACGCGTAGCCCCAAAGACGACGGTTGCAGAACAGGAAGGGAATATCGGCATGGACACCCCGCCGATACTCTCCGTCGGGCCTGACTCACAATAGACTTCCTCTTCTCCACCAAACTCGTCAGGTTGCTTCGCATACCAGCCCTTTTTCGCACTCGTATTGCTGTAGCGATACCAAGCAAAGTATGTAAGTGTGTGAGAATTGTTCTTTGACAAGACATCGAAAGATTTGCCTTTTGTCGGTATACTACCAGACCAACTTGGCTTTCCAACGGCTTCGGCAATGGTTTTCATTGTGCCGTCACCATCGATATACTCCACTTTCTGTATTTTCTTTCCTGCAACAAAATCTATGGTAACGCTAGGGGTTAGATTTTGTTCTACAGAATAGAACTGCCAGTTTGCTTTTCCCTCATAATCCAATGCAGCCGTATCGGTAGTCTCTCCTGCTGCCCATGCTTTAGAACGCAATCCCGGTATCATATAATCCAGCGGGATTAATCCGAAGGCAACCAGAAATAAGCAGAATAGGGCAGTCCATCTTTTGTATGTTCTGCGATGCACATGTACACCGCCTACTCAATAACTTTAGGAGCGAGCAAATCAAAGACTTCTATTGAATTGGAGTTAACTGGAGGAATTGCAGGAACCATTAGACTTAGTGATATGTAACCACGGGTCTGCACCCCATGTTTTGGAATTATCATCGCGTTAGAGATTTGGCTATTCGGCTTATAAACCCATGCAAATTGATTGAGTGTTCCTTCCCGTGCTGCTTTTGAATCGCGTGACTCCAAACCGTTTAAATAAAAATTAAGACCACCTATAACACCGCTATACATAGTCTTACTCTCATCCTTATTGAACTCCGTATGCGATTCAACGATGAACAAGTAGCTTTGCGGATAATCAGATACATTGAAATAATTATTCCCTCCGCCCCACCAAACAAGGGACTCCACATCCCCCAGGATATTTCGATTCGGGTCATTCGGATCTTCGAGATCAACGGCGACGACGCGATCGACAACGGCTTTATACAAGCCGTCCGGCGTTTCGTTGGTCAAGTTGTCGACATTCCACGGACGGCCCTTCCCTCCAAAAAACTCCGGCATCACTGTGAAAATATTCGTTCGCTTTAAGGCAAGCTCAGCATTTGCGACAGCATACTTATCGATTTCGAGATTCATGCCGCTATTTGCAGCCAATATCCGTTCGATGATGGTGACGGATTGCGCCCGTGTCGTCGTTTTATCGGGTCCCAGCTCCCCAGCATCAAGTCCCTGCAGGAGCCCCTTTTTCGTGGCGTTATACATTACCGACCGGTCATCGATAGAGACTTCCGGTTTCTGCAGCGCTGGATCGGTCGCACGGACGGCGATACGGGCCATTTCGAGCCGCGTCATGGCGCGGTCCATCCCTTCATCCTGGAATTCGTCCTTCCGCTGAAATCCCAGCTCGATGGCCTGATTCACATAGGTGTCGTACCAATTCGAAGATGCCTTCGCCATTGCGGCAGCAGAAGTTGCAGTTGCAGGAATAGCGGTCGTTTTGCTGCCGACTGCCGTCAATACCATTTTGAGAAACTCGGCTCGGCTGACTTCTCGCTCCGGACGAAACGTCTGATCCTCGTATCCGTCCACATAGCCAGTTTGTATCGACTGGCGAATGGTAGCTTCGGCCCAGTGGCCGGAAATGTCCTTCAGCGCAACTTGTGCAGCAGCTGACGTCGGATTCGTAGGGGCCGTCGAAACGGCCCGAGCTGGCCGGGCATCACAAGCCGTGGACAGCAGCAGGATTGATAAAACGGTAATAAGTGACTTCTTCATGAAGCATTTCCCCTTTTTAAGTAGATACTGACCGTATTCCCACGATTGCCCGTATTTTTACGATTCCTTCGCCCAATGGGGCGAACGGTCTGCAAACGACGCCCGCTCCGTTCCAGCCAGATTGGCGAGCAGTACAGGAGCGGCTATTTTTTCTACATCATTCATCTCCCTTTTCCTGGTCATGTTTTTACCCGTAGTATCACACGGAATCCCCACCTCCGTCCACAATTTTCCACAACAGCCAACCTTTGAAGCGGATTAGCCCCAAACAACAAAAAACGCCACTACCCGCGTCCCTTCGAACGCAGCATAATGGCGGTGCTTCCGCATACAATCATATATTCCAATATTTAACACATAACATGAGTAGTGTCAAGCACTTCCTACAAAACCATACCCCCAAAAGCAACACGTCTCTATCGCAAAAGCGGAATACGCTCCCGGTACTTGGCGATAAGATTTGCATTAAACTCATCCGCTCCGTCGATATTGCCACTCAGAAAAACCGGCGGTTCCACTCCCCGTTCGGCCAACTCGGCGATCGCTTCTGCGAAGACAGCATTCAGTACGGCCGCACCTATAACTGTAGAGGTAGGAGCAAACGGTACCGGAACCCGCTCATGACGCAGCGCGGCATCGCCGGCAACAGCGTGGTTGTCGATCACGAGATCGACCGCATCGGACAAGCGCTTGCCGCTTGTATGCCGGGATGGTTGGCTATGCGAATAAGCAATGGACGTAATTCCGATCGTATACGCCCCTTTCCGGTTGGCCGCGAGCGCCACATCAACGGGTACCGGATTACGCCCGGACGTCGACAAGACGAACATGACATCACCCTCGCGAATATCCTGCCCCTCCATGAACGTAGCGGCAAGCCCGTTTTGCCGTTCCAGCTCCGAAGACCGGACCGCCCCCTCGTGCAGCATAAGCGGCTCGTAAAAGATAGGCCGAATCGGAACGAGTCCTCCCGCCCGGTAAAACACTTCCTCCGTAAGCAGATGCGAATGACCGCAGCCGAATAAGTGCACGATGCCACCGCCGTCGATGCAATCCGCAACCTTTACTGCAGCTCCCTGCATATGGATTTGTTCGGCGGCCAGCACCTTGTCCAGCATCGTCCCGATCGATAGGAAATATTCTTGTATCACGGTAGTCCTCTCTTTCTGTCCTTGCCTAACACTAAGAAGAACCTAGTCGAACCGGAAGCCCTGTTCCTCCAAGTAAGCCCGCATATACGCTCGCGAGGGGCGGCTGAATTTATCCGCCATCTCCTTCGACCATGTCGTATTTCGTTTGCCCTTCGTACGTTCGATATAATAGTCATGCACCGTGGCGTCATACTCGGCAATCGCTTCCGACTGGTTCTCAGCCTGATACACTTCCCGATGCAGCACAGCCCGCAGTGGCAAACGGGGCCGAAGGCTCGACTCGTGATCGGGGTAGCCCACGCACATGCCAAACAGCGGATACACGAGCTCCGGCACGCGCAGCAGCTTCGTCACTTCCCGCAAATTGTTGCGCAAGCCGCCGATATAAACGATGCCAAGACCTAGCGATTCCGCTGCGACGGCGGCATTTTGCGCGGCCAAGGCGGTGTCGACGGTAGCCACGATGAAATTTTCCATCGTGCCGGAGATCATCTGAGCGCCCTCCCTCTCGCACGCAAGCCGGTCCCGGCTTAAGTCGGCACACCATATAAGCAGCACCGGACACTGCTCAACATGCTGCTGGTTGCCCGCAACGGCAGATAGCGCAAGCTTCGTCTCCGGGTCGGTCACGGCGATTACGCTGTACGCTTGCACATTGCTGGAGGTCGAGGCCATCTGGGCGGAGCGAACGATCGCTTCCAACACTTCCTCGGATACAACATCCGGCTTGTACTTGCGAATGGAACGATGCCGCTGCAACAGCTTGATTACATCGTTCATATATAGTCCTCCGCTTTTCCAGGTACACCCAGCCCCCGCAAAATAAAAACGGCGGCATCGCGGTACATGTTATCGAAAGTCGGAACACCGTCGCTCAAGATAGGCAGGAAGTAGTCAGTATTTTTATGAAAAAGCAGCGCTCCCATAATGAAAAACATCGTATTGTCCAGCGAGCGGAAATGAAACACGCCGGACTGCCTGCCCTGCTCGAGCAGCTCGCGCATTTTGAGCCAAACCGGAAAAATATTTTCCTGTATCGTCGCCACTCGCGGGGATTGCTTGAAAATTTCTTGTTGAATAATAATCACAAGCTCCGGATCGTTCAGCCGGAAGCGAGTTACCTCTTCCACGAGCTTCTTGATGCCGATGACCGGATCGCGGAGAAATGGCTCATACGTCTCAAGTCGATTGCCTGGAAAAAACATCTTGAACATGGCGCCGAACATATTGTCCTTCCCGCCGAAATGGTACGAGACGAGAGCCACGTTGGCCCCCGCCTCCTCGCATATTTGTCTGACCGAGGTGCCGTCGAATCCTTGTCTTGCAAACAGGCGCCTGGCGGCCAGCAAAATTTTCATCTTCATATCTTGTTCCGAAGCAGACATGTGCATCCCCTCGTACGGTTGTCTTTACTCGCCCTTTGGCATCGTTATGCCTATTATGGCGGTTATCCGTTCAGTTCGCAAGCTTCGGAGCGGCGGGGGCATGTGCGGGTGCTTTGTCTTTTCTGAGGCCGACTATTAGCGAGCCGAGCACAAAGGACACAACCGCAATAGCGGCCAGCCCGGAGACGGCTCCCCCGATGCCAGGACCGCCGAACAGCAGATCCATATTTCCCTCAACTGCATAAGTAGCGGGCAAATATTGACTCAGCGTGTAGTAAAACCCGGACAGCAGCTCCCTCGGCACCATCGCACCAGACGATACGAGCTGTGCGGACAGCATGATGATGTTAATCAGCATGCCTGCATTGCCCAGCAGCAGAACGAATAACTGCGAGAACAACATGAACGTAAACAGGCAGATCGCCTCAAATCCCCATAGCTCCATAAAACCGTGAACCGTCTGACCGCCGAGCATCAGCACGAAGGAAGCTCCAACGAGCGAGGTTACGATGGCCGCCGCAGCGTTCAGTATAACGCGCGCGCCGAATTTGTACAGCCGACCTATCTGCACTCCGATCATCTGGGAGGATTGCTGAAAATTCATCCCCATAATCATCGAGCCGACATACGAGGCGAGCACAAGCATCATCGGAACCATCTGGTTGTTCATCCCGGATACCGGGTTCATCGATTGAACCGCCCCGGTCACCTTCTCCGAAAGTGCCTCCGCCGTTCCCTGCGCCTGTGCTGCCGGAACGTTCATTTGCGTGAGCACCGCCTGGGCTCCCGCCGTAACAGCCTGCTTATTGACCATAGCCGTCACGCTGGAAGATACACCGGTCATGATGCTTTTGATCAAGGCCGGATTCGATTCGTTGACCCAGTATTCCAGCTCGCCCTTCTGTCCCGGCGCTTGCAGCTTTTTGGAGAAATCCGCCGGAATATGAATCACCATCTGCACGTCGCGTTCGTTCAACTGGCGCTTCGCTTCGTCCAGAGCCGCTTCAGATGATAGCTGGAAAGGCAAGTTGCTGCGAAGCTGGTCGGCAAGTTGCTTGCCGAGTCCCGCGTCTTCATTGACGATGGCTATTTTCAGTTTGGACGCACGTTCCGTAACCCCGCTGTAGCCAGTCATCCATACGATGCTAAAAATAAGCTGGAACATAATCGCCGTCACGATGCCGATTTTCGTAGGCGTTTTTTGCCAAAATGCTCTCAAGGCGTTTCCCATCGCCGTTTCCCCCATATTCGCTCATCTTAAACATTCGTTTTAATTAAACGTTTGTTTAATACAATAACAGCAAAGGGGGATTGCTGTCAACTATGGATACGGCGACATAAGAAGAAAGAAGCAACGACAGGCAAGCACCGAGTAGCTTTTGCAATACCCCGATTTAATTAAAGACAACATAGTTCTTCAGATCTGACCATTCCATAATTTGATCCATGTCTGCAATCTCAATACGAATGAATGGCGAAGCATTTATGATAAACACAATACGTGTCTTATAGCTCGCTCCGCTCACTCCGTCCCTTTTCATTCCTTCGGTCTTCAGAGTAGAGCCAGATGTTCAGGTGTGAATTCAGCTTCACTTCTGAATATCGTACCCCTTTTATTTAAAGCGCTAACGCGATAAAGAACACAATAGACTCTTGGGGGCTTTTGTACGGTAAAGTACCCGACAGAGTAACGATTCTCACATGCTCCTATGGGAGATCCCCTGTATTTCCCACACAGGACCGCATGTCGCGTTTTCCATAACATCCATCCGTAGCTCTCATCCATATCGCATGTCGAAAACCCGGTACCCCGAGTGGTTACAGGCGATAGAAACGGGGCAAATCCCCAATTCTATCCTCGGAACAGTCGAACGGTCTCCGAAGGATAGTAGCGCCTACCTACGACGATTTCCGGGCGTTCTACGCCCAATTCGTCGCCAGATGGCGGATTACGGGAATCAATCCACCATCACCTTCATTTGGGGTTCAAGCGAAAGCGTATAAAAGCTCACGGGGAGCGGGATGACGCCCAACCGTCCGCCGAGAGAACTCGCTATGTATTATTAAATCCAGAGAAACGCTCAGGGTGTGATCAAGCACAGATAAGCCCCGCTCCAACAATTAGCCGCCTGATTCATTCGGTACTGGGTGGGGGTAAAAGAAAAGACCTTGAGGATTATTGCCCCAAGGTCAGAAAGAAATTCATTGAAAAACAATATGAAACAAGAACGCTTTTTTATTGTCAGTTGAAGAGAGCAAGTAATACTCGACTGAATTTTCTTTATCTTCCCTGACATAGAATGTTGATTGATATTCAACAAACCTCACCAATAAAGCAAAAATGGTTTTGGCCCCGTTCAAGCTAAACTCCTTTAGTTTAATCGCAACGTTGAACTGATTGTCATTATAATTAACTGAAAAATCCGCGATACTATTTTGTCTTTCAAAAAAATCAGTTGTCTCAGACCAAATCCCTATCTCATATTCTGTATTTAACGTTTTTGATAATTTTAGCAAAATATCCTTATTCATTTCTCGTTATCACTCCAAACATCATTTTTTGGGTTTAGGAATATATATACCACCCTCGGCAGGAGAATGGACAGAAACAATTCCTCCACTTTCGTTAGTTACAACCTTATTACCACGTGAGTCTGTATACTCCCAAGTTTTCCGTCCTTGATCATCAACCCTACTTGTTCTGTTCTTTTTGTTGTTAATGATGATGTTATCAATAGTTTGAGGAGTAAAGCCTCTTTCATTTGCAGGTTGAGCGCCATGCTCACTAAATGAATGACCACCAGGAGTTTTATCTCCTGTGTTAATACAATTAGTATTATGAACCCAAATCCCAATATCCGTTACATGATAGGTGTGGAAGTCAGTAACCGTGAAGTTGTACACCATAACTGGCTCATCCAGTTTAATGAACTCAACCTTGTCAATGGTCAGACTGCTTCCATCAGCCTTTTGAAGTTTATCGCCTACTTGCAGTTCATCTTCAAACAGCCACTCTTTTCCTTCCACCTAGAACGGATGGTTGTCGGTCGTCAGCCACTTTCGGTCAAGTACACCGCCAACGCTCTGCCGTATCCACCCACGTCCTCTAAGCCGTATACGACAGACATGCCTTTCTTCGTGTGCTTCTTCACTTCCTTCACAAGCAGAGGAAACGCAGACGGCTTGTTATCGAACCTAATTTCGCCCAACTTCTTGTTCCAGCAGTCGATCATTACGGCGGTATGGTGCTGCTTATGTAGGTTAACGCCAACATAGATCGTTCGATCAGGCTTCGTCATTCTAACCGCTCCTTCTATCGCGTTGTGCCGAATTGATGAACGTTTCTCGCTATACAGCTGTCACCAGTCAAGTCCATAAGCACCCTCTCCAGCAGAATAGGGTTTGCGATAGGCGGACACGTAAGCTTGCATCGTCAGTTCGAGCGGATCAACCGCAAAGACACGCCAGCAAAGTCCTACGTTCCCCCATCGCCTTATCGACCTTCCTGTTTCAACTGCACCGCGAGTACCGTTTTCTCTATTCGCACTTGCCAAAGTTCGCTTCGATGTTCATCGGTATAACCGTAAATCCGTTGGACGATGACTTTCGCCGTCTCCAGATCTATCTCGCGGTCTTTTCGGTACATCGTCTCCAGTACCGCGAATAAACAGATTTCCCCCGTTTGGATTTGCCGGAGGAGCCGATCTTCTCGCTCAATTAACGCTTCGTACCATTCATACCGGTCACGCTGTTCCTCCACGTTTAACCCTCTCCCCATGACCACGTTCCTTAGTGCCACGAAGTTACTAGATTTTGGTAATTCCATCTAGCGGCAATCATAGTACGCGAGCATGGAGGAGTTCAAGCTTTATTTTTTTCAAAATTAAAGTGCAGCCACCTTTATTCATCCCCTCCACAGTCGGGACAAGAGTCTTATGGCCAGTTGAGGGCTAAAACCTTAATTCTCGTTTCAAAATTAAAGTGCAGCCACCTTTATCCAGCCCTTCCACAGCGCGGACAAAGGGTCTATGAGCTTTAATCTGGTAACGTTATAAAGGTGACCTTACTTCGTCAGGCGGTACGTTTCGAGCTGGATATAGTTCAGGTACTCCACAGGAAACTGGCGAGACTCCACCAGCTTCATCGTATATCCGATTTCCTTCAACTGCTCTATCATGTCGTGAAAATCGCCTTTTACCGTTCTCGGGACAATCAGGTTCTTGCTTTGAAGGAACAAGCGCTTCCCATACGAACGCTCATCCGCCTTAAAATCCCGCAGATTTTTAATCAGGTCGAGCTTCAGTTTGTTCCGCCGCTCCACCATAGGCAGGCTGTAAATCCGTTTCAATTCGACGCTCCCCAATCCCCAGATATCCCGAAACGTTCCATCCGCCAGTTCCGCTCTCGGGATCGTAGGCAGGTCGGCCAGCAGGTGAAAGTGAAGCGTACCGCGCTGCTGGAAGGAACGAACAGCGAGATACTTAAAATCGTCGTACCGCTCCCGCATCCGCTTCACCCAGTTCTCATAGTCCTTCGACGCTTCATCCAGCGTCACGTCCGGCTTCGCGTAGGTCAAGGTGATGAACTTATGGCCCGGGCTAAAGTTCCGATCCATTAGGTGACAGAAGCGATCTCGCTCCGCCAGTTTAAGTCGTCCTGGCTTAGGCGTTCGATCAGAGCGATTTCGTGTGCGCTCCTCCTCATCCGGCGGTTCTAAAACAGCCGAATAGACCCGTTTCTGTAAGTCCGTCAGACTCCGGTCGGATTGAATCGCTTCAATCTCCGCTAAACGCTGGCTTTTCGATTTACGGCTGCTTCCCTCCGATATCTCCCGTCCGTATACTTTCACTCGCAGGCAATCTCCAATTCTCGTCATCTGGCAGTTATATCCCATCGCCCAGCCCTCCTCGGTTTATTCGCGCCCCATTGAGGCGTTTACCGTAAATAAACCGGGGGGATACATGTGTACTCCGTGGGGTTCATATGAAAATACCAGAAGGGGAAGTGATTTCTTCAATACGCCCGGCATATCCGGCAAGGGGGGCGCGGGGGAGTATGGTTACAGCCCGTTTAAACAAGTCGTAGCAGGCTGTTCATTAGGGGCTGGGGAAAACCTTTCCGAATACGCAAAAAATCCCCCGTCAGCGACTACGGGACGTTCTACGTCCATGTCGTCGCCAGCGGGGGCGTGTGGGGAATATGATCATTCAGAGAACAACGGAATATCAGGGCATTTCAATCATAAGCAGATACCTCGCATAAATTCCTAATATCACTAAGCTGACGAGCGAAGCGAAGTCCTCCGAGCGTTAGCGAGGAGCGAGCACATCCATTCTCCATAGTCCGAAAACAACCCAGGCTTCTATGGGCATGGGCTGCCCACGGATATTCAAGCTGCTCGTTCCTGCTTGTGACCTCCTCGCTTCGCTTCGTCCCTTTCCTTTCCCTTCGGTCTTCGGGGGAGAGCCAGATGTTCAGGTGTGAATTCAGCTTCACTTCTGAATATCGCACCCCCTTTTATTTAAAGCGTTAACGTGATAAAGAACACAATGGACTCTTGGGGACTTTTGTACAGTAAAGTACCCGACAGAGTAACGATTCTCAAGTGCCCTTATAAAAATCCCCTGTATTTCCCACATAGGACCGTATATCACGTTTTCCATAACATTCATCCGTAGCTCTCATCCATATCGCAGGTCGAAAATCCGATACCCCGAGTAGTTACAGGCGATAGAAACGGGGCAATTCCCATTTCTATCCGCAGAACAGGCGAACGATCACGCAGGACTGCAGCATCCACCTACGGCGATTTCCGGGCGTTTTACGCCCATTCGTTGCTATGAGGTGGAAGTCATTCAGATGACCGCTGACATAGTACCTAGCTTATCTTTGGTCCACTAAACCGTCAATCGCCTATGGCCTGATTCATTTACCACTGGGTAGGGACAAAAACCTTAAGGAAATGAGCCCTCAAGGTCTTAGTGACTAGGAAATCCCTAAGTCATGTTTAGTTTTTCCAAGTAAATCAAGAACTCTTGTTAATTGGGAAAGACTTCCCGAATACGCGAAAAGCCCCCGTCAGACTATGGGACGTTCTACGTCCATATCGTCGTCAACGGGAGCATACGGGATATTTAAGTCCAATTTCTCAGTTTCAAATTGAACTTTTTGCTACCCAAATAATGCCGGTTATAATTCTAAATCCGGTAGAAACTTTTTAGTATTTCCGATCTCAACCATTTGATCAACCAGATGCTGAACATACTGTTCTCGACTTGTTGGAAGAATGACAATACCTCCTATTTTTTTTACGTTGCCAATGATATTCTCAATTCTTAACGTTAACCGCTCTACCCAATAATCGTTCAACCAAGGGAAACAGTACACTTGTTTACCACAAGCAAAGCCAATAGCAGCTGAAGCACTATATCGTTCAGTACTGATGCTGTGTATGGGCCTGTCTAATCTTTCAGGTGTTAGTCTAAAAAGTTCTACAATTTCATCGAATGAATGACTCGGGTTTGAAAATAAGCCGTCTTGAATAAGCTGACGAATTGTTTTGGTTTTTTTGTTCCAGAAATACTTCTTTCTATAGTCGTTATCGTCGCCAATGTAACAAACATTTTTTCTCAACAAAGATGAACTAGCCATCATATTATTGTATTCTATTTTACCATTATACGAATCCGTTCTCCCAGAAAGTACGTATGATAATGTCCATCCGCCAGATCCGCAATCTGAAATAATTCCATAGGCTTTTCCCCCCATAAAAGAATAGGAAAAATTCACACAACTATCTCTCATCATTCCATAACTGAACAATTCCGGTTCACATGCATGGGTTAGTTCAGCTATTATTACTTGAACCAAGTCGACGGATCGTTCCATACCTTCCTAAACCCCACTTCCCTAGCATTCGTAATAAACACAGGTCCTCTGGATTCAACTTCAGCAATTTCATATAGAGCTCCGGTAACCCCAGTATCTTTTACACCAAATCTATTTACGTGAACTTGAAACTCAATTAACGTTTCGTGTCTTGCGCCTGCATCTATTGCCTCCTTAAGTGTTGGCTTTCGATTAAATGCGAATACTTTCTGTGCTTCCAATGTACTGCCACCCAGCATACCGGTCCCTATGATAGATGCTGCTGCTTCCTTTGTAGTTGCATGGTACATCGTCTTCATCTTACCGCCCGGACCGGGCGTAACAAACCCAGCTACAAAACCACTGCCATAAGCTATACCAGCAGCAGTGCCTGAAATGTACTGAGGATCACCAATATTCGGGGTATTGGCACCGAGTGAATCCGCCAATCCTTTACCGACATAAGTAAGACTTTCTGCTATTGGATCAAGGTGGTCTGCTTCTCCATAGAATACGCTTCTTGAGATATCAGAAGTATACTTTGCTCTTACGGCATTGGCGCTGTCATGAAAATATTGCATCGCCTTTTTATCGTTAACTATTTCTGCTGTCCTGAACTGACTTGTATAGGAGTAGAGTAGTGAAGCATCGACATCTGATAATCCTAAATATTCATCACCTTCCATGATATGTCCTGAGGGGTCAACATACCTCAACGGATTATTACTCACATACGTATACAAATTCAAACTAAGAGGATTCGCAATATCCCCTTCATACGTATCCTTATTAATAAACCGCCCCAGTGTCGGGTCATAGTACCTAGCCCGTAGATATATCATTCCGCTTTCGTCATCCTGCGGCTCGCCCGTGTATCGGTAGGGATTGTTCATCCCTTCGATCTTGCTAAGAACATTGCCCCATATATCATAGTCATACGTGTTAATGGGGGTACCTGCTGCATCCTTGATGGCGACCACATCACCGTGACCGTTGTAAAAATAATACCCTGCCTTCGCCGTCGTGTTATCCTGTCTCCATAATAACTCATTCCCCCAAATATTCCGAGCCTTTACATTGCCGCTCGCATCGAGTTCCTCAATAACTTTGCCGTTCAGATACACAAACCGTGTCAAAATGCCGTTTACCGTCTTGGATGCACGAAGACCGTCGCCATAATAGGTATAGGAAGCATGAGTTCCTGTATCATCGCTGAACGTTTTCAATTGATTGACCGCATTGTACGCAAACTGTTGATTCGCTCCAAAATTCAGTGCAGGATCGCTCTGCAAGCTTAGCCGGTTGCCCCGATCGTCATATGTATACGAGCGAGAGCCTTGCGCACCGCTTTCGGCCTTAATCCGATTTACTCCATCATACTGATACGTCAGCGAAGAACCGTTTCGGGTAATCGCCGCAATATTCCCCATCCCGTCATAAGTAAAGGACTCGTTCCAGAGTTCAGAGCCCTGGACATGCTTCTGGGACGTCAGTTCTTTAAACGCATCCGTCCGTTTTTCTTGCTTCTGGTTGTTGGGGTAACGAATTTCATACTTATTTTCGTTTGTAGCAATTGTATAGTCATACTCTACGGTCCCCATCCCCGGATACGCAACAGTCTTCATCCGGTTGACGTTGTCGTATGTGTAAGTAGTTTTCAGTTGGTCCGGAAACGTCAACTGCTGCAAGCGATCGAACGCATCATACGTAAAGCCGTACGTCTTCCCTGCCGCCACCTGTGCATCCAGCCGTTTCCATACATCGTAGTGATAGTTGACTGTTTCATTTTCGCTGCTAGACATTCCCGTCAATAACCGGGTTCCGGCATCATATGTCTGTTGCTTCCAGTACAGCTCCGTACCTGCGCTATTCGTAACCGATGTGCGATCCTCTTCATAATACGGGGTATACGTATAATGATATGTCTGTACGGCCTTATCGGTATAGGTCTGAATCAACCCGTTGGCCTTGTACGTATATCTTTCTTGCACCCCCGCTGCGTCGGTCTTGATCAGCGGCCAGCCGATTTCGTTGTACGAGACTCCTTTTTGCTGCACTCCATTCGTATACTGGGCAATTAGCTTGCCTTGACCGTTATACGCATACGTAAACTTTTGATCCAGATCGTCTTGAACAAAAGTGAGATTACCGGCTCCGTCGTACCCGTAACGAGTTGTCTGGGTCGTCCCTTGACTCGTCACTTGCTTCTCGATCATTTGATCCAGACTGTTGTAGCCCAACGTGGTCGTACGTGTTTTGGTCGGGCTTTTCTCCACGATTTTCTCGTCTCGGCCAAAGCGGTCCTTGTACGTCCAAATTTCGCGCCCGTCCGGCTCGATGGATCTGGTTGTGAGTTGGCGCCAACTGGTGGAGTTGTCCGCCTTCGTCGCAGTATTCGCATAATACATTTGCGTAACTTGCCCCAGTGCATTGGTTGTCCGGTATAGACCGTACGGGCCGTAGGCAAACTCGGTTTTCAAACTGTTTTGCCCATAGGGGAGCGTCTGGATTTTTAACGTGCCGGTACTGTCATAGGTTTGGACTTGCGTCGTACGGACTTCCGATGTGACAGGCTGTTTGTCCACGTAGTTGATTTCCGGATCCCATTCAACGGTACCGTTGCCGCTGAGCGTAAAATCAATCGTATCCCCCGCATTGACACTCATTTGTTGAACCATCGGTTTTGGCGTGAAATCGTTCGCCCCAATCGACAGTCCGCTCACGCCTGCAGGTGGCCAATTGAATTGGGGAGCAATGTTTTTGATCACGAAAATGGATACCGGTCCATTATTTTTAAGCGTAACGTTTCCTGAAATTTGAATCGTTCCTGCATACGGTGCCGTCCATCGTCTTGATGTCGTTGTGTCATTGGTTTGTTGGGTAGTCGCCGTAATGGTCCTGTAAGCTACCCCCCACGCCGTCGCCGTTGATGCATCCCACTGCTTGGGGGAAGAAGCATCCCATTGCAAGGGTGCAAACACCTCGTAAAGCGTCTGACCGTCCTCATCGGTTACGGTATGTTTATACATGTACGACCATTGGTAATTCCCCTGAGTTGAGGAAAAACCGGTCGAAGCTTTATAGACATACGGATCATAGAATTTCTGTTGTTTCTCTATTTCTCCGTACGGTGTATACGTCGTTGCCACATGCTCGCCATCAGGGCTGATCGTTGTTATTTTTCGGTTCAAATCATCGTAGAGTATGGTCGTCTTGCGAACCGCTCCTCCTACCGGCGTAAACGTCTCTTCAACCGGGCGGTTTTTGTGATCGTAGCGATACTCCACATAACTGTTGTCCGGATATGTACGTTTGGTCAGCTGATCTCTATTGTTGTATTGATACCCCGCTGTTGACGTTTGTTGCGGCTGGCCGACACTCAAGGTAACCTGGCTCGAGCTGCCGACGACATGCAGCCCTTTGCTGTCATACGCGAGTGTTTTCTCAGTAACGGTAGGCTGAAGGCCGTACTGGCTGCCGGAAGTCGTAACTTTGACCGTAGTCGGCACGCTCCGGGTGGGATCGTAGTTCAAATATTCCTCGACAACGGTATCGGTTTTGAATGCTCCGCTCGCCGCATCCCTATACGTGCTTGTATTCGTTATTTTATAAACGTCATAATAGGTTAACGTGCAAGTTTCCGTTTGCATCGTGTCTTCATTGTAGCAAGAATACGACCGGGTAAGTGGCATGTATTCCAGTACCTTTTCCGCTACCAGGCTTCCGTCCGATGCTGTTGTTTTGGTGTAGGTTAAAGCATGGTACGGGCCGCCGTATTGGTTTTCCGTCTTGTTCCCTTTCGCATCTTCTTGATAGACGACGTAACCGTACGTATCGTATTCGGCTTTAGTCAGCGTCGCATAATTGTTTACATTCGCCGGGAGATTACGATTGTTACCGTAGCGCAAAAAGTCCGCAATCCCGGGAGGTTTTGGATCGCTAGTCCCCCCATCTACCCACTGCTTGATCAGATAAGGCCGTGTCTGGCCGGGATCGTATTGATACGATACGACTTCCGTATCCGTGACCCGGTATTGCTGGTTGTTCTCCGCAACTTGAATAGGCGTTGGCGACGCGCTTTTCGTTATGGCAGTATAGCGTTTTGCCATGCTTTCCAAGGTGGTTGTGAAATATTCGGTCGTTTCCGTCTCTGAGAAGCCATCGTAGTTGGTTTGGATAATCGTTGCAGGCTGGCTGCCGTCGCGGTAACTCCCCGCTTGGGATAGGTGAAAATTGCCTTGCACACCGCTGGTTTTGGGATAGGCCCAAATCTCCGGCGCTTGATCGGCCTTGCCGCTCAAGGTCCGAGATAATCGCTTCTGCGTCCCATCTTGGGCTTGATAGTCGTAGTATACGTTCACGACTGGATGATAACCGGTATAAAGCACATTGAAAGCATCTCTGAACGATCGGACGGTCCCTCGTTTACGCGAGCGTTCTTCAAAGGAGCCATACGTATTCCAGTTCGGATCGTAAGCTTGATACGTATAGGTTGTTTTAAACCCGATGTCGTCATTGACCTCTTTCAGCAACAAATAATTGATCGTAGCAAAGACTTGGTTTTTCTTTTGGTCGACCAAGGAGTTCTCTACCGGTTGCCCATTTACGGTGACGTCCAGGATCGGTTGACCGGTTGCATTGACACTGTATTTGATGTCGTCCTCGTTCGTCGCATCGGCCATCCATTCATTGGGATCGTAATACGTATACGATTTGAGGGTCCGGGAGCTCTGCACGTCGACGACCTTATCTAATCGTACATATCCGTATACACGCACGTACTCGTCATTGTATACAAGTGTCCTATCGTATCGAATATGATGCGTTTGGTTCCCCGCCGGATCTTGCACAAGTATGCTTTTCATTCCCGAACTATCCATTTCAATCGTTACTTTTCGCCCGACGGTATCGGAAATAATGAGTTTTCCGGATACATAAGAACTATGGCCGTCGTACCATAAGTCCCCCCGAGTATAGCGAATGACATCGCCATAGGGATTGCTTTTGGACACGATTCCGTTGGAAGCAAGTTGATACGTCGAACTTCCTAATCTGTTGTAATAAAAAGTATAGGTAATGGAATCATCGACAACCAAGTAGTAGTAGGAATGATCAAAAGACCAATTTAAAGTTACGTTTTCATCTACCACATTGAACGGTTTATTCGAACCGCCTTTGAATTGATAGACCTGTCCATCCTCCAAGGTGATGGTTGTCACGATATCGTATCCACGGGCGTTGTAGAAGCCGTAGCCTAGTTGCGGATGTATTTGATGTTCGAACACGGGTTTCGTCGATTGCGTAATGGTCGGGATATTCAGCGTCCATCCTGTCGCAATTGCATTTTGCCGAATACCTGCATACAAGTCGTCCTGTTCTCGCATAACCCCACAGTCTGTGGTCGGATCCTCTTCATTGTAAACGGGGTCAAAAAATGAAGGACCGCTTTCCGTGCAACTGATAACAGGTCCTGAACCACTATAGATGGACCGAAGATAGGTCGTCTGTGCGCTAATGGAGTTGTAGCTGCGAACCAGGTTGAGATCAAGACCGTGTAAACCCGGTAACGATACATCCGCATCCTGCTGGGTGCTAGTTCGATGGATCATATCGATACTTCCATCAGTCGTAGTTTTATACACAACCGGCTCTATCGGTTTCCGATACGTCGCATCGTCGATTTGGGTGGTATTTGTCAAGTTTGCTTTGTAAACAGAACCGGTTACCGTCGATTTGGACTCCAATCCTTTCCCATAAACCGAACTCTGTACGACCGAGATTCCTTGTCCCGAGGAATTCGGTACTCGGATTTCCGTCTTCGCCTTCATGATGTTGATCACAGCCGGTGTATACTGGGCCATGATTCTTTGTTCTTCGCTACTTAGCGAAGCCACTTTGCTGCTCACTTCTTCATTCGTCCAGCGTAAAACGGTATCCAGCTCACTGGTACGTAACAAAGCGGAAAGCGTTGGATAATAAAAAGACGCAAGCTGCAGCATTTCAACCGAGTAGTTGGTTTTGATTCCCTCCAGTTCGGTAGGTGTAAACGTTCCTCCGCTTGGTTGAAGTATCCCTCCGACTCCTAGAGTCTCGTTATACACGGAAGAAACTACACTATTGCCGGTTTCGAATTGTGTTGGAAACGACTCCTTGGCATAAGTCATCGAAGGAACAACGGTTGTGACCAGTATAACGATAAGTAACGTATAAAGACTCCATTTTTTCATCTATTTGGTCCTTTCGGGTAAGTAGTATATTGCGTATAGATTTACTACTAATTCGGTAAATGTAATGTCGTACCGATCAGATTCCCATTGGCGTCGTATTGATAATCTATCTTTCTTCCATTTGGGAAAAGTATATAATCCACTTTTCCGGCAGAATCATAGTAATATTTTTGTGGCCCAAATATATGGGTATAATAAAACACTTCGCTTGAAGAAGAGACATTGCCCGTAGGATCTTTTGCTTTAATTGTAATTACATACGCGTGACCGAGTGGTACATTCGAAAGTGTGATCGTATTGGTTGGGCTGCTCCCTATCCACATCGAACTGTCGTAAATGTCATAACTAACTACACCTTTGTTATCCGTAGACGCATTCCAAGTTAGCGTAATCGAATTTTCGCTCCTGGCAGTCATACTGATATTGGACGGTGTAGTCGGCGGTTCGGTATCCAAGTAAACGATACTGATATTGCTTCGGAACACCCAATTTGACCATTCCATACCGTCAAATACACGGACTGCAAAACTCCATCCTCCAAATGCCAGCGGCGGAGCCACGTGACTATTGGCCGATGAATTCACTTCCCCTGAATTATAGGCCCATGTGTTCCAATTATCTTGCGTTCCGACCACTTGATAAGCAGTTTGGGCTTGTCCGTCCAAATCACCGTAATTCCAAGAGAAGGTAAGGATATTATTTGTCACTTGTTGTCCATCCGAATATGAAGTAATAGCCAGCGTCGGAATGCTGTTTATCTTAAAGTAACTCGGAGCCGAATACGGTGATATCGCCCCCTTGTTGTCTTGGACGCTAACTTGCCAATTGTACGTCACATTTGGGGCCATAATTCCCCCCGGCACAATGAATGACGTCCCACTAGATCCAACCCAGCCCGAATCGTAAATTGGATTTGCTCCATTCTTTATAACGATGTTGTAGGCAGATTGCGTATTTCCAGCGTCAGGATCTGTAAAGATCCAGTTTAAAGTGGGAGTACCGCCCACAATCAATTGCGGAGTGGCGGAATTTCCGCTGCCCGGATACGTTCCACTTGGGGCATTGGGCGCTCGGTTATGACGTATGGTGAAAGGAGCCGACTGCCCCCAGTTTCCGTACATGGCCCCTACGCCTGTATCCAGTGCCCGTACACGAACATAGGCATTGGTCGTTTCAGGCTGATTAGTGAAATCGAAGTTATAACTTGTAACTCCCGGATTTGTCAGAGAAACGATATCGTTCCAGGATGCTCCTCCGTTCGTCGATAATTGAACGTGATACCTAATTTGGTATGGTGGTGTATCGACATCCGAGGCTGCGCTCCAATTGATGGATTGGATCCCGTCTAAGATACTTCCGCTCGTTGGAGTAAGAACTGTGGGCACGCTTGGTGCATCATTGTAATCCACAGTTATATATCCAAGGTTAGAGCCACTAAGGTTATAAAGGCTATAGGAGCCAAAGGAATAAAGACCATTATGATGAGGAAACTCATTGATAAATGCTAATCCGTAATTGGGAGAGATTCCGTTATGCCACTGTGACACTGGATTCGTAATATCCCAACTAAAGTACGATTCCGCGAATAGCTGCGGAGTCCCGGTTGCCGAAGAGGACCATGATCCGTCAAATTGCGGTTGATTATTCCACGTGATAGCGTTTTGATTCCACGGCTGGGCTACTCGGTAAACTTGCGTTTTATATATAGGGTAAACATAATAATTTTCCCTGCCATATAAGTATAAAGTTGCGTTTCTTATTGCCGCCCCCGCAGGTATCGATGAAATATTATACTGAACCAGCCCACGGTACGTGTATAATTCCCCGTCATCTCCAGGCATTTCCCTGCCAGCTACAAAAGAACTTGTATTGCCTCTAGTAGGATTATAGTAATTGTCGTTGGATACTTGTGCCGACTGTTGGATGCTGTTTGAAGCAATAGTAACCGTCGGATCAATCATAATAGGATAAGCCAGGTCAATGGAGTCATAGAGTACATCGATGAATGCTCGGTTCCCGTCTCGTCTTATAGATTGATTTACATCGCGATAAACTCCAGATGCATCAATCAGCCAAGCAGGTTGCAGAGCAAATTCGTTCGATAGCGATTCGTTTAAGGCTCCCGTCACTTCATAGCTAAATGTATGAGGAGCATCGGGACTTTTCAGGATTAGAGTTTCTTTAATGCCGTTATCCACTACTTGAAGAAGAACATCGGTTTGATTCCATGCATTTTCATACTGCATGCCCGAATGCTCGTACACCGTTCCCGTCACGTTAGAAGCCCCCACTGGAACGAACGAGAGGCGCTCGTTATTTTTGGCAATTGAATAACCCTGTACGAACCGGTTCGGTAAAGTGGCGTCGAATGGAACTTGCGGTGCTTTATAATGTTCCTCTTGAGGGAGAACGCCTTTAAGACGGATAGCTTTGTTGGTAGCTGCCAGTTCTTTGATCGATTGGGCACTCGCTTTGGAAAGCCGTGCATATACGCTGTCCAATACCGACTCCTTGTAGATCGATGTGTCGATATCATACAGTTTGCCGTCTTCGGCTTCATAATGCTGATCTTGCATCGTTATTATGGCTTTGTATGTCCCGTCTTTTCGTAAAAAATGCTTACTGGTTGGCGTTCTTTTTTCAACTACTTCACCTAGTAATTCCGGATCTTCTTGAAGCAGTTTCCTCGTTTTCTCGGATGTCGGTTGATACACCTGATGTGTGACCACATCGGTCTGTATCTGCGCATAGACGTCGTGACTTATACTTGATAACGTTTCCATACCAGCTGTCGCCTGATAAGTCGATGCATAGACCGAATAGGTCTGACTAATCAGTGTTACGACCAGCAGGAGTGAAGCAAAGCCAGTCCATTTTTTTCGCAAACATATTCCTCCTCGAATGATATGCAATTCAAACAACATTTTACATTTTTTCAACATGATACAAACGGGTATTTACACCATTTTACAACTACCAACATTTTTCATTGTGTAGAGAACTCCATCCAAAGTAGCAATTTTCGGCCATGAACTAAGCATTTCGATTCAGCGATCAATCATAAATCAGCAATCTTTTTTACCCTCCCTTCCCCTTCCGATTTACTAAAAAGAAAAAAGCCAGCCAATTCGGCTGACCTGTTTCAAAGAATTACTTGCGCTTCCCTAGCACCAGTATAATGATCTCACTAAGAGGAGGCTATTTTTGTCCAATGTGTCAATTCACCATTCCGCACCTATTCGGTCTCCACAACTCACCCCACCATCGTACAATTGCCGCCCTTCGACTTCGACTCGTACAAGGCGCGGTCGGCGGCTTCGAGCCAAGGCCGGTACTGATCGTTTTGCGGCCTGGCGGTGGCGACTCCGGCGCTGATCGTGACGTGGCCAACGCGGGAAGCGGGATGTTCGAGCCCCAGCCGGTTCACCGCTTCATGCAGGGCAGCGCAATAGCCTCGTACCCCGTCCTCATCCACGCCCGGCAAAATGACGGCGAATTCCTCGCCGCCGTAACGGGCCACGAAATCGCGGGACCGCTTGAGCCCGCTTTGCAGGGCGGAGGCGACCGCGATCAGGCAATCGTCTCCCTTCAGATGGCCGTAAGCGTCATTGTAAGGCTTGAACAGATCGATATCGATCATAATCAGCGAGAGGCTGCGGCCATTTTTCAGCGCCAGGCTCCATTCCTCGGCAATACGGGCATCGAAGGCTCTCCGGTTGGAAACTCCGGTGAGGCCATCTTTGTACGACAGCCGTTCCATCACTTCGTTTTTACGCTCCAGCTCTTTGCGCTGGACGAACTCCACGATTTTGTACCGCTCCATCACATAACCGACTACGGCGGAACCGAACAAGGTCGAGAGTACATACAGATTGCCGTTAATGTGAGACAAGTACAAGACATGCGTCACATCGAAGTGCGACGAATTATGGGCGAAAAAGACGGCTGCCGCATGACCGGCCGCGAGCAGGGCTGAAACGGCCGTCGCTTGAATCCAACGCAGTCCGAACATTGTAAAGTTGGCGAACAGGATCAGCATCAGACCGGCAAAATAAAAATAGCTCGCCGGCTCCTCCGGATGCAGCACGGCGATGATGGCGATGCTGCCGCTTCCGGAAACAAGCTGGACGATAACCATAACCGTTTGCTGATGCCTTCGGAACATGGCTGTATACGTGACACCATAGCTTAGCAGCAAGAACGGCACCATCAGCCCGTAGCGAATGCCCCACGTCTCGTGCTTAGACACGGGTGCGGCCCAGATGTCGTCGATACCAAGCAGCGCGAACAGAAAGATCGAGACCATGATGCCGAAACGGAGAATGGAGAGATGTTTGCCGACAAAATAGTGTCCGAACTCTTCCTCCGATTCGGCCCCCGGGTGAAGGTTGAGTCTTTTTTTCAATCCGTACATCCAGCTATTCAACCTGATCTTCACCCCGTCAACATAGTATCGACCGCCGCTGTTACCGGCTGGCGGATGTCTCCGCTCTCCCGAGCCGCCAGCCGCACCCGACCAGCAGCAGTGCCGCGAAACCGAACGCCGCCGGCAGCCCGGCCAGATGCAGCAGCAAGGAACCGGCCATCGGCCCGAGCGTCATGCCCATATATCTTAAAAAGTTATACACGCCTACAGCGGTAGCCCGCTTTTGAAGAAACGCCGATGTCAGCAAGACGGTTTGTACCGGCAGCGATACGCCGACAAAAAAACCGAACAGCATGTCCGACGCGAGCAGCAGCAGCAAGGAATGCGACGCCGTCGCGATAAACAGCAAGACCGACACGGCCGTGATGTAACAGCCCAGAGTAGCGGCCAAATAAATAAAGTTGCCGAAAAGCAGCACCTTTCTTCGGCCGATCGAATCGGTCAACGGCCCATAAACCATCTGCATCAAAGCCAAACATAGCGTATACAGCGACACCGTCATGTTGACCCAAAACGAGGTTGTATGAAAGACACCGTATTCGTATTCGTTTTCTTCCGTACATGACATCAGGACCGCATCGGTTTGAGCGGTCCCAGCTTCCTTGCATTACTACTATGGTTGCCCGCCGGTGGCGGTCATCATTCGGCCTGCGGGCGGCTGTACAATCATCCAGGATACTTCATGACCCGGAGTCAGCCACTCGACTCGGGCGTTCAGAAATCCGCGCCGGTTCAAAATATGGTCCAGAAAGTCCCGGTGATAGCCCGGTACCCTTTCGTTGCCTTCAATACCGTCAAGTTTGACCCAGTGGGAGGTTTGTTTGTCCGGCTCCAGCGAAGCAAGCGTTCCTTCCACCTCGGAGGCGACAAACAAGAAGGCAACCGAGTGATACTCTGCCTCGCGGTTCAGAAACGTAATGACCCCGACCAGCTCCAGCCCGTCCACTTCCAGTCCCGTCTCCTCGCGCATTTCGCGAATGCAGGCCTGCTCGGCCGTCTCGTAGGTTTCCACGTGACCGCCCGGCGGAATATATTTCATATACGTTTTATAAACCGGATTCAGCTTTTGGATCATTGCGATTTGTCCATCGCGCACGGCGATGCACGAAACTTGAACACGGACCGAAGACATAGGTAGCCCCCCGACTGTTTGAGCAGTATTCATCCCCAACATTCGGATATTCTACGTCCGCGGTCCATTTCCTTTTTTTTCATGTAAATTATTTCGTAAGGCTATCGATCGTAATCGTACGGGCCGAGCCCAGCCTGTTTTTGATAACAAGCTCGGTGCCGTTGTTCGGGTAAATATTAAGGGCCCCGTCCACATCCGGATTCGTAGCGCCAACTTGGGTGTCCGCGCTTTTAGAGATAACGATGGGAGCTCCCGCTCCATTGACAACAAGAATCGCATAGTTTCCGCCATAATCGCTGGCGATCATGAAAATGCCCCTCTGCGGATTGCCTCGCGATTTTAGTACGACCGACGCGTCGTCCGCTACGACGTACGATTCCATAAACTTTTTGCCGCCATAGGTTGTGAAGTGCGACGACGAGAAGTATGAGCTATTCGCTCCCGCAAGGTTGACGACCCCGAGCGTACCCGGCGCAAAATGATTCGTGGTCACCATATTCCGGTCGCAGCCGACTTGTTCTTCAAATGCATAGGAGTGCGTCGTTCCGATCACTTTGTTGTCCGATACGACGCTGTCCGTCACATTTCGCAGCAAAATGGCCGCCTTGGAGCCGGAGACGCTCGGATTCATAATCATATTGCCGGAAATTTTGAGCTGTCTGGTCATGCAGCCGAGGACTCCCGCATAAATACCCGCACCGGATGCATTGTAGACCGAGTTGTCGCTGATCGTAATCCCTTCGCATGGCAGCGTCGGCGCGCCGGTTACCGTAATGCCGTAATAATTCGCGCAGACATGATCTGTTACCCGTATCGTATTGCCGGTAACGACGCAGTTTCGGACCGTTCCTCCCGAAGCGCCCCCGACATAAACAGCCGGCCCGATCGACCCGCCGATATGATTGGCCGGATTTTCCGAAGCGTGTACCGTATTGCCGACGACCGTGACATTTTCGACGATGCCGTGCGTATTCAAGTAGGCGGGAGTGCCGTCGCCCCAAGCTTCCAGCCCGATGCATTTGCGGTAACAATCGATGAACACATTGTTCGAGATCATCCCGTCCTTGACGTTGCCGAAGGCGATGCCGAAATTGTTGCTTTGCTCGATCCGGCAGCCCTCCACGATCACATCCTGGCTTTGTATCGTCGCATAGGCGTTAAAGACGGAAACCCCAAGAGCTCCGCTTTCGGCAGAGCTTTTGCCCCTGACCGTCACACGGCTGATTCTCAGATGATGGATGCCGCCCAAAATAATGCCGTGCTGGGCGTTCGCCCCGGACCGGTCCACGCAAAAATCGTAAAGACCGATAGCGGTTTGAAGCGAATCGTACGGAGAGGTAATGATTCGATTCGTTGGCACATTGAATACGCCTTTGATGACAGTCGAGTCGCCCTGGCCTCTTAATTTCACGCCTGACTTTAGCACGATCATGCTTTTGACCGTTATCAATCCGGGAGGAAGACAAATCTCCCCGCCTCCGGAAGAGCTGAGTTCATTAATTTTTTCATTCAAAAAGGCCGATGCATCCGGCATTTCGGTAATGCTCGCCCCTATGTTGCAGCACGCCGGGCAAGGCTTGTCGCCATACACCGCTTCCGTCACCGAATGCTGTTCCTTCCCGAATGCCGTCCCTGCGGCCGTGTACAGCATAGCCGTCGCCCCCGCCGCCACTCCGAGCGAAGCGAGCAATTTCCTTCTGCTCATGTTCACCTGATCGTCCATTGTCTTCTATCCCTCCATTCGTTTATCGTTTCTACTTCCCATCTATTTCCGCGATTTTAGCGTTAAGAATGGCCGCAGCCTGGCTAAGCGACGTATTCGTATCCTTCGCACCCGTAATGATGTCCGTAAAAGACGTTGTGATCACGCTTTGGGCGTGCCCGTCGTATTTCGTATACACGCGCGGGTCGGCAAATTTGGCGGCCATCATGGCCAGCGTATTTTTCCCCTTCAAGTCGGGCGAATCTTGCCCGAAGACGGCCCGGACCGATTGGCTTTTGAGCACGGGAGGATTGCCGATTCTCGCCTGCTCCATTTGTACTTCGTCCGAAGTCAGATGGGCGATCGCCTGAAACGCCTCCTCCTTATGCTTGCTGGTCGAGGAAATGCTGAAATAGGCGGGATAAGGCTGAGCGCTTACACCTGGCCGGTCTTTAAACGTCGGGAACGTGACGACGTCCCAATTCATCCCGTCGCCCGCCCTCGGATAATTCGAAGAGAAAGTGGCGTACATGGCGGCCGTCCGATCTTTATAGAACATATCGCTTTGCGCGCCGCCTGCGAGCACCTTCGCATCCGCTTCGTACCCCGGCACTTGAAAAAAACGGACGAAATTATCCATGAACGGGTTCCACCGTCCGTTGTCGAACGCCGCTTTTTTCGTCTTCGGGTCGATAAAGTCCAGCGAATATTGATTCGTCATGGCCAAATGCTGCGGCGAGGAAACAAATCCCCGATAAAGCTGCCCTCCCTCGTTCCGGGTCATTTTCTTGGCGATTTCATAAGCATCGTCCCACGTCATGCCGTCCTTCGGATAAGCGACGCCGGATTTGTCGAACAGATCCTTATTGTAGAACAGCACCATGGAGGTGGCTTTTATCGGCAAAGCGAGCACTTTGCCTCCCGACATATTGCGCACCATATCGATCGTCGAAGGCTCGAACCGGTTCAAATCGAACTTGCCCGCCTGGATCGACTCCGCCAAATCGAGCGATATTCCGCTGTCGATAACGCCGGGCAAAGCGCCGATGGAAGTAAAGATGACGTCGATGTCCGCTTTGGCGACGATCAGTTCCTGGAGCGTGTTTCCTTTCGTGCTTTGCAGGAATTTAATCGAGATGTGTGGATACTTACGCTTGATCGGATCGCCGTAATCCCTCATGAAGTCTGCGTCCGGGTAACCGGTAGCGGTATACAGGAACGTCAGCTCCACAGGATCGGGCTGCTTGGACGGCGACGGTGTCACCGTATTCGGATCCGCTGCCGGGGTACTCGAACCGCAAGCCGAGGCTACGGCCAGCAGCAGAGGTGCGCACAAGAAGCGGCATACTTTTTTGTTCATTTTCTTCGTTCCTCCCGAGTGTGTGATTCAATTGCACGGTGATGACAAATGCCGTAAACGTCCCCTTATGAATGCGCTTTATTTTTTCCGGAAGCCCGCCACCTCCCCAAGGCATTTGGTATAATAATCCGTAACTACCTTGACTATAGATGGATAAACGCCATGTATCCATGAACGTGGTTTCGATTTGAGCGGAAAATGGATCGGAGGATGCCATGCGATGCTGTACAAAATGTCTCGATTAGCCAGGCTGGACGTCAAGTATGTCGATTTGTGCGATGCGAATCATCCTACGTTTTTCGCGGAGCATCACAATCCGAACTACGAGTTGATTGCAGTAGCCGAGGGGAACGTGCATTTGGAGGTCGAGGGCGAGCGGCTGGTGTTGTCGGCGGGCATTGTTTGCTGCTGAAGCCTTGGGAGACGCATGGAGGGTGGAAACCCGGGGAACGGCAGGGGAGGTTTTTCTGGGCGCAATTTTCGTGCGATCCCGTCATGGACGAATTTTTATTGCATCAAGCGTCCGAGCTTACTATTATCCATGCCTCGCAGTTGGAACTGAGGACGATCGAGCGAAGCAGCGACGATCCGTTAGTCATCCCCCGATTGTTCCGGCCCAAGCGGATTTATAAAATGCTCGGTTTGTTCGAAGAGCTTTTGGAGACATGCAAAAAACCGAAAGGCAACTTTCGGTTTCATGCGACGATATTGCTTGCCGAGACGCTCCGGCTCATCTCCGACGATTGGCTCGAGCATACAAAGCTGGATACGGCTGCGCCTACGTCATATCGGACCTACCGCAGAATGATCAGCTACTTGAACGATTATTATACGGAGGACATCCCCAAACAAAATTTGGAGCACTTCATGGACCGCAAGTACGAATATTTGTGTCACGTGTTCAAAAAGTATGCAAATACGAACATCCAGCAATACGTTCACCAGCTGCGCACGCAGCGCGCCAAATATTTGCTCCATCATACGAGCAAAAGTGTGAAAAGTATCGCCCAGGAAGTCGGCTATCCCGACCCGTTTCATTTCAGCCGTATCTTCAAAAAGATCGAGGGGGTCGCTCCCCAGCATTATCGCGATAATGGTGTCCATAACCACCAGCAGCATGCGCCGGGAAGCCCCTAACGAGTTACTGCGAGACTTCCACGATCTTCATCAGATTCGTCGCTCCGCTCCGTCCTACCGGTACGCCGGCCGATACGATCACGGTATCGCCAGGCGACAGTACGCCGCTGCCGACGGCGCTTTGCAGCGACGAGGCGAGCATTTCGTCCGTGGTCGGCGCAGTTTCACCCTTCACCGGCACAACGCCCCAGACGAGACAAAGCCCGCCAAGCACTTTTTCGTTCGGCGTCACCGCAATGATCGGCACATTCGGCCGGTATTTGGATACCATCCGGGCGGTAAACCCGGTTTCCGTCGGCGTCAGGATCGCTTTCGGTCCCAGATCGAGCGAAGCTCCTACGACTGATTGGCTGATGACCTCGGTTACATTCGTCGGATGCAGGGCGATCTTCTGCTCGAACGACTCCCGGTACGGCAAAATCGTCTCCGTCTTCTCGGCGATACGCGCCATCGTGGCGACCGATTCGACCGGATATTTGCCCGCCGCCGTTTCCCCGGACAGCATGACCGCGTCGCTGCCGTCGAGCACCGCGTTGGAGATGTCGCTTGCCTCGGCGCGGGTAGGCCGCGGGTTCATCTGCATCGATTCCAGCATATGCGTCGCCGTAATGACCGGCTTGCCTGCTGCGTTGCAGGCCCGGATCATCCGTTTCTGCACGAGCGGTACGTCCTCGACCGGAATTTCTACGCCCAGATCGCCGCGCGCCACCATAATACCGTCGGACACCTCGATGATTTCGTTCAGATTGTCTACGCCTTCCTCGTTCTCGATCTTGGAAATGATCCGCACATGCCCCGCTCCATGCTGCTCCAGCACCTCGCGGATTTGTACGATATCCGCCGCTTTGCGCACGAAGGAGGCGGCGATAATATCGACGTTCTGCTCGACGCCGAAGCCGATATGCAAAATGTCGCGCTCGGTAACGCCCGGCAGTGAGGTGCGGACGCCCGGCAGATTGACGCCTTTGCGCGGCTTCAGCTTGCCGCCGCTCACGACGCGGCACACAACCTCGGTTCCTTCCGCCTGCTCAACCTCCAGCTCGATCAGACCGTCGTCGATCAATATTTTCGAGCCGGCCCCCACATCCCTCGGCAGATCCGGATAGTTAACCGCCACACGCTTGCCGTCACCGGTAACAGGCTCCGTCGTCAAAATAAACCGGTCGCCTTCGGCCAAGTCGTAAGAAGGCTCGGCCAGCATGCCGATCCGCACCTCCGGTCCTTTAATATCCATCAAAATGGCGACGACCGTCCCCGTCTCTCTGGCTGCCTGACGAACCCGCTCGATGCGGGCCGCATGCTCCTCCAGGCTGCCGTGCGCCATATTCAAGCGGGCTACATTCATCCCGGCGGCGATCATTTGTTTGAGCACGTCGACCGAATCGCAGGCCGGTCCCATCGTGCAGACGATTTTTGTTTTGCGCATTGCTGTGTCTCGTTCCTTTCGCGGATGAAGTGGGTATGTTTCTCCCATTGTAATCCCGGGCGCCGAAAGGCCGCTATGAAACATAGTACGCATCCTGTACAATAGTACGTAAACAACAGACGCGAAGGTGATATTCCGCCATGCTGCAAGTCGTAGATATTCGTCAGGACAAAGGAACGAAATGGTACGCCGAGAACGACTCTTTTACCCCGCTGCTCTCCTTCATATTTGTCACGTACGGCTCCTGCGTCTATTGGATTGGCGGCAGCAAGGTTGTATTGGAGAAGGGCGACATGCTGCTGCTATCCGAGCAGGCCTCCTACTACGGCAAAAGCATTCCAACCGTGCTCCACGAAAAATATGTGTTCGCGTTTCGCCTCGCGTCCCTTCTCCCCGACTTGTCCGTGCTTAAGCAAACCCCTTACGTTTTGTGGAAATCGGGCATGTACGAGCTGTTCGCAGACCGCTGCAAAACCGCATCCGATCAATGGAACGAGCGGCTCCCTTACCGGGAAACGATGGCTGCGGCACTGCTGCTGGAAATGCTCGTACTTGCGAGCCGCGAGCTAGACCGGGGCCGCCCGGCCGCCGAGACGTATCGGATGGCGGAGACGATGCGCAGCTACATTCAGCTCCATCACCGCGAACGGGTGACGAAGGAGCATCTCGGCGAGGCGATCGGCAAAAGCGCCAATTACGCCGCCACCGTGTTCAGCTCCGTGACCGGCCAAACGATCAGCGAATGCGTTCACGCCGCCCGGATGAAAACGGCGTCCTACATGCTGCGCCATTCGCTGCTGACGGTCGCCGAGATCGCCGAATACGTCGGCTACAGCGATCCGTCCTACTTTTACCGCATCTTCAAGAAAACGACCGGGCAGTTGCCCTCCGCGCTGCTGGCAGAGCGGGACGAGTCTGCGAATTAACGACGCATTCCGCGGCGGTCGGCCCCGCCGTGCAAAAAGGGGTGCCCGCCAGGCCGGGCTTGCGACAAGCCGCCGACGACCCCCCTTGCTATAGGCCAAGCGTTCCCGCCACAGAACGTTACGCCTTGTTCACCAACTGTTTGAGTACGGACTGCTCCGAAACGAGACTGCCGTTCAAAATATCCGCTTCGGTAACGATAGCCAGCAATATTTCTTTGGCCTTGCTCCGCTCGTGATCGTAGATAATGAATATACGCCCGTCCTCGGCCTGCACGACGTCCGGATAACTTACGTGGGAACGCTCGTCCAGCAGCAGATGCCCGGTCCAGCTGCGGCCCTCGTCCTCGGAGAGCATCGCCGTCAGATGGCTTCGGCGCCTGTACTGGTAATGATTGACCAGCAACAAACGGCCCGAGCGAAGACGACCGATATAAAAACGGGAGTCGGGCCCTCCAAGCGGAGACTGTCGGCCGGGCGTCCACGTTTTCCCGCCGTCCTGCGACACACTTTCGCCGATGCCGTAGAAGGCGCGGACGAGCATCCACAGGCTCCCGTCCTTGCGCTCCACGATCATATGCTCGTCAAAGCTCCGATTCGGGATGTCGGCATGGCCGAGCTTGCGAAACGTCTTGCCCTGATCGGCGGAATGCCACACGTTTGAGAAGCGCTCCTCCGGCAAATCGTTCAGCCCCGAGCTCTCGCAGGCCCAGACGGCGATCGGCAGCAGCCAATCTCCGTTCACAAGCACCGTCGGCTTATTCATCATAATCCCGTCGGCAATCCTTCTCGGCTCTGACCAGACCAGGCTTGCGTCGCCGGAGCTGTCGCAGGTGGCGGCAAACACGCCGCATCGTCCATCGTACCAGCCGTAGCTTTGCGCCCAGAACAGCCACAGGCGGCCGGACGGATCATGCCATAGGCATGGATCGTAAGCCCGGACGAGCCCGGGCGGGTCAACCGCATACAACACGTCCGACCATGTCCGGCCCTCGTCCCCGCTGGTAACGAGCGCGACGTAATTGTCCGGCCCCTCCTCCTCGCCCCCGCTATAAAACGCAGCCCACAGCCTTCCGTTCCCCGCGCATTCGATGCCCGGGATTCCTTGCCAATGGCGGGACAAATACATCTCTCCCACAGCTGCGGTCACCCGCGTGGGGCGCAGCGCCAAATCTTTGTCTTCCGTCAACTCCCGCTCCTCCTTCAGCTTAGAAGCATACGCCGGATTATTTCTTGTATACGCTTGCATTATTCTTACAGTTGCTGCATCCTTAGCCCGGCCACGTAGCCTAGTCGTTTCGAGATGTACTGGCTGCTTGCCGTGATATTGTCTACGATCGTCTTGCGAATCGGCCTCATTCTTTCCGTCGGTCCCGCGCAGCTAATCGCCCCGATGACTTTGCCGGTATAGTTGAACAGATAATGGAACAATGTTCCAAAATAATTGACAAAGCCATCATAATGGGACGTCGTTCCATTTGTCAACATTTTTTTAATCAATAAGTTAATTACTAACATCGGCATCCCATACCGTCCCTCTACGGGCATGCCAAAAAAAGCCTTATTGCCCTTCCGGCGCAATAAGGCTTTCCCCACGCAGGCGGAGGACCACCTCAAACATAAGGATTGTTTTGCTTCTCGAACCCGATCATCGTCGATTTCCCGTGACCCGGATACACCTTGGTCTCGTCCGGCAAATCGAACAACGTGCCGTGAATCGACTCGAGCAGCTGCCGTTCGCTGCCGCCCGGCAAATCCGTCCGTCCGACGGACAAGCGGAACAACACATCGCCGCAGAACAGCCTGTTTCCGAGCAGCAGACTGACGCTGCCGGGGGAATGGCCCGGTGTATGGAACACGCGGAACTTCTCCCCGAGCAGCTCCAGCGTCATGCCGCCATCCAGCGCATATTCCGCAGGGTCCGTGACGATCGGTCCGCCAAGCTCCGGCCATCTGGCGGAGCCGTTTTTCTTCGGATCAGACAACCAATCGGCCTCGGCGTCGTGTACGTAGACGGGGCATTTTTTCCATTTGCGCAGCTCGTCTACGCCGCCAATATGGTCGAAATGCGTATGGGTCAGCACGATCGCCTCGATCTCCATCGTTTCGATACGCTTAAACAGCGATTTCGGATTCATCCCCGGATCGATCACGATCCCTTTCGTCCGATCCGCATTCGATAGCAAGTAAGCGTTCGTTTGCAGCGGTCCGAGCTCGAAGCTTTCTACATTCAGCGTCATGAATACATCTCCGTTCGGCAATCGTCAAAAAGTCGAAATCAAGTCGCGCAGTTCCTTGGCGATGACCGCATGATAGCCAGTGCCTTCGCCGTACCGGGCCATGATCTCCGCCCGCGTCGCCTTGAGGTTGTCGTCGTAATCCGCCGCATTCCGGTCGGGATTGGCCTGCTTGAACTGAACCATCGCTTCCTGCACCTTCTGCGGACGAGGGCCCCATTGTCCGAGCACGAAGCCGCCCGTATCGGCGAAAATCACGATCGGAATCGAACGGCCGCCCATCGTCAGAAACTGGTCCATCGTATCGAGATTTTCCTCCATGATGAGCACCTCGACCGGCATTCCCGAGTTTTCGAGCACACGAAAAACAACCGGAACGTTGCGAACGACGTCGCCGCACCAGTCGGCCGCGAGAATCAGGCAGCGCAGATCGTCACGGTTGGACAGCGATACGAAAAAGTCGCGGTCATCGTCCGAGCTCCATTCGAAACGGTTGTACCAGTCCACAAATGTATCTTTGTTTTTCGTCATCGCATCGATAAACTGCTGCGGGGCTAATCCTTTGCCGAGCTTGTCGGCCACATTTTGGCTCATGCGTATTCCTCCCTCATTAGTGACACTGCTTTTATATTAGCCGATCAGGCAGGGGCGTGTCCATTCGTAGGCTTCGGCATCAGGCGCTGCAGCAAACCAAGCCGTTCCCTCATACAAAAAGCAAAAACCTTTCCGATTCCGCTTCGCGGTTTCAGAAAGGTTTTTCTTTTGCTGCGCTTTATTTGTGGCTTTTCTTTTTCTTCGAACGTTTGTAAATCAAGTAACCGGCGTACAGCACCGTAAGACCGACGGCGCCCCACATAAGCTCGCTCATATAATTGGCGGCCGTCTCGTCGATATTTTTCCAATTCTCCCCGAGCGTTTTCCCCAAGTAGATGAATAGCATCGACCACGGAATAACCGCAAGCGTCGTCAGCAGCGTAAACTTGGAGAGCGGCATCCGCGCCATCCCGGCGGGAACGGATATCGCGTGACGGACGACCGGAATGAACCGGGCCGTAAAGATGACGCCAGTGCCGTATTTGTTGAACCACTGCTCCGACACGTCGATATGGTGCTTGTTGATGAATATGTATTTGCCGAACTTCTCCAAGATCGGTCTGCCGCCGTACCGGCCGATCCAGTAGACGAATATTTGCGCGATGACGCCGCCGATCGTACCGAACAAGACGGCGAGCCAATAGTTGATTTCTCCCAAGTAGACCATATACCCGCCGAACGCCAGTACAATTTCGCTCGGTATGATCTCGATCATCAAGCCGATCATGATGCCCCAATAGCCAAGGTCGGTCAACCATGCAGTCGCCGTATCGATAATACCATGAAGCCATTCGCTCATCCGTACCCAACTCTCCACCTGTAATAGAGCACTCCGCCATGCCGGCTTGTCTGCTCGTCCCCTATTCTATCATATGAAGGCGGATCACGCATCCAGACTATAGACGGGGCGCCGATTTCATTTCATCCTGCCTTCGCGACCGTCTATCCCCAGTCATGAGGAAACAAGCCCGTTCATACGCTAGTAAAGAAGAAGTACGTGACAAGCATCGGGGAGGCGGCAAGCCCGCTCCCTGCTTGCGCCAAGCTTTGCATGAGCCAGGAGCTTTAAGCTCCCAAGGGGAGGAGAAACGGTTGAGGAACGAAACATGGCGTCGCGATCCGCAAAAACGGGTGCAGGTAGTCGTGCTCGGCAGAAACAAGCTGCTGCTAGCAGTCGGAATTTTCCTGCTGGCTGCGGCATACCTGCTGTATGTCCGTCAGGAACAGGCCGCTTCGGTAACCGGTACGGCTGCCGCCGGCGAGCGCACGATTCATATGGTGACCGGAGAATTCAAATCTACGCTGCCGGACGGCAAAGAAATCGAGGCCTACCGCTGGGACCCCGGCACGATCGTCGTCCGCAAAGGAGAGAAAGTCAAGCTGAGCATTACCGGCGTGAACGGCGCAAGCCATCCGTTTATGATCGAAGGGCTCGGCATTAAAGGCGAGGTCAAAAAGGGCGAAGAAACGGTCGTCTCGTTTCAGGCGGATAAGCCCGGCGTATACCGGCTCATTTGCCTAACCCATCCCGACTTCGCGCACAGCGGCCCCATGATCGGCTATATCGTCGTGAACTGATTCAAGGCGTGTTTGCAAGCACCCCGCAGGACGCAAAACAGTAGCCCGGCGCCCGCCCTCTGCATATGGTAGAAGCAGAGAGGAGCGGTGATGCGTCTATGACCAAGCCTGCGGGCGAAAAACATACCGAAAAGCACAATGCCAATTTGCCGACGCTGCGCAAAATTCGCCGGGCCTGCAACAAAGAGCTGTACCGGACGATGAAGCGGCTGAAAATATGGGTCCCTCCGGCCCAGCTTGACGAAGCCGAGGAGCTTTATCTGAAAAAAGTCGTGCTGAATTTGCCATTCATCGCCGAGAATAGCAGCAACCGCAAGCTGCTGTCCGACTGGTGGGAGCAAAACGTATGCGAAGACATTGCGAAGCTGTGGAACGTCGAGCCGGCTGATTTGGCCAAAGCGTTCCGGGAAGCGTTCGGCGGTTGAGTCTAAGCACCGCGCGGAGCGGGATCGCCTACATTGGCGGAGCGAAGCCATTCGCAGAGAAAAAGGGCAATCCACGGTCTCGACAGACCATTGGAAAGCCCTTTTTTGGCACGTTTTGCACCATCGCAAGCGAAAGCGGATCAGCCTCGCCCGGACAGCGCGGTGATTTGCTCGTATTCGTACTTGGCGGCGCCTACGCCTCCATGCTTGACCGCGGCCGCCATGCCCCGGGCTACCGTCTCCGCCTGAATCGGCCTGTATTTACGCCAGGAGCCGATCATCGCAGAAGCGAACAACCCGCTTAGCCGTTCTCCGAGTCTCTCGCCGGGCCGGACCTCGCTGCGGTTTCCCAGCAGGAGCGACGGTCTGAAGATGTGCAGAGCGGGAATAGACAACCTCTGAAGCTCTGTCTCCAGCTCCCCTTTCACCCGGCTGTAGAAAAAGACGGAGCGCGGATCGGAGCCCACGGCCGTAACGCTAACGTAGGCGGAAGCGCCGTAACGCTCGGCCAGCCGTCCAAGCAGCAGCGGATAATCGAAGTCGACCTTGCGGAACCGCTCCTTCGTTCCGGTCTGCTTCATCGTCGTGCCCAGCGCGCAAAAGACGTCGGCTCCGCGTCCCTTCCCGCGCATCACTTCCGTCACCTGCTCATCGCTCCAGTCGGTCACAACCTGCGTCAGCTTCCCGCCTGCCGGTAATGCCGCCGGCTTGCGAACGAGGGCGACGACCTCCGCATAGGCCTCGTCAGCAAGCAGCAGCTTGACCAGTTCGCCGCCCACTAGGCCGGTGGCACCCGCTATGAGAGCCGTTTTGCCTTTTTCCGATTCACCCATCGTTTTGGGCCCCTTCCAGCCATTCGGGATGCGCAAACCAATCCGCGAGCGGCACCGAGCCTTGCACGCCAAGCAGCCTGTACAGAAACCGGTACGGCCTGCGAACAACGGATAAGTCCGGAACGTTCCGCACCGACGCATAACCTGCGAGAACCGGCCGTGCCGACCGGGCGTCCAGCACGTACTCCAATCCGATAAAGTCCAGCTCGGGCGGCGCAAGCACATAAGCTTCCGTGTCGACGATCGAGGTAATCCGGCCGCCTAAAGCGAGAAACTGCGAAGGGTCCATATCGACAAGGACGGGAGCACACGTTTCCGGTTCCCGCAGATGCGCCATTTCCGCCTTGACCGCGGCAAGCGTTTCGTTCATTTCGGGGGAGTCGCCATGCTCGCTCTGCACGAGATGCTCCATCGTCGCTAGCATTCGTTCGTGGAACCGGGCTTTGGGCTCATTTGGAGCATCCGCCAAATTGCCGAATACCTCGAAGCTGTGGCTGTGCACTTCGGCAAGCCAGCAGCCGAACGTATACAGCGCCTCATCGGGCAGATCCGCAAACCGCCGCAGCGGCACCCCCTCCATCTTTTCGACTACGAGGTATTGCTTATCCCCTATCGTCCGTTTCGCCAGCGTCTTCGGCGCAGGGATCGTCGCGATCCCGTTCAGCAGCTTGGCCGAACTCTCCATAAACTCCATTCGCCGCGGGTCGATGCCGAACAGCAGCTTGCAGCCGAGCCAAAACTCACCTTCAGGCTCGCCGCTCATCCGGGAGGAACGAACGACCACTTCCCGGGACGGCGTCTTGACCAGCCATACATCGCTGGCGTGCCCCGAGTAGCCGGGGTCCAGCACCAACACGTCTTCGATCGGCTCCCCCAGCAACTGACGAAACAGCCCTTGTTCATGCTCCTGCCCTTGCTCCTGCTCGCGCATCATCCGCACCCGCCTGCCTTTCGCTTTTTCACACGCCCAAAAGTCCTGCCCCTTACAACTGCTTCACGATCCGCTCAGCCATTTTGTCCCCGTTGTCCATGCAATCCGGAATGCCTACGCCGTAATACGAGCAGCCGGCGAGCAGCACATTTGGAAAGTATCGCTCCATCTTCGCTTCGAGCGACTTCACGATTTCGTGGTGCCGGATATGGTAGGTCGGCATCGACTCGTGCCACCCGGTCACCTGGTACGTAACCGGCTTGGCCGTTATGCCGAGACTGCTCTCGATATCGGCGAGCGCCACCTTCAGCAGCTCATCTTCCGAAAGCTTGCGAAGCGTCTCATAAACCGGATTGGAGCTTTTGTAAAACAAACGAACGAGCAGTTGCCCCCTCGCCGACGTATGCTCCCACTTCCGGCTCGTCCACGTGCAGGCATCGCAGCTCAGCTCGCTGTTCGCGGCTGCGATGAACCCGGTGCCGTCCTGCGGCAGCCGGTCGTCCGGCACGTCAAAGCCGATATAGATGCTGATTAGGGAGCTATCCTTGAGCTGATGGAAATCCTCATTCAACTCCTCCGACTCCAGCAGCGCCGCTGCGACCGTATGCGGCGTGCTCAGCACGACGAAATCCGCCTCGATCGTCCGGCCGTCTGCCAGCTCGACCCGGTATCGCCCCTCCTGCTTCCGAACGCTCGCCGCTCGCACCCCTTTGATTACGTCGACGCCGGATAACCGCTCCTCCAGCCTATCGATCAGCGATGAAAGCCCGCTCCCGAACGATAAAAACTTTTTGTCGCCCGTCCCTTTGAACTTCATCTTGTTGGCGGACAAGCCTTGGATGATGCTGCCGTATTCGTTTTTGTAATCTAGCAGATAAGGAAGCGTCGAAGCGATCGTCAAGTCTTGCAGCTTGCCGGAATAAACGCCGGAGAGCACAGGCCCGATCTGCCGTTCGACGATCTCCTTGCCGAGAAACGTTTCCAGAAACAGTCCGATCGAGTCGTTCTTCGTAAACGTTTCGTTTGTCGTATAAAAGTCCTTCAGCGCCTCTAACTTACCTTCGGCAGAAATGAGCTCGCTCTTCGCAAGCGACTCCACACTGAGCGGAATGCCGAACACCGCATCCTCCGGTATCCGCTTCAGCTCGCCATCGATATGGATGAACGAGACGCCGGTTCCGTTGTAGACGACGTCCTCTTGCAGTTGCAAGTCGTCCAGGATGGGCGCCACATTCGGCTTGCGGGTGACGATCGAATCCGCACCCGTCTCCATCAGGAACGGCCCGTCGTGAACCGTGTTAATTTTACCGCCTAATTTATCATTAGCTTCGATCAGGACGACGGAAGCTTGCAGCTTGTTCGTTTGAATCGCTTGGTTCAGCCGATACGCGGCATATAGTCCGGTAACGCCTCCGCCGATAACAACGACTGTTTTCAATGTCGACACCTCTAAGCTTTGTGTAATAGCCGATCCTCTTCAGTATAACACACGGCCCAGACAACATCGAAAAGTCGATTTGATGAACATCATCCGCGTGATTGCTGGTTCGGCTGCGACGGAGCTTACCGGGCAGATCTTCGAATTCCCCTCTCTGCAGGCAGCGGGCGACTATACATACCGACCTGGCTGCCCCTCGCCTGCCACGAGCTTGCTAAATAAGAGCCTCTGGAGCGTCTTAATTCATTTTATTTGCGTGCTTCTTAGGCATAGCAGTCTTTTGGGCCTCTTATTTCGGGCTAAAACCGTTCGGGGACCAAGTGCACCGGAGCATAAGCGGCTCAAAAGACCGTTATTTTTCCAAATCTGCGATTTTCAAGAAGAATAAGAGGCTCAAAAGGCTGTTACTTGCTAAGTGGCTGGCATGAGGCCATGGCAGCGGTACGCCAACATGCCGTCACACAAAAAACAGTCTCCGACGAATGCTCAAAACGAGCACCCTACGAAGACTGTTCAAGCTAGCCGATCCGCGTCAGCGCCGCCAGCAGCGCATCCATATCCTCATCCGTACCGATGCTGATGCGCAGCTTGTCGGACAGACGGGGGAGATCGAAATAACGGACATAAATATGCTCCTGCAGCAGGCGGGCGTACAGCTCCTTCGCCGAAACCCCATCTGACGGCGGCGCGGCGAGCACGAAATTTGTGACGGAAGGAATGACGCGCCAGCCGCGGCGGGTCAGCTCAGCCGCAAACCGGTCGCGCGTTTGCGAGATCCGCGATACGGTGAATTTTACGTAGTCCATATCCGCAAGCGAAGCTTCTGCCGCAAGCTGCGCGACCGCTCCGACGCTGAACGTCTCTCTCGCCTTCTGCATCGCCCGGATCAGCCGCTCGCTTGCGACCGCGAAGCCGATTCGCGCTCCGCACAACGCGTAAGCTTTGGAGAACGTCCGCAGCACGATCAGATGCTCGTATGTCTCGATCAGATTCATCACGGAGATGCTCTCCGGGGCAAAATCGATATATGCTTCGTCAACAACGACAAGCCCGTTGTACGTTTGCAGCAGACGTTCGATCTCCGGCGCCTGCAGAGGAATGCCGGTCGGCGCGTTCGGGTTGGCGATAATGATCGCCGCGGCATTCGTCTCGGCGAGGCGCCGCGTATCGATACGGTACTCATCGTCCGTAGGCACAACGACCGGCTCGACTCCGAACGTACGGGCCACGGTTTCGTACAACCCGAATGTCGGGTCGGGAATCGCTACGGCGTCCCCTTCGCGCAGCAGCGTCTTGTATAGCAGCGTAATGAGCTCGCTCGAGCCGTTGCCGCAAATGATCCGGGAAGCCGGAATGCCGTGTACGGCGGACAGCTTGCGGCGAAGCTTGTCGCACAAGGCGTCGGGATACTCGCGGAACAGCTCGGGGCCGATTCCGCGCAGCGCATCCGAAACGCTGGGCGAAGCGGGATAAGGACTTTCGTTCTGGTTCAGCTTGATCGCTCGGACTCCGTCTTCCGGACGCTCTCCGGCAACATAAGGACTCAGGGCTGCCTGGGGCGTCCGGCAATGATCGTAACGAATGTAAAGGAGGACATGACAATGGGAAACCAATTGTTCAAAGATTCGGTTGAAACGACGCTGAAAGTTATCGGCGGGAAATGGAAGATGGTCATTCTCTGTCATTTGACCGACGGCGTTAAACGATTCGGGGAATTGAAGCGGGCGATGCCCGACATTACGCAAAAGATGCTGACCCAGCAGCTGCGGGAGCTGGAGCTGGACGGCATCATTCATCGGGAAGTATTCAGCCAGGTGCCGCCGAAGGTCGAATATTCGTTGACCGACTACGGCGAAACGATCCATCGCGTGCTCGGCGTTATGGCCGACTGGGGGCAGAAGCATCAGGAGCGATCCGAACTCGTATGAATTTTTAACCAGACTTAGACCGTCAGCCCTTGCGGCAACGGTCTTTTTGTCGTCCATAGTATCCATATGGGTACTACGTCACTAAATAGTGCGTACTTCCATTTTAAATCCCATGTTCGTACAATAAGTCCCGTGGTCCACACCAACTATCCCGAGGAGTGATTCATTCATGGAACTTCAATTGGCTCTTGATCTGGTCGACATTCCGCAAGCCAAACAACTGGTACAAGAAGTGGAAGCTTATATAGATATAGTCGAGATCGGCACCCCTGTCGTCATTAACGAAGGGCTTCATGCCGTCAAGGCGATCAAGGACGCTTTTCCGGGTCTGCGCGTTTTGGCCGATTTGAAAATTATGGACGCGGCCGGCTACGAGGTCATGAAGGCATCCGAGGCAGGAGCCGATATCGTAACCGTTCTAGGAGCTTCGGAGGATATGTCGATCCGGGGGGCGGTAGAGGAAGCGAAAAAGCAAGGCAAACAAATTCTCGTCGATATGATCGCCGTTAAAAATCTCGAGCAGCGCGCGCAAGAAATCGACGCGCTCGGCGTGGACTATATTTGCGTCCATACCGGCTACGATCTGCAAGCGGTCGGCAAAAATTCGCTGGACGATCTGCGGACGATCAAACGCGTAGTCAAACAGGCGAAGACGGCCATAGCCGGCGGAATTAAATTAAGCACGCTGCCGGAAGTGATCAAGGCGAACCCCGATCTGGTCATCGTCGGCGGAGGCATTACCGGACAAGCGGACAAGCAGGCCGCTGCAGCCGAGATGCGCAGCCTGATCGCGCAAGGATCTGCGGGCCGATGAGCGCCAATCCGTACGTAGCCGAAATACTCGGCGAACTGAAGCAGGCAGCCGAGCAACTCGATGACGGGCAAGCCGAGCTGCTCGCTTCGCGAATAGGGGAAGCGAGAAAGCTGTTCGTAGCCGGGGCTGGGCGTTCCGGCCTGATGGCCAAAGCTTTTGCCATGCGTCTGGCGCATCTGGGCTTGAACGCTTATGTGGTGGGCGAGTCGGTTACGCCTCCCATCGGAGAAGGCGATTTGCTTATTCTCGCAACGGGCTCCGGCGAAACGCGCAGTCTCGTTTCCATGGCGGAAAAAGCGAAAAGCGTGCAAGCCGCCGTCGCGGCCGTAACGATACGGCCCGAGTCGACGATCGGACGGCTGGCGGACCTCATCGTCAGGCTCCCCGGCTCGCCGAAAGAACAAGCGGGCAGCCAAGCTGCAACAGTCCAACCGATGGGCTCGCTGTTCGAGCAAACCCTCCTGCTTTTCTTCGACGGAATGATTCTGCGGCTGATGAAGCGTTGCGGCCATGACTCGGCTGCCATGTTCGGCCGGCATGCCAATCTGGAATAGGCTCAGCCAGAGTCGGAGTCGGAGCGCGACCCCGACGGGGCCGCGCTCCCGCAATCATCGCATTCCACGCGATTGCGGCCGCCGTTTTTCGCCCGGTAAAGCGCCTTGTCCGCCCGCTCGATCATATCCTCCAGCGTGTTCGTGCCGTACTTGCGCTCCGGCTTGGACTGGGAGACGCCGATGCTGATCGTAATCGCGATCTCCCGCTCCTCGTCGCGGTACGGCGTGCGGACGAACGAGGCCCGGATCCGTTCGGCCAGCTCGCGGCCGCAATGTATGGGGCAGTTGGTAGCCAGTACGACAAACTCCTCTCCGCCGTAGCGGGCCACCACATCGGAGCGGCGCACGCAGTCGACAAGCAGAGAAGCAGCATGCTTCAGCACCCGGTCGCCGATCAGATGACCGTACGTATCGTTGATTTTCTTGAAATAGTCGACATCGATCAGCAGAATGCTCGACGAATTGCCGGCACGCGCAGACGCCTCCTCGATTTTGGCCCCCTCGTTCATCAGAAAACGCCGGTTGTACACATCCGTCAAATGATCCACTACCGCAGATTCCTCGAGTAGTTGAACAGTCGTCTGCAGCTTGTCCGACATTATATTGAAGTTGTCGGAAAGCTCTTTAAGCTCCGAAGGCGCGTTCCGAATGACGGCCGGATCGATCCGGTAGCCGAATTCACCGCTGCGAATCCGCTTCGTCCCGTACAGCAGATGGGCCAGCACCCGGCTGATTTTGCGGGTAAACAGCGTTGCCGCGAAATAGGTGAGCAGCAGGATCAGAGCGCACGACAGCGCGAGCGCGACAAGCAGCCGGTAATACGGCTTGTACACATCCCGCACGCGCGTCTCGCCTATAATGAGCCATTCGCCGTCCGCCGTCCAGGCGTAAGCGCCGAACACCCGCTCCCCGCTGCGGTTTAAATACGCTTCCCGGCTCTGCACGCCCGCCAGCGCTCTCTCATAAATGTCGGTCGTGTATTGCTCGCGTGTCCACTCGTCTTCCGCCTCGCCCTTCAGCTTCGTCAGCCGGTACCCGGACTTGTTCAGCAAAAAGGTTTCGCCATTATCGCCGAACTTGAACTCGTTCACGATCGAGTCGAGCATGGACACTTTCACCGAGCCCAGCACCGCTCCTGCAAACGCACCGTCCTTGTTCAGCACCGGAGCGATAAATACAAGCATCGGTTTTCCGCTCAAGCGGCCGGAGATCACATCGGATACGTTCGCTTGCAGGCTGCGCGCCGCGAGAAAATAACTTCTGTCGCCAATGCTCGTCTCGGCGGGGGTCTCGTCCATTTGCAGCAAAAACTTGCCGTCCTTGTCCGCAAAAGCAAAGGAATCGAAATCGCTATGCGATTTTTTGAATAAACGGAACTGGCTGCCCATCTCCTGCATATTCAAGGAACGGGCAGCCTGCGTTTCAGCCAAATAGCCGATATCGGACAGCCGTTGGCTTTTCCACTTGTCGACATATAGCTTCTGCAAATCGATCGCTTCCTGGAGCGTGGCATGAATTTCTCTTTCTTTAATGACTTTGCCGAAAAAAGACATGAACGCCAGCACAAGCAAACACATCGACAGGATCATTAAAGCTACCAAAAGCCGCAGACGGCCTTTTAACGAATAAACCCGAAACTTGCCGAACAAGACCCCGCCCCGCATCCGGTCAACTCCACCTCAGTTTGCAACTTTTCTGTCAATCGAGCGCGACTTCCTTGCCCGGATTCCGCCCATATTCGAACATAAGCCGAATTTGCGATTCCGTAGCCCGGTTCAGCGACAGCTCCAGTCCCGCCAGCTCGCTTTCGGCAAAAAAAGCGGCGGCGGACGTTTCCAGTCCGGCCTCGAGCGAGCCCCCGATCTGCTCGCACAAGATGAATAGCTTGTATATATAATACGCCTCCGGCGGATGCGGGTGGCATTTCTTGTCCAGCACCGCGAGCAGCTTCACCGCGCGGACGAGCAGCCCCGACTCCTCGCGGATTTCCTTGACGGCGACCTCCTTCGGCGTATAGCCGATGTCGGCCCATCCTCCGGGCAGCGTCCATTTGCCGTCGGATTTTTCGCGGACGAGCAGCAGCTTGCCGTCCTGGAACACGACGCCGCGCACGTCGACCTTCGGCGTCGGATAACCCGTCTCGGAAGCGAACAGCTCCTTGACCACCGCGTACGGCAGTCCGGTCTGTTCGCGCATCATCGCGATGCTGATCTCCCGCAGCTCCTCGTAGCGTTCGAGGTCGTATCCGTCTTTGGCGTAAGTTAGCCCCGTCTGAGCAATCGCTTGAATGCGCTGCGTCCACTCCAGCCAGCGATTTTCGTTCATCCGCAAAGCCTCCTTCCTCGTCCCTGTCCGTATGTCGAAGCGGCCCGGCAAGCTTATCCGATCGCTGCGGCGCTCTCCAGTCTCATGGAGAAATGGCGCGTGCCGCTGCCGTCAGGCTCGAAGACGACGGTCAGCAGCGAACGGCCGCTCCGGTCGATCGTACCGTCCAGCTCGTAGCGCTGCAAATCGAACGGAAGCGTCTCGATGACGGCGTGCTTGTGCAGCTCCTTCTCCGTAAGGCCGAGCGCGGCAAACGCCGGAGACACCCGCTGCGGCTGTTCCGCCAGCATCCGCATGCCGCGGAGCTGCGCTGTTTTGTCGAGCGTGAAGTCCCACCATATTTTGCGCGGCTTGTATTTGTGATTCAGGAAATAGTCGAGCTTCATCAGCCCTTCGATGACCTCGAAGTCGGCCGTGCCGCGGTCCAGCAGGAACGCCTTCAGCCGTTCGAACAAATCCTCGAGCTGATGGCCGATCTTCTGCCAGCCCCGCTCCTCCCAATAATCGCCGAACAGCTGGAAGAAGTCGAACGCCGAGTCGAACTCACGGTCGATTAAATACCGGACGGTCCGGTCCATCCTGTGCGCGTTCCAATACTTTTCGAGCACATCCTCCACACGCTTGATCCGCATCAGGTCGGAAAACGGCAGGATGGCGTTGCCCAGTATCTCGTAAGGGGAGTGATCCATATAAACGTAGCCGTATTTGTCCGCGTCGTGACGAAGACCGGTTCCGCGCAGCATTTTCAAAAACCCGAGCTGAAGCTCCTCGGGACCGAGAGCGAACACGTCGTTAAACGTTTTGCGGAACGAGGCGTAATCCTCCTCGGGCAAGCCGGCGATCAAGTCGAGATGCTGATCGATTTTGCCGCTCGCCTTCACCATGCTGACCGTTCGCGTCAGCTTGGCGAAATTTTGCCGCCGTTTGACTAGCTCGTTCGTGGCATCGTTCGTCGACTGTACGCCGATCTCGAACCGGAACACCCCGGGAGGCGCATGCTCGGCCAAAAAGTCGAGCACCTCGGGACGCATGATGTCCGCGGTAATCTCGAACTGGAATACGCAGCCACGATGGTTGTCGATCAGAAACTGGAAAATGTCCATCGCATATTCCCGTTTGATGTTAAATGTGCGGTCGACGAACTTGATCAGCTTCGCCCCGGAGTCGATCAGATGCAGCAAATCGGCCTTCGTCCGCTCGATGTCGAAGTAACGAACGCCAACCTCGATGCTGGATAAGCAGAACTGGCAGCTGAACGGGCAGCCCCGGCTCGTCTCGAAATAAACGACGCGGCTGGCCAGCGCAGGCTCGTCCTCGGCAAAGCGGTGCGGCGACGGAATGTCATCCAGGTTCAGCTTCGGCCGGCCCGGATTGACACACACCTCGCCCGCCTTGTTGCGGTAGGCGATGCCGAACACGAAGTGAAACTTACGCGAGGCGGACAGCTCCCGCAGCAAATGGAGAAACGTCTCCTCCCCTTCGCCCATGACGATGCAATCCACCTCGGGAATCCGGTTCATCCAGTATTCCGTATCGTACGATACCTCGGGACCGCCGAGCACGATCGTAAGCTCCGGCTTGATCTTCTTCAGCACGCTGATGACGCGGATCGTTTCCTCGATGTTCCAGATGTAACACGAAAAGCCGATCACGTCCGGATCGCGGCGGAACAGATCGCTTACAATATTCATAACGGGATCTTTAATGGTATATTCGGCCATATCGACATCGAACTCGTCCCGGCAGAACGCTTTCAAATAACGCAGCGCGAGACAAGTATGAATGTATTTGGCGTTTAAGCTGGATACGACGACTTTCATGGAAACCGTCCTTTCGTTCTCATCCTCTCATTGTACACGAAATAGGGGTCGCAACAAAATCCCCCCCAAGCTCCTCTGCCCGCTGCACAAGTAAAAGCAGTCCGCCCCGCTCGGGAACAGACTGCTTTTTACTAGAAATACGCTTTGGTAGCGCAGCTTTACTTGGCTTTTTCTTCGGCAAGTGCTTTCACGGAAGCTTCGTCGGCACTGCGCAAGGCGGTATTGACGTCTTTCGTTCCCAGAAGCAGGTTAATCATTTCGGGCAGCAAAAATTTGTCCTGCACGTTGACGTTATTCACAAGCCCGGGCGAGCGGCCCTGAGGCTCCGGCGCAAATTTGTTATAAGAAAACGCGGCGATATTTTTGCCTTTATAGAGCGGCTCGTTTTCCATGAATGCTTTTTTGATTTTGTCGTTCGTCAAGACGGGGAATCTTCCGTCCTTCGACATTCTCGTCTGGTATTCGTCCGATGTCATATAAGCGGCGACCTCGAAGGCTGCTTGCTGATTTTTGCTCCCTTTTAAAATATAGTTATACAGCGCGTTCGCTTGCAGTCCAATGCCCGGTTTTTCCTTGTAAGCCGGAATCGAAACGACGTCCCAATTGAACTTCCAAGACGGGATGTCTAAAGTCATGACGGTCATCGCGGATAGTCCGGAAGTGAAAACTTTGCGGTCTTCTTCCTTGTTCGCCGTTTTCGCATCGAATTTCAAGCCGGGCAGCGTGTAGAAGCGAAGCCAATTGTCGATCACTTTTTTCCAATCTTCGTTCAGAAACGTGGTCTTCTCTTCCTTCGGATCTAAGTACGGCAAATTAAACGGGTTTCTCAAGAAAAACGTGTCGCCCCAGCGATCGCTGAACCCGCGGTACTGTACGCCTTGATCGACGCGGGTAAGCTTGGCTGCGATGCCGTAAATGTCATCCCAGGTCATGCCGTCCTTCGGATAAGCCACCCCGAATTTATCGAACAAATCTTTGTTGTAATATAAGGCGTTGGCATCCAGATTCAGCGGCAAACCGACAATTTTGCCATTGGCGACTTTCTGCATAATGTCCACGGTTGCAGGGTCGAGACGTCCCAAGTCATAGCCGTTGCTTTTGATCAGCGGACTTATATCGTTCACCAAACCGAGGGGGTTCAGCTGATTCGTAATCGCTCCTTTGCTGCCGATGAATATTTCCGGAATCGTTCCGGCCGTTACCAGATCGTTAATATTCGCTCCCGGGCCGGGCGGGTACCCCTTGAATGTAATATGCGGAAACTTCTCTCTCAATGGCTCCACATAAAATTTGTCGAACTCCTGCTGGTTGACCGAACCGAAAACAAAACCAAGCGTTACCGGCTCCTTCATCGCTTTGGGCGGTGTCGTCACTCCGCTCGGGCCGCCCTCCTCCTTGCCGCCTCCATTGCCGCTGCATGCCGCGAGCAGGGACACGATCAGGACGGCTATCGCTGTCCTCATGCTTGCTTTTTGTAACATCGGGTTTCCTCCCTTTTTCTTTTTAATAATTTTCCAACAGGATCGCCTTGCGTTTTTTATATGAATGTAATAGTTACGATCAATTCCGCTTTATGAGGTTGACGGGCTCCTGAGCCAATACGAATGAGACCTAACGGATAAGGGCAAAAGCTGTTTATCCCGCCCGGTTCGCCGGCTCTGCCACGGCTTCCGACGCATAGCTCCGTATTGTCCTCGTTCGAATAATTCTCCGCCTTCTCGATCTCGATCTGGCAGCACTTTCCTCCCGCTTCAAAAATGAATGCCCGAACGGAACGGATGTCTATATAGGTCGACGCATCAAAATTGTAAACGTTCTCCCGGCCGTCCTTCAACCTGATCCGCAGCGGTGACAGCTTCGGCACCGGGATGTTGAACCAGCCTTTTCGGACGAAAAGCCCCGGCGGAGCGGAAAAGCATTGGGTTATACGAATCGAAGCTTCCTCGAACCGGTTATGCACGTCGAACGTTACGCATGGCAACTCACTTTGTTTGCGGAACCGGGGTTCGATGCCAGCCCCCAGCTTCTTCACATGCGGATGTCCGTACGGAACGAATTCCGATGGATCAAGCGTTCGACCATCCGGTGCGGTAACGGAGAAATCGAATGATTCTCCGAATAGGGTGGCCCCCGACCGCGCGACTTTTCCGTTCCGATCCTGCACCTCCATCCCGAACAAATAGTCGGGATCGTTTGGCGGGGCGTATACCAGCCCGTCACCCGCGAACAAAGTCGTAATCGCGGCGCCGCCAACGATCGTACCGATGAATTCGCCTCCGAAATGCGGGGCTGTCGGCGTATTGCACCCGCTTGTGCAGGCGGCGAAAGACGTTTCGTACACCGGCGTGCTGACCCTGACCCAGCGATGCCACCATGAATAGGCATAGTAAGGCTCCGGCTCCGCGGCTTCAATGGCGGGGATCCCGAATTCGTAAGCGTACGTCGCAACCTTGGCGTAAATCTCGATGCAATTAAACTTGTCGAACTGCTTCTCTACAGTCAAGCGGTGCCCGTAAGGCTGATGCGGCGGCACACCCGTTTCCCGGAAATGGTCGGACGATGCGAAATGATCCAGAAACCGGTCGGCAAACCATTTGAAATGGCTTTGCATCTCCTTCCGTTCGGCGAGCGGTCCCGGATCGGCAAGGCAGGCAAGCGGAGCACTTTCAAAGATCACTTTGCCGTACCAGGCCCGGTACAAGCCGTACCCGTCCACGTCGCAGGACATGCGTCCGGCCCGCGACAAATCTTTGTAGAGCCCTTCGGCGTATTTGACGCAAAAATCGTCCCAGTGCGCCGTCCTCTCGAGCAATCCGTTTTTCAGTCCATGCGCGTACGTGAACATAAAGCCGTCCAACTCGGTTAAATAATAGGCGGGCGTATGGGTATTGACCGGCAATTCGTTCACCGCTCCCGTCCCGCAGCCATAGTTGAACGTAAAGTCAGGGTGCAGTACAGCTTCCTGAATGCCCGGACGGACGGAAAGATGGCGATACTTTCCATTAACGGTCGAATGCGTGTACGCGTAGATGCCGTTATCGAACAGCGTCTTGTACTGATTGAGATAATAAGGTTCATCTGTAACCAAATAAGCGAAATAATAGCTGAGTATTTCAAACCGGAGAGATTGGTCGGCCCCCGCGGTTCCTTTCTCCCCGGCCTCCGGGTGATACCGCGCGATGCGGACGACCGCATCGCGCACCGGCTGCTCCAGATGCTCCATGCCGGCCTCCTTCAAATGCCCATAGGCAAGGCCGAGCGACCGGCAAATCGTGAACGCGAAACCCGGATGATCGTTAACCGCTTTGCACTCCACCGTCTCGTATACAAGGCCGTTCTCCGTTACGAGACCGACGATTCGCTCCAGCAACCGGTTGAAGCGATACCGATGCGTCTCCTCCTTCGTCCATAAATACAAATACATATGGTGTACCATCGCCATCGACGCAAAGCTGCACACGGCAGGCTGACCGTCGCTCTGCCTGTACATGCCAGTCTGTTCATCCCAGCTCTCGTCGAGAAAAGTCTCTAAAGCCCGATTACGCAAAAATGCCAGCTCCCGCATTGTGATCGCTCCTATTTTTTCATTTCCTCAGTGATTTTTTGTCAGTCTCTTCCTCAGCCCTCCGCAGCAGCATGTTTGACCTTCATTTGGTTCATTCCCCCTTCATATGTTCACTGTGGACAGTGGACCATTCACTATATATGAAAAAACGCTTACCCAGTAAGTTGTGCGTAAGAAGCGGCAGTATTTTTACTAGAAAGGGATTAGGCTTGGCGCGTGGACCAACCACAATAATGACAAAATAGTACCCCGTGAAAGCGCTTCTGTCAATACTAGGAAAGCGTTTTATTAATATTCTTACCATACCTCCGGCGGCTTCGCCGGAGGTACGGGCCAGTATGCATTACCGTCTTTCGATGATCAGATTGTCGAATGAGGCGCTAGTGCCATACGTCCGGAACCCGACCTTGCCAGCCGCAATCGAAGTATCGTTAACCGTACTGCCGATTTGGACGCCATTTACCGAAAGCGCAATGTCTCGCCCGCGCAGCTCAACGGCCAGTTGATAATACGTATTCGTATCATACGAATACGGCGCTTCCCAAAGCTTGGTTAAGGCTCCGCCAACTTTTCGATATAGTGCAGCTTTGCCCGATTCCAGCCTTGCTTCATAGTAATTGCCCATATCTTTATAACGGAACAGCAGTCCTTGCCCCGCGCTTGCGCTGCCCGGCTTCACGTCCGCGCGCACGATATAGCTATCCCATGCGTCGTTCCCGGTAGTGATCATGCTTTCCAGTCCTGCGGCGGCGGATTGAACGAGGACTTGATTCGTTCCGTCCTGCTGTATGCTCCATGTGCCGTTCCCCGTCTCATTTTTCCAGCGAATAGGAAATGAACCGACGAAACCATTATCGAAGTTGTCTTTATATACGATATGCCTCGCGTTCGGCAAACCCGGCTCGATGAGCAGATCGTCCACGTATACGCTTCTTACCACTGTTGCTCCATTGTCGTACGCAGGCTTCGCGAGCGATAACCGGACCTTCTCCAGCACAACGCCGCCCAGCGGATAAAATTTGCGCTCATAATCGCCCGTCCCCGTTCCTGTGTTGTAGGTTCCGACCGTTCTCCACGTCCCGTCCGTCAGCACCTCGACCGTCATTACCGCATCTCCGCCGCCTGGTTTAACGCGAAGGGAGAGCACCGCATTCCCGTCGATCCAGCGGTAAACGTCGCGCCCCACTGTAAGAACGTCATCGTTTCCGCCACTGGTCCACAGCTTCATGGCGCCGGACGCGGCGCTTATGCCGGATGCTGCCGGCGTACCCGCTTGCGCAATTGTCCATTTGTCGATGTTATCGAACGTTTCGATACTGTCGGTATCGAGATATTCCTGAAGCTGCATCGTTTTCAGCCAGACGCTCGCCCGCTGCCCGTTCGCCCCGCCGGCAGTCGGTTCTCCTATGCTGACAAGCAGCTTCTCCAGCCTGCTTCCGGCGATTTTATAGTAGCGCTTCTCGAAACTGCCGCTCCCGTTCCCCGGATAATACTCTTCGAGACGCTTCGTCACACCGTCGATGGTAGCTTCCACCGTCAAGAAGCTGCCGCTCGCGACTTTCGCTTCCACCATCAAATAAGGAGTCCGGCTTATATCCATGTTCAGTTGGTTCTTATAATAAGCTAACGAATCGCGCCCGCTTGTGCCGTTATACCACATTTCCGCAATTCCGTCGTTGCTGGCGAAGCCGTAATCGGAAGCGGCCATGCTCGGCCCGCTAACGCTCCAATCGCCAACATTGTACAGGTCGGCAACATCGCGGTTCGCCCGGGTACGATCCATGTAGAGCGCCAGCTCGCGGAAAGAAGCGCTTCTCCGTTCCCCGACAATCTCATTCTCCAGACCGGGAGGCTCCGATATGCCAAGAACGATCCGGTTCAGCTTCGTGCCCCAGCCGCGGATGTCGTAATACCGTTTTTGGAAATAGTCCGAATCCTCGGTCGTATATTCCTCCACCCGATGGCTCTGACCGTCCACGATGACGTCCACCGTGACGAAGGTGCCCGGCGCAAGTTTCATGTCAAGCATGAGCCTGCTGTAGAGACTAATATCGACGTTGAAGTCCCGATTGTAATGAAGAATGTCGCGTCCGGACGTATTCGCGTACGACATCTCGGCTTCGCCGTTATGGGAAGCGAATTGGTAGGACGTATTGGCGGGCGCGGCGCCCAGCTTCCAATTGCTTAGACTTGTAAAATCGTCGAGCCGTTGCTTCCGGTCGCCGGATTTATGAACGCTAATATCGTTTAAGGTTACGCTTACCGGCTGACCGCTGCTCCCGCCGATATCTCCGTCCGGTTCTCCGATGCTTATCCGCAGCTTTTCCAGCACGTTGCCGGAAATGTTGAAATACAGCTTCTCATTGCTTCCGTTCCCTTTGTAATAACCGACCAATCGTTTGGCCACCCCATCGATCCAGGCTTCCACGGTCAGATGCGCATTTGCCGGAACCGCAGCATCGACGGACAAATACCGGTAGCCTGCAATGTTCAGGCCGATGTTATTCTTGTCGTAATACAAAGTGTCTTTGATGTTGGTGACGCCGTCAGAAGAACTCGAGTTTTCCCTATACCACATGGTCGCCGATCCGTTATTGGCGGTAAATCCGAAATTATCGGTTCCGTTCATCGAGTGGGCGCCGAGCGCCCAGCCGGAAACATCGGCAAAATGGTCCACCGCTAGGCTTTCCGCTGCCGCAGCGCCCGTATCGAAGAAGAAGCTTGCTTCCGGGCCGATTCCTCCAAGCCCGCCATGCGTCGTGTAATCCACGTATAGATTGACGGCACCGTCTATACCGATCGCCACGTCTGCCGTCTCAACCTGTTGCCCCGGCGCCATGTCGCCTACCGTATAGGCAACCGTACCGCCTTGCGGAGTTACGAATGTAAGCTGTACGTTCTCGAGCCGGTATTCCCTTCTGTTGATCAGGAGAAGCTTGAGGTGTTCGCCATCCGGCTTGCGATATATGACCGCAACGTCGTCGAATAGTTGTTTCAGCCCTTCCACCATTTCAGGATGAAGCTCTAGCGATCCATTGTCTGTCGACAGCCCGGGATGCCGGGGCTTATAGTCCGTTAACCCGGAATAATACATAACTCCGCTCCAGCCTTGCGCTAGTACCGAGTCGTACCAGCGTTTGGTCAGATGATCGATATTCGCTTCATAATCTTTCTCGTTGTAGGCGTTCGCCTTGTAAAGTCCCCATTCGGTCAAAATCGCCGGCTGCGAGCTGCCGAGGCTGTCGATACGCTCCTTATACCCGTTCGCAGAATGGTTGTATAAATTGAATGCCATCACATCCGCTCCGTCATTCACATAAGGGCCGTTATGATTGCTGTACAAGCTCGGCCGTCGATACGGATCGGTACCCCGAACCGCTTCCGTCCGGTTGCCGAGCATCTGCTCGATGTCCGCATATCTCGTTCCCGTAAACTCGTTGCCGATCCCGAAGGCGAGTACATTCGGCGACTCCCGCAGCGCTTTGACGAGCAGCTCGGTCTGCATCAGGCTTTTGTCGCTATCCAGGTCGTTATCGTACACCTTCGTCAGCAGCTCGCTAAAATCGATTACACTGTCCGTCGCGGACGGCAGAATGAGCAGCCCATACTGCTCTGCTGCAGCGAGCAGACCCGGACTCGGCGCGTCCCCGCGTATCGCGTTCGCTCCCGCGAGCTTGGCAAGCTCAAGGAACGAACGGCCTTTCTCCTCATTGTACATGGTGGCTCCTCCGTTCAGCCCTTTTACGAGGAACGGTTCGCCGTTCACATACAGTTTGCGGCCCGCCTTTGTTTCGATGACAGTCCCGTGAAAAGAAATCGACGCTGCATCGACTTTCGACGCGCCGTTCCATATTTCCGCGGTAGCCGTATAGGACATGAAGCGGGCTCGCGGCGACCAAGAGAACGAGACGGACTTCACTCCTCCGGCCGGTATCGACTGGCCGCCTACCGTCTGATCGAATACGACCGTATTGTCCCGATCCCGGATGGTCAGTTTGACGGTAGCGTTCATCGCAGACGCCGTATCGTTGCGGACGGGGATGTCGAATAAATGCTCGGCCGTGTAAGTTGCCGTATCGACAGTAGCCGGATGCGCCCGGTTGATGCCCGCTATGTAAACGCCTGGGACACGGATCAGCTTGACGTCGCCGAGAATGCCTGCCTTGCCCGCATACGTATCGTCAGGTCTTTGCCGGATAATCCAAAACTCCTTCCTCGGATCGTCGTTGATCCGGACCGCGATCGTATTTGTCCCTTCTACGAGCAGACTGCTGACATCGTAAACGTCGTTCCAGTCGAAGGAATGCAGATTGTAGTAGTCCGTCGATTGCTTGTTATATCCCCAATACGAGCCGAACTGCTTCTCGGAAAGCGCCCCGTGCAGCCCGGGATTGGTCAGCTTCGTGCCGTTCACCCATATTTCCGCTTCATCGAGTACACGGTCGAACTTCAAATATTTGACGCGATCGGCCGCGTGGATCGTAAAACTTTTGCGATACCAGAACACGTAACCGCCTTCAATACTTTGCGGATAACTGCCATATAAGTTCGAGACGGAGCCGTCGTCCGGGATCGACCGGGTCGTCCATGCCGAATCGTCGAACGAGGGTGCAGAATAAGCCGGATCGTCCGACAAGCTGAACTTCCAGACTCCGTTCAACGAAACGGTCTGGCGTTCGGCCGCACCGACGTTTGGAATATCGGCGAAGCAGCTGCTCGAGAACAAGGAAACCAACATCGCCCCAATAATGGAGACGAGCACAGCTCTAGCATTTCTAAAGCGCTTAACCATCTCAAGTATCCTCCCTTCAAAATGAAAAGCAGGTAGACATCTTGACATCTGGCATGTGGACCATCCACAATTCGTGCAAGGAAAGCTTCGCGATCCCCGCCTCCCTTGCTATTCCACTTCGTTCGGTAACGTCGATTCCCTGACAATCAGTTCGGTAGCAATAACTTGCTTCATCTCAATCCCTCTCCTTTCCATTTGAGCCATAAGTGCATCGAACGCTTGTCGCGCCACTTTTTGTTTCGGGAATTTTACCGAAGTGAGCGGTACGAGCGCGATTTCCGTGTTGTAGGAGTTGTCATAGCCCATGACGGCCACTTCCGCGGGAATGTGGAAGCCGCTCTTGATGAGCACATTCATCGCCCGAATCGCAATCAGATCGTTGTATGCGATAATGCCGTCCATCCGACCGTCTCTCGCTCGCTCGATCAATTGGGTATCGAAGTCTTCATCGATTGCAGACATTCTGCCGAGATCGAGCCCCCGTTCCTGGACGGCCTTCTCAAGCCCCTTATGACGGAGCTGGGATAAATAGCTGTCCGGATAGTCGTCGATATACATAATATGACGACGTCCATGCTCCATCATATGGAGAGCCCCAAGGTAACTGCCTTCGCCCTGATCAAAGATGATATGGGGCAGCCCTTCCATACTGTAATGGATCCGATTAATCAGGATGACGGGAACGCCTGATGCGAATATTTTCTCATAAAGGTCGGTATTTTGCCCGCTAAGGTGAGGCGCCGCGATAATGCCCTTCACGGATTGGTTCTGGATGCCGGCCAAAATATTCCTTTCTTTCTCCGGATCGTTGCCGATCAAGCAAAGCACCAGCTTGAATCTCCGCTCATAAGCGATGGTTTCGACTTCCCGGGAAAGCTCTCCGTAAAAATAAACCGACGTGTCGGGAATAATCAGGACGATCGACTGCGAGGAATTTTCGAGCGAGTCGATCTGCTCCTTGGGCGGAATATAAACGCCCTTCCCCCGACGTTTAATCAAATACCCTTCCGCCACCAGTTCCGATATCGCTTTATTGACGCTGAATCGGCTCACATTCAAATCTTCGGCCATATCGCGTTCCGATTCCAATCGCAACTCTTTGCCGTTTTCAGCTCTTTTACCGATCTCATCGCGTATAAACTGTTTGATTTTATGATATAAAAAGCTGTTGTCGAACTTCATGTTTCCATCTCCCAGCTATTGGCGCGTGGACCATCCACTATGATTGATTATAGTGCCCGCGTAGAAAAGCGTCAAGTTCCTTGCCGCAAAAAGAGGTTGTCGGATTTGGAGCGGACAAACCGGTAATGGTATAGTTAAGACATTGCAGAATCTATACATATCGTTTGGAGGAAACCATATGCCATCACAACGCGATTTGGAAAAATATGCGGAGCTGGCCGTCCGCGTAGGCATCAACGTCCAGCCGGGGCAAACGCTCGTCGTAACCGCCCCGCTGTCCGCTGCGGAGCTTGTTCGCTTGATCGCCGAGAAAGCGTACGAAGCGGGCGCCAAAAACGTTCACGTGGAGTATAACGACGAACAATTAACCCGGATCAAGTACAAGCTTGCCCCGGAAGAAGCGTTCACCGAATACCCGATGTTTCGGGCGAAGGGCTGGGAGGAGTTCGCGGAAAATGGCGCCGGCTTCCTCAGCATCTATTCCCCGAATCCCGATCTGCTTGAAGGCATCGATCCGCAGCGCATCGCTACGGCGACCAAAACGGCGGGAATCGCGCTCCAGGGCTGGCGCAATTACACGATGGCGCACCGCGTCGCATGGTCGCTTATATCGACGCCTACGCCCGAATGGGCGAGCAAAATATTCCCGGATCTCCCGGAAGGCGAAGCCGAAAGCCGGCTGTGGGAGATGATTCTGCAGGCGGTTCGCGTCGATCGGGATGATCCGGTCGCCGCCTGGAAGGAGCACAACGCCCGTCTCGCGAAAACGGTCGACTACTTGAACGCCAAGCAGTACAAGCAGCTCGTCTACCACGCCGAAGGAACCGATCTCACCGTCGATATGCCGGACCGTCACGTCTGGCACGGAGGCTCCACCGAAAACGAGAAAGGCGTCACGTTTAACCCGAACATGCCGACGGAGGAAGTGTTTACGATGCCGCATAAGGACGGCGCGAACGGCGTCGTCCGCAGCACGCGCCCGCTCAACTACGGCGGCAACCTGATCGACAATTTCACGCTCCGCTTCGAAAATGGTAAAGTGGTCGACTTCACCGCCGAGAAAGGCTACGACACGCTGAAGCTGCTGCTCGATTCCGACGAAGGCGCGCGCAGACTCGGCGAGCTTGCGCTCGTGCCGAACCGTTCGCCGATCTCCGATACGAAGCTCGTGTTCTACAACACGCTGTTCGACGAGAACGCTTCTTGCCACTTCGCGCTCGGCCGCGCTTATCCGACAACGATCGAAGGCGGCACGGAGATGACGAAAGAGCAGCTTACCGAACACGGAGCGAACGACAGTCTCGTGCACGTCGATTTCATGATGGGCGGACCCGACTTAAGCATCGACGGCATTACGCAGGACGGCCGGACCGAGCCGATATTCCGCGACGGCAACTGGGCGATCGAGCTGGGCTAATCCGCATCCGCGACTACAAACCGCACCTGAAAAGGTGCGGTTTGCTGCCTTTTATTCTCACCGTAAACGGTGAAAAACAGAAAATGTATGGTTAGCGGCGGCGGATTAAGGTATAATAGCGACGAAAAAGCGAACAAGCCAGACATCCAAAGCGGTAGGCCGCAATCCGGAACCGGGAAGTGGGAGAACAGATGAAAATTGCTGCACAGCTGTACACGCTCCGCGAGTTTTTGAAGACGGAAGAAGATATCGCCGCTACACTGCAAAAGGTGAAAGAAATCGGCTATAACGAGGTGCAAGTTTCGGGTCTCGGGCCGATCGGCGACGAAGCGCTGAAAACGATCGTGGATCGCGTAGGTCTTCATATTTGCGCGACGCACATCCCGTTCGCGGACATGGTGAACGATCTGGACGCCGTTATTGCCAAGCACAAGCTGTGGGATTGCAAATATGTCGGCATCGGCGGATTGCCGGGCGAATACCGGAGCAGCGCGGAAGGATACGCCACGTTTGCGAAGCTCGCCTCCGATATTTCGCGCAAGCTGAAGGAAGCCGGCCTGCAATTCATTTATCATAACCATGCGTTCGAATTCGCCAAATTCGAAGGCAAATCCGGCATGGAGATCCTGTTTGACGAGTCCGACGCAAGCGCTTTCGGCTTCGAGCTGGACGTGCACTGGGTACAAGCCGGCGGCGCCGACCCAATCGAATGGATTCGCAAAGTAAACGGACGCATGCAAGTCGTCCATCTGAAAGACTTCGTCGTAACGCCGAACAGCGAGCGGTTGTTTGCCGAAATCGGCGAAGGCAATATGAATTTCCGCGGCATTTTGCAGGCTTGCGAGGAAACGGGCGTAGAGTTTGGTGCCGTCGAGCAGGACAATTGCTACGGGCGCGATCCCTTCGAATGTCTCGCGGTCAGCGCGCGCAATCTGAAGGCGCTCGGCGCTTCGTTCTAAACCGCATAATAAGCAAACAGGAAGGTCCGCTTTAGGCGGCCTTCCTGTTTTATTTTTTTATCGTGTATGCTGCGGTTGAAGCGCTTCGCCCGCGAGTTGTTTGCCCGGGATCAGATCCTCCGCGCGAATCGGCTCGCCCGCCAAGGGACGCTCCAGCTCCCAGGACCATGCTGCACTTTTGCGGGCGCTATCGAGCCAGTCCAGCAGATCCCCATCCTCTTGCCGGACGGTTTCTTCGGCATAGGCTTGGGCTACCGGACTGCGTACGCCCCGTTCATCCAGCATATGTAATGCCGCTGCCGGTACAGCCTCCGGTTTGCCGGGATCGAGCCACAAATACGCTTCGTGCAGCATTTGCCGTTCCACTTTCGCTTTTTGTTCTCTATATATGGCGCAGTCCCCTTCGGCTTCGGCGATGAGCCGCTTCAGGCGTTTGCGCTCCTCCATCCATTTGGCCAGACGGTACAAGATCATCTGTTCCACTCCTTTCGGTATTCGTTTTCATTGTAAGGTGGAAACATTAAGCCAACATTAGCGCACCGTTAATTTAATGTGACAATCTTGTAACAATCGCGGCCTAAGATGGGAACCTGCTCATTTGTTATTCAGTATGCCTCGAAATGAATTTTTCAATCCGAACACGAATGTTGCTTTAGTCCGCCGATCGCGCTTTTCCGGTCGATTCCCTCTCGATAAGATCGTACTCCAGCACTTCCCTGCTATGCAGCCTCTCCGGCTGCTTCAAACGTTCCATCAGCAGCCTAACCGCCACAGCACCGGACGGTCCGGTTGGCATCCTCAAAGACGTCATCTGCGGTACGGCCAATACGGCATGCAAATCGTCGAAGCCGACAACGGATACTTCATCGGGAATCGGGACGTCCTCCTCCTTCAGAGCATGCATTGCCCCGAGCGCGTAGTTATCGTTTGCCCCGATCACTGCGCTTGGTCTTAACCCTTCTAGCCATGCCTCCTTCATTCGGCGGTAAGAGACTGTCACCTCCTCGCCGGGAGTGATGACGGGATGATCCTTTATCTCTACAAGCGTCGGCTGTAGCTCCGCTTCGTACATCGCTTGCAGGTACCCTTCCCTACGCTCGTACTCCGTGCCGCTTTCCGCCTTTTTGGACAGATAGGCGATGTTGCGGTGTCCCAGCCCGAGCAAATACTGGGTCGCAGCGCGGCCGGCCCCTTTATTGTCAAAACGAATGGAGTCGATACGGTTGTGGATAAAATCTCGTCTGGTTGTATTAACCGCAACGCCTGATTCCGCCAAATCGATTAACAAGCCGTCATGCTTTTTTTCGGTGGCCCCACCGACGAAAGTCACTCCGGCGACTCGCTGCTGCTTTAATAAATCGATGGCCTGGACGAGATCATCCGAATGGGGATTGACATATTGCAGGATGACGCCGTAATTGTACGATTTTGCGGTTTGTTGAAAATTGGTGATAAGCGGGGCAAATACTCCGCGGACAATATCGGCCAGCACAATGCCCAGCAACGAGTTTTTGCCGGTTGTCAGTCCGCTGGCAAAGTTATCCTTGCGATATCCGAGCTCCTCGGCCGCTTTATTGACTCTTTCCTTCATTTGCTCCGATACGCCAGGAATGGACGCCAATGCTTTGGACACCGTCGTCCGGTCCACATTCAAATATTTTGCGATATCTTTCATCGTTACTTTCTTTTTGGGTTCCATACGATTTCCAACTTGTTTTGTGTCCATAGTCTCTCCTATGCTCTCCACATTGGCCTTTTCACTCAAGGAAGCCTTCATTGTACTACATTGTATCATATACCTCCACGAAGAATAATCCCGCCGAACATGGTGATGAACAACCAAGTACACTCCCTATTGTCCTCGTTGAAACACCACATGCCTCTGGCAGTCTTGGATCCTACCAGTTTGTGGATGCCTCCGCTAATTCGGAGAATGTGCCTGTTCCCATACGTGTTCTTGTTGACATGGCTTGCTTTAGAAATTAATATTAAACCCATCACCCGGGTGAAGTAACCATTTTTTGAGAGTTAGCTTATATCTATGTCATATTGCGGATGGTGATCGTGGTGTTGAAGGAATTATTAAATAACAGAAATATAATGCCGATATGGAATAACCATGTAGAATGGATAGGTCGAAAAAAAGAGATTATCCATATGCTTTGTGAGGAGGAGTATGGTTTTTTTCCTCTTCAAGCTGTTGATTTATCTTTCGAGGTTGTGGAGGAGAGCAATAGCTTTTGTGCCGGAAAGGTAGCTTTAAAAAAAGTGATGGCGACGGCGAAATTTGAACATGGGAACTTTTCCTTTCCCTTCTATGCTGCAATTCCGCAAAAGGCAGGTAAGCATCCTTTTTTTGTCTTAGCCAATTTTAGGGATCATGTCCCCGATCAATACTTACCTAGCGAAGAAGTAGGAGATCACGGCTTTGGAGTTCTCTCTTTTTGTTATAAAGATGTTAGCTCGGACAATAATGACTGGAGCAACGGCCTGGCAGGAACGATTTATAATAACCATGAACGATGCAAGGCAAACTGCGGCAAAATAGCGATGTGGGCCTGGGCGGCCTCTCGTGTACTGGATTATGCGTACACGCAATCCAATCTGGATGTTTCCAATGCCGCTGTAATCGGACATTCCAGATTAGGGAAAACGGCATTGCTGGCAGGGGCGTTGGACGAGCGATTTACATGCGTCATTTCGAACAATTCGGGCTGCAGCGGTGCTGCTATTTCGAGAAATAAAAACGGCGAAACCATCGAAAACATTTATAATAAATTCCCCTATTGGTTTTGCGACAATTATGAAAAATATAAAAATAACGAAGGTAAGCTGCCCTTCGATCAGCATTTTCTTTTGGCTGCCATTGCGCCGCGAAAGGTTTATGTCGCAAGTGCGGTCCAAGATTTGTGGGCGGACCCCGAGTCGGAATACTTATCGTGCGTTGCTGCGAGCGAGGTTTATGAAAAGTTGGGACTTCCCGGATTCGTGCACCCGGATCGTCTTCCCCAAGCAGGAGACGTATTTCATGCAGGACATATTGGCTATCATTTAAGAAGCGGGGGGCATTATTTAAGTCGTGAGGATTGGCTGCATTTTATTCATTATTTACAACAAAAGGCATAGGTGGCGGGCTGCGTCACATGACTGCCTGCAATCAACGGGGAATGGCGTCCATTCCCCGGCCGATCGCGGCTCATGCTTGCTTTTTTCCACTTCAGAGGACTTGATTACTCCCATTTGAACAAATAACTCGACAAGGCAAAAGCGGCAACCATCCACCCGGCGAGAAGCGCCACCTCCGGCCATAGCGCGGATAGGTCGGCTCCGACGTTCATGACCTGCCGCATCGCAGCCGTAAGATGAGAGATCGGCAGCAGCTTGACGACAGGCTGCAAAAACTGCGGCATTTCCTTGATCGGGAAAAACACCCCGCCCAAAAACAGCATCGGATACGACACGAAGCCGGCGATCGGTCCGGCGCTTTCCGGCGTTTTCGCCAAAGAAGCGATAATGAAGCCAAACGACATAAACGTCAGCGTCCCCAGTGCTACGAACAGACCAAGCAGCAGCCAGGAGCCGTTCACCTGCGTATCGAAGAAGGTCGAGCCGACCACAACGACGATCAGCACCTGAAGGCCGTTCATGACGAGCCTCGCGGTAATTTGCGCCGCGATAAACGTAGCCGCGGTCAGCGTCGTGCTCTGCATCCGCCGCAAAATGCCGCGCTCGCGCCACGAGGCGATCTGCCCCGCTACCCCGTTCAAGTTATTCGACATAATCATCATCGCGAGAATGCCGGGCACGAGAAAGTCGATATATTTCAAATGCAGCGACTGCACCGCCGACGCGTCGACGATGACGACAGGCGAATAGTTGGCAAGCTGCTTGCTCACGCCGTCGACGACCTGGGACAATATCGACAGGGCGATTTGCGACGTTGTCATATTCGTCTCGTCGTAGTACGCCTTAACCGTAGCTACCTCGGGCGTCGTCATAAACACAGGGTCTACGTACTCGCTCGATTCGTGCATCGACAGCAGCTCCTGATACCCTTTCGGCACAACTACGACGATGTGGCGGTCTCCCTGCTTAAGCTCCTTCAGCGCCGCTTCCTTGTCGTACTGCTCATTCAGCTCGATGACCGTGTTCATCTGCTGCAGCGAACGGATCAGCTCCCGCGACCCCGGGCTGTTGTCTTCGTCGATCAGCGCGCCGCTAAGCGAGATGCCGCTTCCGTTTCCGAGAAAAAAGCCGATCATCGCCACGAAAAACACCGGAAACAGCAGCGACCAGAACAACACTTGGCGATTGCGAGCAAACATGAGAAGCTGGGCGAGCGTCAGGTGTATATATGCTTTCATCCTTCCCTGAGGCTCCTTCCCGTCATATGGAGGAATACATCCTCCAGCGTAGCCGATCGCGTGCGCAAATCGGCGAACGCCAGACTGTTCTCTCTCGCTGTCTCGATCCAATTCGTTAGCGTCTCCTGCATCCGGTCCGTGTACAGCACGTACCATTCGCCGCGCACCTCGAGCTGCTTGACCCCGCTTACGGACTGAAGCAGCCGGAGAGCCTGCTCTTTCTCCGGACTGTTTTCCGGAGCGCCCTCAAGCGAAGGCAGCCGGAATTCAACGGCGCTGTCGGACCGCATATTCCGCACCAGATGATCCGGCGTATCGAGCGCAATGACGCGCCCGCGGTCCATCAGGCAGACCCGGTCGCACAGATAATGCGCCTCGTCCATATAATGCGTCGACAGCATAATCGTTTTGCCTCGAGCCTTCAGCTTGGCTATAATGTCCCACAGCGTTCGGCGCGCCCCCGGATCAAGCCCGGTCGTAGGCTCGTCAAGGAAAATGATTTGCGGATCGTTGACGAGCGCAAGGGCGATCGCGAGACGCTGACGCTGACCTCCGGATAAATGCTTGACGCGGTCGTTTTTCTTTTCTTCCAATATCATATCTTGCAGCAGCGGCCGGATCGGGACCGAGTTCGGATAAAAGCTGGCGTACATCCGGATAATTTCCTGAACCTTGAGCTGATCGAACAGCGAGGTCGATTGCAATTGGACCCCGATGACCATCTTCACCTTCTTCAGCTCCGTCTGCGTATCGTAGCCGGCCACGATAACCGTCCCGCTATCGGGCCTGCGCAAGCCTTCGATCATTTCCAGTGTCGTCGTTTTTCCTGCGCCGTTCGGACCGAGCAGGCCGAATACTTCGCCGCGGCGCACCTCGAAGCTGATGCCGCTCGCCGCCGTAAACGCACCGTATCGTTTCACGAGCCCTTCTACGCGGATAACCGCTGCCTGATCGTTTTGCCGGCGCTCGTTCCCGCTCAGCGCATCGTTCATAAATTCCCTCCTAGCAATCGATCCTATTATACCACCGATTGGGAACGCTTGCGAAAACAGCGTTATCGGGCGTAATTTCGGGTGAAGAGGGCTGGTGCATTTTCGCGCCGGATGCGCTATAGTAGAATCACAATTCCGACCGCGAACCATTTTGTAGCAAAATGTGTCAGCCAAAGACAAGGAGATCCCATGAATAAGAAGAAACACGTCAAGTCCCCCGCCCCATCCGCGCCAAAATCCGCGGCGACCGAGCTGCTAGCTGAGCAGCCGGCGATGCTGCTCGACTTCCTGCTGGCGGCGCTGTCCGGCCGCAGCCGCAACTCGGTCAAATCGATACTCGCCCGCGGCCAGGTTTCGGTGAACGGCCGTCCGACGACGAAGTACGACTTCCCGCTGCAGCCCGGGCACCGCGTCATCGTCAGTTGGGCAAAGGTGGCGGAGCGCAGCGAAGTGAAACTGAACGGGCTGTCCCTTATGCATGAAGATAACGATTTGATCGTCGTTCATAAGGAAGCCGGCCTTCTCTCGATCGCAACGGCCCAGGAGAAGGAACAAACCGCCTACCGGCAGCTGTCCGACTACGTACGCCGCTCCAATCCGTCGGCGCGCATCTTTATCGTGCATCGGCTCGATCGCGACACATCCGGCGTCATGATGTTTGCCAAAAGCGAGCGGGTGCAGCAATTGTTGCAGAACGAGTGGAAGGATGCCGTGCTCGAGCGTACGTACGTCGCGCTGGTGGAAGGCGAGGTGCGCGAGAAGGAAGGAACCGTCAAGTCGTGGCTGAAGGAAAACAAAGCGATGGTCATGTATTCCAGCAGCAAGCCGGACGACGGGCAGCTCGCGATTACCCGCTACAAGGTGCTGAAGACGAACAACCGCGCCTCGCTGCTGCAAGTCGAGCTGGAAACCGGGCGCAAAAATCAGATCCGCGTCCATATGATGGACATCGGCCACCCGGTCGTCGGAGACAAAAAATACGGCTCGCGCGGCGGCTCCCCGATCGGCCGACTCGGCCTGCACGCCCATGTTCTTTCATTCCGTCATCCGGCCAGCGGGGAGACGATGCGGTTTGAAAGCCCGATGCCTTCTTCGTTTTTGCGCGTATTCCGGGAACAATAAGGATAATAATCGATTCTTAACATTTCCTTCAGAAAGCTTTAAGAATTTCCCTTCATTCTATCCAAACATTATCGAGTATGATAGAATCAGCCCATTAATGGAGGGAACACCGCCCATGCCGACCCATATTCGAGAAAAATTTCTATTTTTATACAAATTCATCCGTTCGCCCAAACAAGTCGGCAGCATTACGCCAAGCTCCCCCTTTCTCGCCAAAACGATGGTCGGGCAAGTGCCCTGGCATCGCGTAAACGCTGTCGCCGAGCTGGGGGCCGGCACCGGCGCCATCACGAAGTTTATCGCGGCGGCCAGGCAGAAGCCGACCAAAGTGCTTCTGTTCGAAAAAGACGCGAGCCTGCGCGAAGCTTTGTCCGCCGCATATCCGGAGTTCGGCTGTTACGCCGATGCAAGCAGTATCGACATGGCGCTGAAGAAGGAAGGGCTCGGAGAAGGGCAGCTGGACTGCATCCTGAGCGGCTTGCCTTTCTTCAATTTCCCGCAGCAGCTGCGCGATAAGCTGATGGAGCAAATCGCCCGCTCGCTGAAGCCGGGCGGATTGTTCATCGCCTTCCAATACTCGCAGCAAATGAAAAAACAGCTGGACCGCCAATTCGAGCTGGAGCATGTCCGCTTCGTACCTCTCAATATGCCTCCGGCATTCGTATATGTTTGCCGCAAAAGAGAAGAAACCGTTCCGGTAACGGAAACGGAACCATACAGCCTGCATCCTACCGGAAAGGAGCGTCCTGCCTATGAGCTATGATGGTTTGCTGGCGCTCATCCAGCAGTTCGGCTATGCCGCCCTGTTCTTCGCCCTCTGGCTTGGGATCGTCGGCATGCCGATCCCTGATGAAGTGATCGTCATGACCGGCGGAGCCGTAACCGCAAGCGGGCTGCTGCATGTCGTTCCCGCATTTATCCTCACTTATTTGGGCGTCGTTTCGGGCTTGTCGCTCGGCTACTTTCTTGGCAGATGGCTCGGCACTCCGATGCTGGAGCGGCTGAAACGCAAAAAAAAGATGGACAAATATTTGGCCCAATCGGAAAGGCTTGTCACCAAATACGGCAGCTTTGCCTTGTGTATCGGCTATTTTTTTCCCGTCGTCCGCCACGTGGTCCCGTACTTGGTCGGTCTAGGCAAAATGTCGTTCAAGCGGTATGCGCTCTTCTCGTACACGACCGGGTTCGTCTGGACGCTGATCTTCTTCACGCTCGGACGGCTGGTTGGCGATCACGCCAAAGAAATCGGCTATTTCCTGCACAGCTACGGTCTCAAGCTGATCTGGATTCCAGTGGCGGCTATTGCGGTTGTTGCCATTGTCCGCTTCAGACGCGCTAGACGGAGTCAGCAAGGACGCAGCATCCAATGCGTCAATAGCGTCAATAACGTAAGCAGCGTCAAGGACCAGTAATCGCACCCCCAAGAGCGATGGAGCGGATGTCGCCGATTCGCCGAACGACATAACGCGGGCTCACATGCTCCTCCAGCGACGCCCCGCTTCGATTGTACAAGCAAAAGTCGATGTCTGCGGCACGAGCGCCGGCATAATCGTCCTTGAGCGAGTCGCCGACATATAGCACTTCTGAACGGTTAGCGCCAAGCTCGCTCAGGGCGATTTCAAAAATGTTCCGATCAGGCTTCCAGTACCCGACCTCGTCGGATACGATAAACGCATCGAACAGCTTCAAAATGTCTCCGCTAGCCGTTCGCCTCCGCTGGCCTTCTCCGATTCCGTTCGAGATCACTGCCAGCTTGCGGTTTCCGTGCAAGTCGCCAAGCAGTTCTCTGGCCCCGTCCTCAAAATGGCATAGGGAGCAGAAATGGTCCCAGTACGTGCGGGCCAGGGCCGACGGATCGGCGTCACTATGCCCCAGCCGGATGAACGTATCGCGAAACGAATACTCGAGAACCTGATGAATCGTCAGCCTGCGTTCGTTCCTCTCGCTCCAGTACATCCAGTTGATCGGTCCGAACGTTTCCCGGAATCGCCCCCACGTCCATCGTTCCTCCTGCTCCAGCCCGTGCTGGCGAATCGTCAGTTGCATGGCGTCGGTCTCGCTTCTGTCGTAGTCAAGCAGCGTATGATCCAGATCGAAGATGATCGCTTTATACATGGAAGGTCCCTCCGTTTATACCGGCTTCTCCGGTTCTTTTCGCCTATTATTTCATGTCCGGCCTCCCTTGTCGATTCTTTTCACCACTGCGGAGTGCTTGTCCTGTTCTGCCTGAAAAAAGAGCGCCCCCCGCCATTCGTTCGCACGAATACGGAGAGCGCTTGGCTGTGCAGGAGCGCCGTTATTTTTTCTTCGCTTTCTCTTCCTCGACAAGCTGCTTCAACTTCTCGTCGAGCTGCCGGAGCGCCGTGTTCAAATCCGTCTTGCCGCTCACATAATCGACGAATGCCGTGCTGACCGCCGATTGCTGCGAGGCGAGAGGGACATCGACGAGCCCCGGCTTCCGCTTGGGCGTCGGATCGGTCGGCGGGTAAAACGAAACCGCCTTCATATTTTTCGTTTTGTAGATCGCATGCTCGCTTCCGAGAGCGTTCTGGATATCTTTGTTGTTCAGCGTCGTCGGAATGCCTTGCTTCGAGTCCTCCATCTGAATTTCATCCTTCAGCATTTCCATAATGACCTCGAACGCCTCGTCCTTATGCTTGCTCGTTTCCGAAATCGACCAGTAGGCCGGTCCCCGCTGGCTGACCCGTTTCGGAGCGCCCTCCATCGTCGGCAGCGACACGATATCCCAGTTGATTTCCGGCGGAATGACCAGATAAACGCTGTGCAGGTTGGCGGACAGGGCAGCTTCGCCTTTGCCAAACATATTCATGTCGTCCGCAGCCGTTTTCGGATATTCGTTACCTTGAACGTCGTAGAACCGTTTCAGGTTGCTGAATACTTTCGTCCACTTGTCCTGATCGGTCAAGCCGTCCTTCTCCGGATCGAGGATCGCCTGGGAGAACGGATTGTCCCGCAGCATCCCCGTCAAGTTGGCGCTAAAGCCGCGAATTTGCTTGCCGCCGTCCGTCCGGGTCATCTTCTTGGACAGATCGTATGCTTCGTCCCACGTCATGCCGTCCTTCGGATAAGGTACGCCGAATTTATCGAACAAATCTTTGTTGTAGTACAGCACATTCGGGAAAAACGGCGGCACCGGCAGTCCGAACAGCTTGCCGTCACGCGTATAGTCCTTGATTTCCTGAATGAACACTGGATTGAACCGGTTCAAATCGTATTTGTACTTTGTCACGTAAGGGGTCAGATCTACGCCCAGATTCAAATCCAAATAGCCGGTTCGAAGCGTCGGAATATCGGTGCGGATCAGGTCCGGAATTTCGCCGCGCGTGACCAGATCGGTAATGTTGTTCCCGGTGCCGCTCGTCTGGTAATTAAACGTAATGTGCGGGAACTTCTTTTCCAGTACCCCCCGAAACCGTTTGTCGAACTCCTCCTTGCTGACACCGGCCGCAAAAATCAGCATCGAATACGGATCTTTTTTCGCTTCCGCCTTCGGCTTCTCCTCCGCCGTTTTACCGTTTCCCGAATCGTTTCCCGTATTGTTTCCCGTTCCGCAAGCTGTCATCAGGGCCAGTACCATGCTGAGTGGAAGGCAAAACGAAATAACTTTGGACTTGCGCATACCCACACATCTCCCCCGTCTTTAATTGACAACGCTTTCAAAATTGAGTCTTTTTAATTATCTCAGAAACTGGAAACCGACAGCAGACATCATTTTACCTCAACTACCCAAAATTTTACGTTCCTGTACATTACATGTATAAATATATGTGTTACAATAGAGTCAAAACGATACGGCAGGTGACCGTCATTGGGAGCTTATCCTCGGTATCAGGACTCGCTGTCTCACGAACATTACGGAAAAAGCAAGCTGCCCCTCTTTGTCGTTCTCAGCAACCTGGAGCGCAGCTACCCGCTGCATTACCACAACTTCGCCGAGCTCAGCATGGTGATCGAAGGAACCGGCACGGAGATCGTGGGCGGCACCCCCCATGTTTTCCGCGAAGGAACCGTCACTTTTTTACTGCCGCACCACATACACGAAATTCGTTTGAGCAGTCCGAAAGCGCTTAAATACAATATTATGTTCGACCTCAATATGCTGTTCCTGAGCCCATCCGACCGGGAGCTGGCGAACGCCCTGCTCAAAACGGGCTTGGACTACCCGACCCATTACGATCTAAACGAGGAGCAGCGCGCCCATATGACCTCGATCTTCCAGGCAATGCGGCAGGAATACGAGAACGAAGGGTTCGGCAAAGACTCCGTGCTCCGCTCCAAGCTGCTGGAGGCGTTCGTGTTTCTGCTGCGGATCCCCCGTTCTCTGGACAGCATGAAGCCGGCGGTCGCCCGGTCAGAGACCCGCAGCAGCATGGTGGAGAATATTGTGCAATATTTGCACGTACATTATCAGGACGAGATTACGCTTGGCGGGCTGGCGAGCCGGTTCAATACGAACGCTTCGTACTTGAGCCGGATTTTCAAACAGTTCGCCGGACAAACGTTTACCGAATATTTGCATTCGCTTCGGGTCGGACGCGCAGCCAGCTTGCTTGCGACGACATCGATGAGCGTGACTGAAATAGCGATCGACGTCGGCTTCGACCAGACGCGCACGTTTACCCGGGCGTTCAAGGACGTGAAAGGAACAACGCCGAAGATGTATCGGGCTCGTTTTCGCAATGCCGCCTCGGAATATGTATAAAGCGGGACCCAAATACAGAAGCTCTTGCCGGGAACGGCAAGAGCTTCTGTATTTGTCCGCTACACATTTAGAAGGCGCTGCTGCAGCTTATCCGCCAGCTCCTCCGTCTGCTCCCAAACGATCGGACGCATCTGGCTGGACTTGATGGCAAGCCGTTCGGCCTCGCTGCGCTGTACGGAAATGAGTACCGGAACTTCCTGGCCCAGCGCATAACCGGCGGCAAAATAAATATCGGCGCAATCGCCGGACAAGTCGGCGACGAGCAGCTTGCTCTCCGCAATCGTTTGAAACGCGCTGTCGCCCACTTTGTTCAGCTTCGAATATTCGATCATGCTTGGAATATATCCGCACTGCTGGAGCTTGGGAAAAATCGTCATCGACCATTCCTTGCGTTTCTCTTCCAGTCCGGGGACGATGACAGCGCACGGCATCAGACGTTTGCCTTCGGCCTTCGCTTCCGCCTCCTGCCAGCCCTTCTCCGTCAGCTTGAAAGACGCGCCCGTCCGCTCCAGCAGCTGTTCGTCTCTCAGCTTCTCGATAATATGGACAAGCTCCTGCAAATTCGGAGAATAAGTCAGATTATAATGATCGCCGAGCTGCCGGATGACGACCGTTTCGTTCGGGCCCTTCGCCTGCCTGCGGAAATATTGCAGCAGCTTGTCCGCCTTCGCCTCGATCGTAACCGGCACCCGCGGCGAGCTTCGGATCGTCTCCAGGTCCTCGAACGTGAGAGAAACGGGCTCTTCGCAATCGATCAGCTCCCGTATGTAAGCCGATACGATCGGAAACAGCAGGTGCTTCGTTTGGTGGGAAAGCGAGGCGTACAACTCGTAGCTGTCCGCCCGCAGCTTATAAGATTCGCCCGGCGCGCAGAGGCAGCCGATAAAGCTGTAATAGTCCGCCTTCTGCTTGACCGGCACGATTTTGTCGCAAAAGACGCATCGTTTCGTGTCCATATCGCTCATCCCCTTCTCCATGTTAGTTCGTACGCAACCGGCAGGTTAAGGGGGGAGGCGGAATGATTAAAATTTCCCTGTACGGGAAAGACGCCCGCCGCAAGCAAAAAAGGAAACTCTCGCTCACCACAGAACGCAGAAGGAGAAGGTGCGCAAAGCCGTGGCCATACGGGCGTATTCGGGCTTATACCGGCATCTGTTATTCACCGCGCCTGCGGATCGGGTACAGCATCTCGAAGTCGAATACCGTAACCGATTCGTATGGAATCGTAAACGGATTGACCGGGCCTAGCCGGTTCGCTTCCAGCCCATACACGCCGGGTCTGGTGTCAAGCTCATACTCCCCGTTTGTTCTCAGCCAGTTGAACAGCACTCCGTACGCTTCGTTCATATGAGCCTCGTTGCCATGAACGCGCAACCTGGCGCACAACATTCGGGCGTGTCCAGAGGCTCTGTCCCGTCCGGTACGACTTCGGCTTCGCCGACGCGCAAGCCGACATATAAAGTTTCCACACCTGGGGCCCATTGCTCCTGAGGAATGCACACATAACCGGTGTCCGGGTCGGCAAGGCGCGGATCGCCTTGCGGGAGCACCTCCGTCAGCTTGCGCCATGCTGCGCGGGTACCGCTTTTGTCCGGCACAGTCGGTGCCTGGACGGTCAACAGGCGCATCGGCGGCACAGTCACGACTTCGACTGATAACGTATCGTTCATAGTCCCAACTCCTCTGAGTTATTCAGACTGGACGACGATAACGGTGTGGTTATCCTCATCGCGAATGCGGAACGACACTTCGCCGGGCGTTCGGACGATGCCGCCGTCCGCTTCGAATCCGGCGGACAATGCGAAATCATAAGCCGCATCGATGTTATCCGTATACACCGTAAATGACTGGAGAAGACGCTCCTCACGGGAAACATCGGATGCATCGCCCCTGCCCGCCTCCGCCTGCAGCAGCAGATCGGTGCCGTTTTCCAGCTTGAACAGATGCCACCCGCCCTCTTGCCGGTCCTTAGGGTTAACGTTCAAATCCAGCAGAGCCGCATAACGACGGACCGCACGGTCCAGATCGCGAACCGTCAACCATACTGCGCCGATATGCGGACGGACCGGGCTGCGCCTGCCGCCGGGACGGCCGTCCACGCCGCCGAAGGCCATGGAGTAACCGTCGGGATCGCGCACGATAAATTCCTTCCATGGCCCTCCTTCGGGGTACGTGACGATGTCCTGCGCAATAATGGCACCCTTTTCCCGAAATTCCGCGAGTAAAGCCTCCAGTTGCGCCCATGTGTCCACATATGCATAAATGTCTACGCCGATCGTCTGTCCTCTTGCGGGCGCCTTCGGTCGCACATCCTCGGGCGACGCTGCTTGAAGCAGCTTAAGCGCAAGACCGCTCAAGCCGTCCCGCTCCGCCCACCAGTCCGTGACATCGAATCCGAGCACATCGCGGTAATAGGCCTGCGACTTGGCCAGATCGTGGGCAAGCAGTACGGTAAGCGAAGACCCTATCGTTTTTGGTTTTGCCATACTATGCCTCCTGTTCTCATGAAATCGTACTCTGATTGACGCACAGCAGATGCCCTTCCGGATCGTAAAATTTCACGTAACCGCCGCAAGGCTCCACGAAGTAAGGCTCGGCCTCGATTCGTACACCGGAGCGGACAAGCCGCCGGTACAGCGTCCTTACGTTCCGGCTGTGCAGCTCCAGCCCGTGAACCGGCTCGCCTCCGCGCAGCCAGTGATCGGCTTTGAACTCTTCATCCGCTACCTCCAGCAGATGCAAACCTGGACCTTCCCCGGACTTTGTGCGCAGAAACGTATGCTCCGCGATCGGCCGCTCGGGATGCTCGAGCACATAGCCGAGCATATCGATGTAAAAGGCGACGGATCGCTGCAAGTCCCGAACCGGCAGCTGGATAAGCGTATAGCCGTCGATATCGCCGGCACGATTTTCCTCATCGCTGCATATCATGACCAGATTGTCATCCGGGTCGGCGATCGTAAAGTACGCCACACTGCCATGGCGCATGATGTCGTGAAAGACAGGCAGCCCCCGCTCGACGACATAGGCATAGGCCCCTTCGATATCGTTCGTATCGAGCATAAACGGAATTTCGAATGAGTCTCCGTTTCGTGCGCGATTGTCGTCCAGCAGCAGATCGGCGCCACGGGAAGCGGGTATGACATAGATCGAGTCGGACGCTTCGTCCTCCCTGAACGGGACGCCAAGCAGATCGCAAAGCCAGACGGCCCCGGATCGCATATCGCGGACGTTAATGAACACGCCTCCTATGCGCGGCCGGATCGGGCTGAAGCTGGTCGGAAGCTCCCGCCGAATGTTACCGTCCTTCGCCCAGCACGCCATATACACCCGGCCGTCCGGCGCGCGAAAGCTGAAATGGGCGACATCCGGGTAGCACTCCGGTTCGGCCAGCGTGTCCGCCTTCGATTTTACATAGTCGTATGCCTCATCGATATGCTCGCATGCGAACATAATGAAAGGCTTCTGGTCTTCGCGCCAGTCGGGATTTTGGCGGTTAGCGGAATTGTCGTCGAGAATGAGATCGGTCCCGGGAAGATCGAACCAATACACAGGCCCGCCGCCGAGCCGCTCCTCCCGAACGGGCAAACCTAGCAAATCGCTGTACCATTCCGCAGATCTGCGCAAATCGGATACGTGAACAAACAGGCTGGCCGCTCCCGTCTGCAGCGAGACCGTTATAGGGGCTGTGTCCATCGGCTCAGTCTCCTTGTCCCGCGGGCGGCTGCCATGCTTGGAATTTGTTGCCGTCCGGATCTTTAAAGTCGAGCTGAAAGCCGCAGCCGCCTTCGTCGCGGATCGCCGCTTCCGTCCAGGCTCCCGAGGCGATGAGCGAAGCGTGGAGCGCTTGGATATCATCCGTCTGGAAGCATAGCGGGAACATCTCGAACAGCTCATCATCCTCGGCCCAGCCGGTCGTATCAAACGTCAGCGGCGTCATGCCCGGACTCGGCAGCAGGAACAGCCATTGTCCGCCGCCCATAATCATGATCGCGCCCCGGCCCGGCTTAACGGGAGAACGCAGTTGTAAGCCTAGCACCCGCTCGTACCACTCTGCGGATACAGCGGGATCGGTCACGGGGACGTAGGCGCAGTTAATTTCTCGTAAAAGCGCTTTCTTCGTTGACGTAACGCTCATTCGGTTCACTCACCTCTCAAGGATTTACACGGTTGCTCCGCAGCGGATCAGGATTCAGCCGGAGCGGTGATCGGGATCATTTCGATCAGGTTGACCGAATGCCCGTCCGGATCGAAAACATCGAACATCAGATGGCGATTCCACGGGCTGTCCCACGACACCAGCTCCGTTACGCGGCATCCTTGCGCGAGCAGCGACCGATGCATCTCCTCCACATCGCTGCAAGCAAAATTGAACCAGGGCCGACCGGGCACGACAACAGGCTCGGCTGACTCGACCAGCGTAATCAGGGCGGCACCCTCCTGCGGGTTGCTCACGAACAGTGTCGCGCCCCGCTGGCCTTCGCCCCAATCCTCAATCCCCCTGCATGTTAGTCCCAAGCTGCCTGCGTAAAATTCGATCGACGCCTCCAAACGGCCGACCGGAATAAAGATGCTCCCAAGCCTTTTAATCGCCATATCATCGGACCTCCATGTCTGCATAAGAGCTTTAACGACGTAATGTGTCTCTGTCGTCAGTTAGGGCTGCAATTCCGTTAAAGCTGCATACTTGAGTCTCATCCGGAATAACTGCGGACGCAGGTTAATCCGTAACGCTTATCCGCCTATCTTACGGAATCCTGCGCACCTGCAACAAGCTTCATATCGACAAGACCCGTTTTCACGGCCAGTCCCCATCCAAAAATGACTTCCGTGCTCACGATCTCGGCCTGGATCGTATTCAGGCCGGCTTGCCAGCGAATCCTTGCTTCAGCGAAATCGGACCGAATCCGCCCATCGCTCCCCGGAGGAGCCCACTTCCACTCTCCACCGTATATTTCTTCCCCGTTCACCCACAGCCGCAAACGGTCGCTGAAGCCGCAAGTCAGCACGGTTACCCGCTCCTCGGCGATGGCGAATGTGCATGAAGCCTCCACAGCCATCCCTTGAGCGGAGGCGAACAGCCGGTTCAGATTAAGCGTACCGTTCTCCTCGACGGAAGCGCGGGTTGGCATTCCCTTGTCAGCGGCAGACTCGCTCCCTGCGGCATACGGGGCAGATACATTCCATTCCGTAATAAACGTCTCCGCCGCAAGACACCGGAGTCTCTCATCCCCGCTTTCGCCTCCGTCGCCGTCTTCGCCACCATCCGAATCGAGTGGCTCCAACGAAAGGTAGCGGATGTAGCCGGGCAAGTAGGACCATACTCCGATCGTGCCCTCACACCGGCCAAGCTGGAGTTTGGAGATGACGAGCTGCGGTTCCGCAACGTCACCGACCTTTACAGACACTTCGCGAGGCCCCACATCCAGGCACAGCTTGGTCCATTTTCCAGCCTGAAAAGGGGCCGGAGCCTGATATTTCGGGCCATTGTAGATTTGCCATGTCGACGAGCCGTTCATAATAGGGTCGTACTGAATCTCGCCCGGATAGTCGTCCGAGGCCGGCGACACATAGATGAGTTCATAATTGCGCGAGTCGCGGGCGCCGAAGACAAGGCCGATAAAACCCGGCGCACTCGGGCAAGCGATTTCCGCCTTTAAGCGGAAACGGTCGCAGCTCGGGCCATTCTTAAGCAGAACGGGATGCCCGAGTCTGTTCTCCATATAGAGCGCTTCACGGCCGTGCCATTCGCTGCAGATCGCTCCGGATTCGTTCAATTCGAACTCATGCAAGTCGGTGGTCAAGCTCCAGACGGTTGCGGACAAAGGGGCACCACTCTCCAAATGATTTGAATCAATCCGAGTACTAACATCATTTACATCTATTACCATACAGAACATACGTTCTATTGTCAATATGTCTTTTTTCACGAATTCGCTTCGGATCTATCGAACCGGAGCCGGTTTTACTTTGCTTGCCGACCGCCAAACGATTATGCTATAGGAAAAGAAATCAGTCGCTCAGGAGTCTGCTATGAAAATTTGGCACTTCGGCCTTGTCTATGCGGCGGCCATCGTTATCGTATTTCTGTACAAGGACGAGCTGGCCGGATGGATGCAGCATTATGAGCCGCCGCTGATCGCCGCGTTCGGCATTGCCCTCATCTTCGTGTTGTTTCCCGTGCTTCCTTATAAAATTATCATCGGCATGCTCGGCTTCCTCTACGGTCCGCTCCTCGGCTTTCTGGTCAGTTGGTCGGCGGCCACGATCGCCTCCGCGATCCTCTATCTGCTTGTGCGATCTTCGCTTCAGGCTAAAGGCCGGGCGTATATTGCCCGGTTCGAAAGAATGGAGAAGCTGGCCCGGTTCATGGAACGGAAGCCGTTTGCCGCCATCCTGGTCGCGCGCCTGATTCCGGTTTTGCCGCAAACGCTCGTCAACATTTATCCGGCCTTCTTATCGATACGGCTATCTACGTACGTAACGGCTTCGGCCCTCGGAAAAATACCGAGTATGCTGTTGTTCGCCTATTTGGGCAACGAACTGTTCGCAAACGCCCGAAATGCCCTGATCGTCGCCTCCGTTTATGGCCTGCTTCTGGCGTGCGCCGCTATCGGCTATCGGATTTGGACGCGCAGCGCTCCGTAATTAAACGAAACTCCGTGGAGCAAAACAACTTGTGGGAATCTCAAAGCCAGTGTGAGTTTTTCTTTATACACTCGCAGATTTACAACCTTCCTTCAGGAGCAGACAAATGGAAAAAATCTTGTTGTTTAGTGCCTTTTTGCGGAATGAGGTTCTATAACTGGATTTTCTCCAGCTAAACGTTGCAGAAATACCGAATTTTCCAGATCAGCAGGAAATTAACTGGGGATTTTCCTTTTACACCCGCGTAACCGGCATATAACCGATATTTAACGGGACTTTTTCCAGTAACGCTGCCTCAAACTGCTCGCCCAATCGAAGCCTTCTCGGGTTGCATGTCCTGCTTGTTACGCTTATTGCTTTACCTGGTTTAAACCAAAAAGGCCGCCAGCGGCGACCTTCGCATACTCTTCAAGCGGCCTACACTACAGCCTCAATCTGTCTCTTGCCATCTTCTCTGCCGCTTGAGCGAGGACATTCTCCTCAAAACGCAGCCGCCCCTTCCTCCGCCATCGCCGCCGGAAACGGATCGGCAAACCGCGTCCAGTCGTGCCCCATCTCATCAACGGTCAGCAGGCAATCGTCAAGCTCCGCAGTCAGCTTCGCGCGGTCTATGCCGATCCCGATAAGCACGAATTTGTTGATCCGGTCGCCGTATACGGGGTCCCAACCTACGGCGGCTTCTTCCTTGAGCCCGGCTTTCTCCTCGGCCGGAAGCGCGGCAATCCAGTAACCGGCCGGACCGAACTGGACCGAAGGGCCCGCCTGACTGAGGCTTTGCGCCATCTCATTCCGGGTTGCGAGCCAAACGATGCCTTTCGCCCGAACGATCTCCTCCGGCCAATCGGCCATCCACGCCATCAGTCGCCCGGGATGAAACGGCCTTTTCCTTTCGTACACGAAGGAGGATATGCCGTATTCCTCCGTCTCCGGCGTATGGGCCGGCTTCTCCAGCTCCTTGATCCATCCGGCGGACACGCTCGCCTCGTCGAAGTCGAACAAGCCGGTTTCGAGTATCGCCGCCGGGTCCACCTTCCCGTGCGACGCACGGATCAGCTTCGCCCGGGGCTGAAGCTTGCGGAGCACCGCCTCCAGCCTTTGCAGGTCCGGCTCGTCAACCAGATCGCACTTGTTCATAATAAGCACATCGCAAAATTCGATTTGATCGACCAGCAGATCGACGACATCTCTCGTATCGTCCTCCCCTGCGGCCTCGCCGCGATCCAGCAGCGTTTCGCCGGATGCGAAGTCGTGCCAAAACCGGTAGGCGTCGACAACCGTAACCATGCAGTCGAGCCGGCAAAAGCGGGACAAATCGATTCCGAGCTCTTCGTCGACGTACGTAAACGTCTGCGCTACCGGTACCGGCTCGCCGATCCCTGTCGACTCGATCAGCATATAGTCGAATCGGTCTTCCTTTGCCAGCGCCTCGACCTCGCGCAGCAAATCCTCGCGCAGCGTGCAGCAGATGCAGCCGTTCGACATTTCGACCAGCTTCTCGTCCGTCCGCGATAAGCCGCCGCCCTCCTTGATCAAGGAAGCATCGATATTAACCTCGCTCAAATCGTTGACGATAACCGCCACCCTTAGTCCGTTCCGGTTATGCAGCACATGATTCAATATGGTTGTCTTCCCCGCTCCCAAATAACCGCTAAGCACCGTTACCGGCAACAGCCGTTTACTCATTTCACGCACCTCTTTTAGCGTAATTTTTACGATTAAATAACAAAAAAAATAAAACTTGTTATTCCTGCTCCAGTCTGTTTTGGTAAACTTTACTTCGATGAGTTTATTCGTAATTATTACAGTATATCAGCATGTCCGGTTCGTTGTCAATGTTGCTGCCAGCAGCTGCCGAAAACAGTCCCATACGAAACGCCCACTATGCAGTGAAAATGAAGTTTGGGACCGGATTCATTGAACTAGCGGCAGCCCTGGAATTCAAAAGTAAAGTCATAGACAGCCGCTGGTTCATGCCATTAACATTCTCTCCTAGAGCTTAACAAACCGTCTCGATGGCTACGCACCGGGCAGCCCATTGTTGCCACAGACAAACCAATCGCCATTTTCCAGGCATATCCTTCATTTCTGATGTTAAACATCTGCCGCCTTCGGAAAGCGGTCTGGAAATGATGCGATAAAATCAATCATATCATCGGTAATACTCCAACCAAATGCTTTCGTCAAAACAGGCTCCCTGAAAAACGATTCTGCAACCCTACGGTTCAAATCCGCATTGTAGTTCATATAGGAAACGGCGGGCTGTTGAAGATTCAGCGCCAGCGGCACCGCATCCGAAGAGAAATCCACCTCACTCATCCGCACTGTTTTCAAATCCGGATATATACTTGTTGCGAAATGAAGCTGCTTTTGCTCTAAATCATAGATGAGACTGTATGCAGTATCTTCCCTGCGAACAAATTGTAACGTCTCTCGAGCGAATTGGAGTCGCTCTCTCTCGCTGTCCGGGATCACAGCCGCAAGGCGAGCCACCCCTTTAACGAAACGATCCATGGAATTGCCATCATAATCGTTGTATACGTTGCGCCAGCGTTCTTCTTTGTCTTCCAAATCTTTAATTGCCTGCGAGTAAGGAGTGTTGGCCATAATTGAAACCGGCAATGAGTTTCCCCGAAATACGCACATGACACCGCCCAGGAATTCGAATATCGCACAATCTCCCGAGCGATCGCCTACCATATAATGCAGCCTTGACATTGGCTGTGCAATGCGTACACCGCAAGCGACTTGCTCCGCTTCTTTTACTGTGGCACAAGTGTCAAGAATCAACTGAATCCACTGCAACTCTCCGATCGCTGGCAAACGATCGTTATCTGTATAAGCAGATTGCCATAGTGTCGTCTGCTCTACAACAAGACCTGTTTCGTTGATTCCGCCATTTGGCATTTCTTTGCCAACTTGCGAGACGGTTAGGCTGCCGTATCGGGATATCCATTTTGCCGGAAGTTCCGGTGGCTGTACAAGCGCGCTTTTGGCAACACCGCGTTTATTCGTAAATAGGTATGCTCCTTGGTATGGAACATCCTGATTTTTGCCCAGAAGCCGGCCGCCCTCCGGGCTGAAGTAAATAGCGGTACTCATCGTCATTCCTCTCCTTTATTCAACTTCATTTCAAGTTCTTCCACCCGGCCGGATTCGAGTTCGTGTACAACATAATCTACTATTCGATTAATCCGTTCGTCGTTTAGCTGAAGGATGCCAGCCATTTTAGATAAACGATACTGCTCTGCCCTCTCTTTAAGAAGCTTTTGCTTTTTCTCTCTATAAGGTCCAATATCTTCATCTTCAGCCCTTTCCGCCTCAAGCCGGGCCACTTTTTGCTCTAACAATAAGATATGAATATCTGCTTTTTTCAGAGGGGTCAGATGCTCCACGAAGTTATTGCTATCTACAAAAACAGTTCCGTCAACCCCAAAATAATTCGCCAGAGCCTGTAACCGCTCTTGTGGAATCGGTCGTCGCTTTTTGATCCAATCCGAAAACTGTTGCGGTGTAATGTGAAGCTGGCGACCAATTCCTGAATAGGACTGCTCGTTAATCATGACCAAATATTCCAGTACGGTTTTGAAAAAAAACGGTTCGCTCTGACTCATACGATCACTCCACGACGTAATTTATGTCAATAATATAACAAATGACGTAATTTACGTCAATATCTTTGACATAATTTATGCCGATTCTAAACTGAATGTAATTCCCATGCCATTAGTCAAAACGAAAAAGCGCTAGTCAAAAGTTAAAATCCAATACCCCGGCATACCAATAACAGGGGAGGCAAATGGAGCCAATCATTTTCAATTCATGTCTTCGCCGGCGAGCGAACATACGGTACAAGATCAAGCCTCGTTCGGCAATGGCTCTCACCAAGCGGCGGCATCCCCGCATCGAACCGCTGCCGCAAATCCGGCCGCCAACTCGTCGCGAAACAAGCGCGCGGCGGCGGAAAGATACCGGCCCTCGTGCCAGACGAGCCGAAACGTTCGGCTGCACGCCTGGTCTTCGATACGCAGCCGGATCAGCGAGCCAGTCGCATCGGCATCGCATTCGCCCACGAAGGCGACGCCGAGTCCGGCGGCGACCGTTCGGCAAATGGCGGCGGGATTGTCCAGTCCGCATACGATATTCATGCTGAAGCCCGCCCGGGCGCAAAACGATTCCAGCCATTCATGGAAAGGATGACCGTACCCGTACCCGACAAACGGCTCCTCGGCCAGCTCTTCCAAGGCGATCGTCTCTCTGCCGGCGAAGCGATGCCCCTGCGATACTGCAATGCTTATCTCCTCGCGAAAAACCGTCGCCGCCTCGATTCCGGGCCCTTCCGGCGGCATAGCCGATATCGCAAAGTCGATATCGCTGTTTCGGATGCGCGTCCTCAGCTCCTCCTCGGGCATTCGGACCACGTTTAACTGCACAACGGGATAGCGGAGCCGGAACGAGTCCGACAAGGCCGCTATAGGCGAAGGACCGGACTCGGCAACGACAATGCTCCCTTTCTCCTCACCAGTCAGCTCTTCGATCGTCCGGGCCGCCTCCTCCAGCAATTCCAGCGCCGCGTCCGCCTTTTGCAAAAACGCTTCTCCAATCCAATTAAGCCGGATATGCCTGCCCTTTCGTTCCAGCAGCGGCACGCCAAGCTCCTGCTCCAGCCTGGCAATCGACCGGCTGATAGCCGGCTGGGTGATCGCGTGCATCCGCGCCGCCTTCGTTAAGTTTTGTAGCGGTCCTACCCCCTAATTATGGAGAATAGCCTGCACAAGCTAGAGCGTTCGCAGTCTTACTTGAAATCTCACGTAATCAGGCTTTAAAGCGCAACTTGGAAGGGGGTTAAGTCTGGCTTCGCAGC
>NZ_RBAH01000029.1 GCF_003626695.1 Paenibacillus ginsengarvi
TTACGGGCAGGTTGCCTACGTGTTACTCACCCGTCCGCCGCTAACCCCGAAGGATTCGCTCGACTTGCATGTATTAGGCACGCCGCCAGCGTTCGTCCTGAGCCAGGATCAAACTCTCCAAAAAGGTGAAACCTTATTAGATGAGCCGATAGCTCATTACTTGACTAGCTTGTTGTGGTCTCTTGCGAGACCTTCACTTGCACGCTCGTTGTTCAGTTTTCAAGGAGCAAATCTAGTGTCGCTCTCTACCGTTGTTTTAACTGGTTTTAAGCGGCGACCTCTTTAATATACCACATCCGCAATCTTCAATGCAAGCTTTTTTTTCGTAAACTTTTGAAGTGTTGATGCGATGCCGTTTTAAGCGGCGAAAATAACTATAACAAATTAATCCGATCGATGCAAGTCTTACCGAAATAATCGCTGTCGTTTGCTGAATATTGCGATATGCACAAACCATTTTATCCCATATACTATTTACATATGGATTTTAGATCTATTTCCCGACGTATGAAAAGAGGCTCCCGATGAACAAATCCGTCCTGATAACCGCATCGTCCGTAGTCGTCCTTTGTTTGCTGCTCGCAGTCATTTATATCGTGAAAGATCGGCAAATAATGGTTCAAGCGACTTCTTCCCGCGAATGGGTCATTCCATACAATCATGTTCTGGAACTGGAGAGCATTCCGGATGTCCTCGTTATCGAAGGCACCGTCACTTCCCGTACGTTGCCCCGCCATATTACGAGCAGCCGCACCCCTGTCGATTATAAGGTGATGGTTACGGAAGTCCAAGTCAACAGGTGGTTGCGGAAGGACACTCGCAGCACCGACAAGCATACTCTCACCATTTTGGAGCCGACTTATCTTACAGATAACGGCGGGCTGTTCGCTCCCGGCCAAACCGAGTATCCGATCGGGGACTACCGAAAAGCCGAAGCCGGAAAAACCTATATATTCTACTTGGTGTGGGCAGAAAATCAACAAGCCTACTGGGTGGCCGCCTCCCATCAGGGAAAATTCAACGTCGACGGTACCGATCGGCGCGAAAAAGAACTGGAACATCGACTCGAAGCTTACCGGCTTCTCAAGCAAGAAGTGTTGGAACGGTATCAATACAAATAAGAACGAACCCCCGGACGACCGAATTCCATTCGATCTTCTGGGGGTTTCGTTATGCCCTTACTCTCCGCCGAGCAGAGCGTACCGGAGCACAATCAGTATGCTTATGATCCACATCAGCCAGTGAATCGGCGTTTTCTTCGAAGAAATCATATTGTGCAGCGCAGTTAATACCGTGTAAGAAACGATACCGAACGAAATGCCGTTAGCGATGCTGTTCGTAAACGGCATCATCACGATCGTCAGGAACGCCGGAAACGCTTCAAGGAAGTTGCTCCAGTCGATCTCCTTCACCTGGGCCATCATCAGCACGCCGACGATAATCAATGCCGGAGCCGTAGCGGCCGACGGAACGACGAGCGCGAGCGGAGCGATGAACAGCGCGAGCAGGAACAATACACCCGTCGTAACGGCTGTGAGGCCAGTGCGGCCGCCTTCCGCCACGCCGCTGGAGCTTTCGACGAATGCGGTGATCGTGCTTGTTCCGAGCAGGGCGCCGGTACTGACGCCCGCGGCGTCGACGAGCATCGCCTTGCCGATAATTTTTTCGCCTTTTTGCTTGTCCTTCAGCAGCCCGGCGCGATTGGCCGTACCGACGAGCGTGCCGAACGTATCGAACAATTCGACGAACGTAAAGATCAGGATGATCTCGATAATCCCGACTCCGAACGCGCCGGCGAGGTCCATTTTACCGACAGCCAGATCGTCGAAGGAAGGCAGCCAGCTTGCGCCGGACAAGCCGCTGACGTTCGTGACGCCCATCGGAATCCCGATCAGGGTACCCACCACGATACCGATGAGCAGCGCGCCTTTTACGCGAAGTACCATCAGTACGGCGATAATAAACAAAGTAATCAAGGCGAGAGCCGTGTCTTTATTGTGAATGAAATTGCCCAGAACGATATTGAATTGATTGGAATTCAGTATCGGCGTTTTGACAACGTCCGTTCCCGGATTGACGCTCACCATCATCAGATTGGACAGCTTCGCGCCGATGATCGTAACGAACAGCCCGATCCCTACCGTAATGGCCACCTTCAAGTTGTTCGGAACCGCTGTGAGCAGCATTTGGCGCACTTTCGTCACGGTCAGAATGATGAAGATAATACCGGACAAAAAGACGGCGCCGAGGGCGATCTGCCAAGTAATCTGACCGTTCGAGGTCAGAACCACGGTCATAAAGTAAGCGTTAAGCCCCATACCTGGCGCAAGAGCAACCGGGATATTCGCGAAAAATCCCATAGCGAGCGTGACGAGTCCAGCGCCGACCGCCGTAGCGAAAAAGACGCCGTGATTCGGAATGCCTGCCCCGCCTTCTCCCAAAAATAACGTGTTGACGAACAAAATGTACGCCATCGTCATGAATGTGGTCAAACCGGCAATAATCTCGGTTCGAACGGTAGTGCCGTTTTCTCTGAGCCTAAAAAGACGATCCATCCGTTTTCTGTGCCTCCCAAATAAAATAAACTTCTACTTGGAATAACAAAAGCTCGGCGGGGAGTTTTCCGCATCCCTCGCGGAAAAACAAAAAAACCCGACATGATCCGTGATCATCATCTAGGTTTCCACTCCCAGGGAATCGTTATACCGATGCGCCCTCCCGCGCGCAGGGCAGACGCATCGTTAAAGGTTCCCTTTTCGTAGATAGATCATTTACGGTGATCTCGTAGAGACTCTCAAGCCAATCCTTGAGATTATACGAAACAGTATGTTGTTATTCACCCATATTCTAAAAGCATTTGTCGAGCGCTGTCAATATAAATCCGAACATTATTTTTAATTAACGAATCATTCATTCGGAAGTATCCGTTTTCATTGCGCTTTCGTGCCCCTTCGGACGGGCGAACAGCGCCTTCATCATCGGAGGTGTGACCAAAGTCGTAATCAGGACAACGACGACCAGCACCGCGAACATATCCCGATTCAGCAGCCCCGCCTCCAGGCCGATCGCCGCGATGATCAGAGCGACTTCTCCGCGCGAAACCATAGCTGCGCCGATACCGAGCGCAGACCGGTTCGGAAAGCCGGCCAAACGCGCGCCAATAGCGGAGCTGATCAGCTTCGAGGCGATGGCCAGGACGCTGAGCAGGGCGATCCACCCGATGTTTTTGCCGATACCGCCAAATTCGGCCGAAACGCCGATCGAAGTGAAAAAGACCGGTACGAACAGCGAGTAACTGATCGTCTCCACCTTTTCGAAAACCTCGTGCCGGAACCGGGTCAAGCTGATCGCAAGTCCAGCGATATAGGCGCCGATAATGGCGGCCACGCCCGTATATTCCGCGAAATAAGCGTAAAAGAAACAGATAATGAGTGCAGCCGAGATGAGCGATTCGCTTACGCGCAGAGGCGCAAACTTGTTTAACAGCCACGGAACCGCCTTCCACGCCGCCAAAATCGCGATTACAAAAAAAGCGGCTTTTTTCAAAATAACAACGCCGAGGTTTACATCGCTGCCCGCAAAGCTCATCACAAACGCAAGCGCGACTACGACGAGAATATCGTCGATAACTGCCGCTCCTAGAATGGTCGCGCCTTCGCGCGTTTTGAGTTTGCCCATCTCCTTGAGCGCTTGTACGGAGATGCTGACGCTCGTTGCGGACATGAGCAGTCCTAGGAAGATCGATTCGATCGTAGACATTCCCATCATATAACCCGCCAGGAAGCAGACGGAGAACGGCACCACAATACCGGCGATTCCGACGAAAGCGGAAGCTTTGCCCGTTTGCTTTAACTGCTGCGTATCGGTTTCGAGCCCGGCGATAAACATGAGCAGGATGACGCCGATCTGGCTAAGCTCCTGGAGCATCTCGGTATTGTTCACAAGGCCGAGCACGGTAGGTCCGAGCACGATGCCGATCAGCAGCTTGCCTAGCACGGCCGGCTGTCCCAGTTTGACACTCACATCCCCTGCAATCTTGGATGCAAGCAGGATAATAGCAATTTGTAAAATAAGCATACGAGTCCCCCTCTTCCGATACGTTAGAATTTGCAAAATCGGCCCGCGCCATGCCAGCCGGTTCCGGAGAAGCCGCGGACACAAAAAGAGCCCGTCAAACCACAGCCGCTATGCGAACATAGCATGGCCCTGGTGACAGGCTCCTCCGATTTAAGCACGATTCAGTTTTCCTAGTTGTATACGGGGGAAATGACGTTTGGTTTCAAGCGGAAATTTATTTTATTCCCACTCGATCGTCGCTGGCGGCTTGGATGTGATGTCGTACACCACACGGTTGACGTTCTCGACTTCGTTGACGATACGTACGGAGATTTTCTCCAGCACATCCCACGGAATGCGCGCCCAGTCCGCGGTCATCCCATCGATCGAGGTTACGGCACGAATACCGACGGTGTGCGAATACGTCCGCCCGTCGCCCATGACGCCGACGCTCTTCATATTCGGCAGAGCGGTGAAATATTGCCAAATTTCGCGTTTCAGGCCAGCCTTGGCGATCTCCTCATGCAAAATGGCATCGGATTCGCGCACGATGTGCAGCTTCTCCTCCGTCACCTCGCCGAGTACGCGAATGGCAAGTCCCGGCCCCGGGAACGGCTGACGCCATACGATTTCCTCCGGCAGCCCGCACTCCTCACCGACTTTACGCACTTCGTCCTTGAACAGCGCCTTCAGCGGCTCGACCAGCTTGAACTTGATGTCCTCCGGCAAACCGCCGACGTTATGGTGCGACTTGATCGTTTGGGCCGTAGCCGTTCCGCTTTCGACGATATCGGTATACAGCGTTCCTTGCGCGAGGAATTCGAAGTCGTCGAACTTGGCGGACTCCTCCTGGAACACGTAAATGAATTCATTGCCGATAATTTTGCGCTTCTTCTCCGGATCGTCCACGCCCTTCAGCTTGGACATAAACCGTTCGCGGGCGTCGATCTTGACGACCTTCATGTCGAACTTGCCGACGAACGTTTCCATGACGCTGTCCGCTTCGCCTTTGCGGAGCAGGTTGTGGTCGATGAACATGCAGGTAAGCTGCGGTCCGATCGCCTTATGGATCAGAATCGCCACTACCGAGGAATCGACGCCTCCGCTGAGGGCGCACAGCACTTTGCGGTCGCCGACCTGCTCGCGGATTTCGCGGATCGTGTCTTCGATAAACGATTCCATTGTCCAGTCTCCGGTGCATCCGCAGACATTAAACAAGAAATTGCGAATCATTTCGTTGCCGTGAACGGAATGTCGCACTTCCGGATGGAATTGAACGGCAAAAAACTGCTTGTCCGGGTGGCTCATGGCCGCAACCGGCGCATGTTCCGTACTCGCGTCGACGACAAAGCCGGCAGGCAGCTCGGATACGTGGTCGCCGTGGCTCATCCATACCGTCTGCTTCGCTTCAAGACCTTCGGTCAGCCGGCAGTTATCCTTGAATTCAACATCCGACTTGCCGTATTCGCGCTTGCTCGATTTGTCGACCTTGCCATTCAATTGATACGCCATCAGCTGCATGCCGTAGCATATGCCCATGATCGGAAGACCAAGCTCATAAATCGCCGGATCGACCTTCGGCGAATTTTCTTCATACACGCTGGCGGGTCCGCCGGAGAAAACAATTCCTTTGGGCGCAAGCTCACGGATTTTGTCCACCGATGTGTTAAAAGGCAACAGTTCGCTATACACGCCCAAATCCCGAATACGGCGTGCAATCAGCTGGTTGTACTGACCCCCGAAGTCCAATACGACAATCATTTCGTTCGGCTTGCTCATAAAAGCCTCCTTGAAGCGTCTCGCTTCCGATTTTCATTCGTTTTCAATAGAGAATATTATATAAAACGCGGAAACGCAAGGCAAGGAAAAAGGCTGAACGGCGTAGCGGGAGCGTTTTTGTAAAAATTGGATTGATGCGTTACAGTCTGCGCACCGTTTCTGCGCTCAGACCGTCGACAAACGTATCGCAGTCAAGCAAATGCATATAGCGGTAGCAGTCCGCAGCGCGGTCCCATACGTAGTAAGGCGTGCACAGCAGCTTGTCCGCTATGCGGGCAAAAGCTTCTTCCGGCGCAAGTAGCTCGGGCACCGGTACTTTCGGAGGAGCGGGCAGCTCTATCGCATCGATCAAACCGTAGGTGCCGGGCTCGAGCAGCAGATTGATTTTGCCGAACATACCGGGCTTACCTTCCTCTTCCGCTCTTCGGACGGATGCGACGAACATCCCGTTATGGCGGGTAAGCCGGTTCAGCAGCCATCTTCCCGAGTCGTCCGGCTTATTCCGCATCATCCAGGCCCGAACCGCGGCGAATGCCTGCTCCGCTTCCGTTTCGTCTACGGGAAGGCTATCCGGATGCTTCGCCTGCCAATCGACGCATAAAGAGCGGCTTTCCGTTCCTTCGATGAAACGACGGAGTCGTTCACCGGGCTTGGCCGGATCGGCGGCCAGAGGCACATCAGACTCTTGCCGTTCTAGTTCGGTCCAAACGAGGGGACGGTTCAGCGGCGGCTCGCCGAAATGGCGGGTCGATAGTTCATAAGGAATCGTTTCCCCCTTGCAGAAGTCGACGAACGTTTCCTCGATGCCGTACATCCAGCGAACGGTGGCCCGATCTTCTTCGCCCCCATCCGATCGACCGGGCACGGAAAAGCGGCAAAAAGACTCGTAAGCCGCACGGCGAATAGCGTCTTCCCCCGGAGCGGGATACCGGGTTCCTTCATCGATAACGCTATGCAGCGCCGAAGCCCCGATTGACGAATAACCGATAACCGTTCCATCCATCAGCATATCGACGCTGACAAGGTTCGGCGGATAGAGGCGAATCCCGTCTACGGCCGTTTCGCGGAACTGCGCGCTGATACGCTCGCCCGATTCGGAAGTACGTACGAATTGCAGCCGATTATTCCAAGCCCGGTAGTCGGTATGGGCATGGATCCAATTCAGAGCGGCCGCTTCCAGCTCGTCCGATGCAAGCCGAAGGCGCTCCGCTGCCGCGTCAAACCACTCCCCGCTGCGTACGATGATGTAAGAGCGGAGCTGTCCGCTGTATACGTTCACGCTGACGAGCACCTTGCCCGGCAGGTTGTTTTCCTCGTCCTTGTCTTCATTTGCGCCCGTTGCTGCCTCACCTGCCCCGGCGCCGCTGCGGCCCGCCGGATTCCACTCCAGCTCGAGTACGTATTCGGTTTCGTTCCTCTCGCCAAGCTGCTGCCGGATGAGCCAGCCACCGCGTTCATAATGCCCGCCCGCCAGGCCGAGCGCCTGCTCCCAATGCCGCCACTGGCCTCTGACATCGACCCAATTTTGACCCATATAGACATGCATCAGGTTCGGCAAATTGTCCAGTTCCGGCGGGACGGAGTCGAACCGGTTACGGGCCAGATCCGCATACTTCAGGGCTGTTAATTGCGTAAACTCCGGGGGCAGCGCGTCGATGGCCGTATAGTTAACGACTAAAATTTCCAGCTTGGATAGAAGACCAATTTCGGCGGGAAGACGCTTCACGCCCACGTCGGCGTTATCGATAATCGGCTGGCCCGGCTCGCGCCTCCTATAGCAGCCGCAACTGATCTCCAGCATTTTCAGGTTTTTCAGCTTGCCGATAGCGGCCGGAATTTCGTCCAGATCGGCGGTATTTACGCGAAGATGCTCCAGATTCTCAAGGCCGAACAAGCTGCCCGGCAGCCGGGTCACCTCATCCTCGAAGATCGATAGTGTCGTGAGCGATCGGATCAGCCCGACCTCCTCGGGAATCCGATCGATGCCGTAGCCCTCGATATACAGCTTCTCCGCGTTATGCCGGATTGCATCCCGAATCATAGCGTCCAGCGAGCGATTGAATTCTCCAGTCAGAAACAAGCCGTCGATTTCCTCCGAAAGCCGCTTCGCCTCTTCCTCCTCGATATTTAGGCTCGCACTCTGTTCGTGAGCCACGTTCATCAACCAATCGCGACCTTCCTCGTCCATGAAGGTCAAATCTTCCGGCAGTTGCGGATGCTGCCAGGCAAACAGACTGGGCGAGGCTGTCTTCAAAATGTCCGCCGCTTCCGGGCAGCAGCGGTACACATAAATCGTCCCTTCGCGGGTATAGGCGATCGCCGAAGTTCCGAGCAAGCTTTCGCAGCTGCGGGAGCGGATCAAGTACGGTCTCAGCGCCTCGAAAACGTAGGCGCAGGTTTCGCTCAGCTCCCTATACTCCCGTTCGGCCAAAGCGAACGTTGCGGAATGCCGGACGGCATAATCGACTAGCCGCCGGTACGCCTCTCCCTTCGGGTCGTTGTAAATCGCAATCATGAAGCTTCCCCTCCTAAACATGTAGACGGAACAAGTTCCGATTGGTTTCGGCGGAATTAACAGCAAAAAACCGGACATGCCTCCATGTTCCGGTTTAACGCGCTTAACGCTATATGTAGTTAAACTTTACCGCGACTTGATTTTCCGCCACAGCTCCTTCAAATTCCGTTTCGCCGAACGGGGCAGCGGTTCGCCGCCGTAACGGACCGCTTCGTACTGCTTAACGAAATCGAGCAGCGCGTCCCGCTTGCCGATTTCCGCCAGCGGCAGCGATTCGACATACTCGCGGACGGTCGAGGACGGCTGTTTGCGGCCAAGCCGGCGGAACAGAGCCCGCCAGAGCTTATCGAGAGCGCGGTAAGCCCCCGCCCGGTCTCCGGCGGCATAACGGAGCGATAGCGAACCTTCCGCGCTGCCGTCCCGCGCACGGACAAGACGGTAAACGCCCCATAAGACTAGCGAAAACGCAAGCAGCAGCGCAGCGGCCGGCCACAGCTGCCGAGGCCCGTATTCGCCGCTGCTCAGCCAAGCGGGCGTCAGCCGCTCCCGCGCCTTCTGCTTCCACTGCATGAGCGAGCCGGCCCAGCCCGCGCTTGAGTCCGGCTTAACCGGGGCGGACAACGCACCCGAAGGTTGGGCCGATGCGAACACGGACTCCGCGCCGGACGATCCGCCGGATGCCGAGAGCGTATTGCCGGGGGTCGGATCGAACGTCGTCCAGCCGCTTCCCGCTATGTACGCTTCGACCCAGGAATGGGCGTTCCGGTTGTGTACCGTTACCTGCGTCAATCCCGCGTCCCCGCCGCCGGTTCCGGCCCAGTCCGTCACCTCGCCGGAGGAAAACCCTTTGACCCATCGCGCCGGGATGCCGATAGAACGCAGCATAACAACCATGGAGGTGGAGAAATAGTCGCAATATCCTTCCTTGCTCTCGAACAGAAACGTATCGGCGAAGTCTTCCATCTCTTTCGGCGGAGCCGCCACATCAAGCTTGTAGCGGTAGTTCGTCCGGAGATAAGCTTCGATCGCTTTGGCCCGGTCATAATCGCTTGTGCTGGAGCCTGTCAGCGCCACCGTCTCGGCGAGCACCTTCACGCGGACCGGCAGCCCGGCCGGAAGCTGAAGCTCCGGCGCGAACTTGCCCCGCTGCGGCTCCGTCTCGGCCGAGGCGGCAGCATCTGCGGGCTCCCCGCTGCCATTCGCCGCCGTACCTGCCTCCTCTACAGAGGCTTGCTGCGGCTTCGCCCCGGTCGCGGAACCCTCGTCCTCCGGAACCGAAACCCGAAGCATGTACCGCCGCAGCGGATCTTTCGCGTCCGGTTCGGCGAGCATATAAACGCCGTGCACATTCACCACCGAATCAACCGGAGATAACGACTTCCCGCTTCGGGTGACCAGCTCCTCGATCTTCGTGACAGGTCCGCCCGCGAACAGGCGTCCGGCCAAACTCGGGTCGACAACGGTAACCTCCTGCAAAATCGCGCGCTGCGGCAGCGGACTGTCCGTTTCATCCGTAGCGCCGCCGGCTTCCCAGCCTTTGCCGGTATAAAAGGTCTTGGCTTCCCCGCGCCAATACGTCAGCTTTTCGGTCATGGCGGTAAACGCGACCGCATCGTCAAGACGGACCGGCCCCCCGAGCAGCGTATCGTCCCCGCCGTAGCCGGTTCGCGCGGCGGAAGCCGTCCCGCTGCCGGGTGCATCGGTGCCGAAGTCGCCTCCGCCCCAGGCGGCGAACCGCTCGGCGAGCAGCGAGGTGTCGAGCGGCCGCATCGCGCCGGAAGGAGCAGCCGGCGGCAGCCAGAGCCCGGCCGCCACTGCGGAGGCGAGCAGAAGCGGGACGGATACGAGCCAGGCGAGCGGCCAGCCCGCGCCCCGGCGGCGGAGCGAGAACCGGTGTTCCAGCCGCGAAAGCTGCTGCAAGCCTGTCAGCAGAAAGCCGAACCAGACGGTGCGAACGATCGCACCCGACGTGTTCAGGCCCGGCCACAGCTGAAGCCCAAGCAAATAAAGCAGCGTAGCGGCAACGAACCAGAGCGCCGTTCCCCGCTCCACGACCAAAGCGTAGAAAACTGTAATCATCATCGACCAGCCGAGCAAAAACAGCATCGTCCGATTATCCGGACTGATCGCGCCATAGTCTTGATCCGCCAGCGCCACCGCGTCCTTCTTGGTCAGCTCGGCGTACCGAAGCAGACCATGCAAGCCGGGTGAAGCCGCATCGAACAAAATAACGACCATTCCGATGCAGACGGCGACTTTAACCGGCCAGGCGAGCCAGGGCGAGAGCCTCAGCCAGTCTACGGCGACGAACAAGCCGAAAGCGATCATAAACGGGCTGATCTCGTAAACGCCGCTCCACTCCGACATATCCAGCAGCGGACGCAGCCATTCGAGCAGCAGCATGTACAGCAGCACGGAGGCGACGCCGTCGCGAAGCAGCGATCGTTCAGGCGATAACATCTTCCGCACCTCCCTCGTCCGCAAGCGACGCCTTCGGCGCCCGCAGCAAAACGACCCGCCCGCCCGAGTTTTCCAGCTCGCCGATTAAACGGCGCTGATGCTCGCTCAAGGCAGTCTCCCGGCTCAAACACATCAGCCAGACGGTCAATCTGCGGCGGCCTGCCGTCAGCGTGCGGGCCGCGTGAGCGAGCCGCTCGTCGAGCGCCGCCGTGACGAACACGACCGCGCAGCCGCCCGGCCCTCCCGTTGCTTCGCGGAGCAGCATGTCCGCTCCCGAGACGCTGCCGCTGCTCCGCGCGCCGCTTAGCAGCTCATATGCGTCGAGCAGATCGTACCGGCGAGCGTACGGCAGCGATTGATCACCCCCCGCGTGCAGGCTCGCGTACGCGCCTTCCTTGACCGTCCATTCGAGCAGGGCGGCCACGGCGCGCACGCTTGCTTCGAACAGGGCGGCTCCTTCTCCGCCCGCATAACCCGGGTGGGAAGGATCAAGCAAAATGGCCAGCCGCTGCGCTTCGGCAGGGTCGCTCATCTTCGTTTGCAGCGAACCGGTGCGCGCTGTCGCTTTCCAATGTATACGGTGCAGCGGGTCACCCGGCGCATAGTCGCGAACTGAAGTGACAAGAGGGGTCAAGCGGGCTTCAAGCCGAAAGACGGACGCCGCATGGTCGGAATCCGGTTCGCCGCCAAACGCATAGAAATGGAGCGCCAGCGGTTTCGGATAAACGGCGAACTCCGTTTCCGCCGCAAGCGTCACCCTTTTGCGCAGCAGACCGAGAAAATCTCCGGCGTCCACCTCAAGACGGACAAACCGGTACCTTCCTCTTGCCACCCGGTTCAGCTTATAGCGAAAGCGGATGTCACGCTTAAAGCCCGGAAACAAAAGCCGGCTGTGACGGTATTCCGCAGTGCCGTCTGTCCATACATCGGAGACGATCATCCAGCCGAAAGGCACCGGCAAACTGCGGCTGATGTATACCCGCACATGAGCGTCGTCGCCTGCAAAAAAACGGTACTCCGAAAGCAGCCGTTCCGCTTGCAGACGGCGCGTGCCGAACCCGAGCAGAACGACGGCAGCCGCCAGCATAACGGCGGTTCCATAAAATAAGAAGAAGGCGGAATAGCCGCCGCGCCATTCGGCAAGTCCGTAACAGCCCGCGCATAACACCGCGACCACGATAAAATTGCCCCAGCCGGACCGCCGTCTCATCGCGAACCTCCGGCAGCCGTCTGCGCGGCCGGTACGGAAACAGCCGTAAGGAGCTGGTTCACAATCGAATCAGCCGTTTTGCCGGTATACCGCGCTTCGGGCTGCAGCACGAGACGATGAGCCAGCGCGGCAACCGCCAGCGACTTCACGTCGTCCGGCACGACATAGGTGCGCCCGGAGCAAAACGCCTTTGTTTGAGCGGCTCGCATCAGCCCAAGTGAAGCGCGCGGACTTGCCCCGAGCGCAACATCCTTGTGCGTGCGCGTAGCCGAAGTAAGCCGGACAATGTATTGCTTGACGGCTTCGTCGATATGAACATGACGCGCTTCTTGCTGGAGCCGGACCCACTCCTCGCGGAGCAGTACCGTTTTCACGTCGTCCAGCGGACTGCGCTCCGACAGACGGCCGAGCATCTCCACCTCGTGCCGCTCCTCCGGATAGCCGAGCCGGATTTTCAGCAGAAAGCGGTCGAGCTGCGCCTCCGGAAGCGGATACGTTCCTTCGTGTTCGATCGGATTTTGCGTAGCGAGCAGCATGAACGGCTCCGGCAGCCGGTACGTCTCGCCGTCCACCGTGACTTGCCTTTCCTCCATCGCCTCAAGCAGCGCCGACTGCGTCTTCGGCGAGGCGCGGTTCATCTCGTCGGCGAGCAGGATACCGGCCATAATCGGGCCGGGCCGGAATTCGAATCTGCCGGTCTGCTGGTTAAAGACGGACACACCGGTCACGTCGGACGGCAGCAGATCGGGCGTGCATTGAATCCGCTTGAACGTCACGCCCGTTGTTTTGGCCAAAGCCCGGACCAGCATCGTTTTGCCGACGCCGGGCACATCTTCCAGCAGCATATGGCCGCCGCACAAAAATGCGATAACGGCGAGCTCGATGCTTTCTCTTTTTCCGACAATCGCCTTCTCTACTTGATGAACGATCATATCTACAAATGGTTGACGCGAGTCAAACGGCAGCGGAGTACCGCGACCTGGAAGCATAGGGAAAACCTCCCGTTGAAACTTTGATAGTTTCAGTTTTCCCGCCGCTCTACCGATTTAGACGCGGAATCTATTATTTTTTCAAAGAATTCGGAGGAACAAAGCTGAATGTAGGAGCAAAGGCAAGCGGATAGCCGGGACGCAGCTCGATCCGGACCTCCCTGTGATCCCCGCCCTTCGAGTCACTGCCGATCTCTCCCCCCAGCAGTTCGACTGCCGTATACAGAGGAACGATCAGTCGGCTATCGATCAGACTGATATCGGCAAGATTCATCCGTTTATCCGGCTTGCCAGGGCCCGATACGGTAATGAACCGGTGGGGCAGATCATAGATCACTTCTCTCATTCCGAGCTTCAATACGGCAACGCTGCTGCTGCCCCGCCATTCGACGGAAGCTCCCATAGCCTCGGCTATATCGCGCAGCGGCATGTAAAGCTTATCTCCACGCATGGAGTAACCGTTCCCCGTAAAGGTTACCGCCCGGCCCGAAACATCCAATGTTAGCGGAGGCAACGGCAGAGGCGCTTTACTCGCTGATTCGTCCACCGTCCCCTCCCGTGTTTCCGCAGCTGTATCCGCAGGCAGTGTTTCCATAACCGGCTTCTCCGCATAAAGGGCTGAATGTTCCCTAGCGGCAGCCAGCCAGCGCGTATAATCGGTCAGAGCCAGGCCGCGCTTCCATTTCAGCTTGCCCAGCGGCGACTGAATCGGCTGTACGGCGGGCGACAGCGAGGAGAACTTGTAGCCGCGCTCCTTGTAAAACCGGATCACTTCCGGCAGCGCCTTGACCGTTTCGCCGTGTCCCGCCCCGTCATGCATCAGGACGACGATTTCATTCGGCGTTTTTTTGGTGGAGGACAGATTGGTTGCACCCGCTACGATTTCTTTGGCCGGTACCCCTTTTCGCTTCGAATCTCCGCTGTCCACGTTCCAGTCATGGACGATGTAACCCGCCTGCTCCAATAAGTAGAAGTAAGCGCCGTCGAAGTTCGTATACGTTCCACCGGGCGCTCGGAGAAGCCGCGTCTGAATGCCGGCTTTGCTATCCAGCGCCGTTTCGGTGAGCTGTGTCTGTCTCCAAAACTCGGCAAAGCTGCCATACAATTTATCGTATACATGATCGAACGTATGATTGCCGACCGCGTGCCCTTCCCGTACCATTCTCCCTAGCAGCTCGACATGCGACGATACGTTCTGTCCGAGCACGAAAAACGTAGCCGGAACGTCCTCCTGACGCAATAGATCGAGCACGGCCCCCGTATGCTCGCTTGGTCCATCGTCGAACGTCAAAAAGACGGTCGGTTCCGCAGGCGCCTCGTACACGCCGGGATCGGGGATCTTCCGGCCCGCTTGCAGCGACTCGAATACGGCGGTATCCTCTTGCCCGAACGGGCCGCCGGCCGCGAGCGTTTGCGCCGGAAGCAAGGTCAGGAGGGCGGCAAAGACAAGATGACAAACAAGCAATAACGGAATATAAGACCGCATGACTTTCCCTCCGAACATGTCTATCGTTTTTTTCGCTTGCAGATAGAGTATATGGTAGGAGCGAATCGAGTATGACCGGGACGAGCCTGCGCCAAAAAAAAGAAAAAGCCTTCGGATATCGAAAGCTTCATTCTTTTAAAAATCACCACACAGATGACCCCGTAGACGAAATGCAGCCGCTTCAGCCGGCCTTCATTCCAATTCTTTGGCTGCGGCAAGCACCGCCTCGACATGCCCCTTCAGCCTTACGTTGCGCCACTCCTTGACAAGCCTGCCTTCTCGATCGATCAGAAAGGTCGATCGCTGCACGCCCATATATTCGCGGCCGTACAATTTTTTCAGTTTCCAGACGTCGTACAGGTTGCACACCTGCAGCTCTTCGTCCGACAACAGCGGATAAGGCAGCTCGTAGGTTTCCGCAAATTTGGCGTGCTGCTTCAGCGGGTCCGGGCTTATGCCGAGCACAACCGTTCCGTTTCTGCGAAACCGGCCGATCCCGTCGCGGAAATCGCAAGCCTCCGCCGTGCAAGTCGGGGTCATATCCTGCGGATAAAAAAACAGCACGACTTTCTTCCCCAAATAACCGCTGAGCGTAATCCGTTTGCCCGTCGATGCCGGCAGCGTAAAGTCCGGCGCCGGTTGTCCTATTGCCAGCTCAGGCACAAGCTTCCCCCCCCCCCGTATCTCTTCCCGTTTCAGATCCTCTGCAGAAAAACATGAACTTTTTGGCACATTCCCCCGTCTGTAAAAAGGGGAAGTTCCGCAAAAACCAATTCGTTCCGACAAAACCAGCCCGTTCTCGACTCTCGCTGCGAAAGGTTCTACCCGGCGGAAAACCGCGGCGCCGGGATCAAGACTATTGCCGCCTGTGCCTTGGCCCCGTAAGGGCTACACTTGCAGCCGTCTTCCTCCCGCCCTTATAATCGAACTTATAAGGCTCCGCATTTTGGACACATTAACTTTGTTGAACTTTCACGAAATTTAGGCGGCTACCTTAGGCGTTTCATGTTTATGATACCACGATATAACGGGCGAGGGAAAAGAACCGGGACCAGAAGGAGTGGTAATAAGCGCATGTGGCGAAAAGTGAAATGGATCGCCTTGTCCTGCACGGCGGTCATCTTATGCGTCATCGGCTATTATGGATATTCGTTGTACCAATTCGGCAATCATATTCAGGAGAAGAAGGACGAGCCGTTCTTCACCCAATTCACGACGCAAAATACAAGCCAGAAGGAAGAGGCGCCGCCGAAATGGGAGGGCAAGGAGCGGGTCAACATTATGCTGCTCGGCGCCGACTCCCGCGGAACAACCAAAAACGATACACCTCGGTCGGACACGATCATGATCGCATCGGTCGATCCGGTAACGAAAAAAGCGGCCTTGTTCTCGATCCTGCGCGATACGTATGTGAAAATTCCCGGGCACGGCCAGGACCGGATCAATACCGCCTTTTCGCTGGGCGGACCGAACTTGGCGATGAAAACGGCCGGCGACCTGCTCGGGCTGCCGATTCAATATTATGTGTACACCGACTTCCAGGGATTCATGGCGCTTGTGGACGCGATCGGCGGCATCGAGCTGGACGTCGAGAAGGATATGAAGTACCGGGATTCGGAAGAGCCGGAATTCGACATCAATCTGAAAAAAGGATTGCAGCATATGGACGGCAAAACGGCACTCCAATACGTCCGTTTCCGTCACGACGCCTTGTCCGACTATGCGCGGACGGAACGCCAGCGCAAATTTATGACGGCCGTCGCCGAGGAGATGCAAACGACGTCTTCGATTCTGCGATTGCCGAGCATCCTGAACAAGATCGATCCGTACATTACGACCAATATGTCCATCTCCGACATGATCAAGCTCGCTTCGCTCGGCTTTGAAGTGAAAGCGAACGGCGTGACCGGGGTGCAAGTCCCGCCATCGAATTTGCTGGACGAAGAAAATATCGGGGGCGCTTCGGTGCTCACCGTCAATCCGGCGAAGCTGCAAAAGTATGTCAAGGAGCAGCTCGGCGCGACGGGAACGGCCGTAGCGGATGCGGACGAGCCGGATAGCGGCGACACGAAGGCGGACAGCAGCACCCGTGGAAGCGAGACGGCAGCCCGCGGAAGCAATGCGACGTCTACGGGAACAAGCGGCAGCTCCGCTTCTACGGGTAGCTCCGGCAGCGCCGCTGCCAAGCCGCCGGCCAGCACAAGCGCGAGCAAGCCCGCGACGAGTACGGGCACGTCCAAGCCGGCGACGACGCCAGCCGGCTCCACCGGCACGGCGACAAGCGGCGGAGCGACGGGAACGGCAGCCGGCGGCGGTGACGCCAAAGCCGGGACGGCTCCGTCGTCGACGACAGGCGGCAAGGCCGGCTCGACGGGAGTGACCGCGCCAGGCTCGGGCGGCAGCGGCAGCAGCGGCAGTTCTGCAGGCAAGAACGACTCGGCTGGCGCTTCTACGCCAAGCTCGGGCAGTAGCAGCTCGTCTTCCGGAGCTGCCATAGGCAACAGCGGCAGCTCCACAGGCAAAGCCGACTCGGCAGCCGGCTCTTCTGCGCCCGGTACGGGCAGCAGCAGCGCATCCACCGGTGCAACTACCGGTAACGGCGGCAGCGGCGCAGGCAAGACCGGTTCGGGCGGGACCGCCGCTTCCGGCGCAGGAGGCAGCACCTCAGGTAAAACCGACCCGGCGGCCGGCGCTTCAGCGCCCAGCCTGAGCGGCAGTGGCTCCTCTTCTAGTGCAGCCACAGGCAAGTCCGAACCGCCAAAAGTCGGCGGTAATGGTAACGCTTCCCCCGAGATTAAGGGAACGCCTGCCGAGATGAACAGCCCTGCTCCTACGAACAAAAGCTACTGAACGGACGGGTACCCTCACGTTCCCCTCTTTACATACTGCAACAAAGCCCTGACCGTAACCGGTTCAGGGCTGATTTTTTGTTAAAAAATAAAACTGTATTAAGCTTACAACCCGCGAAAAGCCTCGTCCAGCTCTGCTCCGCTCGAACCGCCCGGCTTGCTTGTATTCCAGCCCTTCGTACGTTCCGGCACGGTCGGAATATCCCGCTGCTTCTCCGACGCCTTCAAGGCGTCATACCAGATGACCTGCCTGGACGCGATTTGTTTCCGGTAGTTGTCCAGCTCTTCGCTCATCCGTTTGAATTGCTCCGGCGTCGCTCCGGCCGGACGCGTCTTCTCGTAGCCGTAGCGGACCACCTCGCGGGTCAGCTCCAAATGCCGCAGCCCTTCGCGCAAAAAAGCGATGCGCTCCAGCACTTCAGCTTCGTCGGCGGATGCGGCTTTGTCGGCGCGGTCGAGATACGCGTAGGCCTCCTGCATGACCGAGTCGATATACAAATAAGGGAGCGTATACCAGCCGCTGTTCAGCGGGGAGGAGGGAAGATCGTATTGCTTCACTACCGCCTCGAACCGGCCGGCCGGGTCGATCGTTGCGCCATTTCCGGCGGATACGTTGTACGCCGTCTCCACGGAGAAGCGTTCCCAGTAGCGGATGTAGTCCCGGATGGCGGAGCTCGCCTTGCCGAAGGCGGACGCATATTCGTCTATGACATCGTCTACGGAAAGCTCCGGGCGGACGGATAACCGGGCGATCAAATAATAGTTAAGCCCCTGAGTCCCCCAATAACCCATAATGCTGTCGAAGTCAAAGCCGATCATGCCGTTTTGCCGGGCGAACTTGAAGTAGTCACCGGTCGCATGCAGCATCAGATTCGGCGCGATCGCACCCGAATGCCACCAGTTCGGCCTGAGGAACAGCTTCGCACCGGCATCGCTCCAGCCTTTCCATTGATCGAACGCCTGGAACGTATGGACAAAGCCGATCACCATCCCTTCGCCCAGCCTCAATCCCCCCTGCGGCGGCTCCTTGTACGAGCTGTAGGCATAGGTCGACAGCGTGACCTTCGGATTGATCGCACGCATCTTCCCGAGCAGTCGGTTCCAAAACTTCACGTAACGCGCAGTCAGGTTGCCGTCGGCTCTCCAGATCGCCTCGATCGACTGACCGGGCGGCTCGTCCATCGCGAGACAGCCTGCACTGACGCAAAAGCCGCTTCCGTCATTAGGCGATACGTTCCAATTGTCCGGCGTCCCCGCCGCCCGCCATTCGCGGATAATCGCCTCGTCGACCGCTTCGTTGCTCAGATCGAGCTTGACCCGCTCGGGCAGCACTTGCCGCTCGCCGGCGGGAGGCTGGGCAAAATAGTCGGGATGCTCCTTCCCGTATTTCTCGTACCACTCCGTAAACGCATGGCCGAAGGCAAACTGGCTGCGGCTGCCCATCATATGAGCGTTCATCCAGCGCACCGTGTCCGGACCGGTGTCGCTTGCCCGCAGCCGCCGCTGCTCCGCTTCGGGCCGCCGCGTCACATCAACCGCCGGCAAGGCGATCGTATCGCACCTCGGCACATAAGTGCCAAGCTCGCCCGGCCACAAATAGCGGACACCTAAATATTCGTCCAGAAAATAACTCGTCGCATAAAAAATCGCCGCATTGCTCGCCCCCGTCAAAACAAGCTTGTCCCCGATGGCTGCCACCCGGTAAGCTTCCTTGTCGAAGTCGCTGCCGCGAATGCCCAGCGCTTCCGTCATCGGTCCGGGCCCTACGAGGATCAGCACATGCGTTTCCGGTAACTGCAGACTTTCCACCTGCTCCGCCTCGACGATCGGCAAGCTCACGCCGGTCGCCTTGCGAATCCGCGCCTGCAGTTCGTCTATCGACTCCTTGCCGATCGCTCCGTTCTGCCGGACAATTACCGCCCTCGCTTCTCCCTCGTATACCAAATACCGGCCTCTTTCATTCCAGTTCACATACAAAGCAATCGCCCCCCCAATACCAATAAGCAGGAATATACCAACAACGATCCAGACGGCTCTTTTCAATTGCCCCTCCCCTTTCGTCGTAGGATTATATTCCATACTTTTCCTCACGATTCCTTGTCCTCGCTCCACCGCCGCAGATCGGGCAAGTCGAAGCGGACAGAAACTGCCGGTCTGCTGTACGGACCGGGTTACACCGCTCCACAAGTTACCGGCAGTCTCTTCGCTTCGCCTACTCGACGATTTTCTCGATGACGACATCATCCAACCAAACCGAGCCGCCGAAGCTGTCCTCCAAAATGCCGAAGTAAAGCATCGCCTTGGCTGCGCCAGGGACCGCAGTGAAGGTCGATGAAACGTACGTCCAGTCCGAGCCGTACGGGGTCGCGAGCGGCGGTGCCGATGCCACCAGCAGCAAGCCAACCGCTATCATAAACGCAAGCCGCTGCGCAAAATTCGCAAGCCTGTTCCGTCCCATGCCGGACCACCCTTCCGCCTATTTCTTCATCTCGCTCTCCAAATATTTCTCCGCCTGCTCCTGCGCGCTGCGGATGGCGCTGTTCAAATCCGTTTCGCCCGTGACGACCTTAAGCACGTTCGGCGTCAAGAACGACAAAATTTTCGTATCGTAGATGCTTTTGTACGCCATCGGAGCCAGGCTGTTGTAGTAAACGGCGCTCCAGTTTTTCCCTTTATGCTGGCTCTCCGAGCCGATCGCCTTTTTGATCGCATCGTCGTTCAGAACGGTCATGTACCCCTGCTTCGAATAGTTCATCTGCATTTCCGGCGAAATCATATATTTGATCACTTCCATCGCCGCGTCTTTGTTTTTCGACGTTTTGGTGATGGCGAACGTCTTCGGATTCGCCTGCGATCCGACCTTCGGCTTGTCTTTCAGCACGGGAAGCGAGACGAGGTCCCAGTCGATATCCTTCACGTATTGCGGGCCGTCGAACGGAAACTGCGAATTAAACACCATCATCGCCAGCTCCTGCGAGGACGTCATCTCCGTGTAATACGGCAGCTTTTTCTTCGCGGTCGCCCATTCCTTGTAACCCGCCGTGGCATTGTTCAGGAAATACGTCTCAAACGCCTTCCCCCACCGTTCGTCGGTCAGCATCGGCTTTTTCGTTTTCGGATCGAACAGCGGCATCGAATATTGGCTCATGTTGAGAATATGGGCGGGTGAGGCGGAGTAACCCAAATAAGACAAGCCGCCTTCGCTGCGGGTCATCTTCCGGTTCAACTCGCCTACCTCGTCCCAGGTCATGCCGTCCTTCGGATACGGAACGCCGAACTTATCGAAAATGCCTTTGTTATAAAACATAATCTGCACCAGATTGGTCACCGGCAGGAAGTAAAGCTTTCCGTCGCCCATCGTTTTGATGCCGTCGATCAGCGTCGGCTCGAACTTGCCCAGATCGACGCCGTGCTTTTTGACCAGATCGGTCATATCGAACTTCATATCGAGTCCGAACAGCGGGTCCGGCATGCCGTTAATGCCCGCAATCAAAATATCGACGGTTTGACCGGCCACGATCAGGTCCTGGAGCGTCGTGCCTTTTGCCGACTGAATGTATTTGATCGTGTAGTTCGGGAATTTTTTGCGGATGTAGGAGCCGTACGACTGGTTGAAAACTTCCTCGCCCGCACCGCCCTGGTCCTGAAATACGAGCTCGACCGGCTCCGCGTTTGCTTTCGGCTCCTCCGGAGCGGCCGGCTGGCTGCCGTTTCCTGCTTTCCCATCCCCCGAATTGCTTCCGCATGCCGTTAACAGGCTAGCTCCGAGCAAGCAGCCTATTGCCGCCCGCCACATTTTGTTTTGATTCGTCATCGCTGGCACCCCTTATGTGATTGTCATATTGAAAACGGTTTCGCTGTGGCCTCATTTCCGCCGTTGACCGGCAAAACAGACGGCCGTTATAATGGTTGTGAAGGAAATCGATTACTGTATATCGATCATATTAGGAGGAATTACTCATGATGAAACGTCTGCCGTTCTCGCTTAAGTGGAACTCGTTATTCGTCAAACTGCTTTCATCGTTCCTGCTGCTGATCGTCCTGCTGCTTTCCTTCAATCTGTTCTCATTCGCTTTCTTCAAAACGAACGTCCATGAAGACGTTGTCAGCTACAATATGCTCGGTCTGGCCAAATCGGTCGAGAGTTATGAAAAGCATTTCGGCCTGATCGAAATTAACCTGCTTCAGCTTGGCCTCAGCCGACCGATCGCGGCGCTGGACAAAAGCGCGGACGCCTACAATTACACCGTCGCCGCGCAGGCGATCGAGCAAATCCGCACCTTGACCGGCAATCCGCTGTTATTTCTGAACAACATCCTCATCTACGCCCCGAACCGCCCGTACTTTCTCGAGAAAAACGGCACGGGGAACACAGCGGAGCTGTTCGTCAAGCAATACGCCAGCCCCGGCTACGATGCGGCGTTCTGGGCGAAGGAGCTGCCGGGAAATACGTCTGCGTTCCGGCTTTATCCGGCGGCGCGGTTTTATTCCGATATTCCGGTCAACGGCGTCGCAGATAAAGGCAATTTGTTTCCGATCGCGGTGCAGGCCGGCTCCTACACGATCCTTTCCTTTCTCGATGCGGGAAGTCTGCTCGATCGGTTCCATGTGTCCTCCGGCGGCGCGTTTCTCATCCTCGATTCGGCCGGCAAGCCGCTGTTTCGAAACGGCGATCCGGCGAATCACGACGACTTGAATAACATCGCGCTGCCGCCCACAGAAGGTCACAAACGCATCGGCGACGATTACTTGTTTTACCGAAAAGGCGCCGACACCGGCTTCACCTATATCAACATCGTCCCTTTCTCGCACATAGCGAGCCAAGTATCGCGGCTAAACACGGTGCTTGCCGTCGTGCTGGGTTGCGCGCTGCTGATCGGCTTCCTGCTGTCGGTCGCGCTCAGCATCAAGTTCAACCGCCCGATTCGCAAAATCATTTCCGGCTTCCAGAAGCCGGGCTCCCTGCAGCTCGCAAAAAGCAACATTCGCGAGCTGGACTGGATCAGCGATCAAATCGACGCCATCGTGCGCTCCGAGCGGGATATCCGCAACCGGCTCGATCTGAAGAACGATCTGCTCAAATCTTACGGTTATTTAAGCCGGGTAAAAAATATGCAGCAGAAAAGTCTGAACGAGCTGATCGACACCGACAAGCCGTTCCGGCTCCTGCTGTTCCGACTGACGTTCACGGACCGGTTCGACGCGCTGAGCGGCGAGGAGCGCGAGAAGGCCTCCTATTATATCCGGGAGCTGATCGCTCTCCAGATCGGCCAAAGCTTCCCCGAATCGACCACGCTGCAAGTGGAGAGCGACCAGGTGATGACGCTCGTCGGAGGCGAAACTTCCCACGAAGCGCTGCTGGACGTCCTCGGCGGCTTGAAAGTAATGGCGGACCGGGACCGGGAGCTGTTCCTGCTGACGGCCGCCGTATATCCGCAGTCGTGCCGTCCAGGCGAGCTCTCCTCCGCTTACGAGGAGGCTTGTCGCATGCTGCTGGAGCGCCGGCTCGCGGCGGAAACGCAGATCATCACAAGCGTTTCGGCACCGTCGACCGATCTGCTTATCGCCCCTGCGGACGATCAGGAGCTGTCGATACAACTGCAAGCCGGCGAACAAGAGCGCGCGCTGGAGCTGCTCGGCAAAACCATGCGCCGCCTCGAGGAGAAGGGCGCTAGTGCCCATCGGTTCGCCCTGTTCGCCCGTGAAATCGCCGCGAAAATCGAGAAGACGCTGCTGTTTTACCAGCTCGATACGAAGCTTTTTGCCGAGCATCACTTGCCCCTTGAGCGGATCGGCAAGTGTAGCGAAGCGAGCCAGCTCGAGGGGCTGCTCGCGCGGATGATCGAGGAACTCTGCGCGCTCGTCCGGGAGAAGAAGTCGCGTCACGACCCGGTCAAAGATTTCGTGCTGGACTACATCGTCAGCCATTACCGCGAGGACTTGTCGCTCGAGTCGGTTGCCGATCAGTTGCAAATGTCGCGCAGCTATTTGTCCACCTATTTCCGCGACAAAACCGGGATGACCTTCACCGATTACTTGAACGCACTGCGCATGAGCAAGGCGAAGGAACTGCTTGGCTCCGCGGACCCTATACTCATCGGCGAGGTGGCGGCCGAGGTCGGCTACCGGAACGTCAATTCGTTCATCCGCATGTTCAAAAAAATATGCGGGATCACTCCCGGCGAATACCGCCGGGCGGCGCTGCAGCATATGAACGGGCGCGAATCGTGAGGCTCGCACTCGCGGCAGATAACGGCGCTCTTTAGCGCGACGGTGCGCCGTTATACCGGTCATACTGCCTCTGCTTCGCCTGAAGCACGCGCTCCAGCCCGAGCGAACGCACCGTGTTATCGAACCGTTCCCAGTCGATCGCTTCCGCTCCGGTAATATAACGCGCCAGCGTCGACTCGACATAGGCGCGCAGCGGTGCGCCGTACAGCACCTCCGTTTCCTTCTCCTCGGGAGTAGGGAGCGTCAGCGGAATCGAATTGACCAGATACGGTTTGATTTTGCGGGCCAACTCCGCCCCGACCGGATCAGAATCGAGCATCGCCTGCGGCTGAAGCGACAATGGACCATGATCCGCGCGAATCCACGGCAGTGTCGGCATCGCCCCAATAGAGCGCAGGAATCGGGTCAAGTCCAGACCGTCCGGGTTGTGAACCGCATAATCGGTAAACTTCGGCTTGCCGTCCGCCATCGTAAAGCTCAGCCCTTCCACGCCGAAATTAACGATCCGGCTCCCTTCCTCGCTGGCGTAAATATAATCGAGCCAGCGGATCGCCAGCTCCGGGTTCGGACTGCTGGCGGAAATGCCAAACCACGAGCTGACAGGGCCGTATATTTCATAAAAGCCGTCGCGCTCCCCGCCTCCGGGCGGCACGGTCATCACCCATTCGGCTCCCGGGTAACCCGCCTCGCGATTGCCCGATACGTATTTCGGCCGCAAATTCAAAAATCCGTTAAGCGCGCCCACGCGTCCTCCCGCCACCTCGGACAGAAACGAATCCGGCGTTTTCGTCAAAAAATCGGAAGCCAGCAGCCCTTCGCCGTACAAGCCGCGCCACCACTCCACCAGCCGTTTTGTTTCCGGGTCCAGCCATTCGTAGCTCACCTTGCCGTCCGCATCCGGATAAAAGCCGTCGCTGTAAAACAAATGCCGGCCGACAGCGCTGCCGAACAGCTTCAGCCCCTTAAGGCCAATATCCGGCAGCAGCGGAATTTCGTCCGCCAGCCCGTTGCCGTTCGGGTCGTTATGCTTGAACGCTTTCAAAACGGCGTACCATTCGTCCAAAGTCGTCGGCTCCCGGAGGCCGAGCCGATCGAGCCAGTCTTTGCGGAGCATCAGTCCGTATGGATCGGTATAAGCGACGCCGGTCACTACTGATGCAAGCGCATACAGTTTTCCGTCCGGTAGCCGCAGCGCCTTGTCTACATCCGGATGGTCCCGCAAAAAAGCCGCTATGTTCGGCGCATGGCTGGCGATCAGCTCATCGAGCGGAACAATCGTTCCTTTGCCCGCCAGTTGGACGGGATCGCTTTCCGGGATATAAAAAATATCCGGCAAATCCACGCCCTTCGATAGCCTCAGCCTCATCACATCGCCGAACTGATCTCTCGGGACCACTTCCCAGACGATTTTGACGCCGGTGCGCTTCTGGATCTCCCGCCAAACGGGCAGATCTTCCGTGTAGCTTTTGGCCGCAAAATAGTTGTCGAGCGTCGCTATTCGCAGACTAGGCTTATCGCTCTCCCCCGCTTCGGCCCCGTTAGTACTGTCCGCCTTCCATTCGCAGCCGCTCGTCGTCCATGTAACGGCGGACAAAAGAGCGGCCGCCGCGATCAGCCCGCTTTTTCTCATTGTGGATAAGCCCCCCAGTCAACCTCTTTCGTTTCAGTTCGGATAAGCTTATCGTACAACAACCGGCAAGCGATACGCGACTGCTTTCTCTCCTTTCCGCGAATGTTTTGGCCAGACCAATCTGCGACGCAAGCGGACAACACCCGGCTATCTCCAAGTGTACCCGCCGGCTCCTATGCCGTATATCGCCTTTTCGTTGCATAATCGCCGCAATGTCGTTTTTTCGGATGAACCGCATAAAAACGAACGATCGGCATATCGCGCAGGGCCATCACATTAGGCCAAGCGGGTAGTATACGGCCACTGCGGGATGAAATTTTCATTCAATCCGTGTACAATTAAGGGCGGCAAATATCGATGAAATTGCGAGCTTCCGGTTACAGGAGGAAGCAAGCTTGAACAATAGGGAGATGAATCGGATGAACGACAGCCGTAACCGGCCGATGTCGGCGCAACTGTACGAAGAAGCTTTGCAGCATATCGTGGGCGGCGTAAACAGCCCTTCCCGATCCTTTAAAGCGGTAGGCGGCGGCGCGCCCGTCTTTATGAAGCGCGGTCAAGGCGCTTACTTCTGGGACGTCGACGGCAATCGTTATATCGACTATTTGGCCGCATACGGCCCGATCATTCTTGGACATGCCCACCCGCATGTGACGGAAGCGATCTGCCAGGCAGCGACCGACGGCACCTTGTACGGAACGCCGACCGAGCACGAAAACACGTTTGCGCGTCTGCTGAAGGAAGCGATTCCTTCGCTGGATAAAGTCCGCTTCGTCAACTCCGGTACCGAGGCGGTTATGTCGACGATCCGTGTGGCTCGGGCTTATACGGAACGCAACAAAATCATTAAGTTCGCCGGATGTTACCACGGGCATTCCGATCTTGTGCTCGTAGCGGCCGGTTCGGGTCCGTCTACACTTGGCATTCCCGACAGCGCCGGTATTCCGGTCAGCATTGCACAGGAGGTCATAACGGTTCCTTACAACGATCTGGCCGCGCTGGAGCTGGCGCTAAACCGCTGGGGCGGCGAAACGGCGGCCGTCATGGTCGAGCCGATCGTCGGCAACTTCGGCATGGTTATGCCGGAGCCGGGCTTTCTGGAAGGGCTATGCCGTATGGCGCGGGCTCATGGCGCCCTCGTCATTTACGACGAAGTGATCACCGCGTTCCGGTTTCACTACGGCACCGTGCAGACCTACGCAGGAGCGGGCTGCCCGGATTTTTCGGCGATCGAGCCGGATTTGACCGCACTCGGCAAAATTATCGGCGGCGGCCTGCCGATCGGCGCTTACGGAGGGCGGCGCGAAATTATGGAGCGCGTCGCCCCTCTCGGCCCTGCCTACCAGGCCGGCACGATGGCGGGCAACCCGGCCTCCATCCGGGCGGGCATCGCCTGTCTGGAGACGCTGCGCCAGCCTGGCGTCTACGACAAGCTGGAATCGCTGGCCGCACGGCTGGCGGACGGTATCGCGGACAGCGCCCGGAAGCACGGGATTCCTTTGACCGTGAACCGGATTGGCGGCGCGTTCTCGACCCATTTCTGCGATCATCCGGTACGCAATTACGACGATGCCCAGAAATCGGACGGGGAGTTGTTCGCCCGTTTCTTCCGCCTCATGCTGGACCGTGGCATTTGTTTAGCCCCTTCGAAATACGAAGCATGGTTTTTGACGATTGCCCACACCGAGGCCGATATCGACGAGACGCTTGCGGCAGCCGAACAAGCTTTTGTGGCCATACAGGCATAACGGAGAAATACAAATACACGAACATTCGAAGCGATTTTTCGTTCTTTTGTTCGTGTATTTTTTTCCAGAATATTGGCATGAACAATAACAATTGCTTATCGTTGTAAGAATATATACTTTTCAGCCATTTTCATACGATGTATTGAATGATCGTAAAATGCGTGTTATAGTATGTATACTTCATCAATTGGATCTAACCATCACCTTATGCAGCTAAAAATGAATCTTGTTAAAAAGCACTCCCGGCTTAAAAGAAAAACCCTTTAAACCTAACTTAAACCCAAAAACCTAAAACCCAAACCTAAACCCTAAACCTAAACCTAAACCCTAAACCCTAAACCCAAAACCTAAAACCCAAAACCCAAAACCCAAAACCCTTAAACCCAAAACCTAAAACCCAAAACCCAAAACCCAAAACCCTTAAACCCAAAACCCTTAAACCCAAAACCTTAACCCCTCACCCGTTCCCTAACCTTTTTCAACGGAATTCTTTTACTATTGCCCTTAATGCCGATACGCGGCTTCAAGTACCCATATTCTTTTTTTCGGAGCAGAGCTTGCTTCTATTTCGCCATCTCGGCGAACGTTATTCCATTCCATCAAGGAGGTTAGTAGGCCGGGGACAAATGATAGGCTAACGGCAATACCGGCCGAAATCACATATGAACGAAAAGATGATCAACGAAGGACGTTTCCAAAACCTGCTTCAAACCGAGCACGATAGCTGCGGTATTATATGCATCATTGAAAAAAACGGTCAGCCGTCCCGAGACAACATCCAGAAAACGATCGAAGCGCTCGTCAAAATGGAGCACCGCTCCGGTTTTATCGACGGCGAAGGCGACGGCTGCGGCATTTTGACCGACATTCCGCGCGCGCTCTGGTCGAAGCGCCTGACGGACGCCGGACTGTCCGGCGAGATTGCCCAAGATTCTCGCTTTTCGATCGCACACATCTTCATTCCGCGCAAGCTGGATTTATCCGTAGCCGAAATCCAGACGGCGATTCGCTCCATGTTCGCAGAACGCGGCATCCGCATCTTGCTTGAGCAGGAAGCGCAAACGGACAGCAGCATACTGGGTAAAAACGGCCGTCTCGACGAACCGTGCTTCTGGCAAGTAGCTGCCCTGTGCGAGCAGGAAGGCGTCGTCGTAGCCGACCATCTGTTCGAGCTGCACGTGGCGATCGAAGACCGATTCAACGTACACGTCGCCTCGCTCAGCAATTATACCGCATCGTACAAAGTGCTTGGCGCGGCCAGCATTTTGCCGAAATATTTCAAGGACACCCAAGACCCGCTGTTCGCCGCTCAGGTGACGATCGGTCACAATCGGTATTCGACGAACACGCTGTCGAACTTTTTCCGGGTGCAGCCGTTCTCCCTGCTCGGTCATAACGGGGAAATTAACACGGTTAAGAAAATGCGTTACGAAGCCGATATGATCGGCGTCCCGCTCGTAGACGGCGGCAGCGACTCGCAGGATATGAACCGTGTTATCGAGACGTTTATTCACCGCTCGGGCCTGAGCCTGTTCGAAGCGATGGAGCTCATTTTCCCGCCGATTCATAACGAGATCAAGCTGTTCCGTCCCGAGCTTCAGGACTTGTATATGTATTATCGCCAAATTTGGGGCCACTATGCTCAAGGTCCGGCCGGCATCGTTTCCCGATACGGCAACGAATGCATCTTCAGCGTTGATGCCCTCGGTCTTCGCCCGCTGTGGATGGTGGAAAGCGAAACGTCGCTGTACTTCTCCTCCGAGCAAGGGGTCATTACGGTAGATCAGATGGTAGCCGAGCCGAAGCCGGTAGCGCCGGGCGAAAAAATCGGCGTCGAGCTGACGAACGGCCAGCCAATACGCGTCATCCCTTACGTTGATGTGCAAACGAAAGTGCTGGAGCGTACGGCGAAACGGCTCAGCCTGCAAGGCGAAGGCAAGCATCTTTACTTCGGCAAAACGGACGCCGCCGCGCAGCCGCTCGCCAAAGTCACGGCAACGGATAAACTGTACAGCGCGTTCGGTTGGGACCGCGACGGCATCCAGATGATCGAATCGATGGCGCAAACCGGCGCGGAGCCGATCCGGTCGCTCGGCCACGACTCGCCGCATGCCGCCATTCACTGGGAGCGGCAAAACATTCCCGACTTCATCAAGGAGAGCGTAGCCGTCGTGACGAACCCGGCGATCGACCGCGACCGCGAGCAGGAGCATTTCTCGACCCGCGTCGTCATCGGACGCCGCCCGTCCTTGTACGGCCAGCCGGGAGCCGAAACTCGCTTCGAGATTATGGCGCCTATGGTGCTGGAAGGCGAGAACGGCATCGGCTCCTCCGAGGAAATCGGCCATCTGTCGCTGGAGCAAATTATCGCGGAATGCCGCAAGCAAGGCGAAGGAGCGGTAGCCGAGTTGTCGATTACGTTCAAACGCGGCACCTCGCTGCAAGCGGCGCTGGATCGGCTAGCGGAGGAAGCCGTAGCGGCTGTCCGCGGTGGGGCAACACTCGTCCTGCTTGACGATGCGAAGGCGCATCAGGACGACAATCTGTGGATGGACCCGCATCTTGCCATTTCCAAAATTGATGTGGCGCTGCGCGCCGAAAAGCTCGGCTTCGGCGACAATCTGCGCCGGCACGCGTCGATCGCCGTCCGCTCGGCAGCGATCCGAAACCTGCACGACATTGCACTCGCATGCGGCCTCGGCGCAGAGATTGTCTCGCCGTACATCCTGTTCGAGACGGCTGCGGCCAAGGACGGCGCGGCGGCTGCGCGCAAAGTGCTGCTGACGCTGCAAAAAGGGCTGGAGAAAGTCATTTCCACCATCGGTACGCATGAGCTTCGCGGCTATACCCGCTTCTTCTCGGCGATCGGCCTGAAGCCCGAGCTGGCGGAGGTGCTCGACATCGTCAGCTACCTCGGCAGCGAGAACGCAGGCACCGGCTACGCCGAGCTGGAGAAGGATGCGGAAGCCCGTTATGCGGATTTTCAAAACCCGAAGGCGAAAGCGGCGAAAAACTTCCGTTTCTTCCAGCGGATGTGGAAAGCGCTCGGCGACGCCGCCTCCGGCGAAGCGCCTTACAGCGAATACCGCGACAAGCTGCAGGAGGAAGAGAAGAAAAATCCGATCTCGATCCGTCACGTGGCGGAGTTCGACTTTGCCAAATCCGGACGCAAGCCAATTCATCCGTCCGAGGTGGATATTTCCGTAGGCAAACACAGCCTGCCGATGCTCATCTCCTCCATGTCGTTCGGCTCGCAGAACGAAACGGCGTTCCGTGCCTATGCGGAAGCGGGCGAACGGATGAACATGGTGACGATGAACGGCGAAGGCGGCGAAATCAAAGACATGCTCGGCCGCTACAAAAAAACACGCGGCGCCCAAGTCGCTTCCGGCCGATTCGGCGTTAACGTCGAGCTGGCGAACGCCGTCGCGTTCCTTGAAATCAAAATCGGCCAAGGCGCAAAGCCGGGCGAAGGCGGTCACCTGCCGGGCTCGAAGGTCACGGCCAAAATCGCCGCCGCCCGTAACGCAACGATCGGCTCGGATCTGATCTCGCCGTCCAACAACCATGACATTTATTCGATCGAAGACTTGGCGCAGCTTATTTCCGAGCTGAAGGAAGCGAGCGGACGGAAAGCGCAAATTATCGTCAAAGTACCGATCGTACCGGGCATCGGCACGATTGCGGTCGGCGTTGCCAAGGCGGGAGCCGACGTCATCACGCTGTCCGGCTTCGACGGCGGCACTGGGGCGGCTCGCGTCCACTCGCTCACCCACGTCGGCTTGCCGACCGAGATCGGCACGAAGCTGGCGCACGTCGCGCTTATTGAAGCCGGTCTTCGCCACAAGGTGGAGCTGTGGTCCGACGGAGGCATGAAATCCGGTGCGGACGTTGTGAAAATGTTCCTGCTCGGCGCAAACCGCGTCGGATTCGGAAGCCTCTCCATGCAGGCGATCGGCTGTACGACTTGCCGCGGCTGCCATCTCGATACGTGCCACGTCGGGATCGCCACACAGATCGACTCGATGGAGGAAGCGGAAGAGAAAGGGCTTCGCCGCTTCGTACCGCGCCAATTCGATCTTGCTGTTGAATCCCTCGTCCGGCTGTTCGGCGGCATGGGCGACGAAATCCGCGAAATCGTGGCGCAGTTCGGCTTCCAAAGCGCGCAGGAGCTCGTCGGCCGCTCCGACCTGCTGAAGCAAACGGCCCAGCTTGAACGAATCGATCTGTCCGATCTGCTTCGTCCGGCTCCGCTGTCGTTCCTGCAAGCGGCCGAAGCCGAAGCGGCTGCCGCCGTATCATCGGATATCCGCATTGCGGCCGGCGCGGAAGGCCAGGAGTTTTACCCGGATTCGCTGTCGTACAACAAGTCGGTCGAGCGGAACTGGTCCGGCATCGATGCCGAATCGCGCATTATCGGAACCCGCTTCTCCAGCCACCGCGTACGCGACCGGTTCGATGGCAGCTACGATAAGCTTCCGGAAGCATCGCTCGTTCTGAAGGACGGCTCCGTACCGGGTATCGGTCTCGGCGCGTTTAACGCCCGCGGCGTCAACATTACCGTTCACGGCGGGGCTGAGGACGGCGTAGGCAAAATGTCGCTCGGCGGCAAAGTCGCCATCTTGAAATCGCCGGGCAAAACGGGCCGGTTCATCGACGGCTCGGTCGGCAAATCGTTCTGCTACGGCGCGCAAAAAGGAACGTTTATCGTGCAAGGCGGCGCCGATTCCCGCGCCTGCATCCGGCTGTCCGGCGCCGATGTCATCTTCGGCGGCGAGATAACCCAGCCGCTGCAAGACGAGCTCGGCTCGATCGCCAGCCGCGCGAACCTGAAAGGCTTCGCCTTCGAATATATGACGAACGGCCGCGCCGTCGTGATGGGCGATCCGGGTCCGTGGATTTGCGCGGGGATGACCGGCGGCGTCATCTACCAGCGCTTGCTTCCGGAGATGGGGCTCGACCAGAAAGCGATCGAGCGCCGCGTCGCCAAAGGCGCAAAGGTGAGCATCCAGCCGCTCGGCGCGCAAAGCCGCAAAGATTTGACCGAGCTGCTCGGCGTATACCGCGACGAGCTGCAAGCGTCCGGGCAAGCGGAAACGGCGGCAAAAATCGAGGCGCTGCTAGGCAACCTCGACGCCAGCTTCGTACGCATTTCCCCGGTCGGCATGCAGGCCGATCAATCGGTGGCAACGGAATAATTTTATATGCTAATACCGAAGTCCCCCGAATGCCTGGCGCATCCGGGGGATTCTCGTTTTTATCGGGCCGGCCTTCCCATTTCCTGAAGCTGGGTGCCGCCACCCTCCTCCGTCGTGTAGGGCGCGCCGCCGTCCGAAATGCCCGAAGGATTCGTTTTCGGCAGTACGGGCTTCGTTTCCGGCACGGAGCTGCCTTTCGGCAAATTCGTATTGACCCGGTCCTCCATATGCTCGCCCTTCCTCATGCCGCGGGTATCTTCGGTATCCTCGGTCCGTACGGGCTGCTGCTGCATCCGGTAATCGCCCTGCCGGCAGCCGGATATCGACAAAACGACGAGCACGGCTGCCGCTGCGGCGGTCCAATTCGCTTTTTTCATCTAGGTCCACCTTCTTCCTGTGCGGTATGGATGAAATCTTATTTAGGTTGCCCCGAAAGAAGTGGTACAATAGACATGTCCGCCGCAATTTTCATCAAGTTTCATCGAGACAGCAAGGAGGCGAATTCCGATGAACAAACAAACGATTTTATTCGATCTGGACGATACGCTTATTCATTGCAATAAATATTTCAACGAGGTGCTCGACCAATTCGCCGATCTAATGACGACCTGGTTTCGCAGCATGCCGCTGCAAGCGGGCGACGTGAAACGGAAGCAATACGAGTTCGATTCGGTCGGCGTTCACAAGCTCGGCTTCGCCGCCGGTCACTTCCCCAATTCGCTCGTGGAGACGTACGAGCATTACTCGGCCATGTCCGGTCGCGAGCCTAGCGCGGACGAGCGCGAGCAGCTCATCTCCCTTGGCAAAAGCGTATACGAATTTCCGAACATCGAACCGTACCCGAATATGACCGAAACGCTGGGACTTCTCCGCGATCAAGGTCACGAGCTGTTTCTGTACACGGGCGGCGACGAGACTATACAGGAAAGCAAAGTGAAACGCGCCGGCCTTACCGCCTACTTCGGCGACCGGCTGTTCATTTCGGCGCATAAAACGACGGATGTGCTGGAATCGATACTGACCCGGCAAAAATTCAACCGGGACAAAACGTGGATGATCGGCAATTCGATCCGCACCGATGTCGTACCCGCTTTGGAAACCGACATTAACGCCATTCATATTCCTGCTATTCTGGAATGGCAATATAACGTGGTAGACATCGACGTCAAGCCGAAACGCGCCTTTTTACAGCTGCATCAACTGCTTGACGTGCCTCCGGCCATAGGACGGTACAGCGCGATATAATGCTTCGTAAAAAAGGGCGTCCCCAGTCATCTGATGACTGTAAGGGACAGCCCTTCTCGGCGCGAGCGTTACTCCGCCGGAGCGGGTGCGGCTCTTTGGGTTTGCTGCAAGTTTTTGAGCTTATCCTTCCCTTCTTCCGTCAGAGGAGCGACCGGGTCCCCGGTTTGCATTCCCGAAACGATTTTACCGAGCGTATCGGCATCAAAGTCCTCCTGGGCATACAACTCAACCGTAAAGCCGCGGTCTTCCCAGATGACAATTCCGTTTGCAAAAAACACCGTTGTCCCGCCGATCGTTTGCTTTTTCACTTCATCCGCTGTGGAAATTCCGTTTTCTCCTCCTTTGGAGACCAGCATATTCAAAGATTGCTCGCCCTTCCTGTACTGTAACTCGGCCATGCTGCTCCCTTGAATGACCGTATTTACATATTCGTATCCGCTCAGCCACCCAGGGGCTGGAAAATTCAAACCGAGGGCATTGCGGGCTTCCTGAAGGCTCAGTGTAACCGGTTTGGAGGCTTCCCTTACAGGATTTCCTGCGTTACTAGAGCTCGTTTCCACTCCCGTCCCTGCTCCTTCATTTTGCTGAACCGGAACCGCACCTTCATATTGCGTAATTTTCATGTTGCCGATATGGAATTGGGCGAAAATCGTTTGAAACATCTCCTGCGCATAAGTCGTTGCCGAAAATCCCCCGATCAGGCCAAGGGCGACAACCCCAGCCGCAATACCCGATCTCCATTTCCGTTTGTTCATAGTAATTTTCCCGTCCTTTGTCCGTTTAGAATCGTTTAGTTTTCCATTCTCCATATTGCGAACGATCCGGTTATAAAGCCGCTCTTTCAGAAACGGATCATTCGGTTCGTCGGCTTCCAGATAGTTCGATAACCGGCCCAGCTTGTCCAGATCGTTTTGGTCACTCATAGTTGACCCCCCCGGCCTCTAAGGTCTTTTGGAGCTTTTTCAAACTCCGGTGCAAAACAACGCCCGCGTTCGACTCGCTAATTCCCAGCAGCTCTGCGATTTCGGCATTTTTTAATCCGGCGCCGAACTTCATCGCGACGAGATGTCGTTCTTTTTCCCGCAGCTTGCTCAGCGCCTTGAACAATTCCCGATGATTGTCGTCGCGAATGGCCTGCTCTTCGGGCGAATGTTTGGACATCACGAGATCCCGCAAGGCATCGAGGGAGAACAACGCTCTTTTTTTCTGCGTCCGATAATAGTCGGTCACGACATTTCTGACGATGGCGAACAGCCAAACTTCGAATGCCGCTTTTTCCGGGGAATACCGGTCATATTTGCAAATAACGGTCTCGAAAACCTGACTGCACAGGTCCTCCGCAGCGTAATGATGATGGATCCGGTAGCAAATATATTTGTAAACCCTTTTGTGATAAAGGTCGAACATATGCGCGAAATCTTCCTTGGACATCAATCGGTCCGGCTTGTCCGCCTTGTCCAGGTAACGATCCGCGGCGGGGTGCACCACTTCCATCCGCCTTCCTCCTTTTCGAATGAGTGGGCTGCAGCCCGGATTGGCAGGAGAGTTTAACAAATTGCGCAATTTGTTTGTTGTGAACTCACAATAGTTAATACGTCAAAAACTCAAATCCATTAACAAAAGCAAATTGTTTTTAGAAAAAAGGAAGAAGGCACCCTCCGCACGGAGAGCGCCCTCATCTTGTTACTCCCTATTTAGTTAGACGAAGCTTCAGGCGATAAGGACCCATTCGTTTATTCGAACCAATACGCCGGAAGCGCGTCCCGCTCTCGCTCCATGATCTCCGCGATAATACGGTCGGCGTCGGCGATCGAATTCGTGAGCGGATCGGTCAGCATCGCTCTTCTCAGCTTCGCGAAGCTTCGTTCGACGACGGCCTCGGCGGTCAGCTCGTGCGTATCGAGCACAATCTGCTGCATTCCTCGCAGGCCGGTCGGCATGTTGCCGACGGGAAGCGGCTTGATCCCGTCCGTCGTCACCTCGCACATCAGCTCCAGAAACGCGTCGCCGCTCATATTCGGAACGGCTCCCCGGTTTGCCGTGTTGACGAAAAACTTTTTGCCCAGACCGCCGACCATGCTCTCGATAATATCGGTCGCGTGGTCCGGCCCGAACGTACGCATATAGTCGGATATCGGCTTCGCTCCGCTCAGGAAGCTGTCCACCTGCTCCCACATGCTCGCGTGGCGCTTGTACCGCTCCTCCGTTTCCCAGATCGACAGCTGCGGGATCGCTTCCTTCGTACGGCCGAGCCCCTGCCAGAAGCGGACGTATTCCTTTGTATGGGCTACACAGGTTGGAATATAGCCGAAAGCCTGATACAGCTCATACCCGATCGCATCGTTGTACGCTGCCTTCGCCCCTGTATCTCCCCCGTTTGTCGCCGTTTCCGCCCGCCGCCGCAGCCGCTCGGCAATGTTCGGCGCCACATCGCGGCCGTCAAATTCCGCCTTCAGCAGCCACGTAAAATGGTTGACGCCGGCGATGCGGAAATCGAAACGGTTCGCGATCTCCTCCGTATACGCTTCCTTCGACGGCACGATTTCCGCGTTCACGGCATAATTGCGCTTGACGTGGGGCATGTGCAGGCCGTCGCACAGCGCGAAGCTTTTCAGCTTCGGTGCGAATTTTTGCAAGGCGATTCCGTTTACGGCCGATGGGTTAATGTAGTTAATAACCCACGCATCGGGACAGATCGCTTCGATATCTCTGGCGCAGTCCATAATGATAGGCAGCTCCCGCATCGCCCTGAATATGCCGCCCGGTCCGATCGTATCGCCGGAGCACATGCGGATGCCGTATTTTTCCGATACCTCGCAATCGATGCCGCGGTATTTTACCGTATCCCGGGCGAAGCTGAGCACGACGAAATCCGCGTCCTTCAGCACATCCCGTCGATCCGTCGACCCTTCTACGGCGAGCTGGACTCCGTTTTCTTCCGCGACCATACGCGCCAGCTTGACCAGCTTATTCAGCCTCGCTTCGTCCGTATCGACAAGCGCTAGCGTCCCCTTGTTCAAATGCTCGGAATGAACCATTTGCCAGATCGACTGCCGGCCGAAAAACAAGCTCCCCGCTCCCAAAACGACTACCTTCGGTTTTTGTACGTTTGTCTGCATTGCCTATCCCTCCCCGTTTCTTTTCGTCTTCATTATAGGGATGGGGGCGTCCGGCGAACATATGGGACGGTTCCGATCTGATGTCAAATCGTACGATTTGGAAAATATCGCTTACGCTCATGATATAATTGGGATCAAGCGAATCCTTCTTACAAGGAGTACGAAAACGATGACGACCGCCGGCAAGCCCGTAAACCCGATCCGGTTTTTACAGGAGATGTCCGACCAGCTCACGCTTCGCATCCGCGCTTGTCTGGAAGATACCCACGAGAGCGGCTGGTCCGAGAGCAAGGTCCATTCTGATTACGATGTCTGGCTTCTGTACGAAGGCAGCATCGATATCCGCATCGGAGAATCGGTCCATCGGGCCGAGGCGGGCGACCTTGTGTTTTATTACCCGCATGTTCCGTACACGGCGAGCACGAACGAGGGGCGCACCCGGTTTATGTTCGTCCATTTCGACTTCGGCATCGGCGATCAGCTGCGCATTTTGGACAGCTTGCCGCTTGCCGGGATCGTGCCGGGCGGGGGCTTGCGCGACGAAATTTCGCTGATGCGCCAGTCTTACGAACAACGACGGAGCAGGAAAAGCGGCATCGCCGATCTGAAGCTGAAAGGAGCGTTCACGCTGCTGGTGGCCCGGGTCATCGAGCTGTACGAAGCTGGCGAATATGTCGGAGTTTTCCCCGGACGGCTTCCCCGGCAAAGCCGATCCAAAGGCTTGTCCTCGCTCCAGCCGGTGTTCGAGTACATCAACCGCCGCACCCATCTGCCTCTCCGCACCAAGGAACTCGCCGATGCGGCCGGTTTATCGGAAAAATATTTCATCACGTATTTCAAACAAACGCTGGGCATGACCCCGAGCCAGTACATTTATCAGTTGAAAATGAACAAAGCCAGGGAATATTTGTACCAGCGCAACTATTCGATCAAAGAAATTGCCAGCCTGCTCGGTTATCCCGATCCGTACAGCTTCTCCAAATCGTTCAAAGCCTACTTCCACGTGCCGCCCTCGCAATTCGTCTAAGCCTCGGATTCGAGGGCTAAAATCTTCTCGCAATGGCCCCTTGCGGACTAACCGCCGCTGCCGGGCGCAAGCTTCTCCTTCGCGAAGCGGATCCATTCCTTCAGCGCATAGGACATGTACGCCTCCTTGCGCCAGATCATCGCCAAATGCCACGGAATCCCCGGAGGCGTAAGCTTTACCGCAGCGATGCGGCGGTAATCGAGATGGCGGCATATCGTCTCCGGCAGCATCGCAATGCCGAGGTCGGCCGCCACCATTTCGCTGATAAAGTCCCACTGCGAGCTTTCGAACACGACGTTCGGCTGGAAGCCCGCCTCGATGCAAGCCGCCGGAATGCGGTCGTGCAGCGCAAAATCGTCGCGGAACAGGAGGAACGGCTCCTCCTTCAGCGCCTGCAGCGGAACCGATTCCGCGCTCGCAAGCGGGTGTGCGGGGTGGACGAGCAGCATCAAGTTTTCGCGCACGAACGCAAACGAATCGAACAGCTCCCCATCCGTCGGCAATACGACGACGCCGATATCGAGGGAACCGCTCTCTACGTTTTGGGCAATTTTTTTCGCCCCGTCCTCGATCAGCTCCAGACGGATGAGCGGGTACTGCCGTCGGAACTCGCCGATCACCTTCGGAAAAAATCTCGCCCCGGCCATCGGCGGCAGCCCGATCCGGATCTTCCCCTTCTTCAGCTGGACGATATCGGCGAGGTCGGACGACAGGCTGTCGAACGCGTTCACGATCAGCTGCGCCTGCTGCAGCATCGCCTCCCCTGCATCCGTCGGCACTACATGCTTCCCCGAGCGGTCCAGTAGGACGACTCCGAGCTCCTCCTCGATGCTTTTGACCATTTTGCTGATCGTCGGCTGCGTGACGTGCAGCGAATCGGCCGCTTTCGTAAAGCTGCGGTAGCGTACGACTTCCATGAAATATTTCAGATGGCGGATATCCATATCGCGCGATTCCCCCTTAGCAAATCGTCATAGACAAATGGAATGACTTTGATTCCATATATGTATTTTACCTATGACGATGGCGGCTGTATACTGACGGGGAAAGGTGGCGATATCAATGCAAGCATACTTCGCGATCGTCCGGCAAATCGTCGTGCTGATCGCTTTCTCCTATATCGGCAGTCTCATCTCGGCTCTTCTAAAGCTGCCCGTCTCCGGCAGTATCGTTGGACTTCTGCTCGTTTTCGCTTTGCTGAAGCTCGGCGTCCTTCGCGTCGAATGGCTCGAAGCGGGGGCGAACTGGCTGCTCTCGAAAATGCTGCTCTTCTTCGTTCCGGCGGCCGTCGGCATTATCGGCCACAAGGAGCTGTTCGGCTTGTCCGGAATCGGCTTCGCTCTTGTTATCGGGCTTGGCACAGTTGCCGTCATGGGCTGCTCGGGTGTAGCGGCCGAACTCATCTCGCGCAGAAAGGAAGCGGCTAAACGATGACAACAGTAGTATGGATCGCGGTTACGGTAGTTTGTTTCCTCGTCGCGCAGCGGTTGTACGTCCGGTTTCCGAAATGGTACTTGTCGCCGATCGTCGTCGTGCCGCTGGCGCTGATCGTCTGCCTGACGCTCACCCGCACGTCCGTTGCCGTTTACGACCGCGGCGGAAGCTTGCTGTCCGACATGCTGCAGCCCGCGACGGTCGCTTTTGCCGTCCCGCTGTACAAGCATTACGCGCTGCTGCGCAAACACGCCGTCGCCATCCTCACCGGCGTCGTGCTCGGCTCGTCCGTTGCGGTTCTCTCCTCATTCTCCATCATGGCGCTGCTGCACGCCAGCCCGCAAATGATCGCGAGCATGGTCCCGCGCTCGATCACGACGCCAATCGCCATGTCGGTTTCGCAAACGATCGGCGGCATTCCGTCGGTAACGGCGGTGTTCGTCATCGTCACCGGCATCGGCGGATCGGTGGTCGCTCCGCTGCTGATCCGTGCGCTGCATATCCGCGGATCGGTGGCGAAAGGCGTGCTGCTCGGCATGGGCGCCCACGGGGCAGGTACGTCGCTTGCCTACGAATGGGGCAGCGAGGAAGGCGCGATCGCCAGCATCTCGATGATCGTCGCCGCGATCGTCACGCTGGCCGTCATTCCCCTGTGGCAGGCAGTCGCATAACGGCTCCATTCCCGCATCAAATTACGATGAAATGCAATCCGATTCCCTACAACTCCTCGGCGGCCGCTCGTATAATGAGCCTATCTACCGCGAAAGGAGAACGCGAATGTCTACTACCGAACCATTCGTTTCAAATAGATCCGGGGAGGGCTTGCAGCAGACCACTTTTGTACATCGGCTGGCAAGCGGCAGCTATATGCGAATCGAAGCGATCTCCCCTCATTCGTTCCGCATTCGTATGGACGAGACCGATTCGTTTCCGGAGCCGCCTCTCGTCCGCTACGGCATCGTCGTTCATCCCGAGGCGGATTTTCCGTGCTCGGTCCGCGATGCCGGCGACCTCCTCTCCATCCATACCGGGCAAGCCGTTCTGGACGTTCATAAGGAGAGCGGACAGCTCTCGCTGCGCAAGGCGAACGGCGCCCTGCTGACCTCTCACTCCATCCCCCCTTGGTCCAGCCGGAAGGCCGGCTTCGGAACCGAATTTGCGCTGGCCGAGGACGAACAGTTTTACGGGTTAGGCGACGTGACCCGGGAGCAAATCAACCTAAGAGGCCACCGCGCCGATATGTGGGTGCAGAACGTAAAATCGTACGCCCCGATCCCGTTTCTGATGAGCAGCAAGGGTTGGGCACTGTTCATGAACACGACTTCGCGGCATGCCGTCGATATCGGCAAAACGGCGCCGGACCGGATGCGCCTCTGGGGGCGAAGCGGCCAGCTCGATTTTTATTTGTTCGCGGCGGACGGCTATGAGAACCTGCTCGACAGCTATACGGATTTGACCGGCAAACCCCAGCTCCTCCCGATGTGGGCGTACGGGCTGACGTTTGTGTGCAACCAGCAGGCCGATGCGAAGGAAATGCTGACCGACGCGCTGAACTTCCGCAGGGAGGGCATCCCGTGCGACTTGATCGGACTCGAGCCCGGCTGGATGGATAAGCACTACGATTATTCGACGAACAAAAAGTGGCATCCCGAACGGTTTTATTTGCCGTATTGGGCCGACAAGGGGCCGGGCACGTTCATCGGCGCTCTCGATCGGCTAGGCTTCAAGCTGAGCCTGTGGCTCTGCTCGGAATACGATCTGACCCATCACGAGGAGCGTCTGCTTGCAGGCGGCGAAGAAGATGTTTCCGCCTCGGAGGACGAATCGTTCGTGCCTCATGCCGACGATTACGAGCAGGACGTAAGACTGCAGCAGCCAACGTATCTGGACAAAATAACGAAGCCGGACGAGGCCTGGTTTACGCATCTGCAAAAATTCGTCGATCAAGGCGTCTCGGCGTTTAAGCTCGATGCGTCCAACCAGACGCTGGAGCATCCCGACCGGCTGTGGGGCAACGGGCTGCCGGACAACGAGATGCACAACCTGTACCCGCTCCTGCTCGGCAAGCAGATGCACCTGGGCTTCAAGGAACACACCGGACAGCGTTCGATGATCTATACGGCCGGCGGTTATGCCGGTATCCAGCAGTACGCCGCCACATGGGCGGGCGATACGGGAGGCGGGCCGAAGCCGCTCGTATCCGTGCTGAACCACGGCATGTCCGGGCATGCCAATACGAGCTGCGATATGGAAGTATTCACCTCGGCAGGCATCCACTTCGGCTTTTTGCAGCCGTGGTCGCAGGTGAACAGCTGGGCGTATTGGCGGCATCCGTGGCTGCTGAGCAAGCCGCTGCTGGAAATGTTCAAATTGTACGCGAAGCTGCGCTACAAGCTGCTGCCCTACTTGTACTCGGCGGCCCATGTCGCCGCCCGTACCGGCTTCCCGATCGCGCGGGCGATGCCGCTCGCCTTCCCGGACGATCCCCGCTCCAGCCAGCTGCTGCAGCAGTATATGCTCGGCGATTCGCTGCTCGTAGCCGCCTTTGCGGATACCGTTTATTTGCCCGAGGGCGAATGGATCGACTACTGGACGGGCGCCCATTACTTCGGCCCGCAGGAGCTGCCCACCAGCGTCCCGGCGTATGCCGGAGGTCCGCTGTTCGTCCGAGCGGGAGCGATTATCCCGGAATGGCCGGAGATGGACTTCGTCGGCGAAAAGCCGGTGGATACAATCGGCCTTAACGTATATCCTTTCGCAGGCGGCGAGTTTACGCTGTACGAGGATGATGGCATGAGCTACTCCTACCAGGACGGACAGGTGGCCGTCACAAAGATAAGCTGCCGTACCGGCGGTGGCATCACGGCCATCGAAATCGGCCTCCGTTCGGGCGAATACGCAGGTATGCCGGAACACCGCAGCTACGAGCTGTCCATCCATACCGCCGCAAAACCGAAGCAGGTAACGGTTAACCGCGTCGTATGGCAGGAAGCGACCGATCCCGGTACGACAGCCGCTTCCGGCGCTCCGGCTTCGGCGTGGACATTCGATTCGTCGGAATCGATCGTGCGTCTCCTGGCTGCTGAGGATCGCGCCAAAGCGGACGGCGTGATTGTCGAACTATCGCACTAATTCTCTTGTGAGGAAGTGGCCTCGGCCCGTCCTCTTCCTTTTCGCAATGCATCCAAGAAATACAGCTTCAAGAGCCTCCAGGTTTCGCCAAAACGGCGGAATCGGGAGGCTTTTTGGGCTGCGTCTTGACCTCGCAAGCTCGCCTCTTCGTGCCCGCAAGCGGCTCGATAGGAATTTGATTGCAGCGAATCGTAATCTCATGCGTTTGCACTAAAAATATGCTATAATATGTAAGAAAAGCTTCCTGTAACGTTTAAATCCACTGTCCGGAGGTCGGTTTATGCGCAGAAAACCAACATGTACCCAGTTCCAAACCGCTGAAGGCTCCTTTTTGCGCATCAATGCAATCGCTTCCAACATTTTTCATATTACCGTCAGTGAAACGGAGCATTTCCCTGAATCACCTCTTGTCCGCTACGATATCGTCCGCTTCCCCGCAAGCCGTCCCGACTTCAAGCTCGAGGAGGACGACGAGGCGTATACGCTCCGAACCGGCCGCGCCTCGCTGCGGGCGGCCAAACGCGACGGGCGGCTGTCGTTTCAGCATTCGCGCGGCGAACTGGCCATCGGCCACGCTCCCCTCCCCTCCTCTCCCGAGCTCTCCGATCCGTCTGGGACATTCTTCGAGGCCCGGTTCGAGCTGGATGCGGAGGAACGGATATACGGCACCGGCATCGGGTCGGATACGATCATGAAACGCGGCCAGCATATCCGTATGCGCATGATGAAGCGGGACGCATATACGCCGGTGCCGTTTTTGATGAGCAGCCGGGGCTGGGGGCTATACGCGAATACTTCGGACCCGCACGATTTCGATATCGGGCATGCTGACCCCGACCGGATCATGCTACGCGTCCCGTCCCCAACGCTAGACTATCTGCTGTTCGCCGGAAGCGGGTATGCGGAGCTGCTGAGCAGCTATACCGCCATTGCCGGAAAGCCGCGGCTGCTCCCACTATGGGCATATGGCCTCGCTTTTATCGGCAATCAGCAGGCGAACGCGCGTGAAACGATCGAGGATGCGATGAAGTTCCGGGACGCGGACATCCCCTGCGATATGATCGGCCTGGACGCGACGTGGATGGAAGTTCATTATGACCGTTCCACGAACCAGAACTGGCACCCGGAGCGGTTTTTTATCCCTCGCTGGAACCCGAAAGGGCAGCATACGTTTATCGGCACGCTGCGGGCGATGGGCTTCAAGCTCAGCCTGTGGCTCGGCTCCGATTTCGACCTGACTCGTTACGAGGAACGGCTCGCGGCCGAGCGCGTCAAGCTTTCGGACGGGGATGCGGCGAGCCCAGACACGGCCGGACAATCGAACGGGGAGCAGGAGCAGGAGGAAATCTGGTATACCCATCTGGAGAAGTTCGTCGATCAAGGCGTCAGCGCCTTCAAATTGACCGAGAACAGCGGAGCGCTGAAGGGCAAAAGCTGGAGCAACGGCATGGGCGACGAGGAGATGCACCATCTGTATCCGCTGCTTCTCGCCAAGCAAATGCATGACGGCTTCAAGCGGCAAACGGGAAAACGGCCTATGGTGTACGCAGCCGAGGGTTATGCAGGCATTCAGCAGTACGCGGCCATGTGGGCCGGCGGGCTGGCCGACGAGCCCGACGAGCCGCGATCGCTCGTCAAAATTTTAAACGCCAGCTTATGCGGCTTGTCGAATATGGCCAACGACATGGACATTCATTCCCCGGAAGGTATCCATTTCGGCTTTTTGCAGCCGTGGTCGAAGGTGAACAGTTGGGCGTATTGGCGTCACCCGTGCCTGCTCGACGTTCCGCTGCGAGAAATGTTCAAACGGTATGCGAAGCTCCGGTACCGCCTTATTCCGTATATTTATTCGTCGGCCTACACGGCATACGCAACGGGCATGCCGATCATCCGGGCAATGCCGCTGATGTACCCGCGCCAGACGGAGATGGCGGAGATGACGACGCAGTATATGTTCGGAGACAGTTTGCTGGTGGGCGCATTTACCGAACAGATCGAATTGCCCGAAGGCGAATGGATCGATTACTGGACGGGCAGACGCTACCGGGGACCGGCGAAGCTGGAGTATCACGCCCCCGAGCAGGCCGGCGGGCCGCTATTCGTCCGCGCCGGGGCGATCCTCCCGATGTGGCCGGAGATGAATCATGTCGGACAGAAGCCGGTCGACACGATCAGCTTGCACATTTATCCGCACAAGGACAGCGAGTTTACGCTGTATGAGGATGACGGCGTCACTTGCAAATACGAGGAGGGGGCGTTTTCCCTCACTACGGTGCTTTGCGAATCGTCCGAACACCGCACCTTGGTGCATATCGGGGCGAGAAACGGACAGTACGACGGCATGTCGGCCGAACGCAGCTATGACGTGTTCGTCCATCTGCAAACGAAGCCTTCGCTTGTGACGGTGGACGGGAGCGAATACCAGGAAACGACTCGGGCGAAAAAGTCGCAGCTTCAGGCGGGCTGGTCGTTCGACAGGACAACCGGCGTCCTTCACCTCCATGTAGAGGAGCGGAAAAACCGGTCGGGTTCCGTACGGATCGAGCTGCTGCACGGCGGCGAGGCGGCTCGCAAAAGCTGGACGACATCCAAGCGGCCCGCGGCAGCAGGTGGAACAGCGGCGGTCAGGCAAGCTGAGGCGTACGCCGCGCCGGCAGCAGACCGTCGCGACTTCCGGGCTCCGTCGCCGTCGCAGTTCGAGAAGCATCTGGAGATGGGCCTCGAGACGGGCAACAAAGGGAAGCTGCGCTCTGCCCTGGAACGGCTTATGGCGGAGGAGACCAAAGAACGGACTTCGGGAGAAGACCGCGAACAGCTCCTCTACGTCAGCGGCTTGCTCGCCGGGTTTATCGAACGGAAACAGTGGCCGATGAAGCAAGTCGTCGGGGATTTGTACGAACGCTTCTTGAGCTTGCAGACGGAGGCTGGGGACGAAACGAGCGGCCAGGTGCTGCTTCAGGTGGCGGAGCGAATCGCGGACTATTCGCAAACGTCGCGGACATCCGCCCTGCACCCGCTAGTCCAGCAGCTTCAGGAAATGGTCGAACAGGAGATGGACCAGCAATTTTTCACGCTGAACGTGGCCGCGCAGCGGCTGCATGTGAACGCCTCCCACTTGAGCCGCCTATTCAAACAGGAAACGGGCAAGTCGTTCTCCGACTACATGATGGAACAAAAAATGATATATGCCAAACGGCTAATGCAGAACGGGAGCAAAGTCGCCGATGCCGGTTTGGCAGCAGGCTTCAAGGATACCGGGTACTTTATCCGCGTTTTCCGCAACTATTGGGGGATTACGCCGGGAGAGCTGAAGCTCTAGGCAAGCGGCGGCCGGACGATTGCGATATAGGCAAAAATATGCCCCTTTAACGAAAACGATGGGTCCGGCAGCGATGCTCGGATACCCATCGTTTTGTTGTCCGCTCATGCGCGGTTAAGAGTGGAACGCGTTGAATACAGAAGCGTTCTCGTCGGCCAGCACCGTCGCCCGGATCGTCTCGGCAATATCCCGGTGCGTCAGCACACTCGGTTTATTCTCGATGCGGCGGATAAAGTCCTGCGTCAAGTTGGTCTCCGGCTTCGTCAGTTCCATTTTCGCAAACGGCTCGTCGTGCGTAATCTGGAAATACAGCTCCTCCTGACCGACAGAAGGGTCCCCGTTCAGCCGAAGCTCGGCGCAGCCTTCCGTGCCGACGATGAAAATGCGGCAATCGCCCCACGTCCAGCTTTTGGTCGGCGTATGCCAATCCGTATACAGCTGGGCCATCGTTCCTCCGCTCATCGATACTTGAGCGGCTGCCGTATCGTAGAAGTCCGGATACTCGGGAAGGATGTGCTTCGCCACCTGACTGTGCACCGAAGCGACCTCCTGACCGGTCAAAAAGCGCAGCAGGTCGAAGTCGTGAATGAACAGATCGATCACGAGGCCTCCGCTCTCCCGCTTGGAGAAATGCCAGGCGTGCCGGGAAGCCGGGGACAGCCGGTGAGGCTTCCGCGTCGAGATGCTGACGATCCGCCCGAGCTTCCCCGCGTCGATCGCCTGCTTCAGCGTATGAATCGACGCTCGGAACCGCTCGGTCAGCATAACGCCAACCTGAATGCTCCCCCGGTTCAAAACCGCCTCCAGCCGCTCGAGCTGCTCCCGGTTCGTTGCGACCGGCTTATCCAGCATGACATGTTTGCCGTGGCGCTCGCACCATTCGATGACATCGATTTTCCGGTTGTTGACCGCAGACGAGCCAATTACATTCACAGAGCTATCCAGAAAGGCGTCCGGACTGTCTACAAGCATAATGCCGTGGCGCTGTGCCAAACTCTGCGCCAAGCTTGGCGATTCCGGCTCGTAAATGCCCGCGCATGTAGCCCCGAGCGCAAGCATTTGATCGACAAAAGATGCGATATGGGCGTGCTGGCAGCCGTAAATTCCAAATCGGTACGACATCGTTGGATCCCCCTTAGGTCGGATACGGATTGCATTCGTCAATCGCTTCCAAGTTCTATGATCACTATAGCAATCGGTTTCTGAGCCGACAAGCCAAAACTTGCAAAATATATGCCATATTCCGCACCAGCCGCTACACGACGATAATCGTGCAGCTTCTACTATACTGTCAATGTTTATAGCTGTTTTTCCATCAAAAAAGCGGTCGGGATAACACTATATCCGGAGGTAACCGCTCATCGCCCCATCCTTATCTTTTTTGCGCCGCCCAAGTTACAACCTCGCTTTTCAGAATAACCGGCTTGCCGTCCCTGTTTATTTCCACAGCGAACGGCTTCACCTTCCGCAGCAGTACGTTCCAGCCCTCATACAGAGTCGAGAGCGCCTGCAACAGCTCCTCCGTATCGAACACAAGCTCAAACATCGGATCGAGCTCCTCGCCCGTTTCCTTTACGATTTCTTTGACGTTCGAGTTCAAGAGCAGGCAATGTACGCCACTCGACCTTGTCCCCTCTATCATCCTGCGAATCGTCCGTTCGAACACCATTTTGCTATCCAGATGCTCCAAGGTGGAGATGGAGAACACAAAGTCGTACTCATTAGGCGCTATTGGGAAATCCGCAACGTTCGCGGCGACCAAGTCCAGATGGTCAGGAACACCGTATTCGCGACCGTATTTGTCCAGATGGCGGATCGCCGACTCGAGCAAATCGACGCATACGATCTTTCCCTTCGTACCCGCCAGCTTGCGCGCCAGCGGAATGCTGTTCCTTCCGACACCGCAGCCGAGGTCCAGCAGCCGCAGATCGTCCCGCCGCTCCAGCAGCTCGAATACATCCAGCACGGCTTTGACGGGCTTATGCAGCCAAGACCCTTCTTGAAAAAGCGTATGGTTTTCATAGCAGTTGTCGTGATACAACTTTTCGCTTTCCCGGATGCGGTCGATCCGGTTTTGTGACAACATAGAGTCCCTCCGTTCAGCGCTTCTACAACGCTTTTGCGCTGAAATGTCCCGGTCTTTTCCCGCTGCGGGAACGAGGCGGAGCCTTCAGCCGCATCCTATCGTTTTCACCATCAGAATCTCGAGCGGCTCCTGTTCGAGCAGCAAACAGCCGGCATCCCGGTACCCCAATTTTCTGTAAAAATGCTGGGCAGCCTCATTCGCCATAGTCGAAGTCATCACCCGATTGCAGCCTTTCCGCCTCATTTCCTCTTCCCAGAACAGTACAGCCTGCTTTCCCGTTCCTTGCCCCCGGTACGGCTCATCGATCCAGATCATATTCAGAAAAGGCGTGTTATCCCAAAAATAACCGTACCGCATCCAGCCGATGCGCTGCTCCTCTTCACTCAGAAAGATATAAATTTCGTTTCCTCTGATTTTCGGCAGTATTAAGCTTTCCAGAATATGAGCGTCCCGATCGTGTATGTACCCGTAATCCGAATCTTCTGCGGCAGCAATTCTCATAGCGCTCCTCCTTAAAATTTGTTGTATTTTTATACAAATGGTTGTACATTAATTAAAATTCTATCTTAGGGAGGCGATACGCATCATGTACCCTATTAGAAAAGCGACTATGGACGACACCCCGGACATGTTTAAGCTCATTAACGATTATGCCGAAGAAGGGAAACTGCTGCATCGGACGCTTGGCTCGATCTATGAACATCTCCAATGCTTTTATGTGGCGGAATACAACGGTGCAGTGATCGGTACCGTAAGTCTGCACATCTTGGACAAAGATCTGGCGGAGGTAAGATCGCTTACCGTCTCATCCGAGTTTTTTGGAAAAGGAATCGGGAAGCGTCTCGTTCAAACCGCCATTCGCGAGACGAAAGCTTTAGGGATTCAAACCTTATTGTCCTTAACTTATCAGGTTGATTTTTTCGAAAAATGCGGATTTCGTCTTGTAGATAAAAAGCAATTGCCGATGGCCAAAGTGTGGAAAGACTGCATGCACTGCTCCAAATTTTCTAACTGCGATGAACATGCCATGATCCTCGGCGCCCTGTCATCCTCTTGATTCGCTACGACTTCCAAGATTCCTTCATCCAGCCGCCGATCGGCTGAAGCACATAAGTGCAAATTTCGTGAAGCTGCTCCCCTGAACCGGGATCTGGCAGGAAATCTTCAATCAGCGTCGCCATAGCTGCATCAAACATTCAGATTTGCTCCAGCTCGTATTCGTTTTGACGGCCCACCGCCACAAGCAAAGACTCTAGTCCACCTGGGAGCACGATTTACACCAGACAAACATGTTGCCTAGCTCCCGAAAACCTACTCTCGTATAAACGCGCATCGCGTCGTCCGGTTCGCGATCGAGCGTCCACAGCCCGCCATGATTGATATACAACTGAGTGACTCCCCGTTCCTTCAACCGGTGCATCGCTTCGTACAGCAGGTTAGTGGCGAGTCCTCGTCTTCTGTGTGTCTTTGCCGTGCCGAACGGCTCGATAATGGCAATACGGTTCGCGGTATCGTGCCATACGTTGGCGAAGCCGACAACCTGTTCCGCTTCGTCGACGACGACCAAATCCAGCTCCTGATGGTACGTCAAGCCGGACATAAGGCGATTGTATATATCCAACGTCGGTTTAGTGAGTCCTGCGGAACCTGCCATTATAGCCACTTTTTGCGGTAAATCGCCGGGCTGGATAGGCCGTACGGAGTAGCCTGCCGGAAAATTCGGCTCTGGAATCGCTTGCTCCAGATTGATCACGCCCGAGTACATATACCAGGTGTGCGGCGTATAACCTCTGTCCCGCAAAATGGGAGCGCGTATCCGATCCTCGAGATAGGCCCACACGTACACCTCTTGCCCGCTTCGATCTTCCAGCGAAGGACCGCAGTACCGCTTTTCCGCCCAAGCGAAAATTTCATTCTCGAGATGGGCGTATTCGGGGCCGGTAAAAACGTACAAGATCCGGTAATGCCCCGGCCAAATCGCCCCGATCGTCGTACCGTCCTCCAGCTCGCAGACTGTCACCTGGTTACGAAACGCATCGCCGCCAAATGCGCGATTGTAATCCCAGTCGCCCAGACTCGGATAAAACCGGCGCTCCGGGTCCGCGAACTTTTGCCTGATGAGTTCTCGAAGTACGGTGTAATCGTTTTCTTCAACATATGGCCGGAACCTTACCCCCATCTCGCTTCACCTCCATAAGTTCCTTCGTTGTTAACAAAACTCGAACGTAGAGCCGGCCGCACAATAGGCCGAATGCCAACTGCTCCAAAGTAAACAAGTTCGGCTGCACTGTCAGCCCTCTCCGGACATATTGCTCACCCACAGCGGCCTGCCTTCTCTTAATGCCTCCGGAATCATTTCTTGAACCAGGTACGGCAGAACGTCATGCTCTTTCAGCTTCTCGGCCGTAGGCTGGGTCCAGTAAAATTCCAGATGCGACTCCTGCGATTTTGGATTCGTTCCGCCCCTCAATTCCTCGCATCGAACTTCGAACACATGATTGATCTCGTGATATTGTTTATGCTCAAGGCCAAACTCGACAACACCGAGGAAACGGACGACTTCCACGGCAGTGACGCCCAACTCCTCTCGCAGTTCCCTTTTGAGAGCCGTTACGGCTCCTTCCCCATGCTCGACGCCCCCTCCCGGCAAAAAGGAATGCGCTCCTTTCATCCTGGCGATCAAAATTTGGCCGTCACTTACTACAACCGCTCTGGCAATATGGCGAAATTGAATGCTCATTCCGGTGCTCCTCCAGCAATCCATTATTTCATCTATACTACCACGACTTTCTTCGCGCGAACGTGTAAACCTTTTATATAATTACTTTATACATTCACACGTCCGCATCCATTTCGTACAATTAATATGCTGAGAGATGAGGGATTTCAAGTGTTCTTTCTGCAAATGTCTGGCTATCCCGGCTCGGGAAAGTCTACGCTGGCTAAAGCGATAGCCGCACGAACGGGAGCGGTTATTGTCGACCATGATGTGGTGAAATCGGCGCTGCTGGGAGCGATGGCATCCCGCGTCCCGGATGACGCGGGCGGCATCTCGTACGAGATCGACTGGGCGCTCGTAGAGTTCCAGCTCTCTTTAGGCAGAAGCGTCATTATGGACAGCCCCTGCTTATATTCGATCCAACTGGAAAAAGGAACGGCGCTCGCCGAGCGGTATCGGGTACGGTACAAATATGTAGAGTGCTTTCTTGGGGATAACCAGATCCGGGACCACAGATTGAAGACGCGCGAGCGAAAAATCAGCCAGGTGGGCGAACTGCCCGCAGAGCTGAAAAACACGATCCTCACCCCCGAACAGAGCAAAAGCATAAGACCCTCCGAAGCCCGTTATGTCATCGTCGATACGGAACAAGCTCTGGAAAGCTACATAGAAGAAGTCGAAGCTTATCTAAAAGAATAACCGCTTTACGCTTGGAGGTGGACCATAAATGAACATTACGCTGAAATACGAAAAGCCGGACGTACTGCCCAGCTACGGAGACATCACCATCGCCTTCGTAGCAACTAGCGAATACCACATTGAGCCGCTGGAACAAGGTCTCGGCGGTCTCCTCTTGCGCGAGGTCCCGATCGAGCGTCCGTATACGGTCGATTACGATGCGGAAAAAGGACGCGGCCCGGAGCGCTGGCTGAATAGATGGGATTTACGCAACTGGTGCGTCGTCTCCGCTTACAACGAGCAAGAGGAGCGCATCGGTGGCGCGGTGCTGGCCTATGACACGCCAGGGGTACATTTTCTGGAGGACAGGACGGACATCGCCGGTCTATGGGATTTGCGGGTTAAACCGATCTTTCGCGGACAAGGAGTAGGCAAGGCCATTATGGAGAAAGCCGTGGAATGGGCCCGATCCAAAGAATGCAAGCAATTGAAAATAGAAACGCAAAGCAACAATGTAGCGGCGTGCCGCTTCTATGCGCAGCAAGGAGCCCATCTGGGAACGATCGAACGGTATGCGTATGAAGACAAGCCTCATCTTGCCAGACTGAACTGGTACATCGATTTGTGATCAATAAATAGGTATCGATAGCTCCCGATCGCATATGCGCTGCCAGCTCCCTGCGGCCTTACGCCGAAGGGAGCTTTTCTATTGCGCCGTTATTTGGCTGCCGCCGTGCGGATCGCCGGATGAGGAATGAAGGAAAGCGGAGCCCCTTTCTGCACAGCCGTGGGGGCGACGCCCGTAAACTTTTTGAATACGCGATGAAAGTACGATTGCTCGCAATAGCCCAGATGATCGGAAATTTCTGCAATCGTCATCAGGTTGCTCTTCAGCAACTCGCATGCCACCGCTACTTTCACCTGATGAATATATTCGATAGGCGTTTGCCCGAGCACTTCCTTGAAGATGCGGGTGACATGGTTCGGCGAGCGGTCGATGTGATGCGCCAGATCGGACAGCTGGATCGGCTTGTTATGATTGTGGACGATGTAATTTTGCAGCTTGTGGATCAAATCCTTCTTGACCGCCGAACTGGTCTTCGACAACGCGTCGTTAATCAGTCTTCCGATCAGCTCGAGCACGATTCCTTGGCAGATGAGCCGTCCGCCCGGCGTCTGCTCGAACCATTGCAGCAGCAGCATGGCGAAGCGCTGGCGGAAGTAATTCGCATTATGCGCGCTCCACTTGTTCGCTCCCCGCTCCTGCAGCAGACGGATCGCCTCCTCCTCATCGTCCGAGGTCGTGAAGTGGGCGGAATACTTCTGATGCGGACCTTTGCTGTCGTTGTGACAGGAGCGGACGGTGCCGGACGGGATGAACAGGATGTCCCCCGGATTCAGCTCGATCCGCTCTCCCCCTATATAATAAATAACCGTTCCTCCCGTCACGAAAATGAAAATATGGTGCGGCACCCGGTCCTCGCGAATTTGCCATTTCTCGATACGGTCGTCGTACAAGACGGACTTTAGATGAATCATAAGCGGCGCTGCCTCCCCTACTTACGATGCTAAGACGGATTTCCGAAATTAAAACGACGGCCACTTTCGGAAAGGTCCTGCCTTCATTGTACATGCCCAGCCGACAGCTTGTCGCGAAAACGGTTGAATCGTTCAAAAAGAATCGTTAACGTTCATGGATATGGGTTCGGCACCGTGATACATTGAGGGTAAGCGCTGTGCGAGCTTTTCCGGGCTAGCGTTTCGCCCGCGCTTCACGCCAGAGAAAGAAAGGGGACAAGAGATTGAGTGAAAAATTGAAAGTGATCGATAGCGACGTGCACCATTCGCTGCGAAGCGACAGAGACCTGCTGCCGTACTTGGCGGACACGTGGAAAGACCGGGTCGCCCGCGCCGGACTCGGGCTCCTGTACTCCGGCTACTATTCGCCGGTCGGCGTCGGCAGACAGGATGCGCAACCTCCAGGCGGAGGGCCAGCCGGGTCCGACCCGGATTTTGTCGTGAAGCAGCTCCTCGAGCCGTACAACATGGAGCATGCGATATTAACCGGCAATCTGTTCAGCGTATCGGTCGGTCACGATCCGGATTTCGCCGCCGCCATAGCGAGCGCCTTTAACGATTACACGATCGAGCACTGGCTGGACAAAGACCCGCGATTCAAAGGCTCGCTGCTCGTGGCGCTTCAGGACCCCTACCTCGCCGCCAAAGAAATCGACCGGCTCGGCTCCCATCCGGGCATCGTGCAGGTCGTCAGCAGCAGCGCCTCGCGCATGCCGCTCGGCCAGCGGTTTTATCATCCGATCTATGAAGCGGCAGAGCGAAACGGGCTGCCCGTCGCCATCCACCCCGGAGCGGAAGGCGCCGGACAGGCGAATCCGCCGACGGCCGTCGGCTACCCGACCTGGTATATCGAATGGCACACCTGCCTGTCCACCACCTTTATGGCGCAGCTGACGAGTCTGATCTGCGAGGGCGTGTTCGAGAAATATCCGCGCCTGAAGGTTGTTCTGATCGAAGGCGGCGTCTCGTGGCTGCCGCATCTGATGTGGAGGCTCGATAAAAACTATACGGCGCTTCGCTCCCAGGTGCCGTGGCTGAAAAAGCTGCCGAGCGACTATATTCGCGAACACATCTATTTGACGACGCAGCCGATCGAGGAGCCGAGCCAGTTCATCCATTTGAAGCAAATTTTCGAGATGTTCGACGCGGAGCATATGCTGCTGTATTCGAGCGATTATCCGCATTGGGATTTCGATTCGCCGGATCATATCCTGAAATGGCTAAAGCCGGAGCAGCGAAGACGCATTTTTTACGAGAACGCCAAGCAGCTATACGGGCTGTAGAAAGGAGCAACGCCATGACGGTATACGCGCTGGGCTCAGCCGACCAGATTCCCGACGGGCAGCATCGCGTGTTCGAGGTCGGCGGCCGTTCTATCGTCGTTTATCATAGACGCGGCGAATATTTCGCCTACTTCAACTACTGCCCGCATCAAGGAGCCGAAATTTGCAAGGGCCGGGTATGCGGCACGACGCTACCTTCGGACGTTTACGCGTACGATTTTGGCAGAGAGGGCGAGATTGTGCGCTGTCCGTGGCATGGCTGGGAGTTTGACATCAAGACCGGCAAATCGCTCGTAAAGCCGAACATGAGACTGCTCCGCTATGAGGTTATCTTGGAGGACGGCAAGCTGGGCATCAAGATGTAAGCGGAAAAAAGTTCCGCTGAAGACATACGACCACCATTGTAAACGCTTCCAATATTGGTGAATCGAGAGGAGCGAACAGGCAATGAAAACAAAACGATTCCACATGGCTTCAGTCGTATCTTTGCTGCTTCTGGCGGCTTGCGGCAAATCGGACGGAGGCGGTGCGAATCCGCCCTCCTCGGAGCCGTCGGCACCGGCTCCGGCAGCTCCGGCCGAAATCGTGTTTTATGGAGGCTCGGCCCAGCCGCAAGATTTTTTCGACAGGCAGTACGGCGAGCTGCTGTACAAAAAATTTCCTCAGCATACGTTCAAATATATACAGATGCCCGCCTCGATGAGCATTCAGGAAGCGACGACCAAGCTGCTTACGGAAGGCCAGCGGATCGATATTTTCTACAACAATATCGGCATTTTCGAGAATACGCTGTTTTCACTCGGGCTGCAATACGACATGACCGACTTGATGAAGAAGCATAACGTTGACCTGAGCCGCCTCGAGCAGGAATCGATCAAAGCGATGAAGCAATTTTCCGCGGGCAAGACGTACGGCATTCCGGTCAGCGATATGAAGTTCATCCTGTTCTACAACAAAGATATTTTCGACAAGTTCGGTGTCGCCTACCCGAAAGACGGCATGACCTGGGACGAAGCGATCGCGCTCGGCAAAAAATTGACCCGGATCGAAGACGGCAAGCAGTATGTCGGTCTAAGCACATCCCCGAGCCAATTCATTGCGCAAAACCAGCTGTCGGTTCCGATGGTCGACAACGCCAAGGATATGCCGACAATTAATACGAACCCCGCTTGGCGCAGACTGTTCGACGCGCTGTTCGTGCAGCCACTACAGGACACGGGCGTCCGCAACAAACTGCTGGAGCTGAAGAGCATTCCTGGCAACGACGCCTTCGTCACCAAGCAGGATTTGGCGATGTACGCCTACAATATTGCGATCTACATCAGCCCGAGTCTCATTCCCGCCATGCAAAAATTCAATTGGGATATGGTGACGATCCCCGTCTTTCCCGATGCCCCTGGTGTCGGCACGCAAACAACTCCGTTTTACTTCGGACTGACCAATATGACGAAGGATAAAGACGCGGCGACGGAAGTTCTGAAGTTTATGATTTCGGACGAATACCAAAGCTGGGTCGCGCGGCGCGGCTTCATTCCGACTTTGACGACGGACGAAACGAAGAAGGAGTACGGGAAGGAAACGGCGTTTCCGGACAAACATTACGAGGCGCTGTTCAAGTACAAAAACGCCGCCATCCCTCCTTTCGCGGACTATACGTTCGCGGTGAACAGCGTGTATGCCGGCACCGCCCTGAGCGTGGCGAACGGAACGCAAGATATGAATACGGCGTTCCGGGAAGCGGAGGAGCTGGCGCTGAAACGGATCGAGGAAGCGAAGCGCAACCGGACGACGAAATGATCCTTTTGCAGTGCGGAGCAAACAAAAAGACCGGATGCGCCATAAGCGCCCGGTCCCTTCGCTTTTCGCCTTAATGCTTGCCTTTCGCCTTACGGTAAGCGGCCACATATTGCGCCGCTTTGTCCGCTACGAGCGCGTAGTTGCCTGTCTTAACCGCCTCGCTAGTCAGATCGGAGCCGATGCCGACGGCTACCGCTCCCGCCTCGATCCATTCGCCCAGATTCGCGAGCGATACGCCTCCCGTCGGCATAATGTTCGCCTGTGGCATCGGCCCTTTGATCGCCTTGATCATCGAAGGCGAATACAGATTGCCCGGGAACAGCTTGACGATGTCCACGCCCAACTCCAGTGCGGACTGGATTTCCTGAACCGTCATCACGCCCGGCATAACCGGCACCCGGTATCGGTTACACAGCACCACCGTTTGCGGATTGAGCGATGGTCCTACAACGAACTCCGCTCCGCTCAAAATCGCCGCTCTCGCCGTCTCCGGGTCGAGCACGGTGCCGACACCGATGATGGCGTAATCGTCGCTGCCCGGCTTCGCGCTCGAATACGTCCGCGCCAGCTCCTCGATCGCCCGGAGTGCGAACGGTACGGTCATCGTCACCTCGATCACTTTGATGCCGCCTGCGATTGCATGTTTCGCCATGCCGACGACTTCCTCCGGCGTCTCTCCGCGCAGTACAGCGACGACGCCCTCCTCCGCTATTTGCTGCACAAGCTTTATTTTTTTCATCGCGAGTCCACCCATTTCTGTCGATCCAGTTCGACTTCTGTTATGACGCTGATATGTCTGTGTTAGGCGTGACACCGTGCACCGCGCATGGGCGCCGCTTTCTGTTTCATGATCGTTTTGCCAATGCAGCTAAGCGAGAAGCATGTTTACGGATGCCGACGCCAAGCAGTACCATGGTGGCGGCTAGCAGCCAGTTTCCGATCCATACGGAATAAATCAGTCCCGCAAGCAGCGCTATTCCAATGACCATGAGAGCGTATTTGATTCCGAACTTTTTTCGTACAATAGTGAGCACCGCCACAAATGCGATCGCATAGAAAATCAGCAATCCGAATAGCGCTATTGTAGCAACGGCCATTGTGCAATTGCCTCCTTCCCTATGCAAAAGACCGGAAGGGCCCTGAGGCCTCCAGTCCTTTGCCGCCATAACGAATCGGTTCCAAAGATGTTGCGACCGCATGTTACCGTTCCACATGCTGCTCGTTGTTTAAGATTGCCCTTACCTGCGGCCACGTCGGCAGCCCTTCCCAATCGCCTTCGGCCTGCACGACCATCGAGCCGATCAAATTGCCGAGACGGACCGCCTCGACGTTCGACTCCCCGTTCAGCAGCCCGGCGATGAAGCCCGCGCAAAATCCGTCCCCGGCACCAACCGTATCGACAACGCGCTCCGCCTTGAAGTAGGGCACCTCGGCTATCGCGCCATTCTCGACCACATAAGTGCTGTCGCCTCCGCCCTTGACGATCGAGACGGCTTTCAGCCTATGAAGCCGCTCCGCAATCGCTTCGAAATCCTCCGTCTCGTACAGCAGCCTCAGCTCGTCCAGCCCGGGCAAAAAGTAGTCCGCTTCCTCGGCAAGCCCCAGCAGGAACGATCTGGCCTCGGCAGCCGACCACAGCTTCAGCCTGAGGTTCGGATCGAAGCACACTTTGACGCCGTTCTTCCTAGCGAGCCGCACCGCTTCCTTGACCGTCTCCCGGCAAGTTTCGCTGAGCGCTGGCGTAATCCCCGTCAGATGAAGCAGCTTCGCTCCGGCGATATACGCCTCGTCCAGCTGCTCCGGACGCATCGTGCTGGCCGCCGAAAAACGGCGGTAATAGTAAACGGACGATTTGCCGTTTACGACCTCGCGGATGATGAGCCCGGTCGGAGCCCCTGCGACCAGGCTGGCGCGGGACACGTCGACGCCTTCGCCGCGAATTTGCTTCAGCACATAACGGCCAAGCGGATCGTCGCCAAGCTGGCCGCACCAGCCGACCTTGTGACCGAGCCGGGCGAGCCCGATCGCGACATTGCTTTCCGCCCCCGCGAACGATTTCTCGAAGCCGGCCGAATATTCGATCCCTTTTGCTCCTGTCGGCATCATCAGTCCCATCGACTCGCCGAACGTCACCACATCAGGCGACGCAGCGGCAGGAATACTGCTCGTTTGCTCGTGCAACATGTTAGTTGAGCCCCCATATTCGCTTGACAACAGGAAAGTCGTCGTTATCGCCATACGTTACCTTTTCGTTTCATTCTAACAAGATCATCCGCCCAAATCAAACGAACGGCAAGCCCGCTCTCATTCGAAACGGGCTTGCGGGCAGCGGCTTTTCAGCTCTGCGAGAAACTTCTCCTCCTGCAGCGGAGAAAGATGAATGAAGTCATAACGGCCGTATGTCAGCTCCAGCCTTCGCGACGAAGTAGCTGCCGACGACATCCATGAACGGATGCGCCGCACCTTCGTAATGCCGTCCAGCGAGATCGTTTTGGCGAACGGGCCGGTCCGTACGATCAGCTCGGATTGGCGCAGCACGTAGCCGATCCCGATCCAGAGCCAGGCGATAAATCCGGCGCAAGCCAAGCAAAACAGACAGATGAGAGTACCCCCGATAAGTCCTGCACCTTCCACTGCTAACGGGGATAGGCCGGCTAACACTAATAGAAGCACACACGACCATATGACGGCCGACAGCCAGACGTCTCTTCGTGGCGCATATTTCATCGCCATCCTCCTCCCGCAAACATTTCAACTGCTTCCATTGCAAGATACGGCCGGGATGTCATCAAGCCGGAGGCCGCTCCGTTCTGCCGTTACAACCTTGCCGCTCGGCCGCTAGAGCGCGCAGCGTTCGATCTCGAACCCCAGATCCTCGATCATCCGATGGTCGGCGCTCGCCTCTTGCCCTTCCGTCGTCAAGTAATCGCCAACGAAAATCGAATTCGCCGCATACAGCCCGAACGGCTGAAGCGAGCGCAGATTGAGCTCTCGACCGCCGGAGATGCGAATTTCCTTTGTCGGACACAGGAAACGGAAAAGCGCCAATACTTTCAGACATTTGCGCGGGTTAAGCGTATAGCTGTGTTCCAGCGGCGTGCCGGGGATCGGGTTCAGAAAGTTGATCGGGATCGAGTCCGCGTCCAGCTCCCGAAGCGCATAAGCAATCTCGACGATTTCCGTATCCGATTCGCCCATCCCGACGATGCAGCCGGAACAGGGAGACATGCCTGCCGCTTTGGCTTTCTCCACCGTATGTACCCGGTCGTCATACGTGTGGGTGGATGTAATAGTAGCGAAATGGCCGGCGCTCGTATTCAGATTATGGTTGTAACGGTCGACTCCGGCTTCCTTCAGCCGCGCCGCCTGCTCGTCCGACAACAGCCCGAGGCAGGCGCACAACTTCATCGGCATCGTCGCCTTGATTTCCTTGACAGCCTCGACAACCTGATCCAGTTCCCGGTTCGTCGGCCCTCTGCCGCTAGCCACGATGCAGTACGTCCCCGCCTTCAGCTCCATCGCCTTGCGGGCGCCGTCCACAAGCACGTCTTTCTCCAGCAGCGGGTATTTGGCTATGCCCGCCTTAGACACGATCGACTGCGAGCAGTACCCGCAGTCCTCCGGACATAAGCCGCTTTTGGCGTTGATGATCAGATTCAGCTTCACTTTGCGGCCGAAGTACGTCTTCCGCACCTTGTAAGCTGCATGCAGCAGCGGGAGCAGCTCCCCGTCGTCCGCTCCAAGTACAGCGAGTCCTTCCCCCGTCGTCAGCCGTTCGCCGCGCAGCGCCTTCTCCGCATATACATCCCACTCGGAACGCAGTTCGATCACGTGCATCTCCTCCTTATTTCTCTACAAATGAATTGTCAACCAAAAATACGCAATGTCAGGTTGACAATAGAACTGGAGATGATTGTACACGATTTGACTCCTTCGGGCAAGATGTCCCGAAATTGCAGCTTTCAGCTCATCCAGAAATTGCCTTGGGGCGACTTTTCTTCTATAGTTAGGGTACGAATACTAACGTTTTTCGAACCGCGGCATCGCGGTGTTCGAAGCATGCCAACCCCCGCAGCCAGGAGGGATGCCGATGACCGAATTATCCTTATCCGAACAATATTTGCTGCTGGCCCTCGATGCCTCCGCGCATAAGTTCGGTTTGCCTGCCCGGCAGGTCATGCAAACGTTCGCCTGCGGCGCAGCCGTCGCCGAGCTGATGCTGCTTAAGCGGCTCCGTCTGCATGAGGACGGCCGGCTCGAAGTCGTGGATGCGACCCCCACCGGCTATGCCGGTACCGATCTGCTGCTCGCCGAGCTGACGGCCGGAGCGAGCGGGACGACCATTCGCAAATGGATACACAGCATCTACTCGCGCCGCCGCCTGCGCGACCTGTTATTCGAGGCGTCCCTGCGGCCTTTGCTCGAGGGGGATCTAATGAGCGCCGAGCAGCGGAAGCTGCTGTTCGTGTTCGCCTCCACCCGCTACACGCCCCATCCGGGAGCCATCGCCCGGATCGTTCAGCGCATTCGCGCCGAGCTGCTGGATCAGGGGACTGAAGCAGACGACAAAACCGCTCTGCTCGTCATGCTGCTCGATTCCTCCAAGCTGCTGAAAGCGTACTTTTTCGCAGACGAGCTGGATCGGCTCCGCGCCGGGCTGAAGCTGCTCCACGAGCGCAATCGCGACCGTTTCGGCGTTATCCGGCAAACCCGGCGCACGATCGACGAGATCCATGTCGTCATGGTGACTACCGCGTCCATGTAGGGGCGTGCCCGGCTTCGCAAAGCGGCGTGTCTTCGGTGCGCCGCTTTGCTTCTTTTGCCGGCTTCATGATCTTAGCGGAATTTAATTCCGTTAAGTCCGGACTTCAGTCGGAGTTCCGCCTATTAACGGAATAAAATTCCGCTATCGGCTTATAAAAGGCCGATTGGAGGCGAGAACCGCTTGTTTAGCGGAATTGCGTTCCGCTATCTGCGGGAAATAGTCGGGAAATATCGTGTTAGCGGAACTGCTTTCCGCTAACATATGGCAGGCTAAGGTCAACCGGCCTAACCGCAGCTTTTCGCATCGGGATGAGTCCCGAAACGGAAGCTTCAGCAGCACTCCGCCGCAAGATTACGTCTTGCGGCTATTTGTCGTGAACGGCCTGTCACATTCCAGCTCCCCCGATTGTATAAACAGTAGATTCCAAATCAGAGAGGAGGTGCGACGTGGACATTCAAGCGCTCATCGAACGGGTCCAGAACGGGGATACGGACTCCTTCGAGCCGATCATACGTCTTTACGAGCAAAGCCTGTTCCGGTACTGCTGCTTCTTGCTCGGCAACAAGCAGGAAGCCGAGGATGCGGTGCAGGACATCTTGTTCCAGGCGTACCGGCACATGCACAAGGTAGACAGCACGAAGCCGCTTCGACCTTGGCTGTACACAATTGCACAAAACCATTGCTACAACATGCTGAAAAAACGAAAAAGATGGCTCAGCTTGCTGCCGCTGTTCCGCTCCGGCGATCCCCCCGCCAAAAGTGCAGAGCAGGTTGCGGCGGAACGGTTTGACGGGGAATTCGGCGAGATCGCCCGCTGGATGCAAGGACTGTCGGCACAGGAGAAACACCTGCTAGTGTTAAGAGTAGTCGAGGAGTGTACGTTCGAAGAGATCGGCCGCATGATGAACGAAAAGCCGACCACGATCCGCAAACGGTTCGAAAGGCTGCGGCGCAAGCTAGTCCGGCAGCATCGGCACTTGTATGACGAGCAGAAGGAGGTTATCCGACATGAACAACAATACGAGCTTCGATAACATGGGGCGGGCGATGAAAAACGTCCGCTGGCCCGAAATCGACAGCGCCCCGCAGGTGATGGAGCGCATTCGGGCAGCCGCCGGGCGGCCGGAAAGCCGCGGCAGGCAGCGCAGGGTCGCTTACCGGAAACGGTTATGGATCGTGACGGCCGTCCTGCTTCTTTTTACCGCCGTTTCGGTCAGCGCCGCTGTCTCCATGTCGTTCTCCTGGAACGGCATCGACATTTCGACTTATCGGCCCGACGAACCTGTACCGGGCAGCTCCGCTGCCGGCGACAAACCGGAGAGCGACATCACGCGTATCGAAAGAGAGATGAAAGCCCGAAAGGAGTGGAAGTCGTTCACGCTCGAGGAGGCAGGCCACCTGTACAAGCTCCCCGTTTTAAGGCCCGGCTCCGTAAGCCCGGCTCCGTCGCGGACGTTCGGGATTACCCGGACAGGACCGTTCGAGAAGCCGCTGGCCGCCGACGAGCTGCATCTTGACGGCTTCTACGACTTCTACGAGCAAGGCGAGGAATGGATCGTCGTCGTTCAGAAGGAGGCGCAGCCCAAGGAGCCGACGAGCATGCAGATCTTTTATCCGGAAGACTGGGAAGTCGTCAAAGTGGATGAGCGCATCCTGAGCGCATCCTACGGAACAGACGCAAACCGGGGTATGGATGTATGGATGGTGGTCGATGAAACGAATGAGCGGATGCTGCATTTGAGCGGAAACGTGTCCAAGGAACGGCTCCGGAAGCTGGCCGAAGCGTATGTCGGGAAGCCGCTGACGCCTTAGCGGCTCTTCCGCTTCCATGCTCCCGCCGCCAAGAGCACCTAAAAAAGGCATTGCCGCCACCGTCATACGGTAAGCGGCAATGCTTCTATAATCCGGTCGCTCCGGCTCCGACCAGCGTATCGCGCAGCTCGTCATGAATCGCTCCGTTCGAAGCGAGGACATGGCGGACGGCGAGCTGGTACGGCTGTCCCGACGTATCGGTGACCCGGCCGCCGGCCTCGCTGACCAGCAGGGCGCCTGCCGCCAGATCCCAGCTGTTCAGCCCGATCTCCCAAAAACCGCTAAGCCGTCCGGCTGCCACATAAGCCATGTGGAGCGCCGCCGAGCCGGCGGTGCGAATATTTCTTACCTTCGGCGCAACCGCCTCTATGCCTTTGAGGTTCGTCGGCAGCGCAAACCGGCCGTCGGCCGGAAAACCGGTCGCCACGAGCGAGCTCGCCAACTTGTCCTCTTTGGATACGGACATCTTCTTGCCCTTCACGTACGCGCCCTTCCCCTTCTCCGCAACGAACAGCTCGTCTCGGTTCGGATCATAGACGACTCCCACGATCACTTCCCCGCGGTGCGCAAGCGCTATCGAAACGGAGAAAAACGGGAAGCCGTGAACGAAATTGGTCGTACCGTCGATCGGATCGACGATCCACAAATATTCTTCATCCTGCATCTCCCGAAGCGCCTTGGCGGAAGCTTCGGCGCCGGGAGCCACGCCCTCCTCGCCGAGTATCGAATGGTGCGGAAAGTGCGTCTTGATCAGATTGCGGATCATCGTCTCCGAGCCTTTATCCACCTCGGTAACCAAATCCTGCGCGCTGCTTTTCAGCGCCAGCGACGCGTGCGCCCCCAGCTTCAGCTTGATCCATTCCCCCGCTTTGGCGGCCGTGTTGATGGCGACGGCGGTGAAGCTTTTGCCGCTTACCGTGTATATCGTGTTTTCTTCATTCGTCACGTCTCTCACTCATTTCCTCGAAAGCTGGCTCTCTCAATACGAATTACGAGATTAGTATATTACATATACGCTTCGATTTCTTCGGAGTTTCACCCAAATCGGGTAGTCGCTTTCGACAAAAATGTGACAGGAAGGGCGGATGCGGCAAAGCCCTCTTCGCCCTGGAGAGACGAATCACCCCCAAATCATCTTCACCGCCAGCACTATAAGCGTAAGGCGCAGCACCCATAGCAGGGCGCCGCCGCTCATTTTACGGACGATGCGGGCCCCGAGCCAGCCGCCTACCCATGCCCCGGGAGCGAGCGCCAGAACGCTCGGCAGATCGACTTCCTGATGCAGGCCATGCGTAATGCTGCCGAGAATGGAGGACAGGAAAATGACGAACATCGAGGTCGCCGTCGCCACATGCGGAGGATAGCGGAACAGCAGCACCATGACGGGCACAAATAACGAGCCGCCGCCGATGCCGAACAAGCCGGAAATGAAACCGACGCCGAAGCCGACCGCAAGGGCCGCCGGAATATTGTAGCCGTATGTATGCTCATTCCCTCCGGCATCCGTAAACGTGCGGGTGATGCGCCATTCGATGGACGAGGGCTTCAGCTTGCTGCGAAGCATAAGAAGTATGGCCATAAACAGCATGAAAAAGCCGAAAGCCAGCTCGAACGGGCGCGGAGCGAAGCTGCCGGTTAGCGAAGCGCCGATCATGGCCGCCGGACCGCTCGTGATGAAGTACACCCACGCGCTGCGGAAATCAACCTTCTTCTCCTTCATAAACGTCAACGTCGACGAAAGCGCGGTAAAAATCAGGACCGTGAGCGAAGTGCCGACCGCCGTAGCCGTCGAAATATCCCGGTCGAGAAAAATCGGGGCGATGTACAGCAGTGCCGGCACGATAATAATGCCACCGCCAAGACCGACAACGCTGCCGAAAGTGGCAGATACGAGGCCGATGATCAGAAGCAGTACAAATCCCGTCAAAGCGGTCAAGCTCCCCTCGTGTCAGATTGGATTTCCATTTAATGTAGCAATCCGCAGCCGTTTCGTCAACTTGGGTGGTCCGCTCCAGACGGAGATGGCGGAGATGACGACGCAGTATGTTCCTCAAAACAGTATTGGATTTCAATTTTTAGCAAGTTTCGGTACAAATCTAGAAGTCATAGAGCCTAAATCATATGTTGAAGAATTTCGAAATCATTTACGAAAAATGTTAGATAAATATTCCTAAAACGACTCTGGTTGAGACTAGTTCACTCCTTATTCAATAGCACAAATTTCTCAAGTGCAACAGCAACACCATCGTTATCATTGGATTCCGTAATGTACTTTGCACAATCCTTAAGTTCCGTTATCCCATTCCCCATTGCAATGGGGAACCCGCACATATGAAAAAGTCCCAAATCGTTAAAGTCATCTCCGAATACCATTACATGCTCCGACTGTATACCAATCTCATCTAATACCGACTTTACGGCATTTTCTTTGGATGCCGATTTATGCATGATTTGAACCAGTATCCCTCCATCGGTAGCGATTACGTTAACCTGGTCACCGAATTTCCGGATCACATCTCTCCATGCGCTATAACCGGGAGCTAGTATTTTGGTCGGGGAGATGGAACGGATGAAATCGTAATCGACTACCTGCGGTTTAGGCTCATTCGAACGGGCACCGGACTGAGCACTTTCTGTATCGGGAACCGGGGTGCAAGTATACCATAAGTCGTTTACTTCATATAGGATTGTTGACTCAGGCTCATTCAGCCTAATGAATTCGTTAATCTGTTGGCTAACCTCTGTAGGGATACTAATGTGATGTTGAGTCTGCTTGGATTTGCATCTTACCAGCGCGCCATTGTAGAAAACTATGTAGTCCACAAAAGGAATAGACTTTATAAATGATTCAGCCGCTCTAGGGGGTCGTGCCGTGGCAACAATAATATGAATTCCCGAATCAAAACACCTTTTAACAGCACTATAATTTCGAGGAGATATGGATTTATCACTATCAAGTAAGGTTCCGTCCAAGTCTAGTACAATTGCCTGTATGGCTGCCACATACATTCCCCCATAGTTTAATTTTTCCAATTATACACAAACGACTGTGTACACGCTAGTACATTATTGAAAGATTTATAAATTCTGATAGAACAAAAAAACGGGCTCTCCCACTAACTCGGAGTGCCCGATCACATAGTCCAATACTTAGAATTACAGCAAAATCAAGATAGCGAACGCAGCGCTTCCGGGGTGAAAGGCTTCAGCTCGTCAATCCGGCCATCGCGGACCTTTGCCGCCCACGCCGAATCAACCAGCAGCGCACGGCCGACGGCAACCAGATCGAACTCTCGATCGTTAAGCTTGTCGATCAAGGTATCCACGTTCGCCGTACCTGCATGTTCCCCTCTAAACGAAGATAAAAACTCATTATCCAGACCTACGGAGCCAACAGTGATAGTAGGCTTGCCGGTTAATTTTTTGACCCAGCCTGCGAAATTCAGCTCGGAACCGGCGAACTCCGGTTCCCAGAAGCGGCGGGTCGAGCAGTGAAATACATCAACGCCCGCTTCTACAAGCGGCGCAAGGAATTGGGCCAGTTCATCCGGATTGGCTGCCAATTTCGCCTCGTAATCACTTGATTTCCATTGCGATATACGCAGCAGGATAGGGAAATCGGGTCCTACGGCGCGACGGCAAGCCGCAATAATTTCAGCCGCAAAACGGGTTCTTTTCACAAGGTCTCCGCCGTAGCTGTCGGTGCGTTGGTTCGTTTTCTCCCAGAAAAACTGATCGATCAAATAGCCGTGAGCACCATGAAGCTCAATCCCGTCAAAGCCGATCCGTTTGGCATCAGCCGCAGCTTGTGCATAAGCGGCAACAACGGCGTCAATCCTTTCCTGGCTCATCGGCTCATTGACTTTTTCCCCAGTTGCGAGGTCCAAACCTGAAGGTCCGATGGGCAGCTCCTCCGGGTTTGGAATGGCTCCTACCTTACGGTCTGTACCGATATGCCACAACTGCGGCATTATCAGCCCGCCGGCTTGATGTACTTCCTTGGCGACGTTAGCCCAGCCCTTCAGTGCTTCCTCTCCATGGAAATTGGGAATATTCGGATTATTGGTGGCAGCTGGATCGTTGATCAGAGTGCCCTCCGTAATAATAAGTCCTACACCGTTCTCGGCACGGCGACGGTAATAACCAGCCACATCAGGACCCGGCACTCCTCTGGGAGAGAAGGCTCTTGTCATTGGAGCCATGACGATCCGGTTCTTTATCTTCAAATTACCAAGCTTGAAGGACTCGAATAAAGATCCTAGCTTGGAGGCAGGTTGGATTTTATGATTATTCATTTTGGCATTACCTCCGTTATGAATTCTGGTTTCATCAGCCTCGCGTTTAAACTGTTATACATACGATAACAGTTATTGAATTTACTATACCATACTATTTGCAAAAGCACTACTTTTTACATACCGTTGACCCGTTACTTTAATGAAAAAAGGAGCAGTTGCCGTAGCGATCTGCTCCCTGTCTTATTCCCTATCGTATTCCGTTACGGAAACCTTGTACGGTTATTTCTCCAACTCGTAGCGGGTCGCGATAATGCCCGATTTGAACGTTCGGCTGGAGAGCAGGTTGAGCCTGATTTTCTCGCTGCCGTCGAATACCGATTTTCCGCCGCCCAGGACGACCGGACAAATGGTAAGCAGGAATTCGTCGATCAGGCCGAGCTTAAGCAGCGTCTTCGCCGCTCCCGGGCTGCCGAAGATAACGAGGTTTTTACCGGGCTGCTCCTTGAGTACCTTAATTTGCTCTGCGATATTGTCCTTGATCAGCATCGTATTGTTCCATTCCACCTTGTCCATCGTGCCGGAAATGACGATCTTCTTCACATCCTGCAGCCATTTGGCATGCTCCATTCTGTGCCCCGACGCATTCGGATTGTCCAGCACGGTGGGCCAGTAGTTCTCCATCATGCGATAAGTCGTGCGTCCGTAAACGGGAGCTCCGACTTCGGCTACGACCTCCTCAGCGTATTTCTCTAATTCCTCGTTGTACGGAATCCAATCGAGACCCCCGTTCGAATCCGACGCATACCCGTCGAGCGATACATGCATGAACAATACGAGTTTTCTCATGTCTATTTCTCCTCCGATTTCCTATTTATTTTATTGAATTATTTGGGCCATTGGCCTGCGTTCATCCTGCTGTTACGTTCATCATAAATCATAACGTTACGTAAGGTTCAAGTGGAAATCTGATTTTTTTGAAGACAACAATGTTGCGTAAAACAATAAAGAAGAGAGCAGTTGCCGCGGCGATCTGCTCCCTGTCTAATTCCCTATCGCATCCGTTAGAGCTTAATTCCTTGTGTCCCTAAATCTTAGGTTTTACATGGAACCTTAACACCGTTTTCAACTTGGACTGTTCAGTCTTGCGAGGATCAGACAAATATATTTCGCGATGAATTTTGCCTGAACGGATATAGCCCTGATCTGTACAGTATGTTTCCATTCGTGCGAAGCTTCCAGGTTCGTCATCGAAACTGCCAATATGCATCATTTGACAATTCAAACCATCTTCAACATATTCAAAGCGAACTTTGTCCAGGTATGGATTTGACTTTTTCCGCTTCGTCTGCTCCAAAAACCGTTCGAACCCCTTTTCTGTTAAAAAGTCAGGTTGACGTATCATGATGGTGTACTTAAAATTACTTTTGTCTGTTGAGGGCTTTGAGTAATCAATCAAGTCCCATACCCCCTCTAGAGGGAAAACCGTATAATCATAATATCCGGTGGGTATATCTTCACTTTTGTAGGACATTTTCACAGCATAACTCATACTGTACAAAGCCTCTGTTGCCTTGGCGAATTCCTCACCGTTAGGATCTCCAGAACCACAAACTGCAAAAAATGGCATCTTCGGCACATCCACAATTTCAGGATGAATTTTTGGCGTATAGAGCTGCTTAAAGTCTTTTTTATAATCTACCTTTTTATCCAAAGCCAACCTCTCCTTCTTCTTTAACCTACATTCTCACGTTCAGAAACAATATCAACGCTAAAGTCACGACTTGGCTGTCTGCCGACGCAGAAGACACCTTCATTCACGTCTGCCCTTTCGCACCGAAAGCCTACAACTGCCGATCGGCAGCGCACTCGGCCACTCGGGCTATCACTTCCTCCCAGCGTCGCTTCATCTCTTCCCGGGTGTTCGGCCCGTCCAAATGCTCCTGGTGAAAGCTGAGCGTCGTCCCGCCGCGGGCTGCGGGCAAAAAGCGAATTTGCAGTGTCGAGGGGCGCTCCCACCTGGCGAGCTGCCACGTCAGCCGCAGCTGCTCATAATGCTTGACGACCCTCATTTCGCCGCAGGCGCCATTTGCCGACTCGTACTTGTCTCCAGGATTCAGCTCGATCGCCTCCACGTCCCCAATCCAAAGCTTCAGCCCCTCCGGCGACAACAGGTACTCCCACGCTTGCTGCTGCGTCACGTCGATCGTGCGGCGCACGCCGATCTGGAAGCCGGCCGAGGCCGTTTTCCCAACCGGTTTCGGTGACGTTTCATTTCCTTTCATGATCCAAGCCCCCTTTAAGCCATGTTATTTATTTTCATTGTAAAGGATTTCCCTGACAAGGGCAGTCAGTGATACAGGTTTAACAAAAACAGTAAAGCCGCCCCGGTAACCCGTCAGGCGGCTCGCTTGCTTGCGTATGTATGAATGTAAGAGATCAAACCCCGATAATATGATAGCCGTTATCCACGTGGATCACTTCGCCCGTAATGCCGCGCGACAGATTGCTCATCAGGAACATGGCGGTGTCGCCGACTTCGGCGGTTTCGGTCGTGCGGCGCAGCGGCGCTTTCTCCTCCACCTGGCGCAAAATCGAGTTGAAGTCCTTAATGCCCTTAGCTGCCAGCGTACGAATCGGTCCGGCGGAGATGCCGTTGACGCGGATACCGAACTGGCCGAGATCGTTCGCCAAATAGCGGATGCTCGCCTCGAGGGCCGCTTTGGCGATGCCCATGACGTTGTAGTTCTTCATGGCCCGTTCGGCGCCGAGATACGTCATCGTCATGATGCTGCCGCCTTCGGTCATCAGCGGGTATACCCGCTTCGCCACAGCTGTCAGAGAGTAAGCGCTGATGTCATGCGCCAGCGCGAAGCCGTCACGCGACGTGTCAACGAACAGCCCTTCCAGCTCCTCGGTACGCGCGAAGGCGATGCTGTGCACGAAGCCGTGCAGAACGCCGAACTGCTCCTTAAGAGCTTCCGCCAGCGTATCAATCTCCGCATCCACGGTAACGTTGCAAGGAAGAATAAGCGAGCCGGGGATCGTCTCCGCCAGCTTGCGAACCCGTTCCTCCACGCGTTCGTTTTCGTACGTAAAGGCGAGACGCGCGCCTTGCGCGGCAAGCGACTGGGCGATGGCCCAGGCGATACTCCGGTCGTTGGCCACTCCCATGACCAATATATGTTTCCCTTCCAGCAGTTTACTCATCGCTAGCATTCCCCTCCAAGTGAGAATTGGCCAAACGGCTTGTCCGAGCCTGCTACCAACGTACCTTATTTTCCCAAACTATTCAAGCGTTTATCTCAAACGAGGCCTGATCGATCGTACGTACGCCTTGTACGCTTCTCAGCTCCTCCACCAGCTTGAACAGGGCGCCATCCTTCATCTTCGCCTCCAGCATTACGTCGAGCTGTGGCGTTCCTGCAGCTGCTGCCATGCGCAAAAAGGAGAGCAGCTTGTCCGCGCTCACATAATCGGCATGTCCGCGACGATCTTTGTCGCTCTTCGGACTAGACATATGGATCTTCGGCGGAACGGCTTCTTCCGCCCAAGTACGCGTTATGCGGGGCCACAACTCCTCCGCGGTTTCATCCCCCGAATTAACATCGTGATGATGCACGTCGAACACCATCGGTGCGCCGACCCGCTCGCAAATCTCGAGCGTTTCTCGAGCCGTAAACGTCTTGTCGTCATTCTCCAGCGTCATGCGCCGACGAATCCGCGAGTCCAGACTGGTAAAATGAACGATAAACCGCTCTCCGGCAGCCGCCTTGTCGCCGTACATGCCGCCGATATGGATATTGCACTTCGCCCGGTCATCCAGCTCCATCGCTTCCAGCATTAGCGCATGACGGTGCAAATCGCCGATCGAATTGCGCAGCACCATCTCGCGGGGCGTGCTTAGCACCGTAAAATGATCGGGGTGGAAGCTCACTCTCATCCCGTGCTCCTTGACGTAGTCGCCGATTTCGCGAAACGAATCGGTCAGAAGAGACACCGGATCCCAGCCCTCAAGCGCCTCGTGGCCGAACAGCGGAATCAGCTTGGAGGAAAAACGGTACATATGAACATCGTGAGCGCGGTTATGTTTCAGTAGGCGCAGCGTGTTATGCAGGTTTTGCTCGGCAAGCCGCTCCAGCTTGCGAATGGCGGCCTCGCGGTCGCCCAGCTTCGAGAAACTCGTAAACGTCATCGTTTTCGAAGGTGAAGCATTCTCCACCACGGTGGACATCGCAACGTATCCGAGTCTGACCATCATTTTCAACCTCTCCCGTCCCCTACGTATTCATATACGTAAGTTGCCCGAACGGGAGCTTTTTCATGTTGATGTTGCGTCTCCTTACGCGCCTTGTGCGCCTTGTGCGTCTTCGCCTTCCGTTTCCGCCGCGAAGCCTTGCCTGCGCAGCCAGTTGGCGCATTCCTGCGTCCACATATACGCTTCGGGATGCGACTCGGCGAGACCGAGGCCGTGACGGCCGTTTTCGTACACATGCAGATCATACGGAACTTTATGTTTGCTGAGCGTTGCGGCCAGCATCAGGGAATTGGCAACCGGCACGGGAGCATCGTTGCCCGTGTGCCACATAAACGTAGGCGGCGTCTCCGCATTCGCAGACAGCTCGCCGGACAGCAGCTCGCGCATCTCCTGGGATGGATTTTGGCCGAGCAGATTGATCATCGAGCCCTCGTGATACTGCTCTACGAATGAAATAACCGCATAACACAATACGAGCGCATTCGGTCTGGAGCTGACCCGGTCGATCGGATCGGCCGCTTCCGGATTGCCCGGTTCGTGATGAATGCCCGCCATAGCGGCGGCATGTCCACCTGCGGAAAAGCCCAAGATGCCGATCTTGTCCGGATCAATGCCGTATTCTTCGGCATGGCTCCGCACCCAGCGGATCGCCCGGCGGCAATCCTCCAGCGGCGCCGGGTGCCGATACGGCGCAACCCGGTAATGCAGCACGAAGGCTGCGACTCCGATCGAGTTAAGCCACTTCGCCACCGGCTCCTTCTCGTGATCGGCGCGGCGAGCATATCCGCCGCCCGGACAAATGATAACACAGCCTACCGGCTTGTCGCTCTTCACCGGATAGGCGTCGATCCGGGGACGATCCTCCTCGGTATTCCCTGCTTGATAAGGTGCGCCTTCCGGCCATAGTTCGATAGACATGCTTGAAACCCCTGCCTCTCCCGTCCTTCGCGGACCGCTATGTAAGGCGAGTTATGCTCTCCCGCCAAAAAACATTTCGTCAGCAAGTTGCGTTTGTACGCGCGATTCTTCCTCCGTCAGCTTGCGGATCAGCTCCATCTCCACTTCCGTCACTTCTTCGCTTTGAAAATTAATTTCGGCGATCGAAGCGACGATTTTAACGATGGCTACCGCCACATTGTCCGGCGAATAGGCGATTACTTTTTGCCCGGTCGGAAAAACGCGAAAGCCTTTTTTGACCATTTTGCCCCGCCCGTATTCCAGCAGTTCGTACAGCTCCTGATCCGACTTGAATTTGCAGACGGAGTTAAATTCGGTTTGAAATCCCATCCTCATTCCTCCTTCGGTTTATTCGGCATCAAACGTATAGCGGATAGTTTGCTTCGCCGCATAACGATCGATCGCGAGCTGAATCAGACGGTCCAGCAGCTCTCCGTAAGGCTTGCCCGATTCTTTCCACAGCAGCGGATACATGCTGAACGGAGTAAAGCCCGGCATCGTATTGATCTCGTTGATCAAAACGGCGCCGTCAGACTTGCGCAGGAAGAAGTCGACCCGCGACAAGCCGCTGCCGTCAATCGCCTGGAACGCCCGGATCGCCCAGTCCCGGATTTCCTCGGCTTTTTCCGGAGCGATCTCCGCCGGAATGATCATCGCCGATTTGCCGTCGATATATTTTGCCCGGTAGTCGTAAAATTCGCCCGAGCTGACGATTTCCCCTGCAACGGACGCCTCCGGCTCGTCGTTTCCAAGCACCGCGACCTCGATCTCGCGCGCGTCGACGAACTCCTCGACAACCACCTTACGGTCGTACTGGAATGCGGTTTGGACGGCATCGATCAGTTCGTCGCGGTTGTTCGCCTTCGAGATGCCTACGCTGGACCCGAGATTGGCCGGCTTGACGAAGCACGGGTAGCCGACGGACACTTCGATCTCCATCAGAAAAAAGGCGCGGTCCTTCTCCCACTGGGTACGGGTGAAGTGACGGAAGATGCACTGCGGCAGCCCTTCCTGCGCAAATACTTTCTTCATGGTCACTTTGTCCATCCCGACCGCCGAAGCGAGCACGCCCGCTCCTACATAAGGAAGATTGGCCATCTCTAGCAGTCCTTGAATCGTGCCGTCCTCCCCAAACGTGCCGTGAAGAAGCGGAAACACGACGTCGAGAGCCGCGCCCGATCCGCCCGCTGCGGCTGACTCAATCGACGCAAAAAAAGGCTGCATCGCAACGCCATGCTCGATTCCGGCTGCCGTCTCGTTTTGCGCACTGGCATCGGGTTCGTTCTGGAGCTGCTCGACGCGGTCGACCGGTCCGGTCAGCCTGGCTCCCGGACGCCACTGGCCCAGCTTCGTTATATAATAAGGAAACACTTCATATTTCGTATGATCGATCGCCCGGATGACGGCCAAGGCGGTTTGCAGCGAAACGTCATGCTCTCCCGATTTCCCCCCGTACACCAACCCGATTCGAATTTTTCTGTCCATGATTACCTCCGTCGTATATGATTCGCACGATTTATTAAATGATAGACCTTTTTTTGATGGCGCCTGAATAGTAAACCGGTTCCTTGCCGCATGCTAAGCCTAAAGATCCCCGCCAAAGCTACGCCGGCCCAAATCAGGGATTTATTCGGACCGCTTCATGCCGCGAAACGCGGCATAAAGACGCGAACGAAGCCGCCGCCCAGGGCGGCGCTTCGAAGCGATCGTTTTCCTTGGCGGGGACGCAGAACATTTTGCAACAACAGCCAAACTTCTATAAATAGTCCGCAATATGCAAAAAACGGTAGCGCGTATTCGGAGTATAAGCGTACGAGTCGCGATAATCCCAATACCGGCTATGACTGTTCGTTGTGTGAGCGTCGACCAGCGGCATGCCAGCCTTGTCGAAGCCCGTAACGATCGTATTATGCTGGAAGCGGCCGTCGCCCTCCCAGTCGTAGCAGATCACGTCGCCTATGGACAGCTTTTGCGGGGCATCCACTACCTCCGCCCGTAAACCGCCCTTGCTCCCGGCCAGCAGCAGCTGCAAGCTGTGCGCCACAGCCCAGCTATAGCTCCATAGCTCCCGGCTGCCGTCTCTGCCTTGGTACCACCACCCGGATTCCCTTTTTCCAGTATAGTTCATGGGGGCTCCGCCTGCAAAGAGGCATTGCGAGACAAAGTTGGTGCAATCGACTTCAAATTGGAGATACTTCGGATTGGCGCCGTTCCACCACCGCTCCGCGTAATCGCGGGCTTTGCTGCGGTCGTATACGGTATAACGGTAGACCGGATCGGTCGTAACGGAAGGCAAAACCTTGTAGTTGAGGTAAGGCACGGAGCGGAATCGGCCGTCCGTCTCTTCTTCCCCCGGTTCCAGCACAAACGGAGGAAGCTGCGCCGTAGAGGATAACCGCCGCTCTCCGGAGGACGGATGGGCCTCGGTAACGAGCCAATGGCCGTTCAGATTCGTCACTGTAATTCGTTCCCGCTCCAGCCGCTTCTCGATGAAAGTCTCTCCAAGCTGCCCGTATTCGGTACTGCGGCGAAATTCCAGCTCGACTGCAACCGTCCTGCCGGAATCGTCGGTCGAAAGCAGCTTGAGCCCGGTTTCGCTGCGCAGCGGCTCTACGCCTCTTGCTTTGCGGCTCGACTGGAGACGGCGGATTCGCGTGTCCAGCTTGCGGATAAACCGTTCGTCGCGAACGACCGGCATAAGCTCGCGTATGTCGCCGTCCAGCTCCAAACGGTTGCGGCGATGTGCGTATTCGTATACAGCCGATTTCCAATTGGCAAACATACAATCCCTCCCCTGGCGGGTTTTGTGACTATCTGCGTAAACATTCACGAAACCTGCCCTGAATGCCGAGAATAGGGCACCGTAAGCGAATAACGGCGACGTCACGAGCGTTATGCCCGATTCAAGCACTATTCTCAAATGTATGTTTGACCCGGGTGGAAAATGATTTCGCCGCGAAGCCGGGGGACCTTCCCGGGCTCCGCCCGAACAACCGCGAAGCCGCGCTCCGCAAAGGCGGATAAGCCGCAATATTTGTCAAAAAAAACTTTACGCGCTCCGGCAGAAACGCTATACTAAAGGTACAGCATTTATGAAATCAAGTTTCATATAGCGAAACTTAGCAACCAGGGAAACCTGGCTACCCTAACGTATAAGGAGGCTTGTACCTATGTCCAGAAAAGACCATTTCAGCGTCCGCAAACAGCTTTCCGTAGGCGGAAAACCGTACAACTACTACAGCCTGAAGGCGCTGGAAGGCAAAGGCTTCGCGAACATCGAGCGGTTGCCTTTCTCGATCAAAGTGCTTTTGGAAGCAGCCGTCCGCCAATTCGACGGCCATGCGATCACGAACGAACACGTCAAGCAAATTGCCGGCTGGGCCGAAGGCCGTGACGATAATAAAGAAATTCCGTTTATCCCTGCGCGTATCGTTCTGCAGGACTTTACCGGCGTTCCGGTTGTAGTCGATCTGGCGGCCATGCGCGCCACGATGAAGCGTTCCGGCGGCGATCCGAAGCGGATCAACCCGCTCGTACCGGTCGACCTCGTTATCGACCACTCCGTCATGGTTGACGCTTTCGGCAGCAAGGACGCGCTGGAATACAACATGAACGTCGAATTCGAGCGCAACGAAGAGCGCTACCGCTTCCTTCGCTGGGCGCAAACGGCGTTCGACAACTTCCGCGCCGTTCCGCCGGCAACGGGTATCGTTCACCAGGTTAACCTTGAATATTTGGCATCCGTAGCCGCAACGAAAACGGTAGACGGCGAAACCGAAGTGTATCCGGACTCGCTCGTAGGCACCGACTCCCACACGACGATGATCAACGGTCTCGGCGTTGTCGGCTGGGGCGTAGGCGGTATCGAAGCGGAAGCCGGCATGCTCGGACAACCGCTGTACTTCGTAACGCCTGAGGTTATCGGCTTCAAGCTGACGGGCTCGCTGGCGGAAGGCGCTACGGCGACCGACCTGGCGCTGACCGTTACGCAAATTTTGCGTAAAAAAGGCGTTGTCGGCAAATTCGTCGAGTTTTACGGCTCCGGCCTCAGCAACATCAGCCTCGCGGACCGTGCGACGGTCGCCAACATGGCGCCGGAATACGGCGCAACGGTCGGCTTCTTCCCGGTCGACAACGAGACGCTGAACTACCTGCGCAGCACCGGCCGCGCCGAGGAGCAAATTTCGCTCGTCGAGGCTTATTATAAAGAGCAAGGCATGTTCCGTACGGACGAAACGCCGGACCCGGTATTCTCCGATATGATCGAGCTGGACTTGTCCACGATCGTACCGAGCCTTGCAGGTCCGAAACGCCCGCAAGACCGCGTCGAGCTGACGAACATGAAAGAATCGTTCAACAGCATTATCCGCACGCCGATCGACAAAGGCGGTTACGGATTGACTGAGGACAAAATCGATCAAACCGTCGAAGTAAACCATCCGAACGGCGAAACGACAAAGCTCGGAACGGGCGCCGTCGTTATCGCGGCCATCACGAGCTGTACGAATACGTCGAACCCGAGCGTTATGCTGGGCGCAGGCCTCGTAGCGAAAAAGGCGGTAGCCCGCGGTTTGAAAAAGCCGGCTTACGTCAAGAGCAGCTTGACTCCGGGATCGCTCGTCGTTACCGAATATTTGCAAAAAGCAGGCCTCATCGAGCCGCTTGAAGCTCTCGGCTTCCACGTTGCCGGCTATGGCTGTGCAACCTGTATCGGTAACAGCGGTCCGCTGCCGGACGAAGTAAGCGCCGCAATCGCCGACAACGATATGACCGTTGCCGCCGTTCTCTCCGGTAACCGGAACTTCGAAGGCCGCGTTCACGCTCAAGTCAAAGCGAACTATCTCGCTTCGCCACCGCTCGTCGTTGCTTACGCACTGGCTGGTACGGTCAATATCGACCTGGCGAACGATCCGATCGGCTACGACGGAAACGATGAACCGGTATACCTGAAAGACATCTGGCCGACAAACGAAGAAATCAAACAAGCGATCGGCACGGCGCTTACGCCGCAAATGTTCCGCGACAAATACGAGAACGTATTTACGCAAAACGAACGCTGGAACCAAATCCCTGTGCCGCAAGGCGAGCTGTATGAGTGGGATGCCAAATCGACTTATATCCAGGAGCCTCCGTTCTTCATGGAACTCGGCGAGCAAGTCGGCGACATCGCCGAAATTCGCAGCGCCAAGACGCTCGCGCTCATGGGCGATTCCGTTACGACGGACCATATCTCCCCTGCGGGCAACATCAAGACGGACAGCCCGGCCGGCAAATATTTGCTTGCGAACGGCGTGAAGAAGGAAGACTTCAACTCGTACGGCTCCCGCCGCGGCAACCACGAAGTCATGATGCGCGGTACGTTCGCGAACATCCGCATCCGTAACCAAGTGGCTCCGGGCACCGAGGGCGGCGTAACGACCTACTTGCCTAACGGCGAAGTGATGTCCATCTACGACGCATCGATGCTGTACCAAGGCGAGAACACGAACCTCGTTGTCATCGCCGGCAAAGAGTACGGCACAGGCAGCTCCCGCGACTGGGCGGCCAAAGGCACGTTCCTGCTCGGCGTGAAGGCTGTCATCGCCGAAAGCTTCGAGCGGATTCACCGCTCCAACCTGGTCGGCATGGGCGTTCTGCCGCTGCAATTCCAAGCCGGACAAAGCTGGAGTACGCTCGGCATTACCGGCCGCGAAACGTTCGACATTCAAGGCCTCGACAACGGCGTACAGCCGGGCCAATCGGTCCGCGTTCATGCAACCCGCGAAGACGGCACGACGTTTGAATTCGACGCCCTCGTTCGTCTGGACAGCATGGTCGACGTCGACTACTACCGCAACGGCGGCATCCTGCAAACGGTGCTTCGCCAGTTGATCAAGGAAAGCAAGTAAGATCGGCAGCCAAGCCGGAACTCGGGTTTTCCCGGGCTCCGGCTTTTTTTGTTGTATCTTCTCCTTCTCGCCTGTCCCCCGTAGTGCACCAAAAAAATCCTGAATCTCCCTGCCATGTTCTCTTGACGCATTCGCTTAATAGTGGTACATTATTTATCATTCTTAATATCTTAGTAGTAATTAATTTATTACTAAAGTAATAATTGAGTTCAGGAATACGAAGGAGGGATTTTACAAAAAACTAAGTGGCTATCGTCATCAAGAGGAGGGATACGGGTTTGGCTGACAATGAAGCGTTGTTCGAAGTCACTTCGATGTTCCGAACCCTCATTAAACGGATCTCGCAGGAATGGAATAAAAACGGCGGCCGTACGCTTAGCTTTCCGCAGTTCAAGGTGCTCTATATGTTGAATAAGCTTGGCCCCCAGCGGGTATCGCAGCTTGCCGAGATGCTCTGCATTACCCCGGCGGCCGTAACGGGCATTACCGACAAGCTGCTGGCGGAAGGTTATGTGCAGAGGGATCGGGCGGAATCGGACCGCAGAGTGGTCGTTATTACGCTCACAGACAAGGGAGAGGTCATGATCCGGGAAGCGAAGGACACTCAGAAAAAAACGATCGAGATGATCTTCACCATGCTTCCGGATGAAGATATCGAGCATCTTCGGCGCATTTTTGCCGAGATGCTTTTCAAAATGGACCATACAGACTAAAAAGAGATGGAGAGAAAGGGTACATGGAGCATTTAACCGCTAAACGCAAAATCTCGATCATGATCGCCATTATGGCCGCGATGTTTTTCGCCGCCATCAATCAGACGATTACGAGCACAGCGATGCCGCGAATTATCGCCATACTGGACGGCATGGATTATTACACCTGGACCATTAACATTTACCTGCTGACCTCGACGATCGCAACGATCTTGGTCGGCAAGCTGTCCGACATGTTCGGTCGCAAGCCATTCCTGCTAGTCGGGATCTTGCTATTTATGCTCGGCGCATTTCTAACCGGCACGTCCGACAACGTGTACCAGTTCATTACTTATCGCGGTATTCAGGGGATTGGCGCCGGTATTATTCAATCGACGGCGTTTACGGCCGTAGGCGACCTGTTCGCTCCTCGCGAGCGCGGCAAATGGATGGGCTTCATGACCGCGATATTCGGCTTTTCCAGCGTACTCGGTCCGACGCTCGGCGGTTATCTCGTCGACCATATGGATTGGCACTGGCTGTTCTGGATCTTCCTGCCGCTCGGCATTGTCGCGTTCGCGATGATCGTCGCACTGTTCCCGAAAGTCGAACGAGGGCCAAAGCAAAGCATCGACTATATCGGCTCGCTATTCCTGACGACAACGATCGTACCGCTGCTGCTGGCGTTCTCGTGGGCCGGCACGGAATACAAATGGGGATCGGCGCAAATTCTCGGGCTTCTCGCCGCCACCGTCTTGTCCGCCATCATCTTTATTTTCGTGGAAATGAGGGCGAAAAACCCGATTTTGCCGCTTAATTTGTTCCGCAACGGCATCGTCACCATCTCGAATACGATCGGCTTTATTATGAACTTCGGCATGATGGGCGCCTTGATCTACCTGAGCTTCTTCGTGCAAGGCGTTCTCGGCATCTCGCCTACCCTCGCCGGTTATGTCACGATGCCGATGTCGATCGCCATGGTCGTCACCAGCGCCATTACCGGTCAAATGATCGCCAGAAGCGGCAAATACAAACGGTTTGCCATTCTCGGTATGCCGATTATGATCGCAGGCATGGTCATCATGGTGTTTATGAACAGCGTCGCCCTGGCGGTGCTCAGCATGATCGTCTTCGGTATCGGTCTCGGCCTTGGCATGCCGGTGTTCTCGCTGGCCACGCAAAATGCCGTTCCGCATACGCAGCTCGGCGTCGTCACCGCATCGAGCCAGTTGTTCCGGAACCTCGGCGGCACGATCGGGATCGCCGTGATGGGGACGGTTATGTCCAACAATTTGGCGAAGCATTTAAAGGAAGCGATGCAGTCGCCGTCGGCTCCGGACTTCAGCAAGCTCGACCCGAAGCTGGCCGAGCAGATGGCCCCGTTTGCGAATCCGCAAATGCTGATGAACAAGCCGGTGCTCGAACAAACGCAGGCGAGCCTGCCTGCGGACGTGCAGCCGCTCTTCACGCAGTTGATCGACAACATTCGCGACGCGCTCGGCCAGACGCTGTCTACCGTCTTCCTGACGGGGGCTATCGTTACCGTAGTCGCCTTCGTGCTCGTCTTCTTCCTGAAGGAGATTCCGCTCCGAACTACGAACAAAACACCGGGTTCGGGCGCTCCGGAAGCGAAAGAAAGCGGAGCCGCCATGCAAGTGGTAGCCGATAAAGCTTAATAGACTGCGAACGTCGAAAAAGGACAGCTCCGCGTTGTGAAACGTGGATACTGTCCTTTTTTTGTTTTCCGCTGGGTTGGATTTTATCCTGCCCCCGGCCGCTTACTCGCCGGACAAGCTGTTCTCTTTCAAGATAACATCATGTGCGCCGCCTTCGACGATACTTGTAGCCGAAACGAGCGTAATTCTCGCTTTTTGCTGAAGCTCTTCGATCGACAGCGAGCCGCAGTTGCACATCGTCGATTTGATTTTGTGAATCGTCTTTTCCATGTTTTCCTGCAAGCTTCCCGCATACGACACGTACGAGTCGACGCCTTCCTCGAACACGAGCGACTGTTTGCCGCCGGTGTCGTACCGCTGCCAGTTGCGCGCCCGATTGGAGCCTTCGCCCCAAAACTCCTTGACGAAGTTGTTGCCGACCTTCAGCTTGCGCGTAGGGCTCTCGTCGAAACGGGCGAAGTAGCGGCCCATCATGACGAAATCGGCTCCCATGGCCAAAGCGAGCGTAATGTGGTAATCGTGCACGATCCCGCCGTCCGAGCAGATCGGCACGTAAATGCCGGTCTCGCGGAAATAGTCGTCGCGAGCCGCCGCCACTTCCATGACGGCCGATGCCTGACCGCGGCCGATCCCTTTTTGCTCGCGCGTAATACAGATGGAGCCGCCGCCGATACCTACCTTGATGAAATCGGCTCCGGATTCCACCAAATACAGGAAGCCTTCGCGGTCTACGACGTTACCCGCCCCAATTTTCGCCTTCGGGAAGTTCGTTTTTACATATTCGATCGTCTCGCGCTGCCATTCCGTGTAACCGTCCGAAGAGTCGATTACGAGGACGTCGACACCTGCTGCTACCAGTGCAGGCACCCGCTCGGCGTAATCCTTCGTATTGATGCCTGCGCCCACGATGTAGCTTTTATTCCCGTCAAGCAGCTCATACGGATTTTCCTTGTGCGCGTCATAGTCTTTGCGGAACACAAGGTATTCAAGGTTCTGCTCCGCGCCCACGATCGGCAAGCAGTTCAGCTTATGCTCCCAAATCAAGTCGTTGGCTTCGGACAGCGTGCTTCCGGATTTCCCATATATCAGCGAGGAAAACGGCGTCATGAATTGACCTACCAGCTTGTCCTGAGGATCACGGCTGATCCGGTAATCCCGGCTGGTGACGATGCCGAGCAGCTTGCCTGTCGGCGTCCCGTCGTCCGTAATCGCCACGGTCGAATGGCCGGTTCTTTCCTTCAGCTCCAGCACATCCTTCAGCGTATGCTGCGGGGTCAGGTTCGAGCGGCTCACGACAAAGCCAGCTTTGTGCCCTTTGACTTTGCGCACCATGTCCGCCTGCTCTTCAACCGGCTGAGACCCGAAAATAAACGAAATTCCGCCGCACCGCGCCAAGGCAACCGCCATATTGTGGTCGGATACCGCCTGCATAACCGCGGATGAGAACGGAATGTTCAGCGCAACTTCCGGCTTTTCGCCCTTCTTGAACTTGACGATCGGTGTTTTCAGGCTTACGTTCCCCGGATTGCAGTCCTTGCTCGTCAAATTCGGCAGCAACAAATACTCGCTAAAGGTACGGGATGGTTCCGTATAATAGTACGCCACTGACTCTACCCTCCATAGTTATGAGTAAATTTTTACGATCATACCATATGGACTGCAAAGAAGCAACAAGCATTTTCTGCTTGGAGTCTGCTTCGCTGCTAAGGATGGCGCATTTTTGACAAAGTGTGTATGAATTATAGATTATCCGTTCCAGCGGCCTATGTGCGCCTTGACTTCGAGCAGATTGTTCACTACCGCATCCGCTTGCCGCAGCTCATGCTCCTGGGCAAAATCGAAGCGGCAGCCGATCGCCAGCAAGCCGTTACGCTTCGCCGCGTGTATATCGGATAACCTGTCGCCGATAACCGCACCGCTGCGAATGCCGTATTTCTCCATAATATGACGAACCAAGTCCGCCTTATCCAAAGTATCAATATGCTGAATACTGAACGTTTCGGTCACCGACGCATCCAACCTGTAAACTTCAACGATCGCCTGCAAATACTCGATCTGCCCGTTGCTGGCAATGAACAGGGCATATCCGGACTGCTTCAAAAAGTCGAAAAGCTCTTCGACATGCGGATAAAGCGCACCTTGGCCGCTTCGGATGTTCGCAATTAACCGCTCGTGAAAATAACGATTGGCCGCTTCCCGGATGGCCGGCGAATGCGCGGGCATCAGTGTCTCCCACACGACAGGCAAGGGAACTCCCATGATCTCGCGATACGTTTGGATCGGCGTGTCGCCCGACCATTCGCGGCGGGACCTCAAGTAGCCGAACGTGTCCTCGAGCGATGGTTCCAAAATGGTATGGGTTTGAAATAGTGTCCCGTCCATATCGAATATTACCGAAGCCTGCATCTTTTGTTACTCCCCCGTTTCTCAGACAATAGCTTCCCTCGGAAAAACAATAACATTCACGATTGAGAGAATCACAACCGCTAGAAACATCATAAAGGAAACGGGGTCGCCGCCGACACCCAATTCATCGGATAAAATGCCGATCTGATAAGTCAAAAAGGCGGATACCACCGAGCAAAGCAAAGAAATGGTTATCCTTGCAAAACCGCCGATCAGATATACGCGCTTTCTCTGAAAGATCGTGATTAGAACGGACAAGAGCAGAATCACGATAAAGAGCATATAGATCGGCCTAAAATTGCTAAAAACCTCTGCGCCATCCACCGGCTTCGCCTCCTTCTTTCATGAAGGTAAAAACAAATAAAACCGACGGAGCTTCCTCAGGGTACAGGGCTCCATCAGTCTATTCTACCATTATATTCCCACTGTCCGGAAAGCTTTAGCTGACGGAACTCCGGCCGGGTAGCCGATTCCGAAGACGCCGATCACGTCGTAACCGGATGGGACGCCGAGAAAAGAAAAGAAGCTGCCCTTCGGCAGCCCCATTAACATTTAAGCGCATTATATGTTTTTAACCGTCTCTCTCAACGTGACCTTCTCCGCTTGATCGTAAACTCCGTAAATTTCGAACGTCCCTTCCTCAAAAAACAGCGGAAATCTCCGCTTGAACCAGGGCTGCATCGGATAGTTCATCGCATCCCGAATCGGCACCCATTTCAATTCGCCCTCGGGCGGGTTTTGCAGCAGTTCCCCTTCGAAGGACGTAGCCACATAGTTGAATACCATGTATCTGAAGTTTGCTTTCGGATCTACATACTCATCGAGCCCTTTATACACGAGGTCTTTAACCGTAAGCCCGGTCTCTTCCCAAACCTCGCGCACGGCTCCCTCCGTCAAGCTTTCGGGAAAATCGACCTTTCCCCCTGGACCGATCCAGCCGGGAAAACCGAGCTTGTCCGGGCGGTTAACCAGAAGCACGTTATCTCCGTCTCTTACGAGACACATGGTATAGAGCGCAATTTTCACATTCGAGTGGCTTGCCGTCATGTAACAATCTCCTATTTACACATAGTCTTTAATGCCGTTACGAAAGGCCTCTTCGTCGCCATTGTCCAGGCCGAACAACGCTTCCTGAAGCGCAAAGGTTCCTGCGTAAAACGAGGCTCGATCGAGCGTCCCCTCCAGATCGGGGTAAAAACGGCGGAACAGCTCCACAAACTCGTGGCCGTACGATGCCATCAATCCAGCGATATCCAGGGCCGGATCGCCCGGATGCGCTTCCGCAAAGTCGATAATTCCGGTGACTTCGGGAACTGAGGGATCGAACAGGATGTTGCTTGTCCCAAAATCGCCGTGTACCCAAGCAGCCCTTATGTTCATGCCCGCATACGTCTCGAAAAACGATTCAAAGTGCATGTCGACATCTCTTTGCCGTGCGGAGCTCATATAAGGGAACAGCTTCATTTGAATGTTCTGGTGTAAAGTATGCCACTCGCTCCAATCGACTAAGGAGGGTTGTCCCGGGTCCGGGGGCTCAACTGGAATCCGATGCAGAGCGGCCAAAAAACGGGCCAGTTGTCCGGCCATCCTCTCTTTTCCGCTCCCGCTTAGACCCAGCCAAGCCTCCTTCCACAGAGGCTCGCCGCGTATTTTCTTATATCCCGCAAACGCCTCGCCGACTGCTTTATTCGCGATGTTCACATAGACTGGCGCAGGAATCGGCAAAGATACATAACCCTGAATCCATTCCAGCAAACGCAGTTCCCGCTTAAGTTGCGCAATGCCTTCCCGGTACTTGGGAAACCGGAATATAAACTCGCCGTTGACTTCCAGTACCACGTTGTTTTGTCCGTTTTCGTTTCGTTTGACCGACTTGATCGGAAATTCCGGAACATGTCCGGAAATCGCCCTTACATACGCTTCCGTTACAATCACGCCCTTCCTTGTGCAAAAGCCCGGCCGCTTCCCCTCGCTTAACGCGCCCTCCTCAGTCTAAGCCGAAGCTCCCTTTCCGGAGCTTCGAACTGCCGGATTGCGCGAAGGCCAGTTCAGGATGACCAAACCGCCGGCGAACACGAGCGCTCCCGCCACCAAATAAACGGTAATCGGGTCGTGCCGGATGACGCCCGACCACAATATGCCGAACAGAACCGACGTATTGCTGACGATGATGGCGATCGGGAACGAAACAAGACGCAGCGCCCGCGAAAACCAATAAAAGCTCATGCCGGTAATGAGTCCCAGCGCCAGCAGCGCGGCTACCGGACCGATCGCCAGTTCACCCGTCATCTCGAATTGAAACGGCAGCGGGAGCGCCATGATCGCCGAGCTCAGCACGAACATCGACAAATTCATTTCGCCCGCTTCCATTTTCGAGGTGAGCATTTTTTGTCCCAATACGTGAAAAGCCGAACCAAAGGCCGAAATAGCGAACAACAGCGTAATGAACGAGCCTCCGTCGCCGAACAGTCCCGACAGCGGCCTCCCGTTCCAGCTGATGCACAGCACTCCGGCCAAACATAAAGCGGCGGCCGCCCAGCCGCGCACGGTTAATCGGTCCTTGAACCAGAGCACCGATATAAGCAGCAGCACGATCGTCTGAATCGGGACAACCAGAATGTTGCCGTAAGAGTAGCCAAGCGATAGCCCCAAATTTTCGAAAAAGTAGTTGCAGCCTTTGCCGGCCGCGCCGATCCACAGCCAGGTCAGATCGAACCTCACCGGCAGCTTCCCGCTGCGGAAAAGCAGGAACGCCCCCAAAAAGACGACTCCGAGCGCAAAGCGCAAAAAAGTAATGGTAGAGCTGTCGAGCATGGCCGAAGCAACCTTAACCAACACACCGACAAAGCTCCATGATAGCGTAGCCAGCAGCAAAAATACGTAACCCATGTTAGCCCCCCGATTACGGTATCCGTTCTTTTCTACCTAGCCATTATAGCAGAAGCGTATAGACACGGAGTGCAATTTTTTCGGGTAGGGGGATCCCGCCGGCTGGCTGGCAATCACATCTCGTCCAGCGCTCGCTTCGCCAGCTCGAGAATCGTTTTGTCACGCAAAAGCATAAATAATCGGGATTTTTCTCCGCATTGGCTCATGCCCATCTTCATCACCTCGATTGCTTGGCCGATCGGCATCCAGCGGACCTCCATTCCAAGCTCGCTCTCGCTCTCGGTCAGCGTCGGGCTGCCGGTTTTGCCGCGCTCCTTGGCTATATAACAGTAGGAAAGCTGCATGAAATTATTCGTCTTCTTATGCTCCTCGATATAACCCAGCTCCTGAATCACATCCGCTTCGTACCCGGTTTCCTCCCGGATTTCGCGTAGGAAGGCGGCCTGCGCCGGTTCGCCTTCCTCCAGGCCTCCGCCGGGCAGCTTGTACAAACCGCGCTTCGACATATACATCATCGCCACGTTCCGCTGGTCATCGATGACGACGCCTCTCGCTCCATAGCGGGACACACGATCCATATAGGCGGGAGTCCCGCCTTCGAAATCGCTGTCCGTTATCGCTCTAACTCGTTCCATTCTATCACCGGCCCTATCGGAATTGTGTGGCAGCACTTGCATGTTTCGTCCTGAACCTTACATGTTATGTACTGTTCTCTCCGTCTTCCGAATGTTCCTGCCTGCCAGCCCCCGTCAGCGTTAAAAAGTCGCATAGCCTGTTTCAGCTTGGTCCGCCGCGGTTATAAAACGAATAGATCGGCACACCGCCCCACCATAGGCGGAATAGCGAAAAGGAGGCGTTCAATATGAACGAGAAAGTTTTCGTCACCGTCGTCGATAATGGAGCAAGAGCGATGGAACAGGTATACTCGCTGCGCAGACAAGGATACTTGCCGGAGGATATTTACATTCTCGCCCATGACAGGAACCGCACGGACGATCTGGCGGAAGCGGCGAATGTCAGCACCGTTAGCGTGGAAGAGGAAGGGATTATGCAAAGCATGGCCAACTGGTTCCGCTCCCGCGGAGACGAGCTTCGCGCCAAGCTCATGTCGATGGGCTGCACGCAGCGGGAAGCGGATGCCTATGAATACGATATGGATCGCGGCAAATTGATCGTTATGGCGAAAAGCCGGGTCCCGGCAACCCGGGGACTGTAAACCGGCTGCGTGCATAGACTCGCTTCTTATAAGCTTCCATCCGAAGACGCCCGCGGCAAAGGAATGAGAGCGCCAGCTCCCATTCCTTCTTGCCGTTTTCGGCGCGGGTAGACGGAAGCCGGAAGACGAGCTAGTATGGAAATAAGCAAATCCGTCAAGTGCAGGCGGTAGACATTAGACATCCGAGGAGAACGAACGATGCGAATATTGATCGTGGACGACAATCCGATGAATGTGATGGTCGTTCGGGAAATGCTGAAGAAAGCCGGCTACGACCGGATCGGGACGGCCGCGTCGGCGGACGAAATGTTCCGTCTGCTGGGCAATGCGGACATTCCGCCCCAGGCGCCGCTTATCGATCTCGTCCTGCTCGATATGATGATGCCGGGCATGGACGGTATCGAAGCTTGCCGCATCATGCAGCAAACAGAGCGGCTGCGCGACATTCCCGTCATTATGGTAACGGCCGTCGGCGACTCGCTGAAGCTGGCCGAGGCGCTCGACGCCGGAGCGTGCGACTTCGTCACGAAGCCTATCAACCGCATCGAGCTGCTGGCGCGCATTCGCGCGGCCTTGCGGCTCAAAGCCGAAAAGGATTGGCACAAGGTGCGGGACCGCAGGCTTCGCGAGGAGCTGGAGCTGGCGCGCCAAGTGCAGGCGGCGGCGCTCCCTTCGCCGGTCGATGAGCCCGGCTTGTCGATTCGCGGCCTGTACAAACCGGCCGAGCATCTCGCCGGGGACTGGTACGCCTGGTACAAAATCGACAGCAACCGCTACGGCATTGCCATTATCGATGCGATGGGTCACGGCATTGCATCGTCGCTTGTTTGCATGTTCGTCGCTTCCGCGCTGAGAGACGCCATTCTGACGCAGGTCGATCCGGAATACGTCGTGCGGGAGCTGAATCGCCGAGCGATCCAGCTGCAATTTTCCAATCCGCTCGTTCAGTACTATTTCACCTGTCTGTACGCCGTGGCGGATATCGCCCGGGGAACGCTCGAATACGTCAATGCCGGGCATCCCCCCGGCCTGCTGACGCGCGGAGACGGCTCCGCCCCGCAAAAGCTGGACCGGAGTTGCGTCGCCCTCGGCCTGTTCGACGGCATCCAGATCGAGAAGCGGGTACTGGAGCTTCGCGAAGGCGACCGGCTGCTGCTGTACACGGACGGCGTTCTCGAATCGCTGGATGCCGCGGACAAGTGGCAGGTCGAGAAACTGCTGGACATCCTGGAGCGGACCGGAGCTTGTCCGGAACAGCTCGAAAAACTGCTGTTTCAAGAGCCGGAGCCGCATATGCGGCAGGATGACCGCTGTCTCATTATAGCCGAGGTGAAGAAGGAGGCGCTGCCGCGTTGAAAATCAAAACGAAGCTCGTGATGGGCTACGGGCTGCTTGTCGCGCTGCTTATCGTCATAACGACGATCGGCTACGAGCGGATGTCCCGGATGAACGACGCTTTGGCGCAATTTTACGAAATGCGCTACGCCAAAGTGAAGATTACCTCCAGCATTCACGGCGACGTGAATACGGCGGCACGCGAGATTATGAACGTCCTGCTCGATAACGACAGCCTTCCGAATCGGATCGACCCGATCAACCGGTCCGTCGACGCCGTCATTCGGCAGCTCAGCGAATTGCAGAACCGGGTGCAGGAGCCCGGCGAGCAGCAGTTGGTCGATACGGCCGTCCGCGAGGCGGAGCATTTCCGCGACTATACGAGCGCCGTGCTGACGAAGCTTCAGGAGGGCAAAGCCGCGGAAGCGCTGGAATACAGCCGCACGGAAGGCAACGTGACGCAAAAAGATTTTCTCGGCAGCCTTGAAAGCTTGTCCCGCTATCACCAGCGTTCGCTGGATGTGGAAATGGCCGAAGCGCGCGCGCTGTACCGGCAGTCCGCCAGCATGACCACCGCCTTGTCGGTCGCCGGCACGCTGCTCGGATTGTGCGTCATGCTGTGGGTCATCCCGAGCATTACGAAGGGGCTGAACCTGCTCGACAGCATGGCCAAAAAATTCGGCCAAAACCGGCTTCGCTCGCTCATGCGCATCGAGGTCACCTCGAAGGACGAGCTGGCCGAGCTGGCGCGCGTATTCCGGCAAGTCGCGCTCGATCTGCACGCCAAAAACGAGATGGAAACGAAGTATAACATGGCCAAGGAAGAGCAGGCCTGGGTAAATACCCACATGGCCCGCATTACCGAGCTGATCGAGGACCTCGGCGCGGTAAGGCAAGTGGCGCAGACGTTCATCAGTGAGTTCGCTCCCGTACTCGGCGCCCAATACGGAGCCATCTATTTGCGCAGCGAACCGGAGCGGACCGATTCGGTCCGGCTGTACGGCGTCTATGCCGAAGGGGCTGGAGACGAGAACGCCTCCTTTGCCAGCTCGTTCCGCCTCGGCGAAGGACTCGTCGGCCAGTGCGCCAAAGACGGCAACATCGTGACGGTGGACGACGTCCCGCCCGGCTACGTCCGCATCCGCAGCGGCATCGGCGAGGCGCCTCCCACGCAGCTGATCGTATATCCGATCCGGTTCGGCGACGAGGTCGTCGGCGTGATCGAGCTGGCCGCCGTGAAGCCGTTCTCGTACATCCAGCGCGAGCTGCTGAAGCATCTGATCGAGAAGCTCGGCACCATACTGAACACGATCTACGACCGGATGCGCGTCGAGCAGCTGCTGAAGGAGTCGCAGGCGCTGGCGGCGGAGATGGAGGAACAGTCGCGCAATCGGCAGCGCGCCAACGAGCTGCTGGAGGAACATACGCGGCAGCTTCAGCGCTCCGAGGAGCTGCTTCAGAAGCAAAGCCTGCAACTGCTCGAGGCGAAGGAAGCGGCGGAGCTCGCTTCCCGGGCGAAAAGCGAATTTCTTGCGATTATGAGCCACGAAATCCGTACGCCGATGAACGGTGTCACCGGCATGGCCGATCTGCTGCTCGAATCCGAGCTGAACCCGGAGCAGAAGGAGTACGCCGCGGTAATCCGCAAAAGTATGGACGCCCTGCTGACAGTCATGAACGATATTCTCGACTTTACGAAGATGGAGTCCGGCAGAATGGAACTGGAGGAGCAGCCGTTTCTGCTCGAAGCGTGCATCCTTGACGCCGCCGATCTGTTTCGGGCCGAGGCGGCAAAGCGCGGGCTGGAGCTGACAGCCGACATCGCCCCCGGCATCCCTCCGCTCGTCATCGGCGATCCGACCCGTCTGCGGCAAGTGCTTGCCAACCTGATCGGCAATGCTGTCAAGTTTACGCAGACCGGCGGCGTGTACGTGCTGGTTCGCGAGGCGGAACGCCCGGAAGCGGCTTCGCTTCCTGCGGGCATGCTTGAGCTGGAATTCGCCGTGAAAGATACCGGCATCGGCATTCCCGAAGACAAGCGCAATATGCTGTTCCAGCCGTTCTCCCAGCTTGACGCATCCATGTCGCGCAAATATGGCGGCACCGGCCTCGGCCTCGCCATCTGCAAATCGCTCGTACAATTAATGGGCGGCTCGATCCGGGTCGTGCCGGGAGACGGACAAGGGGCCATGTTCGTATTCACCATACAAGTCGGGATGCCGGACCCGGATTGTCCGAACGACGACCCGGCTTATAGCGAGTGCTCGGCTGCGGCACAGGATGCTTCCGCTGCACAGCATTCCGGACAAGCCCTCGTAGCCGGAGTCGAGTCGTATCGGGCTTGGCTCGCGTCAGCTCAGCTGCGTCAGCTCGGGTACGCCGTGCGTCTCGCATCCGGCGACGAAGCTTTTCCGCTGCAGCCGGACGCAAATGACAAGCCCTTGGCGCTATATGTGTGTACAGCTGCCTCCCTTCCCGACATGCAGAGCGCGGCCGAAGAGCTGAGCATGGCCGCCACGACCGCGATGGTTGTGCTTGCCGCCGACTGTGCAGAGAATATGGCTCCTGGCCCGGACAACAACGAACCGTTTGCCGTCCTGTATCCTCCCTTGACATTGCAGGCCTGGAGAACGGCACTGAACCGTAATGCTTGAGTTATATAATTTTTTTCAAACCATGATTCCGCCTGTTTCAAATGCGCCGATTGTGGTTATATGGCAGGTAGACCCTCTGCAAAGGAGATGATCTGTTTATGCAATCTTCCAAATTTCGCATGCGCACCGACACGAAGGAGGGACAGTGCACCGTGTACATAAACGGTGAGCTTGATCTTGAAGCGGCCGCGCAGATGCGCGCCGTCATGGAGCCTCTGGTGGAGCTGTGCGACCGAATCCTCACCTTGAATCTGCAAGATTTGCGATATATAGACAGCACGGGGATCGGCATTCTCATCTCGGTGCTCAAAGCCCGCCACGCCCGCGGCGGCCCCTTTACGATCGAGGCGGTACCGGCGCATATCCGAAAGCTGTTCGACATGACGGGCATTACCCCTTTTTTGAACCTTGCCGGTCCATCGGCCGCACAAGCACAATGAGAAAGGAAAGAGAGTAGCGAGATGAAACCAACTTATCCTACTGTAACTCTTCGTGTCCCGGCTGCGGCGGAATATATCGACCTCGTCCGCCTGACGTTATACGGAATCGCCTCGAAGCAAGGATTCCTCTACGAAGATATCGAAGATATGAAAGTAGCCGTATCCGAAGCGTGCAACAACGCGGTTTTGCATGCCTATGATGTAGCAGGCATGATGGAAATCCGGTTTACGATGGCGGGAGACGCGCTGACGATTGCCGTCAAAGACGAAGGCAAAAGCTTCGAGGTCTCTCCCGATAAGCAGGCGGTCCCGTCCCTGCACGGCAAAACGATCGATCAGATCGAAGCCGGAGGGCTCGGCCTATACTTGATGCAGGCGCTGATGGACGAAGTCGACGTGCTTGGCGGCATCGGTACGGAGGTCGTCATGACGAAGCGTCTTGCAAGGAATGAGGAAACGGCATGAGTACAAACCCGGTATGGCCTTCTCCGAACGATTCCGTCGCCGGTATTATCGAATACCAGCGCAACCCGACGGATGACTTGGCGACAGAGCTGATCCGGCAGTACGAACCTATGGTCAAAATGGCTGCAGGCAAAATGGCCCGAAGCCGTCCCGACTTGTACGAAGATTTGCTCCAGGTGGGCCATATGGCCCTGCTCCGTTTATTCGACCAGTTCGATGCCGGGAAAGGCAGCCCTTTCGAGCCTTACGCAATGAAAAGCATCATCGGGCATATGAAAAATTTTTTGCGGGACAAGTCCTGGTACATTCAGGTGCCGAGGCGGATCAAGGAAAAAGGCGCTTCGCTCCGCCAGGCGATCGACGAGCTTACCGTTCGGCTGGAGCGTTCTCCAAACGTGGAGGAAATCGCCGGCCATCTCGGACTGTCCTACGAGGAGACGATGGAGGTGTTCGCCGGACGGGAGCTGTACCATTACGTGTCGCTGGATACTCCGGTGTCGGAGGAGGACTCCGCCTCGACGCTCGGCGACATGATCGGCGCTCCGAACGAGGACTACGACTCCATCGTCGAACGGATGGATCTGATCGAAGCCATGGACAAGCTGAAGCCGGAGGAGCGTCAGGTGCTCTCTCTCGTATTCGAGCAGGGTTTGTCCCAGCGCGTAATTGCAGCCGAGCTATCCGTCTCGCAGATGAGCGTATCGCGCATCCTGAAACGGGCGACCGCCAAATTGAAAACGCTGCTGGTAGAGGACGAGCCCTAAACGTCTTCTCAAGCGCAGCTCAGCCCATAGCACCCAGCCCTAGCGCGCACCGATTCCGATCGGCTGCGCGCTTGCCGTTCGTTTCGGCAGCTTGTTTCAAACGCCGATATAACGTGTAATGATAAGTAATCCTCGATAGGCGGTGATCGTTATGGAAATCAAACATCAAATTCGTTGTTCCGGAAGCGACGTATTGGTTTGCGAAGATGGCCGTTCATATCAGCTTACGATTCAGGCGCTTACGAATCCGCTTGGCTTCGGTCAAGCTCTAGGCACGTTCGATACGCTGGAGGAAGCGATTGAAGGGGCGGAGCACTTCTGCCTCGTCTACCGAATTGCGAAAGAGCACGGCTACTACTTGAAAAATGACGAGCTCGTCCGGCATGAAGGGAAACCTATAGCCGTACAATGGCTGCTCGAAAGGCGCTTCACTGAGCAGGAGTGGTGCGAGCTGATCGCGAGTCGCGCGGCGGCCGTGTAAAATCCAAAAGCACGCCCTCAGCATGGCCGGGAAGGCCAGGCCGAGGGCGTGCTTTTCGTTCCCAACAAACGATTTACAAAAAAACGGACGCCGCATAAGCGGCGTCAATTTTGGATCGGATCGGGTATCAATCCTTCCCGCTCCAGCTCCGAATTCGTTTTCATCATCTTCATTTCTTTGCCAAGCCGAACCAGGTCCTCCTCCTCGGGGGCCATTACTCCGTTCAATGGACGACTCTCCTCCTCTTCCTCCTCCGGGTCTTGACCGGCTGCTGTGTATACGTCCGCTTCCTCTTCCGGCCACCCGCTCAGCGGCACGAGCTCGTCGCCGCACAGCTCGGCCAGCTTGCGCAGCCCCGCCTCCCGAATCTCGTCCGGCACCGGCTTGCTTCCGTCGATTCCGCCGAAAAACGTAGCGTCATGCGCAAGCAGCGTGATTCGCTCGGATTCGTCCGAAACGTAAGGAACCCGGAACAGGAAGCTGTCATTTTGCTCGGGTGAAAATAACGACAGTTGAACGAGCTTGCGCCCTCCTTCTTCCGCCGGGATGAACCCGAGCCGTATGATGGCCCGGGCAAAAAAATCGTTCGGCATCGTCCTGTTCATTCTCCAGCTTTCCATTTTCGTTCGCCTCCTCCGTTTTTTCCATCGTTACCGCTCATAATGCCCGCGTTTACTTGCCTGCCGCCTTATGCGCCATCTCCGCCGCATCGTCCGCGAGCTGAACCGCCTTGTCCTTGACTTCCTGCTGAAGCTCCCCGGCTTTGTCGCGCAGATCCCCTGCGAGTTCAGCCGTCTTGTCCCGTACGCTCTGCACCGCATTGGCGCCTCGCTCCAGAGCGCTATCTGCGTGTTTCCTCAAGCTCTGCCGCAGCTTCTTCCCGGATACGGGGGAGAGCAGCAAAGCCGCCGTAGCGCCTGCCGCCCCTCCGAGCAATACGCCTTTCCATCCACTTGTTATTTTCATCGCTACCACCTCTTATTTTTGGTTTCTTGACCGGTATCGATTATGCAGGCATTTCCGCCTCGTCGATGCCAAGGTTAGACCGACTTCCGCAACGCTTGCGACAACAGCCCCAGCATAAAAACGAACAGGGCGCTGCCGACAATGGCCGGAATGACGGCAAAGCCGCCGATGACCGGTCCGAAGCTCCCGAACAGGAGCGATCCGAGCCACGCCCCGGCAAAACCGGCGAGCATAGCACCGAAAAATCCGCCGGGCATGCCGTTTCTCACAAGAGCGCCGCCGATCGATCCGATCAGCACAGCCATCAGAATACTGATTAGCAGTCCCATCGCGGGTCGCCTCCTTTCTTGGATAGGCCGCCTTACGGAATATATACCCTCCGCCGGCCGGCCTGAAACGGCAGCCATAACAAAAGGACCTCGGGGTCCACCGCAAAGCGGAAGCTGAGGTCCTTTCCCTGTTTCTAAAGCTTCAATTACTTCATCAGCATTTTGCCCATTCGCCCGGCGGACTCGATCACTAGCGCCGCATGGTCTCTCATGCTCTCCAGCGTAAGCCGGTTCGACGGTCCCGAGGCGGCCAAAGCCGCAACCAGCTTATGTGACCGGTTGAAAATGGGCGCCGATACCGCGGCCGCTCCGGGCTCTCGCTCCTCCACGCTCGTCGCATAGCCGAGCAGCCGGATTTCGTCCAGTTGGCGTATAAACGCCTCCTTCTCCGCAAGGCCGGACCATTCGAGCGTTTCCAGCACTTCCTTCTGCACATCGGCGCCTGCGAAGGCGATAAGCACCTTGCTCGACGCCCCCACGTTCAGCGGCAGCCGGGCACCGATCGGAGCGACTCTGCGGATCGCCTGATTGCTCTGCACCGCCTGGATGCGAATCCGTTCCCCGCCATCCCTGACGTACAAACTGACCGTTTCTCCGATGGCATCCCGCAGCCGCTCCATCTCCGGCTGGAGCAGGAGACCCAGGTCGTCGTTTTGAGACAAATGGGCCGCAAGCTCCCAGATGCGGAAGCCGAGCCGGTATTTTTCCGTTTCCGCGTTGCGGGTAATGAAATCTTTGCCCTCGAGCGATGCGAGCAGCCGGTGCACCGTGCTTTTGTGCAGCTTCGTCCTCACGGAAATTTCAGTCAGGCTGAGCTCCGTTTCATCGGTAAATACGGATAAAATATCAAGCGCCCGTTCGACGGCGCGTACAGTCAGCTTACTATCGTCCATCTTCGTTTCGCCCCAATAGTTTCATTATATGAAACTCAGTTTTACTCTAGTATAGCCATTCTTCGAGCCGACGTAAAGTGCCGCGGGTTGTTTGGAGCAAATCGTTTTTTGCTATTGTTTACCTTTCCCGCAGCTATTGACCAAAATACTCCTGTCGCTCTATTATGAATATAAAGGAATCTTACCGGTCCCGTTCTCGTTTTCCCATTGACTGTACAACTTTCATATACAGATACAATCGCCGCCCTGTCGATATCCCTTTTCCACAACGTTTCATTACAGCTACGAGATTGGAGGGATCAGCTATGGAACCAACACCAGCTTCGGCCGCCCCCTATGCTTCAACCTCTTATGGAAGCGCTATCAATCCAGTAATATCCCGCAAAAAATGGTGGATCCTACTCCCCGTCCTCAGTCTGCTCTCGCTGGCCTTATGCGCGGTGCTCGCTTTCCACGGCTATATCGCCTGGATGCTGGCCAGACCGGCTATCGCTCCCCTCAGCTCCAATCCGCAGCTTGCCGCAGGACTCGCTTACGAGGATGTCCGTTTCGCCAGCAGCGACGGCGCCAGTTCGCTCGAAGGATGGTTTATCCCCGCCGAGGACTCCGACAAGGTCGTCGTATTCTCCCACGGCTATGGCGGCAACCGGGAAGAGCTGTGGGTGCCGTTTTACTCCCTGGCGCAGGAGCTGAACAGGCAGCATTACAATGTGCTGCTGTTCGACTACGGCTACGTGCAGCCGGATCTGTCCGTGACCGGCGGGGTGCGGGAGTCGCTCGAGCTGGAAGGCGCGCTCAAGTTTGTCAAGGAGAAGGGCATGAAGCATACGTACGTATGGGGCTTCTCGATGGGGGCCGGAACCGCCCTGCAAACGGCGCTGCAAAACAAACAGATCGAGGCGATGATTCTGGACAGCATGTTCCTGCTTGAGCCGGACACGATGTTTCATAACATTAAGAACCAGATCGATTTGCCGAAATTTCCTTCCCTGCCGCTGATCCGCCTGTTTTTCCCGATTCTGAACGGCACCAGCATGGATCAGATTCCGTATCGAACCGTCAAGGAGACGGACTATCCGATGCCGATCTTCTTCATTCACGGCGAGAAGGACGTCAAGGCTCCTTACGAGGTCGCGCAAGAGATAGCCGGCAATCAATCCAATCCGAACTCGAGGCTGTGGCTGCTGCCGAACGCCAGACACGAGCTGATCTATAAAGCGAACAAAAAAGAGTATTTGCGGCGGACGATGGCTTTTCTAAACAGCGTCGTGGGGTCGGGATCTTCCTGACTTCCGGCGCTTCTTTTTTAACGCACAAATTCGATGCCCCGGGATAACGTGGCCACGATCATCGTATCGCCGATCCAGGCCGCGTCGGAAACCGGAAATCCAAGCCGCACCGGCAGCACCATGAAGCGCCCCTGCCACTCTGCGAGACGGAACAGCCCTCTGTCGGAACAAAGGTAGATGTCGCTCCCCCGTTGAATGACGCTCACCAGGAACAGGCCGTCAAACCGGCACACGTTGAAGCCGCCCCGTCCATTCCCGTACACGAGCTGCCCGCATTCGCCCGTGCCGACCAGACGCCCGCGAAATACTGCGAGACTCGTTACCGCCGTCTTCAGCGCGAATTCGGCCCATTCGCCGGTAAGCCTGTCGTAATAAGCGATTCCGCGATCGCAGCCGATCACTACATACCCGGGCAAATATAAAATATCATACACGATGCAGTCGGGATAAGCCCAATTGAACCAGCCGCTGCCCATATTGCACCAGATGCCGTATTCGGTCGCCGCCAGCAGCCGGCCGCTTTCCCCTTGGCGAAGCCGATAAGCGGGCACCGCAACTTCCGCCGCCTTTCAGCATGTGTCGCTCTTGTATGTAAACAGGCCCGAATTCGTACAAGCCGTTACTTCGCTTCCGCTGCAAATGAGCCGATTGACGGTAACGTTTTCGGGCCACATCTCGTCCATTGCCTTCCAGTCCCCATTCGGGCCGATCCGGTAGACCCCGTGTCCGAGCGAAGAAGCGTATAACATGCCATCGGAGCCGGCTGCAACGGACGATACGTACGGAAACATCCGATTCCATAGCCGAAATGCTGGATTTTCCATCGGACTTCACTCCTTCCATCTTCACACGTTCATTATATTGATAATGATTATCAATCCAATTGTGCCGACAGGTTAATCGACCGCTACCGTTAACAAAAAAACCTTCAAGGCCACCGAAGTGACTTGAAGGTTTTATATCCCGCTGTCCGGTTCACTCTTTCACCAGCGATAAAAATTCCGCACGCAGCGCGGAGTCGGAAGTAAAACGCCCCCGAACGGCGGACGTGACCGTCTTGCTTCCCGGCTTCTTCACGCCGCGCGAGCACATGCACAGATGCTCGCCCTCGACGATGACCATCACCCCTTGCGGGTGCAGCACTTCGACGAGAATATCGGCGATTTCCGATGTGATCCGCTCCTGCACCTGAAGACGGCGCGTGACCGCTTCGACGAGCCGGGCGAATTTGCTGAGGCCGGCGATTTTGCCGCTGGGCAAGTAGCCGACGTGGATTTTGCCGAAGAAGGGCGCCATATGATGCTCGCACTGGCTGTAATAGACGATATCTTTAATGATGACGAGTTCTTCGTGCCTCTCATCAAACGTGACGCCCAGCACTTCGCGCGGGTCCACTGAATAGCCCGCGAAAATTTCCTCGTACATGCGCGTGACCCTGGCCGGCGTTTCGATCAAGCCTTCCCGCTCCACGTCTTCGCCCATCAGGCGCAAAATTTCCCGGATATGCTCTTCGATCTTATCCCGGTTCCGTCCTACGTGTTCGTTGCTGTAGTCTTTAAGTCCAGCCATTCGTTACCCTCCTCCTCGCTGCCGAGGGAGATGCAGCCTTTACTTCCACTTCTGGTTTTTCATCATGCTCTGCATTTGCTGCATCTGCTTCTTATTCAAATTGTACCCCATCTTCTTGGCCATCTGTTGAAGCATTTCCGGATTCGATTGCATCGATTCGAGCTGCTTGCGCAAGTAGAAGACACCGATAAAAAAGCCGCCTACGAGACCGGCGATCAGTGTCAGTATAGGGATGATCCAGCTCCACATTCTCGTTATTCACCTCTGGCAATTGTTTGAAAATGGATGTCGAAACCATTTCATCATAGCATTTTGCCAACTCGACTTCAAATAGGAAAAAGCCCCACCGCGCCAATCCGGTACAGGACGCTCGATGACTGGACCGTTGTCTTGGGGGACAGTCCGAAAGCGCGGTTACAAAAGCACGCTTTCGATAAATACGGTCGTATGCTTCGCAAGGTCGACTTCCTTGACCTCGATCTCTTCCCCGACCTGGCGGACGATGCGAACGACCGGCCTTCCCGGCAAGCCGCGATGCTGGCCAACGACGACTCCGGTTTCCTTCGTCGACAGCCGGACCGACGCCCCGTTCGGATATATGGATACGGTTCGCAGAAAATGGATCAGCACGTCCCGGTCGAGCTTGTTCCCCGCGAGGGCCATCATATGTTCGCACGCTTCATGGGGCAGCATCGGCTTGCCGACACCGGCCAGGCCGCTTAGCAAATTGTCGAACATATTCGCCACGCTTACGATCTGTGCGTAGATATGGATCTGATCGCCGCTTAGCCCGCGCGGAACCCCTTCCCCGTTCGGTGCCTCGTGATGCTGAAGCGCCACATGGGCGATCAGCAAGTTCAGCTCCTGCTTCTGCTTCAGCAGATCGAAGCCGCGCCAAGTATGATGGCGCTTCAGATCGGGCGATTCGTCGTCGGTCAGCCTTTCGACTTTGCCTACGTCGTGCAGCAGCGATCCGATCGCGAGCTCCTTGATCTGCCCGTGGTTCAGATTCATATTGATGCCGATCATCGTAGACATCATGCATACGTTCAGAGCATGCACGTACATCTCGTTATCCTTCGTCCGGATATCGGACAACTGGATCAGCACTTCCTTGTTCCGCATCACGTCATCCAACAGTTGATCGATGCTGATGCTCACCGCCCGCGGATCGAACGACTTGCCGGATTTGATCGTCTGGAACGTCTCGGTCATCCGCTTCATGACGGAACGCTTCGTTTCCTCCGACAGCACCTCGGGGATGTCCACGTCTTCGAACTGAGGGTCCTTGATGTAAAGCATCGTGGCGCCGATCCGGTTAAGCGTGTTGATCATGTATACGGTAAGCTGCACGCCTTCGGACAGCAGCACGGTGCCGTTGCTGGCAAAAATCGTCTTGCCCAAAAATTGTCCGGGCTCGACCTGCTCGATGCTTACATATTTCATGCAGCTGGCGCCCCTTAACATATCGGATGAGTATAATTTGTCGGTACCTTAAGGATACATGTCCGAAGCGCCACCGTCCACCCCGGCAATAGCCTTCAGCGCCGTTTCCATGTACTCCGCCGCCACGGGATGAGCCTCGGTCCGTTTCGCTTGCTCCAGAGCAGACCGCGCTTCGTCTCCGCCGATCCGTCCCAGCGCCCAGGCGGCCGCCGCACGCAGTTCGGGTCTCTCGTCGGTCCGCATCACATCGGACAGCAGCGGAACGGCGGTCTCGTCCCGAAAGTTGCCGAGCGCGATAAGCGCATTGCGCTGAATCGGCTTGCGGCCGCGCCAGGAGGCGGCTAGATGGCCGTACAATTCGCGAAACTGCTTGTTCGACAGCGACAGCAGCGGCTTCAGCAGCGGCTTCACCTTCTCGGGCTCGGGCTGCAGGTCGGGCTGGTGCGTCCAGTTTTTCCCCTTGTTAACCGGACATACGACCTGACACGTATCGCAGCCGTACAAACGGTTGCCGATTTTGCGCATCATCTCCTCCGAGACGAACCCTTTCGTTTGCGTGACGAAGGAGATGCACCGGCTCGAGTTGAGCTGGCCCGGCCCAACGAGGGCGCCGGTCGGACAAGCGTCGATGCATATCGTGCAGTCGCCGCACTGGTCGGTAATCGGCCTATCCGGGGGAAACGGAATGCTTGTGATCAGCTCGCCCAAATATACCCACGAGCCCCATTCGGGAGTAATAATCGCGCAATTTTTGCCGCTCCAGCCGATGCCCGCCCGCTGCGCGACGGCACGGTCGGACAGCGATCCGGTGTCGACCATGCTTTCGATTCTTGCCTCCGGTACGCGCTCCTTGATGTATTCTTCCAGGGCGGCGATTCGTTTTCGCAGCACCTTATGGTAGTCCTCGCCCCAGGACGATCTAGAGATGATCCCCCTGTAAGCGCCGGGCGCCGACTTGGGCGCATCCTTCAGCTTCGACGGGTATGCGATCGCAATCGATACAAGCGATTGCGGACGTTCCAGGCTGAGCGCCGGATCCGTCCGCTTCTCGAGATCGGGCTCCTCGAAGCCGGATTCATAGCCTCGCTCCCGATGCTGTATGAGGATTTGCTTTAATTCCACGAAAGGCTCGGCTGAAGCGAAGCCAATCTTGTCGATGCCCAGCTCCGGCGCGGCCGCGCGAATGTCTTCCTTCAGCTGCGCATAATAGTCCTTGCTGTCGTACGCTGCCTTCTCCATCTCTATCACCTCAGGTCAGCCGCTTGATCGCTTCCCGGGCCAATAAGTCGCAATGGTTATTGAATTCGTTGTCGCTATGTCCCTTAACCTTTACATACTCGACCCGGTGCTTGTCCATCAGCTGCAGCAGCGATTTCCACAGATCCTGATTTTCGACGGGCTGCCCTTTGCTGTTTTTCCAGCCGTTTCTCATCCAGCCCCGGAACCAGCCTTGCTGGAAACAATTGACCAAATAGGCGGAATCGCTGTGCAGCTTTACCTGACACGGCTCCTTGAGCACGCCCAGCGCTTCGATGGCCGCGACCAGCTCCATCCGGTTGTTGGTCGTATGCTTCTCGCCGCCGGACATCTCCTTGCGATTCCCGCCGTAGAACAGGATCGCTCCCCAGCCGCCGGGACCGGGATTGCCCGAACAGGCGCCGTCCGTGTAGATCGTCACATCTTTCACTTACAATCCTCCCATTTGACGAGGCGGCCACAAAATGAAGTCGGCCCGGCCTTGTATCAGCTTCTCCTCGACCGTTCCGAAAATGCGGCTGTCCTTGCTCGCCCCCTGATGCCGGTTGTCGCCCATGACGAAATAGCGGCCTTCCTCGACAACGACCGGGCTGCGGTCGCCGTCTTCGATTTTGATATCGGTATACGGTTCGGCAACCGGCTCTCCGTTTACGAACAGCTTGCCGCCCTTGATTTCCACCTTGTCCCCCGGAATCGCCACAACCCGCTTGACCAAATATTGCCGCTCGGCCGAGCGCATATCGGGGTCCTTCAGGATCACTACGTCTCCCCGCTTCGGATGTCCGATCAGCAGGGCGATTTTGTTCACATACAGCCATTCCTTCTCGCGGAGCGTCGGCTCCATCGAGTGTCCTTTAACCGTAGACAGATTGAACACAAACATATTGAGCAATATGACGATAAAAAGCGCCACGGCAATCGACTTCGTCCAATCCCACAGCTCTGCGGCCATGCTGCGGCTAGGCGGCTGCTCCGGCTCCGCGGTCATGGCCGCAGCGGCGCGGCGGTCGTCCTGGCCTTTGTAAGTGTCCATGTCAGCCCTCCGGCCCTTCTTTTTTCCATAGCTCGTAATAAGCGAGCACCTGCTCGCTCCGAAACGGCGAATCTCCCCGCCCAAGCCTCTCGAGCAGCGAACCCAGCCCCCGCTTCACCTTGCGATCGACCATGTCCGAGTAATGATAATTATGCTTATGCTGTTCGTATTCCTCCTGGTCGACTACCTGCGTACTGCCGTCCGGCGTGCGAATGACGTCGAGATCGTAATCGATGTACGTGATGACGCCGCCGTTCACATAAGGAGGAGAGGCGATATTGCAATAGTAGCGGATTCCCTGGTCCTCCAGCAGCGACACGACATTGAACCATTCACCCGGAATAAAAAAGGTGACCGACGGAATTTTGCTCGTCCACTCCTTGCCGTCCCGCTCCCGAATGGGCGTCTGGCTGTTAATGAGCACAATCATCGACTCCAGCCGATGCTCGGGGACGAGCAGTTCGTCGGCAATGCGCCAATTTTTCAGCCACATGCGATGAAGATGGCCGTCATGCTTGAAACTCTTGATTTGGTATTTGGTGAATGAGTTCATACGCGGGGCCCTTTCTGGCAACTGGTTCTATTATATACAAAAATAATTATCGAAGTAAGTGCTTGCCTGTCCGGGACTGCGTAAAGCCCCAAAAAAGCCCTTACAAGAATACAAAAGCATACCTCTACGCCAATTGCAAATGTAGCTCATTGCAATAGCTTCAAGATATGCCCTTCAGATAAACGGCCGGCTTCGCCAATCAGCGACCGCTGACAATTCGCAAATGACGGAACGAGCGGGAGAAATTGTTGTCGGTATATCCCGCCGCTTCATAAACGGGAAGAATAGGCTCATTATGCACATCTACAGTGACCAAAATTTTGCTTACCTTGCGCTGCGTAAACTTCATCTTCAGGCTGGCGATCAGCGCCTTGCCGATCCCCTTCCGCTGACATTCCGGCGCTACGGCGATACGGTAATAATACCCCTGATTGCGCTGGTCGATGGTGCCGATGATAATTCCGGCGATCTCCTCGTTCAGTACGGATACGAGCACGAGCTCCGGGTCCAGGGTAAGCTGCTTGGCGAACGCTTCGATCGTTTCCTCGTAGCATTCTTCGGACAGCACTTCGCGGAAAAGTTTCGTAATCGACGCATAATCGGACAATTGAAAGGGCCGAACGAACATCTTGGTCTCTCCCCGTTTTGGTTTTTACAGCTCCCGGCCGGATACCCGCGCTCGGGCAGGCCGGTCATCTGATTGGCGGAAAAAGCAAAATGGCGACCATCGTCCCTCTATTCGGTAGGACTTCGGCCCCATAAGCTATCCCCTGTCGTTTCTAACTGTTAGCAAGTCATATTCCCCGCACGCCTTCGAAGCATATGAGGGGAGTCCCGGATTCCTATCTTCCTAACGTTAATAAATACGACAAAAACCGAGGGAATCCTGCTTAAATCTTAATAAATCCTTAAAAACTTTCAATTATCTCCTGAAAACGCTTCATTGCAATCGGTTTCAGCCCCTGAATAGGAAATCTAAAAAATATTTTACATTTTCATACAACATTTTTCGTCACCGTTTACCTGCTAAAGGCCTTCCCTGCATTCTATGAGTAACGAAAGTATAAGATGATAAAAATCAAGCATACTGTTTATGATCGTTTTCACTTAAGTCCGATCCTGATCCCGAACCCGCTTCCGGCTGACGCCGGGGGAACTTTTCAAACATAAGTATTGCACATGTTGATTTATCTCCGCAAATGAGGGATAATAGACGTGTACAAATCCATTATTTAGGGAGGTATTTCTTTCATGGCACATCAACTTCCGCCACTGGCCTACGCCAACAACGCTCTTGAGCCTCATATCGACGCTCAAACGATGGAAATCCATCACGACCGTCACCACAATACGTACGTGACGAACCTGAACGCAGCGCTCGACAAACATCCGGAATTGCACGACAAGTCGCTCGAAGCTTTGATCGCCGACTTGAATGCCGTCCCTGAAGATATCCGCACCGCGGTTCGCAACAACGGTGGCGGTCACGCTAACCACTCCTTGTTCTGGACGACGATCGGCCCTAACGCCGGCGGCGCTCCTACCGGCGCACTTGCTGCGGCAATCGACAGCGAGCTGGGCGGTTTTGACGCGTTCAAGCAAGCTTTCGCGGCAGCGGCAACAACCCGCTTCGGCAGCGGCTGGGCATGGCTCGCCGTTTCGAAGGACGGCAAGCTGAAAGTGTACAGCCTGCCTAACCAAGACAGCCCGATCATGGAAGGCGATACGCCGCTCCTCGGTCTGGACGTATGGGAGCATGCTTACTACCTGAAATATCAAAACAAACGCCCTGACTACATCGGCGCTTTCTGGAACGTAGTCAACTGGAACGAAGTCGGCAAGCTGTACGACGCCGCCAAGTAATAAAAACCTACAATCCCCGCCCGGGACCGTCCTTCAAGACGATTTCGGCGGGGATTTTTTTGTCCCGTTCGCCTTTCGGAAGCAGCTCGTCCCTTCGCATGTTTCGCTGGAGAGGCGAATACAATGGAAGCGAATCGACCGACGAAAGGACGAACGAGCCATGTCGAAATCAAATCGCGGAAAAGCGCTATGGAAGCTGCCCTCCAGGGGAAGAGGAACATGTCCCGTCTGCGGCTCGACCCGCATTAAGCTGCTGTACACCCGAACGCTCGAGGACGGTGTAAAAGCCAAAGTTTGCAAACGGTGCCGCCCCGGCGCCTAGCTTTTCGGCGAATCGGCCGGCGGCGCCTGCTGCAAGATCCGCACGAAAACGTTCGGGAGCGCATATTGCCGCAGCTCCTCCTCGCCAAACCATAGAAACGTTGTTTTCTCCTGCTGCTCCCCGGACGCTTGCCCGGCGTCACCGCCACGATCGCCCGCAGCCGCCGCACCTTCCGTAAAACCGGCGAAGCGGCACCGGTATACCCGCATACGCCACTCGATATGACTGAACGTATGCTCGGTATCCATCATCGGCTCCACCGGCTCGACAAGCAGGCCGTATTCGGCCTCCAGCTTCTCGCGCAGGAAACGCATTGCCGCCGCGTCGGCGCCAGCATCAGCGTCAGCACCAGCCCGTCCCGCAGACGCCTGCAGCGTCTCCGGCAGCTGCACATGCGGCAGCTCCCACATCCGGGCGAGCAGCCCTTCCTTCGGGCGCTGCCGGATAAGCACGCGGCCGCTTTCCGTTCCCGCGCCCTCGATATAAGCGACAGCTCGCCGCTCCGGCCGAGGAGGCTTCGCCTTTGTTTTCACGGGCAGCTCGTCCGCCGCCCCCTCCAGTCTCCCGGCGCACAGCTCCATCACCGGGCAAGTGAGGCAGTGCGGCGATTTCGGCGTGCATACCGTCGCTCCGAGCTCCATCAGCGCCTGATTGAAGTCGCCGGCCTTCCCTTCCGGGATCAGCTCCTTGGCGAGCTTCTCCATACCGATCCGGGTCGAGGGCTTGGCAATATCGTCTCGGAGCAGGAAATAGCGGGACAGCACCCGCATCACATTGCCGTCCACCGCCGGTTCGGGCTTGTTATAGGCGATGCTCAGCACCGCACCGGCCGTGTACGGCCCCACTCCTTTCAGCGACGAGATGTCCTCCTTGGAATCGGGCACCTGGCCGCCGTAGCTTGTCTTAACCTCCCTCACGGCTGCCTGCAGGTTGCGCGCGCGAGAATAGTAGCCAAGCCCTTCCCATGCCTTCAGCACCTGTTCCTCGGGCGCGTCGGCCAGCGCCTCGACCGTCGGGAACTGCTCGATAAACCGATGATAATACGGAATAACCGTCTCCACGCGGGTTTGCTGAAGCATCACTTCGGATATCCATATATAATAAGGATTGCGGCTTCGCCGCCAAGGCAAATCCCGTTTATGCGTGTTATACCAGTTGAGCAGTTCTGTGGAAAAATATAATTTGGCTTCGTTCGCGCCCACCATCGCCATCTCCCTATCTGTCATTTCGTTTCCCGTTTCTGTTATGATGTATGAGGCGCGATCCAGAAAATGCCGGTCCATTTTTTGAGGGATCGCACCCGAGTAGTGAAAGGAGCGAATCCGAGCGATGCTGACCCCGGGGCAAATTGCCGCCCAGCTCAACAAACTGGTATTCTCGATCGTCCTGACCGGCCACCGGAAGTGCGAGCCGGCCTGGGTTCAGCCGCTGCGCACGATCCGGCATCACTCGCTGTGGCTGATCGTAAAAGGAAAAGGAACGTTCACGATCGGCGGCACGCATTATCCAGCCGAGCCGGGCAAGCTGTTTTTTTTCGCCCCAGGTATGCTGGTGGAACGAAGAAGCGACCCCGATCAGTCCCTTGAATATTACTTTTTACGTTTTCATTATACGGAAACGTACGAGGAGAAGGAACAGTGGATTTGCCGAAGCTCGGCGGAGAGCCCGTTTCCGCTGCAAGGCATGTACTCGCTGCAAAATACGCCGCAGTTCATCTACTATATGGAACAGCTATTCGTTCTATGGCAGCGCCGGGGACATATGACAGCCATGCGGCGCAAGCTGCTGCTGCAGGAGTTTTGGCTTGCCCTTTTGCACGATTTCCGCGTCCAAAAAATGGCGGGCGATACGACGGCCGCCATCGAACTGACGCAGGACTACATGGTGCAGCATTACAAAGAGCCGCTGACGCTCGAATCGCTGGCCCAGATGGCCGGCCTCAGCGTCAGCCATTATTCCCGGCTGTTCAAAAAGGTGATCGGCTACAGCCCGATCGATTATTTGACTCATCTGCGCATGGACCGCGCCAAAGAACTGCTCGTCTTATCCGATTACCGCTTGAAATCAATCGCCCAAAGCGTCGGTTATGGGGACGAGTTTTATTTCAGCCGCATGTTCAAAAAAGTCGTAGGCCTCTCGCCGCGCGAATACGCCAAGCGCAACCGGGGCGATCCCGTCAAGTGAGGGCGGGCGGCCTGAGGCAAGTTTGACTTCTCCCGGAAGGAATAGTAAGCTAGGCGTTGATTTGAGGTGAAACGCATGAAGCAGGCCAAGGCCGAAACGTATTGGACGATTCCTTATTTGACGATATGGGGCATTCAGTGGATGGCCGATTCGCTGCTGCAATATATATGGATGATCGACCCGAGCGGAGCGTTCCGCAAGGTGCTGCTGATCGCGGCGGCTGCGGTGAGCGCAGTTTACTTGATCCGCGATGCCAGAAGTTATGCGGCGAAGGAAAGACGCTGGAGCGTCAAAACTGGCGTTCCTGCGGTGGCGGCGGCGATCGTGCTGCTCGTCATCATCGTACAGCTTGTAAGGCTCGGACTTATTCCTCCCTTGTATACCGAATTGCTGCGTTCCTTGCTGCTGGCTGGCTTCTATTTATATGTCGGCGTGAGTCTCGGCCGCGAGCTCGTCCATTTGGCCGTATGGCTGGGCGCGCTGACCGTCGTGATCGGAACCTGGTATCTGGGCTACGCTCCAATCATTCTAGGCTTCTCGGGCGGGGCCAGTTTGCTTGCCTGCGCGGCTATTTTTACGTTTTGGGGCAAGCCCGGCGCTGCGCCAGGCCGCCATTGAGCGAAGCCGGTGAGGACGAAAGCTGACAAGATCTATTTGAAAATCTTGTCACCCAATCTGTCCGAGATCACTTGGAACGCATGATGAAAGCTGAAATCCAAAGCATTCTGGAACACAACGCTTCCTCGGCAAACAACAGTCGCAACGGGTACTACAATCGATCCCTCCCGGTCCAATTGAGGATATGGAGGTACTGAGGGACCGAAACGGCGAGTTTCAGACCGAGTGTTTCAACCGTACCAGCGACGTGACGGTTGGCTGGAGGAAGCGGTCATTCAGATGTACCGATCTCGACCTTCGTGCGTCCAAACTTAACCCCATCTGCCTTAGCAACCTCAATTCCCTCCGCTTGTCGCTGCCGGTTTTTCTTCCGTTCCTGTTCAGCCACATCCGCCAGCATGCTTAAGAACTGATGCTAAAGCGATTTCCCCAAGTCGCCCATTGTTTTATATTTTCTGGATTCAAAGAGTCTCGTTAGGGCGTGTATTCAAACTATCAAAAGGCCCTATAATTTGGTAAACTTCTCACATGAGAAGAAGATACGAGATACGTGACGATCAATGGGAAAAACTGAAAAACCTCTTGCCACTAGAACGGAAGCC
>NZ_RBAH01000002.1 GCF_003626695.1 Paenibacillus ginsengarvi
CATGGTTGCTCGACACTTCCATGATACCAAACAAAGAGGGTGTTTTTTTGTCAATCAATAGAAAAAGAGGCTTTGGCTCTTAGAACCACAATGGATTCGACCTATTTTGTTGCTGCGAAAGTTGAGTAAATAAGTATCTTCATACAGAGAAAAGTTTTCCACCAGAAATCATTAGGGAGTATTTACTATAGCTCAATAAGTAAAAGGTCTTATCTTGTTATTCGCAGCCTGTTTGAGTCTTTTTTCAAGATCGTTAATGCTTGCTCCTTTGAAAGATTGATAAAGCGGATGTTTAGTTTTGGAATCAATTTTTCCATTCTTTAATAACCAGATACCTTCTTTGGGCATATACGGCCAGTAATTGCCATCAGACGTTTTACTTAGAATAAGGAGCGCTTCGTCTCCCTCATTTAGCATAGTAATTTCTTCAGAATCTGTAACCTTGCTAAACTGTAGTAGGGTTACTTCTTTATTTTCCGGTACTTCGCCATAAATTACTTCATTAACTTTAATGGTTAAGGGTGTGACATCATAAGTATAATTGGCTCTGTTTCCCAGATTGGCGTCACGTTTAACGTTTTCCCCAATTTTCTCGACTTTCCCACGGATAATAAGATTAACTGCGTACATTTCTTCTTCTAAAGTATTATTATTTTCGACCAGTGCAGAAGATGAATGGTTGTCCGTGTGATCGGTGCGAATAAGATTGGCAATATGCTTGGAACCAAAAGAACTTTGCTCAAAAATAGCACCAAGAACGATTGCTGCAGTCAAAGAAGCCACAACTATATTTTTTTTTTCATAAAAATCCATCCTTCCATTTACAGTGACTGTCCGATATACCCGCAAGTATCCGTATGGGGACGGTTCGATCCGGCTAGTGGAAGCGCTTGTACCGGTGTTTAGAGGAGGAAAAGATGAAGCAGTTTCTCATGATCATGTTCACTTTGATGCTTGTTCTGCCCGGCTGTTCCAAAGAGGATTACAGTAAAGAATTGAATACAGGTTTATCCGAGGCCGAAGCCAAGTTTCGAGAAAAAGATATCATTCAAGCGGTAGCCTCTGCCTCCAGCTTCAACGACGTCGCTTTCGTGAAATTTCGATTTTTAGTAAAGAAAAACGTTGATAAAACCGAGGCGATCCAATTGGTGGATGATTTCATTGCTGCTACGCAGAAATATTCGCGATTAGACAAAAACATTTTGGACATCACGGATATATCCTTTGATATTTTAAATACTGACGGAGTGACTTTGTACAAAGGGAGTAAGCGGACCAAAGAGCCGCTTATTCATTGGGAGAGTTAGGCCGGTTCGGATACAGGTCCGAGGTGCTGCACCGTTTTTTGTACGACAAAGGCGTCTCCTTCACCAGCCTCCCAAATTCCCGGTAGAAGGAAGAGGTGCTTTGAAATCCGCATTGCTCGCAGATGTCCTCGACGGGCAGATCCGTTTGCACCAGCAGTCTCTGCGCAGCCTGCACGCGTAGTTGGAGCAAATACGTTTTGAATCTTTCCCCCATAACCTCGGCAAACAGATGACGGGCCCGCGAAGGGCTGAGCGACATCGCTTTGGCGACATCGTCAAGACCGATGTTCTCCTGATAATGCGTTTGAATAAAGGCAAGACCCATGCGGACCGTTGCATATTTGTTGTAAAAGGGCTGCCAGACTCCGTCCGTTTCAGCATGATAATGACGAAGAAGCAGCGAACAAATGTGATACAGCAAACTTTTGACAAGCGTGCCGTAAGCCGGGCGGCGCTCCGAAAGCTCTTCCCGCATGTGCAAAATAAGCTTGCCGATCTCGCGAGCTACCGGGAGCTGTCCCGGTATGCGGTGCGTAAAGCGGTCACGGTCGTATAGAAACGGGCGGAGCAGCTGAAAATCTAACTGCTCGATCGTTGATGCTTGGAAAAATAAAAACAAATTCGAGCAGGTAAAGCCTCTGTACGATTTCGACGTATGCCGCTCGGTATTGTTAACGATGACAAGATCGCCGGGGCCGAGGTCGTATTCCCGGTTTTTGAAATAAAACACGCCTTTACCGGAGAGGCAGCAGCAGATCTCCAAGGCATCGTGCCAATGCGGAATTTCCGGAATAGTCGGCAGCGTCCATGGAACAAGGGATACCCCCGTCTCCGCACTCGGCAAATGGTTGTTCCGTATCGCTTCGACAGATTGAATGATGTCCACTCGTCACAGCCCCCGCCTTTCCTCTGTTACGTCTCCAGTATAGGACGATGCCGCTCGCCATTCAATACATTCGAAGGATGCAGCCGTTTTTGGGAATAAAAGAGACGCTGCTGCCATTGTTTCCCAAACGGAAAGTTTTTAAGATAAAGTCACGGTCGGCGATCAGATATCGTGCCGGCGATTGAAAACAAGGAGGTCTTTTCTTTGACCACTCAGTCGAAATTGCCTTACCGCTTCGAATTCGACAAGGACGAATTGCGGAGCATCGTGGAATGCAACGAGCAGCACGGCTTTGCCATTGTAAAAGGGATGCTGCCCCCGGAGACGGTGGAGATGCTGAAAGCGGAGGTGCGCCGCGTGCTTGAGCCTGTTGTGCAGTCAACCGGCGTCATCACGTATACGCATACCCAGTTCATCGAGCATTCTCCCGCTTACGCGTCATTAATGACCTATGAGCCGTATATGCGCATCGCTCGTGCGCTCAATGATGACGAACCGATCACATTAAACCGTTCGGCCGCCATCTACAAAATGGCGGGCTGCGGCCCGATGGCGTGGCACACGGACTGGGGGCCGCTCGAGCACCCGTACGATACCAATGCGGTTTTAAACAATTCAGGGGCAAACTCCATGTGGTTTTATTTGAACGGCATCGACGACGTTCGGGGAGGGCTGGCGATTATCCCTGACTCCCATACGGAAGATTGGGAAGCTCCCCAAGGTTTCGCCTTTACGGGCAAGAAAAAGTCGTTTTACCGGAAAGGAGCGGCGACGACCCCTCATACGCGTATGGACGATGTGCCGGGAGCCATGCCGGTCATCGCCGAGCCGGGGGATATGATCCTGTTCGCCGAGCGGACGTATCACGGCGTATATCCGCACCGGGGAACCGAAACGCGGCTGAGCTGCGGAATGAGCTTCCGCAAAAAAAGCTACAAACCCGAGCAGGTATGGCCGCTGCCCGAATCGGCGAAGCGGTTTATCGACTCTTGCCCGCCGGAGATCCAGCCTCTTGTCGAAGGGTATCTAGGGATGAGCGGAAATTGGGTGAGCGTTCCCCGGTAAAGGATGTAAGGGTACGTTATGAAATAACGGCAAAGTGAAGACAGTATAAGCAGGCTCCGGACAGGGCAAGGCAGGGCGGTCTTGGGCCTGTTTCCTGATTGTTTCTTCCAGCATAAAGGCATACATGCTATGCGTCAGTCATCAGTATATTATTAGGCAAACGTTTGTTATGGAAAGGAGATATTGATGTTAGCATTTAGGTTAATGAACGGGAGGAGAGCTAAGTGCTACCAAAACATTTTATTTCCGCAGCAGCAATCGTGCTCAATGAGCATAACGAGATCTTGCTGATCAAAGGCCCGGATCGCGGCTGGGAAATGCCGGGTGGCGTAGTTGAAGAAGGCGAGTCGCTCAGGCAGGCAGCGATCCGAGAAACCAAGGAAGAAAGCGGGATCGAGATAGAGGTCACAACATTTTGCGGTATATTTCAAAATGTGCCTCAGTCCATTTGTAACACGTTATTTCTAGGCCGACCGGTCGGCGGACAATTAACCACCAGTCCCGAGTCGCTGGAAGTAGGTTTTTTCCCGATTGAAGCTGCGTTAGAGATGGTGACTTGGGGCAATTTCAGGCAAAGAATCGAGTATTGTTTGCAGGAAGAGCGTCATCCCTTTTATGTGGAGTTTCAATTATGAGCTGGAGTGATGCCGAATGGAATATGAACCACCCAAGCACATCGTTTCCGTTTCCGCCTTATTAAGGAACGCTAATCATGAGGTTTTATTGCTTAGGACGCATTGGCGTTCGGATACATGGGAGATGCCTGGCGGAAATGTGGAGGCAGGGGAAGCTTTGGACAAGGCGGTATGCCGGGAATTTCTGGAGGAGACGGGGATTACGATCCGTCCTGTAGGCATAACGGGTGTGTACTATAATGCGACGAAGCATGTATTATCGGTTGTTTTTAGAGCGGAGTACGTAAGCGGTGACATTCAGGTGCAGCCGGAAGAAATTGTAGAAGCCAAGTATATCGCACTATCTGAAGCTAACATAGACCAATACATAACTCGACCGCAGCAAAAATCCCGCACACTCGATGCGATGAAGGCACAGTGTATTGTTCCGTATGAAACGTGGGCAGTCGATCCGGCCTATAACTTGGTATCCAGACTATTCAACGAGTTATAGACGAGCGGTAGTTACAGTTAATACTTCCCCGTTATCAATGAGCCTGTTTAGCGCCAGAAGAACGCCGGATTGGCACCCGGCCAGCCGGGTCGTGGGTGAGCGGAAGGCCGGAATATAACGAGAAAATAAAGGAAATGTAAAGGGAATTTGGAAACGGCATAGAAGTAGTTAAGGAATCCAGGAAGGGAGGCTCACGTATGGAAAAATACAAATCTCTCTGCTAGTAAAGCTTCTTACAAGGAGGGATTACGTATGTTATGATATTCTGCCCCTATTCTAACGTAAGGAAGAATCCATGATAGGGGAGGATTAGTATGAATATCGCTGACTACATCTTGAAGCATCATCTGAAAAACGTATACGTGATTACGGGCCTGGCCTGCGGCGGGAAGTCAACGGTTAGCAAGTATTTGGCGGATAAATATGATTTGATTTTACTGGATTGGGACAAACAATTTGCTTCGTATCAGGCATTGGTCGATCCGCGATATCAACCGGCCATGAGCCGGAGACCAACGTTTGCATCTTGGGAAGAGTATTTCATGAGGCCGCCCGAACCATTTTCGGCTGGATGCAACGTTTCGGGAACAAACCGACATGGTCATTGCGCATCTCCTTTCCCTTTCAGGGAATACGGAAACAAACGAATTATGGTCGACGGCTTCTTCTCGGTTGAAATTTTGAAGGAAATATCGGATTACAGCAGAGTCGTATTCCTGCTTTCCTCCGAGGAAGTGGTCCGCCACGACTATTTCAACCGGGAATGCAAACGGGATATGTACGAATGTATCAAAGGTCTGAACGATCCGGAGGCCGCTTTCGAGAACGTTTTCCAAACTATGTTTTACAAGGCGGATGAAAACGAGAAAGCCATTCGCGAAAGCGGGTTTAGATGGTTCAAGCGGGAAACTCTAGGGACCGACCCGATGGACACGATCAAGCAAATCGAAGAGCATTTCGGCTTTAACAAATAAAGGAACAGGTCTGGCCTGCTACAACGGGTCAGGCCTTTTCGATTTTATTTCGCTATTTACACGCGAACGCCCGTTTGGTATTCTTGTAGTAAAAATATGGGAATGAGGGATTGGTGTGGGCTTAAAGCTGAATTCGACCTATGTAACGATTCCCGTCAGTAACTTTCAACAAGCTGTGGACTGGTACGGAGAACATTTCGGATTTATGGTAACAACAGAAGACCCCTATTACATAGAAATGCGAAACGAATCGGGCATCAAAATTTTATTTCAACAAAATGAACATCGGCTTCATTCTCATTTTATGTATCCTGACGGTTCGGCCCAATCGTCGTTCGGGTTTATGGTCGACGATGCGGAACATGCCTATCGGTATTGCCTCGAGAAAGAAATAAGGGTTGGTACTTTTTTTGACTATCAAGGCAAATCCTTTTCATTTTACGATCCGGACGGTAATTTCATCGAGGTTTGGAGCCTGCCGGTGAGGAAGGACTGACGAGCGATTACGCCTGTGACTCCTGATGCAAGCATCATTCCAAAAGGAGATGGATGGTTGGGCATTGCATTTCGATTAGGGTACGCGGCTGTGATGGTGTGGCTCATTTATGTGATGTATGCGATCCTGCACGTGGATGCTTGGAATGACGACAATCGAGCAACCGTCGGTATTTTTGTTGCTTTGGCCGGACTCGTTTTGTTCCCTGTTTATTTTGTACTTGTTTACATCCTGGGAAGACTGGTTCGAATGAAAGAATAAGGAGAGGATCGGCTTGTCAAATGCAAAAGAAAAAATAGTCGAGCTGGACGTCGAAAAGATCAATATCGTCGATAAAGACGGGAACATACGAATGTCCCTATTCAATAGCGAACGTATCCCGGACCCTGTCATAGACGGTAAAGTGGTAAGCAGGTCGGGAATACCTGGATCAGGAATGCTGTTTTACAACAATGAGGGCGACGAATGCGGAGGGCTAGTGTTTGGGAGCAAAACCTATACTTCCGAAGATTACGGAGGACAATACGCCGGCAAAACGGAATCGGTAGCTTCTTTGACCTTCGATGCTTATAAAGGCGATCAAGTTACGCATATGTATTTTCATGAGAGTACGATTGGGGAGCGCATGTACGGATACGTCCTATACGATCGGCCGAGCGGAGTAGCGAGAGCGCGAATGGATCGCGCCCAGGACGGGGCTGTTGGAGTCAGACTATCGGACAGCAAGGGGCAAGAGCGAATACGTCTAGTAATAGATGCAAACGATGTACCGGTACTCGAGTTTCTTAATGAAAAAGGAGAAGTGGTGTATAGTCTCCCGCCTAAATAATAGATGATAGAGGCGGGAAATTAAAGGAATGCAGAGCTGCAGGAAAGGTACCTTTCCTGCAGCTGTTTTCATTTGAACGTTGCAGAAGCTTGAAGTTTTTTTAAATTCTTTCATTGAACCGTATTATAATGAAAATAGCAAATGATATTCTATGGTGGGGAATCCTTACGCCGAACCGGCCCATCTGATGGCTACGGCAGCCACCTCAAGTATAGGGAGATTCTAGAACTTGGAAACAAAACATTGGATGGCGGTAACGCTTTCTCTCGCAACGGCGCTGATGATTTTCGTCTCCTATTTGTCTTATCGCAAGCGCCATCTTCCCGTAGCCAAAACGATGATTCTGACTATGCTCGCTGCGGCTTTTTATGCGCTCGGCTCCGTCTTCGAGGCGATGAGCAGAAGTTTGGAAGATATAAAGCTGTCGATGCAAATCGAATATTTTGGCATTCCTTTCGTTACTACGCTTTGGTTATTTCAAGTGATTCAATTCACCGGAACTGCGGCGCGATGGCGCAAACGTCTGGCCGTGCTTTTATTCGCTATCCCTGTAACGATCTTTTTTCTCCATCTGACCAACGATTGGCATCATCTGGTCTATGAACGTTATATTCCGAATCCGGACGGCTCGATTCCCTTGTACACGTCGATCAAAGGCCCTTGGTATAAGGTGCATACCGTTTATAATTATTCCGTCTTACTGTGCGGAGTTTTCTTGTTCATTCCCATGTACCGGCGGGCTTCGCCGATCGTGCGCAGGCAAATTGCCGTTCTCCTTCTGGGGGCGGCTGCTCCGGCGATATTCAATTCGTTTTTGTGGTTCGGCTTGAAAGTGGATTTGACCCCGTTCGGATTTGCCGTCTCGGGCGTTGCTTATGTGTGGGGCATACTCCGGTTCCATTTGCTTCGCCTGACGCCGATCGCACAGGCCCAAGTGTTCGAGACGATCCGGGACGGCGTCATCCTGTTCGACTCCGAGCATCAGATCGTCAGTTTCAACCGCGCCGCCGGGCAAGTTCTTCCAGAGCTTGTTCAAGTGAAGCGTTATCCTGCCGATATGTCCGAGATATTGTCCGCCCATCCGGAGCTGCTGGAGCGCATTCGCGAAAGCGAAGGAGACGAGCGGTTTCCGTTCCAGACCGCCATGAACCACCGGATGAAATACTATTCTTGCAGCTTGTCGCTTATTTATGATTCGGGTCAGAACGGGATCGGTAAAATTCTCATGTTCAGCGATATTACCGAGCTAAAGGAAACCGAGGCCCGGTTGCGCGAGAACGCCCGCCAACTGTCCGAGCTTAATGCGTTCAAAGACAAGCTGTTCACCGTCATGGCGCATGACATTCGCGATCCGATCGCACTGCTGGTCAGTTTGACCGACCTGCTGAGCGATGAATTGGCCGCCGCAGGTGATGAGCATGCCGAACTGGTGCGAGAGCTTAAAGGTCAAGTGCAGAGCACCTTCCATCTAGTCGACAATTTGCTTGATTGGTATCGCAGCCAGGAAGGGCAGGTGGCGTTTCGCCCATCGGCCTGGAATTTGCAGCGGGTCGTTCAGCAGGCGCTGCTGCCTGCCGTGACCAAGGCGGATATGAAGCAAATTGTCATGACGGAGCGAATCGATAAGCGGTTGTCGGTCAGTGCGGATAAAGAGATGCTCGATGTTATTTTGCGAAATTTGCTGTCGAACGCGATCAAATTTACCGGCGCTGGCGGGGCAATCGATATTGCGGCCGCGTCGAAAGATAGCTTTATAGTCATATCCGTTCGCGACAATGGATCGGGGATTGATGCGGCGACAGCGGAACTGCTGCGAATGGAGGAGCGGTTTGTCAAAGGAGCTTTTCCCGGCGACGACACCGGAGAGATGCGATTTGGATTGGCTTTAATTCGCGAATTCGTGCGGATTCATGGGGGCAGCCTTTGGTTTGACAGCGAGCCGGGACAAGGAACGGTTTTTTCGTTCACGCTGCCGTCTGCGGACGGAGCGCTCAACTCGCAGGAACGTGAAAATAGAGAGGAGGAATGTGGATGAAAGTGATTTTGGTGGACGATGAGCCAACGATGCACCTGATCTTGCGCAAAATGCTCGCCAAGCTGTCGGGCGTTCAAGTGGCAGGCGCATTCACGGATACGAAATCCGCCGCCTCCTTTTTGCTTCAAAACGCCGATGTCGGCCTAGCGTTCGTGGATATCTCCATGCCGGGAGAAAGCGGAATGGCATTTGCTCACCAGTTGGATGCCTTGGGCTCTCCGGTGCAGGTCATTTTCGTAACCTCCCATAAACAATATGCGCTGGAAGCTTTTGAGCTGGCCGTCTTGGATTATCTGGTCAAGCCTATCGCCCAGGAGCGGTTGCAGCGGGCTGTGGATCGCGCGCTGGCGAGCCGCCGGCATGCATCTCAAAGGTCCCAACTGTCCACTACGGTCATAACGATGCTCGGCGACGTTTCCGTGAGTAATGGAGCGCGCCGGGTCAAGTGGATTTCGCGCAAATGCGCGGAGCTGTTCGCTTATTTGCTGCTTTACCAGGGCAAACGGATTCCGCGTTCCCGGCTGGTAACGGACATTTTCGGAGGGATGCTGCAGGCCGGTGCGGAGAACTACTTGAACACGACGGTTTATCAATTGCGCAAATCGTTGGAACCTTTAGGTTTGCGGGATGCCGTAAGATCGGAAAACGATGGCTACACGCTTGAATTGAAAGACCCGCTGATCGACTACAAGGATTTCGAAATGCAGGCGGAGCAGTTGCAAGCCATAGAGCGGGACGATATAGAAAACGCGACGCGGATCGAACGTTTATACACGGGCGACCTGTACGGGGACAAAGCGTATGTATGGGCCGTCCACGAAACGGAGCACTATGCGGAATTGTATGCCTCGTTAGTAAAGCGGCTTGCCGTGGCGCTGACTTTACACGGGGATACGACCACGGCTTCGAAGCTGCTGTTCAAATTGAAAGAACGGAATCCGCTTGACGAATCGGTCATTCGTCAGCTGATGGCGATATGCGAGAGGAGCGGGGACAAAAAAGGATTAACCGCGCTGTATACCGATTATGTGCGGCTGTTAAGCCGGGAGCTTGGCATTCGCCCGTCCGAGGACTTGATCCGTTTGTATGATTTGCTGCTCAGCACTTTTTCCGAGAAAAATAAGCAGGATCGATAATTTTATTGCGTTTCTTAAAAGACCCGCGAAGCCCGATGGCTGCGCGGTTTTTTCGCATGAATCGACTTTTTCTTTTATAATTCTTTCATCCGGTCTCGATAAACTGGAAGTAGGCAAGGACCGGACATCTTGAAGCGGATCTAGTAAAAGCAATCCGCTATTCTTACTCCTTTTCTGTTATATTATAGGTAAATATACCCAAAAAACTTGTGGTGCGTCTATTGTCTGCCAATCATCAGTCATTTCCGAGAAAAAGGTGGATCTCATGGAATTCAAATCCCATTCCCCTCGTCAAACTAGCAAAACCGGCCCGAGTCCCGCCCCGTCATCCGCAACGCACGAAGCCGAGTCGTTCGGAGCAGCCGAGTACGGGGCGGGCTCCAGGCGTGATTCCGTATTTAGCGCGGGACATATTATGCAACTGCAGCGCACGGTCGGCAACCAGGCGGTGCAGCGCATGCTGTCGGGTATGACCGCCCCACAGGGAAGAGCACCGCGCGTTCAGGCGGCGGGGGCCGATGTAATCAGGCGTAATCCGGAGGCCGCTGCCGCAGCGCCAATCGCTGCGGCGCCAAAGCTGGGAGGCGATCTGCGCTCCATGGGCGAATACTACACGATCTACAAGTGGTTGCAAGCCCAGGCGGACAAGGCCGGCAAAACGGCGCTGTTCGGCTTCTTCGACAGTCTCGATCCCGGTCAAAAGATGGCCGCCATCCGTTCGATGGCGGGCAATGCCAGATCCCCCGATCTGGACAAAGTGAAAGAGACGATGATTACCGGCTTTTTCAGCAAAAGCTTCGACTGGAATCGTTTCTCGGAACTGTCGCGTGAAGCGAAGCAATCCGACACGACCAATTACAACGCCGATCAGGCGCGCGATTACGCCAGCTATTCGGCGATCGGTACATCGTCCGCTGCGGGCGGCACGAGCGGCAGCGCCAAGATCAGCTCGGAGCTGGGGGCGCGAGGCGCGCTTCCTGTGGCGACGAATGCCGCGCCGGTGGCAGCCGGTTTAAGCGGTGCGGCTTCGCTCTCGCAAATGTACAATGCCACGCAAAATTATGACTCCAGCTTATCCACCGCCGATAAAGCGCAGCTTGTCGTCGGTGAAGGCGGAGGCGGGGCCGCCGACTTTGCCAGATTCGCAGCTGCGGCTGCGGACGGCCCGCGAGAGATAGCGAGCGGAGCGGCAACGATGGCTGCAGGGGTCGGGGCCGTCGTAGGCGGGGCCGCTTATCTGGTCAGCGGCGTTGCCGGCTACCGGGAAGGGCGCAAAAATGCGGCAAAGCTGGAAGGCCTGGAGAGCGGCTTCGGCGAACGGGCAGGCGACGCGCGCGCCGAGCAGCTTGGACATGCGGCGCATTTGGGAGCGTCAACGCAGCATTTGAACAAAAATAAAAGCGCCGCGACAGCGGCGAAGGGTGCGATGATGATCGCCGGCGGAGCGGTGCTGCTCGCGGCCGCGGCGTCTCCGATCGGGCCACTGCTCATCACAGCAGCCGCTATATTGGGCGGTATTGCGGCCATCATCAAATTTTACAAGAAAAGCAAGCGCAAGGAAGCGTTCGTGGACCGGGTGCTTGGCACCGAGGCGGAAGCAGCGAAGCCGGAGAATGCCGGCTTGGGCAAGGAGAAGGTAAGGCAACGGCTGATGGAGGTACGCGGGTTCAACAGCGTCGATCAATGTTACAGCCAGATCGTGACCGATTTGGCGGGCATGTTGTTCGATGGCGGCGTCAAGGGCGAGGATGAGGAATGTAAACAAGTTCTGGAGGCGATGGGCCTCAAAATCGATAAGAAGAAGCAGAAGCCAAGTAAGGAATTGATCGCCAAAAAATTACACACTTGAGGGAGGGCGGCGCTATGACTAGTACGGATATGCTGCCGGAATCGTTCCTGCAGGAAGTCTGCCGTTATTACGAGACGATCGGGCTGAGTGTCCGATTGGCGGAGCCTGCCGAGGAGTCCCCCTATTATTCGCTGATTGTCCGTTTCGATGACATCGGCGAGCGCGGCTTGATCGTTGATCTGGAACTTTGTTTCGTACCCGGCTTGGAAGCTTTTGCCCAGGAGGGCGTCTACATTTTGCAATCGTTTGCCGTGCTTGCCGATCATGTGCCAGCGGACAATGCCGCCGAGCTGTTACGTGCGACGTCGTATATCAACATGCTGCTGCCGCTCGGCGCATTCGGCTTGTACGAGGAAAGCGGCACGCTTTACTTCAAGATCAATACGATGCTGCACCACGATTGGTTGACGGAAGCGACAGCCGTGACTAACATCGATAGGCAAAACGGCCTGCTGCTGCACCAGTTGTATCAATACGCTGAACGGCTGATCGACATTGCGGAAGGGCGTCTTGCAGCAGCAGCGCTGCGAGAAGACTTGGCGTAACAGGACGTTACAAGCAGAAGGCGAATCTATTATTTTATTTGTTTTTGGCATTGTTAGCGGCCACGCTGTAATGTTACAATTTCTTTAACGCTTAACGTTAGGAGATGAAGAGGATAATGTAATCGGACTTGCCTTTGATGAGAAGAATAAAGCGGATTGTTGTTTTATTCTTCATGGGCAAGAAAGTTACCGTATTCTTTTCACTCAAAAATAGATCCGGTTCATGCTCCGTATGGAGCTGGATATTGCCGTGTTTTTGAGCTACAAGAAGGGGAACTTTCTTGCAGCTCTTTTTTGTTGCTTGGGAAAGTCGTTTCCGGGAGGATGATTGCCATGTTGATTGAGGTCGTAGATGATTGGGTGAACCGGTTCCAGTCCAGTAAAGCGGTTCACACAACAACCAATTCGGTTGCCGGAGGGTTATCTCTCTATCGACAGAAACACGTAGCGATCCGTTTGCAACGATTTGTGCTTTTGCGTTAGTTGGCTAACCACGTATGAAGCCACCGCTAGCGGTTGCTTTTAACGTTTTCTCCGGCAGTAAGGAGAAGACATGAAACCCCTATCGAAATATGAAACGATCCGGAGAATCTTATCCGACTTCAAACAGCCTGCATATCGGTATAAGCAAATTACGGATGCGATCTTCAAGCAAAACGTTGGCGAATACGAACGGATGACCATGCTGCCTCCATTTTTGCGCGACGAATTGATTCGAAGACTCGGTCCGCGCGTATGCAGCGTCGTTCCGGTCAAGGAACTGATGTCCAAACAGGTCCGCAAGATCCTTTTTGCCACCCCGGACAACGAACGCATTGAAGCCGTACGGCTCTCGTATGAGCGGGGATGGAACTCGTATTGCATTTCCACCCAGTGCGGCTGCGGGTTCGGGTGCAAATTTTGCGCGACCGGCACTATCGGCCTGAAACGAAATTTGACCGCCGACGAAATTACCGACCAATTGTTATACTTTCATATAAACGGCGACGCTCTGGACAGCGTTGCATGCATGGGGATGGGGGAAGCACTAGCCAACCCGCATCTATTTGATGCGCTGACGATATTGACCGACCCGAGTCTCTTCGGTTTAGGCCATCGACGAATTACGATTTCTACCATTGGTCTTTTGCCGGGAATCGAGAAGCTGACACGGGAGTTTCCGCAAGTGAATCTGACCTTCTCGATGCATTCGCCATTCGATGAGCAGCGAAGCGAGCTGATGCCGATCAACGATCGGTTTCCGATCCGCGATGTGCTCCGCGCACTGGATCTTCATATCCGCCATACGAGGAGAAAGGTGTACATCGCGTATATTCTTCTTCGAGGGGTGAACGACTCGGTCGCGCATGCGGAAGCGGTTAGCGAGTTGCTCGGTGCAAGGGGGCCTGGCGGACATCTCTATCACGTCAATCTGATTCCGTACAACTCGACCGAAGTTACGCCAGATAGCTACGGGCAATCGGATCGGGATCAGGTTGCAAGGTTTGTTCGGATCTTAAAATCCAAGGGAATCAACGTCACAGTGCGAACGCAATTCGGAACGGATATCGATGCGGCTTGCGGTCAGCTATATGGACACAGGAGTGAACCTACATGAAACCTATCGACGCTACCGTTATTCTCCCCCAAGAGCTGATCGAACAATTGCAACAGTTTGTGCAGGGCGGAACGATCTACATTCCGGCTAGCAAGGATGATCATCCGAGCATGGAAGAGGCAGCCGTTTGCCGGAAGGAGATGGATAGGCGAAATAGCGATATTATCCAAGCTTATACATCGGGAGCCTCTGTTGAACAACTGGCGCAATCTTATTTGTTATCGATCTATGCCATTCGAGAAATCATCAATCACTATACTTTGAAAATGTAGCACAAGAAAACGAGCCGTTGGAGTTGCTTCCAGGGCTCGTTTTCTTGTGATGGGTCGAATCGGCAACGGGGGGCTGGCGGATTTCTTGCCTTAACAGCAAAAACGTGCAATGCCTAAGGCATTGCACGCGTTAATTTGTATGTATGATTTTGGCACGATTTAATACAACGAGGATGTCCTCGCCATCCATAATATTAGTATAACAAAAAGCAAATTATAAGTCTATACTTTTACCGAAAATTCCCTTATTTTTATAAAGCAAAACGTTTCGATACAAGGCTTAAAAAAATTGGATAAAACGAGGTATCCCTATGGAGGTAAGCAAGCAGAGCGCAGCATACGGTTTTTTCAGCAATTTGATCTTTATGATTCGCGAGCAATGGAACTTTGATAAGAAGGGAGTTTTCGTACCGTTCGTAAGAATTCCTTCCGATATTGCTGTCTCGCTCCTGGGCATATGGATTCCCAAAGTGGTACTGGACGCGATTGCGAACTCGGTTCCGGCTTCTGAATTCGTGATGCAACTAAGCGTGTTGACGATGGCGATGATGGTTCTGATGTATGTTAGTTATTATACCGAACAAAGCATTTATAGGAATTCCGTTCGAATATGGAACTTGCACTTTTATATCCGAAAATCGTGGAAAATCGTCGATATGGATTATCCACAGTTCGCCTCTCCGGCGGGAAAAACCAAAATTGAACGATCTCATCAAGCGCTCAACAGGAATGTCAATGTGAATATGGTTTCTATTTATCCGCATTTTGTCGAGCTGTTGAAAAACGCTTTTGGATTTCTATCATTTTGTGCTCTACTAATTTGGCTAAACCCTCTTATCATTCTCCTGCTTCTATTAAGCTATGCGGTTAACGTGCTTGTTGTACTGCATATCGAAAAATGGCAGCATCAGACCAAGGACGAGCGTGCCCAAATCGATCGCAAGCTGGATTATGTGGTCAGCCGCACGAGCGATAGTTCTATCGCCAAAGATATACGGATCTACAACATGAAAACTTGGATAGACAGCATGTCCGAGTTTTTTATGCGAGAACAATACAACTGGCAGAACAAAATCGCATCGAAACGATACAGGCAGGCGCTGCTCGAAGCTCTATTGATTGTGGTGCGAAACGGAGGCGCCTATGTTTATTTAATTTGGAAGATGGATCATCACGAGATCTCCATTGGAGAATTTGTACTGTACTTCGGAGCGATTACCGGATTCGGGCAATGGCTGGAACAAATCGTAGGCAGAATCGGAAAGCTTTCAACAGCCCATTATAAGGTAAACGATTATCGGCATTTGATCGATACGACGGACAAGATGAGGAGGACGGAAGGAGCACCTCTCCCGCCTACGGATGAACCGGTGGAGATTGTTCTAGACAATGTCAGTTTTCATTATGAAGGCAGCAAGGAGCTGATTCTTGACCGGATCCATTTGAACATTCGCAAAGGAGAGAGGCTTGCGATTGTAGGCACGAATGGCGCAGGCAAGACCACTTTGGTTAAACTGATTTGTGGTCTCTTGGAACCGGTTTCAGGCCGCGTTTTATTGAACGGAACCGATATCAAGGAATTTAATAGAGACGAATACTACACCCTCATTACGGCCGTATTTCAAAATGTATGTTTGCTGCCTGTAAGCATCGCTAATAATATTACATTTTGCTCCGATGAAGAAGTCGACTGGGAGAAGCTTTATACATGTACGGAGCTGGCGGGGATCAAAAGCAAAATCGAAAGCTTGCCGAACGGCTTCGCCACCAATCTCGTACCTTCCGTAACGGATCAAGGCGTCCAGCTTTCAGGAGGAGAAAACCAGAAGCTTCTGCTGGCGCGAGCGCTGTACAAGGATGCTCCGCTAATTATTCTGGACGAGCCGACGGCTGCGCTTGATCCGATCGCCGAGAATCAGATGTATCTCAAGTACGATGAACTGACCAAAAATAAAACCGCGCTTTTTATATCCCACAGGCTTTCTTCTACACGCTTTTGCGATCGAATCATCCTTATCCAGGATAAAACCATAACGGAGACGGGAACTCATGATGAGCTAATGGCACTCGGCGGGGCTTATAAGGAAATTTTTGATATCCAGAGCCAGTATTACCAACGTAACGCAGGGGAGGAAGCTGTATAGTGAGCGATGCCGATAGGAGAAGTTTTGGTAAAGATCTGCAAATGATTAAGCGCGGCTGTACCCTTGCCAGACAGATTTCGCCGGGACTAATGGAGCTGACGCTTGTAAAGTCGGTACTCAACGCCATAATACCTTTTGTTTCCATATACATGCTGGCTGTAATTATTGACGAATTGCTGGGTGAGCGAAATCTAAAGTTGCTTGCCTTTTATGTAGGAGTAACAGTCGGTGGAACATTTCTGATGTCCGTACTGGCGGAATGGGTATCGAAAAAGGTATCGATCCAAAACGGGATGTTTGAAGCGAGGCTTCAGCATTTTTTGAATGACAAAAACTTGACCATGGACTTTACAAGACTGGAAGATCCCAAAAACACAGAGCTGCGGGAAAAAATTATGGGCAATATGTACGCAGCTGGAGGAGGGGTTCACGCGATCGTGGAACAGATAGCCACCATTGTCGAAAGCTCCTTTTCAGTGATCGTTGCTGTTGCGATTTCTTTTGGCGCCCTTACGGCAACTGCTGCAGCTGGCAGCGGTAGGATAGGCGTGGAGAATTCGGTATGGTTTTCCCTATTGCTAATAGCGGCAATTGTCATTTGCATAGCGCAAACCGTAAGAAATTCAAGATCAGCTAAAAAGAAAGAATTTGAGCTGTTTCAAAACGGCGCCCGAATAAACGGATACATTGGATATTACAATCATTTCTACCTGGAAGACGATCAGGCCGGCAAGGATGTGCGAATATTCGATCAGCGCCAGCTTATTGTAGATGAAGTGCTTGCCAAAGGACGATTGCCTTGGTTACACGTCGTTAATGGCACATACCGCCTTAATCAGAAATATCTTAGCTTCAATTCGGCGATTTCAGCTTTAATCGGCGGCCTTATATATATCTTTATCGGTCTTAAAGCGCTTTCCGGCACGATCAGTATTGGAAGCGTTACGCAAAGCTATGCGGCGATATTCAGGCTTGTTTCGGCGGCCGGGCATTTATCGGTCTCGCTCTCGAAAATCAGAAGCAACAATAACTACGTGGAACTGCTTTATGAATTTATCGATATGCCTTCGGAAAATCATGAGGGAACAGAGATTCCTGCCAGGTCCGAAGCCGGATGGGAGATTGAATTTCACAATGTCAGCTTCCGTTATCCGGCGAGTGAACAATATGCGCTGCACAATCTGAGCTTGAAGCTATCGCCGAGCAGTCGCACTGCGATAGTAGGGATGAACGGTTCCGGCAAATCCACTATGATTAAATTGCTGTGCCGGCTATACAGTCCGGAATCGGGATACATCACGCTGAATGGGAAAGACATAACGAAGTTTGAGTATAAAGCTTACTTGAGCCTTTTTTCGGTGGTGTTTCAAGATTTTCAACTGCTGGCTTTTCCTATAGGGCAAAATGTGGCGGTGTCGAAGGACTACGAGGAAGAAAACGTTTGGCGATCGCTGCAAAAAGCGGGAATAGCCGATCGAATACGCGAACTGCCTCTAGGAACGAAACAATCGATTTACAAAAACTTCGAAGAAGACGGAGTCGATCTATCTGGCGGCGAGTCGCAAAAGATCGCCTTGGCGCGCGCCATCTACAAGGATGCGCCGATCGTAGTGCTGGATGAGCCAACGGCAGCCCTCGACCCCGTCTCGGAATATGAAGTGTACTCCAGATTCAACGAAATGATCGGCGGAAAAACAGCGTTGTTCGTATCCCACAGACTTTCCTCATGCCGGTTTTGCGATCGGATCGCTGTTTTTCATGATGGCCGGATCGTTCAATTCGGCACCCATTCCGAATTGCTGCAAATCTCGAATGGGAAATATGCCGAGCTGTGGAACGCTCAGGCTCAGTATTATACGGAAAAGGCAAGGTTTGACCGTTAAAATTGCTGTTTTTTAAACCGGTTTTAAACTCTCCGCGTTATGCTATTGGAGTTAGCTGACCTAACAGACGGAGAGGAGTTGCTAAAAGACATTGGTATCGAAACGATGGAAACGAAACATACGAGCTCAGCCAGGCGTGATACTCGCGATCATTTCGGTGTTGGTGATGGCCGGCCTGGGCGGCGAACGGCTAGCGATGGCGGCAGAGGGATATCCGCCCCATCCGCTGCCCAGCTACATCGCCACCCAACAAGACTATACGCTCGGCTTGAAACCCGACGGAACAGTAGTCGGCGACGGTCAAGTTCAAATGTTAAACTTGTGGGACTGGACGAACGTCAAATCGATCGATGCGGGATTGAAGCATGCCGTCGCAGTTACGACTGACGGGCGTGTGTATGCAGCGGGGAAAGACGGCGGCAACGCTTGCTTCTCCAGCGACGATTTGACTCAAAAAGCGACACAATGGACGCAAATGAAGTCTGTGGTAGCAGGAGATTGCTTTACGGTAGGGTTGAAAACCGACGGAACCGTTGTGGGGCTCGGCAAGATGAACGGCTACGGGCAAATCAGCAATTTGTCCGAGTGGTCCGGCATCACGCAGATAGCCGCCGGCGACAACTTCACGGTCGGCTTGACCAGCGGCGGTAAGGTTGTCATGAAGGGCAACAATTTCTATGGACAGGATAATGTCGGCTCCTGGAGCAATATCGTACAGATCGCTGCCGGGGATATGTTCATCTTGGGGCTTCGAGCCGACGGGACAGTTGTATCGACCGGCAGCGTCGACGTATCCGGGTGGAAAGATATCGTATGGATTTCCGCAGGTTCTTCGGTCGCCGCAGCCGTTACGAAGGAAGGCAAGGTCGTCACGGCAGGCTACGTCTTCTCCGATATTGAAACGGAAATGAAGAAGTGGACGGACATCATTCAGGTCTCGATCCGCCGTCAATCCCATGCGGTCGCCGTTCGTAAAAACGGACAGGCGGTAGCTGCCGTTCAAGTGAGCGGCTTTAATTACAAGCCGCAGGTGAAATGGAGCTTGAAGCAATACACGCCGCAGCGGCCGGCTTCAATCGCTGCTCCTTCGTCTCCTCGAACAAATGGGCTTGCCACGCTGCAATGGACATCCCCGGGTAATTGGGGACTAGGCAGCGACCGCTATTATCAGGTGGAGTTTTACGATGGAAGCGCTTGGTCTACGATTGGAGAGCGGGTGACCGATGCGACGTTCTCCTATGACATCCCCGATGCCGTCCATACCACCGAAGCCAAATTTCGGGTGCGTGCGGGTACCGAGTACGGCTTATCGGACTACACGACGACGGATGCGATGGTGATCGACAGTATACCGCCACAAGCACCGCTAATCGCGCTGAGCACGGAAGCTTGGAGCGACCAGCCCGTGACGGTTACGATTGCGGACGGTCAAGCACTAAGCGGGGTGGATCGCACGGAATACCGGTTAAACGGCGGTTTGTGGCAGACCTATACGGCGCCGCTGCTCGTAGAAACGGAGGGAGAAACGAAAGTCGAGGCGAGAGCCTGGAACACGCTGGGAGGAGTCAGCGAAGCCAGCGCCAAGACGGCTCGGATCGATCGGCTTGCTCCGGAGTCCCCGGTCCTGACAGCGGACGCTTCCGGTTGGACACATGCGGAGGAGGTGACAGTTTCCGTAACCGACGGAGCGGATGCGGGAATCGGCGTATTGCGGTCCGAGGTTCGGATCGCCGCCTTGGACGGCGCCGTTGTATCCGACTGGACGCCGTACGTTCCGCCCCTGAAGTTACAGGACGAAGGACGCTGGACCGTTCATGCAAGGACCGTCGATAAGCTGGGTCATGTAAGCGGGGAAAGTGCCTTTGACATATGGATCGACCGTACAAAGCCGAATGCTCCGGTGGTCACCACGCAAACGTCCGATTGGATTGACGCGCCTGCTGTGACAGTAGCCGTCTATGGCGACGACGGGCTATCGGGCTTGCAGCGTCTGGAATACAAGCTTAGCGGCGGAGCCTCCGCTGACTGGACGGCGTATACCGGCGAGCTGCGGATCGAGGCGGAAGGCGAAACCGAGGTACGGGTGCGCGCGATAGATAAGGCAGGCAATGTAAGCGACGAATCGTCCGCGTGGGTCCGAATCGACCGGTCCGCTCCGGAGACGCCGGTTGTATCGGCCAGTGAATCGGATTGGACTGCCCGGGACGTCAAGGTAAACCTGGCAGGTACGGACCGCCTGAGCGGTCTGCTGAGATTCCAAGTGAAGCAGGGTGCGGGCGGCGCTTGGCAGGATGTGGCTCCCGGCGACTTCGCGACCGTGACCGCCGAAGCTGAAACAACGGTTACGGCGCGAGCGGTAGACCGACTTGGTCATATCAGCGCGGAAGCCTCCGTTCTGGTCCGAATCGACCGAACGAAGCCGAATCCACCGCTTGTGACTCCGCAAACGTCCGATTGGATTGACGTGCCTGCTGTGACAGTGGCCGTCTATGGCGACGACGGGCTATCGGGCTTGCAGCGTCTGGAATACAAGCTCAGCGGTGGAACCTCCGCAGATTGGACGGAGTATACCGGCGAGCTGCGGATCGAGGCGGAAGGCGAAACCGAGGTACGGGTGCGCGCGATAGATAAGGCAGGCAATGTAAGCGACGAATCGTCCGCGTGGGTCCGAATCGACCGGTCCGCCCCGGAGACGCCGGTTGTTTCGGCCAGTGAGTCCGGATGGACTGCCCGGGACGTCAAGGTAAACCTGGCAGGTACGGACCGCTTGAGCGGTCTGCTGAAATTCCAAGTGAAGCTAGGGGCGGTCACTTGGCAGGATGTGGCTCCCGGCGACTTCGTAACCGTTACCGCAGAAGGCGAAACGACGGTTACGGCGCGAGCAGTAGACCGGCTCGATCACATAAGTGCAGAGGCCACACTTCTGGTCCGGGTCGACCGAACGACGCCGTCGGTCCCAATAATTGCGACCGACGCTGCAGGCTGGACGTCCGGGAATGTGACGGTGTCCGTATATGGGAGCGCCGATGCCGTTTCCGGGGTGTTGAAGTACCAGTTCAAGCTGGGAACGAACGGTACGTGGAGCGATGTTTCGGGAGCCGGCATCACCGTGAGCGCTGAAGGTGAAACACCTATTTATGCGAGGGCTTTGGATGTGGCGGGCAACGTAAGCGAAGCGGCTTATACGGTCGTTCGCATCGACCGAACGGCGCCTTCCGCTCCGGCCTTGACCCCGAGCACGACATACTGGACTAATGACAAGATCACCTTTACAATGAGCGGCGGTGCGGATGCGGGCAGCGGGATAACGCGCTGGCAGTATCGGATTAGCCCCAGCGGGAGTTGGACGGATTACGAGGGCGCCGCCGTGACGGTCGATACGGAAGGTGAAACGACCGTTTTTGCACGGGTTATGGACCATGTCGGTCTGGTCAGCGGAGAAGCGAGCGCGGTATTGCATATCGATCGGACGCCGCCGAGCGTGCCGGTGCTATCGCTAAGCGAACACGGCTGGTCGAACCGCCCCGTGACGTTTGAGGTATACGGCAGTACGGATATGGCGAGCGGCGTTGCAAAGTATATGGTGAAGCAAGGCGTAAACGCAGCTTGGACGGAATACCCTGGCACAGCGGTTGAGATCAGCTCGGAGGGGGAGACACCGGTATTTGCGCTGGCTGTCGATGGGGCGGGCAACCGGAGCGCCGAGGCCCGAGCCGTAGTCCGGATCGACCAGGGGATGCCGGTACTTACATTGAAAGGGGACAATCCGCTGCTGCTAGAGGTCGGTACTCCTTATGCGGAGCCGGGCGCTGAGGCTGCGGATGCGCAGGATGGCGATTTGACCGGGCAAATAACGGTTACGGGCAGCGTCTATTCCGCCAAGCTTGGTGCTTACGAGCTCCGGTACCGCGTATCGGACCGGACCGGGAATACCGTCGAAGCAATACGGATCGTACAGGTTGTAGACACGACAAAACCTGCGATCACGATAATGGGAGCGAATCCGGTTATCGTTGCCTTGGGTGATTCCTACACGGATACGGGGGCAACGGCGACGGATAATTACGACGGAGACATCACGAGCCGGATAACCGTTACGGGCAGTGTGTATACGAAGCAAACGGGTATATACGCGATCCGTTACAGCGTTAGCGACAGCTCCGGCAATGCGGCGGAAGCCGTCCGTTTCGTTCAGGTCGTGGACAAGGTAAGCCCCTATATCGTACTGATCGGCGAAAATCCGCTGGAATGGCCGGTCGGTACGGTCTATGTCGATCCTGGAGCAAGGGCGTTCGATCCGCAGGATGGAGACCTTACAGGCCGGATTACAGTAACGGGCCTTGTGGACGCGTCGCGGCTCGGGAGCTACGTGCTCCGCTACGAGGTGACGGATCAAGCCGGGAATCCGGCGATCCCGGTCACGCGTTCGGTTCGTGTGACCGATACGATCCGGCCGATCATTACGCTTCGGGGGGAGCCGGAGATGTCCATAGGCTACGGTGTTTCCTTTATCGATCCGGGCGCCGTGGCCAAGGATAACTACGACGGGGATATTAGCGGCAGCATTCGAGTGAGCGGGTATGTCGATTCCCGCAAGCCCGGTGTTTACGAGCTGCGCTACCAGGCTGAGGATTCATCCGGCAACCGCGCGCTGGAAGTCGTGCGCAAGGTCAAAGTGCTTCCCCTTGCGCTTCCGGAGAAGGAAGAGCAAGCGGAGGAGGGCGGAGGCCCGACGCCAAGCTCACCGATCTCAACCGCGCCGGAGCCGAACATCTCTGGCCCCGGACCGGCGACGGGAAAGCCGGAAGCCGCCAGCCCCGGTATACTGGAAGTAAGCGGCTCTGCGAACGATCCGGATATGCGGCTGACCGTTCGCGGAGAGGCTTTCGCCGCGGCGCTTGCAGAGACCCGAGGGGAGGACGTAATCCTGTCCTTCGCCGACATTATGCAGGCAGCCGGAGGCCGTTCCGTGCGCGTCGATCTGTCGGCTGAATCGGTGGCGGCAGCTGCGCAAGCAGGGAAAAAGATCCTGCTGCTAGGCGCGGAAGCCGGCTACTTGCTGGACCCGGCCGCTCTGGAGCTCTCTTCGCTTGCCGAACGGCTGGGGAGCAACCTCGAGGGAATGACGATCTCGGTAACGATGAGAGCGATCTCGGAGCCGGACAGATTGCAAGGCTTGAAGCGGCAGATGTCGGAAGCCGGCTATCGGCTTTTAGCCCCGGCTATGGATTTTGGCGTTAGCGTCACGGCCGGCAAAACGGTCATGTCGCTGGACTCGTCACCGCAATACGTCCCGAAAACGATCAAGCTTCGGGAAACGGCAAATCCAGATGAAACGACAGTGGTCCGCATCCTGCCTGACGGATCGATCAGCTTTGTGCCGGCGGTATTCTCCGGCGATCAGGTGACCGTATGGAGCCGGACGAACGGCACTTATGTGCCGGTAGTCAGGGAGAGCGGGACATTCACCGATATAACCGGACATTGGGCGGAAAAAGAAATCGACCGGTTGAAGGCCAAACTGATCGTTCAGGGGATGCCGGACGGTTCCTTCCATCCGGATGAGGAAATTTCGCGGGCGCAGTTTGCGGTTCTGCTCGCGCGTATGCTCGAATTGCGGCCGGTTCCGCCACAAGGGCGGTTCAAGGACGTAGCCGAGGACGATTGGTATGCCGGGACGATCGCAGCCGCACAGGAGGCGGGGCTGGTCGGCGGCTTCGACGACGGCACGTTCCGGCCGGATGCGCCGGTGACACGGGAGCAGATGGCCGTTATGTTGGCCCGGGCCATGACCTTTGCGGGATTCGCGACGGATGGAGATGCCGGTAAGTCCGATGAGTTACTCGAAGGCTTCCGGGACCGTGAAGCTATCTCTTCGTGGGCCCGCGACGGAGTTGCGAGAAATGCGAAGGCGGGTGTCATTACCGGCTTCACGGATACGAGTTATGCGCCGAACCGAAATGCCAGCAGGGCGGAAGCCGCGGTGATGATCAGCCGCTGGCTGACGTTTTCCGGGTGGATGAATTAACGGCAAAATACAGTAGGGGATAGGATCAGCAGCAACAGAGCCTTGCACATGTGCAAGGCTCTGTTTTCTCATTGGAAGCTGGCGGTTTAACGCCAACCTGCTTCCAAGCCGCGGATCCTCCCGAATCTCGCCCGATTATTCCGGGTCGCGGATTGCCGGGGGCTTAACGGGCGAAACGCGGATTTTGGCGGTAACATTGTTCCATGACGGCGATCTGCCTCCGCACCTGCTGCGGCGTAACCTCTAGCGGTTTGCCGTGGACGAGCGCGTCGTACAGATTTTCATAAAAAGCCGTTCCCATCGTATCGACCGTGTTTTTTTGTTCCCAGCGGTCTTCGTGCCAGATTAGAGTCTCCGTGCACGCGGCCGGACTTCCGTCCTTATGGAACATCGGCTCGACGATCAGTCGCTGCTCCGGCGCTTCCTCCGGTTTGAAATATTTCCAGTCCAACCGTCCGATCGTTCCTTTCAGCCCGCCGCATGTTCCCTGCACCTCGTAATGATTGGACGGATAAGGCTGACAGGAGGATATTTCCACTTCGACTACGGGAGAGCCTGGACCGCGCAGTGTAACGTAAACGTAATCCTCCGCGTCCCCGAAGCTGTTGGTCGAGTCCATGTAACAGGTCACATCCGGCATTCGCTCCGGATCGAACAGCTGCAGCGCCTGGTCGAGCGGATGCGGGCCGATGTTCATGAGGCCGCCGCCGTTAAACCGCTTGAGCGTCTGCCAATCCCAGCGGCGGGCGAAGGTGGCGTTGGCGAAGCGGATGCGCACGATACGCCCCAGCACGCCGGAATCGATGATCTGCTTCATTCGGACAAAGGAAGGCGAAAATCGCGACTGCTGAAACACAGCCAGCTTTTTATTCGCCAGCTCTGCCGCTTCGATCAGCCCGTCCACATCCGTGGCTGCGGGGGCCAGCGGTTTTTCGCACAGTACATGAAAGCCTTGCTGCAAAAACGCAAGCGTTACCGGAACATGCATATGACTGGGCGTGGCGTTTACGATCAGATCGATATCGTTTCGGTTGTATAATTCCTCATGATCGGCGTAGGCATCGCAGCCAAATTCCCGTACGGCCTGTTGGCGCCGTTCCTCAATACCGTCAACCACCGCCGCGATTCGATACCGGTCCGGCATATGGGACAGCAGCTTGGCATGAATGCCTTTTCCGCTGCGGCCTTGACCGATGATCGCGACCTGCATGATACGTGTTGTCTCCATCTCGTTTCTCTCCCCGCCTCATGATCCGAATCGGTTCCATGCGCCAATTCGATGTCATTTTATCACGAATGCGGACGAGAAGATTGCGTTTAAGTCCGTTATCCTATCGCTCTGTTACGATATTGAATTTGCTATAATGGTATCGAAGCAATGCCGAACGAAGGGGGCAAGCCGCGATGTTGTTTATTGATACGCTGCCGCGTCCGATCGACCTTTTATTTGTCGCAGACCGCGGCGGGCCGTATCAGGAAGTCTTTCATTTCCATCCGTTCGTCGAACTGTTTTATATTCATGAGGGCAGAGGCCAAGTGATCGTCGACCAGCGCGTTTATGAAGTCGGGCCGGGAACGCTGCTCTTTTTCCGTCCGTTTCAGCCGCATTACCAGCAAATGCAGATCAAGCCGAGCCAGCCGTATATCCGCTCCTTGTTCCGATACGATCCCGGTTATTTCGTCGAATTTTTGAAGCCGTTCCCAACGCTTTATCGGTTTCATGACAGCTTGAGCCGTTCTGCCGAGGTGCTTCACGTTCAGATGAGCCCTGTATTCGCGCAGTTGGACGGTTTTATTCGCGATACCCGCCAGTGGTTTTGCGATTATGGCGAGGGGGACGATCTGGAACAGCCTACGCTGTTTTTACTTTCGCTTTTTAAGCGGATTCAGCCGCTGTGGCAATTTGAGGACATGACGGACAGCCGCCAGCCCGCGTCTGACCCTTTCATCGTGCGCGTCCTGGAATGGATCGACGAACACCACGGAGAGCCGTTTCAGCTGGAGACGCTAGCTAAAGCGGTTCACTTGTCGCCGAAGTATCTCTCCAATTTATTCCGGAAGACGACCGGCAAAACGATTACCGACTTTTTGACGATCCGCAGGCTAAAGAGCGCTTCGCAGCTGCTCCAGACGACGACTTTAACCGTGCAGGAGGTGAGCGAGCGAGCGGGCTATACGAACTGCTCGCACTTTTGCCATACGTTCAGAAAGTACGTAGGGATGACGCCCGGCGAATTCCGTGCACGGCCGCTTGCTCCGGTTTGAGCGGCTGTGGCCGAATCCTAATAACGATCCATCATAGGAGCTCTCCCGAAGTCATGCAAACTTTCGGAGCGGCTTCTTATTTTTTTGAAAAACTGTGTCGGCGCTTCAGGAATGACTTCGCCTTTTGCCGCATTTCGATGTATGATAGTAGAAAATGTATGATATAGGAGGAGCCGATGGGAATTTTATCGAGATTTAAGGATATTATGGCTAGTAATATAAATGCCTTGCAGGAAAAAAGCGGCGATCCGGAAAAAGAAATCGAGGAGTTCATGCGGGGTCTCCATCTCGATCTGGGCAAAGTTCGATCGGAAACGGCTTCTGTGCTTGCCGAAGAAAGAAGGGCGGAGCGAGCGCTGGCCGATTGCCAGGCTGAAATGAGCAAGCTGCAAAAATACGCCGAGAAGTGCGTCGCGGACGGCAACGATGAAGGGGCCAGAAAGTTTCTGGAGAAAAAGGCGCCGCTTCAGGAAAAAGAAGCCCAACTGCGCGCTTCCCATAACCAATCCGCTTCGAATGTCGACTGGATGAAGCAGATGGAGCGCAAGCTGGAGACGGATATCGGCGAGCTGGAGCTGCGCCGTACGAAACTGAAGGAGCGAATGCTGGCGGCCCAGCATCAGAAGCACCTCAACTCGCTCGGTTCGCCGACCGGCGACGGCATTGAAGCAAAGCTCAAAGCGATGGAGGATAAGGCGAATACCGAATATAACGAAGCCATGGCCATTGCCGAACTCCGAGCCGAAAAGAAGGAAGACATCGACGAGCTGTTTGCTCAATTCGAGAAAAGCAACAGAGACAAGAAATAACAGTCAAACTGCGATTGAGGTGCACACATGCAAGTGATTGATTACAAATGCCCGAACTGCGGCGGCGACATGGCGTTTGACAATAAAACCGGGATGCTGGCTTGTCACAGCTGCGGCCGAACCGACAATATCGAGGGGATCGCCGACCCGTTGACGTTGACGCAAAATCAAAATACGTTTTCCGAGGACGAAGCGACCGAGTATCATTGTAAAAGCTGCGGGGCTGTTGTGATGACTGAGCCGGAGACGACTGCAACGGCATGCAGCTTCTGCGGGTCCAATCTTGTGCTAGGCGACCGGCTGACAGGAAAGCTGGCTCCCGCGTACGTGATCCCGTTCTCGATCGGCAAGGATGACGCGATGAAGGCGTTCCGCAAATGGTGTCGAAACGGCCGCCTGACGCCGAACGGATTTATGACGGCGGATCGGGTCAAAGGCATTACCGGGATGTACGTCCCGTTCTGGCTGTACGATCTGGATAATCAGATCCATGCGCAGGCCAGAGCCACGAAAGTAAGGAACTACAAGCAAGGCGATTACTTGTATACGGAAACGCAGCATTTCGATGTGCACCGGAAAATCCGATTGAATTATGTAAAGGTTCCGATCGACGCTTCGGAGAAAATGAACGATCAACTGATGGATAGGTTGGAGCCGTTTCCATACGACAAACTGAAAAGCTTCAAATCCCCTTATCTTGCCGGTTATATCGCCGAAAAGTACAGGTATAACGACGAGGAGCTTTTCCCGCGGGCCCAGGAAAAAATTCGCGAATTTATCGATTCTTATATTCGCTCTACGATGTCGGAATACACGACGGTGAATGTGACCGACAAACAAGTCGACACCACCATTCATCAGGTCGATTATGTGCTGCTGCCGGTTTGGGTCGTGCATTACGATTACAAAAAAACGGAGCATACGTTTGCCATGAACGGTCAGACAGGCAAGGTTGTAGGGAAGCCCCCGATCAGTAAGGCGAAGGTGGCCGCATGGTTCGCCAGCATCAGCGCCGCTTCTTTCCTTTCGCTCAAGCTCGTTTCCTGGATGATGGGAGGGGGATTGTGGTGAAAAAAAGCAGCGCGATGATACGACTCTTCATCGTTCTTGCCGTTTTGCTTGCGGCTGCCTTCGGAGCGAACTCGGCTATGGCGGCGAAGGAATCGAAGCAGCTTATCTATGACGATGCGAAGCTGCTGAGTCCGGAGCAGTATGGCGAACTGAACGCGATGGCGAACCGTTTGGGCGCCAAAAGAGAAACCGATATTATTATCGTTACTTCCAAAAACGACGGCAACGTCGACGTCATAAAAATGACGCAAGATTTTTATGACGAACATGCGCTCGGATACGATAAGCCTCACGGCAATGCCGTTATTTTGATGATGGACATGAAAAACCGGGAAGTATACCTGGCCGGATTCTACAAGGCGAAGGAGCTTCTGGATGATGCCAGATTAAAGAAAATTCGTACCAGGATCAGTCCGGATTTAACAAGCGGCGATTACCAGCTTGCCTTCAAAACGTACATTCAAACCGCGTATGACTATATGGGCTACCGCGCGGGCGTAAACCCGGATAATCTTTTATTTAACATCTGGTTTCAGCTTATAGTGTCACTGGTCATCGGCGGGGTGATCGTCTGGATCATGGTGCGAAATTCCGGGGGGCGTATTACGATTAATCGGCAAACGTACGAGGATTCGCGCACATCGGGAGTTTTGGAGCGTCACGACCAATACCTGAATACAACCATCACAAAGCAGAAAATCGAAAAAAACAACGGACGCGGCTCCGGTGGCGGTGGTGGAGGCGGCGGTACTACCGGCGGCGGCCATTCGCATAGCGGCAGCAGAGGATCATTTTAAATCGAAGGGATGAGCAAACGATGTTTTTTGGAAATCAATTTGCCAATGTAGTCGAATGGGAAGAGTTCAGAGACGATATGATTTTCTGGAAGTGGAGCAACCGGGAGATCAAAAAAGGGAGTAAGCTGATTATACGCCCCGGTCAAGACGCCATATTCCTTAACAACGGCAAAATCGAAGGAATATTCGAAAATGAAGGGGAATACAACATTGCCTCCGACATTATTCCGTTCCTGTCCACGCTCAAGGGATTTAAATTCGGCTTTAATAGCGGCATGCGAGTCGAAGTATTGTTCGTGAATACGAAGGAGTTCACCGTCAAGTGGGGGACGCAAAATCCGATCATGATCCCGACGCCGCAGCTTCCCGGCGGCATGCCCATTCGCGCGAACGGCACGTTTAATTTTAAGGTGAACGATTACGTAACGCTTATCGACAAAATCGCCGGAGTGAAAGAAAGTTACCTCGTGGAGGACGTCAAAATCCGCATCACTTCCGTGCTGGACCAGTTGCTTATGAAATGGATCAGCCGGGAAGGCAAAGATATGTTCAATTTGCAAGCCAATTCGTTCGAGATTGGCAAAGGCATCAGCGAAGATCTGGATATGCAGGTGATGGACAACGGAATGACCATTACCGGCTTCCATATCATGAGCTTTAATTACCCGCAAGAAATTCAAGACAAGATTACGAAGACCGCTTCGTACGAAATGATCGGAAATGTGCAGAAATATCAGCAGATCGTGATGACCGACGGTATGGCGTCCGGCAATGTAAAGGGCGGGGGCGCGGCAGCGGATATGGCCGGCATGATGATGGGGATGAACATCGCGAACGAAATGATGAAACAGATGAACCCCGGCTCGAAGCCATCCGCCGACTCCGCTCCTGCCCCGGCGGCGCAAAGCTCCGGAGGGAAGAAGGCGAACTTCTGTCCGAACTGCGGCACGAAAAATGAAGGAGCCAACTTCTGTGCGAATTGCGGTCAGAAATTGAATTAGTTGCGACTCTTGGCAGACTTGGAGGCAGCCGACATATCGGCTGCCTTTGTCATGATTCACAAGCTACAGCTTCTCCTCCAAACGCGCGAGTACAGTCTCCAAATCTTCGAGTTTGGACCAGTAAAGACGCATTTCGTCGCGGATCGGAATGCTTCAGTTCGTGCAAGCAGGAATAGGTGGCCATAACCGTAGAAGCTTTTCCGTGCTTGAACAAGGACGTCGAATCCTTATCATCCTCGGACAAGTGGGAGGGTAAGTGATGGTTCATCAGATCCATGCTCCGCGCTTGAACCGAACCCAGCAAAAAAATCGGCCACCGGTTTTCCGACAGCATATGAAAATAAAAGGTTGCGCCCCTGGTTCAAAACGCGCGCGCCAATTGTCGGCACTTTCTCGATATAGCCTTCCGCCACAAGCCTATCGAGCCCTTTCCGTACCGTATTTTACTAAGTGAGTACGTTCCACCGAGCTCCGCCTCCGATGACAAAAAATCCCCTTCGGCTCTTCTTCCTGACGCAATATCCTCTGTTTCTCTGGCAATCATTTTGATTAAACGTTTTGTGGTTGTGGTTTTTTTTGTTCTCACTTGTCGATCCTCCAAAGTTTTAAAGGTATACCGCCGCAGCACATCTCCTTTTAGTCTGGTATATTATGATTTTATTTTTGTGAGAAAAGTGTTTTTCACTTGATATTATAACTTGAAAAGGGTGTTTTTGTCGTTACTTTGGCTAGAAAAATTCCTTATTTTTGAAATAATAACGTTTGACAGCGCATATAACCCAGAATATAATCTAAAATGAACCAGAAGGTGTATTGTTGTTGAAAGTTGATATTCTTATTATCACCGATTATTTGGTTCACTTCCTCTTCATGCATGAAAGCGGTTAACGAAACGGTGAGGGACAAGGAAAGGAGGGATGAAAGTTCTATCGAATCGGGCGGTTTCATCGCTCCGGTCAAAGGAAGTCGAACAAGGTTTGTACTCGATAAACGAAAGGGTCGAATGCGATGGCGAAATCAGGTTCGGTCGCATGGATGCTTGTCTTATTGCTGATAGTCGGCTGCAATGGCACGGCATCGAACAGTGAGAATGCAGGAGACAAGGGGGAAGAGAGGAAGGAGAATCAACTCGCCGACGAATACAAAGGCGGACCTGCCGAGCTGGTCGTTTACGATCGCAATGCGGGCTTAACAGACGAAGAATTCCAGAAAGTGTTCGTGCAACCGCTGAAAGCCAAATATCCGGAGATCAGTCTAAAGCACGTAAAGGCGGCGACGATCTCGCTGGAAAATATGTTGGCCGGCGGCACTCCCCCGGACATTGTATTGACTAGTAATGTCGCGCTTGCAACAATAGCAGACATGGATTATCCGACTGATGTTAACGAAATGATGGCGAGATTCAAAGTGGATATGGGCCGTGTCGAGCCAGCGGTCGTCACAGAGCTTCGCAAGTTTGGCAAAAAAGGGGAGCTGTTCGGCATTCCTTTCGCCATGAACTACGGTGCGATGATGTATAACAAGGACGTCTTCGACAAGTTTGCTGTCGCTTACCCTAGAGATTCGATGACTTGGGATGAAATCTATGAGCTGGCCATACGGCTCACGCGTACGGACGGAAACGTGAAGTATATCGGTGCCTCCCCAGGCCCGGCGAATTGGAAGTTCCGTCAATATTCACTGCCGGTGTTTGACGACAAGACGGGAAGAGCTTCGGTAAGTACGGAAGGGCATAAGAAAGCATTTGAACTAATGCAGAAATTTTATAAAATTCCCGGTTATGTCGATCAGGCCGTTTTCGAATATCCGGACGAGGTGTTCGTCAAAGAAGGCCGGATGGCCATGTTTCCGACGTGGATTGCAGGCGTGACGTATTATTTGAACCAGTCGGGCGGGAAGCTGCCGTTCAATTGGGACTTGGCTGCCTATCCGGCATTCGCGGACCGTCCGAATCTCGGCCAGCCGGTAGACTTCCACTCAGCCCTCGTATACAAGGCAAGCAAAAATAAAGAGGCGGCGTATCAGTTGCTTCGGTTGCTGCTGACAGACGACATCCAGATGATGCTCAGCAGGGGAGGAAGGCTTCCGGTGATTAAGGATGATGCGATACGTAAACAGTTCGGAGAAGAAAACGGCTATTACAAAGGCAAAAACTTGCAGGCCATTTTTAAAGTAGGGCCCTCTCCTGCGCCGTCGGCGTCGATCTATGACACGAAGATCAATGTGCTGGTCAATACCGAGTTGGCCAAAAGTATAGCGGTGGACGGCGTCGATATCAATTCAGCTCTGCGCAGTGCGGAAGAAAAGGCGAATAAGGAAATCGTTCAAAAGTGAGAAATGGGAGTGTGAAGAGAGTGGCGAAAACGGTTGTAACCGCGGCTTTGTCGGCTTTATTCATAGTAGCTGCGGCGACGGGATGCAGCGGAGGAAACAACGGCTCGGAGGGTGCCAATGAGCCGGCAATCGTTAAGGAGACGAAGCCCCTTGCCGCAGAAAACATAACGCTCAAAATTGCGATGAACTTCGGCGGTTATTTGACGGACGACGAGTTTGCTAAATTTGTCGTCGATCCGGTCAAAAAGCGGTACCCGAACATAACGATCCAAAAAGTCACGATGGATGCCGAGGCGAACAAGTTGGATAAAATCGTCGCGTCGGGCAACATTCCGGATATTGTCATTTACGCCGGTCCGCTGATCGATCAATTGACCGATCTCGCCCTTGACATGAATCTCGAGCCGCTCATCCAGAAGCATAACTTCGATTTGAACCGGTTCGAGAAGGTGACGCTCGATTCGATTAAGGTGGCAAGCCGGAAAGACTATTTGATTGCGATTCCCTACACGATGCATTTCAACGCCAACTATTACAATAAAGATATTTTCGATAAGTTCGGTGCATCTTATCCGAAGGACGGAATGACCTGGGAGCAGACGACGGATTTGGCTAAGCGTGTGACGAGGCAGGACAGCGGGGTTCAGTATAGGGGGATGGAGCCTGATTATGTATACCGGGTCGCGTCCGCCTTGGCGCTTCCGATAATTGACGACAAGACGTCGAAAGCTTCGATCAATACGACCCCGTGGCGGAACGTGTTCGAAACGGTGAAGAATATATACGACATTCCAGGCAATTCCAAGCTGCAATATGCCGGCACCGGCCAGGATGCGTTCGTCAAGGATAAAACGATTGCGATGCTGCCGAGCTTGAATTTGCTCGCAAAGCTGTCACAGGCGAAAGATTTGAACTGGGACATGGTTACATATCCTTCGTTCCCGGAAGCGCCGGCAACGGGTACGGCAATCGACGAGCATTTCATGCTCATTACGACAAACAGCAAATATAAGGATGAAGCGTTAAAGGTAATCATGACGATTACGTCCGACGAAGTGCAGAAGGATATGGTCCAAAATGGCAAAAACACAGTTCTGAAAGACGAAAAGATCAAGGCTGAATTCGGGAAAAATTTGCCCTTCCTGACCGGTAAAAACATTCAGGTCATTTCAAGAACGAAGCCGGCTATTGCAACCGCGAGCACGAAGGACATGAGCTATGCCAGGGAACGGGTGCTTAAAGCGATGGAGTCATTTGTCAAAGGGGAGGAAGCGGACGTCAACACGGCACTCCGCAAAGCGGAAGAGGATATTAACAAGACGATTGAGGCGAATAAGGGGAAATGACGGCGTCCTGAACAAGGAAGCCGCGCAGCCGGCCCTGACGGTGGATCGATCAGGGCCCCGGAAGCAGGAACGTTAGGAACCGGCCTGCAGCTTGTCTTCGATCCGGCGAAGCACCGTTTCCAGATCGTCCAGTTGGGACCAGTAAAATTTCAGCTCGCGGCGCATGTCTAGCAAGTCGTTGTATGTCGCTCCCATATCAGAGTGAAACCGGTAGGAAGGAATGATTTCACGGAACAGGTCGAACCGGTGCGGGCGGTTGCCGGCGAAATCTTCTCCCGTCCATTCCGCGGCCGATTTAAGGCTCGGTATGCTGAGTGTATGCTTCCTAATGAATTGCTGGGTTTGGTGAGACAGCATGTAGTCGACGAACAGCCTTGCGGCCAACTTTTGCTTGGATTCCCGGCTAATGCCGAGCGAGATGATGCCGAGCAACGTTTTCGGCTCCGCTATATTCGGTACGGGGGATATGTCGTATTCGAACGGTGCATCGCGGAACGCGTTCAAGCTGTTGTACGTTGCGAGGATGATCGATACTTTCTCCTTCAGGAACAAGAGCTGAACGTCCCGGTCGTCGTCCGACGAATAAGAGAGGAACGCTTCTCGGTCTTGAACGACATTTGTACATATTTCCAAAGCTTCCTTCAACTTGAGATCGTCCAACTTATATTTGCCGTGCTCGTCGCGCTGAAAAACGACTCCGTTCTGAAGCAGAAACAACGGCCAACGGTTTTCGGAAAACAAGTGGAAATAAACCCCGAACCGGTCGGTCGCTTTCGACAGCTTGGCACCCGTCCTGCGCAGATCGTCCCATGTCCAGCTGCTGTCCGGCTCCGGCAAGGAGAGCTCCCGGAAATGGTCTTTGTTATAGCACAGGATGACCGGAGTAAAAACGAACGGCTGAGCATATAAGCGATCGTGTTTGACGAACGGCTTCGTCAGAAACGGATAGATTCCTTCCTTCCATTCCTGCGGCTCTAGCACTTCCGATACCTGGTCGGCATCGCCCATGACCTCGAAATCGGTAACGTTGACGGTCATCACGTCGATTCCGTCCTCCAGCATCCGCTTCGTTTCGATCTCGCGATTGCGATTGTAATAATATTTTTTCACCGGTTTGACTCGAATGTTGGGATAAGCTTCGTGGAAAGCGCCGAGCATTTCTGTAATTCGAATTTCTTCATCCAGACTGGCGTAGTAGCCGAAATGGATCGTTACCGTTTCCTGGCGGTAAGGTTTTGCCACTTTCGTCCCGATTCGCGGAATTTTCTCGATGTAGCCTTCGTTTGCGAGCACGTCGAGCCCTTTCCGGACCGTATTTTTACTCAGCTCGTATTGTTCGCACAGATCGAGCTCGGATGGCAGGAAATCTCCTTCGGCTCGTTTGCCGGTAATAATCTCATCCCTCAAAGTGGAGATTAGCAGTTCGATTCTGGATCTCGAGGTGGTGCGTCGTAATTTCGAATCCATAAGTCCTCCGTAGAATCGGCGTTATGTTGCCTGCTTTAGCTTATTTCTGGAAAGGTTTTATTCGATTATAGCAGAAGCGTTGTTTGGTTGCTATCTGGTTCATTATGAATCGCAAATTGCAAGCAGATCGAATAGGAGGTAGATGTCCAATGGGAGAATTGAATCGTTCCCGCAGGGATTTACTGGTGTCAGGCGCGAAGTTGGTCGCGGGTGCAGGGGTTGGATTGGCTGCAAGCGCAATGATTTCTCCGGCAGCATTCGCTGCCGAAATTCCCGCTCCATTACAGCAGTTCGCAGTTGACCCCGGCATGGGCTTTCTATGTAATGTCAAAGCCGCTCCGTATAATGCCAAAGGTGACGGAGTGACCGACGATACGGATGCGTTCGAAGCGGCGTTGAGCACGCTCGAGTCAAACACGGGGGGAGTGTTATACATTCCGGCTGGAACGTATATTCTCCGCTATGTGAAGCTGAGATCGAGAGTCGTGCTGCGCGGGGACGGGAATGCGTCTGCGTTGAGGCTGAAAACCAATACAAATACGAACTTGGTCATATTAAAGGATGATTCGGTTGTCCAAGTCGGAATTATGGATCTCGCAATTGACGGAAACAAAGATGGCAATACGACCGGCAACGGGATTTTCCTAAAAAAAACGACCTATTTGGCAAAACCGGTTTATGCGTATCAATCGAATCGGAGCGATTTGAATTCGTTCATACACAACGTGCTTATATACAACTGTGCGGAAAATGGGATAGCGATTGATTATACACAGACGGATTTCGTGAATGTTCGTGCCCTACACATGAGCGACTTGCACGTATGGGGTTGTAAAAGGGCAGGCTTTACGGCGAAATCGATGACCGACTGCAAAATAACGAATTCGGTATTCAACTCGAACGCCATGTACGGCGTATATATCGAAGGCGGAGCTAACAACCACTATGTCAACGTGAAGACTTTCTACAACGGGCTGAGCGATCCGAACAACTTGGGGAGTTTTTATTTTAAAGATAGCGGTCGGTCGACTCTCGTTTCATGCGAAGCCCAGGAGGAATACAAGCATGGATTCATGCTGGACGGCTGCACGATGTTCAATATCGTTTCGTCGGTAGCGGATTCGAATGGTCAGGAGAACTCTACTTGTGCCGGCTTTTATTTAAAAGGCTGCAAGAGGTGCTCCCTAAACGGCTGCGCCGTCACTTCTTTCCACACTCCCAGCTGGCAAGGAATCGGAGTGAAGTTGGAAAACGCGGAATCCATTTATGGAACCGTCATTGCATGGAATCAGCTGAATAACAAAACGTTTGAAGTTAACGGTACCGTAACCGACATCGGGCTTCAGGTCAACGGAAAGTATATCATCGAGCCGACGGTACTTACACTGGGAACGCATAACCTATGGGTCGACCAGACGGGCAGGCTCAGAATGAAAAACGGCGCACCCACCAGCGATACGGATGGAACGATCGTTGGTCCGACTGATGCTGGCGGCGGTACCGGGAATGGCAATGACCCTGACAACGGAAATGGAAGTAACCCGGGTAACGGCGGTGCTCCTGGTAACGGCAATGGCAATGGGAATATAGACGGAAATAATAACAAAAGTTCGACTAAATGGCAGTGGCTGTGGCAATGGTGAGCAGCGGCAGTTGGAACAACAAGAAATGACGAGGAGGCATGTAAGCTATGAAAGTCGCGGTTATTGGGTGCGGAACGATGGGGGAGGCGCATGCGCGGGAATGGATTCGCATACACGGTGTGCATTTGGCCGGGGTATGCGACCCGATCGCGGAAAAGGCGGCCAAAGTGGCGGGGGTATGCCGTACGGACGCCTTCTGCTCCTTCGACGAGATGATGTCCACCGTGAAACCCGATGTGGTCGACATCTGCTTGCCGACCCATATGCATAAGGAATATACGGTAAGAGCGGCCGAACTCGGCAAGCACGTCATCTGCGAAAAGCCGATTTCCAATACGGTCGCCGACGGGCTGGAGATGATAGATGCCTGCAAGCGTCATGGGGTCGGCTTGTATATAGGACACGTTACGAGATTCGGGCGGCAGTATTCGGATGCGCATAAAAAGATTAAGTCCGGGGCTATCGGCAACGTTGGCATCGCCCATACGCGGAGATACGGCGGATATCCCGGCATACGTAAGGAATGGTACGCCGACCGCAAGCTGAGCGGCGGAGTAATCATGGATCTGATGATCCACGATATCGACTTTGTTTGCTGGGTGCTCGGCGACGTACAGTCCGTATTCGCACAAGCGGCCGGTACGGATCGAATGGAATATGCGCTTGTTACGCTTCGATTCGAGAACGGTGCGATCGCCAATCTCGAAAGCATGTGGGGGTACACCGGACCGTTCACCACAAGATTCGAGTTTGCCGGCAGCGAAGGGCTCATTCGCAGCCATAGTGACGAATCCGGCACGCTCACGCTTCACACCGCCACTAATAAAGGCCATGCGGAGCAAGTAGACCGCTACATTAACCAGCACTGGGAGCTCATGCACTTTATCGACTGCATTCGATCGGGCAACCAGGCGGTTATTGCTCCAGAGGAGGCGCTCCGCAATGTAGAAATCGCCCATGCCGCCTTGCAGTCGATCGAAACGGGCAAGCGAGTCGTAGTGTCCGATCAGATGATACCGGCAAAGCATGCGATCAGCAAGGAGGCGGGAGCATGAACAAGTTGAAAGTCGGCATTCTCGGTTTTGCCTACTTTTCTCATGCAAGGACTGCTTTGCATATTTTGCAGCGGATGCCGGAAGTGGAGGTGGTCGGAGTTTCCCATCATGACCGGGGCCGCGTAGTACTGATGCTGGAGCAATGCGGTGTGCCCTTCTACGAACAATACGGCGAGCTGTTGAGTACAGAGCTGGACGCCGTGCTGGTCTGCTCGGAAAATGTGCATCATGCCGAAATGACGCTGGCCGCGATCCGCGCCGGGAAGCACGTGCTATGCGAAAAGCCGTTGGGTGTAGCCTCGGACGAGATGCGGCAGATGGTTGTCGAGGCTAAGGAGAACGGAGTGCGGCTGATGACGATGCTGACCGGCTGCTTCCACCCTGCCGTTATGGAAGCGAAGCGCTTGATTGACAGCGGGAAAATAGGTCGTGTCGTCGCGCTTAAAGGTACGAATCGCGGAAAATTTCCGGGGGGCTGGTATACTATCCCGGAGCTGTCCGGGGGCGGTGCGATTATCGATCACGCTGTACATGTCACCGGTGTCATGAATCTGCTGACTGGGTCTAAGGCGAAAGCAGTGTATGCCGAAGGCGGCACGTTCTTTCGCGAGCTGAATGCAGAGGACGGCGGGATTGTGCACGTTACATTCGAGAACGGCGCAATCGCCGTCATCGACCCCAGTTGGTCACGGTGCGATTCGTTTCCGTTCGACGTCGATTTCACCGCTCAGGTAATCGGTACCGAAGGGGTTCTAGCGCTCGATTGCTTCAACCAGAAGACGGAAAACTACTTGGATCGTACGCCGCGAGCGGAGTGGGACTATTACGGAGACAGTACGTATGAGCTTATGATCGAGGACTTCGTTCGCGCGGTTCGCGATGGAACAGACGGGCAAGTGACGGGAGAAGATGGCTTGAACGCTTCACTAGTCGCCTTGGCTGCCTACAAATCAATGAAGCGCGGAGAGATGGTCACGGTCGATTGATCCGGCCGTGCGCCAAGAATAGAACAACCGGAGTTCGCCTGTGCGGCGTCTCTGGTTGTTTTTTGTTCGCAGAGAGGTAAGGAGTCGGCACGGAAATTTCGTGGCTGCAAGGAAAAAATCAATATGGAGGCGGAGGAAGCCGACAAATCGATTCAGGAGCAAATCGCGAAGACGTAGAGGTGATTCGTTCCGTAAATACCAAAGCAGCTTGCCAGGTTGAGCCTGTGCAAGCTGCTCTTCTTATACCTAACCGGAAGGACTACGCAGCTTGCGTAGTTTGGCGATAACAAGCAGCAGTACCGGCAGCAGAAAGCCGAATGTAGCAATATAGGGCGGCCATATTTTCGAATCCCACCAGGAACGGTAAGCGGTATCCGGGTATTCCATAAGTGATAGTACGACCATCATGACTCCAATCGGCAACACCAGCAGCCGTTCGTTCTCTATTCGCAAAAGCTGGGCCATGCCTTTGATCCCCGCATAAAAATAAAGAATCAGCTTAAAGAAAAGAGAGATGATCCATATGGTAGCCATGATCACTTCAATGCGGGTTAAAACACCTGCGATATTGATTTTTTTGGCCAACTCATAACTCGGATAAGCCTGCTGCAGCGTGTTCTCTACACCGATGACGGATACGCAAACAACGGTCATGATCAGTAAGAAACCTCCGCCAATGATCGTTCCCCCGTAGTAAGCTTTGGCCGCATGAGGGGAATCGGCAACCAATGGATACAGCATCAGTAAAACAATGAGCGGCATTCCTGAAAAACTGACATAATCGAGGGCGGCCCCTAGTATCGATGAAGTGCCGGTGGCGAAAACCGGCCTGAGCTGCTCGAGCTTCATATTCGGTATCGAAAATAAAATCAGGAGAACGAACAAGACGACAAATAGCGCAAACAGCACCTCGGCCGCGCGGCCAAGCGTCGTAAGTCCCATGCGCATTCCCATGCACACCACGACTGCGAACATAATGATCAAAACCTCCATAGGTGTCCGCATCATAATTTCTACAACCATAAACTCTCCCAAATAATACAGAAGCGAGGGACCAGCCAAGATTAATGTTGTTATGATGTAGAAAATGGAGGTAAGGGAGCCCAACCATTTCCCCAGCCATTTACGGTTCATCTCCACCAGCGTACAGCCAGGAGCTTCTCGTGCGAGAGCCAAATACATCCAGACGATTCCAAGAGTGGCGCACATGCCAATCAGGATGGAGATCCAGCCGCTCTGCTTAGCCGACGTCGCGGAGCTGAGCGGAATAAACAAGATCGAACTGCCGATCGTGAATAACGTAACGAACAGTGTAAATTGACGAATATTGATTTTGTCTTTACTCATGGTCTCCCGCCTTCCGAGGGTCAGCTCAGCTTGTTGTAAACCCAATCGCTAAGCGGTTTATACAAATAAGCGATCAAGTCCAGAGGATTGGGTAACGGAGCTCTGACGCTTTTTGCAATTGCTAGCCCAAGTGCAAAAACAAGCGTGATTGCAAACGTCCATTTCTCTTTTTTGCTTCCTTTCTGCAAGAAAGGCATTTCGATCAACAAGATAGCTGTCCCCGCTGCCAATATGCCAAACACAGCCAGCATGAAGCTTACCTCCCCACTTTGTCACGGAAAGAATTACTTTGTGTGCCGGTTCGTCTTATTTTAATGTCGAGTTTGAAGTTTACCTGAATATGAGGAAATATCGTAGCCCAGTCGTCTACCAGTCGCTCCCACGCTTTCGGTTCGTCACGCTGAATGACCTCGCCGAATCCAAAAATATCAGATTTGTACTTTTTCTGCGCTTTATCCACGACTTTGTCCAGAAACGATTGAACTCTTTTCTTGGAAATCTGTTCAAATTGAGAGATCGTCCCGATATCGTTCAAATCGACCTCGCACGCAACCTCGCCGATATTTTGTTCAATATGGATGCTTACTTCGATTACGGGTTGTCCATCCTTGATAGTACCTTTTACTTTCGTATTGGAACGGATGACTTCCACGCTCATCTCTCCGCCTTTTGGGCATTCAAGCACGCCGACCGTACTTTCGACTTTGTTCGTTATGAAGTTGTATCCTTTGCTTTCTTCCTCGTCCAGCCAGCCAACCAATTTGTCCCTCCGAAAAACCCCGATCGTCGAATATTTGATATAAGCCTCGGAATGGGCCGTTTTTAAATTATCGACGGATTCGCCCGATTTTTCATCGCCATACATCCGAACGCCGGTTAACGTAGCGGCTCGCCCCTTGCTCATCAAATCAGCCATCAGATCGTCAAGATATTTCCCGGCAGTCGGAGCCCACGCTTTCTCGGAGGTTTGCAGCGACTTGAATAGAAAATTGGCCGGAACCTTCTCCAGCGGCTGTAAAATGCTCATTACATCTCTGGCTTTGGCTTCGCGGGCAATGACCACATAAAAATCGGTCCGCATTTCATGATCTCGGGCGAAAAAATCGAGAATATCTTTGACCCCTTCGCGAGCTACTTCTTCACTAATAATTAAAGTGCGCAAATGGGAGGTATATATTTTGCGCGGTGATTTTGTCGTCATCCTTCGCAAACATTCGAATATGGTTTTGCCGGTTTCTTCATAGATGGTTATCGGCGAATTGCCGCCCCCGGTCTTTTTGGTCGCAATTTCTTGCGGATTTACAATTTGAACGGAAACCCGGTACTGATCCTTATGTTTATCGATACCGATACCGAGCACTATCGCGAGATCGTTTAATTCCCGGCGATTCCAGCAGCCGCTGAGCACAATCGTCACGAATAAACAACCGATAAGCACCGCCATTATTCGGCTCATCCCGATTCTCCTTCATTAGGATCATTTATCTTTTGCTTGTTTCGGGGAGATGGAGGAGACTCGCCGCCAACATCAGCAGAATGTCTTCGCTTGTTCGCGGTTGGATTCATCAGATGACTGTACATCTGCCACCAAGGTACCCTTACGACATTATCCTTCTGTTCTTTCATTTGAAAGGGGGCGAATGGGGTCATGTAAGGCACGCCAAACGACTGGAGATGGCATAGATGTAAGATTAACGCAATCAATCCGATGATAATCCCAAAGAAACCGAACGAAGCCGCAAGTCCCATAAACACGAAGCGTAATAGGCGAATGGATATCCCGATCTCGAAACTCGGGAATATAAACCCGGTTATCGCTGTAATGGATACGATGATGACCATGGCCGGCGATACGAGTCCCGCCTCAACCGCAGCCTGTCCCAGCACGAGGGCCCCGACAATCGATATCGAGGTTCCAACTGCTCTGGGCATACGTACTCCCGCTTCACGCAGCAGTTCGAAGGTGACCTCCATCATGAGCGCTTCAATAAATGCGGGAAAAGGAATGCCTTCGCGCTGCGCGGCAAGGCTGATCAGCAGCGAAGTGGGTATCATCTCCTGATGAAACGTTGTAATTGCGATATAAAGTGCCGGCGCAAGCAAAGAAACTAAAAGCGAAATGTATCGGAGAACACGCAGCAGTCCGTAGTCCGATCGATGATAGTAATCCTCCGGCGATTGGAGGAATTGGGTGAATAGTCCGGGAACTAACAAGACAAACGGTGTACCGTCAACAAATATGGCGACTCTGCCTTCCAGTAAAGCTGCGGCCACGACATCAGGTCGCTCCGTATTATTGACCGTAGGAAATACGGTGAATGTTTCGTCCTGAATAAACTCCTCGATATAGTTGCTCTCGAGTATGCCGTCCAAGTTTATTTTCGCGAGCCGCGTACGCAGCTCTTCCAGTAGCTCGTCCTTGACGAGTCCATGGATGAACATAAGCGCCACATCGGTTTTTGTGACCCGGCCGAGCTGTTTCGACTCGACCCACAAATTCGGGTTTTTGATTCTTCGTCGCACCAGCGAAAGGTTCGTTGTCAAGGTTTCGGTAAAGCCATCCTGCGGTCCGCGAACGACGGTTTGCGATACCGGTTCCGATACATGCCGCATTTCGCCACCGCGAGTATTTACAGCGATAGCAACGGCGACCGTATCCATCCAAATGACGGTCTCTCCGGCCAATAGGGCAGATTGGGCACCGGCAAAATCCCTTTTATAGCCGATGTCGCCGACTGTGATGGCAAGATGACGCATGAAAGAATCGAATTCGTTTATTTGAATCTGATCTGCATATAGGAGCATGGAGTCGAGCAACCGGAACACGGAATCTTTATCGATCAAACCTTCGATATAGGTAAACGCCAGCGTGATTTCCCGATTTTTGCCGAGAACAATCTCCCGTACAATAAAGTCTTTGCTATTCCCAAATCGATTTCGGATATAAGATATATTGTCCTTGAGATGCGGTTGGATGTTCATGGGAGACCTCTGCCTATTTTTGTAATCATTATTGACCAAATACGTTCACAATATAGCGTATATCCCTCCGATAACAGGTGAAAACTGAGAAAAAGTTAGGTGAATGCATAAACGTGCTTGTTTGTTCGAGCGGAGGCAAGGGGGGAGTATTCTGCAACGTGGAAACGTATCGATACGGCAATTCACTATATTGTCCGCACTATTTGTAATCGGTGATACCATTTTATACGTACCTGCCAATGTGACCAGATTTGCTATGCGGGATGCATGGATTTCGGGTGCGATCGCGATGATCCTAGGGCTTTGCATTGCAGTATTGTTCGGTTACGTTGTAAAACAGTATCCAGGCAAGTCACTAATTGAAATAACCAGGGAGTCGCTTGGGAACTGGACAGGGGCTGCCGTCAGTATCCTGCTGATTCTATTCTTCTTGATCGATTCGGGAATCGTATTATGGGAAGTCGGGGATTTCATGGTAACCCATATTATGCCGGAAACTCCGATTCAGGCTTTCCAAATCATGTTTCTTCTAGTTGTTGTTTGGGGGTTTCGGCTTGGGATCGATACGGTTGTTCGCGCGTCTGAACTTTTATTTTTTTGCGTCGTTGTTTTATTCTTTTTGCTTGTGTTTTTGCTTATTCCCCAAATGGAGCTTAAACGTCTGCTGCCGGTTTACCAGCCGAGCCCGAAACCCGTTCTAAGCGGAGCGCTGCTGCTGTCCGGTTACTACTTCGAATCCGTCATCCTGATTATGGTAATGCCCGCCATACGCGGAAGACGAGGGATCGTACGGTCTTATTTACTCGGTACGGCGGTAGGGGGGCTTATACTTACATTGACCATATTGGTTTGCATCCTGGTGCTCGGCGCACCGCTAACGGAAATGCAGTTATTTACAACGTACGTTCTTGCAAAAAAAATAAGTATTGGCGGCTTTTTGGAACGGATTGAAGTTGCTATGGCCTCGCTGTGGTTATTTACGCTGTATTTCAAGTTATACGTCTGCTACTATGCTGTTGTAGCAGGGACATCGCAGCTTTTTGCAATCAAGGATAACCGGGTATTATCACTCCCGCTTGCCGTCGTTGTTCTTGTTACATCACTTGTCGTTATCCCGAACATCGCTTATTTCAATTTAATCGTCGTAAAATACTGGTGGGCGTACACAGCCACGTTCGGATTGCTTCTACCTTTGCTTATACTTGGTTTTGGGGGATTTAAGAAAAGGAGACTGAACCAAAATTAGTTCACCACTTTCTTCCGTCTGCTTCTCCATATAAGAATGCCTTCTGCTGCGATCGCGCCGAACCAAGCAAGCATCATATCTTTTTGGGTATCGTATAAATCGCCCTGCATGCCGATGGCATCGTCATTGTTCGTTCCTTGGCCGGAAAGGCTGGCAACGGCCATCTCGGTAATTTCAAATATTGCGCTTAAACCCACTACGAGAGCCATAGGTGCGAGATAAGGCCACAATCCCCGCACAATTCCAGTTGTTCGAACGAACAATTGGCGAAATGGATAAATCCAAAGCAAACCAAAAGCGAAATGGACGACTCGATCGTAATAGCTGCGTTTTGTATGGAAGGTAGCTTTCAGCCAATTATCGATAGGTGTGGTTTCGTAAGAAAAGTGGGTGGCAAATGTATGCAGGCATAGAAATAAGGCAATAAAAAGGTATGACATATTGGACAAAGGGGTAAACCGATAGGTCCACACTAGCGCTGCTACAGTCAAAACAACCAATACATTTTCCGCAAGCCACAAGGAACGTTGAACCGGCCAAAGCCCTAAAGCTATCCAATAAATGACGAATCCAGCAAACAGGAGATGAAGCCGATAGTTGGTTCGAAACGGCACGCCGCCAGTAAGCTGAGAAGTACTCATCTCTTCATGCCCCCTAAAAAATGTTAAGGTAGCCCTACTATGCCCGCCTACGTCTAAAATATACCGATGGTACAGGCGGCAGGGACAGACCGCTACTCAAGCAAGCCTAGTTTGTTATAGACCTCCGCCGAGACGACACCGTCCGAGGGAATGCGCTGCTCTTGTTGAAACTTTTTTAAAGCCCGGGTCGTATCAGAACGAAACTTACCATTGCATTCTCCTTTAAAATATCCCGCGCTTTTCAGGCGGGATTGAATGAGCTGAACGTCTCCTCCAACGTCTCCTTCCGCCAGTCTTCTCGGCTCCTTATTCGCCTCTCCCAACACATGTCCATAAATCGTCACCTTGGTACCGATGGGGATAAGACGGTACAGCTCGATAACATCGGCATTTCGCATACGAATGCAGCCATGACTTAGATGCTGCCCGAGGGAATGAGGTTGATTCGTTCCGTGAATCCCGTAATTGCCCCAAGGGACATTTAATCCCAGCCAACGAGGTCCGAAAGCGGGACCCCAATTTTCACCTTTGTACACAATTTTATACTCACCGATAGGGGTAGGGGTGGAGTATGTACCGACGGCTATTCGGTAAGTTTTAAACACACTTCCGTGCAAGAGGACGATTAAACGATGCTGCTTCGGGTAGATTTCTATTTCGTACTCGCCTTGATCTCTAACGATCGGAAAAGAGGGTTCTGCATGAGTGTCCGAGGCACCTAGTAACAAGCTCCCTAATAGCATCCAAAGCGCCATGTAGAACAAACAAATTCGCTTCATATAGCTTTCTCCGTATGTAAGTTTTCGTGAACAAATGTAACTTTCCCAATGCAGCTGCATTAAGTTCATGGAAGTTATTACATAAGTTGAATATCGAATTGGTAACGAAGCTTGGATGCTGCGTCCGAAGAGCCGCAAGCTTTAGAATTGGGGTGCATGATCGGCCATCGGACTGGGGACCTTATGTATAGGAGGCGATCCAGATGAACAAAGGTCAACAAGTTGCTAAAATTCAAGAATATGCGGAAGCGAAAATCGCTATTCAAGCCGTCGAGGATAAGCAAGCTTACGCAGCAAGCCGGGTAATGGAAGAGGAAGGTCAAGAAACTCCAAACGAAAACCAACCCAAAAAAGGGTACGAAAAGCTTTAATCGATGAATCGATGTACACGGGCAAGCTGCCTTAGTTCGGATCTCCGGGCTAAGGCTTTGTCTTTTTAATGGGAGAGAGCGGAAGGGCTAAGAAATCGTATCCGACTCGCCAATCTAAATAAATGAATGTAAATCTGGAATAGAGCGATGAATCCGCACATACCCTTTCTTATTGAATATTCGTCGAAAGGGAGATTCCGGTTGGACCAAAATGCATGGTTTGAGCATCGGTTTTGGTTGCAAATTCTTGGAGATCATAGCCGGTTCATCTATAATGCGCTTTCGCCAAAAGAAACAGGAGCTATTCAAATAGCGCAGCAGTTCATTCAATCATTCGATCATCTGCTCCTGATGGCTCGATCCGCCGACACGGACATTCAGACATTGACTGGGCAGGCACTCTCGTTGACTCAGCAGTTGCAGAGGTTTAAACTAGACATTCTGCGCAAACAGCTTCTCAATGAAATTGCGATAGGATTATCGCCGACCTTTATTGACCATATGTTGAATGAGCTTGAGGAGTATTTACGGATCTTGAAGGCGTTGGAAGCAGGGGGACCGGTCCCCCAATTCGAAGCCATCCATCACGACATCCTGTGGTTATCGGATGCAGTTGGTCACGCAGCCTCCATTGCAAGCGACTTGGATATGGTAGAGAAACGTTTGATAGAAAAAAGTCATAAGTTCGAAGTGCACTTTCAACAATTTTATATGAAGAGCATCGAGATGGCCGGTTACATGCGAACGCAGCTCCGGGATTTCCCGGCTTTTCGCAGATTCCATCAAGATATCGATCTTGAAATGAAGTTATTTGTCGCGTTTCTCCGGGAACTCGAGGAAATGGAATTGTCGGCGGAACTTCTCGACCGAATCGCTCCTTTGGTGCCGGATCATATGATGCGGGAAGAATGTTATTATTTGACGAAGCTTGCAAATCTAGGTTTGGTTCCTGACACGCAATGCGATCCGACGAAGCCCAGAGTGGAGAAATAGCGAAGCCGATAAACCCTCTGTTCTCGAATGAGAACGGAGGGTTTTTACGTGACCAATTCGCCACCTGAATGTACCCAAAAAAGTTTAGCAAAACTCGACAAGAATGGTTCGTGTTATAATGATAGCGAACGACTACTTGGTGAGGGGATGATGGGGATCAAAATGTTATTTCCTTATTCGATCTGCGATGAATATTATTATTGTTTTAATATGAGGTCGAAAACTGTTTATCATTCGCATCCTCTCGCAGAAATTTACTACTTTCACAGCGGAACGGGCGAATATATTCTCGGAGACACGTTGTTTCAACTGAAGCAGGGCGACCTCATCATCATGGACGGGTTGACCCGGCATGGGCCCAAATTCAACGCGCAAGGCGCCCCCTTCGTGCGCACGATGTTTCAGTTCGAGCCGTATGCCTTGCGATTAGCGGAGCAGCACGTGTTCGGAATCGATCTTCTTCAGCCGTTCGAGCAGCTCGGGAACTACATCATTCATCTGCATGGGGATAGCAAAGAGGAGTTCGAGCAGATGCTGAGCCGGTTCAACCGTTTCTACGGCAAGCAGGACCCTGTGAACTGCGGCCGTTTTCTGATGGCCTTCTACGATATGCTGCTGTTCATTTACGAGAAGTGCAAACATAAATTAACGGGGCTGTATGCATCGGGTGCGAGGAGCGAGAAAGAGCGGATTGTCCGGCAGGTGATCCAATTTATTGAACATCGGTATATGGATGATTTGACGCTTGATGAGCTCGTGAAACAGTTCCACCTAAGCAAGCAATATTTATCCAAGCTATTTCGGGAAGTTACGGGAATGACCATCATGGACTATATTTATCGGCGCCGAATCAACCAAGCGAAGATTTTGTTTTATATGGCGAAAGAGAAGGCCGTTACGGATGTATGTTTTCAGGTGGGGTTTAAGGATGTCTCGCATTTCAGCCGAAAATTCAAACTGCAGGAAGGGCTGCCTCCGGAGCAGTACAGAAAAACAGTGCAAGGGCATGTGTAAAATGTAAGCGCTTCATGAATGGATCGGCACTTTCATTTCAGTCAAACAACGACTCTTTCTCATTCATTGCAGCACAGCGAAAATGGAGTCCCCCATGCTATGATTTTAGTGAATAGCGCGACCATACCCTATTAGGAGGAATGGCAAGTGGAAGGGGACAACCATAACAAGCACGATGTAAAATGCGAGACGGTTGGCAAAGGAGACCAAAACCAGGCAGGGTTGCCCGGAAGCGATGAAAGCAAGGCGGGCAAGTCCATTAGCCGCCGGGCACTGGTCGCTTCTATGGGTATGGCGGGAGTGGCTTTGGCGACGGGGGGATTGCTTCAATCCAGTGCATTCGCTTTGGGTCAAGGCTCCACAACTACTGATTCGACCTATAATCCGCTTAAATCGGCGAACGGGAACGCAGTCGGCATTCGCACGGTGGCGGAGCAAGTCGTCGACGAACGAGTGCCTTCGATGATTCAAGCTCAAGTCCCTACGATGGCAACCGCTTTGATAGACGAATCCTGTGTGTTGAAGATCACCATAGCGGAGCTGCGCTCCATGAGCGGCACGCCCGCCGGAAGTGTGTATTATGTTACCGATCCTGATAAAGAAGGCGTTTTCATTTATGATCCGGCGGATACGGCTTCCCTCGACAATATGGGAACCGTTATTGTCTCTACCGCAGGTGCCCGGTTCAAGCGCGTTCTAGAGAACCGCATTGCGAGCGTCAGATGGTTTGGAGCCGTGGGCAACGGCACGACGGACGATACGGTCGCCATTCAAAACGCGCTGGATGCCATCTCGTCCGGAGATATTTTGTATTTCCCGCCAGGTACATACTCCATCAGCAAAGTATTTGTGAATACGGCGGGTATTACTTTGGACGGAACGGGCACGATCAAGGCAACCTCCGGCTTCTATCTGAAAGAAGGCGATTTCGAGGCTCGCAATTTGAACTTTGTAGCTTCCGCGTATTCCACTCAGGCGCGAGCGATTAGCATGGGACCGGCTGATGTAGAGGGAAGAAGCCGTGACGTGAAAGGGATCAAAATCCACAATTGCAGCTTCAGCGGCTTTTTCTACTCGGTGGATATGCGCGGCGGTGAGTATGAGTATTCAGGGCCTCCCCAGTATTACCTCCATAACGTTGAGATCATCGGCTGCACCTCCGTTGCGCCGGTCGGGAGCAATGCGGGCCATTTCCAGAACACTCAAACGTACAACACTACCATCATGAATTGTAAAACGTACAACGGCCAAAATGCGACCAGCTACAATTTTATTCAATCGAACGGGTGGCTGAAGGTCATTGGAAACTATGACGACAATAATTCGTACGGCTCTTGCGAGGTAGAGAACAACAGTTCGCGGGCTGTAATCGCCGGGAATACATTTCGCAAAAAAGTTTGGATCGACGACAGCTCGAATGTAACGATCACTGGCAATGTTATAGAGGAATCGATTTATTTGACCGTGCAGTCCCTTGATCTTGAGAGTATTATCGTGACGGGAAATATAACGAACCGGATTCGAATCGAGCAGTTCGGGACTACGCAAAATTTGGCCGCCAAAGGCAGGCATATCAAGATCAGCGAAAATATCATTAACGGCACAAGCGGCAACTATGGCATCTTCATCACCGGTTTGGGCAACGACCGGTTCGAGGATATCGAGCTGTCGGGCAATATGATCACAGGCACGTACTCATCGGGCAAAATCGGGATCGTCAGGTCCTCCGGGATCAAAGTGCTGGCCCGAGACAATATCGTGAACGGCACATTCGTGATTAGCGGCTCCGGCGGAACCGTAAACGGGGTCGGCAACGTCGGCGCGAGCTACAGCGGTGCGAGAAATCGGCTCGCCGCCAGCTACAATGACGTCGAATATGACGGAGTTGTGCTGCTTTCGCCGAACGGTTCGAAGTACAAAGTCAAGGTCAGCGATAGCGGAACGCTTTCGACAGAGGCGCTGTAAGATAGAAGATCAAGCTGGTCCCATACGGGACTGGCTTTTTGTTTGCAATACGCTATTCCGTTTGCCGAAGGTAATGGTACAATCGGGGAAGGAGCAGATGTGAGCATTTATATCATGAGTTGAAGGAAGAGAGGCCGCTGAAGTGAGAGTGATCGATTTGTCGCTGCCGATTGCGGACGGCATGCCCGTTTATCCCGGCGATCCGGTAGTAAAAGTCAAGATAGCCCACACCCACGAGAGTCACAGCTGGGAATTGCGGCAGCTTTCGCTGGGCAGTCATACCGGAACGCATGTGGACGCGCCTTCTCATATGCACCCCGGTGCCGCGACATTGGATGAGCTGCCATTGGAGCGATTTTTCGGAGTATCACGCGTAGTTCTGCTTGAAGACCCGGTATGGCCGGAAGGCCGCGGCTTGTTTTTCGCCGAATCCGCCGGAGTGGAATGTCTGGAAAGACTCGCAGCGTTGCGGCCGCCGTTCGTCGGCGGCGAATTGTCCGAACAACTGGAACGTGGGCTGCTTGGTATCGGTATCGTGACGTATACGGGACTGCAAGGGCTGGATCGTCTTCCCGGCGGAGAAGACTTTATGTTTTACGGGTTTCCGCTTCGTATATTCGGTGGCGATGGGTCCCCGGTTCGAGCCGTTGCGGTGGTTAGCCCATGACTTAGGAGAAGGGAGTGATTGGATTGGAAATCAGAATCGATGACCTGACTGAGCCAAAAGTAATAGCATTAATCAGTGAACATCTCCGCGGAATGTTCGAAAATTCCCCGCCGGAAAGTGTTCACGCCTTACCTGTCGATGGTCTAAAAAAGCCGGAGATTACATTTTGGAGCGCGTGGGAGAACGATGAAATCCTTGGCTGCGGGGCGCTCAAGGAGCTTGATCCAACCCACGGGGAAATAAAATCGATGCGTACGTCTTCCTTACACCTGAGAAAGGGTGTTGCCAGAAAAATCCTCGAACATATGATTACTGTTGCGAAGGAACGCGGTTATTCGAGACTGAGTTTGGAGACCGGCTCTATGGAATCGTTCGGACCGGCAAGGAAACTGTATGAAAGTGTCGGATTTCAGTACGGCAAACCTTTTGCCGATTATACGGAAGATCCTAACAGTGTGTTTCTGACCATGGAAATATAGACTCTTTTGTCCGCGCTCCTTTCAATCGATTTCCTTATCTAATATTCCTTGACTGGAATATTCCCTTAGGGGTATATTTTAATTAAGGTTTGTATTCAGAATGGAGGAATGGATATGAAAGCAGGATCGGAAGGTAAGGAGCTAGTCCTAACACGTCAAGTCAAGGCGCCGCTCGAGCTTGTATTCCGAGCATGGTCCGAGGTCGAACATCTGAAACAATGGTGGGGACCGAAAGGATTTGAAATCTCGGTCGCCCGATTGGATTTTCGTCCGGGCGGTGTTTTCCACTACAACATGGTAGCTTCCGACGGCCATCAAATGTGGGGGAAATTTGTGTATCAGGAAATCGAGGCTCTTGAAAAGATTGTTTGGCTCAATAGCTTCTCAGATGAGGCGGGCCATACGGTCCGGGCGCCATTCAGCGATTTGATCCCGCTGGAGATTCGTAATGAGGTGATTTTTAGTGAAAATAACGGCGTTACCACGATGACTTTACGCAGCAGTCCGTTCCAGGCAACCGAAGAAGAGAGAAGCTTCTTTGAAGGCATGTTCGACTCCATGCAGATGGGCTTCGGAGGAACCTTCGATCAGCTTGAGGAGTTTTTAACGGCATTCCGAGAGCAGTCCCCTTCCTCTACAGGGAGGGGATGAATATCGGCCAGGCGAAGCCTGGAAATACTTGTTGCTCGGTATTGTAATATTTTGGTATAGTCGGTCTTGATTGATGATAAGGCTGGTGTATCAATGAAATTAGACTCGAACAATCATTCAGTGTTCTTGCTGAACTATCATCTGATCCTTTGTATCAAATATCGTAGAAAAGTGTTGACCGACGAGATTTCTGAATATGCGAAAGGCATTTTTGAGCGTATAGGAGAAAATTACAACATTACATTAAGCGAGTGGAATCACGATCATGATCATATCCATATACTTTTCAAGGCGCATCCCAATACAGAGCTATCCAAATTCATCAATGCATATAAGAGTGCCAGTTCTCGCCTCATCAAAAAAGACTTTTCCGCTGTAAAAAAGAAGCTGTGGAAAGAATATTTCTGGTCGCAAAGCTATTGTCTCCTTACAATGGGCGGTACGCCTCTGGAAGTATTGAAAACTTACATTGAGAATCAAGGAAAGGAGGTGAAAACAAGATGATCCGATGTGTCAAAACGACGTTTCGAACTTCAAAAACCGATCTGGAACGGTTGTTTGCGTGCAATCGGATCTCCGCAGAGATTTGGAACCGGTGTCTGATCCTAGCGAAAAACTATTCCCTGGAGCACGAAGGGAAATGGATCGGACAAACAGAGCTGCAAGCAGCACTGAAAAATCAATTTCCCCTCCATTCTCAATCCGTACAGTCTGTGTGCCATAAATATCTATTCGCCCGAGACGGCGCCAAACAGGCACAAAAACAAGGGTTACCGGTGAAATACCCATACAAGAACAAAACGCATTTCAACACGAAGTGGGTAGACCAAGCCTTCAAAATGGAGGGGAATACGATCTCATTGAGCATGGGAACTCAGCACGGAAAACGGCAGCCGCCGATCCGCATTACCGTTTCGTCCATCCCAAATGCCCGAATCAAAGAAATCGAACTGGTATATGATCGTGGGCTTAAGGTCTCCCTTAGTTATGACGACGGAAAAAAGGTTACGGAGAATAACGGCAATCAGGTGGTCGGCGTGGACCTGGGCGAAATCCACTCCATCGCGGCAACGACTACCGCGAACCGGTCGATCATGATCACCGGGAGAAAAGCGAGAAGCATTCATCGGCTCCGAAACAAAAAGCTGGCCGAGGTCCAGAAGCTCATGAGCAAATGCAAACAAGGGAGCCGACAATGGAAAAAGTACAATCGGGCAAAGATGTACATTCTTAGTAAAAGTGAGCGTCAACTAAACGATGCCATCCACAAAACCACTAGGCAATTCGTCACATGGTGCATCGAAAACGAGGTTAAAGAAATTGTTCTTGGTCAAGTGGAAGGTGTACAGCGCCATACGAAAAAGAAGAACCATCAATCAGTCAATCAAAAGCTATCCAATTGGAGTTTTGGCAAGATTCAAAAGCAGCTTGCTTACAAGATGGAACCATACGGAACCCCTGTAAAAACGATCGATGAAAGCTATACGAGTCAACAATGTCCTTGTTGCGGCAGAAGGAAAAAAACTTCTGCAAGAATCTACAATTGTACCTGCGGCTATGAAGAACATCGGGATATTCATGGCAGCAAGGGAATATTGTCAAAATACCTATACGGAGATATCCGGTATTTGGGCAAAAGCGAATCAATGAGGTATCTACGGATCGCTTAGCGGGAAGTAGTAGATGGTGAGTTCCCACCCACTTGCAAAAGTGTTGCTTACTGAACCATGCCGTTGCATTTCCGTAACCAGCGAGAGCAAGCAGCCAACCTGTTTGCTTGTAGAAAGTAACGGTGTTGCTGGTAAGAAACCCCTACTTCTTAGCGAAGCGTAAGTAGGGGAGGTTCATGCGAATGAATCTTATTATTAGATAAGAACAAGACGATAATTTCATGGCTATTGAGCTTATAGATGGCGGTCTAAGGGATGTTCATGGAGTTGTACAATACGCAAAAGCATTTTTTGAACGTTAAAGAAAGTTTAACTTCGCTAAAGCGTTAAGCGAAACGAAATACGACTTTCTTTACCAAGAGAAACTTCCGCTGGTTTTGGGGTCCCCGCAAAGTAATCGGAATACGCCTCGTAGTTTATCTTCACTTTGTGGGGGGGGGAGTCGCGGTCGCTCATCCTTGAAGTACCTCGATAGACGTTTTTCTTAAAAATAAAGTTGGGTTAGACGAAGGTGGAGCAACCTGCTGAGGCAAGGTGCTCCACCTTTTTTTTTGGCAGAGAAGCTTAAACCGTGTGCGCTTTTCTATAGGTTGCCGGTGTAACGTTCATGTGCTTCATAAAAATCCGGTTCAAATAGTAACCGTTCTGGTAGCCGATGCTTTCCGAAATTTGCTCCAGCGTTAGCGTCATCTCCAGCAGGAGCCGCTTCGCCTTCTCCAAACGAATGGAGGTGAGATGCTCAATCGGCGTGATTCCGAAGTCCGCCTTGAATTTCTGCGTGAATCGGGCGGGACTTAAACCGAGCATAGCGGCAATCTGTTTCAGGTCGATCGTTTGGAAAGCGTGTTTATGGATGAGGGAGGAAGCCTTGAGCATGAGCGGCTCGGGCTTATTTGATATGGACATGGGCCCGTCACCAACCGGCGTCTCCTCTCCGGATTCCCCGCAGTACAGCAGCCAAATATCCTGCGCATAATGGCTGAACCGATGCAGTCTACGCTCGCCTTCGAACGCTTCGGCTTGTTTCATCATTTTGTAGTTGGCGGCAAGGCGGCTTGTATTTTGGATGTTGATTTTGCCTGTGAAAAATTCCCGGCCTTCGGTCGGTTCCAACCCATTTCCTTCCCGGTCATACCAGCGCAAGCGCAAAACGAAAAAAGTGAGAGGCTCCACGACGACACGGCGAAACGGCGTTTTCGGAGGACAAATGAGCAGATCGCCGAACGTCGCGATTCCTTTGTCCTCGCCCAATTCGTAATAAAACGAACCGCTTTCCACGGCGAAAAGGGTCCATTCCTTGTACGTATCTTCATAAAACAAAAATTTGTCTTTGCGTTCCCAGTACATCGAGTAAATTAGGCGGGGGACATAATCGCTCAACAGGAAGTCATCCACTCGTGTTCCTCCTCTGCCGCAAGTCGCGCATTAAATTATGTATATATTTTAATTAAAATCATGGCATTTTAAAAGGAAAACGGCTGTACTACTATGAAATTAGAAACCATACCAGTTAAATTTCGAGGAGGAACCATGCAACCGGATCAAGAAAAAAGCAAACGCGCCAAGCTTCACACCCAGCTGTTCGTCGCGGGAGGGGGGCTTGCCGGCGTATGTGCTGCGCTTGCGGCGGCACGCAATGGAGCTAGAGTGATTTTATGTCAAGACCGACCTGTACTAGGGGGGAACGCTTCATCGGAAATTCGGATGCACGTATCCGGCTCGTCTCCGCGAGGAAAAGAGCTGCAAACGGAGGCGAGAGAGAGCGGAATCATCGAAGAAATTATGCTGGAGTGCGCTATACGCAACCCCCAGAGAAGCGCTTCGATGCTGGATCTGATCTTGTACGAAAAATGCAGGGATGAGCCGTTACTGACTCTACTGCTCAATACGGCGATCGTCGGCGTGCAAAAAGAAGGAAACCGAATAACCGCCGCCTATGCCAACCGGGAGAGCACAGAGGACCATTTTGAAATAACGGCTGATCTTTTCGCCGACTGCACGGGCGACGGAAGGCTGGGATACGAGGCGGGGGCGCTGTTCACGACCGGGAGGGAGTCGGCCGAGGCATATGGAGAATCCGCGGCGGCCGCTCTGAGCGACGCCTACCGGCTGGGCTCCTCTCTCCTGTTCACGGCGCGTGACGAGGGGAAGCCGATGCCTTTCGTAAAGCCCGTTTGGGCACGCACCTTCAGCGAGGAAGATTTGCGTTTCCGCGGGCATAACTCGTGGGAATACGGGTTCTGGTGGATCGAGTTCGGCGGCATGATGGACACGATCAAGGACAATGAGACGATCCGCGATGAGCTGCTGGCGATTATGATGGGAGTCTGGGATCATATTAAGAACAGCGGGAATCATCCCGAATCGCTGAACTGGGCGCTCGATTGGTTCGGATTTTTGCCGGGCAAACGGGAATCGCGGCGGTTTATCGGCAAACATGTACTCACCCAAAACGATTTGGAGCAGGCCGTCGATTTCGAGGATGTAATCGCTTACGGTGGCTGGTCGATGGATACGCACCCTCCGGGCGGTATCGACGCCAAAGAGGAGAAGCCGTGTTCGCAGCCGTACACGCCATACATGTACGGAATCCCGCTGCGCTCGCTCCTTAGTGAAAATATCGTCAATCTGATGTTCGCCGGACGCAACATGTCGGCAACGCATATTGCCTTTTCCAGCACGAGGGTGATGGCTACTTGTGCGGTGGCGGGAGAAGGGCTCGGCACATTCGCCGCTGCTGTACTACAAGCGGGAAAACGGCTGGAGGACGCTTGGTGCGACAAACAGCTTATCGCCAAAGCTCAGCAGATGCTGCTCCGGCAAGGCGCCTATTTGCCGGGACGGCTGCTGCCGAATGGCAATCTGGCCGCGGAAGCGCAGATAACAGCCTCTTCCGAGCAGGAAATCGGACGCGCGGCGCAAGTCATCGACGGCCATACGAGAACGGTGTCAGGTCCGCTAGGGGTCAGACCGGATTTAACCGAACCCGGTACGCATCGCTGGATGTCGGAGCCGTCCGACCAGACGCCGTGGTTGGAGCTGCGCTGGGAGCAGCCGGTCGATATACGCAGCATCACCATTGTGCTGGACACGGGACTACATCGTCACTTGTCGCTCACACATCAAAAAGCGAATCAAAACAGAATGATATGGGGGCCCCAGCCGGAAACGATCAAGCAGTTTCGGATTATGGCGGAAATCGGCAGCGAGGTTGAGGAGATCGTTCACGTCCGCGATAATTATAAACGCCAGTTGAAGTTCGACATACCTGTTGACCAGGTTACCTGCTTACGTTTCGAAGTCATCGAAACGAACGGGCTCGATCATGCTCGCATCGTCAATATTCATATCGAATGACAGTTGAAATGACCAATGGAGAGGGTGTTCGTATGAGAAATAGAAGTTTCCTGTTCCTGATGAGTATGGGCGTATTTTTGTTTGCTGGTTGCAGTGGGGCGACATCCGAGCCAAACGCGCAAGGCGAACAGCCTAAACCTCCGCCGGCAAAAGCTAACCCGGTAACGCTGCAGGTAGCCAGTCAGGGCTCCAGCACGGTATTGGACGAGGAGTTTAAACAGGTCGTGCAATCGTTTATGGCCAAGAAATACCCGCATATTACGCTGAATTTCAATCCCGAGAGCACGGCTACGTCGCTGGATGCGCTGCTGGCTGCCGGAACGATCCCAGATCTCATCGTCACGTTTAACGGCAATCTGGCTTCTTATAAAGAGAAAGAGCTCGTTTCCGATATGACGCCGTTGTTTCAAACAGCGGGTATTGACCTGAGCCGTTTCGAACCCGGCTACATCGTCGATGTGAAAAACGCGTCGGATAAAGGCGAAATGTACGGGCTGCCCATTAACGTGAATTACCACGCTATGTATTATAACAAGGACATATTCGATAAGTTCGGCGCGACTTATCCGACAGACGGGATGAACTGGGAACAGCTCACTGATCTGGCGAAGAAAGTGACCCGGATGGAAAGCGGAACCCAGTTCCGCGGATTGGACCCTGGAAGTACCGTGATATGGATGTCGCAGCCGTTATCCATCGCGGCGATCGATCCGAAAACGGACAAAGCGAGCCTTAGAACTGATAAATGGAGCAGAGTGTTCAAGCTGGCCAAATCGATCTACGATATTCCCGGCAACGGTATGATCACGGCTACGCCGAAAGATCAGTTCATGAAAAGCAAAACGTTAGCCGTTCTGCTGGATTTAAATATATTGACCCAACTGGCGGCTGCCGGGAAAGAGGGATTAAACTGGGATGTTGCGCAGTATCCGAGCTATACGGAAAAGCCGAATACGTATGGCAATGCCAGCGTGTACGTCATGCTGGCGACCAAAACGGGCAAACACCGGGAAGATGCGGTTAAAGCGATCGAGCTGATCACTTCGGAGGAAGTGCAGCTTGCCTTGTCCAAAAAAGGCAGACTGTCGCCTCTGAAAAGCGCTCAAGTGAAGCAGGCGCTAGGCGCCGACAATCCCGATTTAAAAAACAAACATTTGCCGAGCATTTTCAAAAGCCTCCCTGTGGAGTACCCGATCGCTTCGCCTTATCGAGGGAAGGCGGAAGGCATCCTCGTGAACAAATTCAAAGAGTATGTAAACGGTACGGTAGACGAGAATACGGCGCTTGCGCAAGCGGAGGAAGAGATTAACAAGATGGTGGCAACGGAGAAGACCAAGTGACGGTTTGAGCCGATGAAAGCGAAGACTTCCACCAGTACAGTTATTATAGGGAGGAAAAACCTATGATGGAGGAACATCCAAACCGTTCAGACTCGATAAGCCGGCGAAAGCTGCTTGCTTCCATGGGGGCTGCCGGAGCAACGTTTGCCGTAGGCGGCTTGCTCCAGGCCCGGGCATTGGACCCGGAAGGGACTGTGTCCGCTTCGGTATATGGGGCGGGCTTCGAGAACAAGGGCGGCAATGCGAATGGCATTCGGAACGTTGCCGAGCAGGTCGTGGAGGAGAAGGTGCCGCCTATGATTCAAGAACTCGTTCCTCCCATCATGACTACACTGCTGGATGAGTCGTGCTTACAGACAATAACGATAGCGGATATGCGCTTGATGGCTGTTGCGCCGACAGCAGATTTCTATGTCGTAACGGATGAAGGCAAGGAAGGCATATTTCGCTACGATCCGCTCGATACGACAACGCCGGACAATACGGGAACCGTCATCGTCACGGCATACGGCGCGCGATTCAAACGTATTCATGAAGGCCGCGGCGTAAATGTCAAATGGTTCGGGGCAGCCGGAGACGGCTTGACCGATGACACCGCAGCGATTCAAGCGGCTATGGATGTTATGACGGATGGCGGAATCGTATTTTTCCCCGACGGCAGTTACCGAACGACATCGAAGCTGATCGTCAAACACCGTAATGTGATGTTATCGGGTACCGGGAAAAGGAGTATCCACCATCTGAACCGCGAGGGGGAGCACAGCTTCGACCGTACTGTTCCCTCTACGATTTTGGCCGATCATACCGGGGACTGCGTTTGGTTGTCCCACTCATACAACTTGAACGGATTTGCGGCCAATCGGTTGACTTTTGTTACCAATGTAAAAAAAGCGTCAGGCGTGCAAAGCTTGAAGGCGGAACGCTGCTTTGGCTTCGATGTGGGCGGAGAGGGTCAGTTCCGCAGGGAGTTCGTATTCGAGCACGTATCGGTCGGCAAATTCGGGAAAGCGTTCGAGTTATATGCCAGCTCCGCCTCCAGCGGCACCAGTTTTTCTGCGATGGGTGTCATCCGGATTCAGAATTGTACTACGATGCACAATGATTTCATTGCCCGGACGATCGATTCCACGGCATGGAACGGATTTGTATACGATTACAATGAGGGCGGTAACAATGGGAAAATCGCAGATATGGGCGGTATCCACATTTCGGGCCACAACATCTCGATTTGCCGTAACATCCTGGAAGGGCAGAGAGACTCGATACGGATATCGGGCGGTCAGCGAGGGCTGACGATCAAAAACAATTATTTCGAAGCGAATACGGGCGAGGCGATCATTTACGTGTCTCGTCACAATGGACCGTTCGACATCGGAGAAAACTATATGGCTCGGCCGCAGGCCACTCACCGGGTACTGCTCCATCAATCGCTTAACGGCAGGTGCAGCGATCCGTATTGGCCGCAGCAAACGAACAAGATGGAATTTGCGATGCCGGGGACTAACAATACGGAGAAATTTTTAAACAATAGTGCGACGACACCCTATTTCCGCAGCGACCGCTTCGACCCGCAGCTCTTGCAAAAACCGGTATGGAGCCAAGCGGTGCCTGCTGTACCGCCTGTAATCGGGACGGTCGCAACCCGGCGCATAACGGAGCAGTACGAGATCCCGGTTGTATCCGGCGAATGGGTAGTCGTGTGCTGGATGCTGCGTCAAAAGACAATCGGACGTACCCCTTACACGGCGATTACGCTGCAAACTAGCGGGCAAACTTTCGAATTCGAGCATTACGGACACGGCAATCTGTTTCGCACTACGGAATTTGCCGTTATCACCAGCGCTTTGAAAGCGAATTCATCCGCGCCCGGCGTAACGGTGGACATGTGGCCGTGCGGGAAATCGCCTGCAAACGGTGAAAGCTATGAGATTTATTCCCCGCTCGTTTATACGATCGCCGACGTGAACGACATTCGGCCTTATGTCGAGATGAGGCAATACGTTCAGCATTTCGTTTTACCGGAGTTGAGCGGTTTAATCTGATCGCATGAAGGTGAAAACGGGAGGAACGACGCAGGTGGAACTGATTACCCGCTATTACGATGAGGATATTATTTTGAAGCGTGCTGTTGATATCGTTTGTCCGACACCTGTTACCAAGAGGGTAGCCCTCTTCTACATTCATGGGGGCGGTTGGAGAGCGGGGGCCCGGACGGCTTTCACCGGCACTTGTATTATTTTTCGCGCAAAGGTTATGTATGTGCCTCGGCCGGCTACCGGCTTGCGCCGGCTGTCCGCTTCGCAGAGCAGATGGGTGATGTCGTCACCGGCTATGAGCGTTTTCTAACGTACATCCGGGAGCGGGAGCTGGAGATCGACCGGGTGATCGTGCTTGGAAGCTCCGCAGGTGCGCATCTGGCGTCGTTGCTGGCCTTGACCGACCCCGCGCAATGGGAACAGGGAGTGCAGCGGACTCAACCGTGGCTCCGGCCAAGCGCTTGCGTATCCATTAACGGACCGGCCACTTTAGAGAAGTGGGACCCTATGCACGAGGGGATCAAGCGGGATATCGAGAATATGCTCGGCGTGACTTACGAGGAGGAAAGCGTTTTATTTCGCCATGCGTCGCCGATGACGTATGCGGAAGGGGAGGCAGCCGACTTTCTGTTTATTCTTGCAGGCAAGGAGAAGTTTTTCCCGCATTCCTTTATTTACGACATGAGCGAGAAGCTTAAGCGGCTGTCCAAGCGTTCGGAGGTGGTACTATTTCCGGAAGCGGAGCACGGATTTTTTTACGGCATCGGCAGTCCGCAGCAGCAACAGGCGCTGACCGTGCTGGAGCCTTTTTTGGAGAGTTATGCATGACCACCCGATGAAACGATCGTGGAGCTGCCGTGAGGGCAGCTCTTTTTTGTTGTTTGCGTTAGGTATTAGGTCTCATTTTGCTCCATATCGGTTTGTAGTTCAGGAATTTGCTGGTATATTTATATGTTGAAGAAGCAGCCGAGTTTAGCTGGGAGGTTTAGATTTGGATTTTATTAAATTAACTTGTCCGAACTGCAATGGCAAAATCGAATATAAAGAAGGGCGAACCTTCAAATGTCCTTATTGCGAAACGGAACTGTTGTTGAAAGAAAATAATGTCGTCATCAACAACTATTACGGCTCGGGTCCTGTGCAAGCCAAAGCGCAGCCCAAACCTAATTACAAGCCGCTGTTCCTTGTGCCGTTCTTAGTCCTCTGCGCTATTTTTGTTTATGTCATTTTGAACAACAATACATCCGAACCCAGCAGCTCTGGGAAAGTGTCTGTTCGCACAATGCCGGAAAGCGAAGTCCTTCTGTCCTTTTTAAAAGATATTTTACATAAGGGGACGGCGATGCCGACAGAGGAAGAAATCGCTAAAATCCGTTATTTGTCCACCCGCTACGTAGATTATCAGTGGCATTTTGCTTACAGCTTGGATGATCCGTTTACGAATAAGCAAGCTGTAATTACCGACTATGTCGTGATGGATAAAGTATTGAATACGCAAAGAATCGAACAAAAAGATTTCGAAGCGTTTAGCGGACTTACCGAGTTAAACCTGATGGGCGAATACCAGATTTCCCAAAGTGAAAAAGCAAGCTTCCGGCATCTGCAAGGATTAAAAAGCTATACGGGCGGCTTTAACGAATCTTTTCGAAGGATTGCCGACTATTTTGGCGATAAAGCTAAAGTAGAGGAGCTTTCCATTCAAATTCGAAGCAATGCGGAGCTGGCTTTATTACTCGAGTTTCCGAAGCTTCGCTCCCTGGAAATCAGTTATGTCGACGAATCGGTGACTGACTTTCAATTGCTGAGCCAGCTTCCTTTAAAGTCTTTGTTCATCACCCGCATCAATGATCTGAGATGGCTGGCATCCTTAACCGGTCTGGAATCATTGGCCGTTTCTTATAGCGAAGCGACGGATTTCAGCGCTTTGTATTCGCTGAGTCAATTGCAAGCCCTAAAGCTTACTTTTGTTAAAAACTTAAAAACGCTTGATTTCGTTCAAAATATGCCCAACCTGCAATCGCTCGATCTAAATCAAGTTGGCGTTACGAACCTGGACCGCCTTAGAAATAAAACATCTTTAACAAAACTGTATCTATCCGCCGGAAGCCAAATGGGATCTATGGAGTTTATCAATAGCCTGACGTCCCTGACGGAACTCACGATATCCAGTTATAGCGGATCGATACCCGCGCTGTATTTGCCGAATTTGAAGCAGGCCGAGCTCAAAGACGCTTTCCTGCCCAAATTGGAGGCGCCAGCTATAAAAACTTTGACGGTTTACGTTCGCGGCGGCGATATGGACGGGGCGAATCTGGTGAAATATTCGCAGTTGGAGCAGCTTACCTTGATGGAGTATGGAAGCTTTAAAGGCATCAGTTCTCTAAATCAACTGCCAAACCTTCGAACACTGCTTCTAAATGAGACGGCTTTTTTCAGCGGAGCGGATGCCTTATTCAATCTGCAGCATGTAACGACGATCGACTGTAATAAATGCTGGTTCCAACTGAATAGTCAAAGTCCATTTGCCAATAACACGCTGGAGCATTTAACTTTGAACCACCCCTCTTTTCGAATAGGGAAAGGCGATGATTTGAAAGAAATGGATCAGGCCATGCCTTACTTTGCCAATATGACAGCCTTGCGTTCGTTTACCTTGCAGGACAGCTCGCTTCAGTCGTTACAGTTTCTGAAAAATTGGCAGCAAATCGAGGAACTCCATTTGGAGAATAACGCCATTTCCGATGTGGAGCCTCTAGTGAATCTGCCTAAGTTGAAAATACTGTATCTTGTTGGGAACCAAGTGCAGAACAAGTCTGTTCTTGATAAGGACATTTTGGTGTATTGAGGGAACAAGTTATCTGCAACTAGATGTTTCATAGGAAACATGGTATTATGTTCATGTTTCGGAAGAACTTTCAAAAAAGCCTCTCGAGACAACATTTCATGGGCATTTACTATTCGGAGGGGTATATGAAAAACATCTTTAGTGCACTACTGCTTTCCTTACTATTTATGATTGTCATGGGATGCCAGGCGAGCAAGAATGAAGACAAGGCCACAAATGCAGCACCGGCTGCCGCCGAGTCCAATACCGGCTCCAAAGAAGAAAGCCAGAAGATTAATGTAGACAAAGGGCTATTAGATGTCGAGGTTACTTTACCAGCATCCTTTTTTAACGGACAGGACCTGGATCAAGTCATCGAAAAAGCAAAAACGGATGGTGTAAAAGAAGCAAAGAAAAACGCGGACGGTTCTGTAACTTATAAGATGTCCAAAGCGAAGCATGCTGAAATGATGAAAAATTTTGAGGATGCCATCGTCAAGATGGTAGACGATCTGAAAAGCGGTAAAGACTTCAAGTCGATCAAAGCGGTTGACGTTACCAAGAAATATTCCGAATTTACAGTGACGGTGGATAAAAACGCTTTTGAAAACAGCTTTGATGCAATCGGTCTTCTCGGGGTTGGAATGAGTTCCATGTTTTATCAGTCGTTTAACGGGGTTGCGTCAGACAAAATGAAAACGACTATTCAGTTGAAGGACCAAGCGACGGGGACGGTATTCAAAACCATCGTTTATCCGGATGATTTGAACAAGGCGAAAAATTAATGATAATCCCCATGAGGCGCTCATGGGGATTTGTTTTGCGCGAAACTTATTAAACGTGCTCACATCAAAGAAAAGAGCAATCGAAAAGAAACCGCAAGCCGCTGAAAGGTTATAATGAAAGTAAGGCAAGTAAAGACGAAGGAGGATGAAAGGTGCAAAACAAAATCCAAAAGATTACGCCTAATCTGTGGTTCGACACGCAAGCGGAAGAGGCGGTTCAATTTTACACCACTATATTCCATAACTCCAAGATCGGAAGAATTACCCGCTACGGCAAAGAAAGCTATGACAAGGCATCTGAAGGAAAAGTCATGACTGTCGAGTTTCAACTGGAAGGCCAGAACTTCGTCGCCTTAAATGGCGGCCCGCACTTCCAATTCAACGAGGCTATTTCGTTTATTGTCCATTGCGATCATCAAGAAGAATTGGATTATTACTGGGACAAGCTCTCCGAGGGCGGGGACGAGAAAGCTCAGGTTTGCGGGTGGTTGAAGGACAAGTTCGGCGTATCGTGGCAGATCGTCCCGAGTCATTTGACGGAGATGATCTGCGATCCCGATTCAGTCAGATCCGAAAGAGTGATGAAAGCCATCCTTCAGACGAAAGCCAAAATCGACATCAAGTCGTTAGAGCAAGCATACGAGGGGTAATGGATACCCTCCTGATCCGGCAGGCCGTCCTTCCAAGGATGGCCTTTTTAGTTTTCGCCTTCATGGAATCTTAACATTGTATTGGACCCGAACCTTCTATATGGTACTATATTGTTTGCTGGAAATGTTTGTTGAAGGAGGACGCTTATGAGCAGTCCAGGGTCGTTGATCATTAATGCAAGACTGGTGCAGCCCGATCGGGTTATAAATGGCAGTTTACAGATAAGAGAAAACATCATCGAAACTGTTATCGAGGGCGGGCCCTCATCTGCAGGCATGAACTTAAACGATTGCGAAGTTATAGATGCAAAGGGCGCGTACGTGCTGCCGGGTTTAATCGATATTCATTGCGACGCTATCGAAAAAGAAATTCAACCGCGTCCGAATACGTTATTACCAATGGACTTCTCCTTGTACGAGCTGGAAAAGAAATTGGCTGGCAACGGCATTACCACGATGTATCAATCTCTCTCTCTCGGGGTCGGGTTAAGTCTTCGCGGGGACGAGTTATTGGTTCAAGCTATCGATCTAATTCATAAATACCGCAAACGGCGTTCCATGATCCGTCATCGCGTGCATCTCCGCTACGAGTTGATTCATTTGCCGGGAATGAAGCTCGCTGAAGAGCTGATTCGAGCAGGTGCCGTAGATTACTTGTCGTTCATGAATCACGGCCCGGGTCAAGGGCAATACAAACGGCCCGGATCTTTCGAAGCGTATGTGATGAAAAATCAAGGCGTGGATAAGGAAGAAGTCAAGATCATTGCGGAAAATGCGATTCAAAAGCAAAAGGCGATCAATTGGGAGGATGTCCGAGCCTTAAGCAGACTTGCGCACGAATATCGTATTCCCATCGCCTCGCATGACGATGACTCTGAGGAAGCCATCTTAAATGCACTCGAGTTTGGTATTGCCGTCAGCGAGTTCCCTTTGAACATGGAGACTGCCGCGCTCGCTAAGGAAAAACAGTTATTCGTTTGCGTCGGGGCGCCGAATGTAGTAAGAGGCGGGTCCCATGATAAAAATATGAGCGCGCTTGACGCCATAGTTGCGGGGTCAGCGGATATTTTATGCTCCGATTATTTGCCTTCGTCTTTGCTTGCCGCAGTATTTAGGATTGCAGAACACAACATCAGCCTATCCCATGCCGTAAACATGGCGAGTCTGAATCCGGCCAAGGCAATGGGGATAAACAACGAGTATGGATCGATAGAACCCGGAAAAGTGGCCGACCTCGTGTTGGTACACCCCATCGAAGGATATCCATGGATCCAGCGAACCATTGTAAACGGTACGACTGTATACAGGTCCGATTTTTTTCTTTCTTGAACAACTGCTCTCCAAACGTCTGAAAGCCGCCTAGATCGCGGCTTTTTTTGTTTGCTATTGCAATCCTTCTTTTTAAAACAATAATTATATATTGTAAAACGATAAATTTTGTGATAAATTCGAACTGCGATTACGAATGGAAAGGGGCCATGTATGAACAGCGAACCTATCATTAGCTTGCAAAACGTAACGAAGCGGATCGGCCGAACTACAATCGTCGACGATCTTACATTCGATGTGCCGCAAGGCGAAATTTTCGGCTTCCTTGGCCCGAACGGGGCCGGCAAAACAACGACGATCCGCATGATCGTCGGACTGATGTCGATTACCAAGGGACAGATTTTGATTAAAGGGAGAAATATTAAGACCGAATTCGAGCAAGCGATCCGTCACGTCGGAGCCATCGTTGAAAATCCGGAAATGTACAAGTATTTGAGCGGTTATCTGAATCTCGTTCATTACGCCCGAATGGTACCTGGGGTAAGCAAAGAAAGAATCGACGAGGTCGTTAAGCTGGTCAAGCTGGAGAACCGCATTCACGACAAAGTCAAAACCTACTCGCTCGGCATGCGTCAGCGTCTCGGAGTCGCTCAAGCACTGCTGCATCGGCCGTCTCTGTTAATACTGGACGAGCCGACGAACGGTCTGGACCCAGCGGGGATTCGCGAGCTGCGCGATTATTTGCGGCAGTTGACCCGCACGGAAGGCATCACGGTTATCGTCTCCAGCCATCTTTTGTCCGAGATGGAGCTGATGTGCGACCGGATCGCTATTCTCCAGCAGGGCAGGCTTGTGGATGTGAAGCCGATTCAGCATTTTACACAGGGAAGCGGTCAATCGCTGACGTATCGGATCGAAGCGCAGCCGCCGGAACTGACGCTGGAGGCATTAAGACATATGGATGGAATCCAGGCGGTCAAGCTCCTTGAGGAGGGGGATGTCGAAGTTACAACCGAAAGGGAGCGCATTCCCGAGATTTTGACTCAGCTCATGCAGCGCCAAATTCGTATTTATGGCGTTCAGATGGTTCGTCAATCGCTTGAGGATCGTTTCCTGGAAATAACGGGGGGGAAGCAAATTGTTTAATCTTGTACGCAATGAAAACATGAAAATTTATCGACGGCTGCGAACGTGGATTTTGGTCGGATTTATGATCGCGTTGGTGCTCTTTGTAAATATAGTGGAATGGCATTCCGAGGGGAAACGATCGCAGGGAGATGGCTGGCGAGCGGAAAGACAGCAGGAGAAAGAGCGCCGGCTCGAAACGCTGAAGAAGCCTGAACTGTCGGAAGAGAGCCGCACGTACAATCTGCAGCAAATTGCCGTCATCGATTACGAACTGGAGCGGAACATACGCACGGCGGAAGGGACTTTGTGGCAAGGGGTGAACGGTTCGGCCGCACTGGTGCTGGTGATTACCGTGTTCACCATCATCATCGCGGGGGACAGTCTGGCCGGCGAATTCTCATCCGGCACGATCAAGCTGCTGCTCATCCGGCCGGCCAATCGGCTGAAGATTCTGATCGCCAAATATGCTTCTTCGCTTATGTTCGGCATCCTTTTGCTGCTTACGCTGTTTGTCGTTTCTGTTTTAGTGAACGGGATCTTATACGGGTTCGGACATCTGGATCTGCCTTTGATTCAAGTGACGAATGACGGGTATATCGTGGAGAAGAACATGCTCCTCAATCTTTGGAAAACGTATTTGCTCAACGGGGTTTCCACGATTCTCTACGTCACTATGGCCTTTATGATCTCGTCCTCCTTCCGCAGCAGCACCATGGCCATCGGCTTCTCCATCGCCACTCTGTTCGCGGGCAATATATTGCTGGAAGCGCTGCACCGCTTCGATTGGAGCAGATACCTGTTGTTTGCAAACACCGACCTCACCCCATATTTGAGCGGGCGACCTTATCAGGACGGAATGACGCTTTCGTTCTCCATCTTAGTTCTTGCAGTTTACTTTGTTGCCTTTAATCTGATCTCCTGGTTTATGTTCACGCGAAGAGATGTGGCGGCTTAAACGGGAATGAATCGATCGTACATGGACGCCTTGCGCATTCTCGATTAGCCGACTGCATGGATCGCGATGAATAGAGTTTAAAAGTAAAATAAGCCGCCTGAGCTGAACTGTATCCTGATCGTTAGACGCGATCGGCTGTTCGGCAGGCGGTTTTTTTACGTTTTTTATCCCAAAACATTTTTATAAAAATGATTAGTATTACATCAGGCGGTAGGATTTTACATAATCGAGAGGCGCACTCCTGACGAAATTATGATCACCTTGTCAGATCAAAAATCCGGAGAAATTTCCGGCATAGCCTATTACCGGGTCAGTGTCCATAATAACGAACTTCAGGCATCCGCATTCGGTGTCGGGTGACAAGAACATTGTCCCATTAATTGTCGCGATAATCGCGGCTTTTGCTTTTTATGAGATAAAGTTCTTGTCAATTCTCCGTGACAAGAACTTTATCCAATTCCCGAAATTGACAAGAACTTTATCTCATTCCCGACAAGCCAACTGGTCCATGTGTTCACAAGTAAGCGATTAAGCTCAATAAAACAAGGCGCAGCTTTGAGTATTCGGGTACAGTACTGGATTCCGGCTTGCAGCTTGGGCGGTGTTTGTGCGAACCCTCGCATTCCAAAATTGTATTTCGAAAAAGCGTGGAAGCAGATGCCTGTGAGCGGACCAGGCGCGCTTCACAAAAGTCTTATCGCGCCTTCGTATTTGTATGCGATTCATTCAGATCCTGCACGGAGTATGAAGCCATTCGCAAGTGCGGCGATCGTAGGAGATTACGTGTTACCCAATTACGCCGACATCCAGATGCACAAGCGCGATTGGTCACCTCGTTGCTGTTCCGTCATCAGGCGCGCTTGTGTTGGACACATGCAGCATGTGTGAAGAAAGCCCGCTTGCAGATCGCAGCACGTTTCAGCGATCCGCAAGCAGGCTTCATAGCATTTCACGCTAACGAGCGGCGGATGTACGAGTGCCGATGCAGCTTTGTTTGCAGTCTGTAACCCTACAGCTTCTTCATGATATAGGAGGGGGGTGTCCCCATCATTTTCTTGAAAAGCCGACTGAAATAATAAATATCTTTGAAGCCTAGGCGTTCTGCTACTGCGGTTATGTTGTACTCTCCGCTTCGTAACAAATCGCTTGCTTTGCCGATTTTGATTCGGTTTTGGTATTCAATAACCGTTAATCCCGTCGTTTTTTTGAAGATCAAGCACAAATAGGAGGGACTGATGCCGATCTCGCGGCTTAATTCCGCAATTGAAAAAAATTTTTGTTCGTTTGCATACATCAATTCCAGCAGCGATTCAACCATCTGCAAATGAGACGTTTTGTGCTCCAGAGAATCAATAATTAATAAATGCAAGATGTCCATAATGCGACTGCGGCATCGAATCCAATATCCCGGTTGTTTTCCGACCCACGCCTGAAGGAGCTCTTGAAACAATAGACCGGATCGAGTCTGATCTATATTTTTAAATACAGGCTTCAAACTTTCGAGCGCAGCCTGATCCGCGTCTCCTCCGAACTGAACATTAAACCTCACTATGATATGTCTCCATTGGTCCGATTCCCCCAATATTTTCTTGCGCGGCAAATCTTTTGGAAAAAACAATATATCCCCTTTCGAGACGCTGTAATGATTGTCCGATATATAATAATTGGTCGATCCGTGAGTTGTCAGGGAAAGCACATATCCATTCTGGGAAACCGATTCTTGAGTTGGTTGGACATTGACGGAGCTTCTCGACAGCAAGTCAACGACATAATGCAAATTTGTAATGGTGAAATCGAAATTGTCCATCCCATTTGGCGGATTCATTGACGTATTCCTCCTTCAAGATGACGCTCATTTTAGTAGAAGATTGTACAAATATAATAGAGGATATTTCATGGCTAGACAACCTTGCCCGACGATATAATATCGGTGTCGCGACAAATAGGAGGTAGAGACCAATGAAAGATTCACCTGTCTTAATCGATACCGACGTTCATAACCAGATCGGTTCGTTGTTGCCTTATTTACCGAAGGCATGGCATGAAAGATATCAAACTGTCAAAGTGCCCTACGGCGCGCAGTACTACTCGTCCGTAGGCACAAACCGCAAGGATGCGGTTCCGGACAAAGGCGGGGTTCCAGGCAGCGACCCTCAGTTTCTGATCAGCGATCATATGGATCGGTACGGCATCGATTATGCCATTCTCACCGGCTCCGGAGTTTTGGGCCTTTCCCTGGACCCGGACCCGGACTATGGAAATGTGCTTGCTGCCGCATGCAACGACGGTATGATCGATACATGGCTGAATGTAAGCTCGCGGTTCAGAGGCTCGATCTTCGTCAACGCTTCCGATCCCATAGAGGCGGCAGCAGAAATCCGTCGTCATGCCTCCAACCCTAGTATGGTCCAAGTGCTTATGGCGAGCGCTGCGCGAATGCCGTATGGACAGCGCTTCTATCATCCGATCTACGACGCTGCGAACGAGTGCGGCTTGCCGGTAGCCATCCATCCTGGCACAGAGGGCAAGGGAATCTCCGGAGCGCCAACGCCTTCGGGTTATCCTACCCGTTACATGGAATGGCACAATATTTTACCAATCAACTACATGACCCATGTGAACAGCCTTGTATGCGAAGGTGTATTCGAGAAATTTCCGAAATTGAAATTCGTCGCCATCGAAGGAGGGATCTCCTGGCTGCCGCACCTGATGTGGCGGATGGACAAAAACTACAAAGCGCTGCGTGAATCGACTCCATGGCTGAAACGATTTCCATCCGAGTATATTAAAGACCACATCAAGCTGACGACACAGCCTGTTGAAGAACCGAATAATCCGGAGTATTTATTGCAGATTTTGCACATGATCGAGGCGGAGAAAACGGTCATGTTCTCCTCGGACTATCCGCATTGGGATAATGATAATCCCAAAATGGCCTTTCCGCGGATGCCAAAAGACATGAAACAGCGTATTTTGGCGGGGACCGCAGCGGAATTGTACGGGCTGCATACGAGACCGGCAAGAAAGGACGACATTGCCAACGATCTGGCCGATCAAATCGCCAGAAAGTCGAAGCAGTCTCCCGAGCATGCTTGGGGAGAAGATGAATGAGCAGACATTGGGTCGGAAAAACAGCCGATATCGAGGAAATGAAAAGCAAGATTTTTAAAATCGCAGGAATCGAGTTCGGCTTGTACCAAGTACGAGGAAGCTGGTATGCGTGGAGCAACTTTTGCCCACACCAAGGCGCCTCTATATGCAAGGGACCTGTTTGCGGAACGCGGCTCCCTTCCCTTGTATATGAGTACAAATACGGAATGGAAGAGCAAATACTGCGTTGCCCGTGGCATGGCTGGGAGTTTGACCTGACAAATGGACAGCTGTTGGTCGATTCACACACGAAATTAAGAGGCTACCCCGTGGAAATTGACGATGGCCACTTGTTTGTAATTTTACCCAAATAATAGATGGTATGAGTAATGTTACTCTTTGTCAAAAGGGGGAATTCAAGCATGAAGTGGAATCGCTTTCATTTAAAACGTTGTATGCTGCTTGCAATCGCCTCCGTGCTGACCGTCGGCCTGCTGCCGACGTCAGCCGGAGCGCAGGACAGAAGCACGGACCGTTTTGTAAACGCCGATCAGAACGCGAATTTTGGAAGGGCAGCTTCCGAAAATCCGAATGGCGGTTCGCTTGCCTGGGAAGAGAGCTACTATCTCGACAGCTACGTGACCATGTATGAAACAACAGGGGATCGTTATTGGCTCGACAAAATCGTAGACCACACCGACAGAATGATGGGCAACGCCACCGATTACAACGGCGACGGAGCGCTGGGCTGGAAAGATCATACGGCTGCTCACAATCAGGTGAAAAATGCCAACTTTTCCCTCGTTGGGCCTGCCGATTCTACAGTCCAAATGGACGTATACGGCTCATTCGAGGAGGATGCAGACAACGATCATATTCCGGACGGTTGGGATGTGCAAGGGGCCGTTGGCAAAGCCTACCGTTCAACAGCTGTAGGCGCTGCTTTCAGCGGCTCGGCCGGCGTGATCGTCGAGAGCGACGGAAATAACGAAAACCGGCTCGTGCGGAACCTGTCCTATTCGCCCGGCATAACTTATGCGGTAGAAGCGTTCATGAGCGTAGATACGGAAATGACGCAAGCGCTCGTTGAAGTGTATAATGCGACGACGGGTGCAGTCGTCGCTTATGAGCGGGCCCATCATGTCGGTTTTGAGCGTTACCTCTTTACGTTCAAAGCGCCGTCAAGCGGAGTCCTCCAGCTTCGCCTTGCGCTGCAGAGCTATGGCCAGCCCGGATACAAAGCCTATTTTGATCACATATCGATCCGGGCTTTGGATGAGACAAAGCCGCTGCTTGAGAATGGCGGCATGGAGAAGCTGAATCCCGCGGACTCGACGTTGCCTGCCGGCTGGAACCGGGTCGGTTCTGCGAATGCGTCAGCCGTCCATACCAGTGTGGATTCCGCCTCCGGGTCCTATTCATTGGCGACCACGACGGACGGCACCTCCTGGAAAATTGCAGAACAAATCATCGACTACGTGCCGTCGCAAGCTTACACGCTATCGTTCAAAGGAAAAGTGTCCGGAACAGCAGCTCAAGGAAAAGTGCAAATTTACAATGCGACAGACGGCGCGGTCATTGCCTATACAACCTTTAACTCCACCTCCTGGACATCGGGAAGCGTGTCGTTCACTGCGCCTGCCGTTGCCGGCAATACCGTTAAGGTCCGATTGTACCAGTCAAACTGGACCTTGTCCGGGTTTACAAGTTACTATGACGATCTTGTATTGTCGGCAGTTTCCACGCTTGTGAACGGCGGCATGGAGGAGCTGAATGCGGTTGACCCGACAATGCCGAACAACTGGACCCGAAACGCTGCTGCCAACTCATCCAGCGTATATATTAGCACCTACGCAGCTACCGGCGCCTACTCCTTGGCCACGACAACGGACAATACTTCTTGGAAAATGGCCGAGCAAACGATCGATTACGTGCCGTCGCAAACCTACACGCTGTCCTTTAATGGGAAGGTATCGAGCACTGTCGCTTCCGGTAGGGTAGCCGTTTATAACGCAACAGACGGAGTCACGATCGCGACGACTACGTTCCAATCCACATCATGGGCGCCGCACAAGCTGACGTTCACCGCTCCGGAGGCCGCAGGGAAAAACCTCAAGATCCGGTTATATCAGAACAGCTGGAACTTGACAGGGTTCACCAGTTACTTTGACGATTTGCAGCTATACATGAGCTTGCCGGCGGCCGCAATAAGCAACGGCGGGTTTGAGACGGTGGACGGATCGGATCCGACTCTTCCGCAATACTGGAGCCGATTGGCGGGCACAACATCTACCGATGCGCATGTGGCTACAGGTATTAACAATTACTATACGGGTACCAAAGGAGTTATCATTCAGGCATCCGCATCCGCAGTTAAAGGGCTGGAACAGAATGTATCGTACGTACCGGGAGCCACCTATGTGTTGAGTTATATGGGGCGCGCCACAATCCCTAACGCTGAGGGCGTTGTGGAGGTGTTTAATGAAACCGACAATGTGGTACTCGCGGCCAGCACCTTTTCCGACCTCAAATGGACGAAGCGCTCGTTTGTATTCACTGCGCCAAGTGTAGTGGGTAAGACGATTAAGCTTCGCATTTCGCAGGCTGTATCGTCTGGCGGCGGATATGGTTACGTAGACGTTATCTCCTTACAGCGCCTGCTCCATACAGAAGCAGCAGGGTGGACACGCAGCTATCCAACGACGCTTGCCGAGGCCCACCGGACCAATGCTTCAACCGTCTTTAGCGATGATGCCGGCCTTGAGCTTATCCATGGTGGCACTGCAGCGCCAGTTCTATTTCAGGAGTTGTACAACTACAGACCGAATTCGCCATACGGCATTTCGTTCAGCGGCAAGGCCTCTTCCGGCGCATCCGGGCAAGTCCGCGTATACGACAAGTCGACCGCCACGACGCTTGGAAGCTGGAGCTTCAACAATACGAGCAGGCTGACCGGGATAAGCGGCGAGTTCCAAACGCCTGCTGCCGGGCATGAGCTGATCGTTGAGGTGTCCATTCCAACCGGAACAGCAGGGCATACGATCTGGGTCGATTCGTTTGAATTGGGAGAGCAATGGGAATATATGGTGCACGAAGGCGTGATCATGTCTCCCGTTTTGAGATTTGTAAATAAAGTGATTGCTGATCCTTCCTTGCATGCCGTTTACTTATCTAAGGCTCTGACTTATCGCGATTTTGCCGGAAATAATTTGTTTCACAAATGGGACCCGTATTGGAGACAGATAAGCGGAACAGATGGAGCCGATAACGGGACAGGCGTCTATTTACACCCAAAAGGCTTCAGCACAGAATGGTTCCCCGGCCGCAGCCTGCCGCATAATCAGTACTTGGCTTATGCCCAAATGCTGTATCTGCTCTACGATGCTACGGAAGGAGTGGCCGCATACGCCGCGGATCGTCCGTTATACAAGAGCAGGGCCAACGACATGGAGCGTGCGTTCAAAAGCACACTGATTGCACATCCGTTAAATGCGTTACTGGGAACAGACGCCTACTTGTGGAACTATTGGGACAGCTTTGGCGCTTGGGACAACGGGCATTATGCCAACTATCATCAAGAAGACATCTCCCATGCCGGCTTGACTATGGCGGGGGCAGTGGAGGCTTACCATCAAGGGCAAGTTTTTACCTTCGAGGATATGGCCAAACTGACCCGTACGTTCACGGATGTGATGTGGAATGGGAGTTTATCGGAACCTGTACTTTCGTATTATAATTCCAGGCAGCCTCTTGTTACGGCTGATAAAACAAATACGAACCGGTTTCATGCCTGGACCCATTTTGCTGAATTCGACCCTCTGGTCAGAGATATTGCGAATGCTGTATGCGAAGCGGACGGCTGCCCGACGGTAATCGCCTCAGACGTTGCGAAATGGAGCGGCAACAAAATCGCGAACTCCGACTTCGAACAGGCGGATTCGTCGGACGCCACATTGCCGCAGCGCTGGACGAGGCATAACTCGACATCGGCAACCGCGGCATTGACCGGAACCGATACAGGCATGAATGATTCTTCCTTATCGATTACAACCAACGGCACAACCTGGGAAATTGTGGAGCAAAGAATAGAGCAGTATGAGCCCAACACGCCTTATATCGTCTCATTCTTAAGCAAAAAATATGGAAGCGTTAACGGGAGAGTTCAAGTGTATGACTACACGACTTCCACTAATCTTGGCCAATTGATTGTATCGAATACGAGTTGGGCCAGAAATGAGTTCACGGTGCAAACGCCGGAAGCCGGCCATGATGTGCGGGTCAGGCTTTACACCTCCGCAGTATCGCCTGTCGGCTCATCGGTTGGATTTGACGACGTTCATACGTATCCATCGTTGTCGAGCGGAGAGATTGCGAACGCAGGATTTGAGACGCCGGACAAGTGGGATTCTACGCTCCCCCGTTATTGGCAGCGCGGTACGACCACGCTCCCTGCCAATGCAACCATCGATGCTTCAGACCGATTTGCGGGGGTTAACTCGTTCAAGCTGGTCTCCACAGCCGACGGAGCGGGTCAAGAGCTGTCTTACGCTTGGTCGGGCTATCGCCCAAGCGCTCTGTATACGGTTAGTTTTGCTGGAAAAGTGAGCGGAAGCGCAGGCGGGAAGCTTCGGATTATCGATACCACGACAAATATGGTTCTGGTCGATCAAGCTATCACTTCAACTTCTTGGTCATTGCAAGCGGTTACATTCACTACGCCTTCCGACTACAAGGATAAGCTGAAAGTGATATTGACGCACAATAACTCGAATGCCGAAGGTACGGTGTGGATGGACGAGTTGAACATTGCTTATTAATTGGAGGCTAAATTCACATGAAAAAGCAAGCGATCGTATATTCCTTACTCGCCAGTATGATGGCTTTGACTGCAGCCTGTTCAAGCGACAAAACGGATGGAACCGCTCCCGGCGACGCTAGGCCAGCCGATAACAAGGCCGCGACAGAAGTGAAAAAGCAGCCGGTTGAACTCGTATTTTACACGCCGGGAGCCGGCTACGACGAAACGTTTATGGATATTTTCGGCAGTGAAATTCAGAAGAAATTTCCTTATATTACTGTAAAATTTCTGTCTGCCAGCACAGGTCAATTGGCCGACCTTATCGCCTCCGGGCAAACGATCGACGTGCTGCTCGTGTCGATCGGCCAGAGTAATATGCTTACGGCTTACAACTACCAGTACGATATTTCCGAGTTGCTCAAATCGAAAAAGTTCGATTTGAGCCATATCGAGCCGTCGGCGGTCGAACTGCAAAAAGGATTTGCCAACAACGGGATGTATGGGCTCCCTGTGTTCACGAATACGCTGGCCAACTTTTACAACAAAGATATTTTTGATAAGTTCGGGGTGGAGTATCCGAAGGACGGATTGACTTGGGATCAATTGAAGGACCTGGCCAAACGTTTGTCGCGCACGGAGGGCGGCAAAACGTATAACGGTCTCGTGATGTCGTCATCCGCCAACATTGGGCTTAATCAGTTTTCAGTGGCATATATCGATCCGGTTGCGAAAAAGTCGATATTTACATCGGAAAAATTCAAGCAGGCGTTCAATCTGCTGACGAGCGTAGCGCAATTGCCGGGCAACGGATTAACGGAGGATACGTGGTCGCTCGCCGGACAGCAAAAAATGTTTTTCCAGGATCAAACCGCCGCGATGCTGCTGCACTTCGTCAACACGGGGCTCACCACATTGAAAGAGCAGTTCGACTGGGATATCGCCTCTTACCCACAGCTGCCTAACAATCCGGGCGTAGGCGCATCAACGTATCCGACTTATTTATATGTGACAAAGACGAGCAAGTACAAAGAAGATGCGTTCGATGCAATCGCTTACTTGACGACCGACGAGTTCCAAACGGGAATGGCGAAAAAGGGAATGCTGCCGATATTGAAAGACAAATCAAAAGGCTTGAGCGAATTCGGCAAAGACAATCCACTGCTCAAAAATAAAAACGTCAAGGCGCTCATTCCGGACAAGTACGCCCCGTCGGCGTTGATCAGTACGGAAATCGTGACAGCGCAATCGCCAGGCAATGCCGCCTTCTTCGAAGCGTACCAAAACGTTGTGCTCGGCACGAAAGACGCCAATACGGCGCTGCGCGAAGCCGGAGAGAAATACGACGCCAAGCTGGCGGAACTATTTAAATAAACTTAAATTAAATAAACACATCTTACAGTGGCTCCCCGCAAAGTACTTGGAATACGCTTCGAAGAGAGACTTTACTTTGCGGGGTACCGATAGGAGCGAATCAACATATGAAGAAGTTCAGAGCCGTCATCGTCGGAGCGGGAGCAATCGCACGTGACCATGCACGTGTGCTGAGGCACGACCAGCGCACGGAATTGGCGGGTATCGCCGACATTGACTACAGTAAGGCGCAATCATTGGCATCCGCTTCGTATACGGTCGCTTACGCCGACTACAAGACGATGGTCAGCGAGCTGCGGCCAGATATCGCGATCATTACGCTGCCTCATTTTTTGCATAAGTCGGCAGCGATCGATTGCATCGAGCGCGGTTGTCATGTGCTGATGGAGAAGCCGATGGCGCTAAATGTTGAGGAGTGCGCGGAGATGAACGCAGCGGCGCGCAAGCGCGGCGTCTATTTGGCCGTCGGCCATATTCAGCAACATTACGCGGCGAACCGTAAGGCGAAGGAGATCATTGCTTCCGGCCAGTTGGGACAGCTCGTCTCGATATTCGAACGAAGACATAATCAGTACTTTTTGCCGGAGCGTCCGGACTGGTTTCTCGATAAGGCGAGGTCCGGCGGAGGCGTCATGATCAATCTCGGCAGCCATTGTATCGATAAATTGCAGTGGATCGGCGGATCGCCGGTTACGAAAGTCAAGGCGTCGTTGACGTATCACGGGACGCGAGGCAACGTCGAGGGGAGCGGCAGCCTGCTGATGCAGACGGCGGCCGGCGTATCGGCGATGATCTCCATATGCGGCTACAAAAATGTGCCGGTCAATGAGACCGAATTTTTAGGCACGGAAGGCCAGCTGAAGCTGATAGGGTCGAATTCGCTCTGGATCGCCGGTGAAGATCGAGCCTATACGCAGGTCGAACTAGGCGAGACGGTGAATGTATTCGACGTGCAGTGGAGCGCTTTTTTGGACGATATCGAAGGGAACGGGCCGATGGACAATTCGGGCGAATACGGGCAGTCGGTATGCGCCGTTATCGATGCGATCTACCGTTCGGATGCAACCGGAACGGAGCAGGACGTCATCACAGTGCCGTCTCCTAACGTGCTTGTGTAGCCGATCCGGACAGCAGCCGGAGCATCGGGGATTCGGAGGAATCCGCCCCGTGCTCCGGCTGCAATCGTTATTACGGCCGCTCCCAGTCGAGTCGCGGTCAGGATTTCTATGAGGCATCGGAGAAACCGATGTACAACACACCCTAAGGGCAACGACCACGTAAAGGAGCAAGAATCGGACCATAGCCCCATCGTGACATGGGAGGATAAGCCTGTAGGTAAATGCGGAGATCCATCGTGCGATCAATCCTATTAAGAAGCAATCCTGACTAACGGCGGAAGCGGGCTCACCTCACATTCATCATACAGTTTCATTTCCAAGAAGCAGAATCTCGCACTATTAAAACGGTCTTCATGACAACCGATTCAGACTCGTCTTCTTCGTTGCCGTTCAGGCAAACTGCATCAAGTTGTTCGATTATCACGGCGTACCGCAGAAGACGACAAGTTATTATAGTTACACACAGTTCGACAATGTAACGAATGCTGATGCTGAACAAGTTATTGTTATGAGTTCAAACAACTTAAGGGGATGGATAGAACAAAAAGGCTATCCCAGTGATGAAAAAATAATGAGATATATAATCACATATCTTGAAGGCGGCGAGCCTTCATTCAAACATAAAATGGATATGTATTCAATCGTTATTAATCAATAAAAAGGGCTAGATAAATTGGATGAACCCGATCGTGTGTCGTTAGACAAGAAGTTTTCGGCTTGCATTTTCGTCCAAAGTTTGAAGGGAGCGTTGCTCACAAAAAACGCCTTTTGCACGGTGCCCTGCTTTCTATGAAGCAGTTAGTTTGATGTACTGTCCGTTAAATATAATGAAGGCTATTCCTTTGACGAGCTTGCGGAACTATTCCACCTGAGTGAAGAGCGAATTCGCGGAATTATTTACGAGTACAAGGCTAAGTAGAGCAGTGTAAAAAGAAAAAGAATCCGGCAAATGCAATGCCGGATTCAAGAAGTGCAAAGCCCGCGATCCTACCAGGATCGTGGGCATGCTGCTATTGAGCGACTACGGCAAAACAATCAGAGTAGCCGACTTGGCGGGGAGACGAAGCTCAAGTCCAGCCGGGCTGCCTTCTTGCGTGCCTGCGGCCGCTAACCGATGAATCGCGTCGAAGCGGTAAATCCGAGCTGTGCCGCTGAGGTTGAGATCGGCGGAAAGGCTCGCCGTTCTCGCCTCGGTGTCTTTATTGAATAACAACACGAAGGCCCGGCCATCCTTCGACATAATCGTATACGCACCCACCGCATCTACGTTGGAGCTAGTCGTGCTGACGACGTTGCCTTGAATTCTGCTGCCGGCTCCGTCATAGTTCAAGAACAGCTTGAATGCGTCTTCCAGCGGCGAAGCCGCCGGCACGGTCCCCCAGCGCATCGCATAATCCACGCCTTCCCGGGCAAAAATCGCCAAAGCTTCCGCTTGCGCCAGACCGCTGCCGATGCCCGTCCCGTCGCCGAAGTTATACTCCGATATCGACAGCTTCGTGCCAGGAGCGCTGCGTTCGATAATGTCGTGCATCCGGGGCAGCAGCTTGACGGGTTCTTGAATCCAGGAGGATGCATCCGCGAAATTCGGATCGTATAACGACTTCAAGGAGTGAAACCGGCGCTTGGTCATGGCGGCTGACTCGTCGCTGCTGAAAGGAACGTTGTTTTCCGCCGGGTAGTAATGAATGTCGAGCACGTCCACAAGCGTGATACCCGTCTGCCGTTTGTATGCATTCACTTTGCTTAAGTACCATTCCAAATAGGGCTTGCCCTCATGAGCCTCCATGTCGGGACCGGCCGAGCAGCCGTCCTTGGCCGAGTAAAAATACTCGCACCAGCCCCATGACACCGGACCGAAAATTTCCGCCCCGGGATCGGTTTCCTTGATCGCTTTGGCATATTCCGTCGTATAACTCCATACTTCGTCGTAGGTCGTCATTTGCGGGTGAACATCCCAGTGGGAATGCGGCCACAGCATCGGTTCGTTGTCCAGCGCATATTTGTGCACGAATGAACCGAAGTCTTGCTTCAGATGGCGGATCCAGCTTGTAACGAATTCCGTTCCAACACGCTTGGAGGTGTCTGTCGGATCGTTATCCGTCACGTAGCTTCCATTTGCGAGTTTACCCGTACCGGCGTCGGACCGGCAGCCGACTTCTCCATGATCGCATTCGTTACCGGCTTGGGCTCCGTATTTGCCCACGGAAAAGCTCCACGCAATATCCCGGCTTTTCGGCGTCCAGCCGATCGTCGGAACCTGGAGCAGCACATCGGTGCCGCTGTTTTTGGACGCCGCAACAAATTGATCGGACAGCGATCCGTTCGGCAGTTGGGACATAGTGCCCGGGCTGCTTGGAATGCTCAGGAAGTACCAATCGGCGCCGCGGTTTGCCGTATCCAGCTGCCAATTGTAGCGGGTCATAACATTGCCGCCCCAGCGCTTGATCGGAAAGTTTATCGTGGAAGCGCCTTTTGACGGTATATCCTCGAAATTTACTCCAAATATTCCATCGCTCAGCGCGCGCCGATCGGCACTGGTATCGATCGACACGTGGACGACCGGCAGCTCCGGTTCGGGAAGCTTCACGGTGTCCGTCGTTTTCAGCCAGTTCACATCGTCCATATATACAGGTTCCTGGCGGTGTTCGCCCCGAACGGAGACGACCATACCGTCGAAGGCCATGCTGCTCACTCCAAGGCCCGCGAATATGAGTCTGACATCCGTCCACTTGTCGGCGGGAAGACCGTTCGGCCAAACTTCGTCCAGGTTGAACTCCCCTGTTATATTCCGCCCCTGCATCATGGTCACCCGCAGCTTCTGTCCGCCTGCCGTGCCGCCATGAAGCTTGAACGTCACTCCGTAATAATGGGTAAGATCCATCAATGTATCCCGGTGAAACCAGATCGCTTCAAACCCTTTCGCCATGAAAGAGAGAGGCTTTTCGCGGGGGGAAGCCGAGACGGGTGCAGCATTATCCCCGGACCAGCTCCAGTCGCTGTAGCTCGCGGACCGTGCTTCCGCAAACACCGACTCCTTTTTATACTCTGTGACTTGAACGTCCATGGAGGATGAGCTGCTTTCATAGCGGGCTGTAATCTGGACATGGCCGCTGTGATGGGCAACGAGCGCTCCATTGCTATCTATGGATACGATGGCCGGGTTGCTGGAGGTCCACTGCGCTTCAGCAGTTACATCTTGGGCTGTGCCGTCACTGTAACGAGCTTCATAGAATAGGCGCGATGTATCCCCGGGAGCCAGCACCATTCCGTATTGAGACAATACACCCTCTAAAAGCGTCGGAGCCGCAGTATCGTTCTCCAATCCGTCGTTTGTCCGATCGGCGTATACCGCCAGCTCAGCCGGATGATTCGATGCGACTGCCGCTTCCGATCCGCCTGCACCACTGCCTATGATTGCAACAGCGGCTGTAAATATGGCTAGAAAGGAACAGAGTTTGATATGCGTTCGACGCTTCACTAGAAGGTCCTCCAAGAAAGTCATGATGGTCTGCGTACTAATTATGTAAAATATTCCGGTGAAACACAAGCATCGAGTAGCGAGCTGTCGCCTTCGACGCTAGAATCCGATCGTTGAGGAACGGTAGTATGGTTAAGTAAAAAACAAAAATTCCCAATCAAATAAATAGTTAATGTAGTAGCATTAATTATGGACAACCTTGGTTCATTCTATAATCCCAAATTAGGAGAGGTGAAGGGTTAATATGAAGGAACGTTTCGATCACATAAGAAACAAAGTGGAGGTATTGCTCAATTCCAGAGTAGATGAAATAAGTAAAATGGAAAACGTACCAAATAATTCAGTCTACAAAGTTATTGTAAATAACAAGTCTTACATTTTTAAAATATATAAACAAAGAACTTGGCCGGAAGACGGGAAACTCGTGTTTATCCATAAAAAACTAATGGAAAGTCATATTGACTGTGCAAGGATCATTGCGTTTGACAGAACCGATCCGTGCTTTCATACCGGATTTTTGCTTGAGGAATGTTTGCCAGGAGTAACCGCGGATCAGGTTGCATTCGATGACAAATCGGGGAAGGAGTTTTATAAAAAATTAGCGTTGCTGGTATCGAAAATCCATCGAATACGCATAGAAAACTTCGGCTATATCGGCAGTGGTATAGCAGGGTACGAATCATTTATCGAGTTCATGGAAGATAAATATGATGAAATCGCGAATGCATTGATTAACAAGAAAGTATTCGATGAAAACTGCCTGGTACAGTTAAAAAAACCGGCTATCGCTGGACTTCGACTATGCGAAAACCTGCCATCCGTATTATGTCATGGCGATTTATCTACAAAAAATGTAATTATCGGCGAAGAAGGCAGTCTGACTCTAATAGATTGGGATGACGCCATGTCCTATAATTGGATAGCGGACATATCCAGATTGACTTATTGGATGAAGTTTAAGATCAGCCAAAAAGAATATGAATTATATAGAAATACGTTTTTGGAGCATTACTCAACCGAAGGCTCGATTAACGTGTTCCATGCTTTGGAACTTACCTTTCATGTATGGATCGGTCTGGATTTTTTGAACTTCTACGCGAACACCCCTCGATTTGAAAACACATTGGCATATTTCAAGGAAACAGTAGAACAACTTACATAAGCTATCGGCAAAACGAATAAGCCGCCCTAAGGCGGCCCTATTAACTGTAATGCCTACTTTCACTTAATGAGCATAACCGAGGAATCCCGGGCGGATTGGAGCAGAACGCCGTCGTCAGACGCGAGCACGCGAGAGATCGGATCGGCCACTGCCAGCAGCAAGCCGCTTGAGCTGTCCAGAAGTACAGCGCCGTAACGGTCGTTTTCGCCTAATCGGCACAGTAACCGATCTTGCAGCACCTGAACGCTGACGACCGGAGTTCCCCACGCGAGCACATCTTCTCCATCCGGATTGGCCCAATACAGCTCGGAGCTTGGGGTTGTGTAAAATACATTGCCTTCCGCGCTATCAAACCAGGTTACGGCAAAGTCTGACAGCAGCATTTCGCCTGTTCCGTCCAACTCGGAAGCGTACAGCGCTTTGTCGGCATCTTTGACATAATAAAGCATACTGTCAAGGATGCGAAAACGGCTTACTTCGGCGTCTACGACTTTGCCGGATTCCCCAGTCTTTAGATTGATTTTGTAAATTTTATTCGGATCGGTTTGCCCACGCGAGCCGAGTACATAAGCATCATCGCCGATAATAGCAGGGGAGGAGCTATCGTGACCAGCCCCGAAGCCGCTGCCGTACGTGACGTGCCAGCCAAACATCAGGCTTGGATCGCCAACCGCCTTGCGAATGGTGCTCTCCTCCCCCGGAGGCGACAAATACAGGTTGCCGCTGCGAGGTGGAACCCCGTAATTGATGATCAATGTGCCATATGGAGTTTCCCGGAAGTTCAAATACCCTACATGCATCAGTTCCGCCTTGCCGTCATCGCCGATTCTCACATATTCGTCGTGACCCATGGTGGCCCCTCCAATATGATAAGAGAACCACAAGGTGTTGTCGCGGATTTGAAAAGATAAGCCCCCCGATAGCCCGTACCGGCTACTTAGGGTATACGAATAAATCTCTTCTTTATCGTTTGGCTGCTGCATCGGAGCCCGATACACGTGGAATGTCATTTCGTTTTCGTTCGTTACAGCGTAGTAATAATACCCCTTGTACAAAGCAACGTCATTCACGCTCGTATCTGCAGGCATGTCGAGGGTCAGAAGTTGCGGGTTGTGCGACCGAATCGTAAGCCCGGCCGAGTTGCCCCACTCGTAGTCCCACCCGAATTGGTCGTGTGCGAAGCGCCAGGTTAGCGGGAAATAGGTAACATCGCGAAAGCTTAACAGAGGATGCTCTTCTTTGGCGTTGTCGATCGTGCCGCCGTTGATCGCGACGGCCGTGTCGGGAATCTCTGCCGTGTAGACGGACGCATTTCGACGGTCGGATAGGCTCGGCATGTAGGAGGAGGTTACCGGACTCTGCTTAATAATCAAGCCTTCAGCTTGCGACCAGGTCGACTCCAAACCGAGCAGCCTGCTATCGTACCACGTCATTGGGAAGTAGGTGATCCCGTTATAAACGAGCAGCGGGTAGTCGCGGTATTGATTTTCCACCTTGTGCCCGTTCAGGCTCACCTGAAAATCCGGAAGCGTAACCATTACGCTCTTCTCTGCGGCTTGACTGCGTGCGGCAGGGGCCAACAAGCTCATGCATAATGAAAATACGAGCGTATATCCCATCCATTTGTTTCGCATCGTACGGTCATCTCCTCTCATTGAGATTAAACGCGAGGAGATGGGAAAAGTTTCTATTTCGCTTGTGTTCGACTATTATTATAAAAAAATATAAGATTTCCCTCGTCTTTATTCTTTCGCATAATAAAATCATCCTAAACCAAAGGAGTGAATGGATTGGAGTTACAGTCTAGGTATTCGGTGAGGGAGCTCAGACCGGAGGATGACTTTGAACGCATATGCCGCCTAATGGCAAATAGGGACATACAAGCTTTTCCCCGTAGTCCGGAGCGAGTCCGGAGCTTGTTTTTTCCAGACGATCGGGAAACGGGGCCAAACCTTAAAGGATTTGTCGCAGAAACAGAATCTATGATTGTCGCTTTTATCAGCGTCGAACTTCGTGGTAAAGATGGGCATTTGATGTACTTTATTGATGAGCCGAATCCCCAGCTAGTTCTAACCGAGTTACTCGATAGGTGTGCGCAGTACGTAATCGAAAGCGGGGGGAAACGGCTTACTTATTTTGTATCCACGGAATTCGGTCAAATTTATAATCAAGAAATTGCTTGGCTGGATCGTCTTGGGTTTCAAAACATCGATCCTTATGTACGCGTTTCGGCTAGACTTCTATTGAGCGAATGGAATCCTCCCGAGCAGTTGAATACCGAATCCATTCACACAGAATCGCTGAGCTTGGATGAAGTGCATCGGATGCTATTGGACGATGGTAGCATAACCAATGCGTATATATTCAGATTCCAGTTTCGAACGGTCAAGCCCAGTAACGTGATGTTGACGATGAGAAACGCAGAAAACGAAATAATCGCAGTCGCTTATTACAAGGTCATAGAGAAATCGAAAGATAGGCTTTTGGGGTCCGCCTTTAACGTTCATTTTAGACCCAAATTCGAACTCCTTCGCGCGGAAAAACGGAGATTTTTGCAAGGAGCCTTATGGTCGATGAAGCAATTGGACTTGCACGACGTTAACTCGCTTATGTCTCTGAAGGAAGTCGATACGTTTACACTTATGGTCCGGGAAGGTTTCGATCAAATCAACAGTCACTACTTCGGCTGGCCAAAATGCTCGAAACGGGACATGAGTAAATACAAAAACGCACGCGACGTGCTGCCCGAAAGCTTGATTCGAGAAATTCAAAAATATGTGCGAGGCGAGCACTTATACATCCCTCAAACCGAGAGAACGGGATGGGGAAAAAAGAGCGGCACTCGCGCCGAAATAGAACGCAGAAATAAGGAGATTTACCGTCAATATATGGATGGCATATGCGTAGCGGAGCTGGCGGAAATGTATTTTTTGAGCGAGGAACGAATAAGAGGGATTTTGTATCAGCATAATGCCGAATTACAATGAACCATAAGAGGAGCTGCCGGAAATGTGCCGGCGGCTCTTTCTTAGTTTTGTGCACAAATATCTGAATTTTTATAGCCTATGACATCTCAAAACCTAATATTTGGTTTGAACCAGCGCGGCCTGCCGCCGCTGCTTCAAGGAATCAGCTTGATCTGACTCGATATAACCCCAAGGTGAATGGCTTCGTGCATCAACGCGAAGTTGAACAGCTGGCCGGCCGTAGCAAATTGAAACGGGCCCATTTCAAATGGCGATTCGAGACGTTTCTCCAGCATTTCGGCCGTAAGCTCGCCGAATCGCGAAAGCTGTGCAGATAAGTGTTGAACCAGCTCCTCCTTCGTCGGCGGTGCGATCGTCCACTCCGACGGCTTGGTGCCGGAGTTAAACAATGATTCATAATACGCCGGAATGGCGGAAGAAAAGCCGAACGAAAGCGATGCATATTGGTCCATCCAATAAACGATGTGACCGACATTCCAGCGAATGGTATTATTAAAGCCAGCAGGCTGTACATCGAGTTGAGCTTCACCAACGCCTTTAATGTGCCCGATAACGATCTGACGCAATACGTTACCCGTATGAATAATCGATTGTGCTGTCATAATGGAACGCCTCCCGATAAGTGGTTTGTAACCTTTCGTCTTACATTCCCAATATATCTTTCTTACCTGGAAGCAACAATTACGAAAATCCGATGTTATCGATCGGTTTTACTAATGATGGAGTGGAGGAATTGGTGTAATGGAGCTGAGACAACTTGAGTATTTTTCCGCCGTATGCAAGGAAATGCATTTTTCGAGGGCTGCCGAGAACCTTAACACCACACAATCGAATTTGAGCCAGCAGATCAAGTTTTTGGAGAACGAACTCGGGCTGCCGCTGTTCGATCGCATCGGCAAACGAATCGCGCTGACGGATGCAGGCAAGCTTTTGCTGGAGCAAAGTCAGCTCATTTTTGAACGGATCGACCACATCAAGCGAGCGATAACGGATCTTAAACAATTGGAAGGCGGCACGCTGGACATGGCCATACTCCCGGGTGACGGCGATTTGCTGTTCGATGCGCTGTTGACCGATTTTCATCTCGCCTATCCGAATCTATCCATCAGCGTAACGGAAACGATGGATGTGTACGAGCAAGTGATGGAGGGGAGAAGGGATCTTGGCGTGACGACCGTACCTTCGAATCCGGATGATCGCCTCTCGGTTATCCCTTTATTCCATGAGGAGTTTGCTTTAGCGATCCATGCGGAGGATCCTCTTGCGAAGTCCAAAACGATCTCCTTCGATCAGATTCAGCAGTTGAAGCTCGTTTTGTTCGGTCCGGAACACCAGATTACGAAGCTGTTCCATGCCCGCTGCCAGGAAAAAGGGATACCCATCTACAATCCGATCGTCACCTCCACGTTGTCGACGCTTCTCTCATTGGTCGAGCAGGGAATCGGCGCATCCATTCTACCGCGGCTGCTGCTAGATTATTTGAACCGTGATAGCATCATGGCGGTTACGCTGCTGAATCCCTCACTTAGCCAAGATATTTGCATCATCCATCGGAAGGACAAATTTATGGGGCAGGCGGCGAAAGTATTTATCGGTGAATTGCAGTCTTTCGTTCAAAGGGTCGAGAAGCATTCCGCACGCTCACTCGGATAGCTAAAGTGAAACAAATTATATGCGTTATGAAATAATCCTGTATGTTCGCGTTCTGATCGCCTCTATATAATGAAATAAAGTTTGATAAGAAAAAAGAAAGAAGGCGCGGCATGCAGGATTATTCCAAGAGAGAACAAATCAGAACACAGGTGCTCGTCCTTGGCGGCGGCGCCGGGGGAATTGGCGCGGCGATAGCGGCGGCGCGCGAAGGCGCAGAGACGATTCTGGTCGACCGGCAGGGCTTTGTAGGCGGAAATATGACGATAGGTTTGCCATTGCTAGCTTTTCTGGATGCTCAAGGCCGACAGGTGACAGGAGGCTTGCCCCAAGAGATTGTGGACCGGTTGATCGAATTGGACGCATCGTTCGGCCACCGGGAATGTCCCTTGCATAATTCCACGACCGTCATTGACCCGAACATCATGAAGATCGTGCTTTTCGAGAAAATAAAAAAATATGGCGTTCGTCCTCTGCTCCATTGCGAGATTATTGGAACGACCGTCGAAAACGGCGAGCTGAAATCTGTTATTGTGAAGGGTAAGGGCAGAGAAATCGAACTGTTCGCCGACGTATTCGTCGATGCGACGGGCGATGGCGACGTTGCGTTTATGGCGGGAGCCGAATTTGAAAAAGGGCAGTACGCAAACGGCGAAACGCAGCCTCCTACCTTGATGTTCACAGCCGGCGGCTTCGATCTGCAGCGATTCATGAATTTCCTGGAGGATCACCCGGAAGAGTTAAAGCACGGCTCATCCATGAAAATACGTCCCGGATACACGGCGGAATTTTTACGGGCCAGCGAGAATCATGTGTTCGTCGGCTTAAAAAATACGATTTCCAAGCTGAGACAAGAAGGAAAATGCCCGATTGATCGCGATACGATTATTTATATCAATTTGCCGAGAGAAGGCTATATCGCTTTAAACTGCATTCGCATCCTGAACTTCGACGGCACCAAAATCGAGGAGCTGAGCCGGGGCGAGGTCGAGTCTCACCTGCAAATTCTCCCGCTCATTCAGATGCTGAAGGAGCATATCCCCGGCTTTGAGCATATTTATTTGTCCTCCATAGCGCCATTTTTGGGCATTCGGGAAACTCGCCGGATCAAAGGTTTGCAAATGATAGGCGAAGAGGCTGCTGTTCATGGAGTCATTCCCGAAGACACGATCGCGCTTGGATCTTATATTATCGATATCCACAGCGGTTCGGGCGATTCCACCATTATCAAATCGCTTGCCGGTCCTTATGGAATCACGTACGGGGCGACGATTTCCAAAGACATCAAACGGCTCATGTTAAGCGGCCGGTGCATCAGTGTGGACCCGGTTGTGTTTGGTTCTTCCAGAGTGATGCCTACCTGTATGGCCGTAGGCGAAGGCGTGGGCATCGGAGCCGCTATAGCGGCGAAGCAAAATATAGCCCCCGAAGACGTGGATGTACAGGCGATCAGACAAAAACTGCGGGAGCATGGGGCAATCCTCTCTTTAGACGAAACTGTAGATTAGGAGGATATCGTGATGTACGAAGGGCAATTGACTTTTTTCGGCGGGGTGGGGAAGTCTGGAGGCGTACAGGTCCTATTCGGAAAAGGGAAGCAAGGTCTGCTGTTCGATTTTGGCGTAGAGCACAGCAGCTTGCTGTTCCCCAAACAGTTGACGCTGTATGAGCCGGTAGGAGCTACGCCCGGCAGGGAGCTGCGGCAATTTCTGCTGGGCGGAATGACGGCCCCGCTGCTTCAGCTGTACGACCCGGAGTTGATCAAGGGGTTGGATACGCAGAAGGTGCGCCATGTTTGGGGCGACCGTGAATTTCCTGCTTACGAGCAGATTAGCCTGTTCATCGGACATATGCACACGGACCATAACGCCGTTCTGCCTTATGCGAATCCGGATCTTCCCGTTTATTTGAACCATGATACCTATTCCTTATACCGGGGCATGGTAACGGGAGGCCACACTCCGGATACCGCAGCGCGTATTCAGGCTTGTGACGATCTAAGCGTTGTCGATTTCGGCGAATTTACGATGCAGATCATCGAGATGGACCATAATGCGACGGGGGCGGCGGGTATTTTGATCGACGACGGCGTCCACACAATCGCCTATACGGGGGATTGGCGTCGTCACGGCAAACATCCGGAGAAAATCGACCGGTTCATTCGGCTTTGCCGCGAGAAACGGGTGGACCTGCTGATCACGGAGGGTACGCGTCTTGCGGCCGATCCGTCCGCCGAGATTTCCCGTCAGATGACGGAAGACGAACTGCTGTCCAGGTATTCCGATATGGTGAAAAAGTCGGAGGGACTCGTATACTTACAAATGTCGCCCCGCGATTTGGAACGCATGGCGAATATGATTGCCCTTGCAAACGAGAACGGGCGGAAAATCGTCATGGAGGCGTCCCACGCCCTTATTTGGCATGGCGCCAATCGTGAAGGGCTGCGTATTTTGGAAGGGCATCCCGCACTTGGCGCAAATATCCGGGTTATCGACGCCACTGTGCCAAGCGGCATGTCCATGCCATACGAGACGATATCGCTAGAGGAAGTAGCCGCGTGTAAAAATCAGTACGTGTATTTTTTCAAGTTTCCCGATCTTGCCCATATGATTGAATTGGAAACGCTGGGAGATTGGCAAGGGCGCTCGCATTTCATTCAGTCCGATTACAGCGTCAAGCTCGATCACCCGGATGTGATGAAATATTTGAAAACGTTCGGAATTACAGGTCATTCCTTATGCAACGGCGGACACGCGCATCCCGAAGCGATCGCGGGTATGATCGAGGACATTGCGCCGAGGGCGGTCATTACGTTGCACAGCCGCCATCCGGGGTCGCAGCAAACAAGAGGGAGTTACGCGTATCATCCCGAAAAAGGAGAGACGGTGACGGTGTCGTCCATTCTTGCATCGGCCATCCAAGCCGGAAACCGATCCTAAAGCCGACTTGAAGCAAAGGCATTCATAGTGAAAGTGGAAGGAGCCGACCTATTATGGCAGTGATCACTTTTGTCAGACACGGTGTTACCAATCACAATATCGAAAAGCGGGCGCAAGGGCATACGCAAAACCCGCTGAACGAAGAGGGACGAGCGCAGGCACAGCTCGTTGCAAGGCGTCTCTCCGAAGAACAGTGGGACGTATTCCTCTCCAGCGACCTGAGAAGGGCACGGGAAACGGCGGACATCGTAGCTGCTGCGATCGGCAGGCCGGTTGATGAGTTCGATCCGCGGCTGCGCGAGATGGACCGAGGGAAGATCGCCGATACGACGGAAGAGGAACGGGTAGCGCGTTGGGGGAAAAACTGGAAACAGCTGGATATGGCCCAGGAAACCCATGAGTCCATGCGTGCGCGCGGAATCGGCTTTATTCAGGATATAGCTTCGCGTTATGCCGGTAAGAGGGTGCTTGTCGTCACTCACGGCTATTTCCTTGGGCAGACTTTGAAGGAATTGATGCAGGACGAGTCGACAGGCAGCGAATTGCGCAATACTTCCGTCACGACAATCGCCCATGACGGCGAGAAGTGGGGCTATTTGCTGTACGATTGCACCAAGCATTTACCGGATCATACATGACGGTGTTTCTAACAGCAGAAAGAGCCGGTTCTCATGCAGATTAGCAGGAGACCGGTTCTTTTTACTTGGCTGCGTGGTTTAACGGGCCGCTATACCCGGTTCATCTCGCGGTATTTGGAAGGCCGCATCCCCATGCTTTTGGCAAATACAAGACTTAAATAAAAACCGTTCTCATAGCCGCATCGGTCGGCGATCTGATCCAGCGTCATGTCGGTATCCAGCAGCAGCTCGGCTGCTTTGCGGACGCGCAAGGACTTGACGAACTCCGACGGCGTGAGGCGGAACGCTTTGCGGAAACGGCGCGTAAACTGGACGGGGCTAAGGCCAAGCTGGCCGGAAAGGTCGTTCATGCCGAACGGGGCATAGGCATGGCGGTAGAGCCATTCCGTCGCCCGGTTCATCAACTCGTCTTCCGAAACGGGGAGATCCTCAAGCTGATCCTTCAGATCCCCGTCCTCCCAATCCTCGCACGCAAGCTGCCATAGATCGTTAAGCATCATCTGTTTGCGGTGGAAACTGCGGGCATCGCCGGCGAGATGAAGCTTGCGCATATAGGCGAGATTCGAAAAAAGCCGCTTGCCATCCGTCGGATGGGACTTTACGGTAGGCAGCGCCTGCTTCGACTCGAACGGTCCGCTTCCGGCGAAGTTGAAGCCGATATAATGAAGTCCAAGCGGTTGCACCATTTCACGATGAAACGTGCTGCCCGGCGGGCAAAAAATAAGCTCTCCGGCGCTTGCCTCACCGCTTTCCCCATCAATCCGGTAGCGGAATTTCCCCATTTCAACGGCAAACAGGACCCACACCGGATACGTATCCGCCTGCATTTCAAATTGTTCTTTGCGTTCGAAATAAAAGTGATAATCCAACAGCAGCTGCCGGTCCCACAAGCAATGCGCGTCCATGTCGAAGCTCGCCTCCTCTGATGAAATAAATTATATCACAAATGATAAAATACTGTATGTTAAAGAGATTAACTTTTTGTTCTAATGAAATAAAAATACGGTTTTACAATATCTTTACCGCCAGTTAACAGAAAAAGCAGCTTGAGTTGCTATACTTTAAATGCCATTGGAGTGGTCATAGGGAGAAACTTTATTTCATCAACCGATCAAAGGGAGGCATTACGGAATGATTAACAAGAAGATGACGCTGTTGCTGGGTATGTCGATGATAGGGGCTGCGGTATTCGGCGGCTGCAGCAAGGACGGAACGGGCCAGAACGGGGATGGCGCCTCGAAGCCGGCATCCGCCAAGGCTGCGGATACGACTCCCGTTACACTCAAGTTTGCCGTCCATTTGCCGATCAACGAGGAGTTCAAGCAGCTGTATATCGAGCCGGTCACGAAGAAGTACCCGCATATTTCGTTCGAGTTTTTCGAGGCCAGCAACTTTAAGGCATACGACCAGCTCATCGCGTCCGGCGAAGTACCGGATCTCTACATCTCGTTTAACGGCAACATGCCGGGACTGAAGGAGCGGGCCATCAACATGGATATGAAGCCGCTGCTGCAAAGTCATCAAGTGGATTTGAAGCGGTTTGAGCAAAACTTTCTGGACGATATTCAGTATGCCGTTACGGAGAAAGGCGAACTATACGGCTTGCCGATTGAAACGGCGTTTCACGCCTTGTATTACAACAAAGATATTTTCGATAAATTCGGCGCCCCTTATCCGAAGGACGGCATGACGATGGAGGATGCTGTGGAGCTCGCCAAGAAAGTGACTCGGAACGAAAACGGCGTTCAGTACCGCGGCTGGGATTTCGGGAGTATCGTGAGAATGGCTCAGCCTCTCGGACTCGTCTATATCGATCCCAAGACAGAGAAAGCGGTAACCTCAAGCGAAAGCTGGAGACGCGTATTCGAGCTCGGGAAGCAGATTTATTCGATTCCCGGCAACGAACCGTCGAAAGATTCGAAGAAGAACGGATTAAACGGGTTTACGAAGGAACGGACGATTGCTATGCTGAATGAAACGAGCAAATTCTCGCAGCTGAAAGAGGCGGAGAAGGACGGGTTCAAATGGGATGTCGTCCAGCATCCGTTTTATGCGGATAAGCCGAATATTTACGGAAATTCGACCGTGTATATGATCGGAGCCGTTCCGACAACCAAACATATGGAGCAAGTGCTTCAGGTGATGGAGGTCCTGACATCCGATGAAGTGCAGATGAACGTTTCCAAGTCCGGCCGCATCTCGCCGCTCAAGAACGAGGCCGTGAAGAAAGCGTTCGGCCAGGGGGATCCTTCCTTGCAAAATAAAAACGTTGCCGGCATTGTGAAGGGCAACCCGGTCAAATACCCAGTCTACTTGTACAGAGAAATTGCCGAGCCGCTGACCAATACCAAGTTTAACGATTACATGAACCGATCGGACGATGTGCATACCATCTTGAGAGAATTGGATTATGAGATTAATCAGGCGGTCGCCACTCAGAAATAATAGAGGAGGAAAAAACGATGAGACTTTCAACGACGACAGGGACGTTCAGCCTGACTTTATCCGGGGGCTACACGCCGTATAAGGAGGCTATGAGAAGGCTGAAGGCAGTTGGCTATGATGTGCTGGACATTAACTTTTGCCGGGCGCTGACGGGCCAAACCGATCTGGTCCGCGACAACTGGGAAGCGTTGATGCACGAGCTGCGGGAGGAAGCCGAACGGCTTGGCGTCGATTTTACCCAATCGCATCCCGTGTTTTTGCCTGGGCATGTAAATCGTCAGCCGCCCGAGAGGCTGGAGGTTTACAACGAAATGATGCGCAGGTCCATCATTGCCAGCTCCATCCTCGGCGTAAAATGGGCGGTCGTTCACCCTCAGGAGGATCGAGAGACAACCGCATTGGACGTCGATGCCTGTATCAAGGACAATGTGGAGCACTTCGCGCCGATCGTCGAGCTGGCTGTCAAGCATAATGTCGGGATCGCCTTTGAAAATATGATCGAAGGCGAGTCGTCCAAGCGGCGGTTTGCCAGCCACGCAGCCGAGCTTGTACAAATGATCGACATCTGGGGCGATGCCCGGGTAGGCGCATGCTGGGATTTCGGCCACGCCAATTTCCTGTACAAGGATCAGCGCCCGGCACTGCGCACGCTCGGCAAACGACTGAAGGCGACTCATGTAAACGACAATTACGGCAAGTCGGATGAGCATATGTTTCCGTTTCACGGCAGCGTGGACTGGCATTCGATCATGCCGGTGCTTATCGAGATCGGTTACGAGGGCGATTTTACCTACGAAACGCACAAGGAATTTAACCGCTTGCCCGAAGCGCTCAAGGACCCTTTGGCGAAAATAGGGTACGACATCGGCTTGTATTGTCTAACGCTTGCGAAGTAGTAGAAAGCGCCTGGGATAGGGTAAGGAGAGAATATGTACTCTTAGAAAGCCGCGTATATCGCGGTTTTTCTCTTTTTCAGGCCCCGATTCCAGTAAAGTGAAGCTTTGAGTGCTCTAGTCGTGTTCCGGCAGCGATTTGCGATATTCGCCGGGAGACATGCCGCTATACTTTTTGAACGCCTTGGAGAAGGAAAACAAGTCCGGATATCCGACGGAAAGGGCGATCTCCGTCAATGTCCAGGAGCTTCGCGCGAGCATTTCCCGAGCCGCCGCCATCTTCAATTGCAGCACGTAGCTGCTCGGAGACGTTCCGTAAACCGAGCGAAATGTGCGGCTGAAATGGGCGCGGTCGACGCCTGCGAAGGAAGCTGCTTTTTCGATCGTTATGCCTTCGGCGTAATGCATCTCCAAATATTCGGCGCCCTTTTGCAGCCAGCTGTCTGTGCTTGCAGAGGCAGGTTTATCCGTTTTTGCCGCCGAATCGGCGAGAGCCCCGAAAACGTCGAACAAATGTGCAAGCTTGGTCAAATCCGACGCGTCGCGGCCTTTCGTTTGAACGAAACGGAAAAATGCGCCCAGCCGCAGCCGAACCTCCGGACGAACGACGTTTCGTGCATAGGGGACGTCGGGACGAATATGCAGCCGTTCCAGAACGGGCAGCGCTTTTTTGCCGTCGAAGGCAATCCAGACCAGCTTCAGCGGCTTTTCTGAATCGGTGAAGTATTCGTGCAGGCAGTGCGGAAACAGGCAAAACATATCGTTACGGCTCAGAGGATAACTGACGCCGCCTTGGGTGTAGGTGCCTTCACCTTCGAGAACGAAGTGCAGACTATAGTAAGGTGTCGTACGAGGACCAACGTGATAATGCGGTTTGGCTATGTTTTGCCCAAGCCTGATCGGCCATATGGCGTTCATCTTCTCGATCGCGGAAGGGGTGAAAAAGTATCGTTCCACATATTCGATAGGCTCATCTTGCAGCTCGACGGGTTCTTCCCGTATCGCGGCGTGTACCGGATGCATGTCCATCCCTCCCTTGCAAGAAAGTATAAGGGACGAGGGGCTAAGAGGACAAGTCATGTTTTGTTGCTCCAAAAGATCACAAAATGACAAATCAAGATTGACACAATATGATATGGACTCCTGCCGTGGCAACCTGTTATAGTCTATATATCCGATAAAACATAGTGAATTTGTTGGATTTAATCTGGCATCAAGGATGCCAACAACATCCGAATACCGAATGTCGACCATTCCAATGGGACATAGAACCGCCGAACCGGCGAGCCTATGTCTTTTTTGTATCCACTTTTACAGGAGGCTCAGTATGACTTCAAGCCAAGGAAGAAAACCGGAGGAAATGCGCTTGGGCGTCTTCCTCGATGCAGCCGGACATTACGCAAGCGCCTGGCGTCATCCTTCGACGCCGACGGATCGATTTTTCCGCCTGGAGTATTACCGGCAGCTCGCCAGAACGGCGGAGCGGGCCAAGCTGGACGTGGTATTTTTCTCCGACCGGTACGGTTTACCGGACCGATACGGCGACAGCTTCCGAGCGACGGTAACGGCTCTGCACTGCACCAAACTCGACCCTTTCACGCTGATCGCCGCTTTGTCCGGGGTGACGGAGCGGATCGGGCTTGCGGCCACCGTGTCGACGAGCTTCACTGAGCCTTTTCACGTGGCGCGCCAGTTCGCATCGCTCGATCTGCTGAGCGGAGGGAGATCGGCGTGGAACATCGTAACGTCCACGAGCGATGGCGAAGCCCGCAACTTCGGCGGCGAGCGTCTCCCCGATCACGACGCCCGATACGAGCGGGCCCGCGAATTTGTCGAGGTGGCCGGCGGGCTGTGGGACAGCTGGGAGAACGATGCGTTCGTTTTCGACAAGCAGGCGGGCGTATACGCGGAAGCGGACAAGGTGCATTACCTGCATCACCGCGGCAAGCATTTTCATGTTCGCGGCCCGCTGGACGTGCCCGGCTCCCCGCAAGGGCGGCCGGTGCTCATTCAAGCCGGTGCGTCCGAAGCTGGGCGCGACTTTGCAGCCGGAACCGCCGAAGTGATTTTCTCCGCCCAGCCGACGCTGGATGGAGCGCGATCGTTTTATGCGGATATGAAAGCGGGAGCCGCTTCATACGGCCGTTCTCCGGATGCCATCAAAGTGATGCCGGGGATGATGCCGATCGTAGCCGCAACCGAAGCGGAGGCCCGGGAGACGGAGGCGATGCTTGCGGAGTTTGCCGATCCGGTGGCTGGACTTGCGATATTGTCCGATCAGATCAATTACGATCTGTCCGTTCATCCGCTCGACGGACCGGTTCCGGAATTAAGCGAAGTGTCCGGGATGCAGAGCCGGCTTCAGCTCGTTGCGAAGCTGACGCGTTCCGATTCGCCGACGCTCAGGCAGCTCGGGCGATTTTACGGCGGCAGTCGACTGCACCGCAAAGTCGTCGGCACTCCGGTGCAGGTGGCCGACTTTATGGAGGAATGGTTCCGGCAGGAAGCTTGCGACGGCTTCAACATCATGCCGCCGTATTTACCGGACGGCCTGGATAAATTTACGGAACTTGTCGTTCCGGAGTTGCAAAATCGCGGACTGTTTCGAACCGAATACGATGGCTCGACACTTCGCGAGCATTTGGGCCTGCCGTGGCCTGCCGGGCGCAACCGCACATGAATAGCAGCTTACGACTAACAAACAGGAGGGCGTTACCTTTGGACAAACGATATGTGATATTCGGTACGCTGCTGCCGCTGCTTCTGACGGCCGCGGGCTGCTCGGATCAAAAGAACGGCTCGCCCGCCGCAGCCGATGCGAAATCTGAGCCAGCCCCGGTCACGCTTAACGCGCAGCTGTCTGCCGCCTATAAAGAGGTATTCACGAAATATATGGAGCCGGTGATCAAGGCGAAGCTGCCGTACATTACTTTACAGTATTTGGACGAAAAACCGACTTTGGAGGAGCGAATCGCTTCCGGCGATATACCGGATCTATTGCTTCCGAACGGAAATTTGCGGCCGATTATCGACGTCAACCTGCAGTACGATCTGACCGAGATGATCAAAACGTACAAATTCGATTTGTCCAAGCTCGACCCGACATTGATCGACAGTATCAAGGCGTATGGCCCGAAGGGTGAGATTTACGCTCTGCCCGGCGATCGCAGCGTTAAAATTTTGCTGTACAATAAAGACCTTTTCAACAAATTCAATGCTCCTTATCCGAAGGACGGCATGAGCTGGGAGGACATTATCGCGCTGGCCCGGAAGCTGACCCGGACGGAGAACGGCGTGAGCTACTATGGACTGAACCCGGCGGGTTACGGCAACCTGAAGTCGCAGCTTCAGCTCCCGGTTTTCGGTAAAGACGACAAGCCGCAGCTATCGACGCCGGACTGGCAAAAACTCGCCGCCACCTGGAAGGCGATCTACGAGATTCCCGGAAACCGGACGACAGCCAACGCCCGAGATCTGTTCTCCAAAAATCAGAATACGGCGATGCTGCTGAACAATTCGTCCTGGCTGCTTCGCAATCCGGTCGCAGGGCTCGACTGGGACTATGTGGTGGCGCCGACCTTCGATAACAAGCTTGTGCCCGACCTGCTCGGATCGATGCTGTCGATCGCGGCGACGAGCAAAAATAAAGATGCGGCCTTTCAGGTGATCGCGCTGTATTATTCGGACGAGGTGCAATCGGCGATTGCCCGCGATGCGGCGCTTGTCGTAGGCTCCAGCTTGCCGGAAATCCAGAAGCTGTACGGGACGAACACGGCCAGCTCGACAGGCAAAAACGTGCAGGCGGACTTCTCCGGGAAAGCCGCTGTCAAAGTGATCGAGCCTTACGATTACGTTGCCTCTCCCATACTGAATCAAGCGTTTAACGATATAGCGGACGGGAAAAAAGATATCAACACGGCGCTGCGCGAGGCCGAGGAGCAGATTAATCTCAAAGTTCAGGAAGAAAAAACGAAGAAGCAGAAATAACGGAACGGAGTTGAAGGAATTGATCCGATTTGCCGCCCATTTGGAAATGAATTTCGGTCCCGGGGTGCCGTTTCACGATCGGTGGAGAGCCGCTAGACGCAGCGGATTCCGCGGATGCGAATTCGTATGGAGAAACGTCGAGCTGCCTGCCGCCGCGGAGCTGCAAAAAGCGGAGCCTCTTGCCGTGAGTTGCTTGGGCGGCACGACCGGGGCGGCTGCGGGCGCGCGTCCGGTGCTGATTCTCCCCGAAGACCGGGATCGGCTTATGAAGGATGTCGAGACGGCGACCGCTTATGCGCGCGAGTTGTCGTGCCGCAACTTGGTCATGGTGTCCGGTAACATGATCCGCGACTGGAGCGTCGAGAAACATCGGGAGGAAGCCGTCCGCTCGCTGCGATCGATCGCTCCGATACTGGAGGAAGCCGGAGTAACGGCACTGATCGAGCCGCTGAACAGCAAAATCGACCATAAAGGCGTTTATTGCGATACTTCAGCGGAAGGGTTCCGGATCGTTGAACAAACCGGAAGCCCGAACGTGAAGCTGCTGTACGACGCGTACCATATGCAGGTCATGGGCGAACCTATCGTCCGCACGATTCGCGAGCGATCCGGCCTTATTGGCTATTACCATCTCGCCAAGGTGCCGGGGCGTACCGAGCCGATCGGCGGCGAAATCGACGTTCCCGCTTTTCTCGAAGCGGTTGCGGATACCGGCTACGACGGCTTCGTCGGGCTTGAATATAAGCCGTCCGGCGACTACAGGGACGTATTTCGGCGTCTTTCCGACGCATATCCCGAACAGATCGACGGACAAGATCCGATCGATGAGAACTACCGATAAACAGAAGGAGGTGCAGGTTTCGTCATGAGTTCGCCGCAGATTGCGATTCAGGCAAGACTATGGGGTTTGGAACAGCTTCATACGACGTATCCGTCCATTTTCGATAAGGCGTGGAGCTGCGGGTATGTGGGCGTGGAAAGCCGCATCTCGCTGCTTGACGACATGGACAAGCTGCAAACGTATTTGTCATCGACGCCGCTGAAGCTTGCCGGCTTGCATGCGAACTTGAAACAGTTCGATCCGCAAGCGAACGGTTCTATCGATATCGACGCATTACTGGATAATATGAACAAGCTGGGCGCCGAATTTTTGCTCGTAAGCTTCGGCAAACAAAAGGAATACGACCGCTGGTTCGAGCTTGCCGGAACTATGGCGCAGACGTGCGCGAAACGCAATGTCGTTTTTTGCTACCACAACCACGCTTGGGAATTCGAGCACGCTCCGTTTTTTGACGATCTGACCGGAGTATACGGAGTGCCGCTGGCAGCCGACTTGGCATGGATCTGGAGGGCCGGCCGCGATCCGGCGCAGTTCCTCGACCGGTATGCGCCGTATATTCGTTACATTCACGTCAAAGATGCGACCTCTGATGGCAACTGGAAGGAGCTTGGCCGCGGGGAAGTCGAACTGCCGAATGCGCTTCGGCGCGCAGCCGCTTTGAATTTGCCGTGGTGGACCGTGGAGCAGGACGACACTGACCAAGACCCGAGCGTCAGCGCCGGCATCAGCCGTACGTACTTGCGCGACCACTTCGGCTTATAGCGATATTGACGCACGAACAAACGTGCCCAAAGAAACGGAGGCTGTCATGGACAGATTCAAAATTGCGGTTATAGGCGCAGGGGACATGGGGGGCAACCATGTCAGAGGATGGATTTCCGCCGGACATCACGTCGTATCGGTAACTGATACGGATAAGATCAGAGCCGACAAATTGGCGCTTCGATACAACGTCGGAGCCGTATACGGCGATTACAAGGAAGCGATCGACGACCCGCAGGTGGACATCGTCTCCGTCTGCCTGCCGCTCGTCCTGCACGCGCCTGTAACGGTGTATGCTGCCGGCAGGGGCAAACATATTTTTTGCGAGAAGCCGCTCGCCTCGTCGCGGGAGGCGGCCGAAGACATGCAGCGGGCGGTCGAGTTAGCCGGAGTCCGGTTCGGCATCGGCTTCCAGCGCAACTTTTCCGAAGGCGTCGGTTTGGTCCGGCAGTGGGCGGACGAAGGCCGCTTCGGTTCTCCGCTTGTATTCAGCTCGGATCTGATGCAGGAGGTGCGGCCGAAAATCGCCATGCACGACGCGAGAGGGAACCAAGGGCCTGTCGTGGACGCTTGCTGCCATTACTTTCTAATGTGGCAGACCGTATTCGGCTCGAAGCCGAAAAAGGTATATGCGAGCGGACGCATCTTGGGCAAGGACCGTCCGGAAATCGCCCATTTCGAGGAGCTGGCGGTCGACACGGCTGTCATTACGGTGGAGTACGAGTCGGGCGATATCGGAACGATGAACGTTTCGTGGGGCTTGGCGAAAAAAAGCCCGATCCGCGGCAGGCCGGACCGCATCTATGGACCGAAAGGCGGGGCCGAAGGGCCGTTTAATTCGTTTGGCCGCTCGACTGTATCCTTCGAATTGTACGAAGGCAGCAGTACGGCTACGGTAACAGTCGAGCAGCCGGATTTGTTCAGCAAGCAGTTCACTATATTTGCAGAAGCGGTCCGGGAAGGCAAACCGGCTCCAGTCGGTTTCCGGCAAGGGCTGGATATGCTCAGGCTGTCTCATGCCGTGCTCGAATCGGCCAAAACCGGCAACATCGTCCATTTGGACTAACGGATCACGGGGAGGGGCAGTCGGTGAAAATCGGATTTTACCATTCATGCTACAACCATTGGAATTTGCTGAAAACGTTCGAGTGGGCGCACCGAAACGGCTTCTCGGGCATCGAGCTGCATGGCGGGCCGAAATATCCGTTTGCGAATTGGAACGAATGGGCTAAGGGGGAAAACTGCTCGGAGCTGCTTTCGCTGCGGGAGAAGTACCAAATGCCGATTACGGGCATTATGTTCGGAGCGCTGCCCTTTTTGTCTCCCGATACGGAGCAGCGCAAACTAGCCGTGGACAGCATCAAATGTTTGCTGCGAGCAGCCGTTCACCTGGACATTCCGGTCGTCTCCACCTTTACGGGCAGAGACCCTTCACTGACAATCGAGGAAAACGTACCGCTGATCGAACAGGTTTTTCCGGAAATCGTCGACTATGCCGAGTCGTGTAACGTAACGCTTGCGTTCGAAAACTGCCCGATGTATGAATACTGGCCGCAGGCGCACAATATCGCCGTTTCTCCGGCACTCTGGCGCGAACTATTTGACCTGCTGCCGTCGAACAAAATCGGGCTCAATCTCGATCCGTCCCATCTGGTGTGGCAGGGGATCGACTATGTGCAGGCGGTTTACGATTTTCGCGACAAAATTGCGCTCGTTCAAGCAAAAGATACCGAATTGCTTCCTCGAGTGCTGCGAACGGAAGGGATGATGACCTGCAAATGGTGGAGGCATCGTATCCCGGGGCAAGGGGACGTCGATTGGAACCGATTTATCGGCGCGCTGCACGATATCGGCTATGACGGAATCATCAGCATCGAGCATGAAGATCCGATCTGGTCGGATAGCGACGCGAACATCGAAAAAGGGCTGCTCCTGGCCAAAAGTCATCTGGAGCAGTTCGTATAGGCTGCCGGGCGTCTGGATGCCAGTCAGCTTCTGGGCGCCCACAGCATGATAGACACGCCGATCAGGCATACGGCGGCACCGATCCAGTCGTACAGATCCGGCGTTTTTTTGTCGACAAGCCATCCCCACAATACCGCGAGAATAATAAAGACGCCTCCATAGGCCGCGTACACTCTTCCGAACGACGGAAAGTTTTGCAAGGTCGGAATGATGCCGTACAGAACCAGGATCAAGCTGCCAAGAATGCCGTACCAAACGGGCTTCGCTTCTCTCAGCCACAGCCATACCAAATATCCTCCGCCAATCTCGGCTAGCCCGGCGAGTACAAAAATAATGATTGAAAACAGCAAATGAAAACGACGCTCCTTCCCGATATTCCGTAATCGCTACGCAAAATTATAGCTCTCGGCGGATGAACGGGCAATGGGGCGTCGATTTTAGCGGTTGACTAAGCTCCAATCTTCCACCCGGAAACTGGCCGGACAAATACCGTTCGTTTCGTCCGGCGGCTTCCTCATGCGTGCTGCCTGCACGCGACGTATCGGGTTGCTTTGCGCCTACACGCCGCTGTCGGTAAACCAGTCGCCGACAGCCGATACGATTTCCCATTTCAGGTCGGCACGTCCCCGCAACGTTATCGTGCTGCCGGGGATAGAGCAGGCGATGTAGGAACGGGAGCCGACCGGTGTCAGCAGATCGCCGGCAGCGGCGGCTTGCAGCGCCATCCGGTGCGCGGCATCCACGATAAACGTATAGGCGATCTCCGCCTTTGGAACCGGCAGGGTGAGCGTGATATCTGCAGGAGCCGGCCGATTCGTGACGGCTGCTCCGAGCCAGTTATAAGACACCGCAGCGGAAGCGGCGGCCGTTTGGCGCGGCTGCGGATGGTTGACGGCGGTGACGCGCTCCGCCACCGAATCGATCAGATACGTGTTCTGGCTGCCGCCGATCGTCGTACAGTTGAAAAACCGCACATCGCTGATCTTTTGCGCAGAACGCTTTTTCAGTGCAAAGCCATGCTTGACGAGCGGGATTGCCCTTGTATCGATGGACAGGCAGTCGATCATCTCTACATTGCCGATCGAAACTCTGGGTTTCGAGGTGGCGCAAGTGACGACGAAGGAAGCGCTGAAGCCATAAATGCTGTCCGGCTCCTGGGTCGTCTGGCAGTTGATTGCCCGGCAGCGAATATAGGTACGGCGCAAGCTGTCGGAGGAGTTCCCGATATCCCAAAATCCGGAGGATTGGGCTTCTTCCGCTATGCAATCGATCAAACGAAACTCTCCCTGCGGCGCGTTGACGCCTTCTCCCGCAGAATTGATCGTAAAGCCGTAAAGGTTGCCTCGTGTCGTACAATCCTCGAATGTCACATCCATAAGCGGGGACAGCCGGGTCGGCTTGAGCAGCGCAGTCAGAAAACCGGGACCGGCATTGCCTTCGGCCAAGCAGTTCTTGAAACGGATGCGGCGCAGCGGCTGGCTCTGGCCGTTCGGCTCCAGATCGACGCCCGCTTCCGGGGCGGTGCCTTTCGTATTCGTAAACCGGCAGTTTTCCACCAGCAGGCCGTCCGCGGAAATGACCGACAAGCCTTGCCGCCGGTTGTTATCCGCTAAGCAGTCTCGCAGGATAATATCTTTGCAAGCGCCGTAGCCGGCGGTCACTTCATAAACGCCAACATAAAAACCGTCTCCGCCGCTGTCATTGCAGTTCAGGTTCTCGATCACTACGTTGCGCGATCCGCTGATGTCGACGCAGTGGGCTTGTTCGCCGCTCGTATAGGCGGCCTTGTTCATGCGCAAAGTGGCCCCGTTTCCGCGGATAACGACGTTTTCCACCATTTTCAAGCGAAGGAGACGCTCGTAAGGCGCAGATCGGCTAAGGGTATCGACCGCCTGAATAATCGCCCCGCTTTCGAGTTCAATCGTAGTATTGCTTGCGACATACAGTTGACCGGTCAAGTAATACGGCCCGTGCTGCTTGGGAATATACAAGGTCTTGCCTGCGGCGGCATCGAGAGCCGCTTGAAAGGCCGCAGTGTTGACGGTGACACCGTCGCCTTTGGTCCCGAACCAGGAGGCCGAGAGCACGTCGGACAGATGGCGCTTGAAACGCGCGCCGCCTCCGGAGACGAGAACCGTGCCGGTATTGTCGGCCGAAGCGCTGTCCAGCGGATCATAGCTGAAAAAGCCCTCCTGCCCGGGATCGGTCACATAATAGACGATGTCGGGATCCGGTGATGCCAGCGTGCGCAGGTCGCTGATTGTGGTCAGGAAACAGCAGCCGGATGCAAATGGAACGCCATGTTTTTTCCGGGAGGAGTCGTTGTACACATCCGCCCAGACGCTGCGGCCGTTTTCGCCATTCCACAGCATAACGGAGGTGGCGGCAAGTCCGGTTGCGCCGAAGCCCGCCAGCAGCTTGCGGCGGCTGAGCTTTGGCGGGGCGTTGAAAGCCCCGTCGGTGTCAGGGGACAAGGACGGTTGGGCTGTAAACACGGCTTGTTGGTCATCCAGTGGGGGTTGACGATAATCGGACATTTTTGACGCCTCCCAGGGTATAGTTTGATATTGTTTAACGCGATTCTTATTTTCCTTTTCCTGCCGTTCGCTCGGCAATCGCCTTGTTGATCGCTTCTTCGGCTTGGCGCAGCCCGGTATTGATGTCGATTTCATTACTCACGACGCGGGTCAGCGCATCGTTTATCGCCGGCAGCGTCAGATCGTTGTTCGGATGCGGCGGGATAGGTTCGGCAAATCGGCTTTTGAATACCGCTTTAATGTTTTTGCCCTGCATCGATTTCATCGTATGGCCGTACAATTCTTTGATCGCAGGGTCTTGAAGCGCGGTATAGCGGCCAAAGTCGGTTATTTTTCGCTGAATTTCCGATGAGGTCAGCAGCTCGATCACCCGAAACGCCTCTTCCTTGTGTTTGCCAAGCGAGGACAACATCAGGAAATGGCCGGAGGAGGCAACGGTCACATTCGGCTTCTCTTTAAAGCTTGGAAACTGAGTGACGTCCCAGGCGAAATCCTGCGGAGTGCCGTACAGCTTCTCCAGAGCGGCAAAGCGGGCGTCATAACTGATGGCCATGGCGACATTCTGGTCTTTGAGGAAGCCGTTGTTCAGTGTAGCCGCCGCGGAGGCGTCTTTGTTGCCCGGAAGGTCGTTGAACGCCTTGTAGAGCTCGAAAAGCGACTTCCAGCCTTCTTGAGAAGTTATGCTCGCTTTTCCGGTAGCCTGATCGATGCGGGGCAGGCTAAGCTGAGAAGAGACGTCGCCGATGCCTTGAATGAACGCGCCGCGGTATTGAACGCCGTCTGAAGTGCGGGATACGCTTTTGGCGATATTTAGCGCATCCTCCCATGTCATGCCTTCCTTCGGATAGGGCTGTCCGAATTTATCGAAAATCTCTTTGTTGTAGAAGGTTGCCGTAAAATTGAGCGAGAATGGCAGCGCATACAAGTTGCCGCTTCCGGAATAGGCACAGGCGGTAGCGATAGCCCCCGGGTCGAAGCGCTGCAGGTCGAACTTGTTACGTTCAATCATCGGATTCAGGTTTTCCACCGTTTGAAGCTCGCGGTGACTAGTGATGCGCGGGTAGGTGCCGAAGATCAGATCGGGAAAGTCGCCGGAGGCGAGCAACTGCTGTACGCCCTCGTCTCCCTTGCCGTTGACCGTGAGCTCGACCGTAATGTGCGGGTATTTGGCGGTAATCGGTTCTGCGATCAATGTCTGGAATTCCTCTTTGGTAATCGTTGCACCGTCCTGCAGCATGAGCAGCTTGACGGGCGCGGGCGGCGCTTTAGATTCGGCAGGAGGCGGGGAGGACGACGGATCGGCCGAGCCTGCTAACGGTGCGTCGTTTTGGCCGCAGGCTGACAGAACGGCAATGGTTGTTGCGATCGAGATTAGCTGCATGGGACGGGATGGGAAAGACAAGATGAACACCCTCTTTTTTGTTTTTATTGTATACGCTTTCGCACAAGCCCATCTTAGGGGAAATCAACAAGTCATTTCTAGTTTAAAATATGCTGAAAAAATGAATTTTTAAAAATACAAAAGGCTTTGGAGTAAGGTGAAACCCGCGACCGGAGCGAATCAAACGATTGACAGCCGGAAAGGGCGATGCTACTCTATTTGCAGAATATATAGAATTTATATAGAAACTATTTTAAATAAATAAACGATGCGATGTTGAGAAGTCAGTGTGCCATTGCTACATTTGACGCTGTTCCGTGAACGCGAAAGGAGAAGAACAGTCGATGCGCAAGAAGAAGGCGATTACACTTCAACATATTGCTGATGCGGCAGGGGTATCGGTCCAGACGGTCTCCAAGGCGCTGCGGGGATTGACCGGTGTATCGGAGCAGGAGCGGCACCGGTTGTTTTATATGGCCCAACAGATGGGATATGCCAGCAAAGCACAGGAGCGCGCACAGACGGTTGAGCAAATTCCGCTGCATAGCAGCAAGCCGTACCGGTTCAAATTGATTCTTCCTTCCCGCAGCAGCAAAGCAAACTTGATGAATCCGCTGCTGGCCGAGGGGCTTCAACAAAAAATGACTTTGCTTGGACATACCGTGGAGCAATTGGCTTTGCCAGCCGAAGGTAAGCTGTCGGTTGAAGCCTGGGCCCGGCTTCATCAGCTTGAACATTACGATGGGCTCTTTCTGGCACCGATGCTGGATAAGGAATCGTTGGAGGCGATACTTCAATATTCGGTCCCGCAGATTCTGATTTATTTCGTAAAGCCGGGCATGCGAGCGGATAGCGTCATATGGGATGTGGGAGCGGCGGTCAGACAGTCCGTGGAGTATCTCGTCCAGCACGGTCATCATCGCATTTTGTATATTGGCGATTATTTGGAGGAGTGGCGGGGGTTCGTCTTGCGCTGGGATGCCTTCGTCATGACGATGCGGGAATACGGGCTTACGGCTGCGCGGGAAGATCATATGCTTCGGGTGCGGACGACGGATCGCCGCAGCAATATGGACGAGTTTGCGTACATGGTGCGCAAGATGAACATTACGGCTGTATTATGCGGCGTCAATTACCACTTGTCTTGGATTTACCGGGCCTGTGCGGAGAACGGGATACGGATCCCGGAGCATTTGTCGCTGATTAGTCTGGAAAACACAACGAATCCGTCCTGGCCGGAACTGTCGCGGCCGAAGCTGCGGATTCGCGAGGCGGGAGCCCGCGCTGCGGAACGGATGCTTTGGCGGATCGCCAACCCGAACGCGCCTTACGAGCACACCATGCTGCAAGGAGATTTTGTACCAGGCAAAACGGTCATGTCGCTTTAGTGCCGGAGTCTTAACCGACTTCGGTTTTTTTGCGCTTTTTTCCTAGTTGCGCTCTCGGATGTTTAGTCCGGTTCGGGAGGGCTTAAGTAGGATTATAGGGAGGAGAGCCGTTATTTACAAAATCCTTTCATTTGGGCATAAAAAAATCGTGTTAGAATGAGGGCGATCTGATCACGACACAGTGCATCGTGACCGGAAACAAAGGAGGAAGATCATGGGAATGAGATCAGGCTGGAAGTCAACATGGTTAAAGGTCGCACTTGCGCTGTCGGTCGCCTTACCGATCCAGAGCTTGCTCTCCGGCGGGTGGTCGGAAGTTCGGGCCGAAGGGCCGAGCGATCCGGCGCCGTACATCGAGGCCAAGGTCGTCAATGGGAACGCCGGCAAAAAGATACTGTTCGACAATACGCACGAGCAGACGGCCGGAGCCGCAGACTGGGTCATCGACGGCGGGTTTTCGGATTTTGCCAATGCCCTTGCGAACAACGGCTACTACGTCAAGGAGCTTCGCAAATCGGGGCTGATCGAGCTGGCCGATTTGAACGATTACGACGTATTTGTCGTGGCTGAATCGAACGTTCCCTATAAGACGAGCGAACAGCGGGCGATGAGGCAATACGTCCAGAACGGCGGCAGCATCTTCTTCATAGCCGACCATTATAATGCGGACCGCAACAAAAACCGGTGGGACGGCTCCGAGGTGTTTAACGGTTATCGGCGCGGAGCGTGGAACGATCCGGCAAAAGGAATGAGCGCAGAAGAGAAGAACTCGGCGGCGATGCAGGACGTCGTCAGCTCCGACTGGCTGGCCACTAATTTCGGTGTGCGCTTCCGGTACAATGCGCTTGGCGACATTAACGCCAATCAAATCACCCGTCCGGATCAGGCGTTCGGCATTACGGAAGGCGTCTCCAGCGTAGCGATGCATGCCGGTTCCACCTTGGCGATTCTCGATCCGACAAAAGCCAAAGGCATCGTCTATTTGCCGCAGACGAACGATGCTTGGGCGAACGCCGTCGACCAAGGCATTTACAACGGCGGTGGCGTCGCAGAAGGCCCGTATGTGGCGGTGGCCAAATCGGGCGCGGGCAAAGCCGCTTTCATCGGCGATTCGTCGCCGGTGGAAGACGCGACGCCGAAATATTTGCGTGAGGATACCGGCGCTAAAAAAACGACCTACGACGGCTTCAAGGAACAGGACGACGGCAAGCTGCTCGTGAATATGGTGAACTGGCTGTCCAACAAGGAAAGTTATACGAGCTTGACCGAAGTAAGCGGACTTCAGCTCGATCAACCGACTGCCCTGCTGCCTTTCGAAGAACCGACTGCGTCGACCGAGCCGCAGCCCGAGCCGTGGGCGGCGCCAAACGCCGGATACAAATGGTACGACCGGAACACGTTCAAGCCGGGCTCGTACGGAAGCTCGGCGGTCGCCGCCAATCCGGTGTACAGCTTTGTGCATCAGGCTACGCTGCCTAACGCGGAGGAGTTTCAGATTCGCGTCGCGGCCGATCAGCTTGCTCCAAACACAACCGTGAGCGGCTTTAGCGCGGGTATTTATTTAACTGGAGGTACTCAGGTGGCGATGGTACGGAATGCGGACGGCACATGGCCGGCATCGTACGGCTACAGCTCGGCGTTCAGTCTGACCGCCGACCAGAACGGTCATGCGTTTGCGGATTTAACCGTACGCATCAAGCCTGGTACGTCGGGCGCAGCAAGCCTGCGGCTTCGCCAAAACGGCAACAATTTGAAAACCGATGCGGTTACACTGGCAAACGTGCCGGCCGAACCTTTGCCGGAGGTGCCGGACCCGATCCCGGCGGCTATTCCTGTAACCCAGGCTCGGTCGAAACCTTCCGGAACGCTCGTCACAGTTGAAGGTGTCGTGACGACGGAACCGGGCTCGTTTGGCGGCCAATCGTTTTATTTGCAGGATGCTTCCGGCGGCTTGTACGTATTTCAGAGCTTAAGCGGGTTTCATCTTGGGGACCGGCTGAAGGTAACCGCCTCGACGGCACTTTACAATACGGAGATGGAGCTTGAAAATCCGATTCAGATCGTCAAAACAGGCACAGCGGCTCTTCCCGTTCCGGCTGTCGTCTCCACGATCACGGACGGCAATCAAGGCCAGCTCGTGGAGCTTCGCGATGTGACGATCCAGAATATCATCTCCGCGACTCCGGCGGGATCGTTCGAGTTCGATGCGGTTAACGGAGTCAGCAACCATGTTCGCGTAGATGCCCGCACAGGTTTGACGCAAAGCGATTTTCCTTTTGCCGCCGGCCAAAAAACGAGCATAACAGGCGTTGCCTCCATATTCAAAGGCGTGTATCAGCTGAAGCCGCGGGGGATTCAAGATTTCGCCGCTCCGGCCGATACAGAAGCTCCCGTCACGACAGCCGTTTTGTTGTCCAGCCCGAACGGAGCAGGATGGTTCAATCAAGAAGTTACGGTAGTATTATCGGCGACCGACAATTCCGGGCAGCCTGTCACTACCCGTTATGCGGTAGACGGAGTGACGGAAGCGACTTATTCGCAACCGATCCGTTTAGCGGCAGATGGCATTCATACAATCTCTTATTACTCGGTTGATGCGGCCGGCAACACGGAAGCGGCCAAAACGCAACAAGTGAAGCTGGACCGCACGGCTCCGGCGGTTGAGCTTACAAATGCCGGACGTCCTGTCGCTGATGTTCCGATGCAGGAAACACTGAAGTTTGAAGTAACCGGCACGGACAATTTGTCCGGTGTGGCCTCGAAAAGTCTGATGCTGGACGGCAAAGAAATCGGCATCGGGCAAACGATCAAAGCGTCCGACCTCGGCTCGGGCACCCATACGGTGACGGCCCGTGTTACGGATGCGGCAGACAACTCCGCAGAGCGTTCTTATTCATTCCAGGTGCTGGTCGAACAAGGTCCGGCAACGGGTAAGCCTGGCAAGCCGGTACTTTCGGATGACAGCGGACAGTCGAACGGACTTCGCGACGGCAACTTTACGATTAAAATGAACATGTGGTGGGGCAATAACGGTACGGTGCTCAAGCTGTACGAAAATGGCACCCTTGTGGCTACGATGGACTTAAAGGACGCTTCTCCTGCTTCCCAGGAAGCGAAGATAGCGATTCGCGGCAAAACAAACGGCACCTATACGTACACATGTGAGCTGACTAACCGTTTCGGAACGACTTCGTGCGATCCGCATGTCGTTCGCATTACGGACGCTGCTCCAGGCAAGCCGGTGTTGTCCCAAGATAACTGGGACGGAGACGGCCGTTATACGGTCACGATGAACATGTGGTGGGGGACGAACGCAACCGAGTACCGTTTGTACGAAAACGATAAATTGATCGACAACCGAAGCTTGAAGGCCTCTTCGCCGAACGCGCAGTCGATGGTGACGGCGATCGAAGGAAGGGCGGTCGGCACCTACGAATACCGCTGCGAGCTTGTTAATGCGGGGGGCGTAACAACAAGCGATAAGATCGTCGTAAAAGTCGTGAAGTAAGAAAAGCTTCGATGTGATAGAGGAGCTTTCGCTTCCGTTATCGTTGTCTCAGCGGAACCGCCAGTTCCGTTATCGCCGCTTCGCGAACCTGCCAGGCTTGCATAGCGGAAGCTGGACTTCCTTTATGGCTCCATGGGCCCGGCTCCACTTGAGCTATCGGCGGCTTAACGGAACTTTTGCTTCCGTTATCGCCCGGTCAGCGGTCTTCTGCCAGCTATAGCGGAACTTTTACTTCCGCTTCTCTGTCCCTGGCCAGTTCCGATCCTGACAGGATGAAGAGGCGAAGCCTCTCCAAGATGAACGAACGAGTTTAGCAGAAGATTCTCCTGTACTGCTTAAGTCGAGGTTGTCCCCGAAGGCTGAACGAGACTTTCTGGCGGCAGCCTCTTTTTTGTTCATGGGGATTTGTTACCTTGAAAGACTCCTATTCGTAGGTTACTCTTAGATTCAAGATTACGAAACCCATATCGAAAGGTGGGATGGCGATGGGATATATACAAACGATACGGAAAAAAGTGGGTCATGACAGGATCGTTGCTGTGGGGGCAGGCGTGTTCGTGTATCAAGATCGAAAAGTGCTTTTGCAGAAGCGAAAAGATAATTTGTGCTGGGCCTTGCACGGCGGTATTGTTGAAATGGGCGAAGAAGTCGAAGACGCCGCCAAACGCGAGCTATATGAGGAAACAGGCTTGGTTGCCAATAAACTTGAGCTTTTGGGGGTCTTTTCTGGCGAGACTAGAATGTATACCTACCCTAATGGTGATGAAGTTTACTTAATCGGAATCGTATATGTATGTAATGATTTTTCGGGGGAGTTAATACCGGAAACCGACGAAACGTTAGAACTGAAATGGTTCGATATTGATGATTTGCCGCAGCAAATAAGCCCGCCAAACATAAAACCACTGGAATCATTTGTTCAATTTATGAAAGCACGCAGCATGTAACTATTAAACTAAATACCAGATGTCTTATTTGTTCAGGAGGTATTCCATTGCAGCAGCTCTTTAACGATATGATCAAGCAGGACGTTAAGCCGTTCCTGACTAAGCAAGGCTTTGCAAAGAAGGGCTTGAATTTCACAAAAAAAGCTGAAAATCTCACCTACATATTCCATTTCCAGAAATCGTCGGGCAATTCGGCGGACAACGTAATGTTTTATGTGAACTGCGGCATTTACGCTGCGGAATTGGCACAAATACAATCGAGAGAGATTATGACAGCCCCGCAAGAGGTGGATTGTCACTTCCGTGCGAGAATAGAAGATATTGCCCAGAACATTCCAGAGCGATTTGCAATAACGCCCGATACGAAAATAGATGAATTAAGGACTACGCTGCTGCGCGGATTAGAGGAGGTCCTTCATTTCTATGAAACTATGACCAGCGCCAGGTCCATCATGGATTATTATGTATCGGGTCCTTATTTACATCTGGGCGAAGAGAGCTTCCATTTGCTGTTACAGTCCAATGATGTAGAGGCGGCGAAACGTTATTTGAAAGCTTTGCAGGAAAAGCACGGAACCGAAAAGCGATGGGCTATATTTGAAAATAAATACGAGGCGATCTTCCAAAAATACGGAGTTGCATTTGATAAGCTGGAATCGTTAGGTGCAGAATAGCCGCACTACGCCAGAGCCGGGGATGGGACGTGGTCTCATTCCAAGCTTATCGTTTTGTATATTTGGACATGTCAATTACTTGACTATTAAACGGGTGAAGCCGCTCTGCGTGATATGATCATAGCATTCGAGCCCTTTTAAATGGAGAGGAGTCTTCGCCTTGAAGCCGTTGTATCCGTATTACGTAGTCCGGGAATCCGAGCAATTCGAGTTGCTTCCTGTTGCCGGCCATTTTATAGAGGGCGACACGATCAACAGCGCCTCCCGGAAAACCGAGTTTGCCGCGTATACCAATAAAAACGATCTACATATCCGGATATGGTGTTACGATGCCGAGCCGCAGCAAATGGAGACAATCCGACTGAATTTTGACCCGGATCATTCCGGCCGAAGGCCCCACAATCTGGTGCAAATCATGATCGATTCCAACGGAACGACAAAAGCGGAGACGATGGAGTACGATATCGTCCGGCTCACTCCCGTCGAAGGCGTCCGGGGCAGCTCCGTCTTTCGAAATGGAGCGTGGGAAATGACCGTTTTGCTGCCGCTCGAGCTGGTGTACAAAAGCAGGCAGACGAGACCTTATATCGGTTTAAATGTAATCCGAACAAGCAAGGGAAGCCCGGCTTTGTCCAAATGGTCCGGTCTGCCCGGAGAAATTTCGGTTTCTTGTTTGCAGGGGATCGGGGATCTGATCTTCGCGGAAGGGTTATCGGAGGACAAGACGAACGAATGGATCGAACGCGCGACCCAGGACAGCAACACGGCGTATACGAAATGGGAGAAGCAGAAGCTGCCGTCGGACATGCTCAAGCACATTCGCGACAAAAAAACGGGCTTCTCGCTTCGGATCAAACCGGAAGATGCGGAGCGCGCCCGGCGTAGCGCCAGCGAAACGGAATGGGGCGCGCGTATTGCCGCAAGAATCTACGAGGTAGCGGACTACTGGGCTTCAAAAACGGATGACGAGCTATTCGATTTCATTATTCCCGGCAATCCGCGAGCGATGACGCCGAGCCAGTTTTATGGGGATCCGCTCACCGGCGGAAATCGTTCTACGCTAAAAACATGCCTGGAAACGCCGTTCCGTTTCTATAACGAAACAACAGGGGAATGGTGGTATCCGGGCAAAAAGCTGAAAAACCCGTCGACGGGCGAGGAAGTAACCGTGGAGGATAACGGAGAAGGCTTTCTCATTCCTGAGGGTTTTCCAAATCCGTATACCCGCTGCATGCTTGTCGCCGCAACCCGCAACTACAGGCTGGCCATGGCGATGGCGGCACCGTACTGTCCATCTATTACGGACAAGAACGTCGTGCCCGAAACTAGCGGAACTCGTTATGCTGGGGGAATTCCTAATCTGGCCTATGCCTACATCTTATCCGGCGATATCCGCTATGCCTATAAAGCAGCCATTCTGATCGGTAGAATCGCGGAGCTGTACCCGTATATGAATGGTGGTTACCATGACGGGAGCTATTCGGATACGGTGCATTTGTCCGAGCCTTCCACAACCGGTACGGAATGGAAGAAAAATTTATTAGAAGCTTATGATCTCATTTTCGATGGAATCGGTCAGTTTCATGAAAATTTGGCGGCATTGTTCGCGCGAAAGCCGGATGCCGAGAACCATCCGCGTACAGTCCCGTTCGAGCTGCGAAGAGCGGTGGAGCGGGAAATGATTCCTTATGTCATCTATACGTGTGAGCTGGAACGAAGCGGTGCGAGCGACTGGTCGATGCGGCTGCTGGAGCTGGAAATGGAAGCGGCGGCATTAATCCAGAACGGAGAGCTGCTTCACGAGGTGCTGATGGACTCCGCCTTCAGCTTGTTCTCTAAACTGAAAAACGGCTATTACCGGGATGGAAAATATGCCTACGATTCATCGGGTTATGTCGAGTTAATGTCCTCCTCGATGATGAATTACCCGAATTGGACCTACTTGTTCCATGACGATGGCGCTTTCAGCCAGCCTCTTAATTTATTCGAGGACCCTCGCTTCGGCGTGAAGGAAATTATCGCCTTTTATTACCGTTACAGATGCGGTGGTTTGTCCGCCGCCTTCGGCGACACGCCCGTGGACAATGTGCTTCCGCTATCGGACAAGCGCAAAAAAGGAAAAACTCCTTTTCTTCCGTTAAGCGAAACCGTATTTCGCAGAATGCCATCAGCCAGGGATATTATTGGACCGGCACTTACAGAGTACAGCAAAGAGGAGCTCGAAAGTTTACGAGTCGAGGCCAGCTTGGATAACGGACGGGGCGGCAACCAGTCTTTGCTGGTGCTTGCCAGCGCTTTGTCCGAGGCGGAGCTGGCGCCGTACCGCGAACAAACGTCGCAAACGGTGCAGCCTTCCTTTTTGGCGGAAGACTCGGAGATCAGCATCTTGAGAAGCGGCAGCTCGGCCCGAAATACGAAGCATCTTGTGTTATACGGACAACCTACGCTGCCACATGCGCATGGCGATAAGCTCGGACTGTGGCTGGGAGCGTTCGGGGTGCATCAATTGGCGTTTGGGGGCCATTATCCGTTCATTTGGATCGGGCCGAAAATCGGTCAATGGGAGCTGCATTCTGCTTCGTGCAACGTTGTGCTTGTCGACGGCAGAAATCAAGCGCCTTCGACCTCCATTCAGCTCGAGCATTATGAAGGGAAATGGATGCAGGCGGCAGGTATGGAGAACAAAGAGGCTTATCCCGGCAGTCATTATGAGAGGTGGGCCTGGCTCATTCAAGCGCCGGACGGAGAAAACGCCTATGTCGTGGATCACTTTCTCGTCTCTAAGGGGCATAGGTTCGATTACAACACTCACGGTTTGGACCTGTCGCTGGATCGGGTCCTGTTCGAGGGGATCGAGAGCTGGGAGCCGCTGTCAGGTACGCTTGCCGGTGCGGATGTTCCGCTATACGGGCAGCCGGGTTACGGCTGGATGAAAGCCGTCCGCAAGGCGAAAGCGGGAGAAAGATTGTCCTGGACGTATCCGTACGGAGACAGCTCGCTCAAAATTACCGCATTAAACGGGAAGGAGCGGGAGCTGATCTGCTGCTTGGGCGAGAAGGGCGGACAAGAAATGAAAAAATCGCCTTGGGACGCCTATGTTTTGCTAAGGGATGAACAGGACGAGCCGGAGGGACACGCCGCATCATTCGTTACTGTGATGGAGCCTTACAAAGGTACGCCTTTCCTGCGGTCCATTTGCGCCATGGAGCGTGTTGCCGGGCATCCTGCGTCCGTTTTCGATGCTATGGGCATTAGCATCACGCATCCGGACGGCAGTCGGGATATCGTCATCTCTGCGCGGCATCAACTTGGTCCGGTTACATTTCGGGACGAAACGGGATTGCTGCATACGACCGATGCTCAAATGCTGTTGATCCGTTATCGCGATAACCGTCCGGAGCTGATCGAAGCGGCGGGATTCACGGTGATCGAGTCGGGAGGTTTGAGATGGGAACGTGCCAACTCGACATGGCAGGGAACTGTCGCTTCGGTCGATGCGGAGCTAAGGCAGATCGAGATCGAATTCGCCGGGGAAACGCCCGACCTGGCCCAGCTTCAAAATGCCGTTGGGTTTATAAACGGTGATGGTTATAAGAAACCGTCTCCGTATTATATCAGGGAACCCCGATTGGAAGGGAACCGGCTCGTGTTCCATACCGATATTACGCTGTTCCGGGGAGAAGAAGGCTGGCAGGGCACGGAAAAAGCGCGCGTGCAGCAAGGCAAGCAGGCCATAGATTACATGGGCAAACGAATGCTGGTCGATGTATGGGTCGGTGACCGGTTTTCGCTTAACAACCGGATCTGTCTCGGTTTCGGTGCGAAAGCGGACTAGAGTTCTCCGCCAGACTCGAATATATGAAGGACCCGACTTCGTTATAGAGTCGGGTTCTGCTGCTTACTTTGAATAAGGAGGGATGTTGAATGAATGAGAAGCTGCTTGAGGCGAAGCTGGAGCTTGCGAAAACTGAAATGGGACTATTCCCTTATCAAACGGTTGAAATCATAACCACAGGCTGTGAGAAAGATGTTGTAATTTTGGACCAAAAAACAGTCATTTCATTTTATCGTGATGGGCTTCTGCTAGCTCCATATCGCGTAAGGCAGGAGCTGGTTCGCAGACTGGGGAATGCAGGGGCAGCTTTGCCCGAATGCTTATATAGGTCTCCAACCCACGATTTCGTGGTAGAGACCTATGTGCCTGGGAATCGAATTACCCCTGAGTATGTAAAGGAGCATCCTGAACATGCAAAACAAATAGGAAGGGCAGTAGGAAGGGTTTTAAGTCAGCTCCATATGGTGTCAAGGCAAGGCTTGGACTTGCAAACCGGCTTTGTGCAGGATGTTCGGGATGACATGGAAGAAGGAATCAAGCTTCTGAAGACTAGACTTTCCAAATACGAGATGAGTCAAGTTATCGATTTTCTGAATAGGTATTACGAAATTTCCGCCTCGGTTCAGACTTGTGTCGTGCACGGTGATTTCCATTCAGACAATATGGTTTGGGACGAAATGAACGGTCGCCTTGGGGTTATAGATTGGAGCGAGGCCGGAATCGAAGATCCGGCTCTGGACTTCATGTACACGTGTTATTATCCCGAATCATTCCGTCATGCGGTGTTCGAGGAGTACGGTTCGAAAGACAGCTCTTTATATGATAGAAGCCAGCTCTATGACAGGATTTACGGATTGTATGATATGGTTGAAACGCTCCAAAATAACCCGCGGAAACCGGATTTTCAAAAGGGGTATAGCAGATTTTTTGAGCGTTGATAGATTAAGGAGGAGCATCGTCTCGCGGTGGCGGCAAAGGCCGGAAAGCGCCAATCGGTAGCATGTGTAAGTTGTCTGCCAGGGCTGTAACGCAACTTATTCTTCCTCTGGGCGTCTAAAAGGCATGGGTATTTTTTACAAATCCACTAAAAAGAAATACACGAAAGGAGCTTCCTTGTGGCTAAACGAATAATCCTGTTCGTTATGGGTATGGTCATCCTGATCGCCTGCCAGCCGGGTACAATCTTGGCGGAGTACCAACCCAAGGCGTTCGTGTATCCGCCGGATACGCTTCGCATTCCCGGCGCAATCACCCTACTTGCCGAGACTCCTTATTATGCCAACCCGTCAGATACGGAAGCCCCGATCGGATCTTTTTCTTCGCAAGCCGAATTACGTGTTCTGGCCGGCGCATATACATGGACTCAGGCTCAAAGCTGGTGGAAAGTAGAATCTCCAAACGGTCCGGTCTGGATCTATCCCCTTCCATGGACCCTGGTCATACCGCCGCCGGAAAGAGTGATGCTCTTCAAAGATACTTCGCTGTATGAGGAGCGCAAGGTTACTTCAGCGTTTGTTAACACAGCTTCTTCTCAGGAAATGAGAGTAACCGAAGCCGATCCGATGTGGTTTTACACCAATGATCCGAACGAGAAGCATTGGCTGCGGATTTGGGCCGGGGATTTGGGCGAACGGTGGGTGTTTCTCCCGGTTAACCAGATCGGCTATATGAAGCCGGTCGATTATTATGCGTACTACATGAATCAAACACTGCTTGATAATCCCAATTATTCAGGACCGCTTGTGTCCAAGGCGGGCCCGATATTCCCCAGCTTGCTCAACCAGACGGTCCATGTAACCGGTGAATATGTGACCGTATATGCCACTAGCTACCTAATTGAGACCGTAGAAGGCGTGAAATATGCAAAGGAAAATGGGAGGAAAGTCATTCGTGGAAAGGAGTCGCTAACGGTAAAGTCCGATACACCACTTTATGCGATCCCCGGAGTTTCTGCGGCTTGGATGCCGATTTTACCGCCGCAAACCGTGGAAGCATTCGAGAAAATGGAGGACGCTCCTTTGTACCATATTCGTACGGAAGTAGGGGATGTCTGGATCAATACGGAGGACTCCGAACCGACCGATTGGGTCGAGCCCGACTATTCTATCGAGCTGAGAGGGACGCATGCGCTGTATCGGTTTCCCAAATCACAATTCCAGATTCGGGGGGCTAGTCTGGAAGGGCGAACCGTTCAGCCGAAAGGATACTGGCGCGATGCGGACGGTACGGACTGGTACCTGCTCGAAACAAAGCTAGGCAACGTCTGGATCACCTCGAACCCGGTGCAGGATCGTTTGCACCCTAGAAATGGCACTCCTTCCACATACGTAACGTACAAACAAACGATTCTGGATACGGTTCAAGTCAAGGGGCGCGAGCTTACGGTTGGAAAGACTCCAATCGGATACATGTCGGAGGATCAATTAACCTACTTCTCGCTGGATTATTTGATACAACGCTTCGGATATGAGCAAGAAGAAGGACTTCTAGCTGATATTGCGATCCGGTCAATCCAACCGTCATCGCAATACTCCATCCGTTTGAATCCACAAAGTGGGGAAGCGACGACCTACTGGGCGGATCAGGAGGCGGAACGTTTTACCCTGCAGCACTCCCTTGTAGTTCAAGACGGACACTACTGGATTGAAGGGGAAGATGCGCAGCGGCTGTTCGGGTTATCGATGGATTGGTGGTCGAGCGGTGAGACGTTTTATTTGTTCAGCGACGAGTACGAGGTGGAGCTATCTCCGTTACCGAAATCAGCTCGCGTTTCTGGGCTGAATTATATAGTAAATCGCTACGAGAGGCCCGTCGGCCCGCACGATGCAAAGCCTAAGGAGCCGCTGCAATTTTTAATCACTAACCGGACCCTATCTTCCTCAGCTCAATGGGATTATTCAGAGACAGTGTCTGTTGCCGGTAACCTTCCGCGAGTTAACCGGATTCAACAAAAGGGAGTCATTCCGGTGACGGAAGGAACTAATCAGTTGCATATTGTAGTTAAGATCGGTTCAAAGATTTTAGCTAATCAAGCGGCAACGATCGCGGGTGAGAACTAGAGTAAGAGAGGGAGACGTTTTCGATTACGCAGACAGCCTATGGAGCAGCTAGGTCGCCGATTATTTCGGCGACCTTTTTGCGGATCAAATCATTTATGGTGAAGCATCTGGGACAAGTCGAATGTAAAATAAACTTGACAAGAAAATGGGTTTAAATTACATTATGTATAGTTCATTTTACATTAGGAGGTCCATATGTCCTATCAAGAGAGAAAAATAGTCGTTTCCATCATCAGCAGTTTACTCATCTTCAGCATTTATACTTTGTACGTGGTCCAACATGCCGAAGAGGGCAGCATGACTTCGGACAGCGACTTCAGTTTCTGGGGCTCCTTCATTCTGGTGCTGCTCCCGGTGTCGATTGCAGCCAAAATAATGATTCATATCGTGTTCGTCATCTTCAATAAGGTTGCTACGAATGAAGATGGGCCTTCTTTTGAAGATGAGCTCGATAAGATTATCGATTTGAAGGCGGACCGGATTTCGCTTTATGTGTTCTTCCTCGGATTTATACTATCCATGATTCCGCTTGTTACGGAGCTCCCCACTTACTTGACGTTTCTTGCGCTTATCTTTTTCGGTTTTTTATCCGATCTGTCGGGACGTATCGCGCAGTTATATTTTTACAGAAAAGGAGTTTGACATGGGCAAGGATGCGATCAGCAATCAGATACGGACGCTTCGCTTTTTTCATAACGAGATGACCCAGCAGCAATTGGCCGATCGGGCCGGGGTCACCAGGCAAACGATTGTGGCTATTGAAAAAGGGAATTATTCGCCTTCCCTGGAACTGGCTTTTCGCATTGCGCGCGTGTTCGGAAAGTCCATCGAAGAGGTTTTTCAATATGAGGGGAAGTAATAAACCGTCCCGCGAACACCTGCCAAGGGCAGTAGGAGGAGAGCCTATGATGCGGAGTAAGCGTTCAAGTTCAGGTAGAAAGTCTGCGGTTATTACCGGGGTATTACTCCTATTCGGGTTGATTGCAGGTATATGCAGCGTTGTTCCCGTTATAGACGGACCCGCTTACCTACTCAAGGCTTCAGCAGATGAAAATCAGGTACTGTTGGGCGCGTGCTCCCAGTTACTCATGGTTGCGGCCTATGTGGGGGTTCCTATTACGTTGTATCCGATTATTAGTAAGGCTAATAAAGGCTTGGGTCTTGGAGCGGTTGCTTTCGGCATTGTTGCTGGAGTGTTCATCATTATTGGAGTAATCCTGCTTCTATTATTGCTGACCTTAAGCCACGAATTTGCAAAAGTCGGAGCTCTGAACGGTTCGTATTATCAGACTCTGGGCGGATTGCTGCGGGAAGCGCGCGATTTGGTGAACCATGTGGCAACGACATTGGCATTTGTTATGGCTATGTTTTTGTTTAACTGCGTATTTTACCAAACCAAAGAAATTCCGCGTTGGTTGTCCCTTTCAGGGATGATTGGGTCGGTCTTGTCCATAATGGCCAGCTTGTTGTTCATGGTTCGCTTCATTGGTTTGGATGCAGTCTACATGCTGTTGAATGGGCCTATAGCCCTTCAACAATTGGTTTTGGCTGTATGGCTGATCATAAAAGGATTCAACCGAGTGAAACAGGAATCGGAAGGTGCGGCGATATGAGCAGATCGGAACGTTTTTGGGACAAAGCTGCTAAGAACTACGATCAATTGGAAAAAGAAAGATGAACAGACCTACAACCGAATAATCCAAAAAACGAAGGCGTATCTGAATGTAAGCAACACAGTTATGGATTACGGCTGCGGGACCGGACTGATAGCCATTGAACTTGCAGAACATGTGAAAGCGATTCATGCGATCGACACATCTTCCTCAATGATCGAAATGGCGGATAAGAAGGCAAAAGAGCGAAACATCGCTAATATAACCTGTGCACATACTGCGATTATGGATACGAGATATGAGGCGGGCTCATTTGATGTGATCCTAGCCTTCCATGTGCTGCATTTATTGGAGGATGAGCATACAGCACTCCACAGAATAAACGAATTGTTGAAACCGGGAGGATTACTGATTTCCGCAACACCATGTATGGGGGAAAAGAAGGCACTGAGTATCTTATTATCGCTCGCCGGTAGGGTCGGTTTAGTGCCGAACATAAAATCATTTCAAATACGCAGCTTAATCGATACGATGGAGAAAGGGGATTTTTCAATTGTCGAATCGGTTTGTTTGAACGAAAGTTCTCAGGAATATTTCATTGTTGCCAGAAAGATTGAATAAGTTGCGTGCCGATCACGTTCGCGAGCTAGCGGGATCACCTCCATAAGCAGCACAGATAACCTTATTCCGCACCCTATTCAGGGTGCTTTTTGGTTTGCTGTGTGAAGGGCACCGCACAAAATGCGGCGGAAACTCGAAACATAATCCCATTTTGCGAATCGGCGGCTCCTGATACTATGGCGTTAGCCCGAAGAATTTGAAGTCAAACGCTCACGTGCCTGGGAAGGAGGATAGCCGTAATGCTGCTGGAATGCCCGGCTAAACGAGTAGGCGTCGGGATAAGAGATCGTCAAGGCGATTTCCGTGAGCGTGAACGTCGTTTCTTTCAGGTAATGCATCGCCTTCTCCATCCGCAGCCGCTGTAAAAACGCCTTCGGAGAACAGCCCATCTGTGCGGTAAACATGCGCGTGTAATGAGAACGCGTCATCCCTGCATGACGGGCTATGTCCTGGATGCGGATACCGTTAGCATAATGCGTATTCATAAATTCGATACTGTCTGTGAGCCATGACGTGCTCGGGGCGTTCTCGTATCCGCGCTGCCGGGACTGCACGAGCAGCTCGTCGAACCAGCCGATGAGGTGCAGCACAAAATGCAAACGATCCGACTTTTCTTCGGATGCGAAAACGTGCTCCATCGATTTCATATGAGGGATAAGCCGGGTTTCATCCCAGCCGGCCAAACAGGGGCGCTCCATGGAAAATCCGATCCGGTTCAGCAGCGACAGAGACTGTTTCCCTTCGAATGTAATCCATGACGTCCGCGGCGGTTCTTCGGCCTCGGAGTAATAGTACTGATGCAGAATGCCGGGGATGAGACAAAACATCGAGTTTTTGCGCAGAAGCTGCTCGTTGCCTCGATAATCGATGAAATGAAGGCCTCCTTGTTCGACATAAACAAGGGCAAACGAAGGAATGGCTCGCGATCCGTTCCGGTAACCCGGCTTCGCTATCGAGTATCCGGTGCTGGTCGGCCAGATGCCCCACATTTTTTCAAGCGGCGTCGGTCGGTGCAGCCAAATGGTTTTCGTTTCTGTCGGGTATTCGATCATGGGCTCCTCCTGTGCATCATATGCAGGCGATTCGATGATTCGTAGAGCGCTTTCATTGTAGCATACCGATTGTGGATGCAACAGATCGAAGGTGAAAAAAGCGCTGAACCAAGGAGGAAGGCGGCATTTTAATTGAATGGTAAAGGGGGAGTAATGCCATGACTTTGGTTATTAAAAGAACAGCGTCGCTAGGTTTGCTGACACTATCAGTTATGCTTATAGGAGCCTGCGGCAGCGGCGGTAGTGGCAGCGGTGCTGCAAACAGGGAAAGCACGAATGGGAACGGCAGCCCTGCGGCAGCTTTGAAAGAACCGGTGAAGCTTACGATCTACTATCCGTGGAGCGGCTATCCGAAAGAAACATTCATGGAGACATACGGCAATTATATGGTCCAAAAATATCCGAATATTTCGATCGAGTATATCCAGAGCGGCCGGGGAACGACAATGGATGAATTGATTGCATCCAAGGCGGAGCTTGATCTGATCATGACTACGTCAAACGCTTATCAGTCTTTGCAGGACCGCGGATTGAATGGAGATATTACGGAGCTGGCCAAGAAGTATCAGTATGATTTCAACAAGCTGGACGAGACCGTATACGAGCTGACGAAGGCGTTGGAACCGGGGAAAATAGCCGGTTTGCCGCTCAAAGTGAATGCACCAGGATTTTTTTACAACAAAGATTTGTTCGACAAGTTCGGCGTGCCCTATGTGAAGGACGGCGTGACTTGGGACGACGTATACGAAACCGCCAAGAAGCTCACTCGCGAGGACGGCGGAATCCAGTATCGGGGATTCGGCATCCGTTCGACCAACTTCATCACCTTCAACCAGCTGTCGCTGCCCAGACTGGATGCCACCTCGAAAGCCGTGTTTAATAACGGCGAATGGAAAAGCTTTCTCGACAATTTTATCCGCTTCTTCCAGTTGCCCGGCTTTGCGCCGACGAAGGACGCCACGGGTATTGCCGGGGCTGCTACGAATATGTTCTTGAAGGATCGCACGCTCGCCATGCTCGTGCAGATGAATTCCGATTGGCCAAAGGCGGAGCAAGGCGTGCAAATGAATTGGGACGCGGCAACGTTCCCGGAGTTCAAGTCGCATCCGGGCGTCGGCCCGCAGCCCGAAGCCGTCTATTTTGTCGTGCCGAATACGAGCAAAAAGCGGGATGCCGCCTTCTTGGCCATGGCGGCTTTGACCGACGAGGAGCTGCAGTTCAAGGCGGCCAAAAGCGGAGCCGCGCCCGTGCTGAAAAGCGCGAAGTGGCGGGACGTTTATGGTTCGGAGGAGCCAAATCTGAAAGGGAAAAACGCAGTCGCACTCGTACCGAAGAAATATGCTCCGACGAACGGCATTAATCAATACAACGTAATCGCGGAAACGAACATAGCCGCTACCGTGAATGGCGTCATATTGGGTGCAACGGATATGAATTCCGCGCTGCGCGTGGCGGAAGAAGCGACGAATAAGGCTATCGAAGAGAAGCTTAGGGCGAAATAAACGAGCCTAACCAAAAGAAGAGGAGTGTTTTCGGATGGAGACCAAACCGCTTACGTACCGGTATGAATTTGAGGGAAACGAGCTGCAAGGCATTCGCGATTGCACGGAGGAGCATGGATTTGCGATCGTTAAACAATTGCTGTCCGTGAGCGCAATCGAACGTTTAAAGGATGAAGTACGCCGTGTGATCGGGCCCATGTTCCAAAACGATACGATTTTGTCCATAACCGATCCGGCTTTTATCGAGAAAAGCCCGGTAATGGCCGAGCTGATGGCTTTCGAGCCGCTTATGCGCATCGCAAGCTACCTGAATGGCGGAGAGCCGATCACGTTAAATCGAAGCGCAGCGATCTACAAAAAGCCGGGCGCGGCGGGAGATGCAGCGAAATCCGGAGTACATGCTTGGCACACGGACTGGGATCCGCTCGAGCATCCATATGGGGCGAATGCGGTGCTCAACAATAGCGGCGCTGCCTCCCTCTGGTTTTATTTGACCGGAAGTTCCCCGCAAAACGGCGGGCTGGCGATTTTGCCGGATTCGCATACCGAGGATTGGGCCGGACCTGCCGGATTTGAATTTACGCCGGGACGCAAATCGTTTTACCGAACCGGAACTGAAGCGGTTCCATATTGCGGCATGGATGCGCCCGGCATGATGCCGGTTTTAACCGAGCCGGGAGATCTCGTTATCTTCGCCGAGCGCACCTATCACGGCGTATATGCACACCGGGGCACCGAAGACCGGCTAAGCTGCGGGCTAAGCTTCCGTTCCTCGGCTCGCGAACTAGGTCCCCTCTGGCCCGTGCCCGAATCGGCGCGCCGTTTTATCGAAGCTTGTCCGCCGGAAAGAAGACATCTGGTTGAAGGGTATACAGGATTTGACGGATCTTGGCGTTCAGGCCTGAATGAGTAAACACGGAAGATAAGCTTTTCGTCACGAGGGCGGCTGGTCAACATCCGACACCCTGGCGGTGAATAAAACCAAGAGACTGAAAAGGATGGCTTACTCAGCTATCCTTTTTTTTCGTAAAGCTTGACAAACGTCCTCCAGTACTATATTTTGATAGTAACAGTTTGATATTATCAATTTGTTACAATCGAGGTGGAGATACATGGACTTACTGGACCGTGACGGATTAACGGAGAAGCAGTTTTTGGAACAATACCGTGCCGGGGATTACGAGCGCCCGTCTGTGGCTGCTGATATGGTAATCTTCACCGTCACAGATACGGATGAGGACAATTATCGGAAGCTGCCTGAGAAAGAGCTGAGGGTTCTACTTATTCAGCGGGGAGGGCATCCGTTTCTTGGCAGATGGGCGCTGCCGGGCGGATTCGTGAGGCCAAACGAGACTACGGAGCAGGCGGCCCAGCGTGAGCTGTGCGAGGAGGCGGGCGTGGATCACGTGTACCTGGAGCAGTTGTATACGTTTAGCGACCTCGGACGCGATCCGCGAACATGGGTTATGAGCTGCTCCTATATGGCACTGATCGACAGCGGGCAAGTCCAACTGAAGGCAGGAGACGACGCAGATAATGCGGCATGGTTCAAGGTGAGCTACCGGCTGCTACGAGAGCAGAAGGAACTGACCGAAACCGGATATGTCCGAACGGTTCGTCACGAGCTGAAGCTGACTTCCGGGCACGGGGAGCTGACGGCCGTAGTGGAGCGCACTGTGACGAACGAGGAGAGGTCCACGGCGGGTTCGTTTACTGTCATTTCCAACGACGGGCTGGCGTTCGACCATGCTAAAATAATGGTTTATGCAATCGAACGTCTGCGCGGGAAAATTTCCTATACGGATATTGCTCTGTATCTGATGCCTGAGTTGTTCACCTTGACGGAGCTGCAGCAAGTATACGAGGTGATCATGGGCAAGGAGCTGCTGAAAGCGGCGTTTCGCCGCAAAATCGCGCACCTTGTCGAAGAGACGGATCATTATACGGAGAATGCCGGGCACCGTCCATCGCGGCTGTACCGGAAAAATCAGGAGGGTTTACAATGATATACGACATAAATAGTTTGAGGAACGCTTGGCAGGCGGGCAATAAGTTCAAGTTTTTGTTTTTCTGGGGCCATACGCCGCCGAATGACGGGAGTGTGAATCAAAGCTGCTTTAGCCAGTGGTGGATATGTCCGTTCGTTGTGGAGGGGATACAGTATTCCTGCGCCGAGCAGTACATGATGGCCGAGAAAGCACGCATGTTCGGAGACGAAGAGATGCTCGCCGCGATTATGCAAGCGAGGCACCCCAAAGAGATGAAGGAGTACGGACGAGCTGTAAAAAACTTCGATAAGGATGCCTGGGAGAACGGGTGCTACGGGATCGTAAAACGCGGCAACCGGACCAAGTTCTCGCAACATGCAGAGCTCGCGGCGTATTTGAAAAAAACGAACAAACGCATATTGGTGGAAGCAAGCCCGCGCGACCGCATCTGGGGGATCGGGATGGGCCAATCGAATCCGGATGCGGAGAACCCGATGAAATGGCGGGGACAAAACCTGCTCGGTTTTGTATTAACCGAGGTGCGGGATGAATTACTGAAGTTAGAAGGGGAAGGGTATGAATCGGAAGGAAATCGCGATTGAGACGCTGCGTTTCACGGAACAGGGATTTTACGAATATGCCGGGCAGCGGGTAAATTTCGCCGCAGAGCAAGCCCGCTCGGAGGTAAACAGCCGCTTGATAACGCCTGAACAAGGGCGGGAGCTTGTAAGAGCGGTTCAAGTGCCGGCAGAGGGCGATCAGGCGGATCGGCTCGTTGTCAATCAGGCGACAGTGAAGGCAATTCTCGACTTTGCGGCGGCGAGGAAGGAACGCGTCGGCGTCCTGAACTTTGCCAGCGCCAAAAATCCCGGTGGGGGCTTCTTGAACGGAGCGATGGCGCAGGAGGAGAGTTTGGCCGCATCGAGCGGATTATATAAAACGCAGCTTCGACATGAAACGTATTATACGGCCAATCGCAACTGCAAGTCGATGATGTACACGGACTATGCGATCTACTCGCCGGATGTAGTGTTTTTCCGCGACGAGCGGTTCCAACTGTTGAAGCAGCCGGTTACGGCTTCGGTGCTGACGCTCCCGCCCGTGAATTTCGGTCAGGTTCTGTTGAAGGGGGAAGACGGCGGGCAGGCGGAGCGTATGATGAAGGAGCGGATGCGTCTCGCATTGGCGATATTTGCCCATCAAGGCGATCCAAATCTGATCCTGGGCGCTTACGGCTGCGGCGTATTCCGCAACGATCCGGTGAAGGTGGCCGGCTGGTGGGAGGAGCTGCTGCACGAAGAGGGCTATGGGAAGCTGTTCGGCAATATCCGCTTCGCCGTGCTCGATACTTCGAAGAGCGGAGCCTGCATTCGCGCTTTCGAACGAGTGTTCGGGTAAGCCGTAAAATTAACGAAACAAATCATCACCTCCGTTTGAGGCCGCAGGCTGGACGGAGGTTTTTCATTTTCCCGAAACCCCGCGTCCCCCAAGGTTTCCCGACGCTCCACAAATATTGCGATGCGATTCAAATATTGTTTGTTGTCCCCGGCAGGAGGCGGACCTTATGATGGGGGCATGCGAACGGCCGTCGCGAATCCGATCAGGCAAAGGGGAGACCAATGAGCGCTAGTGAGGGGCCTTTGATGCTGAAACGCGTCCGAAGGCGCGATAACGTACATTTATACTTGATCATGCTGCCTGTTCTGCTTCACATTTTTATTTTCTCCTACATTCCAATGTACGGAATCATTATCGCATTTCAAAATTATTATCCCGGCCGACCGTTTTTGTCGTTTGACGGAAGCGTCGATTGGGTCGGGTTCAAGCATTTTATCGATTTTTTTACCGGCCCTTATTTTACGAGACTGATGCGCAATACGTTTGTTCTCAGCTTTTTTTTCCTGATTTTCGGGTTTTGGGTGCCGATCCTGTTCGCTTTGCTGCTGAACGAGCTGCGCAGCGGTCTGTTCAAAAAGTTTGTCCAGACATCCAGCTATTTGCCGCACTTTATTTCGAACGTTGTCGTGGCCGGGATGGTGTTATCCTTCATTGACCCGGCGGGGATCGTGAATTCGTTCATCAAATGGCTGGGAGGAGAGGCGATAGCGTTCGGTACCGAACCGAAATATTTTGCCGCGATCTACACGATCTCGACGATCTGGAAATCGTTCGGCTGGAGCAGCATTTTGTACTTGGCCGCGATGTCGTCCATCGACCCGCATCTGTACGAAGCCGCCAGGCTCGACGGGGCGAACCGGTTTCAGCAGATGCTTAGGATTACGCTGCCGTCGATTCGTCCGACCATTTTCATTTTGTTAATTTTTGCGATCGGAAGCTTGTTCTCGGCCAACAGCGAATTTATAATGTTGATCTACAACCCGTCCTTGTACGAAACGGCGGACGTCATCGGCACTTATTTGTATCGCGACGGCTTGCTAGGCGGCAATTTTAGCTCAGGAGCGGCTATCGGTTTGTTTACGGGTATTCTGAACTTTACGCTGCTTTTTTCTGCAAACGCTTTAAGCCGCAAATACAGCGATTACGCCTTATGGTAAGGAGGCCGCGAACAGGATGATCCCAGCACTGAAACGCAACCGGCAAACCGGATATGCCATACGGCAAGGCTCGCGGGCGATGGATGTTATCTTTTATATACTGGCGCTGCTTGTTTGTCTGGCGACGCTGTATCCGTTCTACTTCGTCGTGATCATGTCGATCAGTTCGCCTTCGGAAGTGGCGGCGATGAACGTGTTCTGGTACCCGAAAGGATTTTTCCTCGGCTCGTACGAACTGATTGTCGGCGATGCGAAAATGTGGCGCGCTTATCTCAACACGCTCGTGTATGTGACATGCGGGACGGCGCTAAATTGTCTCATGGCCGTACTGGGCGCTTATCCGCTGACGGTGCGCAGCTTGGTTGGGCGGAAATGGCTCGTGAGGTATTTGCTGATCCCGATGTATTTCGGCGGAGGGCTCATTCCCGCTTACCTGCTCGTCAACAAGCTCGGCCTGTACAACACGATGGGGGCGATCATCATCCCCGGAGCCGTGGGCATATGGAACATTATTCTCGTCCGCACTTATTTCCAGACGATACCGGATTCGCTCAAGGAATCGGCATTTGTGGACGGAGCTTCCCATCTGCAGCTGCTTTTCAAAATTATGATACCGGTTTCAAAACCGATTATGGCTGTCATTGCGATCTATACGATAGTGGGGATCTGGAACAACTGGTTCGATGCTCTCGTATATTTGCCGAACGAGAAGCTGCATCCGCTGCAAATGTACTTGTATCGCGTAGTCGTCCAGCAGACGGTGGATCTGAAGATGCTCTCGATGGAGGATGCTCGCAGCGCCGCCGCCAACATGCTGACGAATTTGCAGCTCAAATACTCGATTATCGTCTTTACGACGCTGCCGGTTTTGTTTACCTATCCGTTCTTTCAGAAATATTTCGTCAAAGGAGCCATGCTCGGCTCATTAAAAGAATAGGCTTCACAATTACGATAACAAGCGATGGAGGATTTGCCCATGATTCCGACGAAACGAAAATGGATCGCTATGACCGCCGCCGCTCTGCTGACCGTACTTCCACTAGCGGCATGCAACGACAAGGACGGCAAGTCCGGCGAAGCCGGCAGCGCAAACGGAAGTGAACCGGTGAAGCTGCGCATGCTGGGGCCGTCCGGCTCGAACAAATATATCCGCTTCGAGGACCGCGAGAAGTATCCGGTGTGGAAAGAAGTGCAAAAGATGCTGGACGAGGCTAACCTGCAGCCAGAATACGAGCTCGTTCCGAACGAACAGTACAACGTTGTGATCAAAACGCGAATGGCTTCCGGAAGCAAGCTGCCCGATATTGTAAACGTATCCGCGCTCGACAATACGACGCTGCTGAATCTGGCGAAGCAGGGCGTCATCGTCGACCTGAACGGGCTGATCGACAAATACAGCAACGGCAATATCAAAAATATGTACACGAAACTGTTCCCGTTCGCGAAAAAAACGACGACGTCCCCCGACGGTAAAATGTACTGGTTCAGCAACCTGCATATCAAGACGTATAAAGAGAAGGAGCTCGCGCCGGTGGCGCTGACGATGACGCTCCGCAAAGACTGGCTCGATAAGCTGAATCTGAAAGTACCTACTACCGCCAAGGAGTATATGGATACGCTGAAGGCGTTCCGCGAACGGGATGCGAACGGCAACGGACAGGCGGACGAGGTGCTCGTCTATGACCCGTCCAATTTCTCGGGAGCGATCGCCCAATGGTTCGGCCTTGGCACCGACATTACGGCTGTCGACGTCGAGAGCAAAAAAGTCGTTTCCCCGTGGTACCAGCCGGGAGTCAAGGACTATTTCGCGTTTATTCAGCAGCTGGTGAAGGCGGGCATTCTGGATACGAGCCTGATCGGCGCCAAGGGAGAGCAGATTTTGCAGAAGGTGACGGAAAACAAAGTCGCGTCCTCGCACGAGTACAACCTCGGTATGCTGAGGGAGCAGCAGATGAAAAGCGGCGAATATCTCCCTCTCATGCCGCTTAAGGCGGTGGACGGCATTACTCCGGCCGCGCAGCTGGAGCCGCCGCATCTCGTCTGGCAAAAATATGCGATTACGAAGGATGCGAAAAACCCGGAGGCGGCGATCCGCTTTTTCGATATGATTTACTCTGAGAAGTATGCCGACCTGCTGTATTGGGGCATTGAAGGGGACACGTACAAAAGGGACACCGACGGCTCGAAAATGTATATCAACATCGGCTCCGACGAGGAAAAAGCTAAAGCGGGAAAAGTGAACGGCAGTCCGCTATTCGGCGACACCGTCTTCCCGCGGGTGCAGTTCGCCAATTTAGAATTCGAACTGAAGCAGATTCCGGCGTATAAAGCCGAGCACGAGCTGAAGATGCTGAAGTATAAGCCTTACTTCGTCAATATGAACCAAAATTACTTGGCGATCCCGGACGACAAGCAGTTGGAGGAGAAGACGAAAATTTTGACCAATTTGACGACGTATTCGACAGAGCTGGCGACGAAGCTGGCGCTTGGCCAGAAATCGCTGGATCAATGGGACACGTACATGGCGGAGCTGAAAAAGCTGGGACTCGACCGCCTGATCGAAATCGACCAGCAGCTGCATGACCGGTACAACAGCTTCAACTGAAGCGATTCGTCAAGAATAGTACACACAATAACCGATCTTTAGGCAGGTGAGATGTTATGGCCCGTAACCGGCTCGGCGGCGGCACGTTTCGCAAAACGTTCTTATCCTATACCGCGATTCTGATTATCCCGATTCTCATCTTTTGCGCGATCAATGTGTACAAAGGCGCATCGGAGGAACAGCGACGAATGTACGACAAGCATCGGGAGGACGCGAAGCGGATCGCAGATAGCGTAGATAACAAGCTGAAAATGCTCAAAGGCATCGGCGAAGTATACGCCGATGAGGCATGGGCGAAAAAGCTGATGCTGGACGCTGACGTTTACGATAACGAAATCGATCTGCTGAAAGATCTGGAGATCCGCAAAGATCTACAGAACGCCGCCTACGGCTCGGGGATAGCCTCGTTCGCCTCCATCGTATATCCGGCAAAGCGGATCGTCGTTTCGCCGTGGGGCGTTTATGATTCGGATTATTTTTTCACCAAGGTGGCGTCATTCGACTCCGATCCGCGCAGCACGCTGTGGAGCACCGCCTTGCAATACCATATTCTCAAGCTGCTGCCGCGTGTGGAGATGAAGCTGTGGGGAGAGGCAAAGACCGTCGTTCCCGTGCTTCAAAGCCTGGAGGTCGTCAACGAACCGCGGGCCGTACTGGCGCTGTTTATCGACAGCTCTTACATGTCGTCCTTTCTCCGCCAATATATGGGAGGGACGGGGCCGGCCGGTTTGTCGGTGATGGCGAACGGCATGCCTGTATTTGAATACGGCGGCGGAGATGAAAGTTCCGGTCGGCCGGGAGAGGAGTATGATACGTTCGCGCTTTCCTCGCAAGTGAGCGAATGGGAGTACGTCATCTCCTATCCCAGCGAACGGATGATCGGCATCGACAGTATGCTCGCTTCGCTGATGGCGGCCGCGGTCTCGATCGTGATCGGCACGATGTCGGCGTATGTCCTCGCGAAGCTGAGTTACCGGCCATTAGGCATCCTGCTCCACAAGCTGTCGAATCGGGCCGGGATCGATCCGCTCCGTAACGGGAAAGGGCTTGTATCGGAGTATAATCTGATAGAAACGTCGATCGACCGGCTGCTGAACGAGAACGAATCGCTGCAGCAAGCGGTGCAGGATTACAAAAGCGCGGCCAGGTCCAATACGCTGCTCCGGCTGCTGAAGGGATACTTCAAGGAAGAGCAGCAGGCGGAACGGCTGATGCAGATCGGACTACGCTATACGGAACAGACGTACTTCTGCACGATGCTGATTGATTTCCGGACCGTGTACGAAAGCTTCGATATGGAGGCGATCCGCAAAATCGAAATTATCGCCTTCATGGCCGTCGAAAAGAGTATGAGTGCGCGCCGGATCGATTACCAGCTGTTCGAGGTCACGAATGCGGAAAAGGCGATCATCGTCTCGGCTGGGGCGCCATTCGGCGGCGAAAGCGCAATCCGCGACATCGCGTCCGAGGTGATGGCCGACATCCGGGCTAACTGCGGCAGCAAGCCCGAGGTGCTATGGGGAACGATCGAGCAAGGGCTGCTCGGCATCAGCAAGTCGTACTACGTTGCCAGCGAGAAGCTACATTACTTGCTGTTCTCCAATGGAAATGATGGCGGAGCCGACGGTTCCGTGCCCGCGATCGAATATTATTATCCTACGGATTGGGAAGTGCAACTGATCAATAACCTGAAGATCGGCAATCTGGACACGTGGATGCAGATCGTCGACGAAATCCGCGAGGAGAACGAGAGTCGGCAGCTGTCGGAAGCGTGCATCGCCAAGCTGATCTCGTCTATGATGGAGACGATGCTGCGGGTGCTGAACGAGCTCAATATCGATGCCGAGTTGGTTTCACGGCAGTTCGCCAGTAAGCTAAGGGAGAATAACGCCGATGGGCTGTGGGGGTATGTGTACGAGGTCGGCACCTTGATATGCGAGCGGATCCGCTATTCGAACACGCCATCGGCGATGGAGCGGGGGAACGATCTGCTTCAATACGTGAACAGCCATTACACGAGCGCCGACATGTCGCTGAAGAAGCTGGCGGAAAAGTTCCACCTGTCGGTTTCCGGCGTATCGAAAATGTTCAAGGAAGTGACCGGCATAAACTTCTACGATTATTTGTGCCGGCTTAGAATGGAGCTTGCCAAGGAGCTGCTCCGTGAGAAAAAGGGCGAGCTCGGTCATATCGCCCAGTTGGTCGGTTACGAAAACGTTTATTCCTTCAAGCGGGCATTCGTCCGTTATGAAGGGATCAAGCCGGATGAATACGTGCTTCTTAGTATATAGCGAAAAACAGATTAGACCCGTATCAGCTAGCTCAAGAAAGAAATAGGGAGGCAGCTGGTTTTTACGATCGGCTGTTTTTCTCATCTATCGGGAGTTATCTTAAAATGTTGTTGCGAAAAGATATAGAAATGATCTATGTTATAACGTATATTTGTTTATTTCATTTATTTCACAGTGTGCCTCATAATTGCTTAGGGGGTGACAAACTTGTCAGGGATGTCAAAGGGAGGTACAAACTTTGAAAAAAATCGATACAGTACTTTTTGATTTGGATCAAACATTGCTTGATAAAGATCAGTCATTAATCAACTTCGCAAAATACCAATATGAAGAGTTCTCATTGGTAAGATTTATTTCCGACAAACAAGATTTTGTAGATAAATTTTTTGAACTAAACCATATTGTGATGCCCAAAGAAGAAGTTTTTGAAAAGTTAGCGGACATTTTCAAAATTGAGAAGAGTTTAAGCACGGTCTTGCTTGATGATTTGAATAATAATTTTCATAATGACTGTGTCGGATTTCCTGGACTACACCAAATGCTTGAAACATTAAAGCAACAAAGCTATAAGCTCGGAGTAATCACAAATGGCAGGGATTTCTACCAAAGAAACAAAATTAACGCTCTAGGGATTTTGGATTATTTCAATGAGATCCTTACATCAGGTGCCATTCATATAAAGAAGCCTGACCATGCAATTTTTCACCTCGCCTTAACTAAACTTAAGTCATCGAGCGAATGTTCGGTTTTTGTTGGAGATAATCTGAAGTCCGATATTATTCCAGCGATGGAACTCGGTATGTATACCATCCTTAAAACTAAAAACTATGATCCATATCCCACTGCATGTTGCGACAATTTGATGGATATTCCCAAATTAATTAAGCATTTTTGCTAGAAAAAGGTGAGGAAAAATGATTCAAATACGGAGAGCGAATAGCAATGATGCCCCAAGGATTGCCTCGATGGTAGCGAAACTACTGACAGAACTAAGAGGATCAAGTGTTGAGGAGCATTCTTTAACCAGTGTAGTGATGGAGTGCATGACTACGGATTCGTACATCGCTTTTCTAGCTTTTTCAGAAAATAAAGAATGTATTGGAATCATATCTGTTTCACAAGTAAGAGCAGTATACGCTGGTGGTTTGATTGGAATCATTCAAGAATTATACGTACAACCGGAAATGCGTTCTATGCATATCGGCCACAAACTGGTAAAGACAGTAGTCGATTATGGCGTTAGCCGACAATGGAAGCGAATCGAAGTTGGAGCACCGAACCAATCAAATTGGCAAAAAACCTTTGACTTTTATGTCAGGGAAGGTTTTAGCGCAATAGGACCTCGCTTGAAAAAGATCTTATAGTCTCGTTGTTTAACGCGATGCCGCCTCTTCGTCCTCTGGCAGCGATTTCATTGACAAGGCCTCGTTCCGGTATTCCCTGGCCGTTTTGCCGGTTACTTTGCGGAACGTCTTGTTGAAAAATCGATAGTTGTTAAAAACTATCCGCGCTGCGATCTCCGTTATAGTAATATAAATAGAAACAATTTTTATAAATTATGGCAGGTGGTGAAAGAAATGATTCAGTATACAAGTCTTATAGTGTTTGTCAGCCCGTTCTATAGGGACAAGGATATCATGCATGATTTGAGTCATATTGAAAGGATCATCCTCTCGGCAAAGAAACTGATGAAATTTTACCCCGAAATCACGGATGAAGATGTAATTGTATACGGGTGTTATTTTCATGGATTTGTTTACCTGAGAGAAGACTTAATAAGAGAGTACTTGTCCGAGCAGGGATTACATGCGGACCAGGTCGAAAAAATCGTTACAGTTTCATGGGAATCGCAAAAGGACGAAATCCCGCAAACGTTGGAAGGAAAACTGTTACACGATGCCCATATGATCGAAGGCGGCAAAACCTATCTAATCGTTAAATCCTTATGTACAGGGACGGCTAGAGGGCAAACCTTGGAAGAGACTCTCGACTATTTCGAGCAAAATGTTCTTGGCCATGGGGAGTGCTATTTACCGGAAGCGAAACCTGTTTACCTCGAAATGCAGCGGTTCGCGAGCGATTTTATCCGCGATCTTCGTGAAGGGTTGAGACCAGAGTAAGCAAGCTAATCCTTTCTCCTAGAAACTGAAATCAGTATCCCCAAGTCCGCAAGAAGCAGATTTGGGGTTTTTGGCATGATCAGTTTTAAAGCAAGCTTCACCGTTTTTTTCGGGTTAAAAGACAAAAACGTCGTGCTAAAAACCAAAGAAACGTTATGCCGTCATCGATATAATGACCTTAACGCCGGACTTTTCACATTAATCACGCTCTATTCATAGGAGGGAAAAGCAATGTCTACACATGGAAACGAATCGGATATGCAAAGCGGAGGCGGGATCAACCTCCCGGTTTCCGGGCCCGATACCGGACTCAAGCTGAGTAGAAGAAAATTGCTGACTGCGCTCGGGGTGGCGGGGGCCGCCGCGGCCACGGCGGAAATGCTGGGGTTGGGCGGTGTCGTATTGGGGAGCGGCGGTACGGACGGGGTAACGGATAACGTATACGGCAATGGGCCTAAGAAACATCATCCCAAGCTGCTGAACGCTAGTTTTGTCATTTCGGTTACGATAGCCGAACTCAGACAACTAACAGTTCCCGAAGAAGATGAAGTGTACTACGTTAGCGACTCCGGCAAGGAGGGATGCTTCTATTACGACTCCGCAGATTCCTCATCCCTGGACAATACGGGAACCGTATTGGTCTCGACCGGCGGAGCCAGATTCAAGCGAATCGTCGCGGGTAACGAGATGAACGTTTCGTGGTTCGGCGCTGCAGGGGATGGGATAACGGATGACGCTCCCGCCATTCAGGCCGCGATCGATGCGGTACCGGCAGGCGGGGGGACTCTGATCATTCCATCGACGGCGTCATTTTATGCGTTGGCAAGCCAAGGAATTATACTGGAGAACCGGAATCATATCGCCATATTGTCCTCTGGGGCAACGCTCAGATTCAAGGACGGCACGCCGGACATCCAGAACAGGGACATGAAGTTCAGCAACATGCTTATGAAAAACTGCCGGCATATTCGCCTGGAAGGGCTTGTCCTGAACGGTAACTTGTCTGGCAGGCAAGCGCATTCCGGCGCGGAAAGCTTTCATTCCTGCCTGAGCCTTGTCAAATGCGAGGATGTCCAAATCCGCCATTGCGCGTTTACGGAAGGGATGACCGACGGAATATACGTGAGCGGGATTTACTCCGGTCCCGCTTCTACCGGCTCGGTTGCGGTCAGCAAGCAGATCCTCATCGATTTTTGCGTCCTTACCTATTGCCGCAGAAACAACATTTCGATCGTGGCGGCGGACGGCGTAACGGTTTCGAATTGCCGCATCAGCGATGCCGGCAAAATTCAAGGCACAGCTCCGAAAGCCGGTGTAGATATCGAGCCGAACAAAGGCTGGTACGGCAGCTGTCAAAACATCGTGCTCCGCAACAACACGATCGAGAACAATGAGGGTACGTACGGGGTAACCGTCGGAGGCAGCGGCAGCCAAAACGTGGTGGTGGACGGCAATCGGATAGCCAAAAACAAAACGGGACTGAATTTCAACAATAATGCGGACGCGGCGGACAATACGAACGTATTGGTGACCCATAACACGTTCAGCGGGAATATCACGGGCATGCGAATGGTCCGTAAAAATGTGGATACGATTAGCGGCAACCTGTTCATCGATAATACGAGTATCGGACTCGTCATGTACACTTTAATCGACGGTTTGTTGATCACGGGCAACAAATTTGTCCGCAACGCCAGCTACGGCATAAGCGGAGGTTATCCGGCGGCCAGCTCAGAGAACAATATTCTCTCGGTGATCATATCGGACAATGTGTTCCTGGACAACGTGTCCGAGTCGACGGCGTCTTCGGGAGGCGTTTCGGTCAGGCTGTATATGCGCGACGCGGCATCGGTGGCGATTTTCAACAACAATACGCAGTTCAATTCGCCGGGCGCCGTTTACAAAATGAAAGGGGTATCGATCGACAAAGACTGCAACGCCCGGGCAACCGGCAACACGTCCTGGAATTTGTACGATAATGACAAACCGCATGACCGTTTTGTCGGAGCGGGCAATTATGCGGTAGTCGCCGCTGCTCCGATGCCGTAAAGCAGTCGAACGCGAAACCCTATATTCCATATAGAAGGATTGATGGATGATGGCAAACGAGAATACCAGCTCCTATTATCTGGTGAAGGAAGGGAAAGCGCAAGCGGTCATCATTAGGTCCGCCGGTAACCTTGGTCAAGAGGCGGTCAAAGAATTTCAAGCCGATATCCTCCGAGCGACTGGGGCCGCGTTGCCGATCGTCGATGCGGACGAGCTGCGAAACGTCCCCGAAGGGTTTGTTTATGTGCAAATCGGTCCCGGGCCGCTGATGGAAGATGAATCCGGTAACGAAGGAACGGCCAACCAGGTTCAGGAGACATATCGCATCGTTTCCAAAGGGAATCGGTTGTTGTTCTCGGGCGGTTCGAATGACGCCATTTTATGGGCGGTCGCCTATTTTCTCGACAGGCATATGGGTGTTCGCTGGCTTTGGCCGGGCGACTTGGGCACCTTCGTACCTCGAACGGACAGCATCGCATTGCCGGAACTTGACATAACCTCCCGGCCGGAGCTGGAAATGCGCCAGTTACGCGTGCGCAAGTCGGCTCCGCCGGAAGGCCATCATTGGCTCCGTCTGCACGGGATGGGAAGCCGCACTACCTATGCGTTCGGACATGCGTTTACGAAATGGTGGGACAAATACGGGGAAGAGCACCCCGACTATTTTGCGTATCCGCCCGAAGGTCAGCAGCAAGTACAGCCCGGCCGGATCAAGCTGGATATCAGCAACGAAGCGGTCGACGAGGCGATTATCCGGGAATGGCGGGAGGCGGGAACACCGGCCAACTGGAACGTATCGCCTAACGACGGGAGCGGTTTTTGCGTAAGTCCGGGCTGCCTCGCGATGGATGTTCCGCAAGGCCAATCCGTGACGGCCATATGGCGGGCCGAAGGCCAGCTAACGGCGCGTTACGTCAAGTTCTGGAACCGGCTGATCGATAAAATGCGGGCGATCCGCCCCGACGTCACCTTGACTACCTTTGCGTATAGCTGCTACAAATCGCCTCCGCCTCCGGGTATAACGCTGAAGGATGGATTTGTGCTGCAAATTGTCGGCTTTTACAACGACTACGAGCAGTGGAAAGGCTGGTTTGACGCAGGAGCGAAGCTTTTTTTGCGGCCGAACTGGTGGCATTCCGGCGCGATCTCGCCCAACCTGCCGCTGCATGCGCAAGGCGAGTTTTTCAAATTCGCGGAGCGGCGCGGGATGCTCGGCTTCGATTTCGATACGATGTTCGGCTATTGGGGAACACAAGGTCCGAATTATTACTTGATCGCGCGACTGTCGGCACGCCCGGATTTATCCGTCGACGACGTCATTGCGGAATATACGTCCGCTTTCGGTAAAGCGGCGCCCGCGATCCAGGATTATCTCGGCTACTGGGAGCGGTTTTCCGAAGAAGCGGGCTTTAACATCCAGCTGTATCCGAAGGGCCGTTATGAGGCGCTGGCCGCTCAATTCGATCTGCCCCGTTCGACGCTGAATGGTGGCTGGTACATTTTGCCTTATTTGATGACCGATGACGTGTTGAATGAAGCGCGGGCGATTTTGAATCGCGCGGAGGAGCTTGCGAGTGGCGAAGGGGAGGCAGGCGCACGCGTCGCATTTCTGCGCGACGGGCTCAAGCATGTCGAATGGACCCGCGAGGTTGTCCGCTACGGGTACGAGAAGAGCCGGCCGAGCGGCGCAACGAAAAACGAATTCATTAGGCTGCGCGAGCGGCTGGATGCATTCAGAAAAGAGCTGTCCGAGCGTCATGTCATCTGGCTCGGCACCTTGAACGAATTCGAGCAACTGAGAGGGATACCGACCCATGAAAGCCGGACGACCGGCTGGGACGAGCAAACCTCGAGCGGTCCCGGCGGCAAAGAGATGGACGAGCAAGTGCTCGGCATGTAATGGTTCTACGCGGTATCTGGCTTTTATTCGCAACGACGAAGAGATTGCATTCCGCCAAAAGCGGATGCAATCTCTTTTTTTGGAGATTCTCGAGCACAAAACGCATCAACTATGGTACGAATTGTTTTTTAAAATGAAACAAAATTGCAACTAAAATAATAATAAAAATGAAAGTATACTGAATATAAGTAAAACCTAACTTTCATTCAAGAGAAGGAGAACCACATTCATGACCGACTTCCATACTGTCAAGTATTACAAACCGACACCGGCCTCCGCCAATCCGCAAACGATCCGGGCGGATCTATGCATTTATGGGGCGTCCTCCGCGGGAATCGCCGCAGCCGTGCAAGCTTCGCGATTGGGGCTTAGCGTCGTCATCGCGGAATTCGGTTCGCACATCGGCGGTTTGACGACCGGCGGGCTGGGGGCTACGGACATCGGCAACAAAGGAGCAATCGGCGGCATTTCCCGCGAGTTTTACCGCGCTCTTGGGACTCACTACGGATCGGACGAAAACGGCGGTACGCACTGGCTGTTTGAGCCGAAGATCGCCTCCCGCATATACAAGGAATGGTTGGAGGAGACTCGGGTGGCCGTATATACCGAGCGTCATTTGCAGCGGGTCGATAAGGTTGGCGGACGCATCAAGCGTATCGTCATGGAAAACGGCGACGCGTTCGAAGCGGGGATGTTCATCGACGCCACGTACGAGGGCGACTTGATGGCGATGGCAGGCGTCTCGTATCACGTCGGCAGAGAAGCGAACGAAGTATACAAGGAGACCCTGAACGGCGTTCACTTCGGCCACCCGAACCACAACTTCAAAACATGGATCGATCCGTATGTCGTACCCGGCAAGCCGGACAGCGGACTGCTGCGCGGCGTAACCGATGCCGAGCCGATGGCGCAAGGTCAGGGCGACTCCTGCGTGCAGGCCTACAATTTCCGGATATGCCTGACGGACGATCCGGACAACAGGCTGCCGTTTCCGCAGCCCCCGCATTACGATCCGGACGACTACGCTTTACTCGCCCGGTACATCCAGTCCGGCATATGGGACGCGCTCAGGCTGCACAAAATGATGAAGCCGACGCGCAAGACGGACTTGAACAACTTTGGCGCCGTATCCACCGATTTTATCGGACGCAATTACGAATGGCCGGACGGCGACTATGCGACCCGGGAACGGTTATTCCAGGAGCACTACAACTACAATTTGGGGATGCTTTATTTCCTGAACCAGGACGACAGGGTGCCGCTCTCCATCCGCCAAGAAGCGGCGACATGGGGGCTTCCCGCCGACGAATACGTGCAGAGCGGAAATTGGACGCCGCAGCTTTATATACGGGAAGCGAGGCGGATGATATCGGATGTCGTTATGACCGAGCGGCATTGCCGCAGCTTCGAGAAGGTCGCGGATTCGGTCGGTCTGGCCGCCTACACGATGGATTCCCATAACTGTCGAAGACTTGTCGTGGGCGGGCGCTGCATCAACGAAGGCAATGTGGAAACCGCGCTGGTCGCACCGTTTCCGATTTCTTACCGTTCGATCGTGCCGAAAGGTGACGAATGCATCAATTTGATCGTACCGGTCTGTTTGTCCGCCTCGCATATCGCGTTTGGCTCGATCCGGATGGAGCCGGTGTTTATGATATTGGGACAGTCGGCGGCGACGGCTGCCGCATTGGCGCTCGAAGGGCAAAGCGCCGTCCAGGACGTCGATTATGGGAAGCTTCGCGAACGGCTGCTGAGGGACGGACAAATATTGGATTGGTCCTGAGACACGCCGGTTCACACGCATAATCTAGGAAGGGGAACGTTGAAATGGAATTGGCGATGAAGAAGATGGATCGCGTCATTGAAATCGACAACATGGTAACCTTCCATTACCGGGAACTTCCGAAGCAGTTTTCCAGCCAAGATCAGCCATATCCTTACTGGGAGATGATGTACGTCGACAAGGGCGAATTCGCCGTGGTTTCGGGCACAGGGGCGGCGCAGTTGAAACAAGGGGACATTGTGTTTTACCCGCCCGGGGAACGGCATGGCGGCACGGCACACGCTCGCACGCCGCCCAGTCTGTTAATTGTCGGATTCGAATGCGCATCGAAGGCGATGAACGATCTGCCGAGATCCCCCTTCCGTCTAGGCGATGCCGAACGCCGCTTGCTGGCCGATATCGTCAGGGAAGGCTTGTATCCCCTTGAGCCTGTTGCGCCGTTTCGCCGGCAGGAGACCGCCGTCCGTTTATCCCGCTCGTCGATCGGACGGGAGCAGCTGGTGAGAAATCAGTTGGAAATATTGCTCATTCGCCTGTTGCGCCACAACGCCTCTTCGGCAGGGGACGGCAAGCTTTCCTCTGTTCAAAAGGAGCATCAGGAAACCGATATCGCGCAAAAAGTCGTTGATTACATCGAACGAACGGACATTTCCGAGCTTTGTCTCGACCGCATCTGCCGCAAGTTTGCGCTCAGCCGTACGCATCTCGGCACCGTCTTCAAGCGTTCGACCGGCTACAGTGTCATGGAGTATGTCCGCAAGCTGAAAATTGCCAAAGCAAAGGCGCTGATCCGCGAAGAAACATACAATTATTCGCAGATCGCCGAGCTGCTCGGCTATTGCAGCATCCATTATTTTTCGAAAGACTTCAAGAAGTGGACGGGAACTGCCCCGTCGGAATATGCGAAGTCCGTCCAAGCACGCATCTGAAGCGGATTTGGTTTTGAGCAAACAAAGTACCAGCCATGACGCGGGCTGCCGATACGATCGGCGGCCTGTTTGGCAATTGCAGGAAAGTAAATTTAAAACAGTATGTTCCAAAGAAATCGTCAAGTATCTATTGTAAGGTTGAGGGAAACCGGGAGGCGGGGGAGTCGATCAATTCGATGTTGGATCAGGGAGGTGATCGCTATAAAATACGAAAATGCGGGTGACGTTTTACCGGAACATCTGTTGGAAGAAGTGAAGAAGTATGCAGCAGGCAAACTGTTATATATTCCCCTCAACAATGAAAAGAAGGGCTGGGGCGAGGTTTCCGGATATCGCCAATTTCTTGTCAGGCGCAATCAATTCATCTTGAACAAGTTTCTTCATGGCGTCGACATTCGCGAGCTTTCCGCAGAGTTTTTTCTTTCCGAGGAGACGATCAAAAAAATAGTGTACTCCAAAAAAAATTCGAACAAATTGGAGTATTATCCAACTATAAAGTCATCCATGGAGTATTCGGAAGCAGGGATGCTGGAAGAATGGATTCATACTTACTTGCTGTTTGACCGCCGTAACAAAGTTTTTTCCGATGGCTTGCGGCTGCTTTACAGATATTATTTGGGTCCAATCCTGATGCCGCTATCGTTATTCGTTCGATCTAGCGGACCTGAGGCGCATATGAAATGGAAGGTACATCCCGTAGTTTTCGAGAATAAAGTCGCATGTTGGGCGGATAAAATCCTGCACAACGAAGATACACCGCCGCTAATCATTAATTTTGAAGAAGGCGAGTTTGAAATCAATTGCAACAATCCTTTGTTTGAAGCGTTGAGGCGAGCCGAGGTGAGGGAGTACCCTGTTATCATCTGGATTTCGGAAAAAACGAGCCACGAGCTTTTTCTAAAGGACTATTCCGTCTATTTATAAGTTTCTGTCGAGAACAACTTAACTCATTCCAGTCATATTTTTCAGAGTCTTCCACCTCTATCATTAGTCAGGTAATCAGTTACCCGGGGATAGAGGGAGCTCATGCAAAAATACGGGGTACAGACATACTTTTTCGCAACGGTAACACCTGGCTTGGAACCTTTCTGGCAGATGAAATCAATGAGCTTGGCATAGTTATACGGGCGATGACTTTAGAGCGAGGTAAAGTCGTATTTCAAGCGTTCGGAGAAATAAGCCGACTGCAAAAACTTCGCTGCGCCGATAATCTTCCTTATGGATTCGCGCCGATCTCGACGGAACCTTATGTAGGCTATCTATCAAATGGACGGACGCACAGTTCCGTTATAGGGGAAATACCCGCTACTTCACCCAAGGCAGCATCAGACCAACCGTAGCAGCCGGGCTCGTGAGAATCAGCAAGCCGGGTCCAAACGATGTGTTTTATGATCCGTTTTGCGGCTCGGGAACGATACCGGAAGAACGCGCGCTGTTTCCCGCCAGAAAAATATTAGCAAGCGATTATAAGCGAGAGGTCATATGGACAGCGGAGCAAAATTGCGAGGGAATAGCCATTGTATTTCAAAGCGATGCGAGGCAAACGCCCTCCCGCTCCGAAAGTATAGATTGTATCGTAACCAATCCTCCTTGGAACAGGCAGATTGCGGTAGAAGACTTGCGTCATCTTTATGCCGCGTTTCTGGCTGAAGCCAAAAGAATTTTGAAACCAAACGGAAAGTTGTGGGTGCTTACGGACTGTCACGAGGAACTGACAATGGCAGCTCGGGAAAACGGATTGTACCGAAACGCCGTGTGCGAGCTTAGTCTTCATGGCCTTCATCTTAAAGTTTATGAAATACGAAAGACCAGCCCCTAATAGGGCTGGCTGTATTCTAGATGGGGCAGTCGAAGGACAGAACAAACATAATGGGGGAATGAGCCATGGAACAATTGCTGCCTGAACGACTTCAATATACCGCAACCGAAGCCCGAATAGTTGCCGATCGCGGACAAATTGAGGATTGGATTCACTTGTACTTGAATTCAGCGGGTCATAACCCGAAACTGTCAGAGGGCCTGAAGCTGCGACAAAGACATTGGGTCGGGCCCATTCTTGTAGATGTGGATCGTTTGCAGCGCTGCCACGGACCCGAAAACGAACCTGACATGGAGTATTATTCATCTGTTGATCATTGGGAGCACAAAGTGAGTCGATATGAACAAATGTTTCGCAGCGGCTGGGATGCCCCGCCTCCAATTGTTGTACATCATCAAGGCAGACTAAGCGTCCGTGACGGCAATCGGCGCACAGCCGCACTTAAACGGGCCGGTATCCGGGCATATTGGGTCATCATCTGGGATGACGATAGCGTGGAAAACATTTTGAACTTTTTGCGCGAATGCTATTAGCTCTTGTTTTGCTGCTACCAAGCAATCGATTGAAAATGCACAGCATCCTTATCGCATTTTGTCCAATTTTATTACAACTGGACAGCGTTACGTCGTTGTATAGGATGGAAGGACATGGTAAACTGGCTTCACCTCCAACTGCTCAACAGCAGGCGAGCCGTTGGAGTGTTCCATTTTCGAAACAGGCAGGAGTGAATGCGATGAAGACGTATGCCAACATCCCGTATGCAGGTGTAGACGATGGGCTCCGGTATATGGATGTGTTCGTGCCGGAACAAAACAAAACCGAAGGCGGTATTCTGTTCATCCACGGGGGAGGGTGGTCAGCGGGTAACAAGGAGAAGTTTCACTCGTTGGCCGCGTTTTTTTGCAGCGAAGGCTACACATGTGCTTCGATGAGCTACCGGTTGAGCGGCCACAGTACGTTTCCGGCACAACTAGAGGACGCGCACCTCGGCATGGCCTACATGAAGCAGAACGCCAGACCATGGAAGCTGGATCCGGAGCGTATCGTCTCGTTTGGTTCCTCGGCCGGTGGACACTTGGCACTCCTGTTGGCGCTAGTCCCTCCAGGCAGCCCGCTCGGTCATAGCGCGCAGTTGGCAACTGATGACACGCTTCCGCGTGCGGTTGTGGCATACTGCCCCGTCACCGATCTGAAGAAGGAAAAGGCATCCTATGCGAAATTGATGGGGGAGCCGTACACGAACGCCAACCAACGGTATTTGACGGCTTCGCCGATCGATTTGCCGCAGCCAACAACGATTCCGATGCTCGTGATCAACGGCGACGGTGATACCGTTACGCCGCTAGAGGCATCCGAAACCTATTGCCGAACTGTGCAGGAAGCTGGCGGTGATGCTCGACTTGTCGTGCTGAAGGGAGTCGGACATGGTTTCGGTTATGGAGTGACAACGGAAGCACAGCAGCAAGCCGTTTATCATGTCCGGCAATTTTTGCACGACGTTTTCCCGGTATAGGATCGGCAATCCGATTCCGAAGCGAAAAAACGATGCGCAGAGAACAACAAGTGTGTCTATTTCGACATGCTTTTTTTTGTTTTCTCTAAGAATTCGGCTTTCCGACGGCTGTTCATTACCGGACTGAGTTCGTATTTCACTTATTTATCACGCTGCCGTGTTTCAACCTATGGAGCCTTACAAAGAACTGACTATGAAGAGACCTTTTAAAGACATGAAGAAAGCCAAAATGTAATTGACTGCGCTTTCAAAAACACGTAATTTATTTATAGGGTCAGTTTAGGGTTAACGAATTTGACCGCTATTTTTCGAATGACTCGAAATCGGAAAGGAGAGTCAGGCCAACCCGTATGGAAGACAGGTCAGCAAATAGCTGGGGCGTTAGAACGATTTATTGGAAAATCATGTGGAACAGGAGTCAATGAGGCATGGTGGCGATTAGAGCAAAAAGCAGGCCGTTGGCGGTGTTTTCGTTTATTCTAATCCTGATGTCGGGCTGCGGAGGCGCACTAAACGGAGAACAGAAGCCAGATCGACGGGAGGCGGAGGCGGAAAAGCCGAAGGAGCCGTATACGATGAAAATTTATGCGGCCGGCGTCGCAGAAACCGAATTCGACGACCGGTTCCGGCAAGTACTCAAGCAGAAGTTTCCGCATATTACTGTGGAATACTTCCCGGGCGTGAAAGGAGCGACACTTCCGAATCTGGTGGCTGAGGGCAACATCCCCGATCTGATTCGCACCGACGTTCCGACGCTGCGGACCGCCTATCTGGATCTGAGTTTAGGCTACGATTTGAACGATTTCGTCAAGAAGTACAAATACGATTTGAGCCGGTTTACCTCAGTGTTTATCGACGAAATCGTCGATGCCGGACGAACCGGTGCGTTATACGGCTTGCCGGTGCCGCCGTATTTTCCGCAGGCGCTGTATTACAACAAGGATCTGTTCGACAAGTTCGGTGTTCCTTACCCGAAGAAGACCGGTATCACATGGGATGAAGTATACGATCTGGCGAAAAAATTGACGCGTGTGGAAGGCGGCGCCGTATATCGCGGCTTCAGTTCCCACCCGGGCAATACACTGCGCGATAACCAGTTTTCGTTGCCGATTCTCGATCCGAGCGCGGATCAACTGGCCGAACCGGAGAAATGGAAAGTGCTGTTTAATAATTTGCTGCGGTTCTATGAAATTCCGAACAACACGATCGAATCAACCGCCACCTTGGACGGATCGGCTTTCGCCAAAGGCAACGTCGCGATGATGACCAACCAGCACAGCGTGTATTTGAAGCTTCCACCGGAATTGAACTGGGATCTGGCCGCTTATCCGACTTTGGAGGGGGCACCCAAGCTGATGCCGCAGCGAGGTCCGGCTTATTGGTCCATCTCGAATACGAGCACGCACAAGGAGGATGCATTCGAGATGATCATGGTCATGCTGGCAGACGAGGTGCAGATGGCCGATTCGAGGAAAGGGATTACGACTACGCTGAACAGTCCAGTAATCAAGAGCGCTTTGGGTAAAGAAAGCCCAGTTTACAGCACGAAAAACATGGACGCGGTCAATGTATACCCGCCGATACCTTACACGAAGAAACGAAAAGCCGGGCTAACCGATGTACCAGGGTTAACGCTGCAAAACTTGCAGAGTCAAACCTTTGTCGACGTTGCGATGGGCAAAATGGACGTCAATACCGCGCTGCGTCAACTGGATGAGAAGCTGAAAGCGGAGCTCGCCAAAGAAAAAAGCAAGTAACTGAACGTTCCGGCTTAGCCGCCGGCAGACGCAAGAGTCGATCTGTTGATCGCTTTGGGAAAGATACCCTGCGGACGGATGAACTGGGATGACGCGTACGAATTGGCAAAGCGGTTATCTCGTACCGGCAGAGAAGCTATTTATCACGGATTTGTTGCTAGCTAAATGAGTCAACGGGGATTGGCATGTTGGAGGGTGACGGCTCAGAGCATACATCAGGAAGATGCGTATTCCGGACCATTCCGTATGAATGGGGCGAGTACGATTGCACCAATCGCCAAGAAGCTTTGCGGCTGGCGTCCATGGCTCATTCAATCGATGAAATGGGGGAGTTATTGACAGTGCTGAACAAAATACTGCAATCTATGTTGGCTTTTTGTATGGTCGTTTCCATGCTGATCGTGGGCGTATCGTCCGCTTCAGCGCAAGCGAAAGCGCCGTCTAATCTTCTTATCAATCCTGGCTTCGAGATGCCTGGGGGGGAGACGACGCCGATCCCCGGTTGGACTCTCAGGTCGAAGTCCGCGGGGATTTCGACGGAAGTAACCGATGCACGAAGCTACGAGGGAACAAATAGTCTGCTCGTGAACGATCAGTCGGCGACTGCAGCGAATGTGACCTACAGCGATCCGATCGAAATTAACGGCGGCGATCATTTGCGCCTGCATGCAAAAGTAACCGGCGCGAGCGGAACCATCTATTTGGGAATCCGAACGTTTAAAAGCCCGGAAGACAATGTTGTCGGGGGCCAACTGGACAGCAAGTACGTTAGCCTACTGCCTGCATCCGAATGGACGGAGTACACCGTCGAGGCAGTTGCTCATAAGGATGCGGCATATGCCAGAGTGCTTATTTACACCGCGAATGCATCGACAGGGAGAGCGGTTCTGGATGACTTGCATTTTAGTGTCGAGGAGGTTGAAACGATTCCTTTTGAGCTGGTAAATCTAGGCCAGACTGTGCATAAGCTTGTCTTTAACCGTGATGGCGTTTATACGGATTCCTCCGGAAAATCGGTCTTTTATGTGATCCAGGATGGTGATCCGAACATCCTGCTAATTCTCGACGTGGATACGGGGCAAGTGATACGTTCGGTTCCGGTCGTGGACACGGTAGATGGGGTAGAGCATAAGGGTGCATATTTGCGCGGCTTTACCATTCAACCGGACGGGACCGTCTATATGGCGGGCACACCTTCAACGCTGTTCAAATACGTACCTGGCGAAGATCGGGTTCATTACTTAAAGAAGCTTCCGGGTTCCGCTACATTCAGTCTGAAGAACGGTCCTCCCGGAATTTTGGTAGGCGGTACGTATAACCGAAACGAATTGTTTGAGTACAACATTCTTACAGACGAACTGACGAATCTCGGCCGCGCAACGCCTGATGAGGCTTATGCTTATTCCGTTGCATATGATCCGGAACACAATGATTACTATATCGGGATCGGCTCTCATGCGCATCTGATTCGATATGACCGGGATACCGGGGAGAAGACCGAGATTCCGCTACCCGTCCGTTTTCCGGATGCTCAGTTCATCTGGGATATGGACGTTCGGCAAGGAAAGATCTTTATGCGGATTACACCGGGGAAATCACTGGCATACGATTTGTCAACCGGGCAGTTTGAGGAGACGGATGCGGTCATTACCTCCCGACTTGTTTCTCCCGTATCGCCTGAAGGAAACCGGGTGTACTTTTCCGACGGTTCCAAGCTTGGATATTACGATTTTGGCAGCAAGCAATACTCGTGGCTACCGGTTGAACTGGAAAATGCCCTAAACATGATGGGTTTTGCCAAACTGTCCGATCCGGAATACCCGGGCTATACCTTGATCGGTATGATGGACGGCTGGATGCTGCATTACAATCTTCAAAACGGAAAATCCAGAAAGCTGCGCGTGCCCGTTTCTGGCGAGGCTTCCACCTTGCAAACGGTCGCAAAAGGTAACGATGGAAGAATGCACACTAGCGGCTACATAACGGGCGGCAACGCAATCTATGACCCGTTGACCGGGGAGAGGGAAGAATATTCGAAGCAGGTAGTCGGTAAGGATAACGTTGTCCCGGGCACTCAAACCGACCGAATCTTCAGCTATAAGGACAAAATCCTTTTTGCGACGTACGGCAACGCCAATATATATGAGTATGATCAATCCAAGCCATGGAACAGACAGGATCCGGTCCACCCGAATCCGAAGATCTTGTTCTCCGTTTCCGACTATCAGCAAGATCGTCCGACGGCGGGTGTAATTGTACCGGATTTAGGAAAATACGTGGTTGGCACCGTTCCGGATTACGGCATGTTGGGCGGAGCGCTTGTTGTCTATGACTTGGAAACGAACGAACGTGAGGTATACCGGAATGTGATCGATCAGCAAAGCGTTACAGCGGTCACTTATAAAGACGGGCTTGTCTATGCCGGATCGAATATTTGGGGCGGCCTGGGCATTCAGCCGACAGAGAAGGAAGCAAAGCTTTTCATCTGGGATATTAAGAAGAAGGAAAAAGTATTTGAGATGGTACCGATCCCGGGAAGAAGAGGAATAACAGAGCTGATCGTTGGTCCGGACGGCATGATCTGGGGGTCGGCTGAGGGCGACTTGTTCATCTTTAATCCGGAGTCGAGACAGATCGTCTATACGGGGCCGCTCGTCTCCCGTTCGTACGGAAGCGCGGTGTGGCGGGACGCACAGTTTGTGATTGGTACGGATGGAAATGTATATGGCGTACAGGCCAACCAGTTTTTCGTCATCGACGCGGTGACGAAGCAGAAGCAAGTCATTCGCAGCGTAGGCAAGCGTAACTGGCTGGGGCAGGACGATTTCGGACGTTTCTATTTGACCGAGGATACGGAACTGCTCCAGCTGACGATTCCCGGGCTTGTCCTGCGGCCGACCGGGGCACGGCTGGACGTTTCGGTAACGGCGCTAACCTACGGCAAAACGGCGGATATCGCCATTACCGGTCTGCTGGAGAAAGGAAGCACCGTTCAACATATGGAGAGGCGAAATCCCCAGTACTTCAGCAGCGATCCGTCGGTTATCGGCTTCGAAGACGGCAAGCTGGTCGCCGGGCGCCCCGGAACCGCAGAGATCTGGGCGCGCGTCGTGATGGACGGCAACGTAGTCGAAACGAACCATGTCGCCATGACGGTAACGGCAACGGTGGATACGCTGGAACGTTCGCTGAACGCGTTCGTTCAGGCCGGCGAGATCCGGAACGCATTGGCAAGCCAGTTGACGAATGCTCTCAAGCAAACGCGCCACTTTCTGAACATGGACGAACGCGACAAGGCGTTAAAGCATCTTGAAGATTTTCACAAGCATTTAACGAATCCGGCGATGGCGGATCAAATGACGCAGCTCGCGAAAGACACTCTACTAGCGGACGTCCAGTGGCTTATAGCGTCTTGGCAGCCGGAATAATAGGCAGCAGGCAAAGCTCTGTTGCCGCTTCTTGCAACCTCCCCAAGCCTTGACGGTTAGGGAGGTTTTCTTTCGATCCGGAGGAGTACACTATCAGCAGAAGCAGGCTCTTCCTGATGGCTTCTTCCGAAGCGGAGTTTCTCCAGTATGAACGCGATCAGCATCCTTTTCCTGCGCGGAGCCTACCGCCCGGGAGGAATCAAGGTCTATATACTCTTGCAAAAAGCCCAGTAATTCGGTGTAATAGTAAAAAAAGAGGAGGTGATAGAAATTATGGGAAACCGGACGTTCTTGAGCGTTACCGCGGACACAGGTGAGGGGCAGTATGAAGACGTAGCCTTTGAGACGAATAATTTTCTTGCACCTTTATGGTTCAGTCTCGTCAGTCCGGAGCAGTATCAACGTTATCGCGAACGGCTTTTGACTACCTGGAATGCAGTGAAACCCCATCTGGACAATGAGGACCTTGAGGATGTACCCGAGTGGGAAGCATTCGCCAACGCGTTAAATTGGCATATTCCGTGGAAAGAAGCCGCAGCGCAATTGCGACAGAGCTTGCCTGTTACGTTGGCGCGGTTCCCGGCGCTCGGACCTTATATGTCAGAATGGTTGGAAACTTTATTTACACATGTGCAAACGTATCAAGCTCCTGTCGTTCATTTAGAGCTGGCCCAGTATTTTGATTTTTACACCGATCCGCTCCCTTTTCTGGAGCATCTTGAGGATTGCCTGCATCTTTGGTGGCGTCCGGACGAGATGGGGTTCGAGCGCTGGAACCAAACCATGACTCCGTATCAATGGGGAGGCGAGCATTTACCCAAGATAGCGAGGACGGGGGACGACCGGATAATAACGGAAACCGCGGTTACGCCGGAGCCGGTGGAGGCGCGGATTGCTGAATCTGCTTCTACAAAGAAACGTTCCTCGAAACGTTCGGAAAATTTGTATTTGTGGCTGCTTGCTATCTTATCGGCGGCGCTTTTTATCGGAACATTGCTGTTGACCTCGAATGCGTGGCTTTCAGTGCTGGCGTTCCTTGTTCCCTCGATCTGTATCGTTTTGTGGGAGTTGTTTATTCGTCCTAAGAGGCCTCCTTCCGTCAGAAAAGAAAGTCCGGTTCCGTCGCTTGCGGCAAACAGGATCGCATATTATGATGGGGATTCGCCGATAAAGCTTCAAGGCATCGAAGCTGTCAATAGGGTTGGAAACGAAGCTTTCACTGTCCTCTGGCATCATATTTTGCGAGCAGAAGTTAGTCGGCCGAATCAGATCGAGCTTGTGCTACATGCTGAATTTGAGCGTTTGTATCCGTCGCCTGCGGTTGTTCCTATGAACGCCCATTTGTCAGCCGAACAGATTGCTTCTGCCGCTGCTTGTATGACCAAGCTTTCACGGTAATAAGATCGGGTAAGTCGAGCCGTATCTGATCTTATCGATAAAATGATAACGAAAAGAGGAAGATCGTGGAAAAGGGTCTTTTGGAACAGCTGGAGCTTTGGCATAAAACGAGGGAATACGGAAAAATCGAAAAACGGATTTTGCAAATTCCCGAGATGGAGCGGGATTATGAGCTGCTCAGTCATTTGGCAAGAGCCATGAACAATATGGAACGGTACGAGGATGCGCTGCAATTGCTGCTAAAGATGAAAGATCAAGGCGAGCAGGACCCTCTTTGGCACTTTCGTTTGGGCTATTCCTTTTACTACCTGAAACGATATGAAGAAGCGGAGAAGGCGTTCGAATTTGCCAGCAACCTGGACCCGGCGGATGAGAGTGCCATGATGTTCTTAGATTGGAGCCGGCAAGAAAGCAAACGCTTGAAACAGAAAGGAAAGCAGTCTGTGCGGGCAAAACGCGAACAGAGCAGCGATACCGGGAAAGAAAAAGACCCCTCTACACCTAATTTGGAGCCGTTTCAGTTAGTGGAACATGAAAGTGGACGCATGTCCGTGATTTTGAATGTGGGTACATATAAAGAGGGGATTTTTCAAGAAAGAGCCGATGAAGGGTTTGAAGGCAGCGGTTACGATTGGGGGTCTTTGGCGGCCGTGTTTCTTGCGGAGAGGATGCCTCAGTTGGCGAGCCTCGTACATTTCGACCCGGAAGGCAGCATGTTCTGTGCTTATGCGGACGATCGGGAGGCCTTGCAAAGCTTTGCGATCGCATTTAAAGAGGCTTGCGAGGACGATGCCGTGATCCGGGATTTATTTTCACGAGCAGAATTGGACTGATCCAGTGGGAATAAGGAATAGAGCATCCAAAAAAGAACCTGGGCAGATTTACCAGGTTCTTTGTATTGCGTACGAATAGTCATGATGGTATAATCAGTTCACGACTGTTTTAATTGCGTTAAATTCGCAAGTATCGCATCTTACAATTTAAGTGTAACATGACGGACAGACTCATGTCAAACGTTTTTCTCAATCTAATGGTTAGGAGAGATGTGGATGAGTTCGTGGGTTCTTGGCTTCCAGGAAATCGAAAAATCGCAGCTTTCGCTCGTCGGCGGAAAAGGGCTGCATCTAGGGGAATTGTCCAACATTCAAGGTATACAAGTACCGGAAGGATTTTGTGTTACAACGGCGGGTTATCAAAAAGCGATTGGACAAAACGAAACATACCGCGACTTGGTGGAGCAGCTAAACATGCTGCGAGCGGAAGAACGGGATCGAATTGCTGAAATTAGCGGGAAGCTGCGTCAAATCATTATGGAAGCTGCGATCCCTTCCGAAGTCGTGGAAGCAGTTGCCCGGTCTCTCTCCAAGTTTGGCGAAGAACATGCTTATGCAGTGCGGTCGAGCGCGACTGCCGAAGATTTACCGCATGCCTCTTTTGCTGGTCAGCAAGATACTTTTTTAAATATGATCGGCCTGGATTCCATCTTGCAGCATATCAGCAAATGCTGGGCCTCCTTGTTTACGGATCGAGCCGTGACCTACCGGATACAGAATGGATTCGATCACAGTTTAGTTTATTTAGCGGTTATTGTTCAAAAAATGGTTTTCCCGCAGGCCTCGGGGATTTTATTTACCGCCGATCCTATTACTTCTAACCGAAAAATACTGTCCATTGATGCCAGCTTTGGACTTGGAGAAGCGCTGGTCTCCGGTCTCGTATCCCCCGATTGTTACAAAGTGCGGGGTGGGGAAATCGTCGAGAAGAGGATCGCAGCCAAAAAATTGGCTATCTATGGAAGGAAAGAAGGCGGAACAGAGATAAGAAAGATCAAGCCTGATCAAATGATGTCTCAAACGCTAACGGAGCAACAAATTATACAGTTGGCGCGTATCGGACGTCAGATTGAATCTTATTTAGGTTGCCCGCAAGATATCGAATGGTGTTTGGCTGATGATACCTTTTATATCGTCCAGAGCCGGCCGATCACTACCTTGTACCCGATCCCTGAAGTCAATGATCAAGAAAATCACGTCTATCTATCGGTTGGTCATCAACAAATGATGACAGATCCCATAAAACCGTTGGGGTTGTCTTTTTACCTGCTAATTACCCCTGCACCTATGCGTAAAGCTGGCGGGAGGTTGTTTGTTGATGTTGCATCTAGGCTACAAACACCTGTCGGCCGGGAATCCTTATTAAATGCCATGGAATCTGATCCGCTCATAAAAGGCGCACTCCTGACCCTAATCGAGCGAGATTTTATAAAATTGCTGCCAAGTGATCAAACGACACCGATTCTGAGCAGAAGTCATACCGATACACCGGCGCAATTCGAGAACGATCCGGCGATCGTTTCGGATTTGATCAAGCGCAGTTTAACATCGATAGAAGAATTAAAGCAAACCATCCAAACGAAAACGGGGCCGGAATTATGTGCTTATATACTGGAAGATATCCAGCAATTAAAGAAGATTTTATTTGACCCCCAAAGCTCGGCTGTCATTATGGCAGCCATGAGTGCATCAGCTTGGATTAACGAACATATGGACAAATGGTTGGGGGAAAAAAACGCGGCCGATACGCTTTCGCAATCCGTACCGGGCAATATTACGTCGGAAATGGGCCTGGCGCTTATGGATGTCGCGGATGCGATTCGTCCTTATCCGGAAATCATCGGCTATTTACAGCATACGAAAGAGGACGACTTTCTGGATGAGCTGGTTCAGTATGAAGGCGGAGCTGAAGTCCGAGAGGTTATTTCTGCGTATCTTGACAAATACGGAATGAGATGTGCCGGTGAAATCGATATATCGAAAACTCGCTGGGGTGAAAAGCCTTCGGTGCTTGTCCCCATGATTCTTAGCAATATCAAAAACTTTGAGCCAGGCGCCAGCAAGCGTAAGTTCGAGCAAGGACGACAGGAAGCTTCGATAAAAGAGCAGGAATTATTGCAGCGCTTGAAGCAGCTGCCCGACGGTGAGCATAAAGCCAAAGAAACCAAACGAAGGATCGACCTGATCCGAAACTTCATCGGGTATCGGGAATATCCGAAGTACGGCATGGTTAGCCGCTATTTCGTCTATAAGCTGGCATTGCTGAAGGAAGCCGAACAACTCGTCCGAGCCGGTGTTATTCAGGAAAAAGAAGATATATTTTATCTTGCTTTCGATGAATTACACGAAGTTGTCCGCACCCATAAACTGGATACCGGGATGATTCGGAAACGAAAAGACGAGTATCGGTTATATGAAAAACTAACTCCGCCGCGTGTGATCACTTCCGATGGCGAAATCGTAACAGGCAAGTACAAACGAGACCATATCCCGTCCGGGGCGCTTATTGGTCTGCCTGTTTCTTCCGGAGTGATCGAGGGACGCGCGCGTGTTATTTTGAACATGGAAGAGGCCGATCTGGAGGAGGGGGACATTTTGGTTACCTCCTTTACCGACCCTAGCTGGACGCCTTTGTTTGTGTCGATAAAAGGACTGATCACCGAGGTTGGCGGGCTGATGACCCACGGAGCCGTGATTGCGCGCGAGTATGGCTTGCCGGCCGTTGTCGGAGTGGAGCATGCGACCAAATTGATTAAAGACGGGCAACGAATACGTGTGCATGGAACAGATGGGTTTGTAGAGTTTTTGTAAATCCCGAGTCTCAAGGCTTTACCGGGCAAACGATGCCTCAGTACAGCGCTTTTCAGTTCAAGGAGCCTCAAGTTGGGGCTTCTTTTTGTTTTACTGATTGACCATCTTTGTGTCGTATTTTGTATGCAATTATTAATTATTTGCTTCTATTGGCTCAATATTATGAGTTTGTAAAGGTATTGACTGGGAACATTCTCGAAAGTAAGATTAAATTGCATAATATCGAACAAATATAAACACATAAGCGCATAAGATTAAAGAAACGGATTCCATTTGCGCGAACAGATTGTATTTAACCTCTAGTTGTGCATTTAAAAAGAAAAAAGGAGCGACGTATGAAAACTTCGATGTATCCCAAAACCATCTCGGTCCTTGCCGTCACCATCGCATTGGCCGGTTGCGGACAAGGTGGAGGTCAAGGTGCAGCGCCTGCCGACGGCAAAGCACCGGTCGAAAGCGTGGAGGCATTCACGAAAGAACCGGTAAAACTGACTCTCTACAATAACGGGGCAGGCATCAATACGGCAACGGACTTACAAAAGGTAATCCTGGACCCGGTGCAAAAGATGTATCCGAATATTACGATCGAGCTGCTTGCAGGAAAGAAATTGGAGGATCTGATCGCCGCCGGGGAAACACCGGATATCATCTCGACCAGCAATTTTTCTCTAGATACCTATATCGGCATGGGCTTAGGTTCGGATTTAAACCAGTTCGTTAAAACATTCAAAATCGATCTCAACCGTTTTGAGCCGGAAACGATCAAAAACCTTCGGTTATATGGTAAAAACGGGGAAATCTATGGATTTCCGTTCGCTATGAACTACGGTATGACCGCATACAACAAAGATATTTTCGATAAATACGGCGTCCCGTATTTAAAGGACGGCATGACTTGGGAGCAAGTCATCGATTTGTCCAAAAAAATGACTCGCAGCCAGGATTCGACGCAAATTCTCGGAATCGACCCTGGCTTCCCTCAGCTTTTTTCGCGCGCTTACTCCATCCCTGCAACGGTTGACGGTAAAGCGGTGCTTGCGACCGACGGGTACAAAAAAATGTTTTCCTATCTGCGGAGCGTTTACGATATTCCCGGGATGGTCGAAACGAAGACGAATTATTTGAAGGACAATATCGATTTTTTCACCAAAGAGCAAAGGGTGGCGATCAAGCCTTATTGGATCTCGGCTTTTACATCCAGGGTGCTGCCGCTTGTCGAACAGAACCAAAACTTCAATTGGGATATGGTTTCCTTCCCCAGCTTTGCGGATAAGCCCGGGTATGGCAGGGAAGTCGATTTCCATCTGCTGATGGTGACCCCCGCCAGCAAAAACAAAGATGCGGCTTACCGCGTGCTGCAAGCGATCCAAACGACGGAAGCGCAATCGATGATTAATAAATTCGGGCGTCTTAGCGTCTTGAATGATCCGGCCATTCAAAAAGATTTTGCATCCGATTTGAAAATTTTCGAGGGAAAAAACTTGGCGGGCATATTCTCTGTCAAGCCGGCGCCGCTTCCGCGCGGCAGCATGTATGACTCCAAAATGTATTCGATCCTGAACGAGGCGAATAAAGATATGATCACGGGCGGAAAGGATATTAACACGGTACTGCGGGAAGCCGAGGAAAAAGCGAATAAATATATCGAGGAAGAGAAGCTGAAGCAGCAAAAATAGCCGAACGAGACTAGCGACAAGTTTGGAATACCGGACAAAAGTTACTTAATAATAAAACTGCTGCTATTAAACAGGCAGCAGTTTTATTTGCAGTTCAAACGGTCGTATATAGTAACCATACGCTGAGCATGAATATTAATCCAAAGGCAAATAAACGGTAAAGGTTGTACCTTGCTCAGGCTCACTCACTACGCGGATGAACCCGCCGTGAGCTCTGATCAAGTGATGAGCGATCGATAATCCGAGCCCCGTTCCGCCTGTATGCCGCGAACGAGCCTTTTCCACGCGATAAAAACGATCGAATAGGTGATTAAGGTCTTCGGCTGGAATACCGATGCCGGTGTCTGCCACTGAAACGCATGTATAGGTTGCAGCTCGATCGAGGACCTTGTCTTCCATTACAACCGAAATCTTCCCGCCTTCCGGCGTATAACGGATTGCATTCGTCAACAAATTGATGAACACCTGCGTGATCCGTCTCGCATCGGCCATTACCGTTATCGGCCTTTTGTTTGAATAGAAGCGTATTTCCAGTCCCTTCTCCTCAGCCTCCATATTCACATCGTCCACGATTTGTTCAAGTTTTGCCGCCAGATCGATCGGTTTGCAATCCAAGGCTAAACGGCCCGCTTCCGCTAATGATAACACATGAAGATCTTCCACAAGCAAACTTAAGCGGATCACTTCATCTTGGAGTCTAAGCAGCATTTCCGGAGGTGCATACTCACCGGACTGTTGAGCGTTTTCTAATTTTAGCTGCATGATAGACAGCGGAGTTCGAAGCTCATGAGCGACATCGGCTACCAATCGTCTGCGGGCGTCCTCAGCTTCCCGAAGGCGTAACGTCATATCGTTGAATGTCTGGATGACTTTGCCGTATTCGTCTTTTGATTGTACAGGAACGGACACGTCCAGATCTCCCTGCGCGACGCGTTCGATAGCAGCAACGAGCTTTCTAAGCGGGAGCGTCAGAACTCCCGAAATCCATAAACTGAGGATCAGCCCGGCTGCTATGAAAAATACCCAATTAAGAAATGCGAATGTCTCCATCTTGCCTGAAACGTAAGTCTTTATAATCTCGATTTGTTCCCCAGGCGTTACATCTAAATAAGCTGCACTCATTTCTTCCTTACGAAATTGATCGAACACGGACTCCATGTAAGCCTGTTTGGTTAGTGCATGAACGCCGCCGATAATAAGAACAAGCAGTCCTATATAAAGAAAAACTTTTTGACGAACCGTCAATGTCATGATTGTTCACCGAATCGGTAACCGAAACCGTATACGGTTTGAATATATCGAGGATTGGCAGGATCGTCACCCAGCTTGCGGCGAAGATTCCGGATATGGGAATCCATCGTTCTTTCGTATCCCATATACTCGTCCTCGAGTGCGGTTTTTAACAACTGCAGGCGGCTGAAAACCATCCCGGGCCGCGAAGCGAGCGTGTACAAAACTTTGAATTCCGTCGGTGTCAGCTGGACCTCCTGACCGTCCTTGAATACTTGACATTTGGCCTCGGAAATGACCAGGTTGTCTCTTTCAAGCAGCATCATCTTGTCCTCAGGTCCGCGCAAGCGGCGAAGTAATGCCCGGATGCGCGAAGAGAGCTCGCGCAGGCTGAAAGGCTTTGTCAAGTAATCGTCCGCACCGATTTCCAGACCGACAATTTTATCCGATTCATCGGATCGTGCCGTGACCATGATGATGCCGCAATTCGATGTTTGCCTTAGTTCGCGGCATACGTCGATGCCGCTTTTCTCAGGGAGCATCCAATCCAGCACGACGAGATCAGGTCGTTCAGACCGGGCAATCGCGAGCGCTTCCTTGCCGGTGCAGGCGGTCAATACCCGAAACCCTTCGCGCTGCAAGTAGTTTTGCATCTCCTCAAGCATGCCCGGTTCGTCCTCCACAAGCAGCAATTTGGGCTCCATTCCAATCACATCCTTCCAATGTAGTCTGCTTCCGGTGCAAGAGCACCACTTACCCCAAATTATACTTGGATTCGAAAGGATCTTGAAGAAATCCACACAAAAAGAGGAGCATCTGCATAAGTACTCGACATTTGTTGTTTAAACTGGCTGTGAAGCGATTGAGGGAGGAGGATACAGTAGTTATAGTCGATACAGGGGATGGAATCATTCAATTCGGATACGAAAGCGAGGATTTAAAGATGAGCAACCTATCTGTAGACCGCAAGGAATCTAAAGCCGAGGATCGCACGGTGGAGCGGACCGCTCTTTCACCTCTTGTGGTTGTAGCGCGTTTGGTATTTAAGGCTGCTGTAAAAATATTTGCAATTTGCATTATGATCCAGGTGTTTCTTGCCGGTCTCGCAGTGTTCTGGAGCCCGGCCCAATGGGCAAGCCATACTGGCTTTGCCAGACTTTTGATTCTTGTTTCGATTCTCTTACTCGCGCTATCGTTTATCGCTCGGCTTCCGCTATCACTTCGAATGCGCAGTGCGGGTTTGTTCGGCATCATTATTTTGATTGCGGTCAGCGCCAAATTACCGTCTGGAATTGGATATTTATCCGCTCTTCATCCAGTACTCGCTCTTTTGTTGTTTTTTGGAACGGTGTCCCTCATACAGAAGACCGATGTCATCACAAAACAAAAAGAATCTGCGAAACAAAGCGGTTGAGCTGTATTATGGATTGCAAATCTTAAAACGAATGGAGGGGACAGATGCCGCCCTAATCGATTTGAGTTTATACTTGTCTTTCTATTCATTATCGCATCTGGAGTATCACTGCATTTGGTTGCTTATGATTATGAGAACAGAACTCATTGGTTTCGCATCCTTGTAATTGTTCTATACGGGATGTCCGGAATCCTGATTCTCACTATTATTTTTCCAAGACAATGACTTCAGTCCGTAAAGAACTTTAATTTAAACGAATTAGGAGGCGAAAGAATGTCATCCATCAAGGTACGTTACATTGTCGACGATGTAGATACGACTATCGCATTTTACACGCGGTATCTGGACTTCATTGTCAAAGCACATCCTGCACCTGGGTTTGCCGTTTTGCAGCGAGGTGACTTGAATCTTCTTGTGAATGCCAAAAGTGGTCCAGGCGGAGCCGCTCAAGCGATGCCGGATGGGCGAAAACCGGAACCCGGCGGCTGGAATCGGATTCAAATCGAGGTTGATAACCTGAACCGCTTAGTCGAGACATTGCGTAAAGCCGGTTTAAGCTTTCGCAATGATATTGTCACAGGTTTTGGCGGCAAGCAGATCTTACTGGATGATCCGGCAGGGAATCCTATCGAACTCTTCGAGCCGCCGAGCAAATGATGGAAAGGAGGAGTAGCTAAACAATGAAAATGAAGCTGGTTTTATACGTAATGCTTTGTGCAGTTCTGTTTATTCCGACGATTGCTTATGCTGAAGCGGCCAACGGAAATGTGGGGTATGGAGTGACCACTCCCGGGCGACTCTGGGCCACTATAGACGCGGTGGCAGGGCTGATCGCAGCAATCTTCGCTGGATTGTCTCTCGCACGCTCCGCCGGCCGTTTCCGCACGGGCGCCGGTAACGGGCGACGCGGGGCCATCCTATCCGGGGTGGCGGGGCTGATCGTCATAACCTATGCCATGCTGCATCTGACCATTTACACTGGTGATTTCGGTACCGGCGACGGGCGGGCAGGAGCGATCATTGCCATTGTGATGGGGCTGATCGGCATGGGCCTCGCGGGGCTAACTATCGCCCGATCCCGCTGAGTCGGCTGATCCTTTCCGCAAGGAGAGCGGAAGCAATGAAAGCCGTACGGCTCATTCCGCCCGTCCGTGTGACCCGTGCGGAGACGATCGAAACGTTGAGGCGGGCAATCGCCTCTCCACATAAGTAATGGTCAGGAAGCCACCACACCGCTGAGCGGCCGATGGGGGCTTTTGACTTTTCCTAAATGAAATATGAATTGACAAATCTGGTGGCGGCATTTACACTAGCCTTGTCGCGGTTGTATCAGACTTTTTTGTTTAGGCAATATGGTCTGACCATATGATGTGTTGAGTCTTGAAACACTAAATTACCTATAAATTATGAAGAGAGTGCTTGTTATGGGTCTTCCGGGGGCTCCTCCAAAAGTATTCGGCGTTGCTGCAACGCTTCGCTTCACTTTTGGGGGACCTGGTTAAGGGAATTGCCGCAGCTTATCGCGGACTACTGGACAGACCATATTATGGGGGGAACCATTCAAACTCGAATGAACTGGCGATGAAGGAGAGTTGAACACATGTCAAAAGCGGAAATCGAATCTTTCAATTGCAAAAACGTCTGGGCGCCGGAATATCTCGGAGCAGCCTTCGGGCCGGAAAGCAGCGCGGTACTCTTGCCGGACGGTGCGATCCGGTTCTTCTATACGGATAAATCATGCAAGCCTTCAATCGTCTATTCGCGAACCTCCTCGGACGGCGGAACAACATGGGGGGAGCCGCAGGCGGAGTTTCAGACCCCTTCGGTCGCATATCCGGAGCCGGACAGTCCCCTGATCGATAGTCAAACCTGGTATGCGACCGCATCTTTGCTCGATCCATACGGGGAGATCCATGTGATGTTTCAAGTTTATTATGGAGCCGGAATGATCGGGGTCACGCGTTTTATGGACGTTTACCACATCCGTACAACCGATGGGCGAACCGCCTGGGCAGCCCCGGTTCCGATCCGCTCCAGAATATGGTGCGGCGCGGCGAAAGGATTGACTCTCATTCAAAGGGACGCGGGCTGGCGACTGATTGCGACTTTTGGCGAATGGATCGTCCCGCGGATTCCGGGGGTAGGGGAACTCAACAGCCGTGTTTATTATTCCGACAATAACGGTGAGACCTGGTTGGAAGCGCTTTATGAGGACGGATTGCCGCTGCGCTCTCCGATATCCGACGATTTCAACGGTGCAAACTATGGGGCGATCGAAGGCTGTGTCGTCGAAATGTCCACGCAAGCGCTGCACATTTATTTAAGGACCCAGACGGGGTATCTATACGAATCGGAATCTGCCGATTCGGGCGGCACATGGTCCATAGCCAAGCCTTCCCGTTTTCGCAGCTCCAGCTCGCCCGCGTATGCTGTCAGGCTGAAAGACGGCCGGGTCATCCTGTTTTGGTGCAATCAGCCGCAGCTTCCGAGAATGGAAGCACCGGGAGGAGGTGTTCTTGGTATATACAGCGGCCGGGATGCGCTGCATGCAGCCATCTCGGACGACGGCGGAGCCACCTGGAAAGGCTACAGGGAGGTGTATCTGGATCCGAAACGAAACGAGCAGGCGGTGAAGGGCGATGTCGGGGTTTCTTATCCGGACGCGATCGAAACGGCGGAGGGGAACATTTTTTTGACATGCGGTCAGGGCAATACAACCGCGATGTTTCGTTTTCGTCCGGAATGGCTTTATGAGACGCGGCATGAGGACGATTTTTCGCAAGGTTTGGACGGATGGTCGACGTTCACCGCTCACTACATGGAGCAAGAGACGCCCGGGCTAGGCAAGAAGCCGATGAGGTCCGAAGGAGCGACACTCGTAGAGCATCCGGAGCGGATCGGCTCGAAGGTGCTGCATGTGCGCAAGGCAGAACCGCAGAAGGCCGCAGACGGCGCCGTCTGGAACTTTCCGGGAGGAAACGGAAACGCCGGAACCGTACAATTGCGCATGAAATTCAACAAAGGCTTCAGCGGCGCCTGGATATGTTTAAACGATGCTTTTTATGACCCGTGGTATTCGGATGGCGAAACCAACGCAATATTCAAGCTGAAGGTAAGCCCGGACGGAACGATCGAGAACGGAGAACGCTTGGAGCTTGACCGGTGGCATACGTTGTCGCTTTCCTGGGATTTGAGCAGGCGGAGCTGTGAAGTTTTGGCGGAAGGCATGGGAACAGTCGTCACGTTAACGCAAATCAATCAGCCGGCCGATGGGGCCCCGATCTGTTACTTGCGATTGAAATGCACCGCAGCCGAGCTTTCGGCGGACACCTTCGGTTTTAACGTCGAATCGGTGTCGTCCGATACGGGTGCAGACAAAACAACAATGATCCATCTTGCGCCAGATGGATCAAATTGACGGGCCGGATTATGCAAAATAGATCAAAACGAGGCTGGGGAAGCATGATAAGATACAGGTATAACACCGAGGGAGGTTGACCTGGCGGCGAGCAGGAGCATACAGCAAAGCAACTGAATGTGTCCAGGGAGCAAATATTATTTGTCGCGCCTGTTCCGGGAAATGACGGGGATGACCATCGTGAACTATTTGTCCTACCGCCGCATCAGTTTGGAGCATTTTAGCCGCGTGTTCAAAAAACATGTTGGCGTCTCACCGGATCATTACCGCAAGGAAGGATAAAACTGCATGGAAGCTGCGGCTAACGGATATGTGGCACAATGGCAACGGTTGTTGTCCTTGTGTCTTTTGTTTTAAAAAAGGAGTCGCAGGGTGCAAAGCCGAATAAACAAACAGGCGGCAGCGGTACTGTGGAAGGAAATTCGGCTGCATCATGCTATCCTATGGATCGTAGAGTGGAGATTGTGCGCTTGAAGGATCGGGACGGACCGGTGAGGGGGGACAGTTGTGACTTTGAAGGTGGGAATAGTGGGCATACGCGGATTGAGTGCAGCGCTCGGGATTCAATCGTACGATGGCGACGCGGAGGTTGTCGCCGTGTGCGATCTACAGGAGACGTTTATGCGGGAACGGTCGGCGATGTTCCGAATTCCGCATACGTACCGCGTGTATGAGGATATGCTGGCGTCAGACATTGATGCCGTCTTTGTCGCGACCCCGATGCACCTTCATGTGCAGCATACGATTCAGGCATTGGAAGCGGGCAAGCACGTGTTTTGCGAAGTAACGGCGGGCGTGACGATGGACGAACTGTGGTGGTTGAAGGAAGCGGTGGAAAAGCACGGCAAAGTGTATATGATGGGTGAAAACTACTGCTACATTCCGCAAAACCAGCTGATTGGGCAAATGATTCGCGAAGGCCGCTTCGGCGAGGTGTATTACGCCGAGGGCGAATATTTGCACAACAACCGGAAGCTGGCTTACGGCTACAACCGGCGCCAACGCGAGCTGGATCCGTGGGCAGATCGAACGTCCTGGCGCCATTACTGGCAGCTTGGAAAACGAGGCAACTTTTACCCGACGCATGAGCTTGGGCCGCTGATGCAATGGTTTCAAGGCGACCGGATCGAAAGTGTCGCCTGCTTCGGGAGCGGCTCCCACACGGCGCCGGAATTCCGGCAGGAAGATACGTCGATTACGATGGTCCGGCTGCGCAGCGGCAAGCTGTTGAAGCTCCGGCTGGACTGTATCTCGAACCGTCCCATTGTATACAGCTACTTTGCGGTGCAAGGGACAAAAGGGGCGTACGAATCGCCGCGCGGTCTCAATGACAGTCATAAAGTGTATTTTCACAAAGAAGGAACGGATCGGGAAGAAGCCGTGTGGGAGCCGCTGGAAAACTATTATGAGGAGTTGCCGGAACGGTACCGCAATGCGACACCGGCGCAAAAACGGGTAGGGCACTGGGGCGGCGATTTTTTTATTGTGCACGACTTTATCGATGCGATTCGTGGGTTGAAGCCGATTCCGATCGACGTGTACGATGCGTGCGAATGGTCGGCGGTGGCGATGTTGTCGGAGTTGTCTATTATGAACGGCGGGCGGGTGATTGCGATGCCCGATTTTCGCCAGGCCAAGACAACACGCGATCAGGAATTGAAGCTGTGGTAAACAGGAAGGAAACGTCCGGCGTCTTTTTCAGGGGCACGTGATTCGCGCTGCCTCTTTTTATTCTGACATCAGAGTTCTTCTTGATCTTCTAAAACAAAGCAAACCCTATCAACTCTCCATCTTGTATTGATCAAGATTGATCAAAGTCTGGAAGCGCATATTTGCTATTCTAAATGCAAGTGCTACCATTCCATGCAAAGGAGAATGTAGACAGGAAGAAGAGCAGAAGAGCGTTTCTATTTGTGGCGTTTGTTATGGTGCTGGCAGCTACAGCAATATGGGCGTCAGCACAGAGCAGCAACGCAGGGACGAAGAGCTGGTGGTAGCCGAGGGAGAACGAGTCCTAGGCTAGTATTAGGAAGAGAAGCCGTTTAGTGAAAGGTGCGGTCGACAAACCGACTTAATCCGTAAAAAGATGGCAGTGTGGATTTATGCGAAAAAGAAAGCTTGGTGAAACTGCCAAGCTTTTTCGACGTATAGTGAAACAAGAGGCGCTGAAAAAAGGAAAATGAGGGAAAATGTCGAATATTCCCCATCAGTCAATCCTTATGGCAGCAATCCGGCTTTGCCCTATGCATGGTTTAGGCCCGGACGTAAATTTTGGAGGGTTATTTTGAAGGGGTAAAGGGGGTGTGCATTTGACTGGGAGCAAATACATAAAACTGCTCGGATTGATTGCCGGTGTGGCGGTACTGAATATTGTTGTGTTCTCTCCCGGATTCGTAGGTCTTTCGATCGGCGGAGGCGCTCTCGCCGCGGCTTCCGGGGTGACCCTGCTGCTGGCCAGCGCTGTTGCGCTGCTGTACGGGAGCTACGTTCTGCTGGCCCGGCAGCCCGAAGCGTTACCGGTCAAGCAGGTCACCACCCACGAAGACTACGTGGAAGCTTTGACCCGTTATGAACGCGTCAAACCGATTGGGAGCGATATTCGCTTCGCTCTGGAGCAGATGGAGCGGATCAGGAAAAAGAAAGAAACGCTGATGGACGTCCTTAACCAGCGGTTCGAACCGGGCGAGCTAAGCTACAAAAAGTTTGCCTCGGTAATCCGCGAGGTTGAAAAGCTGTTTTATCTAAACTTGCGAAGTTTGTTAAACCGGCTCCATGTGTTCGACGAAGCGGATTTCGCTAGCGTCATGACGCAGAAGACCGCCCGTTATTCCAAACAGCTGCTTCAGGAAAAGACGACTATGTACAACGATTTTCTATCGTTCCTGAAGTACTCGCTGGACAATAACGAGGAGATTTTGTTAAAGCTGGATAAGCTGCTGCTGGAAATATCCCGCCTGGACAGCTTCGAGCCCGGCGACATCGAGAACATGCCTTGCATGCAGGAGATTGACTCGTTAATCAAGCAAACCAAATATTACAAACAGTGAGAAGGTGCAGGATTGGCAAAGAAAAAAAACAAGTTTTACCTGACCGCGCTCCTGATCCTGGCGGTTGTGTTCGCTCTTGTCTATTTTGGGATCAATCTGACTTCCAATCTTGGCAAATCGAAGTCCCAGGTTACGCTGGAGGAAGCGGCCAAGCAGCTGAACAAGCTTTACGGCAATATCAAGGTCACGAACGAGCCTACGGTAAAAGGACAAATCGACTTGAACCCGATCGATGTGGCCGAGTCGCTGCCGGACATCTCCAAGTTTCCGGTCACGGTAAACAACTCGACGAACAATTTCGTGGAAATTTTCTCCTCGACGGAAAAATCCGGCACCGGGGTGGACGGATGGCTGACCGACGTGGCGACCGAGTTCAACAAGGCAAACATAACCGTTGACGGCAAACCCGTATCGGTCAAAGTGCGCAATATCGCCTCGGGGACGGCGGCGGACTATATCAAGTCGGGCAAGTATGTTCCGGACGCTTTCACGCCTTCCAACGAGCTGTGGGGCGAGATGGTGAAGGCTAGCGGCGTCAAGGTGCAAAAGGTGACGGACCGTCTCGTCGGCAACGTGCCGGGTATCGTTATTGCCAAGTCCAAATACGATGGCTTGATGGGGACATACGGAGCGATTAATATCAAGACGGTAACGGACGCGATTGCGGACAATGAGTTTTCGATGGGCTACACGGACCCGTTCGCAAGCTCGACCGGTTTGAACTTTCTTGTTACGGCGCTGAACACGTTCGATAGCTCTAATCTGCTGAGTGACAAGGCTGTGAAAGGGTTTGAGAAGTTCCAGGCCAACGTGCCCTTCATCGCGTCGACGACGATACAGATGCGTGACGCAGCTAAATCCGGCGCTTTGGACGGCTTCGTGCTGGAGTACCAAACCTACGTCAACGCGGCCGATTTGAAGGGCGGTTACGTGTTCACGCCTTTCGGCGTCAGGCATGACAGTCCGCTGTATGCACTGGGCGACCTGCCGCAGGCGAAGTTGGACATCATTAAGAAATTTGCCGAATTCGTCACGCAGGAGAAGTACCAGAAAACCGCTAAGGACAAAGGCTTCAATAATCTCGATGACTACAAGTCGGAGATGGCCGTGGTGGACGGCAGTCTGCTGTCGGCGGCTCAGAAGCTGTGGAAAGAGAAGAAAAACGGCGGCAAGCCGATTGCCGCGGTGTTCGTCGCCGACGTGTCCGGCAGCATGGCGGGCGAACCGCTGAACCGCTTGAAGGAGTCGCTGCTGAAGGGGCAGAAATATTTGGGCAAAGATAACAGCATCGGCCTTATCTCGTACTCCAGCTCCGTTTCCGTCCGGCTTCCGATCGGCAAGTTCGATACGAACCAGCAGTCCATGTTCGTCGGTGCGGTGAACAGCCTCCAAGCCAATGGGGGAACGGCGACGTTTGATGCCATTGTCGTGGCGATCAAAATGCTGCAAGACAAGATGCTTGAAAATCCGAATATGAAGCCGATTATTTTCGTACTGAGCGACGGAGAGACGAACGAAGGCTACTCGCTCAAAGACATCAAAGATCTGATCGAAGGCTACGGAGTGCCCATATACACCGTTGGCTACAATGCCAATATCAAAGCGCTGCAAAGCATCTCGAGCATCAACGAGGCGGCCAGCATCAATGCGGACACCGACGATGTCGTCTACAAGATCGGAAACCTGTTCAATGTTCAAATGTAGCTTTGGCAATGAGCCTACTATACCAGGGGAGGAATACGATGTCGTTCTCAATGGAAGTTGCAAGTACGGAAGCGATTAAAGCTGTGATTGAGCAGGAGGTGAAGCCGGTACCCGAAGAAGTTGTGAAGCTGAAGGAGCTGGCGCTTGCCAACGTTTCGGCGATCATGTCGCTGGATGTCGAGTCGCTGGAGAAGCGCAAGGAGATTCTGGTCTCGATCGAATCATTCGGCATGAATACGATGAAGTCGTCTTCGGAGAAAAACGCTTTGCTTCAAATATCCGTCGGGAATTTGTCCAAGGTGGGGGATGACGGCGGTCAAGTGGCCAAGGGCTTAGCGGAGCTGCATATGCAGCTGAAGGATCTGGACCCGAGTTTGATCGATTTCGCCAAGACCGGATTTCTGGGCAAATTGTTCAATCCGCTGCGCGCTTACTTCCTGAAATACCAGAAAGCCGATTCGGTCATTGCCGATATCGTGGTATCGCTCGATAAGGGCAAGTCTACGCTCAAAAACGATAACACCACGCTGGAGATCGAGCAGCAGACGTTACGGGATTTAACCAAAAAGCTGCAGAAGGAAATTCAGCTTGGCGGATTGATGGATGAATCGATTGAAGGGCAGATCGAAGCGGCCAAACAGCGAAACGAAGACCCTGACAAAATCCGCTTCATAACCGAGGAAGTATTGTTCCCGCTGCGCCAGCGGGTGATGGACCTGCAGCAGATGCTGGTCGTCAATCAACAGGGCATTATGGCGATCGAGGTGGTCATCCGCAACAACAAGGAACTGATTCGCGGGGTGGACCGGGCGCAAAATGTCACGATTTCGGCGCTGAAAATTGCCGTAACGGTCGCAAGCGCGCTGTACAATCAACAAATCGTGCTGAAGAAGATCGAACTGCTCAACCAGACGACAAACGAGCTGATCGCCGGCACGTCCCGCATGCTGAAAAACCAGGGAGCTGCGATTCAGAAGCAATCGATGGAGGCGAATATTTCCGTCGATACGCTGAAGCAGGCGTTTGGCGATGTGCTTTCGGCACTTGATTCCATCAGTGTCTACAAGCAGGAGGCGCTGCCGAGAATGCGCCAAACGATCGATCAATTCCGGACGCTGGCCGACGAGGGCGAGAAGCAGATCGTGCGTTTGGAAAAAGGCCACAAGCTGGGGCTATAACCCTGTTGGAAGAGTGAAGAGGACTAAGCAATCATACATGAAATAATAGAGGAGGAAGGCTGCAAAAGCCTTCCTCCTTCCATTTAGTCGCCCAGCATACGCCAACTGTCGAATTCGTGGATGGCATATCCGCTATAGGCCGGATGATCCGACAAAGCGGAGGCAAGCCCGTTAATCGTTTCGTTCATCTTTCGTTGACCCAAGTCGTAAAAGCTGGAGTTCGCCTCGCCGTTGTCCATCGTATCCACTCCGATAACGACGGGTTTGCCCGATGCCGCCGCTTCCTTCAGCTCGTGGCTAACCGCCTGAACGATGCCGAAGGCGTTGTCGATGTAAGCCATCAAGGTGATCTGATCGAGCCGTCCGATCATATAATCGGTCAGCGTCGTCGTGTCGCCTTTTCCGTCCGGCACGAGGAACCATTGCAGCCATACCGGCAAGTCGGCACCGACCGTCAAGTATGAATCGCTCTTGACCTCCTGTACGTATCCGCTGACGGTATCCATCCAATACCCGATGATCGTATCCTGGTCGGTCCGCCACTGCGGAAGAACGTAAGGTTCCACGTCGAGATGGATACCGCTGAACCGTTCGGACGATCGGGAGCTGTTGTTGTACGCCTTCACCCAGTAAATAAATTTGTACAGGTCTCCCTGATGTCCGGGAAGCACCCAATCGGGTTTGCCGGCCAAAGCATGAATGGCGATGCCCCGGGCTCCGGCTTCCCGTATGAAGGAGCGATAGACGTCGAGCGGAATGTCGTCGTCCGCTTGCAAGTAGACGAGGTTGATTCCGTTTTGGGTCAAATAATCGAGCGTCGAATCTTTGTCTCTCCAGATGGCGTACGTGTTCCACATCCACGTTGCCGCGATCTTGCCGGAGCCTTCGGCCGCCGCTTTGGGCGTTACGCCGGTTTGCAGGGGCAGGGAGACGAGACCTTGCACGAGCGCCAGGCTCAAAAGCACCTTAACGGCCAATCGAGAAATTTTGCTGTTCATATCATCCTCCAACTATGTAATAGCGCCGGCAAGACGACTCCTGCCGGCGCGTGTTTATTTGGTACAGACGATAGTGCCGGAATCTTGAAGCTCCATGCCCGATTCGCATTTCGGTTCTTCCTTCGCTTCTTTGTATTCGATCCCGAATTCTTCAAAACGATTTTTGTTCGAGAACGCGTAGGAAAAATAGGCGGTTACCGGCTGCTCCGCTTGCTTCAAGGTTTGTAACTGATGTTTCAAATTCCGATTCGCGTTGGATTGCAAGCTGAAGTACGAGTACGAAACCATGGCGACATTGATGAACAGGACGCCGACCATGAGCGAGCTGATACCCCGGATGACCTTGCGTTCCTGAAAGCTGAAGCCGAGCAGCGCGATGATAAACGGCAGCAGCCACAAGTGAGGGACGTAGCGCGCCCACCAGGCCGCATAATTAATAAAGACGGCCGCGAACAGAATGGCGAGCAAGCCGAGCACGACCATCGTTCGGGGGATATTGAACAAGAACGACATGATCAGCACGAGCAGGCATAGGACGAGCACGCCGCTGAACAGCGGGCCGAATCCACTGATCGCCGTATCCGGGATGCCGTAATACTGCAATTCCTCCATGCTGAACGTAAACGGCGTCTTCAGCTTCGTCTCGTCGCGTTTCGTGCTGTTGCCTTCCGTCTGCGAGAAATAGGAGACGATCGCTTCTTCGAACCGGTTCATCGTCATGAAGCTGGTCGGCGTAAATGCGGCCACGACGTCTTTGGAATCTTCCCCGGCAAGCGGGTAAAACGGATTATGGTCTCTCACCGTATTCGTCACGTACGGATTAAAGCCGAGAATGGCTGCGCCTATAATCGCGCTGGCGGACATGACGATCAGCATCTTTTTAAGCAGGGCGTGCTTTTGCGCAATATAAAGGGCAAGGACGAGCCCGATGCAAAAAATGCCGACATAGGCGATCGCCGTAAACTTGTTGTTGATCGCCAGCGCCATACAAAGCGCATACGCAATCATCAAATAGTGGCTGTACCTCAAGTAGATGAGCACGCTTAGAGACACGAGACAAATGAGCAGCGAACCGAGCTGGCCATCGACGTAAAAGCTGAGGCTCTGGTAAATGCTTACCGGATTGCAGGCGAGCAGCAGGGCAAATACGACGGCAATGCCCCGTTTGCGCGGCAACACTTCGGCCAAGGCCGCAAAGCTCAGGAAAAACGAGGCCAGGATGAGCAGGAAGTTGAACACCTTGCTTAGCTCGATTTGACCGGTCACCGCGTACAGGGCGGCGGCAATCGTCTCTCCGGCCTTCGCGTAGTGGTCGATCCAGATCGCGTATGGAACGCCTTGTTCCCCAAGCGGTTTATCGTAAAACGGGTTCCAGCCTCCGGCCAATTGAAGGATGCCTTCCTGGTGGTACGTCTGGCCGTCATAGCTGAGGTCGTAATAATGGCCGCTGACGCCGATGAACATAAAAAACAGCACGGCCGATAGGAGAAGGCTGATCCCGAAATAAAGCAGGTATCGGTCCGGAAAATAAGTTTTTGCCGCAAACCAGACGAATGCAAGCGTTGCAGCCAGCGCAATGAACAAGTTGGCAGCCGTGACCGTTACGTTCACGAGAAACAGCAGCGTAGTGACCGCGAATACAGCGGCCGTAAAAACGAGCAGGTAAAACCCTGTGAGCAGGCTCGTGTTCTGAATTCGGTCATTCATCTCTATATCTCTCCTTACTCCACGAAAAATTTACACGATCAAGGAAGCCAGCCATCCGATCAACGTTCCGACACCTAACCCGCCGGCGATTTCGATTTTCGAATGCCCCTGCTTTTCCCTCAGCATGGACGACTCCTCGCCGGGATGCCTTCGCGAAATGACGTTGATCCAGCGCGAGTTTTCCCCGACAGCCCTCCTGACTCCCGTTGCATCAATCATCACGATCATGAGAACGGCTACTCCGAGGCCGAACAAGGGGCTGTCCCACCCGGCTGTAAAACCGATCAACATCGTGATGGAGGAGACGACGGAGGTGTGCGTGCTCGGGAATCCGCCATTGCCGATATGCTCCTTCGCCCGTTTCCCGTGTTTGAACGAATTTATTGCAAATTTCAGGCAGCCGGAGGCGACCCAGGCGATCATCGGTACGGCTGCGAATAGGTAGCTATGAACGTCTTTCATAATGTGTAATCAATCCCCCGTGTGCGCGAGTTCGTTCTTCTCAAGCTCTCGAAATGAACGCGACGCCGATCAAAACAAAACCGATGCCGAGCCATTTCATCGCGGTGAACGCTTCGTTGAACATGTAGTAGCCGGCTATCGCCACGATGACATAACTGAGGCTAACCATCGGATACGCGATGCTTATATTCATTTGTTTGAGCGTGAGCAGCCAGAATAAGGAGCTGAGCGCGTAAGCGAACAGTCCGGCCAGCACGGGCCACGAACTGAACATTTTCACGACGGGCGGTGCTTGGCTGAAGAGGGGCTTCGGGCTTACGAGTCCCCACTTCATCATCAGTTGCCCGATCACCCCCAGCAATATGGATGTCAGCAGCCATACGAATTTCATCCCGATACCTCCGTAATATCAGTAGCATGTTTGTTTTTAGGGGGCTCCCCCAAAAGTACTCGGAATCAGCTTCGAAGACCGGCTTCACTTTTGGGGGACCTAATCACTCCAAATAAATCAAAATAAGCACGACCGAGAACGCGTACAGCATAACCGTTACGAGAATATGACGGTCTTCGAACAGCACCTTCTCCGGCTTGCCGCCTTTGTTCTCCATATGAATCAGGTACAAATACCGGAACACCCCGTACAGCACGAAAATTAGCGTCCACATCAAGTGGATCGTATGGCCGGACGTAAAAGTGAACAAGGCGTAGCTCATAATCGTCGCCGTCGTTACAACGCTGTTGAGCTGATTCAGCAGCTCGACCGAATAAAAGTCGAGCACTTTCCGGTGCGCCCCTTTGCCCGTTTGCAGCGAATGCACTTCATGTCTGCGTTTGCTGATCGCGAGAAAGATAGAGAGCAGCAACGTACAGATGAGAAACCAAGGCGTGAGGGCTACGCCGATGACGAGTCCGCCGCCGATGGCGCGCAGTACGAAGCCGGAAGCGACAATCAGAACGTCGATGATGACGATGTGTTTGAACTGGAACGAGTATCCGACGTTCAGCAGGAAGTAGACGAGCAGCAGCAGGCTGAACAGCGGACTGAACGAGAATGCCGCAAACAGCGAGAACACGAGCATCGCCGCCCCGAGCAACAGGGCGCCAGCCGGATGGATCGCGCCGGAAGCCATCGGACGATGACGCTTGTCCGGGTGCTGGCGGTCCGCTTCGCGGTCTACAAAGTCGTTCAGAATATAAACGCAGCTCGAGACGAAACAAAACAAGAAAAAGCCGGCGATCGAGTGGAACAGCATGTCCAGGTTCGACTTTTTAATGGAGAAGATCAGAGCGGCGAAAACCAACAAATTTTTCGTCCATTGCCGCGGGCGAAGCTGAATGAAATACATGTAGAGCGAATAGGGGAACGAAGCCGTCTTCTTTCCTTTGGCATTTACGTTCGAGTTCGGAATACTCATCAGTTAACCATCCTTTTCTCTCGGCTTACAAGCGGGAAATACTCCTTTCCGAAAGGTATCTCTCATTTTTCGATCGATCTTTATAAAGAACACCATGTATGATTATAATGAATAGATCGTTCTTTATAAAGTACGAATGTAGGGAGAAAACCGGGGGAATTTGGAGGAAAACGCGGGATTATGTTCTTTTTATAGAACTTTGTCGACTATTTGCTATTTTTAATTTTGTTTCTTTTGCGCTATACTCGTAATTGGTTCTTTAATAAGAACAATACTATGCAAGGCCGGAATCATCCATGCGACGTTTACCCTTCGGAGGGAAATCTCTTACAAGGAAGTTTTGAGAGTATGATAGGGAAGCGAGTAAAAGATTTGCGCCTTGAGAGAGGCATCTCGTTGTCGGAGCTGGCGGAGTCTGCCGGAGTGGCAAAATCTTACTTAAGCATGATCGAAAGAGACATTCAAACGAACCCATCGATTCATTTTTTGGAGAAGCTTGCCAAAGTACTGCGAGTAAATGTGGAATATTTGCTGCATTCCGAAAGGGGTGACGATTTAGGCCGAATGGCGGACGATTTTCGCGCGCTGCCTTCCGATTGGATCCAGCTGATTCGCGGCGCGATCTCATTCGGGGTAAGCAAAGCCGATGTTGAACATTTTATCGAAAGCAAGATCAAGGAAATGTCTGACAAAACCGATAAGTAAAGTCGCCGGCCAGGGCGGAAGCTCGCTTTACACTTGGTAGGAACGGAAGTTTGGCACGAGTAAAGAGAGATAGAGGAGTACTAGGAGCAGGAGGAAACCGTATGACCGAAAACGCTTCGCACATTATCGTTCTGGCTTATATATTGATAGCACTCATCGTTCTCGTTTTTGTCGGTCTGTTCGGTTTACGGACGCGGGCGATCTGGTTCGATCGAGAGTCCCGGCGATACTCGCTGAAGCATCAAGATTATTTCGATTATGTGAAATCGCATTTGCATGAAGAGGCGCCGCTCGGGAAACCGTCCGGCAAGCTGACGAAAACCGAGCTAAAAGTGATTCAGATCAAGCTGTTCGAATGGATGGAGAAAATCGCTGGAGCCGAACGGGACAAGCTGACCCAGCTTTGCCGCGACCTCGGCCTGGTGGAGCTGAACATGCGCAGGCTGCGCAGCGAAATTCATTGGACGCGGCTGGACGCGGCCCATAATCTCGGCGTCATGCAAGCCAAGGAGGCGGTTCCTACTCTTCTGGAGCTGCTGGATGAGGAGAGCTACGGTTCTCCCGTCTTCGTCATCGCCCGCGCCATATCCAAGAGTGCGTTGTCCGAAGAGGAGCTGGACCGCATGGTACGGTCGATTGCAAAGTTTCGCAAACAATCGCACCGGCTGGTCGCCGAAGTTCTGGCTCTGTCGCGTATCGATAACACGGCGATGCTGATCCGCTATTTGCGGGAGCAGGATGACGAGCTGATGAAGATTGCCTTGACTTGTTTGCAAAATCGGGCGATTCCCGGCGCGCGCGAATTACTGCCGCCGCTCGTTCGTGCTAGCGATCCTCAGCTGCGTCTGCTCGCCGTACAAGCGTTTGTCGGGCAGGCTGAGCAGGTGACGGAAGGGCATATGAAGGAACTGATGCGCCATGGCGATGTGGAGATCCGTCTCGCTGTCGTAGACGCTTTGGGCCGGATCGGGCAGCCGTACACGATCGAACTGCTGAAGACAGGGATGGCGGATGCGGACTGGCAGGTCCGGTTTAACAGCGCGCGCAGCTTGGCGCGGATGGAGGATCATGGCTTTCGCGCTTTATGCGAGCTGGCGAGCGGGAGCGAGTCGGAGGAGGCGGATTTGGCCGGCGATGTCCTTCAAGAGGAGCTGGCGAAAGGTGCTTTGAACTTCGACGATTTTGAGCAAGCGATGCGGCATAGCCGCAGGCTCGGCATTTATCGGCAGTTTTTTGACACATTGCAAACCGAAATGTTGCCAAGCAGCATGGCCCTTAGCTTGTCGAAAGGAGATTCTGCATGAAACAACTGCTTCTTGGCTACGCTTTGTTTGCTTTGTACTCGGTTATCGCCGTATACGTGTTTTATTTGATCATTATGCTTCTCTCGCATAAACGGATCATCCGCATTATTAAAGGTTCGAAGTACGCCCGTTACCGCGAGCTGTCCGGGTCCGAGCAAGTGCCCCCGGTTTCCATACTCGTTCCTTCCTATAATGAGGAGCTGACCATTATCGAAAGTCTCCGGTCTCTCTTGAATCTCGGCTATCCGTCCTACGAGGTGATCGTCATCAACGACGGCTCCAAGGATGCCACGCTTCAGGTGCTGATCGACGAATTCGGCCTTTTGCCGAAGGCGAACTATGCCATGGGAGAAACGCTCGAGGCGAAGCCGATCCGAGGCGTTTATCATAATCCCCGCTACCCGAAGCTTTATGTCGTGGACAAAGAAAATGGCGGCAAGGCGGATGCGCTGAACGTAGGGATTAACGTGTCGCATTATCCGCTTGTGGCGACCATAGACGCCGATTCGCTGCTGGAGAAGGACGCTTTGATCCGCCTGGCCTCCGTTTATATGGAAAAGCCGGAGGAAACGATCGCGATCGGCGGCAACGTACGCGTAGCGAACGGATGCAAAATCGAGAACGGCTGCGTAACGGAAGTGAACCTTCCCCGCAAGCTGCTGCCGATGTTTCAGAACATCGAATATTTGAAGTCGTTCCTCGCCGGCCGGATCGGATGGAGTGCGATCAACGGGCTCATTATCGTCTCCGGCGCCTTCGGGTTGTTCCGCAAAGATTATTTGGTGAAGGTGGACGGCTATCGCGACGGCTTCCCGGGCGAAGATATGAACATCATTATCAAGCTTCACAAATACATGATGGACAACGACTTGCCGTACCGGATCGCTTATTGTCCGGACGCCGTATGCTGGACGCAGGCGCCGGAATCGCTGCGCATATTGCAAAGCCAGCGCAAACGGTGGTCGCGGGGCAACATCAAAAACATTTTCAAGTACAGCAGCATGATGTTCGTGCCGAAATATAGGGCAGTCGGACTGTTGTCCATGCCGTATACGCTCATTTTCGAAACGTTAGGCCCGTATTTGCGAATGACCGGTTATCTCGCGCTGCTCGGGTACGTCTCGCTCGGCATGGCCGACTACCGGATGATGCTGCTGATTATCGGGGTAAGCATGCTCGTGGAAATTTTGTTCAGCTGCGGCGCCCTGCTGATCGAAGAAATTGCATTCCGCCGTTATCCGAAGTTCAAGGATCTCGTCAAAATGATGTTTTATTCCGTGCTGATGACGCTCGGCTACAATCAGATCAATGTGTATTGGAAAATACTCGGTCATATCGACTATATCCGCAACGACGACTCGTGGGGCGTGATGGTCAGGACAAGTTGGAAGCACGAACCCGCCGAACCAAAGGCGAAGGCGGCTATACCGAGCCAGCCGGCTAACAATCAAACCGTGTAGAGGTGACGTGAAATGTATATGCAGCTGTTGCAAGAAAACGTGGAAACCGGCCATTTGTTCGCCATGCTGAACCGGGTGCTTGTAGAGTCGAAGGAGACGGCGTGCGGCTTCATAGCAGCCAAGATCGCGCTGGACGAAAACGGACTGAACCGTTTGAGGCAGCGGCTCGCTTTCCATGCTCCAGATAACGAAGCGCAGTATTTGTACGAAGCGGGCGGCGGAATGCTGGCGATTTTGCTGCCGGATACCAAGCTGAGCCATACGCATTACGTCTCGTTGTCGGTCAAACAATTCATGCTCGACGAGCAGCTCGCCGGCAGTCCCATAGTCATTACGAGTTTTCCGGAATGCGGCGTGCCGAAGGAAGCGGACATTCGAACGATTTATGCGATGACGGCTGACGAAGCGGACTATGAGGACACGATTCTGATCTACAACCAGCCGGCGAACAAACGGAAGCACTTGACGATTCTGATCGTCGACGAAGACGAAACGGTCGGCGAACTGCTCGATACCCGGCTTCGCATGAAAGGTTACGAAGTGTTCATGGCGAACAACGGAGCGGACGGTCTCCGGATGTTTAACGCTTTGACGCCGAATCTGGTCATTACGGAGCTTTCCTTGCCCGCTTTGGACGGATACGACTTGATCCGCAGCATCCGCAATCGGAAGCAAACGAAAGAGGAATGCAGCATCATGGTTTTGTCGGAAAATCGTGTCGAGCGGGATATTAGCGCCTGCTTCGAGCTTGGCGCGGCCGATTACATCCGAAAGCCGTATTCCCCGGTAGAACTGGAAGCGAGGGTTCGCCGGCTGCTCGGCTGACCGGTTTGCGCTGCATGAGGAATCTATCGAAAGTTTTGGTGAGGCGATCATCGGTACAGGAGGTGCGGCACTTTGAAAGCGACGCAAATGACTGCGGATTTGAGCGTACTACGCCAAGAGCTGGAGCGATTTATTTCGGAGGCTCAAAATCTTCGCCACGTCCGGACACAACCCCTTAGCAGGTATGTGGGCCAGCTCAGCGATATTTTGCGCAAGCATATGGATATCGGGGTGGAGCATTCGTGAAACGATTCGATGAATACCCGAAATCATTCAAAAAAATGGTTCGCTTCATTCGCCAGGAAGCGACGATCGAACAAATTCGCGATATGGAACTGATTTTTGCCGATACGGTCGCTTTGCGGCGAAGAAAACTGGAGCCCGATCGCGGGACGCGAAAACCGCATGTTGCATGGGAAGGTCGCGGCAAGTAAGGAGAAACGTAGCCCTATGAAGAGAAACATAAAGCTTCGCGTAAGCCTGACGATTGTTATCGCTTTGCTGATCGGCTACTTCGGATGGCAGCATTTTCGGCCTTTAAGCGCGGAGGGGACGCATGTGAGAAGCGCCAAGCTCAATAACGGCATGAACGTCAAATTTCGCACACAAGGCGATCAGATCGAATTGTACGATGGTCAGGAGTGGCAATCGTTTTTTGCCAAAGGAGTGAATGTCGGTGCGACCGTTCCCGGTCACGACCCCGGAGAGCTGAACATCGACAAAAAAACGTTTATGCGCTGGTTTAGTCAGATTCAAGAACTGGGCGCCAACGTGATCCGCATTTATACGATTCATGAACCCGTATTTTACGAAGCCTTGGTCGAGTTCAACGAAGCGCATCCCGACTCCCCTCTGTATTTCATCCAAGGGGTATGGTCGCCCGAATCGCAAATGATCAAAACGCATGATGCTTTAAGCCCCTTGGTCACCAAGGAGTTCAAGAAGGAAATCATTTACGCCGTCGGAGCCGTATACGGAGACGTCAACATTCCGGAAGAGACGGGCAAAGCCCAAGGCCGGTATAAAACGAACGCGGGACCTTATCTGCTAGGATGGAGTATCGGGACGGAATGGGACCCGGTGCTGGTCCAAGCGACCGACAAGGCGCATCCGGGCATGGAACCGTTTAAAGGCGACTATTTCAGAGCGAAGGCAGGAGCGACGCCGTTCGAGAACATGCTGGCGGAAATGCTCGATACGCTCGCGGCGTTCGAAACGAAGCAAGGCTGGCAGCATCCGTACGCCTTCACGAATTGGGTGTCGACGGACCCGCTCGAGCATCCGGGCGAGATCGACCGAGCCGAAGATTTGGTCAGCGTCGATCCGATGCATATCGAGCCTGTGAACTGGCAAGCCGGGTATTTCGCTTCTTTCCATGCGTATCCGTATTACCCGGAATTTTTCCGAAGCGACGAAACGATCAAAAACGTAAAAAACGACAAAGGCGAGATCGATACGTACAAGGCGTATCTCCGTCTGCTGAAGGAACACCATAAAGACGTTCCGATCATGGTGACGGAGTACGGGGTGCCGGCTTCGCTCGGTATCGGGCATATTACGGGTCTCGGCCGCAACCAGGGCGGACATACCGAGGAGGAGCAGGGCAACATCGACGCGGATCTGCTTCGCGAGATCGTACAGGAGAACTATGCCGGCGCCATATTGTTCATGTGGCAGGACGAGTGGTTCAAGCGGACATGGAATACACAAGATTTCGAGCAGCCGGTCGACCGGCGCAAATATTGGCTAAACGTACTGACGAACGAGAAGCTGTTCGGACTCGTCGGCATGTATTCCAGCAAAGACGGTCCGCTCCTCATTGACGGCAAGCTGGACGATTGGGAGAAGATCAAGGACAAGAAGAAGTTCGATCCCGGCGTGCCCGGATGGAAAACCATGTGGGTTACGCATGACGAGGCGTACGTTTACATTGCCGCCGAGCTGGATCAAACATTCGATCCCGAGAAGCAGATTATGTACATCGGAGCGGATACGATGGAGGGCGGCAACCGGCACGCGAAGGAGCTGGGCGACCGGACGCTCGGCGAAGGACTGGAGACGCTTGTCACGATCGGCAAAACGCTGGAGAGCGAGGTCCGCATCGCCTCCAACTACGATTTCACGACCCGGTTGTGGGGCACGATCAACGGCATGGCGCCGGTTGAGGAAGAGGAGATGCGGGACGACTCCGGCGTTTTTAAGCCGTGGCGGCTAATCGTCGACATGGAATTTAGCCCGCCGGCTGCCAAGATTTACCGCCCTTACAAAGACCTTCCCGCCGGCCAGCTGAAACGGGGAACGACAGACCCGTCGTCGCCGGACTACAACTCGCTTACGATGTGGCAGGCGCAAGGAAACGTTGTCGAGATGCGCATACCATGGATGCTGCTCGGTTTCGCCGATCCGAGCTCGCTGCGTGCAGTCAATTATGTGGAGAAGGACGGCAAGATCCAAAATCAGAAAGTGGACGGCATCCGCCTCGTTCCTTGGATCGTGGACAGAGCGACGAATCAGGTGACTGGACTCGGCGACGGCAGCGCTCCTGTAGACCTATCCAAAATGCCGAAATACAAATGGAAGCCGTGGAACTCGGTGCAATATGAGGAACGGCTGAAACAAAGCTACTACATTATGCAGAAGGCGTTCCAGGACATCGGGGACGGCAGCCAAACGAAATAAAGCAGCAACAACCCGCCAAAATCGCGACGATTTTGGCGGTTTTCTTTCTCCCTGAAATCCTTTGCAAAGTAACATTTTTCGTTGGACGCTCACGTAGAAGCAGCAATGCCGCTCCATTATGATGAGAATATCCGAGGCTTTTAGATGAAATTGGGCGGAAGGTGATGAGGTTGAAGCCGGAAACGTTTACAATCGCTGAAGTGCGGAAGCCGTCCGGAAGGCGGATATGGAGAAGGCTGTCGCTGCAATGGGAGGCGCAACTGATGGTCGTCCCGGCGCTGCTGTTTATTTTTGTTTTCATGTACATTCCGATGTACGGCGTCCTTATGGCTTTTCAGGATTACGACCTGTTCAAAGGCTTTACCCGCAGCCCGTGGGTGGGGCTCAAGCATTTCCGGATGTTTTTCGAGGCGCCGGAATTTGGGAGCGTCGTGCGCAATACGGTTGTCATCAGCGTGCTCAAGCTGCTCGTAGGCTTTCCGGCACCGATCACGCTTGCGCTAATGCTGAACGAGGTGCGCCATATGGCGTTCAAACGGATTGTGCAGACGATCAGCTACTTGCCGCACTTCCTATCGTGGGTCATCGTGTCGGGACTCGTCATTTCGATGCTGTCGGTCGACAGCGGCAGCTTGAACATCGCGCTGGAAAAGCTGCGGCTTATCGGCGAGCCGATCAACTTTTTGTCCATCCCCGACTATTTTTGGGCGATTCTCATTACTGCCGGCGTCTGGAAAGAAGTCGGGTTTGCCGCGATCGTTTATTTGGCCGCGATCGCGGGGGTGGATCCGCACCTGTACGAGGCGGCGTCCATCGACGGGGCGAGCCGCTGGAAGCAAATATTTCTGATTACGATTCCTTCGATTTCCCCCGTCGTCATCATTTTTTTGATTTTGGCGGTCGGGAACATTTTGAACGCCGGATTCGAGGATATATGGCTGCTCGCCCGCAATCCGGTGCTTAGGGACGTCTCCGACGTGATCGACACTTACGTGTACCGGGCCGGCATTCTCAGCTCGCGGTATTCGTACGCGACGGCGGTCGGCTTGTTCAAGGCGGTTATCAGCGTCGGCCTGCTTACGATCGCCAACGCCATCGCCAGAAAGTTCGGCACCAGCCTATGGTGACCCGCGAAAAAGGGGTGAATATGAGACGTGAAGCCTAGCCGGGGTGACCGGATGCTGCAAGCCTGGATTTATTCGCTGCTGGCTTTATTCGGGCTCGCTACGCTGTACCCGTTCTGGAATTCGCTCGTCATTTCGTTCAATACGGGAACGGATACTGCTCTCGGCGGCCTTACGGTATGGCCGCGGCAATTTACGCTGGACAATTACGCGATCGTTTTCCAAGATAAACGGTTGTTGAACGCGTTTCTCGTCTCTGCTGCACGGACGGTCGTCGGCACGACGTTATCGATCTTCTTTACATCCATGTTCGGTTATGGCATGTCGGTCCGAGGGCTGGTCTGGAAAAAAGGGTACATGGTGTTCTGCATCGTCACGCTGTATTTCAGCGGCGGGCTCATTCCGTTTTTTTTGCTGAATCGCGAGCTCGGCATGATGAACAGCTTCTGGGTAATGGTCATTCCGTCCATCATAAGCGTCTGGAACATGATCGTGTTCCGTACGTTTTTTGCCGGATTGCCGCCCGGACTCGACGAGTCGGCGAAAATCGACGGCTGCGGCCATTTCGGCATTTTTTTCAAAATCGTCGTGCCCGTTTCCGGTCCGGTCATCGCTACGTTGTCGCTGTTCACGGCGGTATATCACTGGAACGACTGGTTTACCGCGAGCATTTTCATTTCAAAGCCGGAGCTGCTGCCGATCCAGACGGTGCTGCAGCAAATCATGAACTCGAACATATTGTCGGAACAGCTGATGCAGACGAATTCGGCGGCGCAGGAGCATATGGCGAAGATGATGAGCGTCACGACCAAGTCGCTGACCATGGCGACCATGATGGTGGCCACGATCCCGATCGTCGTCCTGTATCCGTTCCTGCAAAACTATTTTGTCAAAGGAGTGCTGGTCGGTTCTTTGAAGGAGTAAGCGTTAGGCCGCATTTCACGAGTTTATAAACCGACAGGGGGGATGAGCATGAAAGCTGCACACTGTACGATCTCCGCGCTCGTTGCCGCAGCGCTCGGTCTGGTACTTGCCGTCGCCGGTTGCGATAAAGGGGAAGATGGGGATACCCGGAAGCCGGATCCCGCGGAAGGCAAGTTCGTATTTGGCGAAACGCCGCTCTCGTTCAGCTTTTACGGCAGCTACGACTGGTATACGATGCAGCCGTGGGGAGAAGATATCGCCACGAAGTGGATTAAGGAGAACAAGAAGGTGAACGTCACCGCCATTCCGTCCGGCGGCGCGGCGGCGCAGAAGCTTAACACGATGATTGCCTCGGGCGAGCTGCCCGATGTTATCTTCACGGAACGGGGAGCCGACGTGGAGCGGCTTCGCAAAGCCGGCAAGCTCGTGGCGCTTGATCCTTATGTAGAGAAATACCCGAATTTGAAAAAATGGGCATCGACGTCGGCCGTCGGCATGCTGCGCTCCGAGGACGGCAAGCTGTACCAGTTTCCGAACTGGTACACGAAACTTCCGATCGGCAACGGCGGCTATATCGTCAACAAAAAAATATACAAGGAGCTCGGTTCGCCGAAGCTGGAAACGTTCGAAGACTTGTACGCGTACTTGAAAAAGGCGAAAGACCATTATCCCAACGTCATCCCGTTCGAGGTGACGATTGCCGGGCAAGGGATTGATGTTTTGTACTCCGGCTTCGCGAACGACCATCCGGCCCAGTTCGTCACGCAGCAGGCTGTACCGCAGGGAGGGCAGTTGACGTCGATCTTCGCCGACCCGGTCTACAAGGAGTCGATGCAGTTCGCGAGCAAGCTGTACCGCGAGAAGCTGATGACGCAGGACGCGCTGACGCAAACGCTGGACCAGGTAAGGGAAAAAGTAACGACCGGACGGGTTGCCGTCGCTGCGGCGTTTAATGTAACCGATCTCGGCAAGCGCGGCACCGTGGCGCTGCAAGGGAAAGATCCGGAAGCCGGTTATGAGATTTTGTGGCCGCTGCGCAAGCAGGGCGTGGACAAAAGCAAAGTATGGCCGACCGGATACGACGTGCTCGGCTGGAATGTGAATGTCATTACGACCGGCGCCAAAAATCCGGAAGGCATATTCGCCTACTTGGACTGGCTGACCGGGGAAGAAGGGCAGCGCCTCATCAATTTCGGTCCGGAAGGAACGTACTGGCAAGGCACGGACGATCTGGGCGCCCCGAAGCTGAAGAAAGAATATTTCGATCAGTCCGCGGAAATCGCCAAGCTGCTCGGAGTTTGGGACACGTTTACGTGGACGGGCAACTCGTCGTTTCTGAGCGAAATTAATGATCGGGTCATGAAGCAGTATCCCCCCGGCAAGGAAGATTGGGGAGCGGCGGCGCAAAGTGCGGTCACCCGCAAAACGTCGTACAACGTGACGGAATTCATCAATCTCGATCCGGCGCCCGATTCGGAGGAAGGCATTATCGCCCAAAGAGTGCAAGATATTTACACGGAGGCGAGAGCGAAAATATTGTACGCAAAAAGCGACGAGGAGGTAAACGCCCTGCTCGAAAAGGCGAACAAGGACGCGAACCAAGCGGGCTATGCGAAGCTTCTCCAATACAAGACGGACAAATGGAAGGCCAATTTGAAAAAAATGGGCGCGAAGTAGCGGAAGCCGTAAAGATCAAATTCATCGGAACGTATGCCCTTGAAACAACCGGCATACGTTTCTGCACGTAATCGTCAATATTGCGGAAATGAAGGAGGGTTGTTCTTTATAGAGATCAACAAATATTCGTTGTGACTTCTCGATTTTCGAAGAGTATTGACGAAATACCGCATAAGACATACAATCGAGGTAAGGGCTATAGTCCCAATCTGACCCTTGTTGTGCGTTATAATGAACGATAGGAGAGGAACTATGACAATAGCAATCCGTCGGGCGCAACAAGCGGCCGTATGTATTACAGCAACATTGCTCGTTTCCGGCTGCCTGTCTTCAGCCGAACCCGCCCAAACGCAACCGCCCAAGGCGGAGCAAAAAGAGCCTACGGGCGGCGAGCCGGCGGGGAGCGGCAAGTTCCGGCTCGGCCAGGATCCTCTAGCCTTCAGCTTGTTCGGCAATTACGACTGGTATGCGATGCAGCCGTGGGGCGGAGATCCGGCCACGCGCTGGATCAAGGAACATAAAAAGGTAAGCGTTACCAATATAACGTCCGGCGGCAAAGCGTCGCAGACGCTGAATGCGATGATCGTCTCCGGCGGGCTGCCCGACGTTATTTTTACCGAACGCGGAGCCGACGTGGAGAAGCTGCGCAAAGCGGGCAAGCTCGTCCCGCTCGACCCTTATTTGGATGTATACCCGAATTTGAAAAAATGGGCGACGCCGGAGACGATCCGCCTGCTTCGCTCGGAAGACGGCAAGCTGTACCAGTTTCCGAACTGGCATACGTCCACGCCAACCGGCAACGGCGGGTACAGCATCAACAAAAAAATATATGAGGAGCTCGGGTCGCCTCCTTTGGAGACCTTCGACGATTTGTACCGGTATTTGCAGCAGGTCAAACAAAGCTATCCGGACGTCGTTCCTTTCGAAACGAGCATTTTTGGGCAGGGCCTCGATTTGCTGTATTCCGGCTTCGCAGCCGATCATCCGACTTTATTCGTATCGCAAATGGCCGTGCCCGCAGGGGACAAGCTGACATCCATCTTCGCCGATCCCGTCTACAAGGAAACGATGTTGTTCGCCAGAAAGCTTTACCGGGAAAAGCTGATTCCGCAAAATACGCTTACGCAACCGCTCGAGCACGTCCGGGAAAAGGTCACATCCGGCAAAGTGGCGGTCATGGCCGCATATAACGTGACTGATCTGACCCGCCGGGGAAACTTGACCCAGCAAGCTTCCGCTTCGGGAGTCGGATACAAGCTTATTTGGCCGCTGCGCAAAGCCGAGGTGGACAAAACGAAAGTATGGCCGACCCAGTACGATTCGACCGGCTGGAACGCATCCGTCATTACGACGAGCGCCGCCAATCCTGAGGGCATATACGCCTATTTGGATTGGCTGACCGGCGAGGAAGGGCAGCGCATTCTCAATTTCGGTCCCGAGAGCATGTATTGGAGCGGAACCGACGAGTCGGGCTTTCCCTTGCTCAAGCCGAACTACTTCGACGAGACCGAGGAAATCAACCGGTTGCTCGGCGTATGGGATACGTTTCAGTGGGCCGGCAATTCCACCTTCATGAGCAAAGCGTGGGATAGCGTGGAGAAGCAGCGTTCGATGGCGGAGAAGGGAGCTCAGCCGCAGCAGCCGATCAATTTGGCGACGTCTTACAATGCGACGCAATTCGTCAATTTGAACCCCGAGCCTTCGTCGGAGGAAGAACGAATTGCCGAAAAAGTGAGCGAGATTTATGTCGAGGCGAGGGCGAAGGCGCTCGGCGCCGGAAGCGACGCCGAGGTCATCGCCGTTCTGGAGCAGGCGGACAAGGATGCGAAAGCGGCCGGGTACGACAAGCTGCTCGAATTCAAGACCGCCAAATGGCGCGAAAACCGAGCCAAAATGAGCGCCAAGTAGCAGGATAACGGGACCTTGCCGGACGTATAGATGGTACGGGGAGGGAAGGAGTTGACCCCTAACCGAAAACGATTCGGAAAGGACCGACACGTATGTACAAAGTATTGCTCGCCGAAGACGAGCAGCTCGACCTGGAGGGACTTCTCCGTTTTATTCCATGGGAAGAGCTGGAGATGGAAGTCGCAGCCGCGGTAAACAGCGGCTTTGCGGCTCTGGAAGTCCTTGGCCGAGAGTCGATCGACGTACTCGTGACCGATATCCGAATGCCGAATATGTCCGGATTGGAGCTTGCCCGTCAAGCGATCGCGCTGCGGCCGGAGCTGAAGGTCGTGTTTGTAAGCGGCTATGCCGATTTCCAGTACGCGAAACAAGCGATCGACATGAACGCGTGCAGCTACGTGCTTAAGCCGGTCGACGACGACGAGTTGGCTCAGGCGCTGCGGACGGCGGCGGAGACGCTGAACCGGGAGCGGTTCGGCGCGAGCTTGGAGCAGACGTTCCGGCAGTCCGCGCCCTATATGAAAGACGAGCTGCTCGGCCGCCTGCTCGAAGGAAAGGCGGAAGGAGGGCCGGCGTTATCGCTTTTGGAGCCGTACGGATTGGACCGGATTCCGTTTCCCGCAGCGGTCGCTTTGTTCGAGTTCGACGACTTGGATTGGAAGCGGAGCTTGTACCGGGAAGAAGAACCCCCCGATAAGGTGCGGCAATGGTGCAGCGCGCTGCTCGGCATATTCGGCTCGAAGGGGATCGATTATTGCTGCACAACGGAAGGCGACCGGATCGCGGTGATCATAAGCGAATCCGATCCGGCTTCCGAGCTCGAGAATATGATAACGGAAATTAAAGCGGATACGAGGCTGTCCGTGACGGCTGGCCTTGGAGAAACGGCGTCCGGTTTGGACGAAGTTCACCGCTCCTACGTTCAGGCGGCGGAAGCACTAGCGTGCAAAATGTTTTACGGCAAAGGGAGGCTGATCGGACCTGCCGACCGCCGGCCGGGCATCGTGCGGGATGCCAAGGAGCTGGGCGACATTTTGAGCGGGCTGTTCGAGGCCATGTCGCATTATGACCTCGTCCGTCTAGACGACAGTATAGCCGAGTTGTTCGCGCTGGCCAAAAGCTTCGGGACGAAAACTTCGATCTATCATTTCGTCCTGCATGCGATTGCCAAGCTGGATGACTACTTGCTCGGGTTCAACGAAAATTTTTACAAGCTGACCGGCACGGAGTTTCGGAGCATGGAGCTTCTCTTTTATTTTGAAACGGCCGAAGACATGCAGTCTTGGCTGCGCCGCAAAGTATTCGAAATATCCGAGAAGCTTCACGCCAAAAAAATGAAAAAAAACCGCCGGCTGATCGAGGAGATCAAACGGTACGTTGCAGACCATCTCGACCGGAGCATTACGGTGCGCGACGCGGCGAACCTATTCTCGTTCGCTCCGAACTATTTGGGCCACCTGTTCAAGGAAGAAACCGGGATCAATTTCAGCGATTACGTCATCACTCAGCGGCTCGAGAAGGCGAAGCTGCTGCTGCAGGATCCGAAAATGAAAGTATACGAGGTCGCCGACCGGGTCGGCTACCGCAGCTTGCCTTACTTCAGCCGGCACTTCAAGGAAGTGTTCGGCATGACGCCGGGCGAGTATCGCAGGCGGTGCTAGGATGCGGGCGGGGACGATTACATTCGGTCAAAAGCTCATATTGTCCTATCTGGCGTTCGTGCTAATTCCGGTCGTACTGATCGGCACTTATGCGTATACGTCGACGCTTCGCTCGGTCAAGGAGCAGTTTTCCGCAGGCATCCGGGGGACGCTCCGCCAGATGAAGGACAATGTCGCGTATACGCTGGAAGATTTGAAGCGAGTGTCAGAGCTGCTGTATTACGACCAGAAGCTGCAGCAATATTTGCGCAGTTACGAGGAAGGCTGGTACAGCTACGAGGCGACGACGAACTACTTGAAGCCGAAGCTGCTCGGCACGATGAAATCGACCGGCAGTCCGATATGGCTGTCCGTTTATGTCGCCAGCAATACGCTGCCGGAAATTTACTACGTGGGGGACCCGGACGCCGATCCGCTGCGGACGAAGGTCGGCCAGTTCGAGCTGTACCATCTCGACCGGCTTGCGGACCGTCCCTGGTATAAGGAGCTGCCGGAAGCGAAGGAACAGCCGGACGCGAGCTTGTATTGGAGGCAGATCGAAACGGATGCGGCGTTTCGCAACATTTCGCTCGTGCGGCGGCTCAATGACGAATACCGGCTCGACCAGCTCGGATTGATCCGCATTACGCTCAAAATCGGCGATTTGTTCAAGACGATCGACGCGCAAATCGGGGAAGCGAGCTACATAGCCGTACGGAACGAAAAACGCGAGCTGATGTATGCTTCCGGCCAGCCTTACCCGCCGCCGGATAACGGCGGGTCGGCCGACGATTATTTCAGCGTCGAGGAGACGGTTCCGGGACTCGGATGGACGATCGCGGCGTACGTACCGAACCGGCTTATCGAAAGCGGAGCGCTCAAAGTGCGCAGCTTGACTTTGTTCGTCTGCTTCGTCAGTTTCCTGTTCCTCGCCTTGCTCGGCATCGTCGTATCTCGGTTTTTCGCCAGCCGGGTGACGAAGGTTGTGTCGGTGCTCGACGCTTTTGGCGAAGGCGATTTCATGAAACGGACGGCCTATTCCGGTAACGACGAATTCGCCCGCATTTTTCGTGCGTTGAATGAGATGGGAGATCATACAGACAAGCTGATCCGTGAAGTGTACGTCGCCAATTTGCGCAAAAGGGAAGCCGAGCTTGAAGCGCTGCAGGCGCAAATCAATCCGCATTTTTTGTACAACACGCTCTCCTCTATAAGCCGCTTGGCGAAATTCGGGGAAATCGGCAAGCTGCACGAAATGGTAATGGCGCTGGCCCAATTTTACCGTCTTACTTTGAGCGACGGGCGAACGATCATCCCGATTGAGGACGAATGGCAGCAGGCGCGGGCGTACATCGACATCCAGCGCATCAAGCATAAAGACAAACTGGACTTCAGCTTCCGCATGGACGAGAGCATTTTTGAATTCGACACGATCAAGCTCATCCTGCAGCCGTTTATCGAAAACGTCCTGGAACATTCGTGGTACGGCGTCGACCGGATTCATCTGAAAATATGGGGTTATCCGCAGAACGAGGCAATCGTGTTCCAAATTATCGATGACGGCATCGGTATGCCGCGAGGAAGAGTCGACGACATTTTCGATCCGACTGGCATCAAGGCCGGCTACGGCATCCGAAACGTTCACGAGAGGATCAAGCTGCAGTTCGGGGAGCCTTACGGCGTCTCGATATGCAGCGGACACGGCATCGGCACCTCCGTCAAAATCGTCGTTCCGAAATTCAGGAGCGGATAGGACCGGATGGGATGGGCCGCACCCCTTTTTTTTCGCAATCGTTGCAAAGTATAACTTTTCGTTGATTGGTGTGCTAAAACTTTCCTTGTAAGCGCTATATTATGGAGTGGAAAGGAGGTCCAACTTATCATGCTTCGACAGCAAGATTATGGCATCAAGGAGAGGATAAGCGATGATCACACGGAAAGCGGCAAGGCTGTTCATGTTGGTTGTCCTGTTGTCGTCACTGTTTACTCTGACCGCATACGGGCAGGAACCGACGGGTGCACAGACGGTGACGGATACGAGCCTAAGCGGGACCGTGGAATGGACGGTTAAGCGGACGGAGGAGCTGACTTGGAAGCAGACGGAAGAAATTACGTATAAAGCTGAGTCGAAAGTCGACGGGGCCGGGAGCGGAGGTGTCGGAGCCGGTATGGCGCGACAGGTGAACAATACGGCATATTTGAACTCTTACTGGTTTAGCGGGGTCGAGCCTTTGACCGACGCGCAAATGAAAGAACGCGTGCTGGAATTGCAGCAGTATAAGATTAAGTACCAGCTGGCGGATATCGGGATTCTCGTGGACAGCGCGGACGCATATAACGGCACGCTGCCGGAGGATGGCTACGCCGAGCTCGGCCGCTGGATGAAACTATCGCGGGAGACGGATCCCGGTCAAAAAATAATCGCCACGGTCAACTACGGCAAACGATATTTTTGGCGGGACGGCAATCGGGTAAGCAACCCGAATTTCGGGAATGCCGTCTTTAACGACAATTTGCGGGCGTTTGCCGACAAAATCGTTAATCAAGGCGTCCTGTACGAGGGGCAGCGGTATAAAGCGGACGGCATCCAGCTCGATATCGAAGGATTTCTGCCGAACGATCCGGTGTTAAAGGCGACGGCACAGCATGTCCGGGGAGCTCTTAGCGATACCGCTCTTTATTCGATCGCCTCGCCGGCCGATCCGGCTGTATGGTCGGATGCTTATGTATCCGAAATGGCGGGCATTTTCAACATGCTGAACCCGATGATGTATGACCAATTGGGCTGGGGCTCTCCGGTCAATTCCCCGGAAACGTACCAGCAGTTATGGAAAACGACGATTATCCGGTACGCTCACGCCATCGCGAACAGCAGCCGCCCTTCCACGATGCTGAACCCGACGATGCCCGCCTACGAGAAGAAAATTGCGGAAGACGGCACGGTGTACCACGACCCCGCCATCGAAAATATTTACAATGCGGCAAAGGGGTTGAAAATGGCAAGGGATCAGCTTGCGATCGACCGAAGAGCGAACCCGAATATCGTTAAAAACGGCGTGAACGGAGCGGGTATATTTTGGTGGAGCAAATTTATTTGGATCGGACCGGATCCGAACGATCCTTACGGCCACGACTATGCGTTGGATCGAGATTGGTGGATGCAGGGGTGGGTGTCTCAGAAATAGGGCTTGCGAATAGGAACAGCTGATTACCCGTCCCCGGTGGGGCGGGTATTTTTAACGAGTTGGGGACGCAAGTGGTTAGTTCTTTTCACGTATTTTTGCAAAAATCGTGAAATCGCTATATCAAACGGACCTTCTCTTTCCGAAATATGCTATTGTATGGTTAATTAAACATAACCAGAATCGGTCATCAGGAGGAATAGCAGAAATGAAAAGGAAAGCGGTGGTATCGTTCATAACGACGGCCATACTCGCATTCCTGTCGATGTCGCTTGTTGTGTTCGGACAAGAAGCGCGATCGGCGGAAGCGGATTCGCCGGAACTCACCCTGCAAGAAAACAATACCGCCTACTTGAATTCGTATTGGTTCAGCGGGGTCGAACCGATGACGAACGAACAGATGAAGGGGCGTGTTCTTGAGCTTTCGCAATACCGGATCAAATACCAGCTGGCGGATATCGGAATATTGGTCTCGAGCGGCAACAAGCAGAACGGATCGCTGCCGAAGGAAGGATACGCGGAACTCGGCCGCTGGATGAAACTGTCTAGGGAAACGGATCCGAACCAACGCATTATGGTCATGGTTAATGACGGCAGCCGGTATGTTTGGAAAAATGGTAAGCGGGTCGGCAACCCGAACTTCGGAAACGCCGTTTATAACGCCAACCTGCGGGCGGTAGCGGATTTATTCGTCAATCAAGGCGTTTCGTATGAAGGGAAGCTGTATAAAGCGGACGGCATCCAGCTAGATATCGAAGGATTTTTGCCGGACGACCCGAAATTGCTGGAGACGGCACGTTATGTGAAGGGCGTGTTGGGTGATGGCGCGATATTTTCGATTGCGGCTCCGGCGGATCCCGCCGTTTGGTCCGATGCCTACCTACGCGAGATGGCCGGCGTGTTCAACATGCTGAACCCGATGATGTACGATCAGATGGGCTGGGAGTCGAAAATCGTTTCAAGCGAGTCGTATCAAGATTTTTGGAAGACCACCATCGTTAGGTATGCCCATGCGATCGCGAGCAGCGGTCATCCGGAGACGAAGCTGAACCCGACGATGCCGGCTTACGAGCGTAAAATAACCGAGGATGGGATCGTCTACCACGATCCCGAAATCGAAAACGTAAAAAACTCGGCTTTGGGTCTGGAAGCGGCCCGTCAGCAATTGGCGCTGGATCGGATTGCGACTCCCCAGTTGAACCCGAACGGGGTGCACGGTGCGGGTTTGTTCTGGTGGAGCGCGTTCATCCGGCCGGGGGTTGACCCGCGCACCGGATATGACGGTTCACAGGACCGGTACAATTGGATGGAGCTTTGGGTCCACCCTTAACGGATTCTAAATAAAGGCCTACCCCCGTATATCGAAGATAAGGCGCGAATCGTATTACTGCCGCTATTAATTTTTCAAGAGAGCAGACAAGCCCTTTGCCGCCTGAAAAAAAGATATCGGAGGTGCCTTTTTGAAATGAATGCTAGAAAACCGGTTTCTTCCGCGCCGGAGCTGGACGCCGAATGGATCGATTTGATCGCAGCGGCGCAAAGCATAGGGATTCCACTGGAAGAGGTCCGGCACTTCATTCGAGTAAGCGGTAATTCCGAATCCCAGGATCGGGAGGACATCAGAGTCGTCCATTTTCGCAAGACCAGATAGCGCAAGACCATTAGAATCCTTTCTCCTTGGGCGGGAGAAAGGAATTCTTTTTGTGTCCGCTATTAAAAATATTCGATGTTTGATAAAATGCTTGTAGAGATTAAATATAGAATATAACGGTCATCAAGGGGGGAGCATCATGATAGGACAGCGCGTCAAGCAGCTGAGGGCCGAGAAAGGCTTGTCTTTGAACGAACTGGCGGAACGGGCCGGGGTCGCCAAATCCTACCTCAGCAGTATCGAGCGGGACATCCAAACGAATCCGTCGATCCATTTTTTGGAGAAAATATCGAAGGTGCTGGACGTACCGATGCAAACCTTTCTTCCGCCTGCGCCGCCGAATCCGTCAGAGTCGAGGAACGAGGAACAGGAGCTCGATCCGGAATGGACCAAGCTCGTCCGCGAAGCGATGGAGTCCGGAGTAACGAAGGAGCAGTTCCTCGAATTTCTTGAGTTTAATAAATGGCGCACCAAGCAGGTGAAGCATAAATCTTGAACGACAAGCGCGAGCCGCCGTAGGCCGCGGCCTTGTCGTTTTTTTTGGCAACTTTCCCTAGAGCCGCACCAAAACAGGATCATTCATTGGTCGAATGGCGGCACATCATTATAAAAAAGCTCCCGACACGGGCCGAATTTCACACGGGATGAAATCGGCTTTCGGACGCGGAGCTTTTTTTGCCATTACAGCCTTCGCACCGATCTGCGCTCGGTGAAGCGTCCCGGCAGCACGATTTCCTGAGGTTCCATAGCAGGGTTGCGCAGCTGCTGGAACAGCAGTTCGACCGCCATACTGCCCATCAGCTTGCCCGATTGGTTGATGGAGGTAAAAAACTCCTGGTAGCCTTCGGGAACGATGGAGTAATGCTCGTCGAACGTAACGATGCTAATGTGTTCGGGCACGCGCAGGTTATGCTCGCCCAGGACGTCGATAATTTCTCGCAGCATGCCCGTCGAGGCGACGAACAGGGCAGTCGGAGGCTCGTTTTGCATCAGCATGCGGTTCAATTGAGCGGCTAGCGACTCATCTCCTCCGAGCGCCTCGTAGGACTCGGGCATCCAGATTCCACGGTCGAGCAGGGCGAAGCGATATCCCTTCATACGTTCCTTGTACGTGAAATGTTTATTGGGCGAGACGAGCCCGATTCGCGTATGCCCGTGCTCAAACAGATGGGTCATTAGTGTAACGGCCCCCGAAAAATTGTCTCCGCGGACCAAATGGGATTGTAAGCCTTCCACCTTTTGGTCAACAAGAACGAGAGGAACGCCTAGCGACTGCACGTAACGCAAATGCTCAGCCTGCCCGCGCTCCGCGCTCTGGACGATCAATCCTTCCACGCCCCGGCTTGTCATATTGGCCGTTAAGGCCGTTTCGCGCCCTCCATTCGAATTGCCGATCAAAATCATGTAGTCGTGATCGAAAGCTTTTTCCTCCGCCCCCGCCAAAATATCGATGCCGAACGAGTGGCTCCATATATGTTTGCCGAACGGAAGTACGACCCCGAGCATCGAGCTGCTTTCCGGGGCTCTTTTCAAGTTGTGGGACTGAAACTTGAGCGTTTCCATCGCTTCAAGCACTTTTTGCTTAGCCTGAGGAGATACCGCATCGCTGTTGTTGATGACCCTCGATACGGTTGCTTTGGATACGCCGGCCAGTTTGGCGACCTCTAGAAGCTTGGACACAAGCACACATCCCCGTTTCAAATAAATGTTCCATTATTCTAAAAGGAAAAGACGTGGTTGTCAATTTTTTGTTGCATTTGAAAACGGATTCATTGTATGATTGCTTTGTAACGTTTCAGAAACGTTACAAATGTGATTCGGTGTTTGGCTTAAGCAAGCGGCTGAACCTTGTAAAGCAAACGGAGCGGGGGACAAACGGATGAAGAGCTTAGAGCATGAAGCTCCGGCGGCGGATACGAAGCGGCATCAGGGACGTGATCATCGGGTCGTCATGTCGAAGCCTGCGGTCCGTTGGCAAGATGCGCTGCCGAGCGGCAACGGCGCGCTTGGGGCGATGATGTACGGAGGCATCGCGGAAGATACGATCCTGATCAACCATGAGTCGTTATGGTACGGCGGGACGACGAAGGAGCTTCCGGACTTATCCGTACATTTGCCGGAGCTGCGCCAGATGCTTGGCAACGGGAACTATGAGGAAGCGAACCGATTTTATCCGGACAAAATGAAGGAGGTGGGCTACAAAGCCGGCACGGCGAAATTTCAGCCCGGATTCGATTTGAAGCTGTTTACGGAAACGGTAGGGGCATTCCGCGGGTATAGGCGGACACTCGACATGGAAACGGGAGAGCTGGCTGTGTCGTGGGCGGAAGGAGGCATTCATCGCTCCAGAACCGCTTTTGTGTCGCGTCCCGACGATATGTTCGTTTTATGCATCGGCTCCGGGGAAGCGATTACCCCTCGGACCGGCTTGCAGCTTACGATTCACGATCCGGCTGAGGCTGGAACGTACGGATTTACGCACGGCAGCGAAGTATTAGGCGAGTATTTATGCGCATGGGGGAAGCATGCCGACGCCGCGAACTCGTTTTGCGCCGTAGCCCGCGTGATTCCGGGCGGCAGCTCCGCAACGGCGAATGTGAAGAATGGAACGATTCGTGTAGAGCGTGCGGATACGATTTTCGTGCTGCTGAAAGTTAGCGCCGAATCGGGAGAACAAGAAGAGCGCGAACGACTGATGCGCGAATTGGCCGGCTGTACGGACGGTTATGAAACGATTCTGAAACGACATTCCGCCGAGCACCGAGAATTGTTTATGCGCGCCGGCATCGATCTCGATCCTTGCGAGGGGCGGCATGAAACGAACGAAAGGCTGCTGCTCGATACATACGACGGTGATATTCCGCCCGCGTTGCTGGAGCGTATGTACGATTTCGGCCGGTATTTGCTCGTCACAAGCTCAAGGCAGGGCGGATTGCCCGCCAATTTGCAAGGAGTTTGGAACGGGGATTATCTACCCGCTTGGAGCGGCGCCTTTTTCATGAACGAAAACATTCAGATGAACTACTGGCAGGCGCTTGCAGGCCATATGCCGGAAGCGGCCATGCCGCTGTACGATTTCGTCGATACGCTTCTCCCGGATATGCGCTTAAACGCCAAAGCTTTCTACGGCTGCCGGGGCATTTTAAGTCCGCTGTTCGCATCCCCCGAATCGGGGCGGAAAAAAAACTTGCAGCCCCATGTCGTTTATTGGACGGCAGGCGCCGGATGGCTGGCTCAGCATTACTACGACTACTGGCTATACACCGGGGACGAACAGTTTCTTACAACCCGGGTCATCCCGTTCATGAAAGAAGTGGCCGAGTTTTATGAAGATTTTCTCGTCGAAGGTCCGGGCGGCAAATGGTTGTTCTCGCCGTCGAACTCGCCGGAAAATTACGCGAACGGCAGCTTCGAAGGCGGTGGAAAGCTATCCGTTTGTGTAAATGCGGCGATGGATACGGCGGTGGCCAAGGAAGTGCTGTCCAATCTTTGCCGGGTTTGCGCCGAATACGGCCTGGAGCCGGAGAAGCTGCCGCGCTGGCAAAAGATGCTGGAGAAGCTGCCGGATTACGAAGTGAACGAAGACGGGGCGCTGAAGGAATGGCTTCACCCGGATTTCGAGGATAACTACCATCACCGCCATTTATCGCATTTATATCCGCTATTTCCCGGGTTCGAGATTACAGAGGAAACCCATCCCGAGCTGTTCGAAGCTTGCCGGGTAGCGGTGGAGAAACGGCTCGTTATCGGCCTTGGCCAGCAAACCGGCTGGTCGCTGGCTCACATGGCAAACTTATATGCACGTCTCGGCGACGGCGACCGTGCGCTTGAATGTCTGGAGCTGCTTAGCCGCTCTTGTCTCGGCGACAATTTGCTTACGTATCACAACGACTGGCGGCGCCAAGGCGTTACGCTGAATGCGCGCAAAGCACCTTTCCAGATCGATGCCAACTTCGGCTGGACGGCAGCGATGCAGGAAATGCTGCTGTTTTCGGCTCCGGGCCGAATCAAGCTGCTGCCGGCGCTTCCGAAGCGTTGGGAGAGAGGAGCGATTCGCGGTCTGCGCTGTCGCGGCGGCCTCACCGTCTCGATGCGGTGGGATCTGATGGGGCTCTCGGCGGACGTTACAATTGAAGCGGACCGGTCACAGGAGCTGGACATTCAATTTCCGTGCAGGCTCGAGTCGGTCGTGACGGATGACAATAGCCGGATCGACTTGTCCGAAAAGGGACAGTTGTCCCTAAAAGCCGATCTGACGGGCGGAGTCCCGACAACGTGGAAGCTGCAATTTGCGCTTTAATCCTATCTTTGAATTCGTTATCACCTCTTCGGAAAAGCAGGCGGCATGAAAGTTGCGCGATTCCGGGGAGGCATAATTGACATTTAGAAAGCGCTTAATCGATGCGGCTTACAGTGAGGTTGACCGATGTAACGATCCGAAGGGGGACGGTATGAGATGGCTTGCAAACAAAATGTAGGTTTTGCATTAACGGCACTTTCTTTGGCATTTGCTCTCCAAGGCTGCTCGGGTGGAAACGATGCGCCGGAAGGAGGCGGAGCTTCCAGCAAAGAAGGCGTAAAAACGGTCGATATCGGCAATGAGCCCATCGAGCTGAAAATATGGGTAAACATGTCGGACGATCTGTTCCAGAAGCTCGTCGTACAGCCTGTAAAGCTCAAATATCCGAACATTTCGCTGACGATGGTCGGTGTCGATAAAAAAATTCCCGACCTGATCGCCTCCGGAGAAGTACCGGATATTATTACCGATACGATCGGATCGATCCCGAAGTATAAAGACCTTGCCATCATCGAAGAGCTGACCCCCTATGTGAAAAAATTCGGTATGGACCTCGGACGCATCAACCCGGTCGTTTTGGAGACGGTGCAGCGAACGTCGGGCAACAGCCAGCTTCTCGGACTGCCGATATCCGGCAACGTCGTCATGATGTATTACAACAAAGATATTTTCGATAAATTCGGCGTTCCTTACCCGAAGGATGGCTTGACCTGGGACGACGCCTATGAATTGGCGAAAAAGGTAACGAAAACCGACGGCGGCGTCAAATACCGCGGGTTCGATTTCCAGGATTCGTTCCAGTTTACGGCGAATCAGCTATCGCTCCCCGTAGTGGACGACAAGACAAACAAGGCGCTCGTTAATAACGACGGTTGGAAAAAGATGTTTCAAAATTACGCCCGCTTTTTGGCGATTCCCGGCAACGAGGTCGACGACAAGACGTACGGCAAAGGAATGGATCAGTTTTTGAAAGACAAGACGCTTGCACTATATGTGACGAGCTCGATGTTCTCCAGACTTCCGGACGCGATTAACGGCGGCTTGAACTTTGATATGGTAACGCTTCCTTCATTCTCCGAGGTGCCGAATACGACGACTCAGGTGGACGGAGGCGTGAGGATGGTATCGACGACGAGCAAAAAGAAGGATGCGGCGTTCGCGGCTCTATCTGCGATGCTCTCCGACGAGGCGCAAAAGCAAATCGCCATGAACGGCAATACGGCGGTGCTGAAGGACAGCAAAATCAATGAAGAATTCGGCAAAAATATCGAGATTTTGCAAACCCGCAACCGGCTTGGCTTCGTGAAAAACCAGCCGGCCAAGCCGACAGTTTCGATTACGAAGTTCGACAATGACGCTCACTCGATTATGCGTTCGCAATTCAAAAAGATGGTTGTAACGCAGATCGATGTCAATTCCGCGCTTCGTGAAGCGGAGGAACTGATCAACAAGAAAATTGCGGAGACGGCCGGCAAATAAAAGAAGCCGGGCTGGTCGATTTGAAAGAAGTTGCTTTTTACCGACCGGGGGCGAATGCGATCACGTGTCTCGGCCAAGCCGGGCTACAAATTCGGGAAACCGGATTCGTAGTTCGAACCGAAACGTATGGTTGCTTCGCTCCCTTCAAGCGTTTGGAAACGGAATGATTCATCTGGCTGTTACGCTTCCAGAGCCGTATTCGTTTGACGCCGCTTTTTTTGTCCAGATACGTATTTCTTGATCCCACAAGAAATAATACCAATCTTATGGCGATAACCGAGAAGCTGGCCATTCCGCCCCAGAACAAATAAGAGGCTATCGGATAGGAGGCAATCTCGTTATAGGCCCTGGACACAACCTCCAGAAATGCTGGAAATGTGAAAGAAACAAACAAGATCGTAACGATGCCGATGCCGCATACATATATGAGGCTGAACCAAACAGATGCCGTTTTCTCCGCTTTGGGCAGCAATTGTCCTAATATTCCCGTAAACAGGAGCAACACTACAAGCCGCGCCATCATAACGAGAAGCGAATGGTCCGGTAGCCCGATTTGAACGAGCAAACAGAAGAGTATGAGGGTCGCATCCCAAGCCATACCCGCTAGATAAGGAAAGTATCGTTCTTTTTTGGGTTTGGACCAAAGCCCGGTCATTTTCGTTTCGGCGGCGATAAAGATAAATCTGCGCGATAAGCGGATCGTCGCTTTAATGCCTTTGCTGTAGCTGCACATGTAATGGGCCCCCTCGTGCAGGACAATCACTATACAAGTTATCCCCATGACCATTAGCTCGTTAATCCCGATAGCCGACAAAACAAAAATATCTTTGAAAGTTGGAAGCAGTGCTGGTTTAGCCGAAAATAAAAGCAAAACAACGATAGCATTAAAAGCAAATAGTTTCGCCGTCCATGAATTGAACAATAGCTTTGAAATTTTGACGATCCGCTCATGGGAAGGGGAGGGAGGGCTTTCCGATACGAGAACGATATCGTCAACGCTTTTTACGAGTCCGATCGCTAATAGCTTGGTGAAAAAATCCTCCATGTCGACATCGATTTCATGCTCCCGCATCAAGGCGGTTTTGATCTCCTCGATTGATCGGGAACCGTCCGCCACGCTCACGGCGAGAACGGCGGCTTCCGGCACACGGATAAATTTCGGAATGTTCTTTTCCCCGATCGTGTACTTGTTCCCGTCCTTCTGGATCGATAAATGACTTAAGCAGACTTTGCTCCGAATGGTAAGCTTAATGTCCATCCAATGACACCGCTCCTTACTGAACCTTTTTATCTGGAATCGAGTAAAGCCTGTAAATCGATCGGCTCTTTCAGGCCCCCCGCTAAACGGCCGCAGCTCGGACACTCCGAAAGCCTAGGTACTTCGTGATGGCTTAGACCGCTATCATGAAGCCCGATTCTCGTATAGGAGTTTGGAAAAAGCGGGCTAATCTTCGTTATCCATTTGGCAATTTCCGATCCGACAAGCGAAATTAACAAAGCGATATTCGGCGCAAAAGCCGGATTGATTCGAGGGACATGAGCCTCGTTAATCAGCTCGTTTACGAACGAAAGCGCGCTTTCGCTGGAGCGCGTGGAATATAGCCATAAACAATCCGTACAGCCCGACTGAAAGGGAAGGATGCGGTGGATAAAGGCGGAACCGTGTCGCAGGCCGGCAAAAAATAAAGGTTTATTTTCCCGTAGACAGGCGGCATTCACATAACGGGGGCCGTTAATGAGGGGCCAATCTATCGCACCGACTAAGACGTCGGCCTCGCGCACAATATGGATAATCGGTTCCGTCGAAGTTACCTTCTGATGGATCGTTTCGATAACGATATCGCTGTTGATCAGCTCAAGACGCTCTTTTGCAGCATCCGTCTTCAGTCTCCCGACATCGGCTTCGGTGTATAACATTTGCCGATTTAGATTTCCAAGCTCAACGATGTCGTAGTCGATTCCAATAATGCGTCCTACTCCCATGGAAGCGAGCCAGGCTGCAATTACAGTTCCGCCGCCAAGACCTATAACGGCCACAGTGGCGGATTTCAATCTGCTTTGAAACGTGTAGCGGCTTTCCGAGGCTGTTTCGTAAAGCGAGGAGTAACTCCAATTATTTTTGTATCTTAGCAGTTCGCGTTCGCTAAATACAGCTTTGTCTTTATCCGCGTCGGGGCATTCCAACAGCCGGTATTTTTGTAACATGCGAATGCCGGATTCGATTTCCGCGACTGATACAGCGCTGATTTCGGAAAGTTCCTCGATACGCTTGCTGCCGTCCAGCAGCAATAGAAAAGAATAAACTTTGCCGTCTGAATCGGGAATTTCGATGGGCCCGTATTCCGCTTGAATGCGAACCGTATTTTGCTTATAAGTCATTACGCGGCGGTAATGATCCATTAGTTTATAATTCATGTTTGCCTCCTTGTTAGAAGAAGAGGCCGTATATTTCTGTACGACCTTCCTCTTAACCATCAAATGAAGTTGACAATAGCAGTAACGGATAACGTATTCATTGGATATCCGACACAGAACTTTTTCGATTCGGAAATCACTCTATCCAGGGAATGGAAATATTCCGCAAAAGCATTCGATGTGGAAGGAAATATAGTAGCCGTAACAGAATCTTGAATAGTAAATTTGTTAACAAAAGCTGGGAGGGAACGGATTGAGAAAAAGAATTGCAGCAATAATCCCCATATTAATGATGGTTGCAATTTATTTAATAAGTAAGGTTTTTGGAAGAATGATTGCCGAGCCTGGAGAACCGGTGGAATATAGGGATTATGATTATGTAATTAGTGTAATTCCATTTGCAGCTTATTTAGTCGGTTATGCTTCTCATGCGCTTTATAAGAAATTGGCGCAATAACCTATTAGGGGGAACATCTGGTGGAATCCGTTATCGAGTTTTATGACGGCCTTGCCGAAGATTACCATCTTATTTTTCACGATTGGGATACGGCGATTTCCAGACAGAGTGAAGCTTTGAGCAAGATGATCCGTTCAAAATTAGTGGAGCCGCTAAAAGAGGTTTCCATTTTGGATTGTTCTTGTGGGATTGGTACGCAGGCCATAGGATTGGCAAAAAAAGGATTTAAAGTAACCGCTACAGATTTGAGTCCAGTTTCAGTAGCTCGAGCCCAAAAAGAGGCGGAATCTTTTGGTGTAGCCCTACTTTTTGGGGTCGCCGATTTTCGTTCATTGGAAAAGGAAATTCCAGGAGTTTTTGACGTGGTGCTTTCAGCCGATAATGCAATTCCTCACCTGTTAACGGATGAGGATTTAGCTTTAGCTGCCCGCAATTTGTATGCAAAACTGAATAACGGAGGCGTTCTCCTACTAACAATTCGGAATTACGATGAACTGGTAAAAGAAAAACAAAAAGCTACAGTTCCGCACGTTTTCGATGAGGGGAGACGAATTGTTTTTCAAGTTTGGGATTGGGAGAAAGATACCCTTGTCTATACAACAAATCATTTTATTATGCAGAAGATCGGTGGGGAATGGACGACAAAGCAATCAAAGACGAAATACAGAGCCATCTTGCGGGAAGAATTAAACCGGTGTTTAAGTGCCGTTGGATTTGTTGATATCGAATGGCATATGCCGACAGAATCGGGGTTTTATCAGCCAATTGTAACCGCACGAAAATAATTTGATGATTAACACGTTTAGGAGACTCTGCAGCAGAACGAATACAGTTTCTTATACAAAAAGATACCCCCGATAATGGCACCGGGGGCGGTAAGTCATCTATTGCCGATGTCTGGCTTCCATAACCATCGTGAGGCCAGGTTTCGGCCGCAGTGTAACTAGCGGTTCCAGTTCGACCGGAGGATGGCCCTCGGCAAGTCTTAGCTTGTAACGCTGTCCGATCGTTGCGAGTACGAGCGCCGCTTCCATTAAAGCGAAATTATTGCCGATGCACACCCTAGGTCCGCCTCCGAACGGAAAGTAGGCGAACTGCGGAATCGTCTTCAGAAAATCTCCCTCGAATCGTTCGGGCCGAAATTCCTCCGGATGTTCATAATATTGCGGGTTACGGTGCATCACATATTGGCTCATCATGATCGTATCGCCCGGCCGGAACGTATAGGCTCCGATCTGCACCTCATCGACAACCTCGCGGTTAATCGCCCATACGGCCGGATAAATACGCATCGACTCCCAGAGGAGCAGCTGCAAATAGTCCAGCTTGGCCAAATCGTCTACAGTCGGGATCCTTCCCTTTAGAACTGTATCCAACTCCTCGTGAAATTTCCGTTCCGCTTCGGGATTCAAGGCTAGCAAATACCAGGTCCACGAAAGCGTGTTCGCCGTCGTCTCGTGCCCCGCAATGAAAATCGTCATCACCTCGTCACGTATTTGCTCATCGGTCATGGCGCTGCCGTCTTCGTCCCGGGCGGCGAGCAGCATCGAAAGCAAATCTTTGCGCTGCTCTCCTATCCCGTCATCACGCTTACGACGTTCCTCGATGATGGAATAGATGACATCATTGAGCAGCTTCGACGCTTCCTGAAACTTCCGATTGCTTTTTGACGGAAACCCGGCCGGCAGATCGATAATCGAGGAAGCCTTCCTGCTGACATATTTCATGCCGATATCAATGGCTTTGCCGATCTCCTCGACACCGCCTTCAAGCTGTGTGCCGAACATCGTCTCGGTAATAATGTCGAGCGTCAGCTGCATCATATCTTCGGTTATGACACGCTGCTGTCCATCGTTCCAGCCGTCCAGCATTCGAACCGTGTGGCCGACCATCGCATCCCCGTAAGCGGAAATCCGGTCTTTGCGGAACGACGGCTGCATAAGCCGGCGTTGACGGAGGTGCTTGTCCCCTTCGCTGGTCAGGACCCCTTCGCCGACAACCGCTTTTGCTGTCTGCAGCCCTTTCGCTTTGCGGAAATGCTGCTGCTTCGTCAGCAGCACTTCCTTAATCAGGTCCGGATTCGTGAGTACATACAAATGACGGCTAGGTCCAAACCGCAAATGAACGAGCTCTCCGTATTCCCGAAACGATTGCTCCAAAAATTGCAGCGGATTTTTGCGGAACGCCAGCAAATGGCCCGTTAACGGCAGCCCTTTTGGACCCGCTGATGATTTCGTGCTCATTATGAAAAACCTCCTTATAGGTGCGCATGGATACATCATATAGGCTTCGAAAGTGGTTTCTCATTTTTTGGGGGCGTGTAAGTTCATACTTTTTTAACATTTCGATCATAAAGCATCATCGTTCGATCACACTTTGCTCATTTCTCCCCTGTATACTTAGGTCATGTCAGGACACAAGGCCAACCCGGCTGTCCGGACTTTCCGAATACGCAAGCTTGCGAAAAGCAAACTTTGCTTCTCGCAAAGCTCACGGGAGGAGATTCACAATGAAGAAGAAGTTATCCATGGCTTTAATGATCGGCGTGATCGGCGCCGCCATGCTGACGGGATGTTCCGGGGGAGCCGATCCGGCGCTCAGTCCGGATTCGGGCGGAAGCTCGACGAGCGGTTCATCCGGCAGTAAAAGCGGTTCGACGGATACATCCAAATCAGGCAGCACCAGCTCGCCAGGCTCCAGCAGTTCCACAGGTTCCTCGGGCTCCACAGGTTCCGGTTCGACCGGCTCATCTGGCTCGACAGGCTCCTCGGGCTCGTCCAGTTCATCCGGCTCGACCGGTTCGTCAGGCTCTTCGAGCAGCTCGGGCGGCACCGGCTCCTCAAGTTCTGGCTCGACGGGTTCGTCGTCCGGCGGCGCGACGGCTCCGAAATAATTCGCACGGCTCTCTTGAATTAGTTATGGACCTCGCGCGGCAACGGGGCTCCATGTATGCGCAAAGTTTCAACAGGTAGCTTTTCCAATAACCTTTTGCATATCCGCTTTTCTCCACAAATGGCGGCTCCAATCGCTTCAAACCAGCGATCCGGGCCGCTTTTTTATGTCTTTTTCCTAATAAAGACGGCGTCTTATCAATTTCTAATGGAGAAAAGCTTAAAATCGGCCGCTTTTTTCTTTACAATGGTAGGGAGGTGATAGATGCGATGAACCGTATGAAAGTGCTTGTAGCCGATGACGATCCGAACGTGAGGGAAATTTTGCGCATTTTTTTCCAAAGCCATCAGTACGATTTGCTTGAAGCCGAAAACGGTGCGGAGGCGGTTCAGCTCGTGGAGCTCGAGAACCCGGATATCGTCATCCTCGATGTGATGATGCCGGTTATGGACGGATTTACGGCTTGTCGGGAAATATTGAAGAAACGGGACGTACCCATCATAATGCTGTCCGCCAAGGGCGACGAGTTCGATCGTGTGCTCGGTCTCGAGCTGGGCGCCGACGACTATGTGACGAAGCCGTTCAGTCCGAGAGAGCTTATGTCCCGGATCAAAGCGATTTTTCGGCGCATGCAGCGAAAGTCCGGGAACGAAGAAGAAATCCGGACGGTTTACGATTTCGGCGAGCTTGTAATCGATCCGGAGCGTAGGGAAGTGGTCGTAAACGGTGAAAAATGCCCGTTTCGCCCAAAGGAGTTCGACCTGCTCGTCCATCTCGCCAAATCGCCGGGAACGGTGTTTTCCCGGGAGCAGCTTCTCGAGCAAGTATGGGGTTACGATTTTTACGGCGATATCCGCACCGTGGACGTACACATCAAGAAACTGCGCGAGAGGCTGGCCGATCTGAGGAACGGGTACATTCATACGGTGTGGGGGGTCGGTTATAAATTCGAGGCGGTGACGAGCGATGATGCAGGCGATTAACAAAACGATTTTCCGCCGTCTGTTAGTCGGATATTTGCTTACGGTTCTGCTTGGACTCGGCGTCGTTGGCCTGTTAATCTCGTTTTTTGCCAAAAGCTACATTTACAACAGCACGCAGGAGGAGCTTCTTCGCAAGGCGAAAAAAATAAATTTGGCGATCCAGGACACGCGCGTCATCGATCCCTCGGTGGAGTCCATGCTTCTTTTCTTCGATCAAACGTTTGATGCGCGCATTTGGATATTTGATGAAAAAGGGAAAATCATCGCAACGTCGACGAAGGACGAAGTGTTTATCGGCAAGTCGGTCGCTACATCTATCGCCAAAAAGGTCGCAAGCGGCGAAACGGCGATCAGCGAGCTGTCGGTCGAAGGGTTGTCGCAGCCGATGATATCCGTAGCCGTCCCATGGGGAAAAGATGACCGCTTATATGGCGGAATCGTGCTGCACTCGCCGGTCAACGGCATCAAGGAGACGGTCAGTCATATTCGCGAAACGATACTATGGGGAACCTTAATCGGGGTTCTGATCTCCACCGCAATGGTCTCTTATTTGTCTTGGTCCATCTCCCGGCCGCTTCAGCAGATCGACCGCGCCGCTTCGGAAATCGGCATGGGCAATTATGCGAAGCGAATCGAGATCGACTCAGCCGACGAGATCGGCGATTTGGCGCAGACGATCAATTCGATGGCGGGCAAGCTCGAGCTGACGGAGAGGGACCGGACCAAAGCGGATCAAATCCGCACCGAATTTTTGGCCAACGTCTCGCACGAGCTGCGGACGCCGCTGACCGCTATGCAAGGATTTCTGGAAGCGCTGCAGGACGGGCTAATCGACGAAGGGCGCCGTCAGTCGTATTACGGCATCATGGTGCAGGAAACGCTTCATATGAACCGGCTGCTGGACGATCTGACAATGCTGGACAAGCTGAAAAACGGCGAAATCCGGCTTTCGCTGCATCCGACCGACGTTTGCGCGTTTTTGTCCAAAGCGGCGATGAAATTCGAGGCTATCGCGGCTGCCAAGCGGCTGGAGCTGCATGTCGAATGCCAGGCCGTGCTGCCTCCTGTATACGCCGATGACGACCGGCTGGAACAAATCGTCAGCAATGTGGTGAACAATGCGATCAAGTTTACAGAGCTGGGTACGATTCGGTTAAGCGCCCGACAGCTTGGCGCCAGTATCGAATTCGTCGTGGCCGACACCGGAATCGGCATATCCCGAGCGGACCAGGAGCTCATCTGGGAACGGTTTTTCAAAGCCGATCGCGGGAGGGCGAGCAACAAAAAAGGCACCGGCCTTGGACTGGCGATCGTGAAGGAGCTCGTCGAACTGCACGGCGGTTCGATCGCGGTAGAGAGCGAGCCCGGGAGAGGGGCGACGTTTACGATCCGGCTGCCTGCCGTAATTGGATAAACATTAAAAGATAAACCGAACCCATAAAGCTTGCCTGCTTGATTTAACAGGCGGGCTCTTGTTTTTTTCAGGAAGGATCTGGTCGTATCCGCTTGAAAAGGGGAATCAAGATGTTGATGAAACATGGTCGAATTACCTATTCTTTATACTGTATATTGGAAAATGATCGCGGATGTGTTACAATCAACACTATCCAATTTCATATGAGTTTTAGTCGGGTACTACTGATGTAGTTTAATAGGGAAGCTAGTGAGAAGCTAGTGCTGTCCCCGCAACTGTAACGCTGACAAACGTTCACATCCACTGTGCTGTTAGGCATGGGAAGGGAACGCCAGGAGGAAGCGAAGCCAGGAGACCTGCCTGACTAAAACGACTGCATTTCTCCGGGGGCTGGGAAATGAACGATGACCATGTGGATTCTAGCAAAGAGCGCTGTCTGATCAAGCGGCGCGTTGTTTATTGCTGGATTCGGATCGTGCTTTTCGTTTGCAGCACTCTCGGAGATGAGGGTGTTTTTTTGTGCCCGATAATTAGAGAGAAGAGAGGAAAATGAATAATGAAACTTTACACGAAAACCGTATGTCCAAAATGCTTGTGGATTAAGTCGGAGCTGCAGCGATCGGGACTTGAGGTCGAGATTATAAATATCGATCATAATGAGGAAGCGCGCAACATGCTGGTGGAGGCCGGTGTGATGAGCGTGCCTGTTTTGGAAAAGGACGGAGCCTTTATTTTCGATACGAATGAAATGGTTAAGCAGTTGGAGCAGCTAAGCGTATGATCGCTTACGCCAGCCGTACCGGAAACGTCCGCTATATCGTTTCGCGTCTGCAATTGCCCGCATTCGAAATCGAGGAAAACCGCTCCTTTACGGACCCCTATTTGCTTTTTACATATACGGACGGGATAGGGGAAGTACCTAGTAAGGTTAAGCGCTTCTTGGAACAGAACGGCAATTATTGCCGGGGAGTCATTGTCAGCGGCAACAGCAATTTCGGGCATCAGGTGTTCGGTGCTGCCGGCGACGCCATCGCAGCGGAATTACAAATTCCGCTTATTCGGAAAGTCGACATGCGCGGATTTTCGGATGATTACACGGCCATTCAAGACTTTTACGAGCAATGTTTCGGAAAGGAGCGAGTCGGTTGAAATCTTATTTGAAATTAAACAACGAAGTGTTGAATCAATACAGTCGTACGGGGAAACTCGATCTCGTCAAGGATAAGGAAGCTACGCGCCGTTATTTTTTGGAGCATGTAAACGCGAAATTGCGTTATTTTATCGATACGAAAGAAAAAATTCGCTATCTTGTGGATGAAGGCTATTATGAAGCCGAGTTCCTGCAGCAGTACGAGATGGCATTTATAGAGCGGCTCTACGAGAAGGCGTATGCTTATAATTTCCGTTTTCCTTCCTTCATGAGCGCCAGCAAATTTTACGAAAGCTACGCTATGAAAAGCAGGAACAACGAAGAAATTCTTGAAAAATACGAGGATCGTATCGTCATTATTGCTCTGTATCTGGCCCAAGGGAATGAACAGCTGGCGGAACGAGCCGTAGAAGCTATGATGTCGGCTTACCAGCCTGCGACACCTACTGCGCTGAACAGCGGCAAAAAGGCACGCGGCGAGCTCGTCAGCTGTTTCAAATTAACGATGGATGATTCGATGAACAGCATCGCCGAGAATATCGGGTATTGCTTGGAGCTGTCTCGCCTTGGAGGCGGGGTAGGGGTGAACGCAACCGATTTGCGGCCGCTGGGCGATCCGATTAAAGGGATTCTGAACCGCGCGAGCGGCGTCATGCCGGTTGCCAAGCTGCTTGAGAATTCGTTCTCCTATTCGAATCAATTGGGTCAGCGCAACGGCTCCGGAGTCTTATATTTGAATATTTTCCATGCCGATATTGAAAGCTTCATCTCCGCCAAAAAACCGAATGCCGACGAAAAAATTCGTCTCGCAACGTTATCTACCGGCATCATTGTGCCCAGTATCTTTTTCGAACTGATGAAACGGGACAAGGATATGGTGTTGTTTAGCCCCTACGACATCTATAAGGAATACGGCAAGCGGATGTCCGAGATCAGCATTAGCGAGATGTACTATGAATTGTTGGACAATCCGAACATTCGCAAGATCAAACGGATCAATGCGCGGAAGATGTATACGGAAGTCAAGAAAGCTCAGTTCGAATCGGGATATCCGTTCGAAGTATTCGACGATCATGTGAACGAACAGCATGCGCTGCGCAACTTGGGACGCGTGAAAATGTCGAACTTATGCACGGAAATTTTGCAGGTTCAGAAAACTAGCGTCATAAACGATCATGATGCGGAGAACGAGTATGGATTCGACGTATCCTGTAATTTGGGCTCTCTGGACATCCATAAGGCCACGCAGAACGAACAGTTCGAGTCCTTGATCGATACGGCCATGCGTCTGTTAACGAACGTATCGCTGATGACCAATATCAAAAATGTGCCTTCCGTCGCAAAAGCGAACCGCCAGATGCATTCCGTCGGACTTGGCTTCATGAACTTGCACGGACATTTGGTCTCCCAAGGATTGGCCTACGGCTCGCAGGAATCGATCGCGTTTCTTGATGCCTTTACCGAGGCTGTCAACTATTACTCGCTGCTTTCGTCCATGAAGATCGCTCAAGAAAGAAAGGAAACGTTTTATGGCTTTGAACAAAGCGATTATGCGAATGGAGCTTACTTCGACAAGTACATCTCCAAGCCGGCTTCGAACTTGCCGGTAGAAGTTCGTAACGCTTTGGGACATGTTCCGACGATTACGCAGGAAATGTGGCTGGAGTTAAAGGAACAAGTCATGGCAAATGGCTTGTTTAATGCCTACCGCTTGGCGATTGCACCTACGGGGAGCATTTCCTATATCCGCAACAGTACGGCTTCCATTGCTCCTTGTACGGAAAAAGTCGAAATTCGCGACTATGCCGACAGCCGGACCATTTATCCGATGCCCTTCTTGAATAATGACAATATCTCCTTGTATAAGGAGGCTTACGAAGTCGATCAGTACCGAATGGTCGATTTGTATGCTGCGGCACAGCAGCATATTGACCAGGGAATTTCCATGACGCTGTATGTGACCGATCAATGGACGACCGAGCAGCTCGCCCGCCTTTACATCTACGCCTGGATGAAAGGGATCAAAACCGTATATTATGTGCGTCAGCGGCTGCAAACGATTGAGGAGTGTGTATCGTGCTCGATATAAAACCATTTGAAGCGGTCAATTGGAACAAAAATCAACATGAACTGACCAAAGTATTCTGGGACCAGCAGTGGAAGCAAATCTGGTTTCCGGAAGAGATTGCCGTCAGCAAAGATATTAAACAGTGGCAGGATTTTGCGCATCAAGACACGTACAAAAAAGTGTTAGGCGGCTTAACCCTGCTCGATACGATTCAGACGAATATCGGGATGAATGAAATCGCGCGTTTCGAGACGAATCTGCAAGAGAAGGCGCTGTATACGGTGTTTGCTTCTTTTGAAGCCATTCATGCGAAGTCCTATTCGTATATTTTCACGACCTTGTGCACGAACAGCGAAATCGATGCCGTATTCGACTGGGTTAAACGCAATGAATATTTGCAATATAAAGCGAAACGGATCAGCGATGTTTATCTTTCGATCGAAGCAGGCAATGAAGTATCGCTGTGGAAAGCCATGTTTGCTTCGGTCATGCTCGAATCGTTTTTGTTTTACTCCGGCTTCTTTTTTCCGCTTTATTTAGGCGGGCAAGGCGTGCTTCGGAACAGCGCGGAAGTGATTTCCTTAATATTGCGAGATGAATCCATCCATGGGGTTGCGATCGGCTATTTCGCTCAACAACGGTTTAAGCAGTTTACCGCTGAGCAGCGGGAGCAGTTGACGGTCTGGGGCTTCGAGTTTCTGCTCGATCTGTACCATAATGAGATGAATTACACGAACGATTTATATGCCGAAACCGGATTAAGCCCGGACGTGAAAAGTTATGTCCGCTATAACGCGAACAAAGCCTTGATGAATCTGGGCCTTGAAGTGATGTTCCCGGAAGAGGAAGTTAATCCGATTGTAATGAACGGTATCCGCAACGAAGGCTCTACGTACGATTTCTTTTCCCAGAAGGGTTCGACTTACGCCGTGGCGAAGGTAGCCCCGATTACGGACGATACGTTTCGTTTTTGAGAAAAATTTTATAGGCGCAAATCGAGCAGGCTGCATCGCGGCCTGCTTGTTTGTCGTATTGCGAGATACGGAGAAATTCTGGAAAAAAAAGAGAAATTAAAACGAACCGGACTGCCCGCTGCTCCATCTAATCTTTAGTGCAAGGAAGGGGCATGTAAAAGGAGGTTTCGGAATGTGCGGCTGGAAGACGAAGTAATCCTAGCCCGGGAAGGCGACCGGGAAGCTTTTATCCGCTTGATCAAGCAGTTGGAGACGAATCTGTACCGCGTAGCCCGGGCGATTGTGAAGCGGGATGAGGACTGCGCCGATGCGATCCAGGAGACGATATTGAAGGCTTTCCAGTTTATAAGCGCGGTTCGGGAGCCGGTTTATTTCAAATCATGGCTGCTGCGAATCTTAATCAACGAATGCAATCAGATCATTAGAAGACAACAACGAATGGTGTTGGCCGAACCCGATCTAACTCTGTCCGCATGTTCAAGCGAATATGACAAAATCGATGTGAAAGAGGCGGTCGATCGACTGGAGGACAAGCTCCGGATGGTGGTCACCCTGTACTATTACGAGGATTTGCCCCTGAAGCAAATCGCCGAGCTATTGGAGACGACGGAGGGTACCGTCAAATCCCGGCTGCATCGTGCCCGATTGACTTTGGCGGAGTGTCTGCGTATTCCTGCCATTGAAAGGAAGGTCGGCTATGAAAGATAAGAAGGTGGATCAGGAGCTGAAGTTGCTGATGGAGGGGCAAGCCGCACAGCTGCCTGATGTAGTCAGGCAACGAGTTGATCAAACGCTGTCGTCTTTGCCTGCTGCGGATGTACGGACCGTTCCCGCCGAAGTGGCTCCTTCCCGAACAAGACGAAGGACGTGGCGTATTGCGCTCGGAGCGGCTGTGCTTCTGTTCATTGTCGGCATCGTGTCCGTCTTCACCGTTCCTTCGCTGGCCGAACGGATACGATCCCTGTTTACCCGCGATAATATCGATATCGGATTGCTCCGGGCTCAAGAGTTCGGACTGGTGCAGCACCCGAATATCAAGGTGAAAGATAAAGGGTATACGGTCAAGATTGATGAGGTCGTAGCCGATCCAACGCGTGTAGTACTGGCACTGCAGCTTTTCGGGCCCGACGGCCGGCATGACCGCAATAGTCTCGTTTTTTTGCAGGAAAACCAGGTGACGATTAAGGATGATAAGGGACGAATTGTCGGAAGCTTATATGACTATGGGTTAACCCCTGATTTTTATTACTTGGTTGCTTTTTTCCCCGAACCGCTGCAGACGGATTCGATATCGCTGGAGGGACGGCTTACGCAGCTTGGAAACGATATTCAGAAAATACCGGTTACCCGCGGAGATTGGAGCTTCCGCTTTTCGGTCGACATGAAGGAAGCGAAAAAGCATACGAAGGAGACGCCGTTTGAAGGAAGCTACACGTCGCCGGACGGAATGACGATCCGCTTGAAACGTTTGACCCAAATGGTTCAAGGTGTTCGTCTCGAGATGGAGACGCAGTTAAGCGAAGAAGCCTTGTCCCGTTCTCCGGGCGAGCTATGGAAAAAACAAATGCTGAAATTTCATTTTGAGGATGCTGAAGAGAATGAAATCCATAGCGTCAATACGACTAAAACGCCTCATATGGATAGCTTAATGAGTCATATAGGCATTCCGGGAGACAAGCCGGGTCTGATGCACTGGAGCTTTACGTTCCAATATTTGCCTCACGATCAGCCGTACCGGTTCGTCTTTGACGGGTATTCGATCCCAGAGACGGACGGAACTTCGATCGAATTCGAACCGGCCAAGCTGATCGATCAACCGATTACGTTCCGATCGCTCGGAGATGAGCTCATTTTGAGGAAATTTACGGTCGAGTCTCCTCCCGATACGAACGGAAACGTACCAGAGGGTGCTTTGCATGTAAACGGCAGTTTGCGCAACGAAAAAAAATATAGCGAATATGTCATGTTAGGCACCGACGGTAAGCAGTATACGGTTACAGGTCGCGGTACCTCGAGCGGAAGAGGATCGGGTTGGAAAGATCAGGAGATTACGTTATCCGGCTCCCGGCCGGAGCTGTTTTACCAATTCCGCATGGCAGAGCTGCCAACGATACCGGATAAGCTCATCCTCAAGCGCACAGTCGTAGATAGGTTGTATAACAATGTAGATTGGGCGTTGCCGGGCCCGGTTTTACGGAAATAGGAGTTTTTTATCGCAGGAATGTCAACTCTTACTCGAACACCCTAACTTACCGAAACTAAAACGAGGCTGCCGACATGGATCGGTGCCTCGTTTTGCTTAAGGGAGTGCGGATTTACTTGTATTTCTTTAAGGGTCATTCAGATTTAAATTCAATTATTTGCAATACCTTTGGTTCTATAGCTTTTAATTGTTGTTCATACGAACGATTGCTTTTCGAAGCATCGCTTTCGCCTTGAATTTGTAGTTCAACCTGTGTCTTTGCAATGACATCAATTACTTGTTGTTTCGAGACATGTTTCGATGCTGCAACCTCCACAACAGATTTACCTTTTGCTAATTCTTGTTTTAATTCCGTTGGGCTTATTTGTAATAAAGCAAACAGCTCAGGATCATTTAAATAGGCATCAGCAAAATAATTAGGCTTGCCATTGGAAGAGAAGAAGCCCTCTACTTTCATGGCAGATGGTGTAGTCTCGCCTCCGATCAGAGAAACACTGATCGAGTTGCCCTGAACAAATACCTGGTAGAACGGTGTTGTCGATCCCTTTTTGGAGTAATTGAGCATAAACGTTTTTTGATCCGGGTTCTGCATAGGTTCCATTGCAAATTCGTACTCATCGATGTCGCCATACATTTTCTTAATTAGAACATCTACCTTCGATTTGATATCTTGATCGGTTGAAGCAGTGAGAGGCTTCTCCTTAGGCTCCCAATTTTCTTGAATCACGTGTTCAATTACACCCGTTGTACCATTTGCATGAAGGGTTATCTGTTTGCCGTTGTCTCCTTTTTCCTTCAATACAATGCTTGTTTGGACACCCTGGACGCTGCTAGCATCGATAATCTCAAACGATTTTGTTTCGGGAAATGCGCGATACAGCTTCTCAATCGCTGCTTTGCCAACCTCATCCACCTTGACTTGCTCGGCAGTCATCGGTGTTCTGGTAAGCATATCGATGAGGGTAGGGGCCGCAAATGCAGCAGTCGGAATCAAAATCACAGCAGCAACCAGTCCGCTGATGAGTCGTTTTTTCATCGTTGTTTCGCTCCTTTTTCGTTGCAAGTAATGGGAATAGGATTGTTCTATTCGTTTGGAAATGGCCGGTGGGCATTTCATCGATTCTGCTTCCTTGTGCAATTGTTCGCGAATGCTGTGTTCAATAGTCATGGATTTGTTCCATCCTTTCTGGCGGGAGATTCCAAAAGTTTTTTCGAAGCGCCTGCAAGCCGGCATGATACCTGGACTTGACAGTACCTAGTGGAATATCGAACAGCGCTGCGATTTCCTCAAGCGTATAGTCGTGAAAAAAGCGGAGGATAATCACCGTTCGCTGTTTATCGGTCAGTTTTTGGAGCGCCTGCGATATCATTTGGTTCGTCCCATCCGTATGTACCGTAGGCTGATCCCAATGAGACTCCTCCCGAGAGAAGATACGGATGCGTTCAAAAATTCGGAATCTCCGCCAGCTTTTGACCCGAAATCTCTGCACTTGACGGATCACCAAGCCATGCAGCCAGAAGTGGAAAGGCCGGTTCGTATCGTAGTTGGCAAGGGATCCCCACATTTGCATGTAAATCTCATTCATTACGTCTTCCCGGTCCTGCGGATGATCCACCAGAAAGGAGACGGTCCGATATACATCCTGATAGGTGGCATCATACAGGGAATGAAACGCTTGTTGATCACCATCTTTCATTTTTATCAGTAATTGGTACATAGACTCGTTTTGCATTTCAGAAGGCCCTCCTGAGTAAGCAGCTTACACCTTATATTGTCCCTCTATCGAAAAAGGGTTCGGTTCTCTTCTTATTTTCGGCAAAAGTTGTATGTAGGAGGGGTTCCGGTCCAAAAACAACCGGGAATACCACGACCCGTCATGGGCAAATATCTTAGTCAATCGCCTTGGGCTTGTCAACCTATGGAGAAATACAAATTAGATGCAAATCAATAATTCGGATGAAACATACACCATTTAGTGAAATAGTCGCTATTGATAAAAATTGTATTGGTTATTTACAATAACTAGCTTTTAAAATATATTCAAGTTGAACTTATAAGTATTAGTTGCGTATTAGATTCATTAAAACAAGATGTCTGCTCCGCAGGTCAACGCAGCAAGCGGTCGTCTTGATCTACCCAGTAAAGGAGGCTATGTAAGCGCTTATATCCAATTTTTATCCAGTATGATGGCAACCAGATGCCAGGAAAGGAGCCCGATAGCGATGACATTCCTCCTCATTACGAATCCAAGGAGATGTATCTATGATTATCGGCAAAAAGCTCATCCAACGTTTGAGCGCGCTGCTGTCGTTCTCATTAGTATTCGGGCTGGTGAACACGATGGCCCTGAATCCTGTTGTTAGAGCTGCGGATGCCGGATGGCCGGCATCGGTCTTGCACGGGTTGAACATGCCGTTCCGGCCCGCAGACTCGCTCGCTACCACCCAAAATCCGCCCGACTTCAGCTGGCCTTACATATCCGGGGCGGACAGCTACCACTTGCAACTGAGCCGCGATCCAGCGGTTACGGAAGTGGTATATGAACAGCAAGCGCTGACGGTCAATTTTTATAATTTCCCTCATGTGTTTGATGCAGGGACGTGGTATTGGCATGTTCGCTTCCACATCCCGGATACGGGCTGGTCGGCCTGGAGCGATATCCGGTCCTTCCGCATCGACCCGCAAAATGTACCTTTTCCCGTTCCGCCGATCGACTCGATTATGGCAGGTATCCCTTTGACGCATCCTCGCGTATGGACGACACAAGCTACTCTGGCGGAATTTAAAGGGCTGGCTCAGACGGTAGGCAGTACGGTGTATGAAACGAAACGGACCTCGGTGATGGCTAACCTGAACAATCCGCTGCCTGCGGAGCCGACGTTCCCTTACCCGCCAACGTATCCGAAGAACGACCCCGCCTATGTGAAAGCCCAGCAGGCGCTTCTCACCCAGTCCAATGCAGCGGTCAACAAGATGCTGGATGCGGCCTTTATTTACCTCTTGACCGGATCGCCGGAGATCGGCCAGCATGCGAAAGCCCGGCTGCTCGGCATCGCGTCCTGGAATCCGAACGGGGCAACCGGCTATGAAGTGCACGATCAGGCGCATCGTTACATCACTTACTGCTCGGCTATGGCGTATGACTGGCTGTACGATCTGCTGTCGGAAAGCGAGAAACAGCAAGTGCGCAGTATGATCATGACTCGCACGGAAACGATGATGCGGGATATTGTGCAGGCGTATCCGATTCAGAAATATCCATATAATTCGCACGGCTGGACTGCATTTGGATATATCGGCATTATCGCTACCTCTCTGCTTCATGACATCCCCGAGGCCGAAGACTGGTATCGTCAAACGGTGCCGGCCTACATCAATATTATGCCTCCCTGGGGCGGGGAGGACGGCGGCTGGTCGCAGGGCACCGGATATTGGCAATGGTCTTCGATGTTCGGTAAAGAATTTATGGATGTGCTGCTCAGCTCCAGCGGGTTCAATCTATACAGTAAAGCCTACTCCCGCAATGAAGGGCTCTATCCGCTGTATGCCTTCCCGCACGGCAGCCCGAAAGGCATATTCGGCGACGACAGCGAATACGCTCCCGGCCCTACAAGTGTCAGCATGCTGAACCGGCTGTCACAAGTAAACGGCGATCCGAGGCTGAAATGGGAAGCTGGGGCGATCGGAGCATCGCCGCGGCCGGAGCTGTTCAATTATTTTTACGGGGATCCTGGTCTCGCTTCCAGACCGCCGGCCGATTTGCCGAGAGCGAGGTGGTTCAAGGATATAGGGCTTGTCGCCATGCATTCGGAGCTGTACGATCCGGACCGGATATCCCTGTATTTCAAATCCAGCCCGTATGGAAGCTATAATCACAGCCACGCGGATCAGAACAGCTTTGTTATCAATGCTTTCGGGGAGTCGCTTGCGATTGAGGGCGGCTATTACGATTTCTACGGAAGCGTACACGATCTTGGGTACGGGAAGCAAACGTTCGCCTCCAATGCGATCACGTACGACGGGAAGCGGGGGCAGCCGATTGACAACATCGACGCCGACGGACGCATTTTCGGCTTTGCGACGCATCCTGGATTCGACGCGGTAAGCGGGGACGCCGCCGCTGCTTATCAAGGCGGGCTGTCGCAAGCGCAGCGGCACATTTTGTATATTCGTCCCTCGACGTTCCTCGTGATCGACAAGCTGAAGACCGATAAGCCGGGCGGCTCTGAGTTTGAATGGCGCCTGCACGCGGAAGATTACCTGGAGCTGAAGGCGGATCAGTCCGGCGCAACGATTTTCAAGGGAAATGCCGCTCTGCAGGTCGATTTCCATTCCCCGCAGCAGCTGCGGACGACCTATGAAACGAAATATTTAAGTATGAACGGCACCGAGGTCAAACCGACAGGCGCTTATGCTGGCGAAGAGCAGATGCACGCCGCGTTCATTACGGACAGAACGAATGCCGCGACCATCGTCGCCACCATGGAAGCCTACAGGCGAGAAGGCACCCCGCACAATGTCCAAAGCGAAAATTACGGCGACTACATGTTGCTTACGTTCGAGGACGGTACTGTCGTATATGTACGGATGACGGATGGCGGGGAAATTGATGCAGGCAGCATCCGTTTCAATGGAGCGGCTTTGGCGGTCAAAGGAAGCTCCTTGCTCCTGGTCGACGGAACGAAGGCGGTTCAGGACGGCGTCACCATCATCGATAGCGCCCAGCCTGCAACGATCGCTTACGGCGATAACGTGCTGTCCGTCTCCACCCCAACGGGCACCCAGGTTGCGCTGCACGCTCCCGCTGTTTCAAGAGTGCGGGAACAAGAAAGCGGGCTGGATATTCCGCAGGGCGGTCCGGTCGCGGAAGCAGTAGGACTTCGAGGTGTGCATTGGCAGACACAAGGAAGCACGCTTACGTTTCAACTGGAGAAAGGATACCGGGCGTTCAAGCTGAACGAAGCCCCTTTCCCGCAGCCGCTCGGTTCAGTGGTTCTGCCTATCGAGATCGACGGGGCGCAAAGCTCGGTCACTATGCAGGCATACAGCGATATCGAAGGCGTTAGTGTAGCCTGGGGCAAGCTGACTAACGAAGCGGGCTTTTACGATATCGTAGCGGCCCCGAACGGACTAACGTTTGAGAAATACGGCCGGAACCAAAGCTTGTTTCTTGACGCCGACTCCCCGGTTATCGTGCGCGGCGCCATATCGCCGCTGAAGCTGAAACGGGTCGGCTCCGGCAGCGCTTCGGACACAGTATTATGGCAAAATCCGGATGACAAGAGAGCGACCCTGTCCATGCTGTGGCAAGAGGCGGAAGCTTTCGCCGGATCGGGCGGCAAGACGCCAAGCCGCTACACAACGCGTCCTTTCCTGTCCGGCGGAATGGGTATGGGAGACTGGGATCAGACCGGACAGTGGGTAAAATGGAATTTCGCGATTCCGAAAGCCGGAACGTACGACATCGCTCTTAAGTATGTTGCCGGCTGGGATTTGCCGGCAGGAACACAGACGGCGCGTTATGCTATGCTCGGAGATGAGGCCTACTACTTCGAAGCGCCGACCACGGCGGATTATGGGACTGTTCCGGAACATTGGCGCGGGCTGCGAATCCGGACCGGGAAGACTCTGACTCCGGGACCGGTCGAGCTGACGATGTGGAATGGCCGCGGAGGTATGAACCTGGATTGGATCGCTCTCATTGAAGTGAAGGACGACGAACAGGTGCCGACGACGCCGGGCAACCTCCGGCTGGTATCTCAAACGGACGATTCCGCTACGCTTGCTTGGGATGCTTCCAGCGATAATGCTGACATCAGGGAGTACGTCATCTACGCGAATGGAGCTTCCCGATCGGTGGTGCCTGCCGGGACCCATACCGCGACGATAACGGGACTCGCTGCGGGCCAATCGTATACGTTTACGATCAGGGCCGTAGATACGAGCGACAACCGATCGCCCGAGTCGAGCCCGCTGCCCGTTATGCTGGATGATACGACTCCTCCGACATGGGGAGCGGCCGCCTCTCTGCGAGCGGCACGTCTGTTTCCAAACGCCGTAAGGCTCGAGTGGGACCAGGCGGCCGATAATTCCGGGAACGTGGTCACTTATTCCGTTTATCGCAGCGGCGTTTCTGGCTCGTTGGCTTCGACCGTCACCGGAACGACCTACGACGCGACCGGTCTGCAGCCGGGCGGAACGTATACGTTCAAGGTAGAAGCAAGCGATGCGGCAGGAAACACGTCTACGGACGGTCCCTCGATTACGGTAATGCTACCCGTAACAAGTGCCGCCTTCTACGATTCGTTCGATGACTGGGCAATAGGCGAAGCTACGGACGGCGGCGGCTGGACGTACACCAGAAGTGACGGAACAATCGTATCGATCGTGCCGCTGCCGAATGGCGGTAACACTATGAAGCTGACGGATAACTATTATTCGACTTCCAACGAGTATGCGACTAGCCCGGTTGTTATAAGGCAGCATGCGCCCATGAACGGCAAAGTCACAGTCGAGACGCGGACGAAATTTTCCCGGCTTCAGCACAATGTGGGCAACTACCAGATCGACATCTTGGGGAACGGCAAAATAGCGGCGCAATTCATCGGCTTCTCCGACGGCACGTTCGGATACCAGCAGATCGTAAACGGAACGACCAAGTCGATCCGTTTCCCGTCGGCAAGCGGCTATATCCAGCCGCCCGATCAGTGGATGACCGTCCGTTTCAATATCGACTTCACGGCACGGACATACGGAATCACGGTGCAGGCCGACGCGTTCAAAAGTTATGCGGGTTATGTGGATCCTCCGGGAACGCTGGATAAACAAACGGGCATATATCGGGTGGAGGGCATCCCGTTTTATGACAGCAGCCCTTCGATCGTGAATATTGACCATTTCCGGTTCAGAGCGTCCAGGTTTACAGGCATCTACTCGCTCGATTATGTAACGATGTATCCGACGGAATGACTAATCGGCTTTATCTATTTATCGCAAGAAAGTAGTATTGTCGTTCAAAATCAGATGATTTATGAAGGATATAGATTCTTGTCCTCAGCTCTAGACAAGAAACTGTATCCTTTGCTGTATCTGGACAAGAATTTATGTTCTCAACCGGTGAAAATACGACGAAATCATTTATGGTTATGATGAAGTATCCCCTCTTGAACCGAGCTCACGCCGTAACGAAGAAACCGTTCAAGTTCCCATGTGACTTTTAGGCCTAATTTACTGATTGATCACGAACGGATTCTGGTTAAATATATATTACTGCACAATTGTAAGAACCATTACTTACCTGCTATAAACACTTATTTTAAAGGAGGTATAGAGTATGAAGAGCATGTTTACAAGAAAAATGGGAACGATGAAACGTTTTACTCTAGTTGTAGCCTTTCTCCTCTGCATAATGATATTGATACCCCTCACGGCCAATGCAGCATATCACAACACCTACACTACCGTAGCAACGCTCGACAATGCAAATAATGCTTACGCCGCACAGGGATTTGCAGTGGGATCTACCTACACCTATTCCGTAAAAGTTAACAGTGACAACACCAAGGCAGTCATTTATCGTACCAAAATGAGCGACGGAACCACTACACTTATGACAAACGGTGATAATGGGACATCTTATGCTACCTACCTGGGCCATGCCAACGATGTGGTGCTCAGCACAATCGACGGAAATTATTATATGTTCGTCGTCACTATGAACGCCGGCAGTATGAGTCTCGTGAAACTGAAGTATGTAGGAACGAAATATTACAAAGTAGGTAACTATACGATTAAATACAAGGATGTAAACAAGTCCATGTCGGGTGTGAAAATTACAAGCAAAGACGCTAAAAACATAAACTTTCTCTTTAAATCCGGACGAACCCTATACAGGGGCTCACTCCCACTGACAGCAAACAGCGGTACAATTCATGTAACCAACGGCTTTAACCTAAATATTGAAGATGCTCGGGTCAACGGCAGTACCGTACCTAACATCACCTCGTATGCTTTCCAAGGATTCGGTTATTATAACGATACAATATATGTTCCATTGACATATAAAAACATCAGCATTGTACTTGTTTATCGTAATATATCCACTGCCTCGGGTACAATAAATGCTGATAATAATCTGTCATTCCGCGTTACTTCCGCTGCATACCCTGACCTTTTTGAGATAGAGGGCGTCGGAATCGCGGGTGGGGATAAACTCTGGTTCAGCACCAATCGAAGAACAAAACCGGGTGATACCGCTCATGACGGAGTGCACTATTTCAACGATTACAGCGCCTCCAAGAAATGAAATAGCCTCCGGGCATTCATCGGGGCAGATGGAGCAAACCAAGGAAGACAAAGACACGGCCGTTGAGGTACGTGTCTTTTTGTCGTATTTTCGCTCGCACGGATGCCGTCAGAGGTGGATCTTAGCGAGTTCAATAGTTGAGATCATACGGACTTAACCATCCAAGTAATATTTGGCACAAATACTTGGCATTTGGATTGAACCATAATACTGATAACTTGTTAATAAGGGGCAGATCGGTTTGAAGCGGACACCATGGATTTCCCTCACAGTTATCGTTATTTTGATGTCGACATGCGGGTGCGGACAAATACTAGATTCTGGGCCGCCGGTTTCTTCAATGCCTATAAAGTCGCAATCGGAGCAGAGTGCTTTACCGGGATCGTTGCAGACCGGTCCTAACGCTCTATCCCTCAATAATGTTCAAAATGCACCCGCTTCCGGCAAAGAGTTGTCCGGCAAAACGACAACAGCAAGCGAACCTCCACGAGAACCAGCGACATTGGCCGATCCGAATCCGAACGGGGCAGCAGCAACGTCCAAAACCGCGTATCTTACATTTGATGACGGGCCATCTGAAAATACGGAACCTATTATTGACATTTTACGTAGATTCAACGTTAAGGCGACCTTTTTCGTAATTGGCGATCCTTCTCAGAAAGGGCGGATGCTTTACCGGAAAATAGCGGAAAACGGTCATGTGATCGGTAACCATACGTATACTCATGACTACTCGGTAGTATACAAATCCGTTGCAGGCTTTAAACGAGATGTCGAGAAGCTGGATGAGCTTTTGGAACAATCGACGGGGAGGCGTCCGGAAATTTTGCGTTTTCCCGGCGGTTCCAACAACCGCCAGGCTCGGAAGTACGGAGGTGCCCGAATCATGTCAGACGTGATCGCCGCTATGGGAAAAGATCATGTTTCTTATTTCGACTGGAACGTTAGCTCTACCGACGCGGCGCTAAGCGTACAAAAACGGGAAGAAATCGTTGAAGCCGTACGGCAAGGAGCATTGGGGAAACCGAACATTATCGTATTGTTTCATGACATGGACAAAAAGAATACGACCGTCGAAGCGCTTCCGGAAATTATCCAAAACTTAAAGGAGCAGGGGTATCGATTCGATGTGTTGAGCAAAGACTCGGTGGCGATTCGATTCTCGCAGCTTTAACCGTAAACGCATGTCACTGGACGATATGGCAATATGTAGAAAGTCGCGTCGGTAGCTGTTCGGGAAACCTGCAGACATCCCTCCTCTTCAAGAGGTGGGATTTTTTACTGCCTGAAAGCTGCATTCTTTTGCGGGTTTCGGCTCGTCTAGAGCCAAGATGAGGTTATTTTCTAAAAAATAGTCGCTTCAATGAAAAATAATCGAGCGCCTGGTTGTATTAAAAGTGAAAGGAGGTGCTGAGGTGTACAATTCATTTGAGCTCAATGAATCTGTGCGACGGGCCTTGGATCTTTATTCGCTAAGCTTGATCAAGATTGCCTTCGCCTACTTGAAGAATACGGCGGACGCGGAAGAAGTAGCGCAGGACGTCTTCCTAGCGTATTTGAAGAAGCGCCCCGTATTCGAAAACGGCGAACACGAAAAAGCGTGGCTAATTCGAACGACCATTAATAAGAGCAAAAATATGTTGAAGGCCGGGTGGTTCCGAAACCGCAACCCGGTTCCCGAAGACCTGAGCTACCTCCCCAAGGAAGAAAGCGACGTTCTGCAGGCCGTTCTAGCCTTGGACAAGAAGTATCGGATTCCGATCCATCTGCACTATTACGAAGGATATTCCATCCAGGAGATCGCAACGATCCTTGAGGCCAAACCCGCCACGGTGGGGACATGGCTGGCAAGAGGGCGCGCGCTCCTAAAGGAGAAGATTGGAGGCATAGAGGATGAAGAAGTCTGTTTATAAGTCCGCGATGTCCCATTTGAAGACCAGCGAAGATTTCCAAGATGCAACCTATATAAAATTGATGAATCATAAGGAGCGGATGCACATGGAGTTGGTGAAAAAGAGAAAAGTAACGGGGTGGACGGCCGGCATCGCGGCGTGTGCAGTGCTCGCGGTGGGCATTCTCGCGTTGAATCATAACGCTCCGGCGACGACGCCTTCGACCCAGCCCGCGGATACCGCGGCGGCGAAGCCTCCGAGCATGGGCAAGGTGGCGGTCAATATCGACGGTGTCATTTCCGAGGTGAGTGCGGACGGCAAGAGCTTCAAGGTCGGCAGTCTCTGGGTCACGGTAACACCGGAGACGAAGATGGGCATCGACGGACCAACGGCCGCCACGCCGTCGGAGGAGTTGCTGCAGAAGGAGTTCAAGGTCGGCAACATCGTATCCGGCTTCACGACCGATGATGTCGGCAAGGGCAAGGTTATCGCGACGAACATCTACAACAACATGGCTCCGCGGCAGTAAGCATCGAATCGATCAGGGCGCCCTCTCCTTAGAGAGGGCCCTCTTCATTTGGAAAGCTATCCCTAAGCCGGCGAGTGTTAATCATTTTCAGTGTACCGATTCAGAAAGTTGGAAATTTGGTCGGTTGTGTTTGACTTTTATAACCGATTCCAACATAATAGGAACAGATTAAGTTTTGGAGCGCTCCCATAAAGCGAAGTTCCTTTCGGAACGATACAGGTGGTTTATGAAGCATACGTTGGAATCGATTGCAAAGCTTGCAGGCGTCTCGAGAGGAACCGTGTCGCGCGTAGTCAACGATCAGCCTGGCGTGAAGCCGGAAGTGCGGGACAAGGTTCTGAGCCTTATAAAGCAAACCGGTTATGTGCCCCATCCTCAAGCGAGAAGTCTTGCCGGCGGCAAAACCGGCAATATCGGCGTGATGGTATTCGGACAAAATCCGAATTTCCTGTCTCACCATATTTTCTATGAAGTGCTGCAGGGCTTACAGATAGCATCCGCCGCCGACGGCTACGATCTGGTCTTATTTGCCAACCGGATGGATTCGGACCGGGACTATTGGAAGCAAATCGCCTTAAGACAAAAAGTAGACGGTCTTATCATTATGGGCGAACATATTCAGCAGGAATATCTGCTCTTTTATCGCCAGCAGCAAATTCCGTATGTACTTGTGGGGAAGAGAAGCTACGACCATCTGCCTCTCGCTTGCGTAACATCCAATTACCGGGACGGTGCGTATCAGGCGACGAAGCATCTGCTGGAGCGGGGGAGAAGGAACATTGTATACATACAGGGACTTCTCCATACCTACCATGAAAACGAACGCTTCGCCGGTTATTATCAGGCGCTGGCAGAGGCGGGCACCCACGTCGATCCCTCGCTTATTATCGACGGATTGGCAGACCAGGCGGCAGCGCGTCTGCAGATGAAGCTGCTGATCGAGAGAAATATCCGCTTCGACGGGGTATTTGCCGCTAACGATTTGATGGCCTTCGGCGCGATGGAATCGCTCTTGGCGCATGGTTTCCGGCTTCCTCAGGATGTTGCTGTCGTTGGTTATGACGATATTCAGGCCGCGCCGTATGTTTCGCCGCCGCTCACAACGGTGCATCAAGATAAGCTGGGGTTAGGCCGGGAGGCGATCAGGCTATTGCTGGATATGCTGCGCGGCGAGCTGGGCGAGAATGAGTCCAAAGACGTTTTCATCAAAAATGAATTGATCGTACGGGGCAGTACGTAACCATGCGGTGCTGAACGGGTAAACAGACGAAACGGGATAGCGTGTTGGGCTTGGCCCGTTTCTTTTTTGCGCGTTTATGGGAGCGCTCCAAATTATCAGAGAGGACTGACAAAGGCCAATTGAACGAAAAACAGCTGCAATACGATACGGCAATACTCGGCGGTGGGCCGGCAGGGGTCGCGGCAGCGGTCAGCGCTGCAAGGAACGGCGCCAAGACGATTCTCATCGAACGTTATGGATTTCTCGGGGGAATGTCCACCATCGCGCTTGTTTATCCGTGGATGACTTTTCATTCCGCGGCAGGAGAGCAGGTCATTCGCGGCATCGCGCAGGAAATCGTAGAGCGGTTAATGGCGCTGGGAGCGTCGCCCGGGCATCTTCGGGATACGATTGGATTCGTTCATACGCTGACTCCGTATCATCCGGAGGTTTATAAGGTAGTAGCGCAAGAAATGCTGCAGGAGGCAGGCGCGGATGTGCTGCTGCATTCGTCCGTCACGGGCGTTAACACGGAGGGGGACCGGATCAGCAGCGTAATGCTGCAGCACAAAGGCGGGACAACGGAGCTCAGGGCCAAGGTGTTTATCGATGCGACAGGCGACGGCGATGTGGCCTATATGGCCGGCGCTCCCTGGGAACAGGGGAATACCGACAACAAAGTTCAGCCTATGACGATGAAGTTCCGCATGAGAGGCGTAGAGCTGGATAAGGTGAAGCGCTACATGCAGATGAACCCAGAGCAATTTTACAAACAATCGATGATTGCGGAGTTGGATGAGCTGCCGCTGACCGGCGTGATGGGCTTCTACAGCAAGTGGCAGGAGGCCGATCTGCCGATCGAGCGGGAAGGCGTCCTGTTCTTCGCTGGACCGAACGACGATGAGGTGCTGATCAACGTATCCCGTGTTTCGGGGCTTGATCCGACGAAGATCGAAGACTTGACGAAGGCGGAAATCGAAGGGCGCAAACAGGTGCTTGTGCTGGAACGCTTTTTCCAGGAGCATATTCCCGGCTTCGAGCAGGCAAAAGTATCGGCTGTCGGCACGCAAATCGGCGTCCGGGAGACCCGCCGAATTATTGGGAACTATGTGCTGCAAGGCGAGGATGTGCTGGACGGAAGAAGATTCGATGACGTGATTGCAAGAAGCGGCTATCCGATCGACATTCATAACCCGGAAGGCAAGGGCGTTACGGCTAATTTCATCCGCGAGGGCGGCGCCTACGACATTCCTTACCGCAGTATCGTGCCTCTGCACATTTCGAATCTGCTGCTTGCTGGAAGATGTATCTCCACGACGCACGAAGCGCAGGCGACAACCCGGCTAACCCCGAGCTGTATGGCGACCGGTCAGGCGGCGGGAATAGCGGCGGCGCTGGCGGCTCGGGATGGCTGCGCTGCGATCGACGTGCCTATCCGCGAATTGCAAGCGTTATTGCTGCAAGGCGGAGCTGAACTGGGAACGGGGGAAGGAGTGCGTTCTACATGAGCTTATCTGCACTTTCGAGAGAGCATCCGGTTTTGGCGTTTGCAGGCGCGGAATGGAACAGGCTGCTGGAGAAGAGCAGGAATCATAAGGAGATCCGGCGTGACGCCGCCCCGGAGCGGGTCTGGATCGGAACCTGGGGAGATCTGGACCATTACAAGCCGGGATTATTACAAACGGCGGTGAACGGAGAAGGCCGTTTTTCGGATGACTTTGTCCTTATCGAGACCGAGGAGGAACTGCTGCTTTCCGGGAGATCGGAAAGAGCCGCGCTATATGCCGTGTACCAGTACGCTCAGGAGGAATGGGGCTTTCACTGGATTTATCCCGTTCAGGAGCCGACCGTTGCCCAAGCGGATTCCTTTCAAGAAAAGCGTATCCCGGGCACGCCGGGAACAGGGACAGAACTGAGACGACACCGGTTCTATTCGCCGAGAATGGAACGCAGAGGCTTCGTATTTGAAACGATTAATGAGCCGGACTATCTGAAATCGATGATCGATTGGTTCGGCAAAAATAAAATCAACGAACTCTTTTTTACATTTTCCTTATGGGATCAAGTTGGCGGGGAAATCGCCCCGGAAATTGCAAAACGCGGTATTTCCGTTACGCTCGGCGGCCACAGCCTCATGTTCTTTTTGAAAAGAGGAATGGAGCGATATGCGAATCAAGCCGCAGATCATCCGTATACGGCAAAAGCGCAAGTCAACTTCAGGGACCCCGAATTGCAGGAGCTTCTGCTAAACGATATCGCGGCTTACTGCCGGAACGTACCGAATTTGAACCTGGTTTCTTTATGGCCGGAGGATATTGCCGCCAAGGAGGAAGGCAGCTTCCTGGGCTCCTATCTTCAGTTTACGGAAAAGCTCGCAAATTGCCTTCATCAGGCGGGATTGCCGGTACGCGTCGAACATATTGCCTACAATGCGGGGCTGTCCTGGAGCATGTTGGAGCGAAACGATACAGAGGCGTCCCGCGATGTTGATACACTTCTGGCCTATTGGGGGCGGGATTACCGGTACGGGTATGACGATAGTCCGCATGATATGGACAGGAGGGCGAAGCAAGCTTTACTGGACTGGAATAACGCTATTCGAAGAACGAAGCGCGAGCTGACGATATTTGAGTATTACAGCGATCACTTTATGCTTACGCAGCTGTTTCCGTTTATGCCTAGCCGGATTGTGGCAGATATCGCTTTTTACGAAAAGCTTCATGTCCATGGGATCGTCAATTTGGTTGTGCCGTACAGGGGGCCGGACCCCTATCCGTGGAAATGGGCGCACAGCTTCAACAGCTATGTATTCTGCCGCGCCTTATGGAGCGACGACTTGGAGGGGATAACCCGGGATTATTACGCCTATTATCCGGAAGGAGAGCGGGAGGCCGTCCAAGCTTTATTCAAGGAGCTGGAAGCGAGACTGGGACAGATCACATACTGGAATATCCCGTTATTCCCGGCAAGGGTTGTCGACCCGGAAAAAGCTAATACGACCGAGGAGCGCAGAGAGCAAATTGTCGTTATGTTAAAAGATCTGAAGGAAAGCATCCGCAAGCTGGTGCAACAGTTCCGTATAACCCCAGGCAGCGAGGCATTGCGATTCGGGGAGCATATCATCGAGAGTGCTGAAACACTCTCCCGCAAATGGGCGGAACAGTAGCCGGAATGACCCGAGAGGCTTAAGGGAGGTGATGATCGATTCCGGGCATCAACTTGAATCGATTATGAAGACGGATGGATTTGTCTTTTTGCGCCGCGGTTCCATGGCATGGCATTGCGTCTTGTAAGTTCATTTTTCGCTTTTAATGGGAGCGCTCCCAACGAAATCAATAAGAGGTGATCCGAGTGACGAAGAAATCTAAAACACGTATACTTGCCTTTTTACTCTGTATCTCGCTCGTGTTCGGAATGATTCCCCTGCCTTCTGCTTCTGCGGCTGTCGATGGGGCGGGCAGCCCGATTGTTAGCGGACTCATGAATCCCGGCTTTGAAATGAATTTGGGGAACGGAGCTATTCCGGGCTGGACTGTCGATGCGTCTACAGCAGCGAACGGTAGCATTGAAATTAGCAGCGCGCGGGCAAGATCAGGATCGAGCAGCTTGCTGTTTCAAGACAAAGTAAGCGGCACCTCGCCTAACGGCGCCTTTCGACTGTTAAGCAACTCCGTTGCGGCATCGGCCGGCGATACGGTGACCTTTGATGTTTATGTGTACAAAGGCGCAGCCGCGGATCAAACGGCTGGCGTTCAGCCGGTTATTCATTACTACACGGCTGCAGGCGTGGAAATCACGCCGAACGCTTTCCTGAATTATGGCAATACTACTGTGCCAGTCGGAAGCTGGTACAACATTACCGTTAATGCAAAAGCGCCTGCAAATACCGCTTACATCAAGGTAGGCGTGTACTCCGGTTCCCTAGCCTGACAAAAATATATCTCGACGACGCAAAGCTAACGATTGTTTCGGCTAATCCGCAGCCTGTACCATCGGAACCGACACTCACGCTGGCCAATCCCGGATTTGAAGGCACCCTGGTGAACGGAGCTATTCCGGGCTGGACCGTTGATGCAACAACTGCAACGTACGGCAGCATTGAACTCAGCAGTACGCAGGCAAGATCAGGAGCGAGCAGTTTACTGTTTCAAGACAAAGTAAGCGGCACCTCGCCTAACGGCGCCTTTCGAATGCTGAGCAACTCCATTAAAGCGTCGGCCGGCGATACGGTGACCTTCGATGTATACGTATACAAAGTGGCTGCCGCCGATCAATCGCACGGTATTCAGCCGGTTATTCATTACTATACGGCTGCCGGCGCGGAAATCACGCCGAACGCTTTCGTGAATTACGGCAATACCGCCGTTCCTATTGGATCATGGCACAAGCTTACCGTCAGCGCGAAAGCTCCCGCGAATACAGCTTATGTCAAAGTAGGGCTATATTCCGGCTTTCCCAGCCTCACTAAAGTGTACGTAGACGACGCGAATATAACGGTCGTACCTTTCACGACTCCTCCACAGGAACAGGGACCCGCCGCTTCTATCGTTAATCCGGGCTTTGAAGCCGCGCTGGATAACAGCAATATTCCAGGCTGGAGTATAGCCGCAGGTACAAGCGGGGAGATCGGACTGGATAGCAACATTGTACGCAGCGGACTAAAAAGCCTGCACTTCAAGGATACTTCCACAACCGCAGGATTAAGGGTGATCAGCAGTGGCGTATCGGTTACTCCAGGCGCGTCCGTCATGTTGAAATCGAACGTATACGTCATCAATCAAACGCATAATATCGTCCCGGAAATTCGCTTTTACAATACGGCCGGGGATCCGATTAGCGTAAAACAAGAGTTGTTTGGCAGTGTGACCTTGGGAACTAACAAATGGACTGAAATGCGTATCAGCAGCACCGTGCCAGCCGGGACGGCTTATGCCAAGGCGGCTTTGTATTCCGGCGACCCAAGCTTGACGGAAGCCTATTTCGATGATATTTCCCTAGACGTCATACCACCGGAGGAGCCCTTGAACCGCGAATATGAAGCGCCAGTGAATCTTGGACCCATGGTCAATGTTAACCTTGGGCAATCGGGAGCGATTCAAACGAATGCCAAAGGCGAGAACGAAGTTTATTTTGTAACAAATGGTTTGCCGGGCACCTTTTATGCTTTGGATGCCGAAACAGGAGCGCTCAAATTCAAACAGGATATTCCCAAAACAGAAGCAACCTGGGCCATGACCGTCGGATCCGATAAAAACGTCTATTTTGCCGCAACGGGCGACGGCAACTTGTACCGGTATGTGCCGGCCGAAAAGAAGGTAGAAGCACTCGGCTACAATACCGCGGACAATTGGGTGTGGGATATTGAAGAAATCGACGGTAAAATTTACGGAGGTACCTACAACCCGGATACGCACGGCAAGTTGTTCGAGTACGATATAGCGACGAAGCAATTCCGCAACTATGGCACAGTAAAATCCGGGCAGCAATATGTGCGGGGAATAGCTGTTGATGAGCAGTACATCTACGCGGGGCTTGGAACGACGGTTCAATTGTTCAAGGTGGATCGCGTAACCGGCGAAAAAACGGAAATCGTCATTCCCGGACATACGGGCGTTACCAATACGATTGCCGACGTATTCAAAGTCAAGAACAAGCTGTTTGTTTCCGTAAGCACGGTGAACATGGTTGTTTGGGATCTGGAAACAAACACGATCGATGCCAGCTTTACCTATAGCAATATGATTTCGGAGCCGAATCCGGGCAATACCGACGAGATTTACTATAAAGATGTGTCGAAGCTGTATAAATACAATATTAGCACGAAAAAATCTACCGAAATTCCGCTCACGGTGCCGCTCCCCGATACGACCCGTGTCAAAGACATGACATGGATCCAATTAAAAAGCGGCGAAAAAGCCGGAAAAACCGTACTCGCTATGGTCACTCAATATGGCGAATATATGCTGTACGATCCGACGGATCACTGGCTTTCGTTCGTGGAGCTGGCGATCGAACCGCAGCCGGTTCGAATCCAGGGCATTGAGCGCGGCTTCGACGGGCGCTTGTACTTTGGCGGCTACCAGCGCGGGATGAGTATCTATAATCCGTTCACGAACAAAATCGATGTAAACGTGTCTTCATTCGCACAGCCGGAAGGCATCGGATTTATGAATAATAAGGTCTATTACGGCACGTATGTATCTGCGATTATGTACAGCTATGATCCGGCTGAGCCCGTCTTGCTGAATAAAAACCCGAAGTACGAGTACAAAGTTTCCCATCAGGACCGCCCTTTCGCGATCACTTCCGGGGATAACAAGCTTTTTGTCGGAACGGTGCCGGATTATGGCTTCCTGGGCGGGGCTCTGGCCATCTATGATGAAGCAACCGATACATGGAAGCAGTACAATCATGAACAAGTTGTAAAAAATCAAAGCATTATCGGATTAGCTTATAAGGATGGGCTTTTGTACGGCGGTACGACCGTTTGGGGCGGACTTGGAATCGAACCTTCCGAACCGCAAGCCAAAATTTTTGTCTGGGATGTTGCAAATGAAAGAAAGATCGACGAAATCACGCTGAACATTCCCGGCATCGACGAGGCTCCTCGTATGATCGGAGAGCTTTCGTTCGGACCGGACGGATTGCTGTGGGGAGCGGTAGACGGTACGATTTTTGCCATGGACGTCCAAACAAAACAGATCGTTAAGAGCAAGATGATTCAACCGAGCACGTACAGCACTAGCAAATGGATGCCGTTCCATCTTAGATGGGCGCCGGACGGTATGCTTTATACGACGCTGTCCCGGAAAATTATAGCGGTTGACCCGGAGACGCTGAAGTACAAAATTATTGTGAATGATTTCCTGAACAGCATGACGATCGGCATAGACGGTTCGATTTTTTACGCGCCGGATGCAGGCGTTTCCTTGTCCCGTATTGCTGTGCCGGAAACCGATGCGACTTTGGCCGCTATAACTGTAAATGGAACTGTGCTGGAGGGTTTCTCTCCGGGAGTACTGGAGTATACGGCTGCGATACCTGCGAATGCCAATATTCAGGCAATGGCGACTGAGGCGTTAGCAACGATTTCGAAAGAAACGATTCAGGATTCGAAACAAACGATCATCCGCGTAACGGCCAAAGACGGCAAATCCAAGCTGGAATACAAAATCAATCACCGGTCCACGCCAACACCAACACCGCTTGAACAAGCGATCGAAAAAGCGAAGGCTGCAATAGCAGATCTGCCTGCCGTCATTACATTGGCGGACAAACCGTCGGTAGTAGCCGCCCGCGCGGCAGTGGCTGAAGCGATAAGTAAAGGCGCGTTAGATACGGATATTACGAATCTATCCGTGCTGATAACGGCTGAAGCTGCTATCGCTCAACTGGAGAAGTCACCGGAGAACCCGTCTCCTGGAACTGGAGGCAACGGTAGCGGTGGCGGAGATAACGGCTCCACTACACCGGGGACGGGCAACGGAGGAGATAACGGCTCCACTACGCCGGGGGCGGACCACGGAGGAGATAACGGCTCCACTACGCCGGGGGCGGGCAACGATGGAGAAAATGGTTCTACAACACCGCCAGCCGGCAACAGTGGGAATAATGGCTCCATCACGCCGCCAGCCGGCACTGGCAGCGGAAATGCTATCCAGGAACAAAAGCATATAGTAGGCAGCAACGAGCTTCAAAAGGCTGCTGTTAATGGAAAAGTTGAGGTTGCGATTCCGCCAAACGCCAATCAAATTGCGCTGCCGGCGGCCCAGGCGCTTGAAGCCCTCGGGCAAAATCAGTTGGCCATCGTAACAGACCAGTTCAAGCTAAACATTCCGCCCGATTTGTTGAAGCAATTAGTCGGCAATTTGTCGAAGGAGACTTTAGAGAACGGCATGATCGAGTTGAAAATGGACGTTCTGCCGCAGTCGGAGTCCGAGAAGCTGATCGGTTTACTCCAGTCTTCCGAGCAAGCTTCCATCAAGCTTTTCGGTGCAGTCATCGATTTTGGATTGTCCTTTGTAGGCAAAAACGGAGAAAAAACCGGTTTGTCGGAATTCAGCGAACCGATCACACTGCATCTCAACGTGGACTCGGCTGCGAACCCGAACCTGGCCGGCGTATACTTCATTGCTGACGATAGCTCACTTACGTATATCGGCGGGGACATTCGTGGCGGTGTATTATCCGTCAGCCTTCACCATTTCAGTAAATATGCAGTACTGGAGTACAAAAAATCGTATGCCGATGTTTCCGCTTCTCATTGGGCCATCGATGTCATTGAAGGGCTGACCGCGAAACATGTTATTTCAGGAACAAGCAGCTCTACGTTTGAACCGGACCGTGCGATCACGCGCGCAGAGTTTACTTCTTTGCTTGTGAAAGCTATGAAGCTGACGAATCCGCCGGGACCGCATACCTTTGCCGACGTAGCGAAAGGCTCATGGTACGAACAGCCGATTTCGATTGCCGTTCAAACGGGAATAGCTAATGGAAAAAGCGACACCGTCTTTGATCCGAACGGTAGTATTACACGACAAGAGATGGTTGCCATGATGATGCGCGCTTACGCGATCCAAAAGGGTGTGAAGCTGGACGGTAGCTTGGCATCCGCCTTCAGCGATGAATCGGCTGTGGCGCCCTGGGCTGTAGAATATGTGAGGGCAGCGGCGTCGTTCCAATTGATCCAAGGTCGCGAAGCGGGTGCATTCGTTCCGCAGGGGATCTCGACTCGGGCGGAAGCGGCAGCGATTATTCAACGAATCTTGCAAAAGCAATAAGAAAAGCTTCTAATCGAAGCCTTTTACACGATGAATGACCCTGTGTAAGTGTAGCTTTTCTTGGTTAAGAAAGTTACGGCAGCCGGTCACGCGATCGGTTACCATTGTTCATCGGGAGACAGGCAAACCACGTCCTGTAAGCAAGTTTGTTTTGCGTCTCGTGTAGAAAAGAACCGTCGGGGACTTTCCCTGACGGTTCTTTTCGTATGTCTAACCCCTCACACCTGATGAGTGCTGCGGTAGAAGGACGGATTCATGCCCATTTCCTTCGAGAAGACGCGGCTCAAATAAAAGGCGTTCTGGTACCCGCACAACTCGGCGATGCTCTCGAGCGATTCATCGGTTTCTACCAGCATTTGTCTGACCTTATGCAGCCGGATTCCCGTCAAATATTTGACCGGCGAGACGCCCAGTTCTTTTTGAAATTTGCGGGTGAATTGGGAATGGCTCAGTCCGACGAGCGAAGCGACCGATTGCATCGAGATGCTCTGGCAAGCCCGTTCGTTGATGTATCGTGCGGCTTCGTCGATGGCGGCATCCCGTGGCTTCATTTCTTTGCGCCGCGCCGCGCGTTCCCCGATGAGCTGGTACAAAATGTCACTGACCAGATGCTCCGAATATTGCATCGATACGTTGCTGCGTGCTGCGCGCAGTACGGCCAGAGTGGACAGCAGGCGGGACGTATCGCGGAAGACGATTTTTCCGAAATACGGAAATTCGACAGGCCCTTCGGACGACCGGGCATCTAGCCGAAAATGCATGTAATGGAAATCCAGCTTCTCTAGCATTTCGCGTTGAAGCAGGGTTCCCGGTGGACAAAGTACGGCCTCTCCGACTTTTACTTCCCCCGATTCGTCGGCAACGGTGTACCGGAACACACCCTTTTCACCGGCGAGCAATACCCAGCCTTCGTACGTTTCCTCCGGCAGCAGGAAGCTGGTTCGGTCCCGGGAATAGGATAGGGCGATCAGTTTCGTTTCGATCGCGATAATGTTCGCATGGTGCATGCGCGTCCCCCCACTTTGCAAAAAAGTGTAAGCAAAATAGTAAAGCAATGCATGTTCTTGATATCCATAAAGATATACGATACGGATATGAAATGGAAGCTAAACAAAAAAGTGAAGGAGCGAGTGGAATGAGGAACACGTTAACGTATGCGGAATTGGACGCATTCAAACAAAATGGCTATTTGGTGCTGCGAGGGGTATTTTCCCGGGAAGAGACGTTATTGTGGAAGGCGGAGACGAACCGGCTGCTCCATCTTGACGAACGGATCATTAATCCGCTCAACGTGCGGGTCGGCTTCCGCAAAAATGGCGACTTGAGTACGATTGAGAAGTTCGACCCGCTGGTTGACATCTCCCCGGTTTTTGACGAGCTGGCTAAGGATGAACGAATTTTGACGCCGCTGCGCGATATTTATCTCGACGAGCCGCTGTTGTTCAAAGACAAGCTTATTTTCAAACTTCCCGGAGTTAGCGGTTATACGATGCATCAGGATGCGGCGTTCTGGCAAGGATTTCCGTTCGAAGGACTCATCTCGGTGATGGTGGCGGTCGACGGAGCATCGCGAGCTAACGGCGGGCTGGAGCTGTTTCCCGGTTATCACGACCGGTTCCGATCCACGCCCGGGGAGCTGCGCAACTTCAACGCCGAAGAAATCGCGCAAATCGATTTGACCACAGGCAATCTGGTCGAAACCGAACCAGGCGACCTCATTCTGTTTCATTCGTTAACCCCGCACCGTAGCGGTCCGAATACGGCCGACTACAGCCGGACGCAGCTTTACTTAACGTACTCGCCGTCCCGAAACGGCCAGTTGTACAAGGCGCACTACCAACACTTCGTCCGTTACGGCTCCCGGCATAAAACGGAGGAAACCGTGAATCAGAGCTATTTTTTGTGATGAAAAAAGATCGTAGCGAAAACCCGGTGCAGGTCGCATCGGGTTTTTCCATGCATACCGACTTATGCAAAAAAGTGTAGGTACATTGCGGATTTATTGAATGTTCGCGCCGCCGCCGCGATTGTATGATGAGATGGAACGGCCGATCAATAGAATACAATTAGGAGGGTTTCTTGTTGAAGGTTTATGAAGCTGAGAAAGTCGCAACAGCAAGGAAATGTATGGTATGGACAATCGGCGGTCTAATGGCGCTGCTCTTGGCCGCATGCGGAAGTACGGCAAGCATCGGCAAGGAAGGCGGCAGCGCGGGGACTGACAGCGCCTCCGGCGTTGAAACGACTCCAAGCAAAGGGCCGGTTAAGCTTGTTTTTTATTCGACGTCGGGCTGGACCCCGGAAGCGTTTAATGAACGGTTCGGCGATGCAATGCGCAAGAAATTTCCGGAATACACGATCGAATACATTCAATCCGGCAAAGGAGCTGGGCTGGCTGATCTGATGGCCGCCGGGCAGCAAATCGACGTATTCTGGCAAGCAGTCGACGTGACCATCCAGCAAATGCAGGAGTACAAGCTGGAGTATGATATGAGCGATCTGATCAAAAAGCACAATCTCGATCTGGGCACGCTCGAGAAATCGTCCATCGACGCGGTTCGCGCTTTGTCGGACGGCAAGATGTATGCGCTTCCTTTGGTGATCAATACAGCGGCTCTCTACTACAACAAGGACCTGTTCGATAAATTCGGAGTCCCTTACCCGAAAGATGGCATGACCTGGGATGAGGTAATCGAGCTGGCGAAGCGGATGAACAGGACGGACGGCGGGCAGACCTATTACGGACTCGGCACTTCGATCACCCACAATCTCAGCTTGAACCCGCAATCTGTACCTTACGTGGACCGTAAAACCGAAAAAGCGACGATTTTGACCGATTCGAGATGGAAAAGCATTTTCGAAAATATGGTGGAAGCGTACAAGACGGCGGGCGGCGCCGGTAAAAACCCGACCCAGTTTGTGCAGGACAAAAACATAGCCATGACGGAAGGGTTGGCCAACCTGTTTTTAAACCTCGACATGACCACATTGAATTGGGATATGATCACGTATCCGACGTACAAAGAAGCGACGGGGAAAGCGCCGCAGCCTTATCCCACCTTGTTCGGCATCACATCGACCAGCAAATTCAAGGATGAGGCGTTCCAGGTGCTTAAGCATATGCTGTCCGAGCAGGAGCAGCTCAGCTTGTCGGAACGAGCGGTCATTCCGGTCTTGCAAAAGGACAACGTGCTCAAGGCGTTCGGCACGAAGAGTAAATACCAGGGGAAAAACTTCCAATCCATCGTCAGCCGGAAATTTTCGCCTATGCCGGACAAGACGAAATACGACTCCAAGGCGCAGCCGATTTACAACAAGTACGTTCCAGACGTGGCGAAAGGGGATCTGGACCTAAACACCGCTTTCCGTAAAATCGATGAAGATATGACCAAAATGATTGCCGAGGAGAAAGCGAGATAATCGGAGAGAGGTAATCGTTTAACCTTAAAAGTGCGAGTCATTTCGTACCATAAAGCAGGAAAATCACGAGCGTAGCATCAAATTCGTGGTTTTTCCTGTTTTATGAGTATGGTTGCAACCAAATAGGGAAGAACGTTCGGTCATAGAGAGGAATGAGCAAATTTCTTATAGTAATAGAACTATTCAAGGTACCGCACTTTAACTACGTTGGCGATTCCATTATGGGATACAAATCTCATATTGGCGCTGGCGTCATACTTTCTAATATGAAGTCGAATAAAACGGAAATCTCGATTCGATTATCTCCAGAAGAAACGATTCATACGGGATTGAGAAAGTTCGGTGCCATCGTCGGTGACGAAGTGGAAATCGGATGTAATGCCGTGATCAACCCGGGTACTCTAATAGGCAGGGGTTCTATCATATATCCTCTAAGTAACCCAAGAGGCGTTATTCCCGAAGGTGTAATATATAAACAGAACGGAATCATAGTGGCTCTTCGTAAAGAAGAATAAAGTATAGAACCAAGCTAACAAGCCGTTATCCAGTACAGGGAGTAGTCCAAAATCGTTATAACGAAACGGTCCATAGCAGGATACTTAACCGTCCCGTATACTAAAAGTATCCTGCAGGAAAGGAGCGTGATGGAATTGAACATGCAGACGAAGGTGATTTCGGTTTAACGACCGACCTGCGTCGGTTCCGATGAACCGATTGAGCCAAAACAACCGCCGTGGCCTTGATGCTGCGGCGGTTGTTCTGTGTGCGCCTTTCTGTAAAGGCAGCGGCGAGCTTTGAACAAAAATACAACTTTTTTGTACGGGTTAGCGAAGTATTGCGATGCCCGTCATGCTATAACTAACTAAACGCTATAGCTTGGAGGGATAACCATTGCAGCTTTCCACATTCGCTCGATCTGATGAAAAAATAAGCAGGCTCGGCTTTGGGGCCATGGGTTTGGACGGCATATTCGGCAAACAAGATGATTCCGCTATGATTCGATCCATTTTGTATAGCTTGGAGAACGGTGTGAATTTTATTGACACTGCCCGGGTATACGGCCGATCGGAAGAAATTATCGGTAAAGCTTTGAAGGAATGGAAGGGGGAGAGGCCGTTTATTGCCACCAAAGCCGCCGCTTCCGCGGTTCCTCATTCGCTTCCGGGAGCGGGCTTCCATTTTCCGACTCCGGTCGATACGACCTATCCGCCAGGCTCGATTCGCGCCAGTGTAGAGAAGTCGCTTCAAGAGATGGACATGGAAACAATCGATCTCATTCAGATGCATGTGTACTGGCCGCAGTGGGACTCGTCCGATTATTGGATGGAGGAACTGCTCCGGCTGAAGGAAGAAGGGAAGGTTCGGTACATCGGTGTTTCTCTCCCGGATCACCGGCACGATCACGCGATTCCGCTTGTGCGAGCGGGAGTTATCGATTCCGTTCAGACGGTCATTAACATTTTCGATTCCGTGGCACTAGATTGTTTGGTTCCGATCTGTCACGAGCATCAAGTAGCAGTCATTGCGAGAGTTATTTTAGACGAAGGCGGATTAACCGGTTTCTTGAAGGAAGATACCGTTTTCCCGAATACAGATTACCGGTATAACTATTTTGATTGCTTACCGAGACATGTATATCTGGAGAAAGTCGAACGGCTCCGCCAGTATATTCCGCAATATGCAGAAACCTTGACCGAACTGGCGATCAAATTCGTGCTTCATCATCCCGGCGTAACGGTGGCCATCTCTTCCATGCAGGTCAAGGAATATGCCGCGCAGAACATTGAAGCAAGCCGCAAGGCCCCTCTTCCGGACGATATGTTCGAACATATCAAGATTCGAGAGCGTTGGATTCGGCACTTCTACCATGCGAGGAGACACTTATGAGAGAGTTACCGGGAGACACTCCGAAAGTATTATGGGCTGAGCTTTTTCCGTCCGAATTCAAAAGCCGGTTGCAGCAATGTCCTCTTGTATACTTGCCGTTAGGATTATGCGAGCCGCATGGGCAAATTAGCGCATTTGGACTGGATACGTTCAAAGCGGAGCACTTGTGCAAGAGCGCTGCCGCAACAACCGGCGGCATCGTAGCTCCGACGATGGGGTATCATGTCCACGAAGTCGGACCTTCGGCGAGATTTTTGGAGCAGAATGTCGGGGAGAACAACCCGCATATGACTTCCGTGCCTTCCTTTATTTTTTACCATTTTTACTTGTACCAGCTGCGGGCGTTTTATAATGCCGGCTTTCAGCACGCTATTGTATTATCCGGACATGGCGGAGCTCATCTGCACGATCTTCAAAAAATAACAAATCTGTTTATGGAACGCGTGAACATGCGGATTTGGTTTGGAACGGACTTTGATTTGGTTCAAGGAACATTCGATGGAGATCATGCGGGAAAGTACGAGATTTCAGCTCTGATGCACATTCGCCCCGACCTAGTCGATATGTCGAGAAAATCGTTGGAAGCTGTTGCAGGTGCCGGGGGGAGGCTTGCTGTCGGACCAGATGCGGAAGAAGCTTCGCGTGAATACGGCGAGCAGATCGTCCAAGCCTGCGAAGCCGCGCTAACGCGAATCGCCTCTAATCTTAATCGACAATCCGTACCTGGCGAAGATATTATCCCGCTCTCTATAGAGCTTATAGAAGAGATCTGGCAGCAGATCGTCAGTTCATCGGAAAGCTCCCCGGCGGAGTGGGGGACGCTACAGCCGAGAGCGGGTCAACAGCCGGTTTCGGAGTTATCGCGTTGGAAGCAGCACGAGCGAATAAAAATGCAATACGGCTCTAATGCGAAAGCGAAGACTTGCGGTCGATGTGCGTGTAAGGCTTGCCAATCATAGCGAATAAGGAAGAACCCCAGCGAGTTTTACCCGATGCTGGGGTTCCTTTTCGTTAACGGGGAATGTTAGACTATGGATACGAACAAATGATTTCAGTATGTGCTCAGTTTGGCGCCCGTTCGTGCGCACTACAGTGGAGGGGATAGGCTTGAAAATGGAAAGGCTCCTGTCCATCATCATTCTGCTGCTGAACCGGAGAATGGTGCAGGCCAAGGAACTTGCGGAGCGGTTTGAGGTTTCCGTACGGACAATTTATCGAGACATCGAAACGATCAACGGGGCCGGCATCCCTATCATTACTTACCAAGGCACCAACGGCGGCATTGGACTGGCTGAAGGTTACCGCTTGGACCGAAATGTGCTGACGAATGACGAGCTTGCTGCCATTGTCTCAGCGCTTCGAAGCATTTCCGCCTCCTACGATAACGAGACGCATCAGCGGTTGGTGGAGAAAATCCACAGCGTTGTCCCGCCGGCGGATTCCGAAGCGTTTCAGCACAAGTCAAGTCGAGTATTGATTGACTATTCGCCTTGGGACGGCAACGAACAGCTTCGCCCGAAGCTGGAACTGTTAGAGAACGCGGTTGATCACTGTCTTATAGCAGAATTCGTTTATTCCAATGCCGATGGTGAAATGTCACATAGGATCGTAGAACCGCACAGGCTCATCCTGAAAGGAAAGCAATGGTACCTGCAAGCCTATTGCTTGGAGAAAGAGCAATTTCGCCTTTTCAAGCTAAAGCGAATGAAGGATCTGGAGATCGTTCAGGGGAAGACATTTATTCGCCGTAAAGTTCCAATACTAACGCGAACTTCTGACCAGCCCCCGTCTGAACCGTATCAGACGACGGAATTCGTCCTGCGATTCCAAGCTGAGGCTCGTCATTTGGCGGAGGAATGGTTCGGTATTGAGGCGCTTTGTCCAGAGGAAGACGGCAACTGGCTAGTAAGGAAGGCCTATCCGGAAAATGAATGGCTGTATCGCTTTATTCTCGGCTTGGGCCATCTTGCGGAGGTGCTTGAGCCTCCACATTTGCGGGCAATCATCGCCGATCGTGCGGAGCAAATTGCGAAAAAATATAGAGAAGCTAAATCAACCTGACAGATAGTTGTCAGGTTAGTTGTATTAAGCTATACCCATAATAATCGTAGGAGAGTGATTCGAGATGAAACAAGACGAATACACAGTAAAGGAACAGGGGATACGGTTTGAACCTATCCGTGTCGAAGAACGTCCCTCTTTCCTGTTAGCCGGCATAAGTGCCGTCACGACAAATGCTGCTGAATTAAAGGGGGAGGGGAAAATTGGCGGACTTTGGGAACGGTTTTATTCAGACAACATGGTTGAGCAATTAAAAGAATACCAACAGCAACCCGGCTACTACAACTGTTACTACAACTATGAAGCAGGCGATGCTGGACAGTATGAGATCATGGTCGGGGTGTGCGTCAAGGAAACATCGCAAGATCAATTGCCGAAGGATATAAGGACATTTACCGTTCCCGCAGCCAAATACGCGGTTTTCGTTACAGAGCGGGGACCGATTATAGATGGGGTACAGCGAGCGTGGTCCCGTATTTGGGAATGGTCGCGGCAGCCGGGCAATGAACGGGCATTTACGGGAGATTTTGAGTATTATGATCCACAGATCGATCCGAATGACGGACAAGTCGAAATTTATATTGCCTTGCGTTAGCAGTTTGACATGTTGACTCGACATGAAAGAACTAAACCCCTCTTTTATCGAGGGGTGTTTGTTTTTTAACGATGTCTGAATTTCCCCGCCCTGTAGTCCTTCGGGGACATGCTCTCCATTTTGTGGAACAGCCGGCTGAAGTAAAGCTGGTTATCGTAACCGATGAGATGCGAGATTTCCTTAATGCTCAGAGAGGTGTTCAAAATATACTCTCAGTGAGAGTCAAGAATGACGTTGTTATTCTGCATAAAAGATATAGCCGATTGGGCTGAACACAAGGAGGGGGAAGCGGAAACAAAAGCGATGTTTTAAACAACGTAATAAACCTAAATTGTAAGCGATACCAAATTTATTGAAATATCACAATTACAAGAAGGGGTGTTCCAAGTTGAAAGAAAAGGCCGCTTTTCTGAAGTGCCTCTTGTTTTTGTTGACGTTGACACCCTTGCTGGGGGCCTGTAACGGAAAGCCGCATACCGCAGCGGAAGGAAACGGTCCACAAACCGAGCGGGCAGATGATTCGCGGGGAGGATTCGAGGAGGCGCTGCTCGATTACGATCTGAAGTACGATATGAGCGACTTGATCCACAAACATAACATCGATATCGGCCAGCATAAAGAAGCGGCGATGGAAGCGATCAAATTTTGGATCTCGCTCGATTTTTTTGTCGAAAATTCGAAGGGCGGCACCTTGATGGCTTCGAGGGCCAAGGAAGTGAGAGAGGCACTTGGATCGAAATCGCCTTTTCCGGATAAAAACTGGAAAGCGGTCACCTATTATCCTTTCGCACCGCTTGCAGCAACAACGAACGTCGATTCCAAAGCGAGGAGCATCTATGAGAAGCATCTGAATGCACTACTTGCCGGAACGGTCGATCTCCATACAGGCTTGCGGATGATGGCGGAAGAGACGCAGAAGATGATAGACGAGCAACCGAAATAATAACTTTAAACTTTGTGCCGTGTGACAACTTAGTCACATCGGCACTTTTTTTGAACAATAAAGAAAGCTTAAGTTCAGTAAAGCATTAAAGCTCCAGGAGTTACACCCCAATATTTGCGGAACACGCGAATAAAATGACTCGTATCCTTGTATCCGAGCTGCAGAGCCGTTTCCGAGACGCTGCTTCCTGCAATTACCAACGCTTTGGCTCGCACCATTTTTCGGACCATCACGTAATCAGAGAATGATTGACCGACCACTTGCTTGAACATCCGACTCAGGTGCGAAGAGTTGACGTGAAGCCGGTCGGCCAACGTATGAAGCGTCATATTGCCGTCGATCTCTTTTTCTACGATTTCGGTTAATTGTTTAATTAACGGGTGGATATTCGATTTTTTGGCAGAGCGCCGGTAATCGATCAATTGTTGTACAGCCCGCCGCATGATTTCGTAGCCTTGCTCTTTCTTGAACACAGCTTGTATATTGACAAAAGCATCGTATTCGTCGTCGAGTACGGTTTGAACGTTCCACCCTTGGCGATTGCAGACACGGACGAACAAGCCGCAAACAAGGAGCATATTTACGCGCGCATCGTCCATATTCGGAATCCGTTCGATCCGTTCGATCCACCATTCCTCCAGCGCCGCGTAAGCTTTTACGCGATCTCCCGTTTCCAGGCCGATTTCCAGCTCGGTTTCCCAAAACGCGTTCGTACCGGGCGAGTCGGATATATCGTTTCGAATCGGTCTCGCCGGGCTCTCCCGATGAAATGAAGCATCATAGCCTATCTCGATCGTCATGTCCGACTGCTCTTGTACGACAAGTCGGACGAGCCGTGAAGCGCGGTCGAAATGCCAGTTGTTAGCCGCCAAGCCGTTTTCCGGCAGGTGAGCCGTTTCTTCTGCCAAGCTTCCGGCTACCGTCACTTGCAGCGGCTTGGCTGGAACATGCAGAACTATATCGTAGCTGCGTCTGCTTGGCATCCCTTCACAGTGGCCCTCGCGGGCATCGATCCGAACTGTAGATCGTTTATCCGTCGTCCGGCAGCTAATTTTCGTTTCGACGACCTGCCGCTCCAAATAGGCGTAAGATACTCCATCGTCTTCAATGAGAACATATTCGCTTTCGCCATACAAATAAAGATGGAGACCGATTCGCTCCGGCGGCTTCGGATCGATATGGCTCATTTCCGGCCAAATGGGGACGATAGCGCCGGCTTTTACGAATAACGGCCCGCTGGCCGGGGCTTCTGCCGCATACTCCATCTGTTTCGGACCTATGTGCCGGTCTCCAGTCCAAAAGTCGAACCAGACGCCCTCCGGCAAATAAACTGTGTTCGTAAACGCAGCAACGAGGAACGAATCCCCAAACATATACTGCTGCAGCAGCTCGTCCGAATAAGGATCGTCAGGGAATGTAAGTGGCATGGCGCGAACAATCGGAACACCGGTCCGGGCGGCGTTGTGAGCGGCCGTATAGATGTAGGGCAGGAGGCTATAGCGCAGTTTGGCATACATTTTGAACGTTTGCAGCAAATCATTCTCCAACAAGCACGGATGACGCCAATAAGCCCAACTGTTCACCTGCGACCATGGCTGCAAAAAACCGAAGTGAATGCCTTCCGGAGTGGATACATCCATATCTTCGGTTGTATGGACGTGACCGGACATTCCGTGATTGAGCATAGAGACGAGAGCCGGCTTCTGCGTGGAGCTTCCGGCCCAAGTAGCGGCAAACCGCTGCATTCCGCTGTACCCGCTGGCCATATAGATCATCGAGCGCCGGCCGGTCTGCTCCTTAAACCCGAGGTGCATCTGCTTGGCGAGCAAAATCGGATACAAATTATGCATCTCTTCGTCGCTCATTCCGTTTCCCCAAGACCGTCCGTGCGGTTCAAGCTCGAAGGGCGCCCCGCTTAACTTGAACGCGCTTACGCCTTGATCGACAAACTTCCACAAATGATCGTACCAAGGCTCCTCGTTCGAGGGCGAGTTTACACTTGAAGCCGAAGACTTTGCTGCGGCCGTTCGTTCTTCCTCTGTACTGATGTCATATGTGCTGGTCAGCCATAAGCTAAGCTTGAAGCCCAGCTTGTCCAATGCGCCGATAAATGTATCGGATTTTTTGGAATAAGAGGGAAGAGCGAATCGTTCCGGATGCCATTTTTTGTGAATAGAATCGCCCGGTACATCCATCCAGCCTCCATCGAGCCCGATCGTATCGCAAGGAATACCCGCCCGGCGGAAATTGAGCGCATCGTCGATCATCTCGCGTGCATTGACTTGACGATGGCAAACGTAAGTTAAGCCGTACGCCCAGATGGGCAGCAATGCCGGCTTGCCGACCACATCAGTATAACGGTCCAGCAGTTCTGCATAGGAGTCGCCGACGATCAAAAAGTAGTCCAGCTTGCCGCGCGCTCCTCTGATACATAAAATGTCACGTTCCGTATGGCCGATATCGAACTCGTGCTTCCAAGTCGTGTTTAGAAATAGCCCCCATTTTCGGCTGCTCATCAAATAAGGAATAGGCGCGTAGCGGTTTAAGTTTTCGATCCACATCTCGACGCGATGTCCCCGGTGCTGAATCCGAAATCTCTCATTGTCGCCCAGCCCGTATATGCGTTCCCCCTCGGCCAGCCAAAAAGACGCTCTGAATCCTTGCACCGAATCGGACCAGCAACGTTCGGCATGACGGGTCATCATTTCGTTGCGCTCGTTGTATAAAGAAAGACAACCGTTTCGCGTATCGATTCTTAACGCTGCTTTGTCCGTGCGAATGGTAGACATAGGACCATCGTGTTCCAACGTATAGTCGCTTGAACTCTGATGAAGGACGATTCCGTAACGTTCGAGAGCAGACTCCGGAAAGTCGTTCGTTTCATGAAGGCGAACCCGGAACGTATTAGGGGATATCGAATCAACACGCAAATATCCGCCGCTGGAAAGTTCGAATACGATACCGTTCGATTTTGCGCACAAATCGTTACCCCTCCTGTATGCGATGATTACTTCTATATATTATATATAAAGTATAGCTGGAGGAGAATACGCATTTTACCGGGAGAGTTTCCATAGATGGAATCCGCACACTCCAAAACAGTCATCGTTAGACTATTCCTTGCAATCGATCGACCTACGAAATGTATGCGATTCCATATACAATAATTGTAAATCAACTAAAGGGGAGAAAACAATGGTCATAAAGGAAGGGAAATCAAGTGCTGCGGCATTGCTATCGCTCATACTGGCAACAGCGATGGTTACAGGATGCACAAGCGGGAAGGATGGCCAGGGGGCGACCGATATAGGAGGTGAAAACGGCGGGAAGGCGGTGAAAGCGAACGAACCGCCTCAAGATCCTATCGAACTGATCTTGTATTATCCGTTTATTAGCGATTGGGATGAAGACGGATTAAATAAGATTATGGGGGAACCGCTCAAGAAAAAATTCCCCTACATCACTCCCAAGTTTATCGTTGGCGGTTCGAAGCCGGGAACAAGCATTACCGAACTGATTGCGGCAGGCCAGAAAATCGACATTATGTTTTTCTCGATCGGAGCGACGCCGCCTACGCTGCTGGATCCGAAAATGGAATACGATATTTCCCCGCTGATCAAAAAGTATGACTATGACCTGAGCAAACTGGAGCCGACGACGGTGGATATGGCCAAGCAAATCGCCAAAGGCGGCATGTATGGACTGCCTGCGTACGTCCCGCCCTCAGCGCTTTATTACAACAAAGATATGTTCGATAAATTCGGCGTTACTTATCCGAAGGACGGCATGAACTGGGATGAGCTTGAAGAATTAAACAAGAAGCTTACGCGTAAAGACGGGGACACGCAGTATTATGGGCTGGCAATGCCGTTCGGACATTTGGCTCTGATGAACGCCCGTTCGCTGAATCCGATCGACCCGGCTGCGGAGAAGGCCGTCATCAATACGGATGGCTGGAAGAAGTTTGCCGATAATTTCATCCGGTATTATACGATTCCCGGCTACGACAAAACGGCGAAAGCGTTGGATGTCGGCGTTCAAAACAATCGTTTTTTCAAAGACCGCAATACGGCCATGTTCCTTGAAATAACCGGTACGCATGCCGCCCAACTGGAAGGAATGAACTTTGACATCGCTACGTTTCCGGTCTTTAAAGATGCGCCATCGGTCGGCCCTCAGCCTTACCCGACGTATTATTACATAACGAATACGAGCAAATACAAAGATCAGTCGTTCCAGGTCATCTCCTACTTCACATCGGAAGAGTTTCAACTGCAGAAGTCGAAGGAAGGGAAAATGCTGACCATTTTGCAAAGCAAGACGGTTAAGGAATCGTTCGGTCAAGACGTTCCGTTGTTCAAAGGTAAAAATACGAAAGCGATGCTGCCGCAAAAATACGGTCCTGCGAGCGCAGTAACGCGATATAACAGCATCGCGACGACCGAATTTTACAATGCGGTTATTGCAACGATTAGCGGTGTGAAAGATCTGAATACAGCGTTTCGCGATGCCGAAGAAACGGCCAATCAAAAAATTCAGACGGCGAAGCCGAAATAAAGGTTTGGAAAGGAGTCCACCGTGGAATAAAATCAGCTTCATCTATCTCTGCAAAAAGGCGAGCAGCTGCGCGTTCAAGTTATCGCGCCGGATACATTCCGCATCCGCATAAGCCCATCGAACGACCCGGGAAATCCGCACCACGTTCAAGGCGATCTCCGGATTTTAAATACGATCAGGTGCCGAAGCATACGTCCGAACTGCGAGACCAATTCAACGTGCGTATAGTAGACAGTTTCGAACGGAAACCGGAAGATATGCATTTTATGCCAAATAGCTCAATAAACACGATAAAACGGCAGCCATAAAGGGCTGTCGTTTTCATCTTATAGGTTGTCATTCTCCAGCATCTCGGATGAGCATACGAACGGCTCATTAAGCTGCAAGCTGTTTAACTCTACAGAAGGAAAAAGGAATCCAGGTCCCGAATTGTCAAAGGAGTGGGTATTGAAAGCTGAGGTGATAATTGTGGGAGAGTTACTTTCACGAATGAAGCATAAACACGGAAGGATCATTGATGGAAAGCGACATTTCTGGGACGTAGAGAAACTGTGGGAATTATCTAAGAGCTTACCGGTTCGTACAATCAAGCTTGATTCCATCAAGGAACTTGATCAGGATTGTTGGTTTCAAGATAGCGGTAGTAGACCCATTCCAACTATACGCAATGTTGCGTTTCATTGTCAGCGGATTATCAACGCAAACATGGAATACCCCATATTATTATGTTCCGAAGGACAATTAATTGACGGGGGTCATCGAATTGCAAAAGCATTAATCGATGGAAAGAGTGAAATTGATGCCGTTTATATCACCTTGCCGGAGGCGGATGTCGTCCAATAAAGGAACTTGTTCGGTGGTGGGAGAGGGTTGTAGGTTAAAGTTGGATTGCAAATCTATTCAGAGGTGAGTGGATGAAAGGACGGTTACCAAAAAAGATCACAAGAAGAACTTTCTTGAGCACCTCCGGTAAATTGGGGCTAGGGGCGGTAGGAATTTTGGCGGGGAGTACCGCTTTATTTTATTATGGAGCGATGAAGAAAAAAGAGAGGGTTACCCCAGAAAGACCAGGGAGCCTTGTAAAACTTGGTGGTCGCAACCAGCTAAGTACAATAAAAAGCTTCGAAAAGATCAGCTACGAGGCAACCATCCGAGACGCCTGGGTCGCAAAATCAGTTCAAGGATTCCTCTACGTGACAAACGATGCGCAAGATGAACTACTCCTGATGTCGCCTTCATGTACACATCTGGGTTGCAGTGTAGAACCTGTTCCAGAGGCGGGCCGGAGCGCAACCGATGGTCTTTTCTTCCGCTGTCCATGTCATGGAGCAGAATTCGATGGATGGGGAAATTCAGTCGGTAGTGTGGCATTACAGGGGTTGGACACCTTTAAACCGGTTATCGTTGACGACGAGGTGTACTTCGATATTTTAGCGCCAATAAAGGGACGCCCTTCCAGTGGGGCTTCGTTGAAGTAACGAAAGCCGGAAATTTAATCATGCAGTTCAGGATGACAGCGAGAAGCGCAAGTTCCGATTCGTCGTTCTTGCGCTTCAAGGTATGTCGTATCACCACGATTGCCGCAGCGCGAACAAGTCGCGAAGCTCGTCGTTCGAGAGCTCGGTAATCCAGCCTTCGGAGGTGGAAATAACGTTTTCGCTCAAGCTCATCTTGCTCTCCAGCATTTCGTCGATCTTCTCTTCCAGCGTGCCGAGGGATATAAACTTGTGCACCTGCACGTTGCGCTTCTGTCCCATCCGGTAGGCGCGGTCGGTTGCTTGGTTCTCGACAGCCGGGTTCCACCAGCGATCGAAGTGGAAGACGTGATTGGCCGCCGTCAGGTTAAGGCCGACGCCGCCGGCTTTTAGCGAGAGGACGAAGATGCCGGGACCCGAAACGTCTCTCGCTTGGAACGTATCGATCATCTTATCGCGCTCGTTTTTGGGTGTGCTGCCATTCAAGTACAGCACAGGTTCACCCCGATGCACCCGCAGCACGTCAGCCAACATCTGACCCATGCCTACGTACTGGGTGAAGATCAGGCAGGAATCGCCCTCGTCCCGCAGCTCGTCGACCATGGCCAACAGTCGTTCCAGCTTCGCAGATCGGTTGACGAACGTTTCCCGGTGCTCTTCGAACTGCAGCACGGTCTCAGAGGGCACAGCTTCCTTCGTCAGCAGCACGGGATGGTCGCACAGCTGCTTGAGCTGAGTCAAGGCAGCGAGAATCGCCCCCTTGCGCTCGATCCCCTCCAGAGTGTTCATCCGCTCCAGCAGCTGCTTAACCGATTGCTCGTAAAGCGCACCCTGCTCGGGGGTCAGATGGATATACACTTTCATCTCCTGCTTGTCCGGCAGATCGAGCTGGATGGCCGGATCGTTCTTCTTGCGCCGCAGCATGAACGGCTTGACGAGCTTCTGGAGCTGTGCCGTACGCTCCGCATCCTGATGCTTCTCGATGGGATTCGCGAAGCGGTGCTGGAACCCGCGCTGATTCCCTAAGTAGCCCGGGTTGAGGAAGTCGTAGATCGACCACAGCTCCGACAAGCGGTTCTCAATCGGCGTTCCGGTCATTGCAATGCGATGTTTGGCTTGCAGCGAGCGGATGGCGACCGATTGCTTGTTCTGCGCGTTCTTGATGTTCTGGGCTTCGTCGAGACAAAGGGAGCTCCATACGATCTCCTGCAGCACTTCCTGATCCAACAATGCCGTCGTATAGGAGGTGATGACGACGTCCGTATCCTCCACAGCCTCAGCAATTTCCTGTTGCGTGAGCCGCCCCCTCCCATAATGAAGTTTAACCCTCAGTTCAGGGGCGAATCGGGCAAGCTCTTTCTGCCAGTTGCCGAGCACCGATGTCGGGCAGATGAGCAGGGCGGGGAAGTCATCCTCCGCCCGGTGCTGAAGCAAATAGGTGATGAATTGAACCGTTTTCCCCAGTCCCATGTCATCGGCGAGACAAGCGCCCAGTCCGAACGTTCTCAGATGACTGAGCCAAGTGAACCCTTCGCGTTGGTAGCCGCGCAGCTCGGCGCGCAGTCCGTCCGGTACGGGTAGCGGAGTCAATTCCGACGGTTGCCCCAGCTGACGAAGTAAGGCCAGAAGGTGGGCATTCAACTCTACCTCCAGTCGAGGTTGATCTTCTTCGTCTTTTTGATCGTCAGCGCCTTCCCGGGATGTCCGTCCGTTCTTGCCTGTTATCTCGGGCTCCGATTCACTTAACAAGTGAAGTTGGAAAATGTCCTGCAGAGTTAAGCCTTCTTCCTGATTCACGCTTGCCATGAGCCTGCGGATTTTCTCCAGCAGAGCCGGATCCAGAACGACCCATTCGCCACGGAAACGGATCAATCGCTCCTTGCGGCTCAACAGCTCTGCGAATTCAGCTTCGCTCAAGTCCGCATGACCGATTGCAATCCGCCAATCGAAGTCGACTAAGGCATTCAGCCCGAATAACGACTGTCCTTTGCCGCCTACATCCGGTGTAACTTGTGCGCGTAAGCGAGGCTTCCGCTTCGAGGCGGCTTCCCACCAGCCGGGCAGCATAACCTCCCAACCGTCAAGGAGTAATTGGCGGCTGTCCGTGGTCAGGAAGTGCCAGGCTGCCTCGTCGTTTAACGGCGCAGCGAACAGTTCACCACGGCTGCTCGCGTCCGGAAGCGTCGTCAGCAGTCGGGTTGCCCATCCGGGTGAACGTTCCCGGATGAACGGGCTCCAGTCGGGCATCCATACGCCGGAGGCATGTCCGTCCGTAGTGAGGCGAATCGGCACAAGTGTCGAACCGTCGCTCTTGTCCTGCAGCACCAGACGCAGGCGCCATTCGTCTTGTTCTTCATCAGGCTCGAGCAATTGCAGCGCTGGGCGGAAGGGAGCCAGGTCCGGCTTCCAGCCGAGCGATACAAGCCATTCCTCCTCTGTCAGCGCCATAGCTGAGTCCGCCTGCCGCGGCCGCTCAAACAAGGCGGGGTATTCCCGCCGCAGATCGGACACGGCGGCTTCGTTCGCATAGTGCTTCATCGATACGGCGGCCGTGAAGGCGGAGCGAAGTCCTGACAGGTTGTCTCCGGAAATATCCAGACTGGTAAGCGCCTCCCAGTTGAGCTGTTGCAGATCGTCCGAATCTGCCTCCCACGTCCATTGCAGCTTTCCGTTCCGATAAGCGCTGTAACTCGGCATATAACGGCCCGCTTGAGCTTCCCGATATAGAAGCGGTGCAGCTTCGAATAACCCCTTGGTTCCTTCGTCCCCGCTTTCCCAGCGGAGAACGCCCATCAGATTCGGCTCGGCGAAGAAGGGGAGTACCATCTCCGAAGGGAGGACCGTCACGTCGAACTCCCCGGCCTGCTGCAGCTCCAGTGTTGTTCCGTAGCAGGAGGGCTCGTGCCAGGCGAACATCAATTTGCGGAACGTATCGCCGCTTACCGTGCGTCCGTCCTTCAGCCCCCATAGCAAGGCATCTCCGGCATCTGTTATTACCGCATGGATCGACATATCGCTTAGTTTCGTACTTGGTTTCTCGCTCATTCCAGCAGCTTTCCTTTCTTTAATTCTTCATGCAGTGCCCGCAGCCGGCTGTTTCTTTCCAGGAACCGAGAGAAAAAACGGTCCCAGCGCTCGAGATGTTTCATCTTTTTGTACACTCTTTCCAGACGTTTCAGCAGCTTGACCGCCGCCTTGTAGTCCTGCCGGTTTTTGAGGGAGACATAATGCTCGATGGCTTGGTGGTAGTAAGGTAGAAGAAGCTCCGGCTCCTCCTTCTCGATGGGCTGCAGCACACTTACCTTATGATAGAAGGGATCGCGTTCCAGCAGGATCTGCATCTCGATCCATGCCTTCCAGTGATGGCGCTCGTACAGCATATCCTCGACAATTTGGGTCGAATGGGGCAGCATCCCTTCCAGCGCGTTCCACAGCGGCTCCTCGGCTTCGGGAACATGTTCGACCGCTTCTTTCCAATACGCTATATAGGCTAAGCGCTCCTTGGTCATGGGGCCATAGAAGTGCGGGGACGTTCGTTTCAACCAATCAACCAACGCGCCCCACTCGCTAGTCCTGGACAGGAGATTCAGATAAGGGAGAAATAGACTCGCCGGTGCTTGGGCTAACGCGCCGCTTGCTTCAAGCGCCGCCCATGCTTCGCCGCTTTTGGCTTGATGCAGATAAAGAAAAGCTTTCGCCGCTGCAAGCGAAGGGGAGCCCCTATCGGCAGTCTGCCGTTCCAAGGCATTCAACTCCTGAGACACCCATTCTTCGGCCCCGGGCTGGGGCATGATCCAGTATCTCCATAGCGCCGTATACAGGCCGTATTCCAGATACTTATGGTCCTTATTCTCCGCTAGCAGCTGTCGGAGGTAACTTAACGTTTGCTTCAGACGTTCTGCAGAGAGCGTGAAAATGAACAGAGCTGCTTTCTGGTTCAGAAGCGCATGCACTTCATCGTACAGCCGAGGCCTCACATAGGAAATATGGTGCACCTGACTGCCTGAAGAACTCCATTCGGATGCTTTGCGCAGCATGAACAAGAGTTGATGCAGATCGAAGTAAATCGAATCTATCTCCGGGAACGGAGAGGGGCCCTTCATGAGACTAGACAACTGATCCCGAAGCGCCTCTATGTACATCCTCTGATCATGGCCGGGTTTCACAACAGATGTAGCCTGGTTCATGAATTCATGCCAGCCGTCGACACTCATATGGGGCAATTCCTTGAGCCGTGCTTGGACAGACGGGGGCGCTGCGGCCCGCAATAATTGTTGTTTGGCATTCACGATGTGGGCAGCCGGGTAACCGAGTCGGTCAGCGAGCTCCATCATAACCGCAGCCTGATGCTTACAGCAGGTGTGGACAGGGCACGTGCAATAGCTGGATCGAAACCGGTCCAGTTGAAGCGTTACCACATAATCTTCTGAGCCGGTTACTTTTGCTTGAATGACGCGATTTTCGGTAACGTTCAGGGAGGTAACGTACTGCTGCTTAAAATATTGAAACCCTCGACTCAGGGTTACTTCATTGAATGAATCGGCTGCATACTTCAGCAACTGCAGCCACTGCTCATCGTTTAGCGGCGGATTGGCATTTTTCATAACAAAGCTCCTTGCAACAAATAGAAGATGTATGCTCCTATTATAGACGATTTAATCCAAACTGGGAAAACCGATAGCTGCACGTACAAAAACAGCCAAACACTCGATTCAGGGTTTGGCTGTTTCTTTTATACTTATTCGATTCAGAATTGCTCCGCCTGCTTCTTTATCTCGAAGCGTTCCTGCTTTTTTCCCAAGCCTCGTTTAACTAACAGAAAGTAAGACAGCATCGCCGCTGCACTCGTTGACAAAATAATGACACCGAGCGGAACGGCCGTGTTTTCCCCGGCAATGCCGACTAGCGGAGAAACGACCGCGCCAAGTAAAAAGGGGATAACGCCCATTAGTGCAGCCGCACTGCCAGCCATATGGCCTTGACTCTCCATCGCAAGCGGAAAAGCTGCCGTGGATGTGATCCCGATGGCCCCTACGAAAAAAACGAGCGGAATCACGAGTGCGTATAGCGGCCCGTGGAACATCGCAACCAATAAGACGGCGATGCTGGCTGCGCCTGCAAGCCATAAACCGAGCTGCAGGAAGGTCTGTTCCGACACGCGGTGAGCCATTCGACCGACCACTTGCGAGCCGATAATCAGAGTGATGCCGTTGGATCCGAACAACAGAGCAAAAACCGTAGGGGAAACCCCGTAAATATTTTGATATATAAACGGAGTTCCGGAAACGTACGCGAAAACCCCCGCGATCATGACCCCCTGCGCGAGCATATAACCCGTAAAGGAGCGGTCACGCAATAGCGATCCATAGTTTCGCAGCTGCTGCGCAAGATCGCTGGGACTGCGGCGCTCTACCGGCAGCGTTTCTTGGAGACTCCATTTGGTCATGGCAAGGAGGTAAGTTCCCAGCAGCGCCAAAGCGATAAATACGCCGACCCAGCTTGTGAGCGCTAGAACGCCGCTTCCCGCTACCGGTGCCACAAGCGGACCCAAATTTCCGACAAGCAAGAGAAGCGAGAAAAATTTGGTGAGCTCGTGACCGCTAAACATATCGCGAGCGATGGCACGGGAGATGACGATTCCGGCCGACGCCACAAACCCCTGCACAAGCCGCGACAGGATCAGCAGCCAAATATTCGGCGAGATTGCACAAGCTACAGCCGCGACAATATAGAGGACCATGGAAATAAGCAGCGGCTTGCGCCTGCCATAGACATCGCTAAGCGACCCCATGACCAGTTGGCCGATGCCAAGTCCCAATAAACAGGCGGTCAGGCTGAGCTGGACGAGGGAAGCCGTCGTACCGAAACGCTCGACAATTTGCGGAAAAGCGGGCAAGTACATATCGATGGTAAAAGGCCCGAGTGTCGAAAATAAGCCAAGCAGCAGAGCCAATCTGAAGACAGCTTGGCTGTTCTTGTTAGTCATCGTTTCTATTTCTCCTGTTCTCCATTCCATATCCGGAACTCTTCTCTCTATTTTGTTAACACCATATCATAACTGTACTTGATTTGACAACAGTTATTTGCTAAAAGAATTCCCACTTACGTTCTATGTAGCTTGGGCTGCCAGAATCCGGATGGAAGGCGTTGTCCATTTGACAAATGATATGGTAAAATTCGGTCGAAAACAGAAGTTGCGAAACGGCCTGCTGACCTGACGGAGGGACTTTGGGATGGAACATGCTCGGATCGACAATTATGTGCCGCGGCTTTTTTACTCCATGTACTGGAGACGCAAGGACCGTTTTTTGTATTACGAAGATTTGTGTCAGCCTTGGACGATTTTTGCCGTTGAGGACGGATCGTTTTATTACGAGTTTGGGGACCAGAAAGGAATCGCGACATTTGGCGATTGGGTCGTGTGCCCGGCTCAGACCGTGCTGCGAAGAGTTGTTATTCAACCGTTAACGTTTTATGTACTCCGGCTGCGGTGGACCGATTTGGACGGGAGGGAAGCGGGACTCCATGCCGAGACACCGCTTATTGCCGGTAAAATCAGTTTCCAGAATACGCAGCGGCTCTCCTCCAATTTCTCGATGATGCGGGAGGCGGAGAAGCGCAGCGAACGCCATCGCATAATGATCCACAACCATTATGTGCAAGATATGTGGTACTTGTATGGCAAAGAATACAGAACCATGCATGGCCTGTCGTCCGGCGAAGCAGGCAGCTCCGCCGCAGATCCCGTCATGGTTCAGGCAGCTGCGATGCTGCAGCAGCGGGCGTTTGAGCCGTTTGAACTCCGAGAGATTGCGTCCGCTTTGCAGCTAAGCCCGGCGCGGTTTACGCAAAAATTCAAACAACAGTTTTCGGTTACCCCGAATGAGTATCTGGTTGCTTACCGGTTGAAGCGGGCTAAAAGCTTGCTGCTGGAAACCAATCTGACCATGAATCAGATTGCGGAATGTATCGGCTACCAGGACGGCTACTATGTCAGCAAGTTGTTTCGTAAATACTTCAATGTGACGCCATCGATGTACCGCAGCACCCATTCTGTCTAACGAATTAAATTGAATACATTCGCGCGTAAATGGAAGCCATTCATAATGAAAACGATTTCAACTATGCTGAAACAGAAGCGTACCCCGGTGGGAAGCGCCCTATTTCATGCAGGGAGGAATCGAGGATGAAGGAACATGAACCAAACAAATGGGAGGACAGTGAACGTTCTCACGCAGGGCTAAGCAGGAGAAAAATGCTTGCTTCTGTCGGCATGGCAGGAGCTGTGCTTGCATCCGGAGCGTTTATGACCGATGTGTTTGCCAAGCCTTCACAGACCGTGACAGAGAATGTGTACGGAACAGGGCAACCGTGGCTGGCGCATTGGGCCAAGCTCGGAGCGGTGAATGTTCTCGATTATGGCGCAAAGGGGGACGGCGTGACAGACGATACGGCAGCTTTTGCTGCTGCTGCCAGCGAAGGGAAGCCGATTCTCGTCCCGAAGACGGCGGCATGGTATGTGCTGCAGACCATGATCCATTTGACCAACTCGATCATCGGCATCGGAATGCCGGACATTCGCATGCAGCAGCCGGACGGATCGGATAGCAAACGGATGTTTTCCGTTTTAGGGTATCGCGGTGGCGGCTTGCATATTGCCGGTTTGCGTTTGGACGGGCAGTATACGGGCGGGGAACTGGGAGAGCAATCGCATCTGCTCCGCATCATTGATTCGCGGCGCGTCCATGTCCATCATAACGTCCTGGTCGACCCTTACGGAGATTGTGTCTATTTGGGTTCCCACAACGGTGTCTCGTTTACGGACCCTTGCGAGCAAATCTACATTTACGACAATGAAATGTCGGGTCCGAGGCGGTGCGTCGTTGCAATCGTATCGGCACGAAACGTCTGGATTCGAAATAACGTGATGAGTCATCCGCACAATTATGTGGCGTGTATCGATATAGAGCCGAATAAAACTTCGACGGGCAAGGAGCTGGTGGAAGATGTATGGATTGAAGGCAATACCTTTTACTCCACCGGGCATTTTGTAAACTCGTTAACGCCCAATGTCGGCCTGCCGAACAAACGGATTACGGTTCACAACAATCAAGGGAGATCCCGCTATTTATTTCGCTGCAATTCCAATTATGAGGGCAATACGGAAGACGTCCGCATTACGAACAATTTGTTTTACGGATCGGTTGGCGAGGCGCGGATGTTATCCATCTCGAAGATTTTAAAAGGATTAGTGATCCGCGGCAATCAGGATTACGCGACAGGCGCTCAAGGATGGGTAATTCAAAATGCGGTCGCACCTGTTATTGCGGACAATAACATCGAGGCAAGCCGTTCTGTGGCGATGGCGTTATGGAACTGCAAGCAGGTCAAGCTGCACGGCAATCAGATCAAAGATGTATATTCGTCGTATGGGGCTGTACAGTTTCTCGGAACTCCATCGAGCGGGCATCACATTAGCTCCAACTCGCTGGTTCATACGGACTACGGTTTTGTGTTCAAGGAAGTGGTGACGGATACGTTATTCGACGGGAATAGCATTGACGCGAAACGGTTTGCGATCAAGATAGAACCGGAGAGCCAATCTTCCGACATCAAGATCACCGGAACCAACTTGTTTACGGGAGAGGGGATTCCTGTCGGAGGCGCGAACACGCTTCCCCGTCTCTATACGCCGGAAGCTCTGTCGAAAGGGGCCGCTGTCACATGGGCAGACGCCATTCCGGTGTCGGGGACATGGAGTCAAGGCAGTCTCGTGATGAACCTCCTTGCACAATCGTCAAGCACGCTGGGTTGGGTTTGCGTGCAGGGAGGTACGCCAGGACAATGGCAGCCGTTCGGCATAGTCGGGGAAGAGCGGCTTGTGCTGAAGGCGCCGGGCGGAAGCCGGTATTCCATCCAAGTTGACAACACGGGTGCGTTATTGACACAGCCGTTGTAACAGATCCGTTTGGCAGCAGGGCGGCAGATCGGCAACAAGCGGTTGGGTAGCGGGTTTCCGCAGCTCAACCGCTTGTTTGTTTGCATGCAGCTCGTGACTCGAACAGGAAAACAGGCCCGTGTCAGGACTGGAATTTCAAGTGCTGCCACAGGCGAGCCATCGCCAGGAACGGGTTATGTCCCAGGTAGTCGCGGCATGGCGTGTTAAACGCCGTATACGGTTTGCGCGTGAGGCTGTCCGGCGCTTCGCCGTGCGGGTGATAAAACTCCCAGATCGCCCCTGTCTGCGCAAATTGCTCGGCTGAGGCGTCAAGTGCCCCCTCCAGCAATTGCAGTGCTGCGTCGAAACGGTTGTAGTGCATACAACCCCGTGCCGCCCAATAAGTCATACTGTTCCATACCGGCCCGCGCCACATCCGCAATTCAAACGCCGGATCGGAAACGGCGACGGTAGCGAGCGGGTGTTTGGTGAAAAACCGCTTCGGGTTTAGCAGATGTTCGTCGATCACCCGGTTCGCTTGTTGCGGCGTGGCTGCTCCTACTACAAGCGGCCACATCCCTTCCTGCGCCCCCGGTTTAGGACCTGATTGCGCCATGGTCCAACTATCGTAAAAGAAACCGGTCTGTTCATCGTACAGCTGCTGTTGAATCGCCAGCTTAAGTTCCTCGCTGCGCTGCACAAAAGGCTCCGGATCGCTGCCGAGCTGCCGGGCCCACTGCGCGGCGTATGTATACAACTGGTAGACGTGGGACGTCGCATCGACACAAGCGGATGGGTGACGGGGGGCTTGGTCAAACCGAATCCCGTCGTCGACGCCGCTTTCCCATTTGCGCGTCATAATGTCCATGTAGTAATAGCCGAAGGGCGCTTTACGCTCCGATTCGAACCAGCCGATTTGCCGCTGAAGCGCATTGTATCCGGTATGAAGCAAATCGTTGTCCGCATATTGCCTCACATATTCGTCCAAAGCAACCGGCCATACCGGCGGGTGGCTCAGTTCCATATTCCATTTGGCATTCCCGTCCCGCATTATAATCGTGCCGGGCAAAACGCCGTTTTCCCCCTGAAAGCCGAGGTAGTTCAGAAACTGCTTTTTGGCGTGGTCCTGGTGGGTAGGCAACCTATCGAATAGGGCATGAATCAGATCCCAATGGCCAAATGCGGGACCGTAGCAGTACCCTGGACCGATTTCCTCCCAATCATACCGGAACGGAGCCACCGCCGGCCGTACGCTGCGTTGATGCAGCTCCCATGTATATTGCAGAAGCGGCTGCCAGGCCGGTTTCCCAGTTTCCTTCCATTTCGTTTCCTCTTGAATCATCGGTATCGTCTCCTTGTCTGCATTCGATATTATCGGACTCAGGCTCATCCTACGGCAAACAACGAGCGGATAAAATGGATGGATTTCCGTTTCGTATGTACAAAATTAAAAAGGGGGGATACGCCAGATTTTTCTGAGACGAATCATGGAACCGGCAGCAATGAAATGACAAAAAAAATCGTTGTTCGGTTGCTCGTGGCAACATACAACGACTTTTTTCAAAAGGAGCTCCTTTATTTTGACGAACATAATTAGCTTTATTCTATTGGTTCGTAATTAACACATCCAGCACGGACAAATGCTTCCTCATGATCGCTTTCGCTTCGTCCACATTTTTTTTTCGGATCTGCTCTACTATTTGCTTATGCTCCTCGAAGGAGACAATCGTATTTCTGATATCGACGAAATGCCGCTCCCGAATATGGTTAAAAAATTCGCCTACCACATCGCTTAATTCGAAAAAGGTCTGGTTGCCCGTCGCCCTGAACAGGGCTCGATGAAACGCTAGATCTTCCTCTACCGGGAGTTTTCTTTTTGTAATGCTATGTTCCATTTGCTTGTTTGCAAGTTCCAGCTGCTCCAACAGATGGAGATCATAATGCTCGATGGCCATTTCAATAGCACAGAGCTCCAGTGCTCTCCGTGTATCGATAAGCTCCTTGATCCTCTGCTCATTATGTTTCCATTGAAAGGATACTTGATCCATAAATGGCTTAAATGAGGGCGCATCCAAATAAATTCCACCACCCGCTTGAATCCGCAAAACCCCCAGCGTCTCCAATATCTTCAGCGCTTCACGGACAACGGAGCGACTGACCTTTAGCATATCGATCAATTGATTCGCGGAAGGAAGCTTATCTCCAGCTTTAAGCTCATGTTCGACAATATATAACTTTATCCGATCAGACACGATTTGTGGCAGTGTTGTTTTCTCGGCTAAATCCATATCCCACACATCCAATTCTATTAATAGGGTGATCGTATCATAAAATGAGGCTGGAATAAATAAGTGTTGACGTGCAGTCCAGGAATGGGTATTATTTGCAGTACGATGGTATAACCACCATACTGGTTTTGAGCATGAATTGCAAATTTCCAATGAATGGATTCAAAAGGTTTCAATGAACGTGGAGGGGGGAAACCATATGCATTCAGGATTTTACATACTCCGGAACTATGTAAGCGTATGCAAAAAAGTGCAGCCGCCGCTGAAATAGGGTTCAGCGTGATCGATGCGTTGTAAGCGGTAGAAGATACTCACTACTACTTTTTTTAAAAGGGGAATTAACATGCCAAAAAGAAGGTACTCGTTAATGTTGGGCTGCGTCATGATTTCATCCATCAGTTTACTCGCTGCATGCGGGGGAAGTAAGCCTAGCGAAGGAGAACAGAAGACGACGGTAATTCCTCAGGAGCCGACAGAGGTGTATTTTCTGAGCACCAGTACCTATTGGTGGGATGAAGCCACTTTTATGAAAGAGTTTGGGGAACCGCTGCAGAAAAAATACCCTCATATTATTCCGAAAACGATCAAGCCCACTGGGATGAACACGAAGGTCATAGAGGGCTACATTGCCGCCAAACAGCCAATTGATGTTATTCTCGCCGCCAATGCGAGTTATCTCCTCTATCTCAAACCGTATGAGTTTTCCTCGGATATTGAACCGTTTGTCAAGCAATATAACATGGATTTGAATCGGTTTGCCCCGGAATTTATCGATATGAACCGGAAGCTTGGCGAAGGTAAGCTGATCGGGCTGCCGCTGCAGGATAGTCCGACGCAAATCTTGTACAATAAAGGGATTTTCGATAAGTTTGGCGTTCCTTATCCTCCTCACGATCAATGGACATGGGATGAGATGTTTGCTTTGGCCAGCAAGGTGACGCGTATGGATGGCGGGACGCAATATTATGGCGTCCGCATGCATTCCACTTTTTTTCGCAGGAATCCCTTTTCTCTTGAATACGTGGATCCAAAGACGAGCAAAGCCATTTTTAATAACGATATGGGTAAAAAGGTATCCGAGATGTACCTCAGGCAATATGAAAAGTCGGATACTGCGGGACTGGCGCCCGATGGAGCGAAAATGTTTTTCGAGGACAGAACGTTGGCGATGTGGATGGGCTTGGGAGCGAGTTACAATACGCCAGAACGTTACAAAGGAATGGAATGGGATATGGCGCCGATTCCTGTACTGCCGGAAAAAGGTCGTATAAGCGTGCAGCCTTATCCGGATTATATGTACTTATCCAGTACAAGTAATCATAAGGATCTGGCCGTGCAGGCGATGGAGTTTTTTACGTCCGATTCGTTCCAGTTGGAACGCTCTAAAAATGCCTATACGACGCCTCTGAAAAGCAACGAGATTAAAGCGGCTTTTGGTCAGAACGCCGATATGTTTAAGGGCAAAAATATAAGTGCCATGAGTCCTGTGAAGTACGCTCCCGTAACTACGTACGATCAGTATACGAACCAGGCGGCGGCAACCATACTGCCCAAATATGTAAATGAAGTGCGGGACGGCAAAACCGATATCAATTCCGCCTTGCGTCAAGCGGAGGAAGAAGTAAACAAGTATATAGAACAAAATCGGAAATAAACGAATCCCAATCGATGGAGGTGTTTGTGGTGAACCCCAAAAAGCTACCTCATACGCAGGGTCGATCATCATGGAGAAGGGTTCGTTTAGAAGCTTTTCAGATCAAGCGCCGAAACATGTTCCTTGTATGGCCGCTTGTCTTTTTTCTCTCGTTTTTTTCGTTGGAATGGAACGGTTTGACGCTGTCACCGCAAAAAGTCGCCGCCGCTGCGGTGGTAGTTCTCGATGATGATGCTTCTCAGTTGGCAGGATCGGGATGGTCGGTAACGAGTGCCAGCAGCGGAACTTACATCACCGATCATACCGGCACGTTGCCGAATCCTAACGGTGTGATGATGAAACCTGTCCCCGAAGGCCAATACTTGATCTACGGAGACGAAGTCGCTGCAGCTGCCAACAAGTACACGTTTATGACCAAAGTATTCCCGATAGGCGCAGGCCCGTGGCTGTTGGAATTTGATGCCCGGATCGATGATCTGATTGAAGTGAATGAGGCGCCGACATTAGGGATCATCAGAGGATTAAGCTTCGAAGTGAAGGCAGCGGGGAAGACGGTGAAGGTAACCCTCCAGCGAGACAAGGTGCTGGTGAAGTCCAGCAGCATTCTGGTTGCGGATTATGAGCATTTAATACCAGACGATGGACTGTTTCATCGGTGGGGGATTGCTTACGATGGCAGCGGAAAAATGTTGCTGTCCATTGACGAGATGAGGATCGTTTCCTTCAACATAGCTCCTCCTGTTTCAAGCGGTGCGGACTCGCTCAAAATCATCAATACTTCGATGAATAGCGTCTCCGGTCATAACGAGGTTTATCTGGATCATCTGAAGATGACGGTTGGAGAACTGCCGCAATGGGCGCAGGTCGAACCGCGAATTAAAGCGTTATCGGCGTCCCCCTATTCCGATTCGCAGGAAGTCGTGCTCGGAGGAGGGGTGGATGATATTCCTCCCAACTGGTTGTCCGGAGGCGAGCTGGAGATTCGGACGAAGTTGATCCAAGACGATCAAATCATTGCACAGATCAGCCAGATCCTTTCATCTACCCGTTTCCAGATTGCGCTTGCACCTGGGGGACAGTCGGGAATCATGACCGCTAAAGCGGAGTTGTATTATAAAAGTCGCAAAGTGAATGAATTAACAAGTGACTTCTATGTATATTCTTCGGTTCATAAGGTAAACCCCGGTGATGCATTGGTATCTGTACCGGGTAGTGTCTACATGTACGACGACATGATCTGGTTGGAAGACAGCCAAGGACTCAAGGCGCCGTATGCCGGCTGGAAGACGGGAAAATATCATGATTTGGGCAGCAATGAGGACGAATTGTGGATCGCAAACGAACCGGGCGCCCATTCGTTGGAACTGCCGCTGGAGCTCCAAGGACGGTATGCCGTCTATGTCGGTTATGTGGCCAAGGCCGGCGGGTTCCAGGTTTCTTATGGAGAGGAAGCAAGCGGACAGGTTGAAGGGATCTCGACAGTGACCGGAACCACTTACGGTCTCAAGGCAATCGAAGAGCAATTTTTATTTGCAGGTCAATTCGCTGGAGAGCGCATACGGATTACTCCGCTGCCGGGTCAGCAGGCTTTCATTACGTATTTTAAGCTTAGAAGCCTGACAGCGGAAGAGTTGACGTTGTATGATTCGCAGAGCGAAGGGGCCGCCGGCAAACGAACCATCTACAACAATGATGGATTCAGTAATTTCTTTCAGGGATTTTTCCCCACGACAAGCAAGCTGGAGGAAAAAGGGGTCGAGATTTACGCTGGCAAGGATGTCGGGCAGATTGACTGGCAGTTGCTCGCCACCTTTACTTTAAACCATAACAGTTTATATGCCGGGGTTCCATTTGCCGGCTCGGAAGCCTATGAGAGTCAGATGAGGGACGGGGATAAGCTGGCACGACAACAAATTACTGCCATCAACGCCAGCGGACGATCACCGTTGCAGATTGTAGCCGAGAAAGCCGACCAACTGGGCTTAAAGACGAATGCCTCCTTGCGAATGAACGCAGTCTATGATCCTGCAACAAACGGATACTTAAACGGTGCAGTTTATTACAATCAAATGCTCCCCTATCGCATCGCGGATAAGAATGGGACCGTGAATTTCAGGGTTGATTACGGGAATCTCGCCGTTCGGGAATATATGAAAAATGTCCTGCTGGAGGCTGCCGCCTTCCCTGGAGTAGATGGAATCAACCTCGATTTTGGCAGGTATCCGAATCTGTTCGGTTATAAGTCCGAACTAACGGATGCGTACCTGCTGCAATATGGAATCGAGCCGAAAAATGAAACATCGGCTGCCGGGCTGGAACGCTGGGATCGTTATAAAGCCGAGGTGATTACGCAGATGTTGCGCGAGCTCCAACAGGCTTTGCCGACGAAACAGATCACGGTACGTTTTCCTTACGACGGGTATAAACAATACGGGTTGGATATTGATGCCTGGATCGCCGAGGAAGTGGTTGATATGATCATCCCTACTACCCTCAGTCATGAACAATTTTTTGACATAACTCCTTTCGTGGAGGCTGTTGGCGATTCTGCCGTCCAATTGTACATCGGTACGACTCATTCCTTAAGCGGGCATGACTTGACGAAGGCGGAAGAAGATTTGATCAAGCAAGGTATTCCGGTTAACCGGGCGAGTACGGTAATGAGTGAGCTGCAATATCGTCTTAGAGCATACGATGCCTATCAGGCCGGAGCAGACGGCATTTACGTGTTCAACAACTGGAGCGGAAACAATAGTTTGAATAAGATCGGCGATAAGATCGACATTGAAAAATGGCATCATTTCGCTTATCCTGCCGATTTGGTCACGAATCTGATTGAAGCGGAAGCGCCTGTCCCCGGAGCCAACTCCAAGCCATTAACACGTAACTTGACGGTTGCTACCCTGTTAAATACAGCAGTCGGAGGGACGTTACGCGCTGTGGATGCCGATGGAGATGAGTTAACGTATAGTCTCGTAGCGAACGGTCAGAAAGGAACGGCGAGTGTGACGGATTCTGCCTATGGGACGTTTAGCTATTTGCCCAATTTGGGCCAGACGGGCCTGGATACCGTAACGTTTCGTGTTTATGACGGTCATGAATACTCGCTTCCAGCTACGATCACGGTAACGATTGAACCGGTCCATGTAAACGGGATGTTGTTGTCCGTAGGACACTTTGCGGCGGAGAACGAAATTCAGTCCAGTTTTGCCGTCAATCTGAAGTATCGGCTGGATCTGATTCAACTGCTCTTGAATCAAGGGGCTGAACAACAGGCGGTTGCTTACATGGAGGACTTTAACCGTTACATCAAAGATCCTTCCGTTCGCGCATTGAATCTGCTATCTACCACGGCTGCGCAGGTTCTTGAACAGCAGGCGAATGCATTCATTCTGGCACTGAACACGATACGATAAGCAACAATAAACTTAAACGGCGATGAGAGGAGCATGTGCACAACTATGAAGGTGAGAAAAGAGCTATATGCCGAATCCCCGGATAAAAAAACGACAGATCAGAGATCGCAGCGTTATGTAGACAGTACGGGACTTAGGAGAGTGGAACGCAGGAGCTTGCAGGGTGAATCGGATTGGAGCAATGCGGCATTCGAGCGATTCTCCGACGATAACGGACGAACCTGGGGGGAATGGCAGGATGTTTACAGCAGAAATGTTGAGGCGAAAGGTGAAGACGAACTCGCTACTTATAATGGGAAAGAGACATTTAATCCTCATTTCGGGCATTTTGTATCGGTTGACATGCGTAGGATTTTCTTTGATGGTCATCATACGGCGTATAAGCGGTTTTGGGGAAGCGGTGAAGTAAGCTTTGTCGACCACAGCTTGCTGTCGATAAGGAAAGAGGGAAGTGATGAGCGTACAACGGAATTGATCAAGTATGAGAAAGGCGCCGATTTTGATCCGGATAACTGGAGAGACCCGGCCTATACCGACAACAATCGGGCCTATCTGGGCTGCGGTGTCGATGTTCTGGATAACGGAGAAATTATATTTCCGATTGGCGCTTCCATGCACGCCTGCTTGCGTATTCGCGGCCTTGACGCAGCTGAGGTTTTCCCCTCTTGTTCCGAAATCATGCACGGCCTGATAGTTGTTCGCGGCATATTCAATGCATCTCGCGGGCGTTATGACCTTACGTTCTCCCGACCGATCGTGATCAGCGACTTACAATCTTCCAGAGGGGTAGATGAGCCGGCCGCCATTATGCTGCCGTCGGGCCGGATCTTGACGGTGTTCCGCGGGTCCAATGTGGAAAACAAAAATTGGAACACACGCATCGAACCTGGAACGCCTGCGCATAAGTGGTACTGTTATTCCGATGACGGGGGAAGAACGTTCACCGACCCTGTGCCGTGGCATTTTGACAATCGGGAGGTGTTCTACTCGGCAGCGACCATTTCCGCTTTTGTCAGGAGCATCAAAAACGACAAGATCTACTGGATCGGCAATATTTCCGATCATGCAACCTATGGCAACTTCCCTCGTCATCCGCTCATCATCGCTCAGGTAGACGACCGCGGTTTGCTGATGAAGAACACGCTTACAACGATAGATAAACGTGAAGAGGGGGATTCCGATAAGCTACAGCTATCCAACTTCAGCATCATACAGGATCGGGAGACTGGAGTGATCGAGGTTTATCTTGCAAAGCTTGGTCAGCGGGAAGGATATACATGGTGGGCCGACTGTTATCGATATTTTATCGATGTAGAATAAATAAGCCGGCCAGTAAGAGCATAACAGTCCAAAAATAACGTTTCATGTTTCGGTTTATTATAATGAGATACTTGTAAGGCAAGATACGCCTGATCGAACGGAACGGTCCGTTTCCTTCAGGTGTTTTTTGCGTTTTCCAAACACAAACTTGTCAAAATATTACAATAAATACCGGATCGTCCACTTCCATGTTATCGTTAAGAAGGTAAAATATGAAAGTCTGTAGAAGCACATAAAACGGTTGGAATCCGATGCCCTTAATTATAAGTGAGCCGTTGACGCTCTAGGGAGCAAAAAACAAAAAAGAATAATTATCGGGAGGATAGCGCTATGAAATTTTTCATTTCGTCCGAATGCTCCGACTCGTCTTTTAACATGCACGACCGAGAGACGTTGAGATCAAGGATGGACGAATATCTGCGAGCTTATGAGCAATTGGACTATTTCAGCGGATCTGTGCTGGTAGCCCACGATGGCGAGATTGTGTTAAACGAAGGCTATGGAATGGCTAACCGGGAGCACGAAGTCAAAAATACACGTGATACGATCTTCCGGTTGGGATCCGTAAGCAAATCCTTTACAGCTGCCGCAATCATTTTGCTGCACGAGCAAGGCGTCCTTAACACGGATCAACCTATTAGCCGGTATTTGGCCGATTTTCCGAATGGGGATACAATTACCATTCATCATCTGTTGACGCATACGTCCGGTCTTTCACATCCCGTGGGCTTGAATACGAAAGTGGCCATGAAGCTGGAGAATGTCATTCAGAAATTCCGCGATCAGCCGCTTGCCTTTTCTCCAGGAGATCAGTTCCAATACGGGAATTCCGGCTATATTTTACTGACCTATTTAATTGAGCAAGTCTCGGGGAAACCGTTCGAATCGTTTTTGCAGGATCATTTTTTTCATCCTCTTGGCATGTTTCATTCCGGTTACGATGTTCATAATCGCATACTGAAGCATAGGGCAGACGGTTACTCTGCGGCGGGCGATGAGGTCGTTCACGGAGAGTATGCGCATATGTCGACCCATGCCGGAGCAGCCGGACTGTATTCCTCTACCGGCGATTTGAGCTTATGGGACCAAGCCCTGCATTCCGAACTGCTGTTCCGCCGGCAAACCAGAGAGCGCATATTTACCCCGTTTCTGCAAAATTACGGATATGGTTGGTATATTGACCGGCAGTCTTTGGGCGGACGCTTAAGAACCCGAATCCATCACGGGGGATTGGGCAATCCCGGGTATGTCACCCGAATGACCAGATTTGCCGACGAACGGCTCTTAATTATTGTGTTAAGCAACTTCTTGTTGTCTCCTCTAGAAAAAATGAATCGGGACTTGGCCGGCATGATCTTCGGGGAAACGGAAGCTTTCCCGGACAAGCCAGAAATTCAGGCACAGGTGCAACCCATGCGTTACGAGGCGTTTGCCGGAATCTACGAAGCCTTTATACGGATTCACGTAACCGTGGAGCAAGAGCGTTTGTTCATCACCATATTCGGATTCAAACTGGAGCTTTTCTTCCAATCCGAAGCTGCGGAACAGATCGATTTTTATGCGAAAGCGGCCTATGTTCGTATTTCCTTCCGGAAAAAATTTTCCGGACAAATCGACGGGGCGACTATACACTGGCTCGGGGAAGAAGCCTATTACGCCAAAAGGCGAGATGGACATGATGACTGAGGTTTGATTCCGACTCGGCCAAATCCCCAGAATTCAGGTAAAAAGTCTGTGGATTCAGGACAAACGATCTTTATAATGGAACGTATGGTCCCGATCGATAGGGTTTCCTTACGGAAAGGAGGCGACAGTTTTGAAGCCTACACAAGACATCGAGTTGCTGGCGGAAGCGGCGAAGTAAGGGCAGGGAAGGAGGTCGAACTATGAACGAGGCGTTATTGGAGAGATTGAAAGCTTTCCTTCACCGGGAAGATCATAAAACACTGGTAGGCACACCGGCGAGCCAAGAGGAAATCGTCACGGCCCAGCAGCGGCTGAACGTCATCTTTCATGAGGATTACCTGCGCTTTATCCGAACGTTTGGAGGAGCCTATGCAGGTCTCGCTATACATGCTTTCTCCAATGGCTCCAGTCTTGGAAAAGAAACGGTTGTCGAGCTGACGCTGGAGTTTCGGGAGCAATTCAACGAACCTCCCTTTGAAGAGGTTTTACGGACCGGTTATGTCATCTCCATGGATGGATCCGGTGATCCGATTATTATCAATCCGGCAGGCCAAGTGGTCATCTGTTATCACGATACCGGAGAGATCAAGCCTTTAGCGGATTCATTCGAGGAGCTCATTGAGGATCATTTTTACGAATGGTGATTGCGTCATCGTTTAGGAAACGGAGGGAGTTTTCATGTATATCGTATCCCGGCAAATTCGGCTGTCCGAGGCCCAAAACCAAACGCTTGCAAACCAGGACGCGGCTATTTACCCACCAGGATACTTTCGGTTTCTGCGGCAATTCGGCCAAGGGACTTACAGAGGGTGGATGAACGTCCAATTGCCCGATCCGGAGGTGTTACAACCTTTTGCCGAATATGGGTTATGGGAATTTGACGACGACAGCCCGATTCAAGAGCAACAGATCGGTGAGTGTATCGCTATAGGGACGACGGTGGACGGCGACTTTTTGGCGGTACATCCCGGGACGGAGGGGCTGCTCTGGCTGCCTCGGCATGCGGAGTGCATAAAGGCGATTTCGCCGCAGGCACGGGAACGGGAGGACGATGGGACATACGCCTTGGTACTGGATGACCTATACCGCGAGGTGTACGGACGCAGCCAAGAGGAGGGCGTTTATTATGAACCGTGGACGGGCACCCGGAGCCATCTCTTTTTGCGTTTACCGCCAGGGCAGAATCAGCTTTCGCTGCCCGAACTGGCCGGAGCGTGTCAGGCGGATTTTCCGCCGGATTTCATCATCGAGACTCCCTATGCCTGCTTGCTGTTCTACCGGCAGCTGGGCGGCTATGTACGATTGAATTATGCCTATCAGCAGGAGGTTGCCGTCTTTTATGAACAGGATGCCCAACCGTTTATGTTCGTGATTAAGCAGTGGCTCTTGTCGAAAGGGTGCGCAACGATTTCATAGGACTTTACGGAAGAAAGGATAACCCGCTGCGTCTCCCGCTCGGCTGCTGATTAACATCCGTTTGCCCGTTTGAATCCCCAGGTAGGAGGGACCTACGAAATATAGAACTACTGCATGTTCCGAAAGGAGGCTATGATAAAGAAAACGCGGGGAGCGAGGGACGGGGGCAAACAGATTGAACAGAAAAGTTGTTTTGGCTGGCGGAACGGGCTTTATCGGAAACTATTTTAAGCGGAGCTTTGAAGCTCGCGGCTATGAAGTAAGGATTATTTCGAGGAAGCCAGGAAATATAGCTTGGAGCAATGTCCATGCGATCGCCGAAGCGCTGGAGGGTGCAGAGCTTTTGATGAATCTGGCAGGGAAGTCCGTGAACTGCAGGTATAATCCTTCGAATAAGGACGAAATTGTAAATTCCCGCACAGAGACCACCTTGCAACTTGGGAAAGCGCTGCTGTTATGCAACAATCCGCCCCCGCTTTGGATCAACTCCAGTACGGCAACCATTTATAGGCATGCGGAAGATCGGGCGATGACGGAGGAGCACGGGGAAATCGGTACGGGTTTTTCCGTCGAAGTAGCCAAAGCTTGGGAGAATGCGTTCTTCTCCTTCACACTTCCGAAAACGAGGCAAGCCGCCTTGCGAATAGCGATTGTTTTGGGAAAAGACGGCGGAGTCCTAAATCCGTTTAAGAACTTGGTTGCCTTCGGTCTTGGAGGTGCGCAAGGGCCGGGGAATCAGATGTTCAGCTGGATTCATGTGGAGGATTTGTTCAGGATCGTCTTGTTCATCATGGAGCATAAAGAGCTGGAAGGCATAATCAACTGCGCTTCCCCGCATCCGGTTACGAACCGTGAATTAATGAGTGAGATGCGATCGGTTTTGAACAAAAAATTCGGTCTGCCTTCCCCAAGATGGTTGCTGGAAATCGGCGCTTTAGTCATCCGGACCGAAACGGAGCTTCTTCTCAAAAGTCGTTGGGTCATTCCGGAAAGACTGCAGAGGCACGGCTTCGCTTTTCAATTTAGCCATATACAAGGAGCCATTCAAGACATTTGCAAGTAAGCAATTCCTAACTTAGCAATTCAAAAGAAACTCTCCTCTTCAGGTTGCCATATAATTGGGGATAAGCTGATCGAGGAGGAGATTGTTTTGAGTACAATACAGGATTTGTTGGAGGAACTGCGGCGGGAGACTCTTTCTACTCGCCGTGTTTTGGAACGCATTCCGGAAGCAAGTCTAACCTGGAGACCGCATGCCAAATCGATGTCCCTCGGGCAATTGGCCTTGCATACGGCAAGTTTGCCCGGCATGCTGAGCGTGCTGCTACATGCTCCGGCTCAAGAAGTGCCGACCGTTCCTCTCCCTGAGGCGGTATCCGTTTCCGAGATTCTCACGATGCTGGAGCAACAAGTAGCCGCAGCGGAGGAGATTGTTAGTTCATGGGACGAGGAAAGCCTGCGCGAGACCTTTAGATGGACTTTGCAAGGCGCAGTCTTGATCGAGACGCCGCGGTTCGAGCAGGTGCGTTCGGTACTGCTCAATCACTGGTATCACCATCGAGGACAGCTGACGGTTTATCTTCGGCTGCTGGATGTGCCGGTTCCAGGTATTTACGGTCCCAGTGCCGATGAGTGAAAAGCGAAAGGCCAAGAGAAGTTGTCTGGGAACAAACTTGAAGCAAAAAAATCGGTTGACCGTACAAAGTTACGGTGATATAGTGGAAAAATAAATTCATAGTAATTACATCGGATAAATAAGATAAAAATGGATTCGACCAGACTGCTGGAGAGACATTCCCTTATGAAAGGGGAGTGTCTTTATTTTTTTACCGATCGAAGTTCGGGGCTTCGCCGACATGTACAGCAGCTAACAGCCACGGCCGAAGCCGGACCTTCCTATAGAAGGATTCGATCGATGGATAGAACAAAGCGATATACACTTCTCGCTTCCGCTGGTGTACAGTATAGTCAATCTCTAATCCCGATAAAACCTATATGTATATTTGGTTTAAAAAAGGAGGAAATTTCATGGCAACACGTCAACTGAAGCTTGGAGCCAATTTGGCAGGTGTAGGCAACAGCATCTCCTTCTGGAGGCATCCCGATGTGCCGATCGACGCCAGCGTCAATCTGGACTGGTACAAGAAACATGCGCAGAAGGCGGAGGAGGGGAAGTTCGATTTGCTCTTTATCGCCGACGGCTTGTACATCAACGAAAAATCGAATCCGCATTTTCTGAACCGGTTCGAGCCGCTTACGCTGCTCTCCGCGTTGTCCGCCGTGACGACGAACATCGGACTGGTCGCCACGCTGTCCACATCGTACAGCGAGCCGTTTACGGTCGCCCGGCAATTCGCCTCAATCGACAAGCTGAGCGGCGGACGCGCCGGATGGAATGTCGTCACCTCGCCGTTAGAAGGCTCCGCGCTGAATTTCGGCAAAGGCGAGCATCCGCACCATGCGTTGCGCTACGAGATCGCGGAAGAGCACCTGAACGTCGTCAAAGGGCTGTGGGACTCGTGGGAGGACGACGCATTTATCGGCGACAAGGCGAACGGCGTCTTTTTTGATCCCGCCAAGCTGCATACTTTGCATCACAGGGGCGCCCATTTCTCTGTGCAAGGACCGCTTAATGTAGCCCGCTCGCGACAAGGCCATCCGGTCGTGTTCCAGGCCGGCTCCTCGGAGCCGGGCAAGGAGCTGGCGGCCCAATCGGCCGACGCGATCTATACGGCGCACGAGACGTTCGAGGAAGCAAGGGCGTTTTACCGGGACGTGAAGGCACGGGCAGCCGCATATGGAAGACGACCCGACGACGTGCTCATTTTCCCTGGCATCGGTCCGATCGTCGGCCGAACGGAGCGGGAGGCGGAGCGAAAGTACGAGGAAATAGCCGGACTGGTGGAGATCGGGCAGGCGCTTGACTATTTGGGGCGGTATTTTGAGCATTTCGATTTTTCCCGCTATCCGCTCGACGAGCCGTTCCCGGATATCGGCGAATTGGGCAGCAACAGCTTCCGCAGCACCACCGACAAGATCAAGCGAGAGGCGAAGGAGCTCGGCCTGACGCTGCGGCAGACGGCGCTGCGCGCTTCGACTCCCCGCTCGGCTTTCATCGGAACGCCAGAGCAGGTGGCCGACCGGATTCAGCAGTGGTTCGAGGGCGGCGCCGCGGACGGCTTTAACGTGCGGACCGTCGTGCCGGGCGGCTTGGACGATTTCGTCGATCTTGTCGTCCCCGTATTGCAGCGGCGCGGGCTGTTTCGCACGGAATACGAGAGCGATACGCTGCGCGGCAACTTGGGCCTGCCCGTTCCGCCGAACCGTTATGCGGCCGCCCGAGCCGAAGCCGCCGCAGGTCTGTCCCGCCCCTAATCGCTTGAGGAGGAAAAAAGACGATGAGTGAAATTGACATCGAAGCGTTTCTGGATACACACGGACAGCTCGTCCGGGCCGTAGCAGGCTTGACCAGAGAGGAACTGACATGGAAGATGTCGCCGCAATCGTGGAGCGTAACCGAAGTGCTGAACCATCTGGCCGATCACAGTATCGTCGTGTCCTTTCGTTTACGCGACGTGTTGGCCGGCACAACCGCGCGGCTTCCGAGCTTCGAGCAGGACGCCTGGGTGAGCGGGCAGCTGGCCAACGAAGCCGAGGTGGCGACTATTCTGGAAACGTTCGAACAGCTGCTCCGCTATAACGGCTTGCTCTTGAGGCGTCTGCCGGCAAGCGGCTTGGAGAAGAGCGGCGTGAACGCCAAAGGCGATACGGTACGCATCGCCGATATCGTGGAGAGCTTCACGAAGCATGTTTACCGGCATCTGGAGCAGATCGAGCGGGTACGCCGAGCGTACCGTGAAGCGCAGCCGGCTGTCTGAACAGATCGATAGAAACTTTCTATCCGAGTATAGAAGATGTCTGGAATCGGACCGATTGACGGTGCGATTGGGCGGTGATAAAGTAAGGACAATAATTCATATATTTCCAATAGGAATTATTTGATTTAAACGAACTACTCCAGGAGAGTGAATACCGAATGAAAACATTCAGATGGGTCAAATATTTGGCTATTGTGTCCGCAGCGTTTCTCGCGCTGGCGGCGTGCGGCGAAGCCAAGCCGGGTCCCGGAGCGGCTGCCGGGACGACGCCCGGCGCCGAGTCGAAGTCTGCGGCCTCACCCGGAGGCGAACTGTCGTTCGCGCTGGCGACGTCGCCGGATACGCTCGATCCGCATCGCAGCGGGCTGGCGGTAGCCGTCCGCGTCATTCGCACCATCTACGACAGTCTGGTCGTGCAGCTTCCGGACAATACGATCAAGCCGTGGCTTGCGACGGAATGGACGATCTCGCCGGACGGCAGAAGCTATACATTCAAGCTGCGCAAGGATGTGTTATTCCACGACGGTACGCCGTTCAACGCCGAAGCGGTCAAATACAGCTTCGACCGCATTCTCGATCCAGCGACGAAAGCGGCCAACGCTTCGGCGCTGCTGAAGCCGTACAAATCGTCGGAGGTGATCGACGACTTTACGATCAAGCTGAATTTGGAGACGCCGTCGGTAGCGTTCCTCGGCAATTTGAGCCAGGCGCTGCTCGGCATCGTATCTCCGACGGCCGCGAAAAAGTACGGCGATTTATTCGGCAAAAACCCGGTCGGCACCGGTCCGTTCCAATACGTGAAGTGGGACGACAATGCGGAGATCAAGGTCGAGCGTTATCCCGACTATGCCTGGGCGCCTGAGCTGGTGGACAACAAGGGCAAATCGTACCTGGATTCGATCGTGTTCAAGATCGTGCCGGAAGAGGCGACGCGCATCGGCAGCGTCCAGAGCGGTCAAGTAAGCGCAGCCGAAACCGTGCCGCCGCAAAACATCGTCTCGCTGAAAAACGACGCCAAGCTGCAGCTGCTGCAAGTCAATACGGGCGGCGTGCCTTACACGCTTTTCTTCAACCAGCAGCGTCCGCCGTGGAACAACGTCAAAGCCCGCCAGGCGGTGCAGTACGCCGTCGACATCGACTCCATCGTCAAAAGCTTGTATCTCGGTACGTATCCAAGAGCTTGGTCTCCGCTTTCCCCGACGACCTTCGGCTACGACCCGTCGCTGGAGAACGGCATCAAGCCCGATCTGGACAAAGCCAACCGGCTGCTTGACGAGTTAGGCTGGGCGAAAGGCGCAGACGGCGTGCGTGAGAAGGACGGCAAGAAGCTGACGCTGCACTATGTCGACGGCTCGCCGAACCGCGAGAAGCGCAACGATATAGCCGCCATTGTCCAGCAGCAGCTTAAGAAGGTCGGCATCGCCGTCGAGGTGGAGATTACGAAGGACACGGCCACCGTCGTTTATACGAATCAAGCTTACGACTTGTACGGCAACAGCCAGGTGAATTCCGACCCGGTTGCGCTGAACGCCTTCTACCATACGCCGGCCCCGAATGCGCGTCCGACGCTGTCCAAGCTGTCCGATCCGGAGATCGACAGTCTGCTGGAGCAAGGCGTTATCGAGACGGACACGGCCAAGCGCAAGGAAATTTACAAGAGGGTGCAGCACTACATTATCGACAACGCGGTCATTTTGCCGATTTACGTGTTCCCGTATACGGTGGCCGCTTCCAAAAGCGTGACCGGGATCAAGTTCGACCCGCTTGGCTATCCGCTGTTCAACGACGTCGCATTGACGAAAAAGTAAGGAGGCGGCGAAGATGACCAAGGCCGTTACGATTCGATTGCTCAGTTCCCTCGGCGTCATTGCGGGCTCCTCCATCCTGGTATTCTGCGTGCTGTACGTGCTGCCCGGCGATGTCGTGATGAATATGGTCGATCCAAGCGCGATGAGCCCGGAGGCGCTTGCCAATCTGCGGCATCAGCTTGGCGTCGACCGCCCCTTTTACGAGCAGTTTGTGAGCTATTTTCTCAACGTGCTGCGCGGCGATTTCGGACATTCGCTGATCAATTCCGAGCCGGTGCTGCCCAAAATCATGACCCATTTCCCGGCTACGCTGGCGCTAACGGCGGCCTCCGCCGTGATCGCCGTTGCAGCCGGCGTGCTGCTCGGCGTCCTCTCCGCGATTCACCGGAACAAGGCGATCGATCTGATCGCGAGAGTGGTCGGATTGTTCGGCATCTCGATGCCGACCTTCTGGTCGGGCATTCTGCTTATTCTGGTGTTCTCCGTTTCGCTCGGCTGGCTGCCGGCGATGGGCTCGGATCGTTTTGCGGCGCTCGTGCTGCCCTCGCTGACACTCGGCTTGCTCGGGGCCGGTTTTATCGTCCGCATGGTGCGCAATTCCATGCTTGAGGTGCTCGGCGAGCCGTTTATTACAACGCTGCGGGCCAAAGGGTTGACGGAGCGCACGGTTTTGTACCGGCACGCGCTGCGTAATGCGCTTATTCCGGCGGTGACGATGATCGGCCTGCTCGTCGGAGAAATGCTGGCGGGGGCGGTTGTGATCGAAACGGTATTTTCGCGGCAAGGCATCGGGCGCATCATCTCCGACGCGCTCATGACCAAGGACCTCCCGGTCGTACAGGGAGTCGTCCTGTTCACGGCCATCGTTTATGTCGTCGTCAACGCGTTGGTGGACATTTCGTATTCCTATATCGATCCGCGGGTCAGGCGCCTGCAAAGCTAGGAGGAGAACCATTCGATGAGAGAAGCAGCAACCGTCAAACCGTTATGGCGAACGAGGAGCACCGCTAAGGCTAACCGGCGTGCGGCGCCGCGAATCGCCTGGTCCAGGGCGCTGGCCTTCACGGCCGGACTGGTCGTTTTGTTCCTTATCTTATGTGCGGTCGCGCCGCAGTGGATCGCTCCATATTCGCCCACCGACATGCAGGCTGACCGGATCTTGCTTGCGCCCGGCGCAGCCCACTGGCTCGGCACCGATTATTTCGGGCGGGACATCTACAGCGTAATCGTCTTCGGCGCGCGCGAATCGCTGTTCATCGGCTTCGCCTCGGTCGTCGTCGGCGGTCTGTCGGGAGCGCTGATCGGCGCCTTGGCCGGCTATGTCGGCAAATGGACGGATACGGTGTTGATGCGAGCCGTCGACATCGTCATGACGATTCCGGGCGTGCTGCTTGCGCTTGCCGTTGCCGCTGCGCTCGGTCCCGGTCTGTGGAACATCATATTGGCCGTCGCCATCGCCTCGGCCCCGAATTACGCCCGAATTATGCGAGGTCAAATTCTCAGCATCAAAAACCGCCCGTTCATAATGGCGTCGCGCTCCATCGGAGCGACCGAACTGTCGCTCTTCGTCCGGCATGTGCTGCCCAACTCGCTGTCGCCGCTGCTCGTTATGGCGTGCATCGGCGTAGGAACGGCGATATTGACCGGGTCCGGGCTCAGCTTCCTGGGTCTCGGCGTGCTGAAGGAGGTGCCGGACTGGGGGGCGCTTCTATCCCAAGGCCGGGGGTATTTGACCGTCGCCTGGTGGATTTGCACATTCCCGGGACTGGCGATAACGTTATTCGTTCTGTCGGTCAACATCATCGGCGACGAGCTGCGCGACAAGCTCGATCCGAAGAAACGGCGCGCTTAGGCCGCGTACAGGAGGAGACGCAGGTGAGTCAATTGCTGAATATGGAAAGCGTAAGCGTCGAATTCGCAACGGCCAAAGGTATCGTGCAGGCGATCCGCGATGTCAGCTTCTCGATAGAGGCGGGCGAAACCGTCTGCCTCGTCGGCGAGTCGGGGAGCGGTAAGACCGTTACATCCAAAGCCGTCATGCGATTGATCGACGACGAGAACGGCTCGATCAGCGCCGGCTCGATCCGGCTCTCCGGGGTGGACATCGCCCGACTTCCCCGGCAGGCGCTCCGATCGCTGCGCGGGAAGAAGATGGCGATGGTGTTCCAGGAGCCTATGGCCGCTTTCGACCCGGTCTTTACGATCGGCCGGCAGATCGTCGAGACGATTGTGCGCCACGACCGCAAAACGACGGCCGATAAAGCCCGGAAGCGGGCGATCGATTTACTCCAGCGCGTCGGCATCCCAGAGCCGGAGCTGCGGCTTAAAATGTACCCGAACGAGCTGTCCGGGGGAATGCTGCAGCGGGCGATGATCGCAATGGCTTTAAGCTGCGGCCCTGAGCTGCTCATCGCCGACGAACCGACGACGGCGCTCGACGTTACGATTCAGGCGCAAATTTTGCAGCTGCTCCAGGAGCTGAAGAGCGAGTTTAACATGGCGATTTTGCTCATCACTCACGATCTGGGCATCGCTGCGGAAATCGCCGATCGGGTTGTCGTCATGTACGCCGGGGAGGTCGTCGAACAGGCCGCCACCACCGAGCTGTTCGCCGAGCCGCATCATCCGTATACGCAGGGGCTGCTGCAGTCGATTACGGCGATGGACAGCGATCGCTCGAAGCGGCTGTATACGATTCCCGGTTCGATCCCGAGCTTGTCCGAACTGCCGAGCGGGTGCCGTTTCCATCCCCGCTGCCCTTATGCCACGGAGCAATGCGCCGGGGAAACGCCGGCGCTGATAAACCGGGAAGGCCGGCAGGCGGCATGCTGGCATGTCGACCGGGTGGTTGCCGCCGCGCGCTCGAAGCCCGAGGCGCCCTCGGAGCGTTCGCCCGTCCCGATATCCTTGTCGGAGTCCGAGTCCGCGCGACTTCCCGCCGGAGAGCCGCGTTCTTCCGCCGACGTGCTGTTCGAGGTGCGGAATCTGACGAAGCATTATCCGTATGGCCGCTCGATGTTTCCGGGAAACCGAAAGGTGATTCAAGCCGTCGACGATGTATCGTTTACGATCCGCAGGGGCGAGACATTCGGTCTTGTCGGGGAGTCGGGCAGCGGCAAGTCGACGCTCGGTCGGGTGCTTTTGCGGCTGGAGAAACCTTCTTCCGGGTCGGTTCGGTTCGAAGGGCGCGAGCTGGGCGCATTGTCCGCAGCCGAACTGCGCGCCGAGCGCAAGCAGATGCAGATGATTTTCCAGGACCCATACGGCTCCGTCGATCCGCGCTGGAAGGTCGGGGACATCATCGGTGAGCCGTTCGCCGTTCATGGCGGCGGGACCGCCGCGGAGAAGAAGGAGGCGGTGCTGGAGCTGCTGCGGCTTGTCGGTCTGGGGCCAAGCGCCTATGACCGGTATCCCCACGAGTTTTCCGGGGGACAGCGCCAACGGATCGGCATCGCGAGGGCGATCGCTCTCCGGCCGAAGTTCGTACTGGCCGACGAAGCCGTGTCTGCGCTGGATGTGTCGGTTCAGGCTCAGATCGTCAATCTGCTTCAGGAGCTTCGGCAGCAATTGGACTTGACGTTCCTTTTTATCGGTCACGGTCTGAATGTGGTTCGCTACGTCTCCGATCGCATCGGCGTGATGTATTTGGGCAAACTGGTGGAAATTGCGCCGAGCGAACGGCTGTTCCGGCAACCGGCTCATCCTTATACGAAGGCGTTGATTGCGTCCATCCCCGTTCCGCTCCCCGACCAGAAGCGCCGGTTTGCCGCCGTGCAGGGGGAAATTCCGTCGCCCGCTAGTCCCCCCTCCGGCTGCCGCTTCCGTACGCGATGCCCGCTGGCAACCGACCGCTGCGCCTTGGAGCAGCCGGAATTCCGGGAAGTAACGCCGGATCATGCGGTGGCGTGCCATTATCCCGCCGACTAGGAGAGGTGTTGCACTTGCGAGCGCCATCGAACGGGGGAGCTGTACATGAATTTCGAGAATATTGAAGCGTTTGTTTATGTCTTTCATTACGGCAGCTTTAACAAGGCCGCGGAAGTACTTTATTTGTCGCAGCCTTCCGTCACGGCGCGCATCCAGTCTCTGGAGCGCGAGCTGGACTGCCGGTTGTTCGACCGCTTGGGCCGACAGGTGCATTTGACTGAGAACGGCGTCAAGTTCCTGCCCTACGCCCAGCAGTTGCTGCAAACGTACCAAAAGGGCAAGCAGCAACTCCAGCGCCCCCGGATGATCCCGCAGGAGCTGCGGCTCGGCTGCACCGGATCCGTGTCGAACTATATCATACCGGAGCTGCTGCCCAGACTGAAGGCGCGTTATCCCGGGCTGCATATGAAGGTGACGACGGCGCTGACCGACGAGATCGTTGCCAAAGTGCTAAACCGGGAGCTGGACGTCGGCTTCGTCCGCAACATCACCCATCCGAACCTGCAATCGCTCAAGTTTTACGAAGATCCGATCCGCCTGTATACGTACGCCGACCATCCGCTGGCCGGCAAAGAGGAGGTCGCCGCCGAGCTGCTCGTCGACGAGCCGTTCGTTTTCTTCGAATGCGGCTCGCTGGACTGGCTCCGCATTCATCGCGTCTTTCAAAGCCTGAACCGGCCGCCTGAAATCGAATTTCATACGGACAATGCGGAGATGGCCAAGAAGCTTGTGCTGAACAAAGCCGGCATCGGTTTCCTGCCGGGCCTGTGCGTCAGCAAGGAAGTGCGCGAAGGGCAACTCTTACCTGTCAATGTGGCCGAGGTGACGGGCGTCGGTCTGCAAACGAACATCATCAGCCTGAACGGCGAGCAGACGGAAGTCGTCCGGTTTCTGCTTGCGAACCGTCCCGGTGAAGTCTAGAACGGAGTGGATAACCTTATGGCCCTCAAGCTCAGCATTCTCGATCAAACCCCGATACTGCCCGGGGAAACGCCTTCGCTGGCTTTCCAGCATACCGTCGAGCTGGCCCGTTTGGCCGAGCGGCACGGGTATTACCGATTCTGGGTATCGGAGCACCACGATTCGGATCGCGTAGCGGGCACGTCGCCCGAGGTGCTGATCGCCCACCTGCTGGCGCATACGGAGAAGCTTCGCATCGGCGCCGGGGGAGTGATGCTCCAGCATTACAGCCCGTACAAGGTCGCTGAAAATTTCAACGTGCTCGCTTCGCTGGCTCCGGGACGCGTCGACCTAGGTATCGGGCGAGCGCCCGGCGGACTGCCCCGTTCGACGAGGGCGCTCCGGCAGAACGAAGGAGAGACGGCGCCATTATCCGACAAGCTATCCGAACTTCGGCGCTATGTGGCGAACCGGGTGCCCGCCGATCATCCGTATGCGGGCATTGTCGCCGCTCCCATCGCCGAGCGCCCCGCCGAGCTGTACGTGCTCGGCACGAGCGTAGCAAGCGCGGAGATTGCCGCCGAAGCCGGGCTGCCCTACGTGTTCGCCCTGTTCATTAACAGCGATGCATCGACGGCGCACGAGGCGTTCCGCACGTATGCGGAGCGGTTTGTTGCGGATGCCGGACGGCCACCGCAGCCGATCTTAGCGCTATCGGCTGCGGTGGCCGATACCGAGGAGGAGGCGCAGGAGCTCGCCCAGTCTTACAAGCTGGTCAAAATCAAGCTGGCCAGCGGACGAACGCTCACCGTCGGCACCGTCGAGCAAGCCGAGGAATTCGGCAGACAGTCGAACGAGGAGTACAAGATCGAAACGCAGCCGGCGCAAATCGCCAAAGGCACGAAGGAATCGGTGCGCGCCCAGCTTCTGGAGCTGCGGCGGGAGTTCGGCGTGGAGGAACTGATCGTCGTCTCCACGCATCTGCGCAGCTTCGAGGCCCGCAAACGTTCCTACACCCTGCTGGCCGAGGCGTTTGCCCAAGAGCTGGCGGCCGCGTCGGTCTGAGCACGGCCAAACAATCCCAATCGAGACGGAGGAGATTTACGATGACCAAGAAGAGACAAATCAAGCTGGGCGCCATTTTGCACGGAGTCGGGGGGAACATTTCCGGTTGGAGGCATCCGGACGCAACTACGAATGCCAGCGTCAATTTCGAACTGTACAAAAAATGGACGCGGAAGGCGGAGGATGGCAAGTTTGACTTCGTCTTCATCGCCGACGGCTTGTATATTACGGAAAAATCGATACCGCATTTTCTCAACCGGTTCGAGCCGCTTACGATCCTGAGCGCTCTGGCCGGGGTCAGCTCGAAGATCGGCCTCGTCGGCACGCTGTCGACCTCGTACAGCGAGCCGTTCACCGTCTCGCGGCAGTTCGGCTCGCTCGATATGATCAGCGGCGGCCGCGCCGGGTGGAACGTCGTCACCTCGCCGCTCGAAGGCTCCGCGCTCAATTACGGCAAGACGGAGCAGCAGCATCCGTCCCATTCGGAACGCTACAAAATCGCCGACGAATATTTGCGCGTAGCGACCGGGCTCTGGGATTCGTGGGAGGACGATGCCTTCGTGCGCGACAAGGCATCCGGTGTCTTCTTCGACCCGGCCAAAATGCACGCGCTGCACCATAAGGGCGACTATTTCTCGGTGAAAGGCCCGCTCAATATCGCCCGCTCGCCGCAAGGGCAGCCCGTTATTTTCCAGGCCGGAGCGTCGGAGTCCGGCAAACAGTTCGCCGCCCAATGGGCGAACGCGATTTTCACCGGCCAGGAGACGGCGGAGGAAGGCAAGCTGTATTACGACGACGTCAAGGGCCGCGCACGTGCATTGGGGCGCAACCCGGATGAGATCGTTATTCTGCCCGGCATCAGGCCGATTATCGGCAGCACCCTGGAAGAAGCGGAGCGCAAGTACGAAGAGATCGCCGGTCTTGTGTCCATCGATAAAGCGCTGGATTTCCTGGGACGCTTCTTCGAGCACCACGACTTCTCCCGGTATCCGCTTGACGAGCCGTTCCCCGAGCTGGGCGATCTTGGACGCAACAGCTTCCAAAGTGGCACGGACCGCATCAAAGCAAGGGCGAAGGAGGAAGGGCTAACACTTCGCCAGGTTGCGCTGCAGACCGCGACGCCGAAACCGACGTTCCTCGGCACGCCTGAGACGGTCGCCAACAAGCTGCAAGCTTGGTTCGAAGCGGGCGCGGCCGACGGCTTCATCGTCGGAGCGGCGGCTCCGCGCGGTTTGGAGGAATTCGTCGATCATGTTGTGCCGATTTTGCAAAAACGCGGTTTGTTCCGCGAAGAATACGAAGCGGATACGCTGCGGGGCAATCTGGGCATCCCCGTTCCGGCAAACCGGTATGCGCCGAAGACGACCGACGCAGCTATTGTTTGACGCAACCGGCACTGTTAGTGAGCGCCGCAAAGAAAGGAGGAAAAACAATACAGTCCACATTTTTGGAAGCCAGGAAAGCGGATATGCTCGACCTGCTTGAGAAGCTTGTCAATATCGATAGCGGGACCTTTTATAAAGCGGGTGTGGATCGGGTGGGGCAGGTGCTGGCCTCCGCTTTTCAAGCTTTGGGATTTCAGGTTGTGGTTGATCGGCAGTCTGAGCGTGGAGATCATTTGATCATTGTTCATCCCGAAGCAATGCATCCGAGCATTTTGATCATTGGGCATTTGGACACTGTATTCCCTGTCGGTACCGCACGAAGCCGCCCTTTTTCATATGACGAATCGTTCGCTTACGGACCCGGCGTATACGATATGAAGGCCAGCTTGGTCATGTCGCTGTTTGCGATACAATCATTGATTGAAGCAGGGGACGAGAGTTTCAAACGGATCAAAATCATTCTGAATTCGGACGAAGAACACGGTTCGATCTATTCCAGGGAACTGATAAAGCGGGAATCGGCAGGCATTAAGTTTGCTTTGATCATTGAGCCAAGCGATATGACGGGGAAGCTTATAACCGGCAGGCGCGGCGGTGGTAAATTCGAATTGCACGTAACCGGAAGGGCGGCGCATTCCGGAGAAGAACCGGAAAAAGGGCGAAGCGCCATAGGCGAACTCGCACATAAAATTATTCAGCTTCATGGGTTGACCGACCCCCATGCAGGCGTGCATGTCAATGTCGGGGTTGTCAGCGGCGGAACAACCAGCAACACGATCGCCGCCCATGCCAATGCTTCTATTGATGTACGAATGGAGACACCGGATCAGGCCATAGAGTTGGAGCGTAAAATCAAACACATTTGCTCGACTGCAACGATTGAAGGAACAACACTAGTATTGGAAGGCGGCATTACTAGACAACCGATGATCAAAAATGCCAACTCTGAGCATTTATTGAATATTGTTCAAGAAGAAGCGATGCAGCTGGGAGAGTCGTTAACGGATAAGAAAGTAGGTTCAGGATCAGACGGTAACCTGACTGCTGCCATAGGGATAGCGACGATTGATGCTCTAGGTCCACGTGGTGGAAACGCTCATACTGCGGACGAATTTCTGGTTATTGAAAGTTTGATACCAAGAACAATACTGCTGGCTAACCTAGTTAAACGACTAAGTCTTGAATAAACGGACAGGAAACGGCTTTCATAATCATTTTTATTAAACAAAGCGGATTACCCGGTTCATGGAGTGCGGGCATGATCTAAGCACCGGCCAGGATATCCTATACAGAGAGGCGAGTGTGTCCGTGGCAATTATTACGATTATATCCGGCAGTCCGAGCCGCCAGTCGCGGCTATATGGTCTAATATCCGCTGCCGAGCGCCAACTGCGCGAGGCGCAGCATGAGGTAACAGTGATACAGGTCACCGACCTGCCGGCATCGGACCTCTTACTAGGGAATTTTAACAGCGAAAGGATCAAGGAGGCGCTGGCGCATGTGGCGGCATCGGATGCGGTAATCGTGGCCAGTCCGGTATACAAAGCCTCCTTCAGCGGCATTCTCAAGACGTTCCTCGATCTGATCCCGGAGAAGGGGCTGGACGGCAAGCAACTGCTGCCGCTGTTCATCGGCGGTACGCCGGCTCATCTGCTCGTGATCGATTACGCGCTTAAGCCGGTATTGTCCGCGCTTGGCGGCCGCCGCTTCCAGCAGGGCGTTTATGCGGTCGATCAATCCGTCAAGCGTCTGGAAGACGGCGGATTCGAGCTGGATGCGAATACGGCTGAGCGCTTGGCGCGGGCCGTTGATGGGCTGCAGGAAGATCTGGGCTGAGCGGTTGAAGGTTTGTTAGATCAGAAAACGATAGTTTAAACCAAAACGACTGCCGCCGGGCAGCCGTTTTGGCGTTAACGGGGCGATAAACCGACCGTAACTTAAACGTTTATACAGATATTACAATTAGATAACATAAATGTTTTAAAACAAATAAAAAATTGCATATTGTACCGAACTTAAACGTGTACTATAATCATCTGTGACAGCGATTACAAAAGGGGTATGAAAAGATGGTCACCATCAAAGATATCGCCACAGCGGCTGGAGTGACATACGTTACCGTCTCCCGAGCATTGAATAACAACCCCGGCGTCAGCGAGAAGATGAGGCAGCGCATTTTAGCCATTGCCGAACAGATGAACTATTCGCCAAATGTAGCCGCCAAAAGATTGGCACAGCAGAAAACGAACTGCATCGGCCTGCTTTGGCCTGCTGTGAACGGTCTCTTTTTTTATAACCTTGGCGTACAAATTCAGAAGGAGGGGGCGAAAAGAGGATACCATGTCATTTTGTCTACTGCCGATCCGGCAGAGGCGCTGCATACGTTTAATCAGCTGCTTGTCGACCACGTCATCCTATGGACGTATACGCAGCCGTCGGGCGAGTTTTACCGGGAGCTGGGAAGGTATCGCGGGGAAATGTTATGGCTGGGCAGCGAAGCTGTGGAATCGAGCCATTGTCTCGGGATCGACAGAAGGCAAGCGCTGCGGGACGGCGTGCGCCATTTGGCCGAATTGGGGCACAGCAAAATCGCTTTCGTGGGCGGAGTAACCGATAAGCTGCACGGGTATACCGAAGGAATGGCGGCTTTCAAGCTCGATTACGATTCGCAGGCGGTCATTCATTTTAAAGATCCCGAGTTCGAGAGCAAGCTAACCGGCGTTTGCAGCGGGTCGAATCGGCGAACGGCTGTTGTAGCGGATTCGCAGCAAGCTTTGTTTTGTACGTTCCGGCTGTTTCGCAAGTTGGGCCTACGCGTGCCGGAAGACGTTTCGCTGCTCGTGTACGACGACGTTCCCGAATTCGAAATGTATGAGATTCCGCTAACAACCGTCGGTCCTTCGATCCCGCTGCTCGCGTGCAAGGCGCTGGATATTTTGACAGGTATTGCGAAGCCGAAGGAAGGTGAACGGTGGGTCCAGGAAACGATGTATACGGAATTGACCATTCGTCAATCGACCCGTTTGAACGACAAGCAGTAACCGGACGTATTGGAAACTTGTTCGGCATGATGCCGGCCGTTTCTTTTCAACTGACAGCAATCGATTTCCTCATGACCAACCAGACAGCCGGACGTTTTGGACAAAGAGCTGACATACCCTAAGGAGTAATAAAACCATATCGATTGATAATGGAAGGGTGAATGGGATGACGGAGACGAGGATAGACGGACATAATGGGCAAAATGGGAGCGAGCATGAGGGAGAAGCCGGACATCGAACGGGCGGGAGCTTGGAAAAACAGATGAGCAGGAGAAGACTGCTCACTTCCATCGGTCTTGCCGGAACGGCGGTCGTTACTGCCGGTGTCTTCCATGGGGCTGAGGCACTTACCGGAAAAGGGGTGTCCGATTCGGTTTACGGCAAACGAGGACACGGCGACCCGCGCCTTATGGCTGCACTGGCCGTTACCGATGCGAAGGATTACGGTGCGACAGGCGATGGGATAACAGACGACTCTTCGTCGCTTACCGACGCGATCGCCGACTTGTCTGACGGCGGGGATTTGCTCTTCCCGCCCGGCCATTACCGGATCGGCTCGAATCTTACCTTTCCGGCGAAGATTACGCTAGTGTTCGCGAATGGCGCTAGGCTGGCGCCGGATGCAGGCATTGTCGTCACGATCGAAGGCTGCGTCGACGCATCTTTGACGCACATCTTCGAAGGAGCCGGGACCGTTCAGGGGCTGCTTCGCGAGGAAGCCGTCTACCCGTAGTGGTGGGGGGCGACAGGCAACGGAACGACGGACGATTCGAATGCGTTCCGTCTTGCTTTGACTGCGGCGAGTCATGTGGTCGTGCCCGAAGGCGGAACATTCCTGATCGGCAATGTCGATTTGGCCGGCAAGAGCATCTCCGGCGGCGGGAAGATCAAGAAGCTTTCTACGGCAGAATGCGCCTTTCATATCAAAGGGGACGGAACCGTTATCGCAGGGTTGACCTTTCAAGGAATGCAAACCAGCGGCCAGCCTAACACCGACGTAAAGCTTGGCGATGGAGCGCGAAATATCCGCATTCACGGCTGTACATTTCGTTCCCCGATTTACAGCGCCATTGCAGGGGCGATAGACAGTTCCTTGCCGGGCGGCGGCGCGTACGCGCAGCAGGCGGAAGGAGTGATCATTGCCAACAACATGTTTCAGGGATATGCCCGGCCGCTTTATTTATACAGTGTGAGCAATTTGACGATCACCGGCAATGTGATCCGCGATTCGCTGTTCGACGGGCTTCGGCTCCGAGAGAACGACGGCTTCTGCCTGATCGACAGCAACCAGTTTATCAATATCGGAGTCCCGAGCTGGCCCGACGATCAGACGCGGGACGCCATAGACACGTATTGGAGCGGCAAAGATTTGACGATCACGAATAATATGGTCGATACGACCGCGTATATCGGCTTCGATCTGAAGGGAGTCGCGCCGGACGGCTCGTACAATTCTAGCCGTGTCATCGTGGCGAACAATCAGATTTATCGTACGCGGTATGAGGGGATCAAAATATCGTCCGGCTCCGAGGATCCGTTAGCTCCGCACGCCGCCTTTTACAACGTCAGCGGAAACATAATTCACGAGTGCAATCAGAACAACCGGGAGGGGAGAGGGGGAGTCGGCAATGCGGGCATTGCGCTGCTCAAGGTGAAGCATGCCAATGTCGTCGATAATTTCGTATTCTCCTGTTACGGCCGCGGCATATTCGTTAACAATCCGAAGTCGCTGGATGCGTCAGGCGGCGACGCGGAGCATAAAAACAAATGTATCCGGATCAGCGGCAACATGTGCATCAACAACGGGCAGGCCGCGAGCGTCTCGAACAGCGCCGGCATTATCTCGCTCGGCACCGGATACATGATCGTCTCCGAGAACATATGCGGGAACGACCCGGGTTACCCGAATTCCAACATGCAGGGAGTCGGCATCAACATTTCAAGCACGGGTACGGGATTTCCCAATTATAAAAATACGATCGTGCGGGACAACATATGCCGAAACAATGTCAATTATCAGATCATTATAACCGGCGCCGACGGACTCGCCGTATTTGAAGGCAATATTCAGGAAGGCACGAATGCCGCATACCGGCCTTGGCACCATCAGCGTACTCACTATGCTGGAAACGGAATACCGTCGGCAAGCGACGGTATGTTCCGCTCGGGCGACAAGATCCAGAACATCGCGGCTACCCGAACGAAGCATATATCCCACTGGTTATGCGTGGAGGACGGAACGCCCGGCAAATGGCGCGCGTTCGGCTGCGGATGGGGGACGACGGCGGAACGTCCGGTTCTCGGCGCAAACGATGCGGGATATCAGTACTTGGATTCGACATTGAATAAAACGATTTTGTGGGACGGCGGGATTTGGCTGGGGGTATAACTGCTTCGTTGAGTATTGAAAAGCCGAGGTGATTCATGTGGAAGAAATATTATCTCGAATGAAGCATAAACACGGAAGGATCATGGATGGGAAGCGGCATTTCTGGGACGTAGAAAAACTGTGGGAATAATCTAAGAACCTACCCGTTCATACAATCAAGATTGATTCCATAAAGGAGCTTGACCAGGATTGTTGGTTTAAAGATAGCGGGAGCAGACCCATTCCAACTATACGCAATGTTGCGTTTCATTGTCAGCGAATTATGAACGCAAACATGTAGTACCCCATACTCTTATGTTCCGATGGACAATTAATCGATGGGGGACACAGAATTGCAAAAGCATTAATCGATGGAAATCGTGAAATTAAAGCCGTCTATATTCCATTGCCGGCGGCGGATGTAATTCAATAATTTACGCTTGTTAGTTTGGAGCGGTAGTTCAACCAGCTAACAGGGGAAACCCTCCTTAACCCATAGGAGGGTTCTTTGGCATGCAAGGATAATAATTAACCTCATTAATTATCCGCGTATCTATATGACAATCGTGCAAATTTATTGTCGCAAAATCCAAAGATTTTTTAATAGGAAACCACTATGCTAAAAGTAATTGAGAACGCTTTCAACAAGAGCATCGCCTGTTCCATTGGTTGTGTACGCAGATGACACAAAAGGAGAAAAGGGAGATGTGTATGAAAGTAAACAGAAGATTTCGTGCTAGCAAACGTTCAGCGGGGTCAGCGGCGGCTGTGCTGCCAGTAATCGCCTTACTCGTCGCCTCATGCAGCGGAGGCAATGCTGCGCCGACCTCCGCAGACAAAACTCCGGATGCGAAACAGCCGGAAGCGGCTGCAACGAAAGATTGGACGAAGGAGAAAGTGGAACTGACGTTTTACTATATGTACGACGACGATATAGAACAAAATTTTCGCGAAGGAAACGGGGCTAGTATACAGAAGAAATACCCGAATGTTACGTTTAAATTTATTCAAAACAAAAAGGGCACTACGCTGGCCGATATTATTGCCACAAAAACGAATGTCGACTTTTTCGGTGATACGCAATCCGGTGTCTCGAAGCTTCGGGATGTCGGCCTAATGGATGATTTATCCGACCTCGTCAAGAAACACAAAGTGGATTTGAGCAAAGTCGAACCGAACGCACTTAATGCGTACACATTTGCGGGCAACGGGGTTTTATCGGGCCTTCCCGTCAAACTAAATTCGACTGCGCTTTACTATAACAAAGATCTGTTCGATAAATTCGGCGTTCCTTATTTAACCGACAATATGACATGGGAGCAAATTTTCGAAACCGCCAAAAAATTGACTCGTTCCGACGGCGGCACCCCTTATTACGGGCTCGGACTCAATATATCCAACATGCTGTATGTAAACGAGAAGCTGCCCAGCTTAGTAAATACACAGACAAGAAAAGCCACGCTTAATACGGACTATTGGAAGAAAATGATGGAGCGCATCGTGCCGATGGCTACGATCTCGGGGAATCAAGCCGCGAACAACGACCTGGCCAACTACGGAAAATCATACATTCAATTTTACAAGGATCGCAATATCGCGATCCAGGTCGGCAACAACACCATTTACAACATCCTCCACCAAAATGGGGATGGCATGAGATGGGATATTGCCACATTCCCCAGCTTCAGCGACATGCCGAATGCAGGTCCGAATTCGAGCCCGTATGGCTATTTTATATCCAAGACGAGTCCGAATCGGGAAATCGCATTTCTGGCCATTGCCGCATTGCTAGAGGAGAGCGCCCAACTGGATGCGGCCCGGATTAGCGGGGCAGTACCTGTCATCAAGAATCGTTCCTTCCTGGATGTGATAGGAAAGGATACGCAATATTTGAAAGGTAGAAATGCTAAAGGGCTGGTGCCGAGAACATATGGTGAAAGCCTTCCGGTTGACCCGCTTTATTCCGCCGCAACCGGCGCTTTGAACACGGCCTTCTATAACGTAGTGGCCGGCAAGAGCGACATCAATACTGCTTTGCGTGAAGCGGAGGAATCGGCAAACCAGAAAATTAGCACGCTTGGCAAATAAGGATCTTTCGGTACGTTTGAAACAAAATCAAAGAATCGCCAGGTCTGTATACGAATGCAGGCTTGGCTTTTTTTGTTATTAGCCAACATGGTTAGAAACTTCAGATGCGGTGGCTTTTCCGGTAATGCGACGGCGTCGTATGCTCGTACTTGACGAACATCCGATGCAAATAAAATCCGTTCTGGTAGCCGCAGTTTTCGGCTATGTGCTCGATCGTCATATCGGTTTCGACCAGCAGCCTTTTTGCTTTTCCCAGACGAAGGGAGGTCAAATAACGAAGTGGCGTCACGCCGAAGGAGGCGGTGAACTTTTTGGTAAGCTGCACTGGACTGATGTCGAGCACTTCGGCGATATCCTTCAGGTTGAGCGCCCGGAAAGCGTGCTGCTGGATCATGAGATGCGCTTGTTGCATCAGCGGCTCAGGCTGCCGATCTTCTTCCGATTCGCCGCTAAGGCTTCCTTCCCCAAGCTCATCGCAGTAAAGCTGCCACAGGTCCTGGAGATAATGTTTGTACTTGCGCGATTTCATCGAAATCGGCCAAGCTTTCCACTTTTTCATCACCGCGTAATTTTGCGCAAGACGCGACGTGTTGCTTATGCTGATACTTCCCGCAGGAATAACCTTCTCCGCACCCGGCCCCTCCCATACCAGTTCGACATAATAAAACGTAAGCGGCGTCACGATCACCCTGCGGAAAACGGTATCCGGCGGGCAAATGACAATATCGCCGAACGTCGCAGTACCCTTCGACTCCCCGATTTCATAATAAAACGAGCCCGATTCGACGACAAACATTACCCAGATTTTATAAATGTCCTCATAAAGCAAAAAAACGTCCTTTTTTTCCCAATAAACGGTATGTTTCACTACCGGCATCAAGCTGGACAGCAGCGCTCCATTCATCCCGATCGCCTCCGCACGTTGTGGAAATTTTGGATAACTCGACAGCTAATAATGTATATGTTCAGATAATAACACTTCATTTATGATATGTATATCGAAGAAATAACAGATATAACGACTGGGAGGCTGCAATGGTTAACACTGCCGCCCTGTGTGAGAGGAGGTGTGCGGGCACAATAAGCTCGAGCGGGACCAGCGGAATTTTCCCGATTGAAAACGTTTACGAATTAAGATTTTAACTTAATAGGGGGACTGGATATGCGTTACCAAAAAGTATGGCCAACTGTCGCGCTGGCGCTTATGATCGGAACGACGGCTGCATGCAGCTCGAACAGTGCGGGCACGGGCGGATTGAAGACGCAGACTGGAGCAGGGAAGCAGGAGGCGCCGCCGGAGCCGGTTACGATCAATATGTTGACGGACTGGAAAATTACCGACGATGACTTGAACCAAATTTTTTATAAGCCGCTTGCGGCCAAATATCCGCACTTGAAGCTCAATATCATTACAGCGTCCAATACGGTTAATATTAAATCGTTGATAGCGGCGGGAGATGTGCCCGATATGCTGCTCACGGGTACAGAGGGCTTTCAGCAAATGCTGGATCTCGGCGTGGCTCTGGATTTGAACGAGCTAATCCGTCTGCAAGGGTTCGATATGAACCGGCTCGATCCGATCATCGTGCAAACGATTAAAGGCTTCGGCAAAAAGGGCGAAATTTACGCTTTGCCCTACGGTATGAATTATAACGCTTTGTATTACAATAAATCGCTCTTTGACCGTTTCGCGGTCAAATATCCGACGGACGGCATGACATGGGGCGATACGATCGAGCTTGGCAAAAGAGTGTCGAGAAACGACGGAGGCGTGTTGTACCGCGGACTCGCCGCAAGCCATCTGGTCAAAATCGCTTCTCCGCTTTCTTTGAATCGTTTCGATCCGGCTACAGGCAAGGTCAGCATCAATACGGATCAATGGAAGCGCGCGTACGAAGTGTTTCAGTCGATCGTTTCGATTCCTAACAACACGAACGATAAGAAGAACGGCGACGAGCTCAACGCGTTTTTGTATGATAAAACGATTGCGATGTATCCATACATTGGCTTATTTCATCGGATGGCAGACGCGGTTAAGGGCGGGCTGGACTGGGATTTGGTCACGTATCCGACATTCCCGGACAAACCCGGCGTGTACGGCGAAGCCGATGCTTATTATTTGTTCGTCACACCGAACAGCAAGCATCAGAAGGAAGCGTTCCAGGTCATCTCCACCGCGTTGTCGGATGACGCGCAGCTTGCTTCCTCCAAGAAGGGTACGATCGTAACCCCATTAGTGAAGAAGGAGGTGCGGGATAGCTTCGGCCAAGAATCGGACGTATTAAAAGGAAAAAATGTGCAGGCGATCTTCAAAAACCGCCCCGTCCCGTATCACAGCAACCCGAAAAAATATGACGCGATAGCGGATAGCGAGCTGAATGCAGGCTCGCTGCAGCTGTACGGCAATGCGAAAGACATCAATACGATCATCCGGGAATCGGAAGAAAAGATTGCCAAGAAGGTAGCCGAACAAGAGGGTAAATAAGAAAAACGTCTATCGACGTATTCCAAAGATGAGCGACCGCGACTGAACCCCACAAAGTGAAGAAGAGCTACGAAGCACATTCCGATTACTTTGCGGGGACCCCATAACCAGCGGAAGTTTATTCTTGGTAAAAAAAGTCGTATTTCGTTTCGCTTTAACGCTTTACTGAACTTAAACTTTCTTTAACGATAAGTAAGCGGTTAACCGCGCAGTCGGGCGAGGGCTGCAATGTTCCTAACGGAAAGGTTCTGTAAGGGATGGCAGCCGTCGCCCGATTGATTCATGCGAGAGGAAAGGGGAGAACCGGGATGAGGTTGGAAACAACTACGGGAACGTCGGTCGAACTGGAAAGCCCCGGCGGCCAGTTGACGGCAACAATCGGAGTCGATAGTGCGGGCAGGCTGCGCTTTGCAGTCGCGAATGCCGGGAGGACGATGATCGAGCCGTCCGAGATGGGCATTATCGTAGACGGGACGGATTTGGGGGAAGGCGTCAGAATCGGACCGACGAAGAAGGAGACGATCGATGAGACGTATCGGACGAGGGGCTGCCATGAGACGGCAATCAACCGCTGTGTCGTCTTAACTCTCGAGGTCGCCCATCAGCCCACTGGACAACGGTACTTCGTACAAGCAAGAGCGTACGATGACGGCTTCGCCTACCGGTATATCGTACCGGGGGATGGAGTGCGGACCGTGGGAGGCGAACGATCGAGCTGGACGATTCCGACAGGGAGCAAAGTATGGTTTTTCGAACGGAACTCCGGCTGGAAGCTGAAAAGCTATGCAGGCGAGTGGATCCACACCGCTCCGGAGAGCCTTTCTGACATTTCGAGTCAGGGGCCGGTTCAAGGGACCCCTTTAGTGCTGGAGTTTCCTTATCCGTACGGCTATGCGGCAATTATGGAAGCCGCCTTGTACGATTATAGCGGTATGCGGCTCGAAGCCGTAGGGAATCGGACGATGCAGGCGAATTTTTCAGAGGGGGCGGCCGGCTTTCCCGTTGCGGGGCGTATCGTTACGCCATGGCGCGTTACTATGGTCGCTTCGGATCTGAACGGTCTTGTGAACAGCGATTTGATCGAGAGCTTGAACCCTCCTCCGCTTCCCGGGTTATTTGCCGACCGGTCGTACATTAAGCCGGGCCGTTCCGTTTGGCGATGGTGGAGCCAGGGTACGGGAACGCCGCAGGAAGAACGCGACTATGTCGATTATGCGGTAAGGCTCGGCTTCGAATATACAACCGTCGATGAAGGCTGGGAGCTTTGGCCCGACTCGTGGAACGAGCTGCGGGAGCTGGCTCGTTACGCGGCTTCCCGGGGTATCGGGGTGTTCGTGTGGAAGCGTTCCAAGGAAATCGACGACCCGGCCGGCGGCTTTAAGCAAATGAGCGATTTTTTTGACGCTGTCCGGGAAGCCGGAGCGGTCGGCCTCAAAATCGATTTTATCGACAACGAAGCGAAAGCGGCGATCGACTTTGAAACGAACGCGCTGCGGCTGGCGGCCGAACGGAAGCTGATGATCAATTTCCACGGCATCTCGAAACCAACCGGCGAAGCGCGCACGTATCCGAACGAAATCACGCGTGAAGGCATTCGCGGACTCGAGCTGAACAAGATGAAGGAAGGGCCGATTCCGGCATTTCACAATGCGGCGCTGCCGTTTACCCGGTTCGTTGCCGGACATGGCGATTATACGCCGGTTGGGTATTCGAATCCCGGTCCCACGACTTACGCGCATCAGCTCGCTACGGCGATCGTCTTCACATCCCCGCTGCAAGTGATCGCGGAAAATCCGGCCATTCTGCTTGAGGATGAACGGGTGATCCTGGCGCTTGACGTGTTGAAGGCGATCCCGCCCGTTTGGGATGAAACCAGGGTGCTCGCTCCGAGTACGATAGCGGAGTTAGCCGTGTTCGCACGACGAAGCGGACTATGCTGGTTTGTGGGCGTTTTGAACGGGACGGAAGAGACGAGAACGATCGAAATGCTCGATTTAAGCTTTCTCAGCCCGGGAACGTATGATGTTATTCTATTGTCCAGTCCCGAGCCTCGGACTTTCGAACGTGTGGAGCGGAGATTGGGCAGTGCGGAACGTTCTCTTGCCGTGACAATGGGACCGGCGGATGGATGGGTCGCCATGTTCGTGCCTTCCGCCTTTTAAGGACCCTTATGAAGGAGGCCAAACCTTGAAAACAAAAACTGCGATGACGAATAGGTTAAAGGTCGTCTGTTCGGTTGTATTGCTGGCTGCAAGCTTTGCCGCTATGCCTGTGCAGCCTGCCCATTCGGAGGAAGGCTACATCGATCAAACCTTTGATCATGCGACGATCGGGCTTATCTCCGGAAAAACCTTTTTATCCGATGAAACCGTTTACGGGGGCAGTTCGACATTATGGCAGCTGAGCCTGGCAAACAGTACGGCCATTATCGCCTCGGATGCGGGGAATAGCACGCCGCATATGCGCGCGCAGGCAGGGAATGTGATCTCCACCGAACCGACCGTGCAAAATGACGGCACACTCGTATTCGAAGCAAGAGTGAAGACGGCGGATGCCCAGACGGCTGCCAATGCGGAAACGATCAAGTTCGTGCTGGACGACACGCAATCGCCAACGCGCAAGAAGCTGTGGTGGTTGTCGCTGTATCCGGATTCGCTCCGCTGGGGAGGCGGGGCCGATTTGGCAACGGCCGGACTGAAGCTGGTAAGCGGTTTATCGCCCGATACTTGGTACTATTTGAGGATCGAGTCCAATCTGGCAACGATGAAAAATAATATCTACTGGGGGACAGACCGTAGTGCGCTCACTCTTGTTAAACAGACGGGAGTGTTTGACACGGCAGCGCCGGTATACAACAACCCGGTTAATCCCCGCTTGCGGCTCATGGCCATGAGACAGGTTGCACTCGACGACATTCGGCTTTCTCATGTACCCGTCCCTGAGGATCCCGATCCGCCGACGAATCCGGATGTGATCGATGTCGATCCGGTTCCCGAATTCGATGTGAGCGGGAATTGGTCTTGGAGCTCGGCCGTCAAAGGCCCGATTCTAAAAAGTCCCGAGACGGTCTGGACAACCGAGCAAGGCGCGACCGCCACCTATAATCCGCATCTGGACCAAGCGGGCAATGTGCGGATTTCCATCTACAAGCTGCATTTGAATGAAAACAATGATCCAAACGTGAGGTTCGATGTTCATCACGGCAACGTCGTCGATACGGTTTATGTCGACTTTACTCAGGGAAGCACGGGATGGTATGAGCTTGGAACGTATCCGTTCTCGGGAAATCCGCAGGAAGAGTTCGTGAAGCTAACCAAGCTGACAAAGACCGGGAGTACGCGCGCTAGTGCAGTTCGGTTCGAGGTTCTAAGCGGCGCTGCCGGCAATCCGGCCGTTACGCAGACCTTGTATGTGAACTCGGATACTATTACGAATAGTAGAGTAACCAATCCTCCCACCAAGTTCGAAGATATTGCCAATCAGGAAGCGAGAAAAGATATCGTCTACTTATCGAATAAAGGCTACGTTCAAGGTACTACAGAAACACTATTCGAGCCGGGCAAGACGATAAGCCGGGGAGAGTTTATTACCGTACTCGTTCGGGCGATGGGACTCGAAGTGAATGCGGCCGGAAACGCCTATCCCGATGTTCCCGCCGGCAGCGCACTTGCAGATGCGGTAGGGGCCGCACAAGCAGCGGGATTGCTTCAGCAGCTTCCGATTACAGGCGGGAATCTTCAGCCGGCCGCCAATATAACCCGGGAAGAGATGGCTCTGCTGCTGGATCACGCCGTAACGTTCAAGGGTAAAAATCTCGACTGGCTGGCATCGATGCATAATCCGTACAGCGGCTATACCGATCTGAGTTCCATTCAGCCTTGGGCGCGGAATGCGGTGGAGCGCATAGTAGGCCTGGGCATCATGGAAGGCTCTACGAATGGCGCCTATGAGCCGGCAGGAACGGTGACGCGCGCCCAGATGACGGTTATTTTGAAGCATTATCTGCAAACGATCGAATGGGCCGGTCCTCCAACCGGCAGCGGCTGGGAGCTTTCCTTTCAGGATGAATTTTACGGAACCGATCTGGATTGGGACGTATGGAAACCGCAGAACGGTTTCCCCGGACATATTTTATCCAGCCGGTGGAAGGAGAATGTCGTTGTCGAAGACGGACTGCTTAAACTTGTGACCAAGAAGGAGCAGCGCGGAGGAGCGGATTGGACCACGGCATCCGTATGGGTGAAAAATACGGTGTTCGAGCAGACCTACGGGTACTGGGAGGCGAAATACCGATACGCCGCAGGCACCGGGCTGAACCAGTCGTGGTGGATGATTGACGGCGCAGACCCCGGAGCCGCGCGAGGCTTGTTCGAGATCGACATCAACGAAGGCCATTACCCCAATCGAATCAACATGAACCTGCATACGTATATCGACGGCGTCAGAAAGCAAAATCAAATCCTGTACAAGTCCGAGGATGACCTCAGTGCGGACTTCCATACGTACGGACTGGAATGGAACGAGCAGGAGCTCATCTATTACTTGGACGGGAACGAAATCGGCCGCCGGCCCGTGGCCAACGCGAACCTGCCGGTCTATCCGATCCTGTCTACGGCTCTGCTCAGCGGGGCGGGACCGATTACCGATGCGCTGGACGGCAAAAGCATGGACGTCGATTATGTAAGAGTGTATCGGAAGAAGCCGGCTGGCGGAAACGAGTAACAGGGAGAAATTCCAGTAGGGTAAAGAAGTGAGAACAAAGCGGCTCCTCGTCCATTTCTGGATGAGGAGCTCTGTGTGTTTGCTCACCGATTCAGAAGCCGGGCAGAGAGGGGACGGCAAACCGCGGCATCGCTCTAGGTTTCACGCTTGTCTTCACGAGGGCAGCCCTGAACAATCAGCGGGATACGACATGCTCCGGCCAGGCAAGCTCCGCTCCATGCGACCTCAGGACGTTCTGAAACTCCTCAAGCAGCGCGGCGTTGTTCCGGACGGCACGCGGCGTTTCGCCGCGATCCAGGCAGAAAGCGGCCAGGGCTCCGGCCGCCTCGCCGATGTTCCATTCCACCGGATGCAAGCGGTAGCAGCCGTTCGTTATGTGCGTTGTTCCGATATTTTTACAAGCCGGCAGCATATTGTTCATCCGGACCGGAATCAGGCTTCCGAGCGGGATTTGGAAAGGCAATGCGGTCAAGTGGATATAATGGCGGTTCCCTGTGCTCGGATGAAGGTCTATGCTGTAATGTCCGATCCCGACGGAATCGGCGAATGTCTCTGCGCGCCCGTCCGGCCGATCCAGCGGGTTGATGTGCTGCTCCAGCACCGTAAACTCCGCTTGGATCCGGCGCGACTCGCGGATGTACGGGAACGGCGCCAGCCCGTCCTCGGTGCCGAATACATCCCCGCGCAAACGGAATCCGGGGTAGCCGCAGCCGCCATCCGGGCGAGGAGCCTCCGTCTGCAGCCAGTAGAGCAGCGACAAGCTGAGTTCTTTGGCCCGCTGAAGATTGCGGGCTTTTTCCACTTCGTCGACATCGATGATCGAGCCGAGAAAGTAATCGTTTTGCGGCCAGTTGACGACCGTAACGTCTCCGGGAAACGTGCCGTCGGCGAAGTTGGTTTTGTCCGCCAGACGCCGGTAGGAGACGAGGGAGAAGCCTTCCCAGAACGACTGTCCCTGCGTGCCCGGAAACAGATCGTAGCGCACCGGCTCCAAGGTGGACGGCCGGACCCCCGACAGGCTGAGCAAATGATCGGGCCAGAAATCGGGACGGAACGAACGCCAGAACGCATAATCGTTCGGCTTGTCGATCGTGTGCGACTCCCCTTCGAGATAGTCGACGACGAAGCAATGCGTAATGGCCTGCATATCCTGCGGATCGGCAGGTCCTTCCAAGGCGTGCCGTTCGTTCGTCTCGGCTTGCGACTCTGATCCGGTGATATACTCCGTACCGGTTAACGGCAGCAAATCCCCGCAGTCGGTCGCGTCGAGAAAATAAGGCGCGGACAATACCGTCAGGGTGCCCGTCTGTATGTGACGCACCGTTACCGAACGGATGCGATCGCCGTCCGTTTCGGCCGATTCGGGACGGCAGCGGGTCATAACGACCACCCGGCCGGCAAGCGTATATGGGGCCAGCATCTCCAGCAAAACGGCGAGGGCGACTCGCGGGTCGTGGCTGATCCGGCTCACTTTGGCATTTCCCGGATTCAGATGGGGAATCGCCGCCGCCGCGGGAGTGAGCGGAACGTTCTGCTGGTAATAGCTGCGCACCCCACGGCGAAATTGGCGATAGCTGGCCGTGCTTCCGAACGTTTCGATCCAGCTGTGCTCGTCGGGAGGGACAGCCTGACTGGTCAGCTGTCCTCCGATCCATTCCGTTTCTTCCGTCATAACGACCGTTTTTCCTTGCCTCGCAGCGGCAAGTGCGGCGGCACAGCCGCCTAAGCTTCCGCCTATAATGACGATGTCGGCTTTTCTTTCACGCATCATACTTGATTCCCCCAAGTTGGTTAGTGATGTCTTCTACATTTATGGTAGCTTGGGAGACGGCTCGGCGTAAGTCAAGTCTGATGACATGTAAGGGTACTCTCATGACCTTGTTGTACGAATGTGTCCAATCAAGGTTTAAGTTATCCGAAGGTAATCAAAGTACCGTCCGGCAGCTATTTCTGTTTCAAGACTTCATTTCGCCTGGGGTAACGCCCCAATATTTACGGAACACACGATTGAAGTAGCTGGCGTCCTTGAAGCCGGTTTGATCCGCGGCGGCGGCGACGGTCGAGCCTGCCAGCAGAAGCTCTTTGGCCCGCCTCATCTTTTTTTCCAGCACGTAATCGGAGAAAGAAAGGCCGAGTTCCTGCTTGAATTTGCGGCTCAAGTAGGAGGAATTGAGGTGGAGCCGTTCGGCGATCGCATGCAGCGACAGCTCGCGGTCGATTTCGCTCATAATGATGTCCGTCGCCTGACGGATGATGCCATAGGTATCGCCTTGCTCCTTGCCGTATTCGATGATGCGAGCCGCGAGTTGCGCAAGCGAGTTGTAGGCGTCCTCGGCGCTGCCGGTCGGTTGAAGCCGGGAGCGGAGATGAGGGTCGCCTCCGGCGATCTCGTGAAGCGTCCGTCCTTTCCGTTCGGCGCCCCTGACGAACAAGCTGTTCATGGCGAGCCAATGCTCGCGCACGCCTTCGGCCGAGCCGGCTTCCGCCATCCGAACGGACCACCAGCGCTCAAGCGCGGACAACATTTTGGCCGTATTTCCCGTTTCTAGCGCGACTTCGATTTCTTTCTCCAGTTCATCCGCCGTGCGCTGGCCGGCGTTTGATCTGGCTGGCGGCCGTTGTTGTTCGGACGTGCGCTGAACTTCGCGGCCGCGGGAGAGGGACATTTCGAGTCGGATCGAATCCGGCCGTTCGGCACTATCAGGGACAAGCAGCCGAAGGGTGCCGGCTTTTCTGTCGTAGGACCAGGAGGCCGGAGACGGTTTCTTGAAGGAGCCGCTGGTCTCGCGCCATTGCTTGCCGTCCACCTTGATGGCCGCCGGCTTGTCGAGCGCATGAACGACAACTTCCCATATCCGGCTCTCCGGCATGTCGGGATAGCGGCCAACGCAGGGCCCGAGCTCGACGCCGATGACACGCCGCTCTTCCCGGCAGGCGATGCTTGTCACAGCTAATTCTCCGTGCGCGTAACCGAACGTGACCCCGTCGTCCTCATACAGCGTAAACTCGCCCGAGCCGCCCGGGTAGACGTGCAGCTCAAGCCGCTCGGCCGGCCGCTGCCCTGCATACTCCATGTCCGGCCACATCGGCACGATCGCGCCGGCGCGGACGAAGAGCGGGCCGCCGGCATGTTTGGGGACGCGGTACGAAATATCGGCAGGGCCGGTGAACTTCTCACCGGTCCAATAGTCGTACCAATCCCCGGTCGGCAAATACACCTGATCCGTGAACGCCGCGACCAGGAAGGCGTCCCCGAACATGTATTGATTTTGCTGTACGACGGCGCGCGGATCGTCGGGAAAGACGAGCGGCATCGCCCTGGCGATCGGTAGTCCGGTACGCGCAGCGACGTGGGCCGCGGAATAGATGTACGGCAGCAGCTGGTAGCGGAGCCTGGCGTATGTTTTGAACAGAAGCAGCAGCTCCTGGTCGAGCAGCAGGGGATGCCGCCAATACGCCCAGCTGTTGACCTTCGACCAAGGCTGGAAAAAGCCGCAGTGGATACCGGCGGCGGTGTGCAGCTCCATATCGACGGCCATGTGCGGAATACCGGAGAGCCCGAGCCCGAGCACGGACAAGTGTGACCTTGACCTTCCGCCCGACCAGACGGCGGCATATTTCTGAATGCCGGTATATCCGACAGGCGTGTAAATCATCGGCCGCAGTCCGGTCTGAGCGGCGAAGCCCTCCCGGATGGAACGGCTGACTGCGGTCGAATGCGGTAAGCTTTCCGCATCCTCGGAACGGTCGTCCGCAGCAACTGGAGCGTTCGCCATCTCCCTGATCGGTATAGGGGTGCACAGGTTAAAGCCCAGCACTCCTTGCGCGACAAACGGCTTCAAATACTCGTACCAATTCTCCGGCAGATGGAGCTGCTTCCCCGCATCGCTATCGTCGCGCAAATACAGTCCGAGGGTTAGTTTGAACCCGGCCGCGCGCAAAGCGCCCATAAACGTGTGAGCCCCTTTTGGCAGCCACTGCGGAATATAGAAACGGTCGGGATTCCAATTGATAGGCCCGTCATAATCGAACGACCGGTCCATCCAGGCTGGTTCCAGGCCGATCATATCGCATGGTATGCCTTCACGCCGAAATTTCATCGCGTCCTCAAGCATGTCCCGCGCCGTCGCCTGTTGGTTGCAGTTGAAAGAAAGTCCGTAAGCCCAGACGGGGAGCAGCGCCGCTGGTCCGGTCAGCTCCGTGTACTTTCGCAGCAGCTCGGCAAGGCCGCCGCCTGCGAACAGGTAAAACGCCAGCTCCCCGCGATTTCCGCGAATCCGCACCACGTCCGGCGAGGAGCAGCCGACATCGAATTCGTGCCGGCGGTCGGTATCCATCAGCAGCCCCCACCTTTCGCTCGACAGAAGCAGAGGAACAGGGGCGTGTACCTCCTTGCCGTTGCGAAAACTAATCGCGATTTTGCAGCCCCGTTTCATCAGCGGTGTATCGAGTTGGTCGCCCAGCCCGTATATGCGTTCTTCCGCGGCAAGTGCAAACTGCATGTCGAAGCCGTCGTCGGAGGCTCCGGCAGGAGCATCTCCGGGATCTGCCTGCGTCTCGTACCCGGAGCGAGGCGGGCGATTTTGCCGGGTGAGCAGCGTGCCGGCTGCGCCGTACAGCGACAGCTCTCCGGAACGGCGGTCCACTCGGAGCGAGGCCGATTCCGTACTCAAGTCCATGTCTTCCTCGCGCATTTTCATTTCCCAGCAAACCGGTGCAGATGAGGGAGCGACTACTCCAAGGCGGACAAGCGGAGAGGGGGCTTCGAAACAGCCCGTCCGATTGATCCGAATGTGAAATGTATGTGGCGCAATCGGTTCGATACGCATGTGCAATCCGGTCGAGGTCAATACGATCATGGCTGCGCGGGAGCTTCCCACAAGTATGCCTCCTCTGTAATGCCGGAAGAAGACGGAAGCCGATCCAGCAGAAGTTTTCTAATCATTTTAGCACATTTTTGCGGTGCTGCGGTGAGGAAGTGGCTTCGCCAGATGAGGACTCCGAACGCCTGCCCGGTTTGCTCCGATTCGACCGCTTCCTCGCGGCTTAATCGCTAACGAATACCGGATATAGGAACGTTATGACCTGCATTCTGCCTATAGTACTTTCATAACTTTTGGCCCGAAACGGTATTCTTATGACCTTCCTTGGCTTAATCGGTCCAGTAAGGCGCCGCCGCGTCACAAGTAACGAAAATGCAGTCCAAAGTCATGAGGGTTTCTTGTTGGAGAAAAATGCGGCTCGATATAATGGAAGCTGTAAGCAGGTGAAAACGTTATCATTTCCGCTTCGTAACCACCTGTTCCTACAAATAAGCAGTTGAGAGGGGAAAGTCCGAGATGAGCGGGACGAAAAGAAAATGGCTGGGTATTACGGCGATGTCGGCATTGTTGCTGTTGGCCGCTTGCGGCAAAGAAGGAGGCGATGGGGGAGCGGCAGGAGAGCCGGTCCGGCCCGGCGATGCCGGAAAAACGGCGGAGGCGGTTGATCCGAATAAAGCGGTCGAGCTGACCGTATATTCGCTTCTGGGCGGCAACTACGAAGGATTCATGAGCTCGGAGGGGCAGTACATCCAGAAGAAGTATCCGAATTTCAAGTTCAACTATATGTTGCCGGGGACGGGGACGACGTTACGGGATGTCGTTTCGGCAAAAACGCCGATTGATATTATCATTTCGTCTCCCGACCTGCAGCAGGTCATCGACGTGGGGCTCGATTCGGATATTTCCGATCTGGTCAAGAAGCATAACTACGACCTGGGCCGGTTTATCCCGGTTACGATCGATATGATGAAGCAGTTAGCCGGCGGCAGGGTGCTCGGTCTACCCGGACGAGTGAGCTCGTATACGCTTTACTACAATAAGGACTTGTTCGACAAGTTCGGCGTGCCCTACTTGAACGACAAGATGACGTGGGAACAAATATTGGACACGGCCAAAAAGCTGACCCGGACCGACGGCGGCGTGCAATATTACGGCTTCGCGGCAGATATTATCGCTATGCTCGATATGAACGAGCGGGCGCCTCAATATGTGGATACGAAAAACGTGAAGGCGACCTTGAACAACGAGTACTGGAAACAAAAATTCGACCGGACCGTGCCGCTTTTCACCATGCTTCCGAATGTTTCCGACCCGGCGCTATTAACGAGCCTGAGCAAGTCCAGAGATTTATTCCTGAAGGAAAAGCGGGCGGCGATCCTTCTCGGCATCAACGATGCCGGCGTTCGGGCAGCCAGCGAAAAATGGGATTTGAACTGGGACATCTCCCCGTATCCTGTCTTTAAAAACGCGCCGAAGGAAGGGCCGCAGCCCAGCACGCGTTATTATTTGATCGCTAACGGCAGCAAATACCGGGAGGAAGCGTTTGCGGCGATTACCCAGTTGGCCTCGGACGACATCCAGCGGGAACTCGTAAAAAACGGATTTACACCGCCGCTGCAAAAAGTCGACTATATTGATACGTTGGGAAGCGGAATTCCGGAGCTGAAAGGAAAAAACGCCAAGGCGCTCGTTCCGCTCAACTACGGCGAAATGAACGTGAAGGACAAGTACTACATCGCGGCAAGGGCTGAGCTGATCACTGCGTTCAACGATGTCGTCGGTGGCCTGAAGGATACGAATTCGGCGCTTCGGGAAGCGGAGGAGCGGGCGGACAAAAAGATCGCGGAATTGAAAAACCAATAACCGGCAATGGGGAGGGGGAGTCCGCATGAATGTTGGCAACCGGAATACTCGCCGAATGTGGGCTAAGCTGCTTATATGGACTGTACTCGCAATGGGATTTCCGTTCGGTCATTTCACGGCAAGCGATACTGTTTATGGGAGCAGCCGTCCTGCGGAAGGCGAGTCCTCCTACATGGCAGGAAAGGATAGGCGTATGAACCAAGTTGGAACGTTTTCGAATATGGAGGAGCGTAAGACTGCGGACTCCCCGCCGGCGAACCTAACAACAGCGCTGGAGATCGTGCAAGCCGGACAGGCGAATGCGGTCGTGGTGGTCGACGATACGGTTTATCCCGAGGCACCGGCCACAAGTCCGGTACAGGGCGTTATTCCCGGGTGGACGCAAGCGTACGGAAAAGGAAACATTGCTGTTACGGATGCGATCAGCCATACGGGCAATTACAGCCTGCACTTCAACGATGTCGATAGCACAGCCTACGGGGTGCTGAGCGATCTGGCTGCGATCAGCGGAGGCGAAACCTACACCGTCTCTGCAATGGTGTATCGCGCGTCAGGCGACGACCCGCAAATCTTTATCCGCTTTTACGACCAAAACAAGGTGCGCATCGGCAACCAGCCTTGGCTCCGGGTGCCGGGCACCGGCGCATTCTGGACCGAGGCATCCGTTACGGGTACGGCGCCCGCACAGGCCGCTTATGCTGCTGCAGGGCTTTATACTGGCATACCGCAGGCAAGCGTTTATTTCGACGATATCAAGCTGCGATCGGGCTCCGGAAACAACGTGCCGCTGGCCAACCCAGGCTTCGAGCCGCAAACTCCGCTTAGGAAGGGACCCGCTGAAACGCTGGTCGACTATGTGCAAAAATCGACGGGAGCGCTGCTGCCGATCGTGACGGAGCAGGTATACAGCGCTGGCGGGGGTGGCGCGCCGGAACAGGTTGTCATTCGCATCGGCACGACGGAAAGCGTATACGGGAAAACGCCGGCACTCGATACGCTGCTCTCCAACCTACACGGAGACGGGTTCGTCATCTACCCGGAAGGCCAAACAATCACGATAGCCGGATCCACCATCTGGGGGACGACGAACGGCGTGTACGACTTTCTGGAACGGTATGCCGGCATTCGCTGGCTGATGCCCGGACCTGACGGCGAGGATGTGCCTGAGCTTAGCGACTTGTCTGCGGAAAGGGAAATCGTGCGAGAACAACCGGCCTTCGGATTCCGGGTGTTTAGTCCGCTGCACGGGAAGCCTGACAACAAGGCGGATGCGAACCAGCAGCTCAATGTATGGGCGCAGCGAAACCGGCTGCAAGGGTTCTATAATGCCCCGGTCAGCTTTCATCACAATATGTACAACCTGTTTTCCGTATCCAAGTTCGGAGCGACGCACCCGGAATTTTATCCAAATGGGCAGCCGCCTGCAGCGAGTTCAATCTCCGGATGGCAGCCGTGCTTCTCGAATCCGGATACGGTGGATGCGGCCGTCGAAGAAATATTGGCCTATTTTCAGGCTAATCCGGACGCGATGTCGTATTCGCTCGGCATCAACGACGGCAATGGTTACTGCGAAAGTAATCCGCTTCCGGTCTACTACGATTGGGTCAATCAGGTTGTGGAGCGCGTACTAACCGTCTACCCGGACAAATGGTTCGGTCTTCTCGCCTATCAGTCGGTGATCCGGCCGCCGTCATTTCCGCTAAACTCGCATGTCATTCCTTTCCTTACCAAGGACCGAATGGCTTGGGCTGACCCGGAAGCCGAGACATTGGGCTACGCGGATGAACAAAGCTGGCTGCAAGTTGCCAGCCAAATCGGCTACTACGATTACATTTACGGCAGTCCATATCTTGTGCCGCGGATATACCCGCACCAGATGGCGGAAACGCTGCGGCATGCGCAGGATAAGGGGATCGACTCGTACTACGCCGAGTTGTACCCGAACTGGGGAGAGGGGCCGAAAGCATGGGTGGCGTCCAAGCTGCTCTGGGATCCCGAACAAGACGTCGACGCGCTGCTGCAGGAATGGTATACGCGGGCGGTTGGAGTGACCGCTGCGACGTATCTGCAGCAATACTACGAGCATTGGGAGCTGTTTTGGACGGAACGGGCCATTCTCGAGCCATGGTTTTTGCCCGGCACGATTTATCAAAACTTCGCCGATCCCGGTTATTTGAACGCGGTAACCGAGGAAGACCTGTCGCTTAGCCGCGAATGGCTGGAAGCAGCTGTCGACGCGGCGGAAACGGGGCCGCAAAAGGCAAGGGCCAATCTTCTCCTTCGCGCGTTCGAGTATTACGAAGCATCCGCTCTGAGCTATCCTCGGATCGAAGGACGGCCGGCCGATACGGCTTCGGCGCTTGCCCTTCTGGAGCATTCGGTCGATCTGTTCGGGCAGCGGATCGAGCTGGCCGGGAAGCGATTCACGCTGCTGGACGATTACAAATCGAATCCCGCCCTTCTGCAGCTTATGGATGCGCGAAGATTCAACCAGCTCGTCTGGTCCGGTTGGAACGCGCCGGAATTTTGGGCGCTCGTCGATTACATGAGGGATCGGGAAGCTGCTGGCGGTCCGGTACGGCTTCGGGCGGCAGAGCTTGCCTCGACACATCCTTCACCGGAGGGGAGACAGTACGCCTCGCTTATGCTTCAGGCATTGTCCCATCCGTCTGTAGTGCAGAATCCGTCCTTCGAGGACGGCGATGAGGTGGCGCCGCCGTGGGAGCTGCTGTCGCGTTCCACGTCGTCCCGCTCCATTCGGCGGGCGGAAGGAACGGCCTTTACCGGTTCAGTAAGCATGCAGGTGTACGGAAAAGGATGGGGCGGACCGAGTCAGGTAATCGCCGTGGAGCCCGGACTGGTAAGCTTGAGCTTCCGTTACCACATTCCGCAGGGCGGCAACACAGCCGGCAGTATCCAATGGGGGTTCGATCTTCTGGACGACCAGGGCGAATGGATCAACTTCAGTACGGTGCGCTCCCCGGTTACATCTCTTGCGGATGCGGAATCGGAGTGGCTGGAAGCGCGACTGGATGGAGAAATTCCGCAAATCATCAGCGGGAAGCAGGTCCGTCAAGCGCGATTGATCGTCCTTGTCTCCACCACCGAGCCGGTCGAGGTTTACTTGGACGACGTCAAATTTTACAGCGTGGCCAAACCATAGGAAAAAAAGCACCCTTAATCGCCAAAAGCGTTGAGGGTGCTTGCGTTATGTACCGTTAACGTGATGTTCGCGACAATCGGCAGATGGTCCGACGCTTTCGTCCGAAGCACTTTCTGGGAGGAAAACTGGATGCGGTCAGCCTTCGCCAACATATAGTCGATTCGCTGATACGGAATTTTCGAATTGGAGGTATTGGCAAAGCTTTTTTTGGCGAAAGCGTCCCAATACTCGGAAAGGATCGGCTTCATCGCCTTGCTTAGCGACCAAGCGTTGAAATCGCCGACGATGATGGAAGGCCCTTTCTGCTGCGATACGAGCTGCATGACCTGCTGCACCTGCAACGTTCGTTCCTCGGGAGTCAGGCCCAGATGGGTCGTATAGAAATGAACCGGTACCCCGTCCACCTGGATCGTCGCCTTCAGCAAGCCTCTTTGTTCTTTCTCGAAGCTGTCCAGATGAACATTTTCGTATGTTTCAATCGGAAACTTGCTTAATATCGCTGTGCCATATTGGCGATTCGCCATCTCCGGAGATTGTGAAACCGGAGCATAATCCAAATTAACGCCGTAGGCGTAATGCATATCCAGCTTTTCGGCCAAATATTTGCCTTGATCCACCCAGTTGCTTCGGCCTGAAAAATGCTTGTCGACCTCCTGCAAGCCGACGATATCGGGATCGGCCTTCGCAATGACTTCCGCAATACGGTCCAGGTCAAGGGAATCGTCCATACCGGCTCCATGATGAATATTGTATGACATGGTCCGAAGCTTCACGGTAGAAGATAGACTCATATCAAGATGTACGGCCCGAGGCTGGGGGGTCAGCAAGGCCGGGCCCCATAACAGGATGGCCGCTGAAAGCACAAGTAACGATATAAAGGTTACTACCACGCGAAACCCCTTCTTTTGCACGGAGACTCCTTCCTCCTTACTATACTGACCAGTCAGTTTATCTCCACTATATTCCATCCATGAATCAATGTAAAGGTTATTTTGACGAAAACAGGGACGGTCACAGTTCACAAGTTATTTATTGGTAGCTCTTGTTTTCATGCTCCAGACAATGGTAAGATTTATAAGAACGTATGTTTGTTTCCCTAAGGAGCCAGAGCGTACATGATCCAATTGACGAACCGCCAGGCACGGCAATTTCTATTATTGAAGCACGGACTGCTGGGCGAGCATCAATTTGCCGGAAAACAGGGAGTATTGGATTTTATGCGGCAGGTTGGCTGTATCCAGTACGATCCCATCGATGTTTGCGGCAAAAACGCCGAACTGGTGCTGCAGTCGCGAATCAAAGGATTTACCAAAAACATGCTCGATGAGTTGCTGTATAAAGATAGATTACTGGTCGATTATCCCGACAAGAATCTGGCTATTATCCCTGTCGAGGACTGGCCGTACTTTGAACGGTATAGGGAGGCAGCCCGGCAGCATGCCAAGCGTTACCCCGAAATGGAAACGTTGTCAGAGCAGGTACGGACTCACATCCAAAAACACGGTGCGCTAAGCTCGGATGATCTAAAGTTGGACGGGCAATTCGCTTGGCAATCGGCTATCCACTGGAGCAGCGGAAACAACTCATCGCGGTCGGTGCTGGAGCAGATGTATTCGACAGGCGAACTGGTTATTCATCATAAAAAAGGAACGCGTAAATATTACGATATCACCGGGAAGCACATTCAGCCAAATCTGCTGAATGCGCCGGAACCTTTGGAGGGCGAGCTTGAGCATTATAAGTGGCGGGTACTGCGTCGAATCGGCGCTGTTGGCCTTTTATGGAATCGTTCATCCGATGCCTGGCTGAACATATGGGGATTAAAAGCGGAGCAGCGCAACGAGGTTTTCCGCCAGCTGCTGCTCGAGGCCCGCATCGTTGCTGTTGCCGTGGAACAAATGAAGGATACACTGTACTGTCGCGTCGAGGATACACCGCTTCTCGAAGCCGTCCTGCAAAATCCGGCGCCCAAATTACGCTGCGAGCTGATTGCCCCACTGGATCATTTCATATGGGACAGAAAGCTGATCAACGAATTGTTCGGATTCGATTACACCTGGGAGATTTACACGCCTGCGAGTAAACGGAAATACGGCCATTATGTGCTGCCCCTCTTATACGGAGAAAGCCTCATCGGACGAGCCGAGATAATCGCGGAGCGAAAAGACGGGACGCTCGTTGTTAAGAACGTCTGGTACGAGAGCGGCGTAAAGCCGACAAAGCAATTGCGAACAGCCTTGGACAATTGTTTTCAACGCTTTGCAATATTCAACGGATGCGAGACCGTTTCGGCCACGTCAATGACAACAAAGCCTGAGGGAACAACATGATTGTGTGTGCAGCTTTAAATATCGTAGAATAAGATATGACTAAAAAAACATCACTTCTTTTGACGACTATTCTGTTTCTTCCATTTTTGGGAGCTAATCTATGGTTTTGTGCGCGCTTTGGGCGCTTCTTGCTCAGGCTTATGTTCGGAGATGCTGCTTTTGATAGTATCTGGCCGTCGGTGGCTCTCTTTTTATTGATCAATCTGGTATTTGTGGCTACAATTTACCAGCTTTGCCGTGGACGCTTGTACAAATGGTGTGTTTGTTTGGAAGGCATCGTGTATGCACTAAGCAGCTTGATTTTTATTCTATTCAAGACTTACGGAGCTGGCATTGCCAGGGTTAATCTGCAGTGGCAGGCGATCTTCTGGAATTCTAATGCAGAAACTTTGGCCAATATCCTGATTTTTATTCCTATCGGCTGGATGTTTTATGTGCTGCTGCGAGGGTTCTGGCGGACCCTGTTCGCGGGATTGGCTTTGGTCCTGCTGATTGAGCTCTCTCAATATGTTTTTCGTCTAGGTGTTACGGATGTTGTGGATGTGATGACCAATATGACGGGGATTTTGGCAGGTTTTCTGATCTTTGCCCTAATCCGGCTTTTTGGCGTCAAGCTTTATGACAGAGGGAGTTATTGGGCATTTAGACAGCAAGGCTAGCAGAGGCGAAGGCGGACGGGGAGGCGGCTCTTTCGCTTCAGACGGGAAGCCCCGACCGAGCAAAAGAGTCCATCCTGCCAGTCTGGATGCCTGGTGAACCGCTCGAATGGCTTTCCGCCGGGGAAATTGCACGGTTTGATTGGGATTGTAGAAATAGCGGGATGGAGCAGCTTCACCTTGGGGTGGGCTGCTTTTTTTTGAAACTTATTCTCGATTCGTAATGCAGCGATATGTTGAAGTAATTCGTCGACACTTTCCCTGCTCCGGTTGTGATATGGTTGGGGTATCCGTTACGTAAGGAACGCACCGGACAAGTCAAAGGAAGAGGGGGTCGTGCATTGCGAAATAAGGAATCGGCAAGGGGGAAAGGAGAAGCCGGCCAAGGGGAGCCGATGGCGGTCGTGGTCAGCCAGACCGACCGATGGTCGATCATTCCGCGGATCGGCGAGGCTCCCACGATCGACGGAAATCTGGACGAGGCGGTATGGAGCCAGGCTTCCAGAATGAGCGGTTTTCGGGCGATTTATGTCAATGAGCCCGTAAGCCAGGACGCGGACACAGAGGTTCGGTTTGCTTGCGATGACAGTTGTCTATACATCGGCATCGCCGGAATGGGAACCATCGGAGCACACGCGGCGGCAGATAGGATCGATATCCTCTTTTCCGCTCCACAGCGGCCCGACCGATTTTTCCATATTCCGTTGGACATTGCGAAGGGGACGCGCGAGATGAGTACGGCGTACGGACACGGTGTTAAGATTTTAGAGCGACCGGAGCACGTCCGTTCCGCTTTACGAAGCGGAAACGAAGGCTGGTCTTTGGAGGTTGCGGTTCCCGTCGCCTCCGTCATGGAGCGGGAGCCGCTGCCGGGCGACGAATGGCGAATCAGCGTCATCCGCTGCTGCGGCATAGGGTCTCAGCAACCTCTCAGCTCGCTCGTTCCCGTCCGGCAGTCCACGATTATCGATCTGGGCCTGCCGGCATCCGGCTACAACGTGAGGATCGATGTGCTGCCGGAAGGCCGAATGGGCCGTCTGTACTGGCAGCGGCTTCCCGGGAATGACGAATCGGCCCGGCCCAAGCCGTGGTTGCCGGCCAAGGCGGAACTGACTTACGAGGGCTATACCGCCAAAAAACTGCATCTGGATGTAGAGGAGCTTGGCGGCTGCGACCTAACTTCTGCCGATTTGACGTGGAGAACGCCTTCCGACGAGCGGATCGCCATCCCGGAGTTCGAGCTGGATGCCGCCGCCGGTATCCTCGCTTTCCGCCACCCGAAGCCGCTCGAGACCGGCTTGTACGAGTTTCAACTCAACGTAACGGACCGGAAAAACCGGCAGCGCCTTCTGATGCTATCCTTCGACAGCCAGGCGCTCATCGAGGCCGGGGAAAGCTTGTACGTCCCGCCTCAGGCAGCCGGTGTGCGGATCGTGGGGAAGGAGGCGCCTTCGGAGGAGGTCATCCGACTGCTGGAGCTGATCCCGCCGCAACCCGGTTTTATTTTCGGAGGAGACCCGGAGTGTCCGGAGCTGTATGCCGGAGACAGGCTGTTCCGGTGGGACCCCGGCGATCCGTTTGCGCTCGTTTCGGCTCGTACGGGAACAAGGCATCCGAACGACAGGTTCCCGGAGCGTGAAGCTTTTGTCGTTCATAACCGGAAGGGAGAAGAGGTGCGTGTTCCGTATTACGAGGACGCCGACGGCAGGCGGTACTCGATGACCGGACGGCTCTGGTACGAGCAGAAAATATATGCTTTGAAGCAGACAAGCCTGCTGGCCAAGCATGACCCGCTGGGAGCCGCAAGATTGTTGAACCGGTGGGCCGACGCCTACTCGGGCTGGGTCCCGACCAACGATTATCCGTGGGGCTGTTATCCGACAGAAGGGCATGCAGGTCCGCCTTATCATTATTGGGGCGGCGTATGGTCCCGCTGGTCCACCTCCGATCTTGGAGAGCTGCGGCATTTGGCGGAGGCGTACGCGGAGGTGAAACGGACGAATGCGTTCGAGGTACTAAGCGGGGAGATCGGGACCGATGTGGAGCGTAAGATTGTGGAAGACATGTTCGGGCCGTCGTACGCGTTTTTCGACAGCTTCTCGAACGGAAACCATAACAACGACTACCACAACTGGCTCGGACTGATCGCGCTAAGCCGGGCAACCGGACACCCGCGATACATGCATCAGGCATTGGAACGCATACGGTTGTTTATCGCCGGCCGCTTTTTGTTCGACGGCTTCTTCGGCGAGGTGTGTGTCTCGTATCACCTCCAGTCGATTGGAGGTCTTCAGGTCGCGATCGAAGCGGCAAAAGGGTGGACCGATCCGGACGGCTACATCTCGCCTCGCTGCGGCCAAAGAGCGGACGATCTCGACCTGGAGCGCGATTATCTGGCGCTGGAGGCTTTCAAACGCGTTATCCGCGGCGTCACGTATCCGAACGGACATTATTTTCCGATTCAGGACACGTGGGCTTTCAGCAAATCGAGATCGCCGGACCCGGCCGGCGAATCATTGTTTCTACCCGCGGCAGGCATCGCCAGACTGACGCTTGGCACGGGAGAACGACAAATGCAGCTGTATATGAGCGGCGTGCCGAAATACGGCCACGACCATCTCGATCCGCTCAATCTGGCGCTGTTCGCCTGCGGGCAGGAGATTTTGCCGGATATCGGCTATACGCATACACTGTACCGGCAATGGACGAGATCGACGATGTGCCACAATACGGTTGTCGTGGACGGCAAAGATATGGACCGGAACAGCGGCGTCGACGGAGGTAGCTTGCGCTTGTTCGCATCGGCTGGCGCGGACGTGCAAGTGATGCGGATGAGTCAGGAGAACGCCTATCCGGGTCTGCGGGAGTACGGCAGAGAGGCGTGGCTGATCGGCTTCGGCGGCGATGCCTGCGGCACTGGCGGAACGGATGACAGATCGGGTTACGTGGTCGATCTGTTCCGGGTACAAGGAGGCAACCGCCACGAATACACGCTGAATGGGGACGCCAACCGGGACAGCGCCATGGAAACGAATGTGCCGCTAAGCCCGTACGGGCCTTATCTGCTTCCGCCGGGAACGAAAGTAACGCCGCCGACCGGCGAACTGGAGCAAGGGGATGCCGATGGTTTATATTACGGATATATGTACGTGCAAGATGTACAACGTGCGGAAACGGGGAGAGGCGGCTATGAAGTGACGCTGAAAACGTCGGGAGAAGGGAGGCTGAAGGTGTTCGGATTGGACGGACATGGACATGACGGCTCGGGTGACTCCGGTGTAAAAAGCGAGCTGTTTCTCGGCAAAGCTCCGTCGCTGCGGGCCACCCGTCTGCACGACAAGTCGATGGATAACAACGTCGAGGCGGTCCGCTATTGGATGCCCAAGCTAATCGTCCGCAAAGAAGGCGCCGATCTGAACAGCCGGTTCGTTCATGTGATGGAGCCGTTTTCCGACAGCCGTGATCCGCGTACTCGGCGAACCGAGCTGCTTCGACCTGAGCAGTCGGGGAATGGCGCTGTCGCGTTGGCCGTCTCTTATGACAGCACGACGGATATCATACTCAGTTCTGGCTCGGCCGGTCCAAGCGAACCTCTGGTCGTAGGCGATATGAGCTTGACGGGCGGCCTCGGCTTCATCCGGATCGAGAATGGCGAGGTAGCGCAAATGGTACTCATCGGCGGCACCTTGCTGCGCAAGGGCGAACTCGCGATCCGTGGCGACGGGTGGGCGGAAGGAGTTGTCGATAGCGTGCTGCGTAAGGCTGATGGCGATTCGGTCGACGCTTTTGTCACAAGTATGGCCGTTCCCTATGATACGGCTGGGAGTTGCGTTATCGTGACCTATCCCGACGGGAGTATGAACGGGTATCCGCTTCGGGACATAAAGCGCGAAGAAGGGCGGACGCTGCTTCTGATCGACGGCGTAGACCCGGGATTTACGATCCGTGAAGACGGTAGCTCGGAAATGAAGTATTATCCGTTCAAGAAATGGTGCGGACCGCTCCGTTTCCGGATCGACAATGTTGTCCGGCTCAGATAGGGCTTAAGTTCGCAGCGGCGGCTGCGAGCGGAATTGACCGGGCGTCATCCCCATATGCTTTTTGAACACTTGGCAAAAATACGAGGAGTTCGGATAACCCGATCGTTCTCCGACCTCCTGAACGGATAAGGAGGTCGTCTGCAGCAGCATCGACGCTTGCTTCATGCGGCGGATCGTCAAGAAATCGGTAATGGTCTTGCCCGTCGTTTTCTGAAACAAGTAGGAAACGTGATTGGGCGACATATGAGCAACGCGCGCGAGCGACTCCAGCTGGAATTCCTCCGGGTAAAACTCGTCGATCCATTTCAGGATGCGCACAACGAACGGATCGGTCGTCGGCTGCTGCACGTCGGCTTGACTGTAAGACTGCCAGATGGGCTGGATATACTGGAATAACGATAGGAGAAAAAGCGCGTTCCGCTCCAGATCGTCGCTGACGGGGCGCGACCGGAAGCGGCGATCGAAGTCCCGGACCCAGTAATCCATCCGCTCGGGAGCCGGCAGCTGCTGGATTTGCAGAACGGAATCGGAGTGAAGCAGGTAATCGTGAAATTTGTATAGGGATGGGAACGGTTTCAAAAATTCCGCGAAGTAGCTCGGACTGTATTTGAACAGCGACCGGATATAAGGCTGCTCCGGGCCCACCTCCATCTGCTGGTAGTGCGGCTGAAACGGCCGGAAAAAGAGCAGGGAGCCGGACTTCACTTCGTACAGATGCTGCTCGACGATCACTTGCCCTGCGCCTTCGTGAATATAAAAGATTTCGGCGCCGGGATGAAAATGGAACACTTCTTTATAGGGGGCGGCCCGATCCACGACAAGTTGAAGCTCGATCGGACGTTTCAGCGTATCTGCAAACAGCATCGTTTTTCGCCTGCCTTCGTACAGTTCGTAATTGAACAACATTATAACAAATGGGATCGAGGTTTGGTCAAGGGGGAGGCTGCCGTCTGGCGACGGCAGTCTCCTCTTTTTCGTAGTTCCCTCTGCACGTTCCAATGGAATCGTAATAGAACAACATAGATTCGTGTCTGAACCAAACCGAGCCGTCGCCAAACGTGATACGCTTGAAGCGTCGAATTTGCGGTCGCTTTAGTAGGCGGCATAACCCAAGCGAGCTGCTGCAATGCGGGAACCGCTGCCGGCCGTCAGGCACCGCAAGATATTCGAATAGGAACCAAAGGGGGATCAGATGTGGCCAAAAAAACGATGCAATGGAGCTTGGCCTCTATCATGCTGGGAACCGTCCTGACGGCTTGCTCGGGCGGGCAGACAGGTGACGGCGCAAGCGAAGGGAAAGCGGCCGGGGAGCAGACGACCGAGAAGAAAGAGCCGGTCGAGCTAGTCTTCTATATCACGTCGAGCGGGTGGTCGGAGGAGCGGTTTATGGAGGAGTATGGGAACGCTATCGTCGCGAAGTATCCCCATATGAAGCTGAAGTTTATCCCTTCCGGCAAAGGAACGCTGATTCCGGAACTGCTCGCCGGCGGCACGACGATCGATGTGGTAATTTCGTCCATCGGAGTCACTCAATCGCAAATATTGGACAATAATTTGCAGTATGATCTGACCAGCTTGATCCAGGCGCACAAGCTGGATCTAAACCGGTTCGAACCGACGACGCTCGAGCTGATCAAGCTGTTTTCAAACGGCGGGATCTACGGATTGCCTTTGAACAATACAGTCGGCCTGCTGACGTACAACAAAGACTTGTTCGACAAGTTCGGCGTACCGTATCCGAAGGACGGCATGACCTGGGATGAAACGTACGAGCTGGCTAAGCGGATGACCCGCGTCGAGAACGGCGTTCAATACCGGGGCTTCATCTCCTCCGTCTCCCATTTGTCGCAAATCAATCAGCTCTCCGTCCCTTACGTCGATCCGAAGACGAACAAAGCGCAATTCGAGCTCGACAATCGATGGCAGCGCTTTACTACCGATCTGGCCCGGTTTTATCAAATACCCGGCAATGAGGTGGACGCGAAGACGGTCAGCTTGAACGAGCAGTACAAGGCGTTTACCGAAACGAAGACGGTGGCGATGATGGCGCATATCGGCACGCCGGGAGCGGAATTCCAGGCGAACTGGGACATGGTGACCATGCCGGAATACAAGGAACGTCCCGGCTACGGTCCTCAGCCGTATCCGACCTATACGTTCGTAACGTCATCGAGTAAGGCTAAGGAGGCCGCTTTCGAGGCCGCCGCTTTCCTGGCGTCGGAGTCGTTTCAGAGGACATTGTCGAAGAGAGGGCTCATGCCGGTGCTGACAGACAAGGCCATTAAGGACGTGTACGGACAGGAGACGGATTATTTGAAAGGCAAAAATCTGATGGCCCGCTTTCCGAAGCAGCTTGCTTCTCCGATGCCGGTTACGCCTTACGACGCGATTGCCAAATCGAAATGGTCGGCGCAAATGGACTTGCTGATACAAGGGCAAATCGATGTGAACACGGCGCTGCGGGTAGCGGCGGAAGAGACGAATAAAGCGATAGAAGCCGAGAAAGCGAAGAAAAAGTAAAGCGTCCGCAGCCGTCCTTGCGGCGGTGAGATCAGCTTCCGAAAAAGAGAATCGCGAAAAGGGCAGCGACAGGTGGAGGGAACCGACTGATGAATGAAACGCGGCAAAATCACGAAATGTTCATTTGGACTCCGTTAATCGGCTTTGACAAGGAGCAGGAGGACAGAGGGGTGGCCGACTACTACGCCAATATCGGATTCCGGCCGGACGGGATCTCCTTGTTCCTGTTCAGTCCCGATATCGTCCATCAGCATGAGGACGGCATGGAGCGGGAACGGGTACTTCCCCCGGACAACTGCAACTACTACGGCAATGTCCGCAACGAAATACGGGATATCCAGCAATGGACCAATTTCGAGCTGAGGGAGCTTGTGGCGGGGCTTGAGGACCGAGGGGCCGCGACGTACATGGGCCTTATGGGTGTATATGTCGATAAAGATCCCAGCCATCCGAGCCATTACAATACGGGACACCGCGAGTGGCTTGCCGATCATAAGGAGCTAATGGGAATATGGACGGTCGGCCATGCAAGTCTGCATGTGCTGAAGCGGTTCAAGGACGGCACGTATTACGAGGACTTTTTTCTCGCCAAAGTACGCCGGGCGCTTAACGATTACGGCTTCTCGGGCTTGCATGTGGCCGACAACTTCTGTCCGCCCGGCTCCGCCGGCTCGGCGAAAAACGGCGACTATTCCGACGATATGATCGACCAGTTTACGACGCATACCGGCATCAAGCTTCCGGCCGAAATCAGCTATTCCGTCGACGACCGGGACCTGGAGGGCATTCAAAGACGCGGGACGTACATTTGGAACCGGTACAAGCGGGAATGGCTGTCGTTTTTGACATGGCGCTGGGCGGCGTTTTGGGAGAAAGTATGCCGGGGTCTGCACGAGGACGGCAAAAAGGTGATCGTCAACAACGCTTGGTGCAGCGAGCCGTTCGAGGCGATATACCGGTACGGGATCGATTACAAGAAGCTGTATGAGGCCGGGGTCGATTATATCGCCGCCGAATCGGTGGCTACGAGTGTGCATATGGCCAGGGAACTGGGACCGTACCGGATGTACAACTATATGACGATGCCGACCCTGATGAAGGCATATGTTCCCGAAGGCAAGCTCATCTGTTTGAACGGCGTGAAGGATTCCACCGAGGAATGGAGCACCGTAGGCCATTTCGCTTCCAATGTGGAGCGGGAAATTTATTCGCTGACTCATTATTTCGTGCATACGCGGGACGGCTTGAAGCGTTCGATGGACGGTTTCCTCGTCTGTCTGGGAGACGGGCTGACGCGGGACGAGTGGGCGTGGCTGAGAGAACGATGGGATATCGGCTTTGCCGAGCTTCCTCGGACCGTATTGACTCCAACGGTCATTTGGTCGGATCGTGCGATGCACGAGCTGCTGCCCGAATATATCGAGACGAAGCGCTGGTCGATGCACAAAACGATTTACGAATTCGCCAAAGCCGGCGGTCAGATCGGGGCCGTTGCTCGAATCGAAGACTTGGACATCGTGTCCGGTCCGATTTTCATCCCGAACATCGATCTGATGTCCGAGGCGGAGATCGAGCGCATTTCGGCATACGATCGCGGACCCATCATTTGCACGAGTCCGTCCGATCGCCGGTTCCGTTTGCCCGGAACGCTTGAGCCCGACATTTCCTTCCAGGACCCGATCGCGGGCTTCAAGTTGCGCATTTCCGGCTACCGGATGGGTTATCTCGATTATGCCGATATTACGGCGACTCTGGGCGAGGATGACGAAAGTCCCGATGTGGAAGGAGATCCGCGTTATGCGGAGGACCCGGGGATATGGCGGCTGGACCTAGTCTACCGCAAAGCGTCGACCGGCTTCGTCCGGGCGTGCGGCAAGCTGCTGCGAGCGGCTTATGCAAGCGCGGGCGACCTTTCCGCCGATACCCAGCACCCGCTGCTGCCGATGCGGATGAGCGACGGGACGATCCGGCTGCTGATCGGCAACGACAACCGGCTTCAATACCGGCTGCCCGTCGTGCGGACGAAGCGTGCCGTCGAGCGGGTTGCGAGCAAAAGCACGTTTCCGGCGCTGCCCGTCAAGCTGGTTGATCGGGAGGGACACACGATCGTGCCGCGATCGGACCGCTCGCACGAATCGATTGTGAGCGGAGGCTTTATCGCCAAAATCCCTCCGGGCGGGATGACGATCTTCGATGTAGCGCTGGCGGAGGAGGAATGAGGCCGGCGTCTGCGATCAAGGAAAGAAAGAAACCAGGAGGCAATCCAGATGTCCGTCATGACTGTAACCGGCAAAGTAAATGCCGATAGCTTGGGTTGGGTGCTGCCGCACGAACATGCTTGTATCGACCTGAGACCGCTAGTGCCCGCGCCGCACCATATCTCGGCCAAAGTGCTGGCGAAGGAGAACGTATCCCTCGCCAACTCAGGCGCGCTGCGCCGCAATCCTTATGCCGTTCTGGATAATGCGGTGATCGACGACGAAGCGGTGATTCGGGAGGAGCTTCTTGCGTTCAAACAAGCCGGAGGCACGACCCTGGTCGACCTGACTTTGCGGGAGATCGGCCGCGATCCGGTTATGCTGGCCCGTCTGTCGCGGACGCTCGATATCCGTATCGTCGCCGGCTGCGGCTACTATATCAAGGCGACGCATCCCCCCGATATGGACGAGAAATCGGTCGAGTCGATCGCGGAGGAGATGCTGACCGACATCCGGCTAGGCATCGACGGAAGCTCGATCAAAGCCGGCGTCATCGGCGAAATCGGCACAAGCGAGATCATCTACCCGAACGAGCGCAAGACGCTGATCGCCGCCGCCGCCGTGCAGCGGGAAACCGGACTCGGCCTGCACGTGCATACGGACTTATGGGCAAGGAACGGCTCCGAGGCGGTTCACATTCTCGTGGGGCACGGGGCCGATCCCGGCAAAATCTGCATCAACCATATCGATGTCGATATCCGGCTCGATTATTTGCAGGAACTGCTGGACCAGGGCGTCTATATCGAGTTCGACAACTTCGGCAAAGAATTTTATGCCGACCGCAGACACCGCAGCGTACTGAGAGGGCTGTTCGCCCGGGACATCGACCGGGTGCGCACGCTGAAAGCTTTGATCGACAGCGGCTACGGTTCCCGCCTGCTCGTATCGAACGACGTCTGTCTGAAAACATGCCTGCACCGCTACGGCGGCTGGGGATACGATCACGTCATTACCAATATCGTCCCGATGATGGAGGACGAGGGCCTAACCCCGGAGCAAATCCGTATGTTGTTTTGCGACAACCCGGCGGCCTTTCTGGACGACGGGAAATAAAGGAGGCGTCCCATGAAATGGATCGATTGCAGCTGCGGAATCGGCTATAGAACCGTCAATTCCGACATCGTCAATCACGAGTTTTTCCTGATCCGGGAAAAAGTCGAACAGGCTCGCCACGCGGAGGAGCTGCTGGAGACATTGGACTTTTGCGGCATTGCGGGCGCCGTAGTCTACCATGCGACGATGATCGATGTCGACCCCGGCTACGGCAACGCGAAGCTTTTGGAGGAAACGGCCAAAGCGCCGGAGAGGCTCCTCCCGACCTGGACGATTTTGCCCGCGATCACAGACGAGGAATTTGCTCCGCAGCCGCTGTTTGGCCGCATGAAGCAAAGCAGCGTACGCCTGCTGCGGGCTTATCCGGAGCGCAATCGCTATATGCTTAATAGGGTGACGATGGGAGAGCAGCTCGATGCGATCGCCGCGGCGCGCATCCCGCTGTATTTGTCCCCGAGTACAGGTTGGGAGCCTATATACAGCGTGCTGGAACAGTTTCCCGAGCTGACGGTCATCATCCACAATTACGGCTTGTGGAGCCACGCCCGCTTTTTGTACCCGCTGCTTCGCACGTACCGCAATGTGTACATCGAGTGCGGCGATATGCAGACAGCAGGCGAATTGAAGCATTTATGCGCCAAATTCGGCTCGGAGCGGATTTTGTTCGGTTCCGATTTTCCAAGCAACAATATAGGCGGCCCGCTGGCGACCGTCATCGGATCGGGGATCGGTCAAGCGGACATCGCGAATATCGCCTGCGGCAATATCGAGCGTTTGTTAAGCGAGGTGCGGTTATGAACAGAGTAGGCATCCAAATGACGAATCCGTCGAAACTGGCCCAAGAGTTTGTGGAGACCGGCAAACTGCGCAGCCTGTCGATCATCGATATGCACACGCATATGGGGCCGTTTTACGGCACGTTTTTGCCGGAAGCCGGGTTGGATCGGATGCTCCGTATGATGGACCAGGAAAACATCGAGTGGATCATCTCAGCTCCGCACAGCGCCTTGTTCGATCCGATTGCCGGCAACAGCGAGATCGTGCAAGCGATGGCCCAGCATCCGAAGCGCATCTACGGCTACTACACGTTTAACCCGAATTACGCCGACGGGCTGGAGCGCGATCTGGCCGATTTCGCCAAGCATCCGGGGTACGTCGGCTTCAAGCTTTTGCCGGATTACCACAAGTACCCGTTGACCGGGGATCAATTAACACCGCTGTACGAGTTCGCGAACGATAACGGATTGCTGCTGCTCTCGCATACATGGGGCCATAGCCCGTATAACCCGCCGGGAATGATTGCAGAGCTGGCTCGCCGTTATCCGAGGATCAAGTTTTTGATGGGACATTCGGCTCCCGGCGAATGCGACCGGGCGATCGAGCTTGCAGCCGAGCTGCCGAACGTGTACTTAGAGCTGTGCGATACGCATCGGCTGAACGGGATGGTGCGGAAGATGGTGCGGGCCGCGACCTCCGAGAAGGTGCTGTTCGGCACCGATATGCCTTGGTACGACCCGCACTACGGCTTGGGCTGTGTCCTGTTCTCGGGCATCGAGGACGTGGAGATCGCCAATATTATGCATCACAATGCCGTTCGTTTATTGGAGGAAATCGGCAAGTAAAGAGACAGTCAAACAGCGGTTGGAGAGGGAGGAACTGTATGAGTGAAGCGATCCATGCAATACCGGAAGCGTCTAAACAGGGAGGGCCAGAGGTGATCGAATCGTTCGAGGTCGCCAAAGGAAACGTATTCGGCGATTTGCTGAGCAAGCGGTCCGAGCCGCGTACATTGAAGGTCGGTTTGATAACGGTCGGTTTTTTTGAATATTGGCGCATGTTTCCAGCCTCATTTCAAGACGAGGTGCGCCACGATATGACGCTTGTGTACGAAAACCTGAAGCGGCATGTGAAACATGTCGTCTGGCCGGGTCTGGTGCATACGCTCGATACGGCGGACGCGGCGGGGCGTCAGCTGAAGGATGATCAGGTTGATCTGGTCGTATATGTAGCCGGAACGTATTGCCCCGACTATATGGCGATCCAGGTATTGTCCCATATCCGGGAAGTCCCGGTCCTCCTGTTCAATACACAGGGATCGAATCGCGTCAATTTGTCCGGAAGCTACGCGCATATGATGCGCAACAGCGGTCTGATCGCGAGTACGCAGCTCTCCGCCACCTTTCGCAAAATGGGCTGGTACCCGGACTTGAAGGTGGTCGTAGGAGCGCATGAGGAAGAGGCGGCTTATGCCGAAATCGGCGCTTATGTACGTGCATACGAGACGTATATCGGCCTGCAAAGCTTGAATATCGGCGTGATCGGTCATGTGTTCCGGGGGATGTACGATTTCGAGTACGACAAAACGAAAATCAAGGGGACGCTCGGACCGAATGTCATCTCGATCCAGGTGGACCACCTGCTGCGGCAGTTCCGGGAGGCCGCCGAAGACGATATTCGAGATATTGTGTCGGCGACGAAAAATCGGTTCAACATTGTCGGTCTCGGCGACGAGGATATCGAGCGCTCGGCGAAGTTTTACTATGCGCTGCGCAGCACGATCGAACGGTTCCGGCTGGATGCCGTCACGCTGCTCGGCCAGCACTACACCGAGGAGAAGACGGGTACGACGCCGTATTTGGCAAACACGATGCTGCACGAGGAAGGCCGGTATGTGGTCAATACTGAAGGCGACGTTCACGGCCTGATCATGATGTGCATCATGAACCGTCTGACCGGCCAGACGCCGGCGTTCGCCGAGTGGGGAGAATACGACGAGACGTTAAACGCGATCCTGATGATCCACCACGGCTATGCCCATACGGACTACGCGACCGATCGCGGCAGGATCAAAGTGAATCGTTCGCCGGAGCAGTGGGGGCTGGCGGGCAAAGGATTCGGTTTCGAATATACGCTGAAGCCGGGCGTCGTTACTCTCGGGCACCTGATCAACGATGCGGATGGCTACAAAATGCTGATCGTCCGCGGTAAAGCGCTGCACGTCCCGGACAGTATCCCTTGCGAAGAAATTACGGCGCTGATCCAACTGGAGAGTCCGGTCAAGTCGTTTCTCGCCGCGTTGATCAAAGAAGGGTTCGCGCATCATTGCATTATCGCCTATGGCGATCTGAGCGAGGAGCTGAGCCAGATTGCCCGGTTTATGAACATTCGGGCATGCGTGTACTGAGGTCTGTCTGGCGAGTCGAACACCGGTCCTATAGATTATCGAACAGAAGGAGCAAATACGATGAGTGCCATTCCGGCCGAAGAATTCGCGGCAAGAGCGGAAAAGCTGAAGCAGTTGATGCGGGAACACGATATGCAGGCATGTTTGATCTACGGGGACGAGTATCGCAAAGAAAACTTGCGCTATATAAGCAATTATTGGCCGTTGTTCGAACGGGGGGCGGCAATCGTACCGTTGGACGGCGAGCCGATCGTGATCGCGGCGCCCGAAGGCGATATGCTTTGCCGCGAAATGAGCGCCTGGACAGATATTCGGCTGCTCCCCGAATTTACTTGCGTCACCGTCCCCGAGCAGATCGATTATCCGTTGGCGCAGTATACGAGCTTGCGGGCCATTTTTCAGGAGCTGGGTGAAAGGCACCAGTTACAGCGCGTAGGCATAGTCGGCTTCGACGCGATGCCGGATGCCCTGCTTCATACGATCGAAAGCAGCCTGGACGGTGTCGAAACCGTCAATGCGGGCCACCTTTTTTTCAAGCTGCGCATGACGAAAAGTGAGCATGAAATCGCTTGTCTCCGGCAAGCGGCGGCGATTGCCGACGCCGGCTACCGGCTGATGATCGAGCAGGTGAAGCCGGGGATGACGGAGCTGGAGCTCGCTTCGCTCGCCTACGGCGAATGCACCCGGTTGGGGGCGGAATGCTTGCCTTTCTGCGTATTGACGAGCGGCGAGCGGGTGAAGACGATTATCGGCAGGCCGACGAACAAGGTCATCGCGAACGGGGATATGGTGATGGCCGCGATTGCCGTGCAGGTCGAAGGTTACGTGGCCACGATCGGCTTCCCGTTCGTCGCCGGCGAGATGAGCGGGGAACAGCGGGCGTTTATCGATACGCTGGTGGAAGCCGAGGAGCTGGCTTTGTCCACGCTGAAGGCAGGAGCCAAGCAAAGCGGGCTGGTACGCGCGGTCAAAGCTTATTTTTCCGACAAAGGCGTGACCGAGTACGATCTGTATCCGCCGCTGCACGGCTGCGGATTGTCCGAAGCGGAATCGCCGTACCCGGATGAACATGCCGCCGCCGTCTTTGAAGCGGGCATGACCGTCAATACGGATGTCAGCCTGTTCGGCCACCCCCACGGTTCGAACCGGATCGAGGAAAGCTTGCTTGTCACCGAAGACGGCTATGAGTCGATGTCGAAGCTGGTGCGGGAATTAAGCGCCGAGTGGCGACGGAACAAAACGGCTGTAACAGGCGGAGCCGACGAGTAAACAAAACGTCCGGTCTCCGGTTTAGCGAAGAGATCGGACGTTTTCCCTAAAACTATTGTTTGGCGTGCATTCTATCATTTGTTTCATCAAACAAGGAGGAATGGTCGATGACGGACGTGAGAGGGACAAGGGTAGAGTCGGGAGAGCATACGGTGGAGGTGCGAATGAACGCGATACTCACCCGAAGAAAACTGCTGGCTTCGTTCGGCATAACGGGTGCGGCGTTCGCGGCGGCCGGGCTGCTGCCCGGAGGGGTACTGGAGGCGGCGGGTCAAAGCGGCAGCGTCGGGATATCTGTCTACGGCAACGGCAACAGCAACAGCAACGGGAACCCGCATTGCGACGACTGCGTTCGGGACATTACGCTGGCGGAATTAAGAGGGACTCCGAATACGTCTGCAGGATACGTGTACTATGTGACCGATGCGGGCCAAGGCGGTCATTATTACTACGATCCGGGCGACACCTCCTCATCCGACGATACGGGGTCCGTTGTCGTTTCAAGCACCGGCCAGCGGTTCAAGCGGATCGTATCGGACGGGACGGTTAACGTAAAATGGTTCGGCGCGAAGGGCGACGGCACGACGAACGATACGGCTGCGTTAACGCTTGCAATCGCTTACACCTCGTCGATCTCCTCTTCGTCCAACATGCCGACACTTTTCTTTCCGCCAGCCGCGGGGTATGCCGTGGACTCGACCGTAACCGTTCCGGCGAACATACACGTGAAGATGGAAGCGCCGCTTGTATATACGGGAACCGCGAATGTCGCATGCCTCGAGATCGGCGGCACCTCTTCGGTCAACTCGCTGCTGACCTTGAAGCTGCAGGTGCAGCGGGCCGTTCAAGCCGATTGGCTGAGCGAGAACAGTGTCGGCATTAGACTGAACAATTGCAACGCCTGCGACATTCATCTCGTCGAAGCGAGAGGGTTTACGATCGGCGTCCAATGCCTGGGCGCTTCGACCGGCTTCGTCTACAACGAAGTGCATCTCGGTGCGCTGACGAATAACAAAATCGCGATTGACCTGACGAACCGCAATATGGGAAGGGGCGTCGGCTGGTGCAACGAGAACGTGTTCCTGAACGGCAGGATCTGGTGCACGAGTACGACGAACCTTGGCATGGGACGTATCGGCGTGCGGATTACGTCGCAGGACGGAACGTATACGAACAATAACAACAACGTATTCTACAAGCCGAGCTTCGAGCTGAACGCCAGCCGGGCGAATCCGGAAGAAGCGCTGCCGGTTCTGATCGAGCATGGCACGGTCAATTTCTTTACGGACATTCGCAATGAAGGCAACAGTCCGGTCACGATCCGCACGAAGAACCTGTCAAACGCCAACGAACTGCAAGTCGGATATGGCAGCGCTAAAGCAGACGATGTGTCCCAATACGCGTCGACCGCCGTGAAGACCCGCCAAAGCCGGCTGATCGAATTCAACGCCATGATCTTTGGTTCCGGACCGCTTCATCGGAAAGCATGTTATTATGACGGGAGCACGGCCGTCCATATCCCGGGCATTGGCTTCGGCTCGTATAGTTCGGCGAACGTGTATCCCGCTTATCAGTTAAGCCTGCATGCGGAATATGTGGCTGTCCCCAGCTCTGCGTACGGTGCCCCGGGCGTGTTCGTCGACACGTCGAAGTGCAAAAGGTTCGTCGTCAAGCAAGATAGCGAGCCGGGATTCGGGGGGCGAATCTTTATCGTTTGTTACGATGCCGCCGGGCAAATTTTGACGCACCCGGGAGGGACCAACCCGGAGCCCTACGTCAAAACCTACGTAAACCGGACTGTGTTTTGGCGAAACAACTATTTCGGCGGCAGCTATTCGACCGGCAGTGACAGCGTAGAGGATCTGTACTTTGCCGTGAACGACGCGGTGAAACGAGTGCGGGTGCTGTTCTGGCGGGGAAGCGCCGACTTGCGGTTGCGCTCGTTCTCCCTGTATGCCTTGGATAAATATTCTCCGGCGGTCTGGTCGGGTTATGACGAGCCCGCGGGCGCGCTGAATATCGGGATCGCCGCGCCGAGCGCCGGAGAATGGGCGAAAGGCAAAGTGGTGATCAACGTGAACCCGGTAACGATAAGCGGTACGGGAGGGACGTATATCGTAGCGGAGTGGCGAAAGGTGACGACAGGCAGCTCAAACGTGCTGGGGACGGATTGGCTCGAGCTCCGTACGCCGGTCGGTCCATGATGGAGGAAGCTATGAGCAAACAAGGAGCAAGAAACTGGTATATCGTTGACGGCTATATGCCCTACAAAAACAAAGTAGACGAGGCCGACTTCGAAGGACACGAAGCGGTCATAATTCTGAACTGCCACGATGCCGACGCGGAGATCGCGATGGACATTTATTACGAGGATCGGGAGCCGGACGCGAACATTCGGATTGTGGTTCCGGCGCGAAGGGTAAAATGCTTGCGTTTGGATCATCCGAACGATATCGGCGGCATCGCGCTGGATAGACAGAGGCAATATTCGCTGCGCTTCAGAAGCAGCATCGAGGTCATTATTCAGTACGGAAGAATGGACATCGCCCAGCCGAATCTGGCTTATATCGGCATGATGGGTTATTCAGAGTAGTTGACCCAAACCAGCCATACACCGAACGAAAGGAAGACCGTCAGCTGGCGGTCTTCCTCTTTCATTCACTGCAATGGGCATACGCTCTAATCCCCAAGCAATCCTTAGGGAAGATTAATTTGCCATGAAACTCCGAACTTATCGACTACCCAACCAAACTTCTTACTGAACGAATAATCACCTAACGGCATCAGGACCGCTCCATTCTCGGATAATTGTTTAAAAAGACGGTCAATTTCTTCCTCCGTGTCGGCTGTAATAAAAAGAGAAAACGAAGGTGTGAAAGTAAAAGCATGCTTCACATGACTATCGATACACCTATATTCCCGGCCCTTTAACGTAAAGGTGGCCTGAAAGACGCTTCCTTCTGCGCCTGCTTGATTGGCTCCGTATCGAGAGATGCTCGTAATCACCGAATCCTCGATGATAGAAGTGTAATAATTCATCGCTTCTTCTGCTTTTCCTTCGAACATTAAGAACGGCGTTATCTTTTCCATGAATGATTATCTCCTTTTTCTTGTTTTTTAGCGGTCGTTTCTATTGACCCACTCGAACTGCGTCCAACCGCGGAAGGTCGGCGAACTTTCAATTTTTCCGCATCTTTTTGCCCCTCGCGATCTCGGTTTCGAGAGCGCTGAGCTTCGGTTCCCAGAAAGCGCGAAAACGATCGAGCCAATCATCGACCTCCTGCAGCAACCGGGCGTCCAGCGAATAGATGCGACGCTGCTTATCTACTTTTACGTTCGCGAAACCGTTATCTCGCAGAACCCGAAGATGCTGCGAAACGGCTGCTTGGGTAATACCAAATTCATGTTGGATAACCTCGACAATATCGCCTGAACGTCGCTCGTTCTCTGCGAGTAGTTCCAAGATGCGACGTCGTACCGGATCGCCGAGAACGTCAAAGGCGTTCATTCGGCCCCCTGCGACCCGTTGCCCGTGTAAAAGGCCGTGACCTGCTTCGCTGCGGCTTCGGCCCAGGAGGAATTCTCTCCGGCTGCAACAGCCGCTCGCCGCCAGTCCTCGCTGCAGTCGGTCATGAAAGCTTTTCCTTCACTTGAGGCGCTAAAGGCATTTTCATCTATACGGTCCGTATCGTTTGACGAAAGGTGGAACGCCAGCCCAACCAAGGCCAGATCCCAGCCGACACCGACCGCACCCGGCCCATACTTGTTCCAGTGATCGTCAATGGGGCAAATGTGAGACAAGGTCAGGCGGGTTCTTTCTTCTCCTTCGGCGGTTAAGCGCAGCTCGACCCAACTTGAACCGCCTCCAAATTCCCAGGTCAAGGAGAAATGGTGCGGCGGTACGCACTCGGTAATTAAACCGCTGGCGTTATCCTTGATTTGATACCGGCCGCCGAGCCTCAATTCACCACTGACCGGTGCAAACCAGCGGAGCAATCGCTCCGGATTGGTCATTGCATCCCAAAGATCGTCAGGCGTCGTGTCGTAAGACCGCTGCAACGTAACATTACGAGCGGGCTTTCCTTCCCGCTCGAGCTCCGACACCGTGCGGGTTACCGCTCCGAAACAAGATTCCAAATGGAACATCCTCACTCAACTCCTTATACAAGGTTTAGTTTATATAAGTTACAACTTATATAAAGTGTAGTTTGTAATTGGGTTTATGTCAAGCTTGTATCGGCGGGCAACCCGTCGTTTTTTGCTATGTCCGCTAGTGGAGACTGCTATTCGCACCAGCCGGGAATACTTTTTGCACAATCATATTAAATTCGCCCAGCAGGGCTGATTGGGGCTTGCCTGCAACCAAATCGTTCTTTAAAAGAGCTGCTTTTTGTACAAAATACGGCTCGGCTGATACATAAATGTTGGCTATACTCGGTCGCATAGCTCTTACTTTTCGGGCAATCGTCGATGTAACATTAACATCCCGATCAAGATCACTTCCGTCTTTAGCCGTGACTGCAATATAGGCGTTCCTATCGCTCAAGAGCACTGTGGCAGACTGAACCGCATCCATGCCCATCAGTTGATTTGCGATATCCGGGGCCACTTCCATTCTTGTGTTGTAATGCATGCCATTTGCACCTGGAACACCGGTTGTATAAATCCAATGGTTCATTTCCCTTTCGCTGTATTTCGGCATCCCATTGGCGCGGTTGTGGCTTAGTTTCATTTCCGCTATTTGCGATTTGATATTTACATTGTCCATACTTTCTTGCCGGTTGTGTGCGCAGCCTGCTGCCGTTACGATTACAACAGCGAAGGGGAGCACGGATCGGATTATTGGGCGCATTGACTAAAATCATCTCCTGCCTAGTTGCATAAGAACATCAATTATCTTACATTGGTTAGAATGCTCAGTTCATGCGGAGACATGCCCCGAATGTCGGATTTATTTGGGGATTCATTCGGCAACATCCGTCGACTTCCGGGTGGAGTCCGTTACAAACGTAGCGGCTTCTCGAATAAACTGTTTCGGACTCGTGCCCGTATGCTTCTTGAAAAATCGCGAAAATAAAAAGGTGTCGTTAAATCCGAGCTCTGCCGCCACTTCGGAAATGCTGTGCTCGCTGTAGCGAAGCAATTGTTCGATTTTTTGAACCCGGACCTCGTCGATATAAGTCTTACCATTTTTTCCTGTAATATCTTTGAACTTTTTCGACAAATGGCTGCGCATATACGATAGCTCCTCAGCCAGCCCGTTCACCGTCACCGCGCACCCGTCACGCGCCAGAACCTTCTCTGTAACCTGCTTAACGAGCAGCGCTGACAAGTCGTCGGCTTTATGGAAATCGTCGGACTGAATATAATAAAGATCGTTTCCAAAAAACCGTTGACGAATATTTTCTCATACTCCTTATATGAAGAATCCGTTATCGCCGCCCTGAATGACGTAATCAGCTTGTTGGTGAACTGGTTGCCGTGAATAATTCCCCCCCCCCCAAACCGGAAAGTCATCAGCCTCCCTCTCGAACTTTATGCAGATCCAAGAAACGCCTGGTTTATTGTAATGGAATCCATGCTCCCAGCCTAGAGGAATAAGCAGCATATCGCTCGTCTCAAGCAAAAGCTCCTCATCAAGCATTAGAGTGATATCGAGGATAGGAGGGGAAGGGATGAATCAAGAACGAGTAGTGGCGCTTGTAGAGCAGGTGATCCGGCAGGAGGGAGCGGCGTTTACTGAATTGTATGATGAGACGGTTCGTAGCGTTTACCGGCTGGTATACCTGTTGGCAGGTTTTCGATCGGATGCGGATGACATTACCCAGGAGACATACATACAGTTATACAAAAGTCTTCCGAAATATGATGTATCCAAGTCGTTTAAACCATGGTTAATAGGATTAATTATTCATGTAGTTAATCAATATTGGCGGCAGCAGCAACGGCTTAATAGAATTCAACGCAAGGCTGCATCGGAAAATGGATATGCCTACTAAAACTTTAAGGTTACTATCCTCATCTTTTTGTCGGAATCGACTAACCAAATAATCCTTTATTCTCCATATCAGGTAATGGTGATACAATGGACTTGGAAGAATCGGGAAGTTGCCAAGCACATTCAAAGATTAGGGCCAAATGGTAAGGGGTGATCTTGCAAATGAACTATTCGATGTTGCGCGAAGGCACACCGGAGCAAGCCGGGATGAGGCCAGAGCGGATAAACGTTTTGCAGAACAGAGTGAAGGAATGGGTTGAGGAGGGAGCGACGCCAGCGGCTGCTATGCTGGTGGCGAGGAAAGGGGTCATTGTTACCCATAACGGCTACGGTCCCCTAACACCGGATGTAGGTGCACCACTCTTGGAGAAAGATTCGTTATTTCCTCTAGCATCCTTAACAAAACCGCTCACAGCGACTTGCATCATGATACTCGTCGAGGACGGGAAATTGGATTTGTTCGATCCGGTGAATCGGTTTATTCCCGAATTTACCGGAGACGGGAAGGCGGCTATAAACCTTCATCATCTGCTGACGCATACATCGGGCTTGCGCCAAGAGGATGTATACGAATTTGTGAAAAAGCAGGAACAGAAAGGGGTCCTTGTTCCTGAGCTAGAGCCGACGTCGCATCCGAATGAGCATACATTTTTTTATCTCAGTTACGGAGCTCCGTTGTGGAAGCCTCCCGGTACGGAAATGCGTTACTTAGGTTACGGCTACAAGCTGCTTGGCGAAATTGTCAGACGCGTTAGCGGTCAACCCTTGCATCAATTTGCTGCAGAACGAATCTTTGCTCCGCTTGGGATGAAAGACACCTTTTACATAGTTCCGGAAGCGCTGTTCGGAAGAGCGGTTAGAAGAGATGAAAGCTTGGCAGGAGGCAGATGGCTGGGTTCACCGGAGGCGCTGCGAGATCCGTCGGCTTCCGGAGGCGCCTATTCGACCGTAATGGATATGGCAATCTTCGGGCAAATGTTTTTGAACGGCGGTCGATATGGCAATGCGAGAATACTAAGTCCGATCACCGTACGCGAAATGGTGAAAAACCAAATTCCCGGCGTTCCCGCCACTTCGAACGGGAGTGTGTTTAGGGAAGCGTCATGGGGCTACGGCTGGAACGTGCGCAGCATGAAGCAGGATGACAGTGGCTGCTTGCGATCAGCTCATGCATATGATCATGGCGGAGCAGGTGGGGTCAGACTACTAATCGAGCCTGAATATGATCTGCTTTGGGCGTATTTTCCGATTGTGACGGATAAGCTCTATACGCGCAATTTATTTCACAATATGGTTGTTAGCTGCATCGACGATTAATCGAACTAGCGGGCAGGACAAGTATAAAAGGGGAGAGGAAATGCGTAAAAAAGAAGCTCTGTTTTTCGTTCTCATTCTGATTGGTCTGCTGCTAATATCCGACACTCACCTCGGCCATTCTTTTGGAGACCGTATATTCAGAGCGGTTGGAATACCGCCGTGGACCAATACCGAGTACGATTCGGGGCTGCATATCTCGGTCATTGTCGGGCTGCTTGTCCTTACTGCCGGCTATATCGGTGCTGTGAAGTTTTATCAATTCCGGTTTCCCAAAATACGAATCCGGATCATACTGGTCTGTATCGCATTCGTATTTCTTTTTCCGATCGTGACCGAGAAAGCCATGATTCTTCTGTATTACAATTCCGGTTCCGTTTCTTCCGTCGCTTTCTCCGAAAAAAACAGCCAGTGCAGCTACCGATCGGAAGAAGGTAAAGTGAAGGCGGACTGCACCGTTACGCTGATCAACTATGGGAAGGAGAAGGCTGTAAATGTTAGGCCTTATCTGAAACGAGGTACAGCCAAGATCAAGTTCGATCCAGTAACGATCACGCTTCCACCTCATCAGAAGGTTGGTGTCGGCACGGTATTTAACGGCATGCTGCTGGATGGAACAAATATCTCCGGTTGGTCGAGCGATATCGGCATGGAAATCGAAGTCGATGACTTGACGAAAAGGTAAGGCAAAGAGTAGCTGCTGATGCGGGGAACCGAAGCGAAGGAAAAACTTCGAACCTGGTAGATGACTCGAGCGAGGAGCTGAAGCAGCCACCTTTGAAAAAAACGAGGTAGAAAGTCAGAACCTGCAGCGTTCTCGCGCTGCAGGTGGAAGTTAGCTAGACCCGATGCGTTTTTCTGAAGGAGGACGGCGTGACTCCCGTATGCTTCTTGAAAATGTGACTTAAATAGTAGGCGTTCTGGTACCCTATGTATTCCGAGATTTGATCAAGCGTCATGGTTGTTTCCAGCAGCAGCTGCCTCGCTTTCTCCAAACGCAAATCGGTCAAAAACTGGCTCGGGGTTTGTCCGAAGCTCGCTTTAAACTTCTGGCATAGCCGTGCCGGACTTAGTTGCAATTGTGCGGCAATCTCCTTCAGATCAAAAGTCTCAAAGGCGTGCTTGCGAATGAGGGAGGAGGCTTCGTTCATGATCGGCTCCGGCTGTTTGCCCGCTTGCCATTTAGCCGGCCAAGGCCATCTGCTGCATTCCTCCCCATATAACAACCAAATGTCCTGCATATAGTGACCGCACAGCCACAGCTTCACTTCCTCGCTGAGTCCTTCGGATTGCTTCATCAAGGCATAGTTGCCTGCCAACCGCTTCGTATCGGCGATTCTCGTCTTGCCGATAAACCGGGGCGCTTCCGCCTGTCCCATGCTCGCCATGTCGTTGATCCGCCATCGAACCCGTATCGCAAAAAAAGTAAGCGGCGATATTACGACTCTGCGCAGAACCGTGTTTGCCGGACAAACGATCAGATCGCCGAATGCGGCAATGCCTTTTTCGTTGTTAAATTCATATTGGAACGACCCGTCTACCACGGCGAAAATGGTCCACTCCTTGCAGGTATCCTCATAAAACAAAAATTTATCTTTGCGCTCCCAATATCTACAGTATGTGAGCTGGGGGATCAGAACATTTCGCCCTTCTTCGGTATGCAAGATCGGCCCCTCCGTTCTGCGAGTCTGAGACTGATTGTATCATACGATTGATCATTAGGGCAGAGCCAGGAAGATCATCCCGGCGCTGCCTGGCTGACATTCATCCCCTCCCTGCTCAGGAAGGGGACTTCTCTCGGAAATCCGTTAAAATTTATATATAGTCCAGTTTAATTCTCCTTATTTTAAAAGCAATCGGGATTAACTATGCTGAATGCAGGATCGGCTTGCTCTTTTATTGTAAACGCTTACCGGTTCTTGAAACCAAAACCTACAGTTGGGAGGTCTACTATGAATCAAGAGAAAGAAATCGGCACCAAGCAACAAGTTGACGATTCGGGAACGGTCAGCGGCAGCAGAAGAAAGCTGCTCGCCTCGATTGGCTTGGCAGGCACGGCATTGGTCGCGGGCAGTCTGTGGAACGCCGCGAATGTCCAGGGGAAACGTGTGACAGAAGCGGTTTACGGGGCAGAAGAGGAAGGGTGTTGTTGGCCCAAGGTGACGATTGCCGAGCTGCGTTCCTTGTCTACGGCTCCTGCGGAATTTTATGAGGTGACAGACCCGGGCCAGGAAGGCGTCTTCCGTTTCGATCCGGCTGACGTGTCTACCGCGGATGACACTGGTCTGGTAATCGTGTCGGCAACAGGAGCACGGTTCAAGCGCATTTTCCATGGAGCGTTTAACGTAAAATGGTTTGGAGCGAAAGGCGACAACGCGTCTGACGATACACAGTCCATACAAGCGGCTGTGAATGCCGCGCAGAACCGGGGGGCGGTCGTCTACTTTCCGTCTTCCGATTTTTATTTGATCTCAAGCCCGATCCAGATTGATTCCAGTAAGCGAGGGATTCGGCTGATCGGGGACGACTACAACCGACGGGTCTATTCTTCCGTCATTCGTCCGCATGCTTCCGTCACGGCGTCGGCTCCGCTGGAAGCCATCTTCAAGTTTACGGATACCGAGGTAGGGAATCAATTCGAATTTTCGAATCTCGACATTTCCGGAGACAACAAGACGAAGTACGGGATATATTCCAAAAAAATCGCGCATTCGCTGTTCCGCCGGATCTCCATCAAAGGAACAACCTTAGCCGCGCTTGCTATCGGCTACGGCTGGTGCAATGACGTAGAGACATGCGAAATATCCTACAACCGCGGCGATGGCATTCAATTGGTTGATGGTGAAGTGAATGTTTTTAATGTTGTGAATACGAAAATATTCACGAATGAGGGAATCGGCATTTATTTGTCCAGAAAAGCGCTTGGCGTCCGGATCAACGGCTGCAATATCGAAGGAAACAAAGTATGCGGCGTTTTCGCCCGCAATTCGATCATGCCCTTCGATCTGTCTGATAACTATTTCGAAAATAACGGCTCGGTCGGTTATTCGTTTACGAATCCGCAGCGGTTGGTGAAAGCGCAGATCATTATAAACGGCACGGTCGCAGCAGCCACGGTCGGCAACACGCAGCCGGTCAGCTCCGTCCGGATCGTCAATAATTTCGCCAGCCTACGGGATGCCGACTGCTTGGTAGCTTGCTATTCCGCTAAGCTTGGACTGGAGATCGGCAACAATAGCATCTCCCGATCTAGTGACTTTCAAAGCTTACACGCTGCTAAGAACAGGGACGAGCAGGACCGGAATGGGAGCATGGGTCAACAATCTGAAGATATACGGGAACGGCATCGCTTACGACGAAACGTACGCTTCGCTGGCGAGTTTGCAAATCGAGGACTTGGCTGCAGCCATGACACACCTTCATAAGGCCGAAATTCAAGGTGTCGCGAGAGTAAACTACTCGCCTGGTCTGGGACAATTCGTTCCCGTCACGACGGGAAGCGGGGCGTTTGTTTTGTCGAGCGCGACTTACCACACCTACGAGGCGTTTGAACTGTCCGGGGCCGCCAATACGAGTGACTGGGGATTCACGATCGATCTGGCACAGTATCCGGAGCTAGCGGGCAAGTACGTTTATTTTGCTTTTTATGCGAGAGCTTCGGAGGCGTCTACGGGTGCTGCGGCCTATTCCAGTCAGTTGGGTCTGAACACGACAGCCTATTTTGACAATACGGATTGGCAGCTCGTCTCTTACGTAGACTTATTGCCGTCCTCGGGAACGGTTTCCTTCGGTATACGGAAACTGTCTGCCCATGCAACCAGTCTCGTTTATGTTGCCCATCCCGTCTTGAGCGAGGTTGGGGTTCCGTACGAATGGTACTGAACGCGGGATTTCAGGAACTGAACTAGGAGGGAAACGGAAGATGAAACTGGCCTGTATGACACTGCCTTATGCAACCTGTACACTGGAAAGGGCTTTGGAAGGAATCGCCCGTGCGGGGTATCGATATATCGGCATCGGGAATCCTCACGGGGGGATTGAATTACCGGATGCGGACGATAGCCATGCCATCGGCCAACTGGCCGGACTGTTTGCCAGGTACAACTTGCAGCCGCTGCAGCTTATGTCCAATGCTCACTTTAAAATCGATCAGCCGATCGAACGGGCGAGACGGCGCATGCAACTGGCGAAAGCGCTGGGAATCCGGGAAATACTTACGATCGGGACGCAAAGCTACCGCTCTTTTCCATCGGCTCCTCTGACAGAGGAGGAAATGCAACCGCTAAACCGGGCCTATATCGAACGGTATAAGCAAATTGCTGAGGAAGCGGCCGCGCTGGACCTTATCATAACGATCAAACCGCATACCGGTAATACGGCAACCGCCGCGTATATGCTGGAGACCTTGCAGCAGATCGATTCCCCGCATATTCGGGGCTGCTACGATCCCGGGAATGTGGAGTTTTACGAAGGAATTGCTTCCTCTGACGATTTTCCCAAGGTGGCGGAGCGCACGTATTCGCTTATCGCCAAAGACCATCGCGGGGAGCGGGGCGCACGCGATTTCCCGATTCCCGGCACAGGAGATGTGGATTTCCCGGCTATTTTTACCGTTTTAAAGAGGGGCGGATTCGAGGGCCCTATATTATTGGAGCGGGTGGACGGGCCGGCTATACCCGAACTGATCGATCAGCGAATCGCAGATGCTCGAATACGCCTGGAGCACATGTTGAAGAACGCGGGCTTTAAACCAGAATAATGGAAACGCGAGGGTGTCCGTATGTCTAAACAGAGAGTTAGGCTGCTAATCCTTCTAGCGGGAACGGCCGCTGTTGTCGGCGCTTGCAGCGGAGGGCCGAAAGGGGGAGCCGATGTTCTTCAAACGGCTAAGGATAATCCGGCCGAGCGTGTTACGCTAACCTTAGTGTCCATTTCCCCTCTGGAGGAGATGGAAGCGGTTTATTTGGAGCCGCTGCGCAACAAATACCCGCATCTCGATCTGCGGTACATTCAAACCTCGAAGGCCGACGGTACGACGATTCCCAACCTGCTGGCGGCCGGCGTCAAGTTCGATTTGTACACCAATTCGCGGGGAGGTTTCGAGGAGGCGCTGCTCGATTACGATCTGAAGTACGATATGAGCGACTTGATCCGCAAATATAACGTGGACATCGGTCATCTGGAGCCTACAGCCATCGAATCGATGAGGCAGATGTTTGGTGGAAAGCTTTACGGCCTTCCCGTAAAGATGAACAGTCTGCTGATGTACTACAACAAGACGCTGGCGGAAGAGACGCAGAAAATGATAGACACTAGCACAGCCACGCAACGATAGCAAAGCTGTCCATGGTCTATTTCGAAATCCTGCGAATAAGCGAGTATTCGTTAGAAAACTGAATCGTACTTATGTAGGCAGCCGGCCTTTTACGATCGGCTGCCTTTCTCGACTAAACGCGAAAGCAATAAGTCTGCTAATTCTATGCTAAAATGGGTGTATTACAGTTCGGAAGGAAACGGCATAATGCGCGAGGCACAGTGGAATCAAATTCGGAATGTAGGCATCTTCGCCCATGTCGATGCCGGCAAAACGACGACGACGGAACACATTTTATACGAAAGCGGACGCATTCGCACGCTCGGCAGCGTGGATGACGGCACGGCGCAGACGGATTGGTTGGACGTGGAGAGGGAGCGCGGTATTTCGGTGCGCGCTGCGGTTACCCGATTCGTCCGGGACGGTGTTCAGGTGAATCTTGTCGATACGCCTGGACACGTGGATTTTCTGTCTGAAGTGGAGCGGTCGCTGCGAGTGATGGACGGAGCGATTCTGATCGTTTCCGCGGTTGAAGGCGTGCAGGCACAAACGGAATTGATCTGGCAGGGGCTGCGAGATCTCCGCATACCAACGATCGTGTATGTCAATAAGCTCGATCGAATCGGGGCCGCCCCTATGCAAACGCTTCAAAGCATCCGCCGCCTGCTGTCGGGCGGAGCCATACCGATTCAGGCGCCGATCGGGGCTGAAGAGGATTTTGCCGGATGCGTGGATTTGCTGCGGGAAGAAACAAGCACACTCCGGGGTGAGGCCGAGTTGTACCGCCAACTGCTGGTCGAGACAGTGGCCGAACGGGACGAAGAGTTGTTGGAGCGTTATATCGAGAAGGGGGATCTAACGACGGCAGAGTTACTGCTGCCGATTAAGCAGGGTATCTACCGTTCGGAGCTATTCCCGGTGCTGTTCGGTGCCTCGAATCGGGGGATCGGCATTCCTGAGCTTATGGAAGCAATCCTGCGCTGGCTGCCTGGCCCGCTAGGAGACTCTGCGGCACCGGTTGCAGGTATCATCTTTAAACTCGAGCGTGACCCGGACATGGGCAGAATCGCTTATGTGCGCTTGTACAACGGCACGCTTCGTAACCGCGATACGGTACATAATGTAACGCAAGATATTCAGGAAAAGGTTACCCAAATCCGCAAAATCGATGTTCGTAAATCGGAGGACGTTGGGATTTTGCAGGCCGGAGATATCGCAGCGGTTTACGGTTTGAGCCGAGCGCGTATCGGCGATATCATCGGCACAGCTACCGGTTTCCCGACGAGCGCAAGCTGGCCGTGCCGCTGCTAACGGTGCAGGTGCGATGGCGCAGCGAGGCCGAGTATCCGAAGGTGGTGACGGCGTTTCAGGAATTGGCCGACGAGGACCCGCTTCTCGACGTGCAGTGGCAGCCGGAGGATCGGGAGCTGCACTTGAAGGTAATGGGACCGATTCAGATGGAAGTGCTCGCTTCGGTGCTGAAGAGCCGGTTCGGGCTCGAAGTCGCCTTCGATCGTCCTTCAGTCATCTATAAGGAGACTCCAACCAAAGCCGGGGAAGGGTTCATTGCTTATACGATGCCAAAGCCGTGCTGGGCCATTTTGCGTTTCCGGATTGAGCCGGGGGAAAGGGGCACTGGTCTGCAGTACAGCTCTATGGCGAGGCCGGAACGCCTGCTCGAGAGTTACCAGAACGAGGTTGCGCGGCGAGTGCCCGAGGCGCTGCAGCAAGGGCTGCACGGTTGGGAGGTCACCGATTTGAAGGTTACGCTCGTGGAAGGCGAACATCATGTGTGGCATACGCATCCGCTTGATTTCGTAGTAGCGACGCCGATGGGCATTATGAACGGTCTCGCGAACACCGGCACCAAGCTGCTCGAGCCGCTTTTGCATTTTCGCCTATCCGTACCGGAGGAATTCGGGGGCAAGGTCATGACCGAACTCGTTGTCATGCGCGGCGAGCTGGATACGCCGGTAATCCGCAGCGGGCGACTGGAACTCGAGGGAGTGCTACCCGTCGCGACATCGCTCGATTTTCCGGCACGGCTCGGATCGATGACAAAAGGGCGAGGCATTTTGTCTACAACGTTTGCGCACTACAGGGAATGTCCGCCGGAAGTAAACGCGGAGCGTAAACGCCAAGGCGTCAATCCGCTAGATCAAGCCAAATATATTTTGTCCGTACGTAATGCGCTTTGATTGTTAATGAATGAAGATTGCTATGCTGAACTCAAACATTTGGATATGGGAGACAGTGCATGGATGCCTAAAATACTGATCGTGGACGATGAAGCGGATCTTCGAAAGCTGTTGACCGACTACTTTGAAATCAACGGGTATTTCGTCATGACGGCCAAGGATAGCCGGGAGGCGCTGCGAAAAGTGGAACAACGACCTGACATCGTTTTACTGGATATCAACATGCCTGAGCAAAACGGCCTCGAATTATGCGAAAAAATCAGAGACTTCGTCTCTTGCCCGATTTTATTTTTAACCGCTCGAATCGAAGATGCCGATAAAATAGCCGGATTTCGGGCCGGAGGCGATGATTATATCCTGAAGCCTTTCAGCATTCACGAGCTGGGAGCCAGAGTAGAGGCGCATTTGCGCAGGGAACAACGAATCCAAACCAAAGCCTCGGTGAGGTTTAACGATGATTTAGTTATTGATTATTCGGCCCGGGAGCTCTACTACCGGAATACGCGAATTCCTTTTGCCAAAAAAGAGTTCGATATTATCGAATTGTTGTCCATGCATCCCGGCATAGTGTTCGAAAAGGAACGCATGTACGAAAAGATTTGGGGCCTGGACGATGAAGGCGACAGCAGCGTAATCGCGGAGCATATCCGGCGCATTCGCTCCAAATTAAAGGAATGCGGCTGTGATAACCGGATCGAGACCGTCTGGGGAGTAGGGTACAAATGGCTAAGCTCATGAACGGGCTCTTGATAAAGCGGCTAACTTTGCTGCAATCTTTTATTCTGTTATTCGTTCTCACGCTTTTTGCCGTGCTGGCCGTCATCACCATGGAGTTCGTATGGGCGGAGAAAATGCGGCAACGTTATGGAGAAACGGATTGGGTGCTGTCCTCCCTCGTCACCGCGGTACTGCTAACCGTGGCCGCCGGAATTGTCGCAATGGCCGTTCTATTTTATAGATGGAAACTAAAACGTCCGCTTGAGATACTAAAGCAAGCATCTGAGAACATTTCGGCCAACAATCTGGACTTCCGCATTACCTATGACAGCCGGGACGAGATGGGCGAGCTGGTCGCCGTATTTGAAAACATGCGCTCTCAATTGGAAAAGAATCTAAAAACACTCTGGCGTTCTGCCCAGGATCGCAAACAGCTCAATGCAATTTTTGCCCATGACTTGAGGACGCCGCTGTCAGTGCTGAAAGGAAACGCAGAGTTTCTCATCACCTATTTGCCCGAGAAGAAATTGTCGGAAGAAAAGGTGTTGGACCTGATCCAAACCATGCACCTTCACATCATACGTCTGGAAAACTATGCGGAGGCCATGAACTCGATTGAGAAGCTGGAGGACGTCCCCGTGCATCGTCAGCCGATGGATACGATTCCGTTGACAGCTTTGCTGGACGACAGCGCCAAACAAATCGCAAGGCAGCTCGGGAAACACGTCGTTTCTTCCATAGAAAACGCTAATACCACAATAAAGGTGGATACCTTTATCATCATGCAGGTATTCGAGAACTTGGTGGCCAATGGGGTGCGATACGCGGCCAATCAGGTGAACGTTCGTTACGTCATACGAGATGACTCTATGAAGATTACCGTCACGGATGATGGGCCCGGCTTCTCGGACGAAGCTTTGCTCAAGGCTGATCTGCCTTTTTACCGCGGCGAGGTGTGGAATGCGAACGAACATCAGGGACTAGGCCTTTACGTTTGCAAGGTGCTTTGCGAGAAACATGCAGGGAGTCTTCAAGTCGATAACGGACCTCGCGGCGGAGGAAGCGTGACGGCAAATTTTGGGATCAGTTGATAAATAGTTGATAATTATCCTGTAGCATTTCCTTATCTTGATTTGAAGGAGTGCTAGGATGCCGAAAACGCAAAAAACAATTTATATCTCGATTTGCTGCTTGCTGCTTTTAGGGTCCGTTTGGGCGAAGTCCGTTTCCGCCGCGGAAGTCCGAGACCGTGCGGAAGTCTGGCGGGACATCGACGCATACATGAATCGGAGCATGGAGGTCAATCACATTGAGGGAGCGTCTCTGGCGATTACCGATAACGAAGGTGTCTTCTACACTAAAGGATACGGTACTTACGCAGGCGGACAAAACATAACGGGTGACACACCTTTTCCCATTGCCTCGTTAAGCAAATCCTTTACCGCTTTAGCCGTACTGCAGTTGGCGGATAAAGGGCAGATTGATCTAGATGCGGCTTACACATCCTATTTTACCGAACTTTCGCCGCGAGACCCCCGTGTGTATGACATGACGGTCCGCCATTTATTGAATCAGACAAGCGGTCTGACTGACAAAACAAATCCCGATATGACAAGGGCTCCGCAATTCCAATCCCTGCATGAGGCGAGCCTGTTGTTAAACGAAGTTCAGCTTGCCCATAATCCCGGAACAACCTACAGCTACCATAATCCCAATTACGTGCTGCTCGCGAACCTCGTGGAAAGCGTCAGCGGAGAGCGCTTTTCGGATTACCTGGATCATCATGTTTTTAAGCCGTTGGGCATGAACCATACCTACAGTGTAGATACGACGCAGCAAATCAATGAGAATGAGGCTGTTCCGCAGGGACATTACTTGATTCTGGGGCGTTCCGTAAGCAGCTCAGAGCCGCTTTGGTTTGTGGATGGTCCCGCTGGCATCGTTTCAACGGCGGAAGACATGTCTCGATGGATGCTTGCCCAATACCGCAGCCGCCTCCTTTCTCCAGCCATGATGAAGCAATATCATACAGCCGGAGCCATCGGTCCGTACGGCATGGGCTGGAATGCAAACCAAGACGAATCGGGCGGCCGAACGATTTCCCATAGCGGTATTTTCTGGACGTACAAGTCGGAAGAAAGGGTTTATTTGGACGAGCAGCTGGGAATCACGGTGATATTTAATACCGGTTTAAACGCTTTTGTGAATTATTCGGCTTTTATCGATGGAATCACGGATATGATGAGGGGGGAAAAGGTCGAAACCTCTTTTCTGAACGGCCGAAACATGGAAACGATCATGGTTGTGCTGATCCTCGCTACACTTCTCTGGGGCGTGTATGCTTATATTCGCATTCGTCGGAGGAACAAACGCCTAACGATCGTTAAATTGATTCTGCTATCGGTCGGAAAGCTGATCCCGGTCCTTATTCTCTTGTCCCTCCCTCAATGGATGACATTTATTGGTGGAGGACGTGTGCTCCCTTGGTTCGGTATATGGACTACACTGTCATCACCAATGATCTGGCTTGTTGTATGGTCGATTGTTAGTATCGCGCATTTGGCTTGCTATTTTTACGTCTATGTTCGGAATACAAACCCAATCCACTGAGGCCAGCTTATGGCTTCTCCCAGCACTAAGGAGGACATGGTAAAGACAACCGGCCATTCGGATGATGTAAAGATTAACCTTACAGGCTAGGAGCAGCTGTTTTTCATGCGATTTCAGCGGGAATGGGCTTGGACGACTTGTTCCTGCCCCGTCAACCGCTCAGACTCTGCCAATTCCGTTTTAGCAGGCGGCGCTTTCTCCAGTTCGGCTTTATTTGCCAGCCGCGACCGGCGCATTTTGAAGAATAGAACCAGAGCCAGCGCGACGACCAGAATCGCCACCGCTATCCGCGAATAAACCGAGATCAGGTGAAGCAACTGCTCCAGCTGCGCTCCGAACAGCCGGCCGATCGATACATAGAAGATAACCCACACCAAGGCGCCGACATGATTAAACAACAGGAATGTGCGGAAACGGATGTTGAGCACGCCCGACATATAACCCGTAAAATGACGGAAGCCCGGAATGAAATAGCTGACCAGCAATATTTTGCTGCCGTATTTGCCGAACCAGTCGGCCAGCTTGGCAAACCGCTGCTTGTTCAGCAATATATATTTGCCGTATTTCTCAAAAAACGGCGTACCGAGTTTACGGCCCAACGCGTACGTAATGGTCGTGCCGAGCGTCGCGCCGGAAAAAGCGTACATCATATCGAGCCAATAGTTCGATTTGCCGAAAAACGCCATATGACCGGCAATCGCCATGGCCAGTTCGCCGGGGAACGGCAGCGCCAGCGACTCCGTAAATAATCCGAAAAACAACAACACATATCCGTACTGCTCAAACAGCTCATTCATCCATTCCATATATTCCAGCTCCTCGGCGGCGATTGATGAGATTTATGACCTAGTCTTAAGTCTTCCTCATCAGTATAACCCGCCGCCTTGCCGTCAAAGAACGGACCCGGGAACAGTATTTCCCAAGACAATAGTCGGGGTACCGCATCCGTAAAAGAGACTCAATCATACCGTGATGAAATGGGACGGCTGTATGTTCATTATGGCCGGAGTCAATTTCTGGCTGAAAGGATAAACCGCTTATGTTACGATTTATCGCTTATGAACCAAGCATGCAAGCAGAATGGGATAAGCTGGCGCTTGCGAAGGGCACCGTCTTTCATACGACGGCATTCCGCGACGTGCTGCTGCGGGCGTACGGCTACACCTGCGGCTACCATGCCGCCATCGATGAGGCCGGACGCATTCATGCGCTCGTGCCGCTCGTCATCGGGCGTAACCTCGGCTTGAAGAAGGCAGGCGTGTCGCTGCCATTCGTCAACTACGTGGACGTTTGTGCGGACAGCGATGACGCGTTTCATTTCGCCGTCGCCGCCACGGCTGGCCTCAAGGACAAGCTGAAGCTCGCTTATGTGCAATTGCGGCTAAAGGAGCAGCAGGTGAGCGATCCGCAGTGGCACGCGAGTCTGCAAAACTTTACTTTCGTTCTCCCACTCGCGGACGACGAGGAGCAGGTGCTGGCACTTTCCTCTAGCAGCAACCGTAACCATACTCGTAAAGTATACAAGAACGACTGGTTCGACGTTTCGTTCGACCATAGCCATCTGGAAGCGTTTCACCGCGTGTATGTGAAGCGAATGAAGCAGTTGGGGTCGCCGGCGGAGCCGTTGCATTTTTTTCGGTTGTTTTTCGAGTGTTTGCCGGACAACAGCACGCTGCTTACGGTGCTGGACAAAGAGACGCGAGAGGTGATCGGCGGCATGCTGCTGCTGACAAGCCCGAGCAACGAGACGCTGTACTACCCGTATGGGGGGACCCTGATACAGTACAACAACAAGTACTTGAATAACTTCATGTACTGGGAGGCGGTCCGCTTCGGTATCCGCAGCAGCATGAAGTATTTGGACCTTGGCCGTTCCCCGGCGGGCTCTAGCCACTATCAATCCAAGGAGAAGTGGGGCGCGAAGCCGCAGCAATTGACCTATCTCGTTTACAACGGGGGAGCGGCTGAGCAGGGTCCGCCCGATCAGGAGAGTTTCAGCTTCTTTATCGAACTGTGGAAAAAGACACCAAGCATCGTGACTGACAAAGTCGGCGGCGTGCTGATTAAATACATTCTGCCGTAAACGAATGCAGTCCCGGGATGCTGTAATGGACCGCCCCATACCGAAACGGGACACTCGCAAGCGAAAGATGTCCGCTTACTTGATTGTTGCTGCCGGTAATTGCGACTATACTTGGGAGCAAAAGGAGGTGAAGCCGGTCGTTGGATCAAAGATCGTCACGGCTGGTCCCGGCTTGCTGCCAGCGCCTGTATGCGGAAGAGGCGTCCTCGGCTTTTCTGACACAGGGAGTAGGACCGGTTGGTAGAGTCGCTGACTTCTCCGCGATCATCTCGACAGGCAAGCCGTCCGCAGCAGGTTCATCGCAGATTTGGCTTGTGCAAGAATTTGTAAGCGATTACATTTTGAATGGAGCTACATCCCGACGACCCGAGCGTGGCGGGCTATTGGAAAAACAAAAAAGCGAGGAGAGTTAAGCATGGATTCACAACCTAATGCGAGCGAAAGAGGCGGATATGGCAAGAAGCTAAGCCGCAGAAAGCTGATCGCTTCCTTTGGCCTAATCGGCGCCACTTTTGCGACCGGCGGATTGATGCGAACTTATGCCAGCCCGGGCAACGAAGAGCCGACCGGCCGAAAAGACGGTGATGCGGAGATTCGCGATGGAATGGACCGGAAAATACCGTTCGTCTCGCCTAACAACCCCTACTTAGTCGAAACGATTGCGCAGTTGCGCGCACTCTCGGGAATGAGCAGCGGGAATACCGCGGTCCTCTTCACTACGGGCCGTGCCGGCTTATTCCGTTGGACATCGCTAAATAAAAGCGGCGAAGTGGCTAATGATCCGCAGATGGGGATTTATGCCCCCTCGAATGCGGATCCGACAGGATCAAGCGGGTGTTGGGTTAGAGAGCGGTCTACAAACATCATTAAACCGGAATGGTTTGGGGCAATCTGGGACGGAACGACAGACGACACCTCTTCAATCCAACATGCCGTCAACTTTGCCGAACCCGATGCCACGATTGTTTACAGTCCCGGCGATGTCAGGGTGGACGGGAGTATTACGCTCAGCAAGCCCGCGAAGCATATCGCTATGGGAACATGCTTCAGGAGAACATCCCTGAACAATACGGACAACTTTTTTCATGGTCAACATATTACCGGCGTTATTGAAATGAAAGGAGCGCGATTTTATGGGTCGGTCGACCGAACCAAGCCCGGTTTTTTAGCCTCTGCGGCTTGTATACGTTTCGACGGTTGCAGCGATGTGAGAATCTATGAGGTATACGCAAGAGGAGGGGCGAGCGGCATACAAGCGTATACATGCAGCGCATTGACCGTAGTTGACACGGAAGTGACCGGGAATGTGCTTACCGGCGTTAGCGGCATAAGCAATAACGTATCCATCAAAAGAATCAAAAGTCACAAAAATGGATATGTAGCCACGGGTCTTACCCATGAAGTGTATTTTTTGAACAGTAGCAACGGGTCGATCACGGATAGCGAAATCGGCGATCCCGTTGATCCTTCGTCATCGACACTCGTTGTTCGTTACGATCAACCGCAAGATGACGGCGGAGCATTTTCCGAGGTTTCCAATTGGTCCGTTCTTGGATGTACATTTTACGGAGGCGTAGGAGTCAGATTCAACTCCATTGCCAGTACCGTTGCCACCAGGAAACCGGTTAAAGGTATAAAATTTTTCCATAATGAGTGCTCCGGCGGCGCCGGACTGCGAATCGACGAGCCGGAACGATGCGTCAGCGCCAATAATGTGATGGATTTTTTAACGGTTGCGGGGGCGGCTCAATATCCGGGATACGCCATCAGTTTCGTCAGCCAAAACGATCGTGTCAAGCGCGTCAACGAGAATGTTTTGACCGCTCTGCGGCTTGTTGCCATTAATAGCGTGCGATTCGAGAACATCACCGTGGATAACGGTACCGAGCCGGCTTTTAACGTAATAACCGGATACGGCGGCATTGCGGCATGCAGTATCGTGAATCCGATCATCGAAGGAACGGGAGTTCCGTTCGACAGCGGATTTCTGACGCGTTATCGTGTTAACCGGGACGTCAAGGTACTTTCAGCGACAGGTCTTAAGCAGTTTAACCGGGAGGACATCGTCCTCGAAACGTCCGCGACCTATACGCCCGATAATAATAAAGCCGGCGCAGCGCCGTTTTATTTGGCCCTGTCCGATCCTGCCGGCACTAGCATTCAAGCTCCTTCCGTCGCGACAGAAGGCATGGCTTTGGAGATGGTGCTGCGAAATACGGGCGGAACGGGGATGACCGTCTCTTTCGACTCCGTGTATAAATTGACGGCGCTTACCACTTCCATTCTGGGAAGCAGTTCCTTGCATCAGTTTATGTATCTAAAATTCATGTACATCCAGGGAGCCTGGAGACAATTGGGCGAAGGAGCGTGGACGCAAGCCTGATTCTCGTCAGGAACTTGACCGAACGGCACGCGACATGTCCAAAACAGAACTTTAACAGTCCGGCCACAGCCGTGTGTACGCCTTTTCCGAAAAAGGACGAACATACGGCTTCTTCTATGTATTTGGGATAGCAGTCGCGAAATTGGGAGGATGGAACGATGCGCACGTGAGTCGTGCAACATTACAATAAAAGGATAACAACTAACGCAGTATGCAGAGGAGGGAAATGATGTGGAACCGCTTGATACCCTGCTGTCGCCGTATGGATGCCAGCGTATCACAACGGAGCAGTTGCCCTTGCCAGGGAGCGAACAAGCTGCTGATCGGCAATTGCTTGTTCTGCCGAGCGACAACATCCTAGAGATGATGGACGAGGCGATGGAAGAAGGAATGCCGTTTGTTGCCTGCGTTGCGATGAAATTGGAGCAGGCCCAGCAGATGACGAAGCTCGATGCGTTTAGCAGTATTGTTCATTCGTTTCTTAACGCCCTTGATGAGATGCCGCGCGAGAAAGAAACGTATGCCACCTTTGAAGCCGTCTATGCGGCCTATGTCTCGGTGTGGGACGGGCATGAGATGCTGGAGGAGCAGTGGAGCGAGACGTCTTATACGCATCCGGACATTGATTTGTCGTGGATCGCGGATCGGGAGGAAGACGGGCTTCTGCTTTTGACGCTGCCTGCGGGTGAATCGCAGTATGCGCCGCTGATCGTGCCGATGGGCGGCTTTAATGAATGCCCCCAGCCTTTGGAACAAGCTGTGCTGTTCCGGCATTGGCAGGAAGAATACGGGATGGTTCCGCTTGTGGTCACCCAGGATACTTGGGTCGTTCGTGTCAGCGAACGCCCTGCGACGGATGCTGCGGCACTGCAGCTCGCGAAGGAGCATTTCCTGTTTTGCCAATATGTGCTGGAGACCTTTGATTCAATCGGACAATATGCATCCTATCTGCGCCGCCACGATATATGGATGTTTTGGTGGGATTGAAGCGGCTATCCGGACCGGAAAGGGAGGACTAAGATGATGGAGAATTTGTATCGGCAAGCATACGAGGCGTTGACGGAGCAGCAGCGAAACGAATTGCTGGAATCGTTGGCTGCGGGACGCACAGGTCTCATGTTTAAACGTTTGGAATCGTTTGAACGTTTCGGTATGCGGACCGAAACGGCCGTTTACGAGCTGGATGGAGCCGAGTTTGTTTTTGTTCCGGGAGATACGGTTACACTGGGATGGGAGTCGTTTGCGGACGGGCTTGACGTAGATACGCTAGCAGACTTGGATCAGGTGATGGAGGAGTATGACATTCCGGATCTCGCGTCGTTTCTCCAGAGCATGATGTCGCCTGTACGAACGGTAACAGTCGAGCCTATGCTGGTGGAACGGAAGTTGCATGAAATCGGTTGGCACCTGGTCGATCCGGATAGCGAAGTGATGGTGACGCGACGCCAAGATATTGAGGCGTTTGAGGCTTCCCCGAACAGGATATCCATTACAAACAAACGGCTGCGGCTGACCCGATCAAGCTCAGGAACCGTCGTCGAGGAGTACAAGCCAATTGCATACGCCGATCTCATTGTAACGCTGCAGGAACAAGGCTGCTCGCTCCCAACGGAGGATGAGTGGGAGTATCTGTGCGGCGGCGGCGCTCGCACGTTATGGCGATGGGGAGACAGCTTTCCGTATGACACGCATATTCGTTATTTCGAAGATCCGGCGCTGAAAGGAACGCCCTATGACATGGAACAGCCCAACCAGTTCGGCCTCCATATTGCCTATGATCCATACAAATATGAGGTTGTTGACGCTCCATGCCTGTTAAAAGGAGCCGACGGAGGCAGTTTTATTTGTGGAGGAACGGGTATTGCAATGGGGTATATGCCAGTCGCGACCTATTTTCGCTCGCCGAATGACATGATGGACAACTACAAAGCGGATATCGGCGGAGACTATACGTGTTACCGAAAAGTGATTCGGCTGTAGGTTCCAACTAGAGGCCCAGCTTCAAAGAGTACGGGGCGGGGGCTAAACATCAACACCTCCGCTTCCGTCGCGATCACAAATAACAACTTTTTCAACATCAAGTCCAACAGTCTTCGTTTCAATCAATCGAATTATTGTCTGTTTGCCGGCAATGTAATCGATGAGTGCGGGGATACCCCGAACAGCTCGGACGTGCTGATCACGGGGGCTCCAGCTATAACAGCTTGCAGGGCAATATGATTCGGAACAGGCTGAAGCAAGCCGGGACCGTGAAGTCGGGAACGACAAGCTCCATCGCCTTGGCAGACTCGGCTTCCGCAACCACCGGCGAATACAATAACATGCTTGTCTACATAACGGGCGGAACGGGATACGGCCAAAAGCGGAAAATCTCCTCTTATGACGGCACGTTAAAAGTGGCGAGTGTCTCCACAAGTTGGGCGGTCATTCCGGATGCGACCTCGGTGTACGAGGTCCGATACGGCTCGGCCAATGGAATCGCCGTTTTTGCCGCAACGGAGCTTTACAACCTGATTCAAAACAATGAACTTATTTTCGGCACACCTCTTTATAATTCCAACGGGATTAGCGACCACGGGACAGCCACGTCTATGGCCAATAATTTATCCTTTTAAGGAAGCGATCCGCAAGAGTTAAATAATGCGGCAGTTTAGGACTTTCTTTTCAGTCCAGGACTGCCGCTATTGCATTTTTCCATCTATTTCCTCGAGAGCGGTTGCTTGGTACAATCGAACTAGATCCGTGGTGCCAAAGTGAATCGACGGCCTATTTGCATGTTCAGAAATTCTCAGAACCCATTCGTCCCGAGCGGATAAAAATTTATAAAAAACTTGTGTCTTTTTTCCATCCTGAACTGTCTAACATAGCTGGGAGGTGCTACCGGTCCGTGAATTGGCACGATAATGACCTACTACTGGAGCATTATGATCGCATCAAACGGTATATTGCCTACAAAGCCGGGATCGATCAAGCGGAGGATTTGACGCAGCAGGTGTTTCTCAAGGCCAATCAGTCGCTGAACTCGTTTCAGAACAAGTCGAGTTTGTACACATGGCTGTATTCCATTGCCTCCAACCTCATGATAAACGATGCAAAGAGGGCGTATCGCACCAAAGAAATGCCGGTAGGTCAAGAGACAACCTTTTCGCGATTTATAACGACTGACTTCACGAAGGAGGTGGATTTCAAAATTGATCTCGGTACTTCCTTCAACAAACTGGATCTGCTCGATCAGGAAATTCTCACCTTGCGTTATATTGCCGACTACTCCTTTCGCGACATCGCCAAGCTGTTGAAATTAAATGAAAGCATGATCAAAAACAGGATGTACCGCTGCCTGGGGAAAATGAGACATGACCTGGAAAACTGGCACATCGCAGCGCCCTTCAATCCTAAACAGTATATTCATATGGTCAATATGCTGGAGACTGGGCAAAGCGGTCCGGAATTCCAGAAGGTGACCGACGATTTCACGTCCATTTTGCGTCAAAACTTCCGGCGCATTACATCAGCTTTAAATTTCAATCCGCACACCAAAATAGCGTATGAAATTTATCCCGATCGAGAGTCGATATTCCCGGGAGCTTATCCCCCTAATCAATCATTCATCGGAAGCTTTCGCCAGTTGAACGTTGTGAAGATCGTTTCACCTTTGAATCCGGGTCCGCGCTTTAATTATCACGGTATCGTCCGGCATTCGTTGGCTCTGTATAGTAATGCGTTAGCCAAGCAATTGAACCCGCAAATACCTACGTTTCTTCTACATGGGATAGGACAGTATCTCGGGCAAATATGGTCCCGTGAGCAAGTACGAAGTCGGGTAACCTCCATTTATCGACAACGTGAACTCCCTTCGATTACCTACTTGCGGGTAATTGACACGACAATTAAGTTTTCACAGATTGGAGGCCGCGAATTAAGTTACACCTTGATTGATTTTATCGTGACTCGATATAGCTGGGACGCCCTCCAACGCTTGCTTCGAGACCTGGGCAACCTCGAATCCATCTTCGGGCGCACACCGAGCCAGTTTGAGGCGGAGTGGAAGATGTTCTTGATGGAACAGTATATGGATGATGCACATGACTCATCAGGAGCTGTAATAACCCGGGAACAGCCAAGTCCGAAAGAAGGCTCTTTGACGATCCTTGTACCCGACAATGACGATGGCTTAACCAGGTACAGACTAGCCACGTTCTTCGAATGTGCACAGACTTTCGAATCCGCCAATCCAGGGATAGAGGTTACCATTGCTACAATGACAATATCCGATTTCCAGGGGGCCAAATTTTTGGAACGAATAAGCGGCCCCGACGCCGTAGACCTCGTCTTTTGGCCTTATGATACCGCAATCAGCAGACTGGGCCTGTTTGCCGATCTGCTTCCCTTTTATAAGGAAGATGGAATAACTCCTGACGACTTATTCAAATCGCTAACCGATATGATGACAGAGAACGGACAATTAACAGGGATCCCGATGTCTCCTCAACCGCTGGCCGTATTTTACAACCGAGATTGGTTCAACAGGGCGAATCTGCCCGAGCCGACGGAGGAGTGGACATGGGAACAATTTTTCGCCATGTCGGTCCATTTGAAAGAGGCAAACGCCGCACAGGGGAAGGAGATTTACGGTAGCGTAGTTCCGATCATCCCAGATTTATTTGAATCCTTTGCCCAAATCAACGGCGGCAGCACGCTGTCCCCCGACAATAGCCGCTTTACCGGATTTTTGGATAGCCGGCCTGTCATCGAAGCGTTCGCCTTGTTGCGGAAGGAGATGGACAACCAAGATGTCGTCAAAAAGGTGCGCAGTGGGACTGGTGCAATCTTTAGAGAAATGGCCTCCGGCCATGTGGGAATGGGCGTCGGGAGAATCGGAAACTATTTGCTTTTTACCCGTAACCCGAAGCTCAGAGAAAGGATCGGAGTCGCTCCGCTACCCCGCCTGGCGAGCGGAGTTCGGGCCAATGCGATATGAATCCAAGCTGCTCTGTCCATCGTCGCAGCTTCCAAACAGCAACAACTGGCCTGGAGGTTCATGAGGGATATTGTCCTTAATCCGGAAAGCCAATTCCAAGTGGATTGGTCCAAACAGGAAACACTAACCTCCCGTTCTTCCATTCACAAGCTTAAACTGAACGACGAGCCGGGTTGGAAGGTATTCACAGACGAATTGAATCATGCCGTCAAGCCAGTCATTTACCGCAACCCCAATATCAAAATGGCCGCTCCAGCAAAAAATATGTGGAACCATCTTGTTTCTCTGGGCTCGGAAGCGGAAGTACAGATGGAACTGGCGCGATTAGCTTCCGAGCTTGATGGATGGTTGGATGAGAACAATTGGTACTAATGAAGTGGGGGACATTATTCTTTATGGGGGGGATAGGCCGAGTGAAAAAAATCAATATGGCTATATGGGGGGCAGGGTTGCTTCTTCTCGGTTTTTGTTTATTCGCCGCCGCGACCAGCAAATCGGGCTTTGCCGGCGCCGCTCTTGCCTTTGCCTCAACCCTTAGCGTAACCGCATCGTTTCTGCTGAACCTGTCAGGGCTCAAGCGGAACATGACTAACAGGCGTATATGGATGTTTGTTATCGGCTTTTTTTTCACTGTAATCAATACGTTTGTTTACATGTACTTCTTGATCGCCGGAATGACCCAAGTAGGTGAATACAGTAACAATATGGGACTGCTTCTATTTGTATTTGCATTGATCCTACCTGCCGTTCTTGCTTTTATATTTGCCGTTAGGGGAGGACTACCGAGCACGAAGGACAGGATAGGGAAATAGAGGTGTAGGGTCGTTCTTTTGAAATGAATCATTGGGGGGAGTGGAACGAATGAAAAAAACGGCTGCGATCTTTATGTTATGCGCTGCTTTATTATCCGGGTGCTCAGGGGCGAACGACAAGAAGACGGACAGCAATAAGACCGTGAATGCAGACGAAACGAAAAACCAGGAGTTAGTGCTTGTGATGCCGGAGAATACGGCGGCTTCCGTAAAATACCGAATTAATACGTTTCAAAAGTATGCCACACAATTTGAAGCGGAAAATCCAGGCGTTCATATCACTATTGAAAAGCTCTCCGGGCAAAGCTACCAGAGAGATTTGAACGCGCGATTGAAGGAAGGCAAGCAGACGGATCTTATATTCGCCCCGTTTTATCCGCTCATGACTGAAGCGGGAATGTATGCCGATTTACTCTCCTTTTGTGACATGCTCCCACCACTTATAGAAGTGGGGGCTTCCCAGGACTTACCTGCAATCGCAGTTATCCTTACTGGGCTATCCCCGCCAGTCCGGCGGTTCTCTCTTCCTCTAAGTAAGGCCTAACATTCTCAATCCTTCGGCCCTTATGTTCCCGGCTGCATTCGCATCCCTTAGGTGGATACGGCCGCAGCCCTCGCACACCCAGACGCGTTCCTTCAGCGTGAGTAGCTTGTTGATCTTGTTACAGGCTCCGCAGCGTTTGCTGGAGGGAAACCATTTGTCGATTCGAACCAGACGCTTTCCCCGATCGGCCAGTTTATAGCCCAGGAACGTTCTGAACAGGCCATTGCCGTTATCCATCGTTGCTTTTCCGAGCGATAACGATTGCGACATGGCTTTCATATTCAGATCTTCCACGACGATGGCCTCCCAGGTTTCGGCTAGCTGTTTGCTTACTTTATGCAGGAAGTCTTTCCGCTGATTGGCTACTTTCTCATGGAGTCGCGCGATCCGAAGCTTTTGTTTGTGCCAGTTGGAGCCACCCGTTTTTCTTCGGGAGAGCACTCGCTGTTCCTTCCTCAGCCGAATCTCCATCTTGCGGAGGTACTTCGGATAGTCCGCAGATGTATTCGTATGGTCGATATAGAGGGACTTTGAGCTATAGTCCAAACCGAGTACCTTGTCAGAATGGGGGAAGATCGGTTTTTCTTCGGTCTCATAATGAGTCAGGATCGAGATATGGTATTTCCCGCTAGAACTGCGGCTGATCGTGGCCGACTTAATGGTATGGCTTTCCGGAATGTGGCGGTGGAGCTTGATTCGGATCTCGCCGAGCTTCGGAATCCGGACATGTTTGCCACCCGCTTCCAGGCGTATGGTCCCCTTCTGATTGTTGGTTGTGTAGCTCTGCACCGGATTTTTCCGGCTCTTGAACTTCGGGTATCCGGTACGCTTATCTCGGAAAAAATGCCGGAAAGCCGACTTCAGGTTCAGCTCCGCATTGCATAAGGCAAGGCTGTCTACTTCGCGAAGCCAGGGGAACTCCGTCTTGAACGCTGCCGGTGTCCGAAACTTTTGCCGCTTCGGTCGCTCGGCATCCGTTTGATCCCATTCGGACGGGGTCTTACGTTCCGCCAACATCTGATTGTAGAGAAACCGGACACAGCCAAATGTTTTACGAATCATCGTCTCTTGCTCCGATGTAGGATAGATGCGGAACCGATAAGCCTTATTCATGCACTCCCCCCCCATAACCAGATTATACCACAAGAAAGGGAATGCATGTTCCCATTTTTGATAACAAAGAACATTACGAAGAGCACCGATTCATCCCCCAACTACACGCTCACTACGTGAGTAGGGTAGTTTAAAGGTCGGGGAATTCTCGGTTTTTAAGTTAAAACGGATCGAACAGATATCAATGACCTGTACGAATCTCTCACCAAAATGGCAACGACGACCAAAGGGAATCTGATTGGCATCCCGATGTCGCCGGCACCGCTAGGCGTATATTATAACAAGGAGTTCGATAAGGCGGGAATCAGCTATCCTGGCGGCGATTGGACCTGGGAGCAATCCTTCGACCTGTCCATCAAGCTCAAAGCTGCCAATGCTGTGGCTAATAAAGAGGTTTTCGGTAGCGCGATACCGTTCGAACTCACGTTTATAGAGTCGCTGGTGCAAAGCAGCGGCGGCAGTATCTTATCGCCGGACAACAGCAAGGTCAGCGGTTATTTGGACAGTCGTTCGATCGCGGATGCTTTTGCGCTGCTGGCTCATCATAAGAAAACGAATAACTCGATTAAGGTCGTGGAAAACATGGGAAATCCCACTTTATACGAAATGTGGGATGGCAATGTAGGGATGAGCATAGCGCCATACGGCATGTATTCTTTTTTAGAGCAAACCAACCGGGCAACAGCCGGAAAAACAGCAGTCGCACCGTTGCCGCGTCTGGAAAAAGGAAAAAAAGTAAACAGCGTGAGCATGCAAACCTTGTCTATCGCAGCGATTTCGAAACAACAGGAGCTGGCTTGGAAGTTTATCAAGGATGTTATTCTGAATGCGGACAGCGGGTTTCATAAAGATTGGTCGCGTCAGGAATTGTTAACGTCCAAGTCTGCCGTTCAGAAGCTCAGTCAGGCTGCCGATCCTGTAATCAAGGTATTTCTCGAAGAGCTGAATTATGGGATTACGCCGTCTGCCTATCGAAATCCTTACTTGCCTACGTTTATGACCAAGCAAATCATCACGAGCGCGCTTGATGCTCCTTCCAGCGAGGCTATCCAAACCATATTGACAGAGGCGGCCCATACGATCGACCAGCAGTTGGCGCTTGCTGCGCAGCAACAGAAATAATAAGAAAAACGTCCAGCGAAGTACTTCAAGGATGAGCGAATGCCGGTTCGACCGGTGTTCGCTTCTTTTCGTTTTTTCGTATACCATAAGGTTATGAACATTGGGGTTCAAGGAGGATGTGTGAAATGACAGTAACGCTGGAAGAAATCATGACCAAGCTCGAAGACATGGGATCGGAGCAAACGAAAAAGACGTTTATTCGGCATGGGGCGAAAGAGCCTCTGTTCGGAGTGAAGGTCGGGGACATGAAGAAGCTGGTCAAGGACGTCAAGAGGAACCAGGAAGTCGCTCGCGCTTTATACGAAACCGGAAATAGCGACGCCATGTATTTGGCCGGACTTACCGTCGACCCGAAGACGGCGAGCAAGGAAATGCTGCTAAGCTGGGCGAGCGCCGCCAATTGGTATACGCCGGCCGAATACACGGTCGCTTGGGTCGCTGCGGAAAGTCCGTTCGCCGCTGAGCTCGCCGAAGAATGGATACAATCCCCCGAGGAATTGATCGCCGCCTGCGGCTGGAGCACCTATGCGAACTATATATCGATAACGCCTGACGACCGGCTTGACTTGGAGCGCATCGAACAGCTTTTGCGGCAAGTGGCTGCGACGATCCACGAGGAACGGAATCGGGTGCGCTATACGATGAACGGGTTCGTCATTGCGGTTGGCGCCTACGTGGCGCCTCTGCACGAAACCGCGATTGCCGCAGCGGAGCAGATCGGCAGCGTGCAGGTGGATGTCGGGCAGACGGCCTGCAAGGTGCCGCTGGCCACCGAGTACATCCGCAAGGTAGAGGAGCGGGGGACGGTAGGCAAGAAAAAGAAAACGTGCATCTGTTAACGATGCCCGCTTGAAGCGAAACTTCGGCTTAGTTGGCCGAAGTTTTTTTGTTTGAGCGTCTGCGCCCTACATTTCAGGTCAATTCGATTGGGGGGAATTTTGCGTTGCCTGCCTCGCTGGCGAACGTGAAACAGAGTGCATAAAACATGAAGGAATTAGCCATAGCCAAGGAAGGGTCAATTTAATACGATAAGGGCAAGCTTCCTTGCCGCCGGCGGAGACCCGCATGTAGGACGACTGGCGTACGGAGGGAGAAACGAATAGTTACCGATTGAACGGAAGGGAAGGTCATTATGGCAAATACGGTTCCTACCTTAATACCGGCGCCGAAGCAGATGCGCTATCACGGAACTCTCTCGTTGGACAAAAGCCGGACCGTGATCGTGGAAGCGGAGGAGCGGGCGGCTCCCGTGACACAAACGGCCTCGCGCCAACTGACCGCATGGCTGTCAAACAATTGGAGCGGCAAAGTTGCGGCGCCGGACTTTGATGCCAAGGGGCATGCGAATGCTGAAGGGGAACGCACTTACCGGATATGGCTTTCGGAAACGACAGTTGAACGGGAAGCCGCGACTGCCCCGAAAACGGCCGCAGGAACGGAGCTGAGTACCGAATCGGAAAGGTACAGCCTCGTCTCGGGTGATACGGAGATTCGCATAACCGGATCGCCGAGAGGCATTATGCACGGCGTACAGACGTTGATTCAACTGCTTCAGGTTGGGACGTCCCAGGAATTGCTGAGTATGCCTCTTGTGGAGATCGAGGATGAGCCCGATCTTGCGGTGCGGGGAATATTTGCGGAATGCTTCTGGGGCTCCGATATGATGAAGCTGGACGACTGGAAGGCGATGGTCGACGAACTGGTCGCCTTCAAACTGAATACGCTCGTGGTCGGTATATACGGGTGCTGGCCAAATCGCTACCCGACAGATGCCAACAGCAGTTCCGAATTTTTGTTCGCGCCGGTTCTCGATCATGAAGAACTGATGCCGGACAGACAGATCCAGTATTTTGACCCGATATCCAAGCAAACGGCGACCCGGACATACCGGCCGGCTCTATACGAGGATGATGGACTGGGAAAGCTGATCGCTTACGCGGTGGAAAGGGGCATCCGCGTTGCTCCTCAATTCAACGGTCCTGGTCATTCCCTGCTGCTGCCCCGACTGTACCCGGCCATTTCGGCAGTTAATGAGCGGGGGGAGGCGATAGGATCGGGCTATTCGCTGACGCATCCGGACACGTTTCCCATGCTGAAACGGATACTCAAGCGGGTAATCGATCGTTACATGCTGCCTTACGGGCAAACTTGGTTTCATATTGGAATGGATGAAATATCCCGCTGGTGCAAGACGGATTTGCAAAAGCATTCCCCTCGCGAGCTACTGGAGCTTTATCTGGTTGAAATCGGGCGGTATGTGCTCGATAACGGAATGGAAAAGGTGATTGTTTGGCACGATATGGCCGACAGTTTGACCGGATTCGACGAATCGTTCGAGGCGGTTCTGGAGAGAAACGGGCTTGCCGGGAAAGTCGTCATTCAATGGTGGAACTACACCATGCCGGTTTTTCCGGTCAAAGCGGTTCGAGGCGCGGAAGGCTGGGCAGCGCCGAGCACGGGCTGGTTGCCGGGCATGTTTTATCAAGACAATGTGGACAACATTGAAAACATGATCAACGAAGGGGTCGAGCATGCGTTCCGTGGCGCGGTAGCCTATGCTTTGTATTCGCCCAGCTATCGCAGGAATACGGCCTGCCTGGCAGAGAAAAGCTGGAATACGAGGAAAAGGGATATCGCCGATTATGACCGCCAGTATGCCGGCTGGATCGTCACGGACGAGACCGAACGCTGGGCCAAAGGCATGGGCGCGATGCGCAGGCTGTTCGAATATTCGTCCACATTTGTGCTGCTGCTGGAAATCGGCGTATTTTCGGGCAATTCCGATTCTTCCCGCCCCTATCCGGCAAGAATCATCCGAAGCGTTCTGGCAACGGACGGTACGCATAAAGCATTCAGGGTGACGCGCACGCTGGCCCGCAATGCGCTGCTGGCTTTTGAGCGAGGCAGCCCGGCAGCGGGCAAGAAATACGAGCTGGAGGTCATTCGGTTCGAATGCAGGAGGGTTATCGGGCTGATCGATGCACTGCTAGGGCTTGTTGATGCCGTTCGCGCCTATGAACGGATCGCTGGCGGCCCCGTTGCGGGGCGGAGTGGGCTTGGCGCCGTCGGCGAGCGGCTGGAGCAGGATTTGGAAGCGTTCGATGGGCTGCTTGCCGAGATGCAGGCTGTCTTGCCCGCTTACATGGTGTATGTCGGCTGGAGGGAATATAAGTTTCTGCGCGAAGCAATCCGGGCGCAAGCCGAACAGTTGGGACATCTTGCCGGAGACCGGGCCGTTCTAAGCGGCGAGGTCTGCCTCCCGCCCCCCGTTGTTTGGAAGGCGCATTGTCAACAGGACATAAAGAACTAGACTGGGCGTTTTTAATTTAGACTTATGAGGTCAGCCAGATTTTTCTGGTTGACCTCATTGTCGTTACGGAAACTATTTTCTGCTGACAACCATCGCTCTGCAGAGAAATGAAATAGAGTGCATGAAAAACGAAGTATGCGTGCATAGGAAATGAAAACGGTTTCGAATACGATTAGATTGTTAACGTTAACTATTATTTCTAGGGGGATTTAGAATGAAAACCAGACTTATGGCGGCATCGGTACTATGTGTTATACTTGCAAGCTCTTGCAGTGGGCCCAAGGATGCAAACGGAGGACAAGGAGCAGGTTCGACGCCATCGGTAAAGGAGCAAGAGCCTGTAACCGTAACGGCGGTGATAGACGGGACGTACGACGAGCAGTTTGCGGAATCCTTACGCCGGCATATTAAGATGAAGTATCCGAACATAACCTTGGATATGCTTACTTCAAACTCGGGCACCCTGGACAATCTGCTTGCAAGCAATATGATTCCGGACCTTGTTTTCACTTACAACGGCAACCTGAAATCCTACAAAGACAAAGGACTACTTTATGATCTGAGCCCGCTTATGAAACAAGTGAACGTACCCGAGGAGCGTTTCGAAGCCAATTACATGGCCGATATACGTAACGCGGTGGATGGCACAGCTATATATGGGCTTCCATACGAAACGACATTTCATGCGTTGTTTTATAACAAAGGAATCTTCGATATGTTTGGAGTGCCCTACCCGAAGGCGGGCATGTCTTGGGACGACGTATACGAGTTGGCCAAACGCGTGACACGCCAAGAAGGCGGCGTGCAATATCGCGGAGTCGACCCCGGCAGCGGAGTGATCTGGATTTCGCAGCCGTTGTCGATTGCGGCGGTAGACTACAGAACAGAGAAAGCTTCCGTGAAGTCGGATCAATGGAAGATGATTTTTGAGCTGGTTAAAAAAATGTACGACATTCCGGGCAATACGCCGGTAGGCGCGCCGCTGGATCAATTTACAAAAACAAAGACGCTTGCCATGTTAGGACAACTGAACATTTTCGGCCGATTGGCGGATGCCGAAAAAGAAGGCATGGACTGGGACGTAACGCAGTATCCGAGCTTCAAGGAACGTCCAAATACGTATGGGAATGCAAGCGTATCCGTGGCGATCATCACACAGACGAGCAAGCATAGGGAAGCGGCGATGCAAGTACTGGACGTATTGACATCCGATGCATACCAGACCGAGCGTACCCGCGGAGGCGCTATCACAACCTTGCGCAGTCCGGGAGTGAAGGCCGAATTTGGCAAAGACGTCCCGTCGCTTACGGGCAAGCATGTGGAAGATATTTTTAAAAGCAAGCCGGTGCCGTATCCTATTGCCTCCATGTACCGTTCCAAAGCCGAAAGCTTGTTGAAAAAGGAATTCGATAAATTTGCTGCCGGCGGCATGGATGTCATTACGGCGCTAAACCAAGCGGATGAAGCGATCAACAAATTAATCGAAGCGGAACGGATCAAATAAGCTTGCGTTCATCTATCAATCGGACAAAAGCGCCTTTACCGACAAACCGGTTAAAGGCGCTTTTGCTCATAAATGATGCGCTTTGCGATATTGCGAAGGGCTCATTTGCATCTTTTTGGAAAAAATGCGGCTAACGTACAGCCCGCTTTCATAACCGCATTTTGCAGCGATCTGATCAAGCGTCATAGTAGTTTCGGTGAGCAACCGACATACGCGTCTGAGACGCAAGGCGGCCAGATAATCCGACGGCGTTGCCTGGTAGACCGAGCGAAACCGGCGGGTAAATTGTACAGGACTAAGTCCAAGCTCATCGGAAATACGTCTGATGCTGACAGTGGAGGCCAGATTGTCCCGCAGCCATTGTTCGGCTTGTTCCATTAGAGCATCCGGCTGCGGCATGTGGCCGCCCTGGTTTCCCTGCTCCTTCTCCACCGCATGCAGCTGCCATATGTCTTGCAGCAGCAATCGCTTGCGTTGCAGGCCTAGCTCATCCTTGTCTATTCGCCATCGTTCCATATAGGAACAGGAAGATAGTACGCGGCCCCAGTCCTGAATAATCAGCTTGCCCGCCATGCCTGGCAAGAGCGATTGATCTTCCCGAATTTCATCTCCATCGGGCGTGAATAATCGGAAGTAGATCGACAGAAAGGACAAAGGCTCCAGTACTTCCCGCTCAAAAGGGATATCCGGCGGGCAAAGCAGCAGTTCACCCGAAGCCGCAATGCCTTGTTTGGTCGCAATCCGAAAACGAAGGCTGCCCTTCTCAATGACGAACAAGGTCCATAGCAGATTGCTGTCTTTGTGGAATTGAAATTGGCTCTTATTGTTCCATCTCGTCACAATAAGTACTTGCGGAAGAAGTTGTTCCATGCGCCATTTTTGCATCCCGTTCCAACTCCCTTGTCAAACCAATCAAGTTCATGTCCCTTGCAGAAAGCGGGGGTCCCGCCGGCTCATGATAACATTATAGCAGAAGCAAAAAACGTATAGGTAGATTGTCTTCGTTGTTTCCTCTTAGGCGCTATCTCCGTATAGAACAGAATGACAGATAAATAGGAAACGGCATTTGATAAACAGTATGAAAAAGGGAAAGGAACGGCTTCCGACGACAAAACTCAACAAACGATTAATGCATTTTCAAACGAAAGCGAGAAGGAGGCATACCGGTACTGCGCTTAAATGATTTGGAAAAATGAAAAATATCAGAAAAGCCACAATAGTCCGCAATTTCCTGATTGCTCAAATTCGTTGTAGCTAGCAGTTCTTTCGCATGCTGGATTCGCAGATGCAGTAAATATTGATACGGAGACATCCCGAAATGCTCACGAAAAACAACGTTGAAACGAGAAGGCGACAAGTTCGCTCTGTGCGCCATCTCGCCTACGGTAAGAGGTTCCGACAACCGGAATGACATATACGAGGTAATCCAGTTCATGACCTGCTTCGAGTCTGACGGCTTATCCTGTTCCTTCAGATGGTCTTTAAGTATCATAAGAACGAGTTCAGTCGCCACATTTTGCGTTTCCAACTGTGCCAGAGGATTCATGTGCTGACAAAGCTGTACAAGCCGCAGCATCTTTTCCCGGAATTGGACTGGCTGGCTCGGGGTGAACCGGACCGGAATGTCGATCCCCTGCAGATCGTTCAAGCGAGGCTGTATCAAATGACGGTACTCCGCCAGGTCCGACTGGCCGGGCCGGGTTGTGAAGCTTTGTTCGCGTAGCGGATTATAAAAAAAGTCCATATGGACAAAGGGCGTAATCGTATCGGTAACGCCTTCCAGCGTGAGCATCCAGTCCGGTTGGATTAGACAAATGTCGCCGGCCTCGAACTGGTATTCTTTGCTGTTTACCGTTGCGATAAACGTTCCTTCCTGCACATAAATTAGCAAATAATCGAGCAGCTTTCGCTCTGGGACGAACCACGGCTTGCGTATGGCGTAATCGGCTTGCCGGATAAAGGGGACGATTGGAGTTTTAGCGGTCTGTTCGCTCAATTGCATGTATATCCTCCTCCGCAGGGCGGACCCGCATGTACATCTAACCGAATCTTACCAAACCCTGCAATGAGATGACAATTGCTTTTGACAAATAGGATAAATCGATTTGACATTCAGATCGATTCCCTCGTGCATTATGATTAAGGTGACCCATACCATCCATCGAAGGGAGGACTGTTTATGAATTCCCAACAGAGTAGTAATATTTATCCGGAATTAGGCAGTGATTATCGGATCGAAAAAGAACAGTACCAATCATATCTCGAAAAAGGCCATATCGTGCTCCGGGGAGTAGCCATTCCGGAAGAAGCGATGATTTATCGCAACGAGATTTGCGATCAGGTGCGCAAGCTAAATCCGCACCAGAAAGATTTGAACGACCGGGATACTTACGGGAAAGCATTTATTCAGGTAGGCAACCTGTGGAGACAAAGTAAAGTAGTAGAGAAATTCGTATTGGCCCGCCGCTTCGCGAAAATAGCAGCGGATTTGATGGGAGTAGAGGGGATCAGAATTTATCATGACCAAGCGTTGTTCAAAGAGCCTGGAGGAGGGCACACACCTTGGCACCAAGACCAAATATATTGGCCTTTGGATACCGAGCACACGATTACGATGTGGATGCCGCTCGTCCCCATTTCCGAAGAAGTCGGCTCGATGACGTTTGCTTCCGGGACCCATAAAGAAGGCCCTATTACCCGCCAAGTCATATCGGACGAGTCGCATAAAACGCTCTCGCAATACGTTACGTCCAGGGGGTACGAGCAGGTGAATTACGGGGCGATGGCTGCTGGCGACGCGACCTTCCATTCGGGATGGACCGCGCATTGCGCACCGGGCAACCCGACAAATACCATGAGAGAAGTCATGACGATCATCTATATGGCGGACGGAGTCCGGGTTGCAGAACCTGACAGCTCGGCACGCAAAAACGATTTGCTGGCCGTTTTTCCTGGACTCAAACCTGGAGATATAGCGGCAAGCCCGATTAACCCGTTAGTTTATCATAGAAATTGGGACAAATAACCAGATAAATTATCAAAACCAATATATGATCTAACTAGAAGCCGCGTAAATCGCGGCTTCTTCTGTTTATGGGATTCAGAGGACATCCTCCAAAGCTTTTTGTCGTCTCAAGCTGGCAGCAAAATAGTTCAACGCGATCGAAACATCGTGCTATTGTCGGCTTCCCTTGCAGCGAATAAAGTTAAAGTGTCGACGATGTACAAAGCAATTGCGTGAAACTGGCATTACGATTATAGGCATAAGGGAGATCATTCGTTCATGTTCGTGTTCGATCGGGAAACATCGTCCATTCGTTACGACGGCGAGCCTGCCATTGTTTTACGGGCCATTCGGGTGAAAGCGTCCGTAGCCGGCGAAGGCGAAATCGGATTGTCGCTTCATTCCGCGGAAAAAATGGCGACGGAAGCAGGGGATGAGGACGTTCTCTCAGGCGGGTATCGCCTACAGTATGAAGATGCGCAGAACACCATTACCGCAGAGCTGCTGTTAAGATGGCGAGGGCCGTTTCTGGCCGTGAGCGTGGAGGCTCGAATCCGCAACGGTACGGCCTACCACGCCCAGCGGACGTTTACGGAAAGCGGAGGCATCCGCATCGGAATCGGGCGGCTCGACGGGCTGCAAGGACTGCTGGCGACGTCCAGGCATAAGGAGTGGTGGACTCGTCCGCATTTCGATATGGACCTCAGCCGGCTGCCGCCTCGCACCCAATCGCTTCTGTGGAAGACTGACGCCGGGTACGGCTATCTGTTGCCCATATGCGACGAGCTGCACCGGACCGACTTGACCGGATCGGAAGAAGGACTGGCCGTGCACGTTTCATCGGGGGAAACCGGGCGCGAGAGCATCGACATGAAGGCCGCCATCGTTTTGGGCGCGGGCACCGATCCGTACCGACTCGCCGCGGATAGCGCCGCCGTAGGGTTTGCCGCCCGGGGAAGCGGCGGAAGCGCGCGGGCCGGCAAAACGTATCCGCAGACGCTCGATTACGTCGGCTGGTGCAGCTGGGACGCTTTTTATGCAGAGGTGGATGAGCAGGGGCTAGTAGCCAAAGCCGCAGAGCTGGCCGGGTTCAGGATACCCGTCCGTTGGTTCATGATCGACGACGGCTGGTCGGACGTGCGGGAGCGGAAGCTGCACGGCTTCGAAGCGAATAAGGAGAAATTCCCCGGCGGCCTGGAGCGGACCGTCCGGCTGCTGAAGGAGAAGCACGGCATCCGTTGGGTCGGGGCATGGCACAATATTGCCGGTTATTGGGGCGGAATCGACCCGGACGGAACGGCGTTCGCCGAAGCTAGAGAGTACGTCCACAAGACGCGCAGCGGAAGGTGGATCCCCCATCCCGATCCGGGGAGGAACTTCGGTTTTTGGCAGCTGTGGCACTCGTCCTTGAAACGGCAGGGCATCGATTTCGTCAAAGTGGACAACCAAAGCTCGCTCAACTCCTACTTCGGCGGCGAGCAGTCGATCGCCCGAATAGCCAAGGGGGTGCATACCGGACTGGAGGCGTCGGTCGCCTTGCATTTTGACGGCTGCCTGATCAACTGTATGGGGATGGCGTCGGAAAACGTCTGGCATCGACCAGAGTCTTCCGTCTCGCGCAGCAGTAACGACTTTTTGCCGAAAATCGTGAACGGCTTTGGCGAGCACGCGCTGCAAAACGCCTACAATTCCGTCTACCACGGCCCGTTTTATTGGGGCGATTGGGATATGTTCTGGACCATGCACCATGACTCCGTGCCGCATATGACGCTGCGCGCCGTCAGCGGGGGGCCCATATATTTCAGTGACGGTCCGGGCCGCACGAATCCGGACATCATCCGTCCGCTTATTTATGGCGACGGCAAAATCATACGCTGCCAGCAGGTCGGGCAGCCGACGGAAGAGTGGCTGACGGTCGATCCGCTCACTACGCCCCAAGCTTTTAAAGTGTGGAATAGGGCAGGCGGAGCCGGGGTAGTCGCGGCGTTTCACGTGTATGACGGCGAGGAGGAAGTAGAAGGAGAAGTTGGGCCGAGCGACGTGCCTGATTTGGAAGGCGAAACCTTCATTGTGTACGACTCCTTCCGGAAAACCGCGCAGCGGCTGCAAGCGGGAGATAGGATAACACTCCGTCTCGACCGATTCGAGGCCGTGCTGTTCTTAATGATTCCGGCAGCGGAATCGTTCACCGCGATCGGGTTAACCGACAAGCTGGTCGCCACGGATGCCGTGCTGGAAGTGGAGCGCTCCGACCGTTCGGTTCGGGTGCGGCTCAAAGATAGCGGCTTATTCTCGTTCGTTTCGGAGCGTAAGCCGGCCGCCGCTTTCGTGGGGGACATTCGCGCTGCCGTCGAGCCGGCTGACGAGACAGTGGGGCTGTACAACGTCTTATGCCGGCAGGACGCCGGAAAAACATCGCGGGAAACGGAAATCCGCATCGAGTTTTGAGAGGCGACCGGCATTCCGCAACGCAGAGCCTACTTCTCGATGCGTAAAGAATGGGTCGAATCGGAGCTGCAGCTTTGCCGGTACTCGTTAGGCGTCATGCCGACGAGCAGCTTGAAAACGCGAATGAAGTAGCTGCTGCCGTCGAAGCCGGTATCCCGGGCGATCGTTTCGATCGTTTTGCGGGTTTGGCTGAGCTGGGCGGACGCTTTCTCGATGCGTACTTTACGCAAATATTGCATCGGCTGCAGACCGGTTTTCATATGGAACGTGCGGCAGAAATGGTACCTGGACATGCCGGCGCACGCGGCCAGCTCCTCCAGCGTTAGCGGCAGGGCGTACTGCGACTGCATGAGCTGGATCGAGCGGCGTATCGGCTCGGGCGTATCGTCCAGCTGGACGATCGCGTGTCCTTCGGCCATTCGCTGCAGCTCCATGACGAACCGGTACAGCTCGGCGGAGATGGCGAACTTGTCAAAATCCCGATTGTTGTAGATGTGGGCGTACAGCCTGCTGATGCACTGCATCGGCTCGGGATGGTCCTGAAACGAAATGACGGGGCCGAACAATTGGATGAGGGAGTTCCAATGGCGAATCGCGTCCTCGCCTTGGACGGCGATGAACATAAACTCCCACTCCCCGTCATGTTCGTCGAAATAGTAGACGTGATCGCCCGGCACGGTGCACAGAAAGCCGCAATGCTCAGGAACGAAGTATTCCCGGTTCCGGTACCGGATGACACCTTGGCCGGACAAGGTAAATTGGAAGACGGCGCCGTCTTCCGCCTGCCGCTTTAAGCCATCCCACCGGTAGGAGGACGAATTGACGTGCTCCCAGCCGATGGCGATGAGACGAAGGCTGTCGGACATCGGAGTTATATAGCGCGTATAAAAAGACTGCCGGTCCAGTTCCGCGTGCGGGAATAGCAAAATAATGCACCCCATTCGAAATATCGTTTTATTGTTATCCCCCATTGTATCGGATATGCTAAATATAGCAAGACGGATTCGGCAATTGCAATCGTTTCCATTGTTTCAGGGACTTGGATTATGGATTCGAAACAGTATTCCGCGAAACAATCCAATAAGCCCCTAGAAGCAAGACGTCCCATTCGGGGAGCTAGGCAAAAAAGTACTATTTTATGCGAAAACAAGAAAGGGTGGATCCTATGATCAAAAAAAGCGCAATAGCGCTGTTATCCGGAACGCTGCTGCTGATGGCCGCATGCTCGAACGGAAGCGGGGGACAGGGCCAAACCGGTAATTCGGCGAAGCCGGAAGACAAGAAAGAAGCGGCGGTTAACAAGGAGCCGGTCGAGCTCGTGTTTTACGACGGAGTATCGGATTACACCGAGGAGAGGTTCATGAAAGAAATCGGCGAGCCTATCAAGAAAAAGTTCCCGCATGTGACGCCGAAGTTTTCGCCGTTTACGAAGCTGACCCAGGTGCAGGATCTCATTTCCGCCGGTCAGGCTCCCGATATTATTTTCGCCTCCAGCGGACTGTTCAACGACGTCGTCAACAAATACAACATGCAAACCGATATTATGCCGCTCATCCAGAAGTACAAATACGACCTGAACAAAATCGATCCGGTCTCCGTCGACATGATGAAAGAGATTTCCAAAGGCGGCATGTATGCGCTTCCGACCTTGATGTCTCCGTCGCCGATCTATTACAACAAGGACATCTTCGACAAATTCGGGGTGCCGTATCCGAAAGACGATATGAAGTGGGACGATCTGTACGAGCTGGCGAAAAAAGTTACGCGCAAAGACGGCAACCAGCAGTACTACGGCTTCATGGTGTCATTCCAGCATTTGATGGTGCGCAACCAATTCTCGCTCAACTTGGTCGACCCAGCGACGGAGACGACTTCGTTTGCGGACGAGAAGTGGAACAAAATGACGGCCAACATCTCCCGGTTTTACGAGCTTGATGGGGTCGAGCCGAATGCCCAGAAGCTTGGCGCGGCCCAGCAGCGCGTTATGTTTACAAAGGAAAAGACACTTGCGATGTGGATGCCGGTCAGCACGCTGCTGACGGGGCAGGAGCTGGAAGGGATGAACTGGGATATGGCGCAGTTCCCCGAATTCAAGGAGCTGCCCGGCGTCGGACCGCAGCCGTACCCGATTTCGTTCTACATTACGACAACCAATAAGCATAAGGACCAGTCGTTCGAAGTGATCGCTTACTTGGCCTCGGAAGAATACCAGCTGCCTATGGTCAAGCAGGGGCAGTTCCCGACCGCGCTGACGAGCCCGGCGCTTCGTTCCTCCTTCGGTCAAGACACGGCGATGTACAAAGGGAAAAACGTAAAGGCGATGCTGCCGGCGAAATATGCGAAGGCGTCCGCGTTTACGAAGTTCAATAACTTGTCCAGAAACCAGCTGCAAGCGGCGTTGGAAGCTAACGTGCTGCAGAAAAAAGATATGAATACCGCTCTCCGCGAAGCGGCGGAACGCGCCAACGCGGCGATTAAGGCGGAGAAGGCGAAGTAACGGAAGATTGGGAATTCGCTCGCTATCGTTTTTCGTAACCAACCAATAGGGATGGGGCGGTTGAAATGCAGGAGGCGAACATGTCGAGAAGAGCGATGCTGGCTTCGCTCGGTATGGCCGGAGCGGCGCTGGCAACGGGAGGAATTATGGGAGCAAATGCTGGAAGTGTAAATGAATCTGTATACGGAGCGGGCACGGCGTATATCGATATCGAAGATTACGGTGCCGTACCGGGAGGAGTTACGGACTGCTCCGCCGCGATTCAGAGCGCGATAAACGCCGTCCAAGGCGGTCTGTCCGGGACCGTGCGAATACCGAAAGGAAAGTGGAAGGCCAAAAATCTCGTCGTCGAAAACTGCACGATCGCATTCGACGACGGCGCCGTGCTCGTGCTGGAGCTTGGGGCGAACGATAACGGCATGCTGCTTCGCTCCAACACGCAATTGTTAAACGCCACGTTCGAGGTAACGAATTCAGCGTCTCCGCCTGACGGCAATTTCGGCAACGTTTTTCGTCTCGGCAATTATGAAGCCGTTCCGGGAGAAGTACACTCGGGGATCAGGGTGCATGGAGCGAAGCTGTATTGCCACAATACGGTACGCAAGTCGCAAGCAGTCGAAATACTCGGGCAAGTGAGCGATTTTGTATTAGATGATATTGCATTGTACGGTCCGTTCGACGCGGGGATTATCATTCACTGGGGTGGCGACGTAGGGAGCTCCAATGCTCATAATAAGGAGGTCACTTACTCGTACCATCCGCACGATGGAGTCCTTCGCAACATTCGTTTCTTCCCGTATAACGGCACAGCGGGCAATTTCGGCATCATTTTGTCTGCGGTTTACGACATCACGGTTGAAAATGTCGTGTTCGACGGATGGATACGCCCGTTATGGATTCTCCCGGGCGACGTATATGCCCAAGTCGCAACCGACGCGGAGAAAACGAAAGTTCAGACCGGCATCGTCATTCGCGATCTGGCGATTTGGGACCCGCCTGCAAGGGTAAGCAACAAAGGGGCGGCGCCTATTTTTATACAAGGCGCTTCCGCAACCGTCCGTACGCCGCTCGGACCGACCTACACCCTGGACTCGATATCGTCCGTCCACGTCAGCGGGGTAACTTATGCGCTGTCGCCCGGAAAAACGTATAGCGGCAGTCCGCTGTTGTTGGTGTATTACTCGAGCGGGGTTACGGTGGAACGGGTGACGGCATCCGGCTTCGAAAATGTCGCCGAATATTTGGCGCTCGTCGAATACAGCAACGATTGCCGGATCTCGTATGCGGGCGCGACCGGGGCTGGCAGCAGATTGTACGGCTGCATCAATTGCGCGGTCGACGCGCGAACGACAGGTACGACGAGTACACAAACAGGAGGCAAAAGCGGGCTAACGGCAGCGGGCACTATGCTTAACGCCACGCTAACGGCTCCGCTCGCCATAGGGGCAGCGACGGTTTCGCTGTCTGCGGTCAGCACCACCCTGACCGTTCCAAAAGGACATCGGATATGGCTAACCGGAGATAAATCGGTCATGATCGCCAAAACGATCCAGCTAAGCGCCACGGCGCCTAATACGGTTCAGATCGAGCCTGCGCAAGTTTCCGAAAGCTCCGGTGCGGCTGCCGTCGTAAAAGTCGTTTGCTCGGGGATTACTCTTACAGGCAGCTACTCGAAATGGGAGCAAGGAATCATGCTGTCCGACGTAAACGGAGCGCGGGTCGAGGCGCAGTTTTTGCTGAACGGCAAATACGATGTCATCCTGTCCGGAAGCCGGGCCGACAATATCCGCATCGATAAGTCCAGCTTCGTGTCGGGCGGGCAAAAGAATAACGGCACCTTGCTCGCAAATGTTCACCTCGGCACGACCGGCGACCGGATATCCGTTACGTCATGCGGCTTCGAGCCGCAAGGCAGCCCGCTCGTAAACCGCCATATAGTCGGAAGCGCGGAACTGTCCAACGTATCGATAAGCGATAACGATTTTGGCGGAAGCACACTGGAACCTATCGCGGTCGGCCCTCAGTCGGCGGCAGCCTCGCAGCGAGGAAAAGTAAGCATCTACGGCAATACGTGCAAAATCGGCGCGGCTCCGGTCGCAGCCGGTACGATCCAAGGGCGGTACGTGGGCGGCTCCTTCCATGGGATCGCAAGCGCTGCACCTACAACGGGAAGCTGGCGCACCGGCGACCTGCTCGTGAACGAGGCTCCTGCGGTCGGTTCGCCCAAAGGCTGGAGGTGCACGGCAACGGGCACGCCGGGGACGTGGGTCAGCGAAGGTAATTTGTAACAGCGAGAACCTGCGGGACAAGAATGATTGGCGAAGAACGGGAATAAACGAGGAGGAATCGGAAATGGAAACGATTTTCTTTCGGCGGATTTCTTGTACGGCGACAATGCTTGCGTTGTTAGGGCTATTCGTTGTTCTGCTTGTCCCCGCAGGAACGGCTCTCGCGGAGGTGCGGCATACGAGCATGCCGGATATTACGGTCGCATCGGCTTCCGGCAGCTACAAGCCTTATTTTCCCGATATCGTCAAGACGGGTAATGGCGATTTGGTCGTCGTTTACTATTGGTCCGAGAGTCATGTAGGCGGCAACGGCAAGATCATGATGAAGCGAAGTACGAACAACGGTGCCACTTGGAGCGCGGCGCAAACGGTTGTCGATACGACCTACGACGATCGCGATCCGTCGATTGTCTCTTTATCGGACGGGACGCTGCTCGTGTCCTGGTTTACATACAGCGGCGGGCCGATAGACGTACGCGTTATTCGCAGTGCGGATGACGGAGCGACCTGAGGCAGTCCGGTCACGGTAGGGACCCAAATGTCGTGGGCGGCGACATCGTCCAAAATCGTCGAGCTTTCGAACGGCGATTTGCTCATACCGTTGTACGGCCCCGCTTCCGGTAGCGGTTATCAGCAATCGACCGTCGTGCGGAGCACCGATCAGGGGGCGACATGGCTTTCGTCGACAGAGACGGTTATGGGCTACTCGTTCGGCAGTCAGCTGGTCGAGCCGGCGATTGCCGAGCTGGAGAACGGACATATTCGCGGGCTCATCCGCGCATCTTCGGCAGATAATAAGGGCTACGAGGTCCATTCGTACGACTACGGCGCCACGTGGGGTACGCTCAACAAGCTCGATACGAAAATCCATGCCCCGGAGCTGTTTCGTTTTCCCGGAACCGATCGAATATTCGAGGCGTGGAGCGAGTTCCAGCATCCGGCCGGAGGACGCCCGGTCGTCGTGAACATCCGCGACCTGAACGACCCGTGGAACGGCTCGTCAAGCCGGGTGTTATACTCGAACAGGCAAACGTCCGATATGGGCTATTCGTCGACCGTCCTTCTGGACGATGGCCGGCTGTTCACCGTCTATTACGATGCGCAGAAGCAATTGCTGGGCGGCACCTATTCCAAGCCCGGCAACTGGGAAGGCGATTTCGGAACGAAAATGGATTTGGCGGGTATGTACGCTTCGTCGGCGATTACCGTGACGACGGATATGCTGTATACGGACCCGAACAATGCCGCGACCGGTCCGAAAGGCGCGCTTGACGGCAGCATCGCCTACGGCAGCGCCGCATTCAAAAACGCGACCGCAACGCCGGCGTCTCCTGCGTCCTATACGATCGATTTGCAGGGCGGTCATGAGATCATCGCTATCGGCGTATTGCTTAAAGCGGGCTATGCGGAAACCGCGGACGTGCAGCTATCAGCGGACGGCATCCATTGGGATACCGTACAGACCTATGCGAACGTGAGCATGAACGAGGTCGATTACAAGTATTTCGATTGCGGGAAAACGGTCCGCTTCGTCAAAGTAACGATAACGGCATCCGCCGGATGGGCCGGGCTGAACGAAATCCAATTGTTCGAGCTCGTTCCTTGAGTAAGTTTGCTCTAGCCGTGTAAGTGAGTTTCGAGAGGAGAAACAACATTTGACTATTAAGCCGATCGCCCATATGGCTCTCTATAAGGATGAGCAGTATAACACGTTTCCGAGTATCGTACGGAATGCGCAAGGAACATATATCACGGCGTTCCGGCAAGCTCCCGATCGTCTCGATTCGTACGGGCTCGAGCATATCGATCCGTCGTCCAAGGCGGTTTATGTAACTTCCGAGGACGGAGTCCAGTGGAGCAGGCAGTCCGGCGTCGTATACGACGATTATTTTTACGGCGTTCAAGATCCGTGCTTGAACGTGCTCAAGGACGGAACCGTTTTCGCCACTATATTTATGTGGAAGGTCGCCGAGCAGGAGGACGTTAGCGACCAGCCGGATTTTTCGCACCGCATTTTCGGCCGATGGGCGGGGAAGGCAGTCGGAGCGTATACACTGCGCTCTACGGATGGGGGGATCACTTGGGACCGACCCATCGCCGTAAGCCTCAAGGATGTATACATTCGGGGAAACGTAGCGGAGCTGGATGACGGATCGTTGCTCGCCCCGTTTTACGGTTACGAAGATGGAACTTGGAGCGTCGTGGTGGGGAGGACGAACGATCGCGGTTTGTCTTGGACGCGGCATGCGGTCATCGATCCCGAGGAAGGATACGGCTTTTTCGAGCCGAATTTATACGTAGCCCCATCCGGCAAAATCGTCCTGTTTACCCGCTGCCATAAAACGAAGCCGGAGCAGGGCGATGGCGGGACGGCTTACCCGCTCGTTACCGCCGAGTCCGGAGACGGCGGCCTTACGTGGAGCCGGCCGGTAAAGCGCCGATTTTACTCGCCCAGCCCGTTTCACGTTCTTCGGCTGGAAAGCGGCCAAGTTTTGCTGAGCTACGGATACCGGTTTAAGCCATTCGGCATACGAGCGGCGCTGCTCGATCCGGAATGCGGCAATTTGGAGCAAGCGGAGGAAGTCATCGTCCGCGATGACGGACACGGCTCGGATATCGGGTATACAAGCGCAGTCCAGCTTGAGGACGGCCGGGTGCTGATCACGTACTACTTTTCGGAGCAAGGCGAAAGGCGCAGATATATTGCGGGAACGATTTGTGAAATCGGCTGAGCTGGACGAACAGCCGCAAAAGGGGAGAGAAACACGATGGAGCAGGAACGGCAGCATAAACAAGAACAAGGGCAGCGCGACAAACGTGCGGATACCCCCATTCAAGTAGCGGCTTATTACTTCCCGAACTATCATCCCGATGAGCGAAACGCCAAATGGCACGGGTCGGACTGGACCGAATGGGAGCTCGTCCGAGCGGCGACGCCTCGTTACCCCGGCCACGCGCAGCCGAAAGTGCCGCTCTGGGGGTACGAGGATGAGTCGGATCCGCTCGTGATGGAGAAGAAAATCGATGCCGCCTCCAGTCACGGGATCGATGCTTTCCTCTTCGATTGGTATTGGTACGAGGATGGCCCTTATTTGCAGCGGGCGCTCGAGCAAGGCTTTCTGCAAGCGGCCAATAACGAGCGGCTGAAGTTTGCGCTCATGTGGGCCAATCACGACTGGCAGGACATTCATCCGGCCACGCGCAGCAGGCCGTACAAGACGCTCGCTCCGGGCGCAGTTTCGAAGGAAGCGTTTCTGAAAGCTTGCGGGCATATCGTAGAGACTTATATGGGACACCCGTCTTATTGGCGCGTGGACGGCAAGCTGTATTTCTCGATCTACGAGCTAATGAGCCTCATCGCAGGGCTCGGTTCGATCGACGAAACGAAGGAGGCGCTGGAGCAATTTCGCGGTATGGTCCGAGAGGCGGGGCTCGGCGAGCTTCATCTGAATGCCGTCGTGTGGGGCGTGCAGCTGCTTCCGGGGGAGAAGCAGGTGACGAACGGGAATGAGCTGCTTAGCTTGCTCGGCTTCGACTCGGTTGCATCCTACGTATGGATTCATCATCAAAGGCTGGAGCAATTTCCGCAGACGCCTTACGCCGATACGCGCGAGAAAGCGAGGCGAACGATGGCGGAGCTGACGGAGCAGTACAACGTTCCTTATTATCCGAACGTAACGATGGGATGGGATTCGTCTCCCCGGACGATTCAATCGGACAAGTTCGACCATCTGGGCTATCCGTATATGCCGGTGCTAGGGGACAATACGCCCGGACAGTTCGAGCAGGCTCTGCGGGAGGCGAAAGAGTTTCTGGAGGAAAACGGCGGCTCCGGCACTTCGATATGCACGATCAACGCGTGGAACGAGTGGACGGAAGGCAGCTACTTGGAGCCGGATACCGTGAACGGCATGGCCTATTTGGAGGCGGTCAGGAACGTTTTTCGACCGGAGCGTTAGGCGCGCGATACAGCCCCCGATGACCGTCCCGTTTATCTCGCAAAATGGTTCCGGTAGCGAAGCGGGGCGGTCCCGGTTTCCTTTCGAAAGCAGCTGGTGAAATAGGCGGTGCTGGAAAAGCCGGCGTGCTCGGCGATTTTGCCGATCGGCCAGTCGGTTTTGACCAGCAGCAGCTTCGCCTGATCGAGCCGGAACTTATGCAAATAGTCCATCGGCGTACATCCATAGTAAATTTTATAACATCTCACAATGTAGCCCGGATGAAAATGAAGCGCTTCAGCAAGCGTTTCGTTCGAAATCGGGCTTGCATAATTTTGCTTCAAGTAGGCTTCCGTCTTGTGCGCCAGCAGCTTGGCAGCCGGGACATTCTCCGTTCTTCTGCCCTCATCCAGTCTCCTTAACAGCTCTCCGAACAGGAGATGCTGCTCCCAGAACGATGTGTTTCGGCTTTCCCCGGATAGCCTCAGCAATCTGTTCATAAGCAGGCCTAGCTCCTTCGCATCGGGCGCGGCCGATTGCTGAGGGACGATGATGTCGCCGGAAGCGGGTATGTCCGCTGAACCGTTCACCTCCCATTTGCCCGGAACCTGAAAATGAAGCCAGTAAAACGCCGTCTCCGAGTCGCAAGGCTTTACGGCATAGTGGTGGCGGTCCGGCAGCAGCAGCAGATACTGACCGGGAGTGAGCGACCAATGCCGTTCTTCCTCGCCGATGTATAAAGCCCCCTTGGTCACAAACAGCAAGTCGAACACGCCTAACCGGTATCGGCTCACGTGCTGGTCTCCCGGGGCGTACAGCGCTTTGCCGCATTCCAAAAAATAAGGCAGCGGAGGAGCTTGAATGGATATATACGATTTGTCCTGCACCGGCGATGCTCCTTTTTGCGGGAATCACATGTGTCAAATTTTAATAAAAAGTGGTTCAACCACGAAGTAGAACAACTTCATTTTACATCATACAATGAAGGCGAGGAAGGTTTATTAATTGATAATATAAGGAGCTGGTGCCGATGACGGCAAGCCGTACGGATAGGGTGCCTTTGCGGAACATTAAGGTGAACGATCGCTTCTGGAAACGGTACGCGGATTTGGTTAGAGAAACGGTCATTCCGTATCAATGGGAGGCGCTGAACGATCGAATACCGGGAGCAACGCCCAGCTATGCTTTGCACAATTTCCGGCTTGCGGCGAAACAGACGGAAGGGGAGTATCGCGGACACTTTTTCATGGACAGCGATTTGGCTAAATGGCTGGAGGCTTCTAGCCACTCGCTTGCGACTCATCCGGACCCGGTGCTCGAGTCACACGTGGAGGAAACCGTTGATTTAATCCTAAAGTCGCAATGGGAAGACGGGTACGTAAACACGTATTTTACGATGAAGGAGCCGGCCAAACGGTGGACGAACCTGCTTGATTACCATGAGTTATACACGGCGGGCCATCTGTTCGAGGCGGCTGTCGCCTATTACGAAGCGACTGGGAAACGGGCGTTTTTGGACGCCATGCGCAAATTTGCGGACCATATTGATTCGATTTTCGGGACAGAGCCTGGCAAAACGAAAGGATATTGCGGCCATCAGGAAATCGAGCTTGCTTTAATCAAGCTATACGAGACGACCGGCGACGAGAAGTATGCGCGGCTTAGCTCCATGTTTATCGAGCAGCGGGGGCGGGAGCCGAATTTTTTTATCGAGGAATGGGAAAAACGCGAGCAGTCCGCCCTTTGGGGACGGGGAACGAGCCGGAAGCCGGTGCTGCATTACCAGCAAAGCCATCTCCCGGTCCGCGAGCAAAAGGTCGCCGTAGGTCATGCCGTCCGGGCCGTATATATGTACGCGGCAATGGCCGATCTCGCCCGTCTGGGAGAGGACGAAAGCTTGAGCGAAGCGTGCCGCACATTATGGGACAACATCACGACGAAGCAAATGTACATAACGGGAGGCATCGGCTCCACGCATCATGGGGAAGCGTTTACTATTAACTTTGATTTGCCGAACGATACGGCCTATGCGGAAACGTGTGCCTCGATCGGTTTGATTTTTTTCGCCGAACGCATGCTGCGCCTTGAAGCGAGAAGCGAATATGCGAACGTAATGGAGAAAGCTCTGTACAACGTGGTGCTTGGCAGCATGTCGCTCGACGGGATGCACTATTTTTACGTCAATCCTTTGGAAGTGTGGCCGGAAGCGTGCCGCCATAATCCGGGAAAGCACCACGTCAAGACAGAGCGGCAAAAATGGTTCGGCTGCGCCTGCTGTCCACCGAACGTGGCGCGTCTGCTCAGCTCGCTCGGGCAGTATATATACAGTGTAAACAATCGTATCCTTTATACGCACCTGTATATAGGCAGCGAAACGACGATATCCGTAGAGGATGAGCCCGTCGTCATCAAACAGCAGTCCGGTCTTCCATGGAACGGCAGCGTCAGCCTTCAAGTTCAAATCGCTGAACCGAAGCGGTTTACGCTCGCTTTACGGATCCCCGACTGGTGCTTCGGCAAGGCGAGTTTCATGCTGAACGGGCAGTCGTTTGAGCACGAAGGTTCTATGACGAACGGCTACATGCTTGTAGAGCGCGAATGGGCGGATGGGGACATCTTGGAAGCGGATTTTGCGATGGAGCCGGTTTGGATGCTTGCACACCCGAACATCCGTGCTGACAGCGGCAAAGTCGCGCTGCAGAGAGGACCTCTCGTATATTGTTTGGAAGAGGCCGATAACGGCCCGGCGTTATGTTCAATTTCGGTCTCGCCGGATCGTCCTTTGCAGGCGCGATTCGAAGACGACTTTCTCGGAGGCGCCGTCGTTATAACGGCCGAAGGTCGAAAGGATGATGCGGCGGACTGGTCTGGTCCGGAAGCGTACTTGCCTGCCCGGAAGATGAGCCGGCCTTTCACGCTGCGGGCGGTGCCGTATTTCCTGTGGGGGAACCGGGGAGCAGGGGAAATGACGGTATGGATTAGAGGCGAATGAGCGTAAAAGGGAAAATAGCTGATAAAAGCGGCAGCCGGAAAACGGCTGCCGTTGTTGCATTTTATTACCACCCCGCATCTCGCGAGAATAATAGATTAGAAAACCGTCATCTGGTGAAGTAAAATAAAGAAAAGCAGAGATGACCCCTACGAACGCAGATTTTATCGCTGGAGGAGAATACGATTTATGTTTGTAAAATCATTGGCTCATTATAAGCACCCCGATAATTTTCCTTTTTGGATTCAGCGAAACCGTCATGACCGAAGAAGCATGCCTCTTTTGCATACTCACGAATTCGTCGAACTGATCTATGTGGAGAGCGGTCAAGCGACGCATTTGTTCCAAGATACATCCTACGAGATCCATGAAGGCGATATTTTTATGATTAATCCGGGCGAAAAGCACGGTTACATCGTCAATGAAGGTCAGACCATCGAAATAATCAACTGTTTGTTCCATCCGGATTTTATAGCATCGTATGTGCTTCGCGAGTTACGGCTGGGCGATGCGTTCGATTTTTTTTACGTACAGCCTTTTTTAAATCGAGAGATCAGGTTTAACCACAAGCTGAATGTGGGAGCGGCTGACGCGGACAAAACGCGGGACATTCTGGAGGAATTGCACCGGGAAATGACCCAGCGGGATTCCGGTTATCAAGCTATCGTGCAGCTGCGAATGACGGAACTATTCATCCTGCTGTCCCGCTACTACAATAAGGCGAAGCACAAACAGCAGATCCATTCTCCGAACGAACTGCTTGTACATCGGGTCTGCGGTTATGTGGAAAGGCATTACAACCAGAAAATCACGCTGCCGACGCTGTCGAAACTGTTTTACGTCGGGGAGCGCCAATTAAATCGGCATTTCAATCGGTATCGAGGCACCAGTGTATACGAATATGTGCAGTTTATCCGGATCGAAAAAGCAAAGCGATTACTGATCGAAACCGACGACATTGTGTCTGTTGTCGCACATCGGGTCGGCTATGAGGATGCTGCTTCCTTCGGAAGATTGTTTGTTCGCCAATGCGGTTGTTCGCCAGGTAAGTACAGAGAACAGAAACGGTAGCCGAATCGAAACCAGGCATGCTGGTTAGCCTCGTTGTCTGAAGCAGATTGATCCTGGTAAGCGGGAAAGTGACCGGATCGGCACACCGTCTGTCCTTTTCCGCAATAGCCTCTCCTTTCCGTATTTTATATAGTAGAGGAAGATTCGTAGGAAGAAGGGAGGCAACACAAGTCCTGCAATGCGACTTTCCTGCAGGGGGGAGATCTTCTCGGCGGCGAAGCCTATCGTTTCGACGTGAAATGAAACCGCTTTCATATTTGGATGAACATGTTTCGTAGTAGAGCAAGATAAAACGAAGGAGGACTGTATCGTGGAGAACAAGACGATGAGTCGCAGGGTTTTGCTCGGTACCGCCGCAAGCGCGGGAGCGATGCTCATGGCGGCCAGCGTGCTGGGCCAAACCGAAGTGCGAGCGACCGGCGGCGAACAAGTGATCGTAGTCGATGACATCGCCGCGCTGAAAAGCTTATCTTCGCCGGAGGACGGCCAGCTCGTAAGGACGCGCGGCTATTACGCTTCCGGGGACGGCGGCGGCGCCTGGTACTTCATTACGCCAACTGCCAGTTATACCGGATCGCCGGACGGCTATGTCGATCACGGGCTGCTCGCATCGGGTAAAGTCGCAGTACTGGCAATCTCGCAAGGAATCGATATGCTGCAGGTCGGCGTCCAGACGGGCATCGACTGCACGGCACGAGTCCGGGCCGCATATGCCAAAGGGGCGAAAAACTATTTCTACACCGGGGACATGGCGCCGGTCATCGATTGCGACGACCCCGCTTATCCGACAACCAAGTTTAATGGGGGCATCCGGCCACCTAGCGACAGCACCCATTGGTTCGACGGCCGGTTTCGATTTCAAGCCAAAGCGAGCCCTTACGGCGAACATGTACTTTTTAACTTGCAGGGCTGCGAGTACGTTACGATGTGGCGCCCTTGGGTAATAGGGGACATCGGGATCCATACGGGGACCGGCGGAGAGTGGGGATTCGGTTTTTATATCGCTTCCGGCGCTAAACATATCGCCATCCATAACGGAACGGCCGAGAAGTTTTGGGGCGATGGCTATTATATCGGCGTATACCCGCACAATACGGCGCTGCCGATCCCCGAGCATATCCTACTTCAGGATTGCATTGCCGATTCCAATCGCAGGCAGGGGTTATCGATCGTCACCGTCCAGAGCGGACGGATCGTTGGGGGAGATTACCGCAATACCGGGAAGATCGTTTTGACGAACCCGGGCTTCGGCATCGATATCGAACCCAATAGTCAGTCCGGCAACAAGATCGACGTATCGCTTATCGATGTCAAGACTAGCAGCAACGGACGAGGCGGTTTGCAGCTCGTACCGGGGTTCCTGACCGCCTCAAGCACCGTTAATCCGTTATTTGACGTTTATATCGCCAACTATCGTTCCGAGTCGGACGGTCCGGTTGGGGGGCTTCGCTTTGCTTTTCCCGGACTGAGCGGCGGGGTGAACCTCACGAAAAAGATCCGGGGCTCGATCGTGATCGAAAAGGCGCTGATCGTGCGGCCGGCGCGCAAAGCGGTGGAGTGGGCGCGTTGGGGACCGAATGCGCCCGAAGTGATCGCGACGGATGTCGCCGTACAGGACCCCAACGAAGCTGGCGTTGCCGGCTCTTCCTATCCGCAGGAGCGGAGCGCGTTCTCGATCGATATCGTCGCCTCCCATGTGGCGAGCGGTCAAGTCCGTATCGGCAAAATAACGCTAATACGTCCGAGGGCCGTCGACACCAGAAGCACGCCGCAGATGCTCGTCCCCTTTTGGGCCAATGCGGCGTCCGGGGCGGCGATCAACGACCTGCATATTATCGATCCGTATTCGGAAAACGACCTGGAAGGCGATCGCGGTTTTTTGCGTCTTAACGTCTCCGACGATAGCCGGCTGACCTACACGGGCCAGCGACCCAGATACGTACTGGATAACAACCTTACCTTAAGCGGCGGGTTGCTCGCAGGAATCGAACTGATGCTCCCGGCCGCCGAAACGGGGACGAAGGATGTGCAGCTGCCCGATACCGCCGTATCGATCGGGCTGGAGTATGCATTCGCCAACGCTTCCCAGTCCGGAGGAAAGATCAGGCTGCTGGTATTCGGATCGGATGTACTGCAGCTGCCGGGAGCGGCCGGAGCGACAAGCTTGCTGATCGAACCGGGCATGATCTGTAAAGTGAGAGCGCAGCTACCCGGCGTCTGGTCGATCTGAGCTGCACAACAGAAAGCAGCCTCTAATCCGCTTCAAAGCGGATTAGAGGCTTTACCGTCCCTGCCCATTATTTCGCGTTTTGTCTTAGCGCGTTAATCTCTTTCGTTGCTTCTTCCTCCGCTTGGCGGAACAGGGAGTTGATGTCGGTTTGTCCTTGTGCCAGCTGCAAGGCGCCGTTTGTATGATATTTGTCGATGGCGGCGCCATAAGGCGGAGTTTTAAACGCAATCGGAGCCATCTTGTTGTAAAAAAGGGCCGAATAATTTTTATTGCTGAAGGTGGATTTGCTGCCGAAAGCTTTCTTTACGGTTTCCAATTTCAATACCGGCATTTGTCCCTTTTCCGATATTTCTTTCTGATACTCTTCGGAAAGCAGGAATTTCAGGGCGGTCATCGCGGCATCCTTGTTCGCGCTAAATGAAGTGATGCCCATCTGGAACGGATAAGGCTGCGCGCCCACACCCGGTTTCTCGCGAAAAGTAGGCAGCGACGCGATGTCCCAATCGATCTGTTTCATTTCCTCGCCCAGGGCGGAGATGAGCCCCGACGAATAGCCGTACATGGCTAACGTTTGGTCCCGCACGAAGGTGTAGTGGTCGGGTGTTTTTTTCTGCCGGATCGTTTCCGCGCGGGCGATTTCCTGTTCGAACGGACGAACAAACAACGTTTCGAACAACGGTTTCCAAAGCGGGTTCGTATTAATCGTCGGCGTCATCGTAGACGGATCGACGCTCGGCAGCGAAAACTGGTTCTGGTTGGCGGTGTTGGCCGGATTTACGGTCAAACCGACATAGGAGGTGCCGGCTTCCTGCCGGGTCAGTTTTTTGCCCAATTCGATCGCTTCGTCCCAGGTCATTCCGTTTTGCGGAAAGGGGACGCCGAATTTCTGAAACAGCGTCTTGTTGTAGAACAAGGTCATTACGTTGTTTTGAATCGGGAACCCGTAGATCGGACCGCCGGCGGCACTATTCATGTAATCCACATAAACCGGGTCCAGGTCGGACAAGGGGACGTTATGTTTCTTGATCAGCTCGCGCATATCGTACTCCATGCCACTTTCGATCATATATCGTTCGAAGTTGCCGATGGTGTTGAAGAAAATGTCGAATTTCGTGCCCGAGGCCAGCAAATCCTGCAGCGATGTGCCTGTTCCGGCCCGGATGTATTCGATCGTGTAATTCGGAAATTTTTTACGCAGGGCGTTGCCGAACGATTGATCGAAGCTTTCTTCGGAGTTGCCGTTATTGGAGTAAAATACAAGCTTGGCTTGTTCAGGCTGGCTCTCTGGAGGAGGAGTGCCGCCTGCCTCGCGACTCGGTTCCTTCGGAGCGGGAGCGCAGCCGGACGCTAGTACCAGCAGCAAGGTTGCGACGGCAGTCGAGCGGATGACGGCCCGCCGGGTTTTGCTAGAAATGGTTGGAATGGGTTTCAAGGATTTCACAGATTTCCTCTCCTTCGTCACCGATGGCTTGTGATTGCACTCGAATTCAACAGCTCTTGGATCGTTACTTTGCGTTGTTCCTGGATCGAAATATTCGCCGCTACTCCGATGAGCATGGATAGGGCGCCTTCCCAGGAGCCGGCCCGCTGCCCCAACGAATCGGTCGGCTCGTTCTGGACGAACATTTTGCGGATCCGGTCGTCGCTCCCGCCATGCGAGCCCGTTGCTTTTCGGGCTTCATGCACGACTTTTTCCCCTCTATGATTGAAAAGGTGAATCTGCTGCGTCGGTTCGTCCGCTCTGTCGCCGGTGTAATATTCGCCGGCCTCGATTCTACCCTTGGTGCCGTTGAAGGTGGCGGTCCAATTTTTATACGGGCTATGCGCAACCAGGGAATAATTCAAGACAGTACCTTTCCGGTAACGGACATGGACAGACATCGTATCGTAAATATCGATATCGTCGCCGAACACGCAGCGATCGCGGATATAGCCGTCTTCGGCCTCGCATTGATGAAAATAGTCGTTGTTGAACGAATGTTCTGTAATATCGAAATAAAACTCGCACGTGCTTGCAAAGCTGCAATTCAAGCAGCGGAAGCCGCGTTCCTCGCGCGTCGGGCCGAAAAAGCGCCGTTCGCCGAAGGCGCTTACTTCAATGGGCTCATCACGCAGCCACCAATTGGCCAAATCGAAATGATGGGTCGACTTATGGACGAGTAGCCCGCCGCTGTTGCTCATATGGCGATGCCATCTCCGGAAATACTGTGCGCCATGATTCGAGTCCAAATACCAGTTGTAGTCCACGCTGAGGATGTCTCCGATCGTACCGGCGTCCAACAGCTCTTTTACCCGCATCATGTAGGGCATATAGCGGCAATTGAAAGCGACCTTGATATTGCGGCCGGTCCGTTTCTCGGCATCCAGAATGGACTTGCATTTCTCGGCATCCGTAGTCATCGGTTTCTCGGTAATGACGTCGAGCCCGCCTTCCAATGCCCGGATAATGAAAGCATCGTGCGTACTGTCCATCGTCGTGATTAAGACAAGCTCCGTGCCGCTTTCCTGCAACATGCTGTCGAAGCTGGCGTAAACCGGTACTTGTCCGCATTCCTCCGCGAGCAGGCGCGCTCTGGATGGATTCTGATCGTAGATGCCAACGAGCTCGACCTCTTCGCGAAATTGCGTGGCCAACGGTTTCACGAGAATATGAGCACGCGCTCCCGCGCCGGCAACCGCTATTTTTTTCAACTTGTACGACCCCTTGGTTTGATTTGAATGTGCATCCTCAGATTAGCAAGAAGGAAGCGGGAGGTGTAGGTGCGTACGATAACCATTGTTTGACGATCGATAACGGGCTGCACTGTTATCATGGATGTTCATAACCTGCCCAACCGTTTACCGGCACCATTATCGGATCAGAAAAGGAGAGTGAACGGGACATGCGGAGATACGATGGCGACGGTCCGCCGACCGATGACGGACACGGCCTGCAAATAGATTGGTTTAACCGCGGAAAGCTGGCGGCCTTCGCGGTCGCGCCCCACACGTTTCGCATCCGGGGAAAGGCTCGCGGAGATTTTGCCGAATCGACGCTTCATCGATACGGCATATTGCGCAAGACGGATCTGACCGTCACAGTAGAGACGGAGGAAACGGAGTACATGTACATCATGCGTACCGAACAGACTAGTCTGCACATCGGACGCGCTGATGGTTCGATAACGTTTCGAGGGGCGGGTAAGGAGCGCTTGCCGCTTACGGTGTCGGGCCTGACAATCGGTGCAGAGGGGGGATTCGATATCCGCTTTACTTTGACGGAGGGGGAGCGGCTTTACGGTTTGGGGAATGCGGTGCCCGATCGACTTCAACTGCGCGGCAGCCGAGCTACGCTTTCGGCCACGCCAGACGGAAGCTCGGTACCGGTTCCTTTTGTGATGAGCAGCGGCGGTTGGGCCTTATTGATCAATACGACCTGGCCGCACGCATTCGATTTAGGCCAAACGAATCCGGACGAGATGAGGATCACTGCCGAAGAAGGGGAGCTTGATCTTTACGTATTCGGCGGAGACGATTACCGGGAGTTGCTGGAACGATACACGGATCTTGCCGGCAAGCCAAGACTGCTGCCGATCTGGGCGTACGGCTTGACCTACATTCGCGACATGACGACCCATGACCGGGAAGTGCTGGACGACGTCCTGAAGTTCCGGCAGGAAGGCATTCCGTGCGATCTCATCGGTCTAGGCAGCGGCTGGAACGATACGGGTAGCAGGGAAGCGACGGCTATGCGATGGCACTCGACGCGTTTTTCCGCGCCGACGAGCGGCCAGGACCGCTCGTTTACGTTTGTGGACATGCTGCAGCGGCATGGCTTCAAGCTCGGGCTGCTCATGCACTGCATCAACTACGATCTGACGGCCCATACCGAATTTGCAACGCGCCATGCAAACGGTAGCGGGACTGAAAACACGTCGGAGTCGTGGTACGCTTTTTTGCGCCCGTTCGCAGGAGAGGGGGTCGCGTCCTTTCGTTATTCCTCATTCAGTCAGATGGGCATGGAAACGGAACGGGACCGGAAGTGGGCGAATGGCATGAAAGATCGCGAGCTGCGTCATTTGTATCCGGTGCTGCTGGTCAAGCAAACGTATGACGGATATGCGGAGCAAACGGGGAAAAGACCGTTTATCCATTGTGTTTCGGGGTATACCGGCATTCAGCAGTTCACCGCTTTGGAATCGGGCAGATACAACAGCGGCGTCGCGGCGGTTGTTCAGGCGCTCAGTATGGGCTTGTCGGGTCATGCGCACACCGCTTCCCATATTAACGTGGATATGCGCGAAAGCATCCATGCCGGTTTTTTGCAGCCCTGGTCGTTTATCAACAGCGGCAGCTACTTCCGGAATCCTTGCGTACTGGAAAAACCACTTCGCGACATGTTCCGCAAGTACGCCAAATTGAGGTACAGGCTGCTCCCATACGTGTATTCAACGGCACACGTTGCCGCTCGTACAGGGATGCCTATTGCCCGAGCGATGCCGCTGATGTTTCCGAACGATCCGCATTGCGGGGAGCTGCGGCAGCAGTACATGCTGGGACCGTTTTTGCTTGTAGCCGTTTATACCGATCGCGTTTACTTGCCCGAAGGCCGTTGGATTAACTATTGGACGGGCGAAACGTCGGAAGGTGGACAGACGATTTCGTGCACGATCCCCGATGAGGTGGGAGGCCCCTTATTTGTACGCGAAGGCGCGATTGTACCGTTGTGGCCGGAAGTTGACTATGCAGATCAAACGGTGATTAAACGCATGGCGCTGCATATATATCCGGGAGAGCGCAGTCAGTTTACGATGTATGAGGATGACGGGGTTACGCTGGCTCATGAGCAGGGCTTTGCGGCCCTTACAGAAGTTATATGCGAGGCGAACGCTGGAGAGGTCCTGCTGAATATCGGTCCTCGAAGCGGATCGTATGCAGGAATGCCGGATAAACGAAGCTACGAGCTGTCCATATTCACCAGCGGCCGACCTGTCCGCATCGAACTGAACGGGATGCCTCTTCCGGAAAATAAGACAGGAGACAAAGGGAAGTCGCGATCCGGATGGCGATATATCCGACAAACCCGATGCGTTCAACTGGAAGTTACGGATGTTGCGCGGACGGGAGCGAGGGTGAAGGTGAGCCTGATCGATCCGGTTGCAGGTCTGCCGGAAGAGGCGGAAGCGGAAGCTGCCGTGTCGGGAGCCGTTGCCGACGAGGAGCTGATTATGGGTCTCGAGACAACAGACAGGGAAGCGTTCGGCATGTTGCTCTCGAACTGGTGGAATCATGCAGGAGACGACTGGCGGCTGCGCCTGCTGCACGGCTGCTCCTTGTTCATCAGCCATATGAAACGTCGCGGCTGGACGGCTTCGGAGGTGTGGGGCAAAGACTTGGAGTCTGTTTACACGATGCATAGAATTCGGTCTCCGGCTCAGGGACTCGCTTTGCTTTGCCGCCTTGCCTGGCGGATGATGGACTTCGCACGTCCACCGGCCGGTGCCGACATACACCCGGTGATCCGGCAGGTGCTGGCGATCGTGGACGCCGAACTGAAGCGGAAGCTTTCTTTACAGCAGGTCGCGCTGCGAACCAATGTGCATCCGTTTTATTTGAGCCGTTTGTTCAAGCGGCATGTCGGGCAGCCGTTCTCCAGTTACGTTTTGATGCAGCGGATGAACCGGGCTCGATCGTATCTGGAATCCGGGATGAAAGTGTACGAAGCGGCTGCCGAAAGCGGTTTTCAGGATACGAGCCACTTTTCGAGAGTGTTTGCTAAGTATTGGGGCTCTCCACCCGAAACGTTCAAACGCCGCATATAACGTTCTTATCGGGCGGGAAGATCAACGAACTATGTTTGTTGACAAAAGCAAAAAAACAAGAGTACACTGAAACTGGTTAAACATTAAACTATATACAGAGGTTTTGGAAGATGGACGTTCTTCAGCGTTATGTGTCCCGGCAGCCGTTAGAGGTGGAAGCTTTTTTTTGCATGGTGGAGACAACGGCTGAGCTTGTCGGCGTTTCGGAACGATATTGGTCCTCGCAGGGAATAAACGGAGCGCGAATCCGCATTCTGGTTGAGATCGCCAAAGCCGGCGGTACGATTCTCCCTTCCGCCCTGGCGGCCCGGATTGGAGTAACGAAGCCCAATATCAGTGTTCTGCTGGTGCCGCTAGAGCAGCAGGGTTATATTCGAGGTGTCAGTGACCCGGAGGATGGCCGCAAGCGCAGGATTTTGCTTACCGAGGATGGAGAGAATCTGCTGCTGGAGGTATTGCCGGGCAATCGGGCTGTCATCAAGAAGCGGATGGAAAATTTGAACGCGGACGAGATACAGCTGTTGCTGTCGCTTCTGCGCAAATTGCAGCTAAGGAAGGAGTAACTTCTTCCTTGCGCCCATATAGTTAAACATTTAACTTTTATCCATTAGAGAGGGTTGGTTTTATGAAAATTGTATTAACCGGTTCAACCGGCAATCTGGGGAAATTGATTCTGAAGCAGCTGCTTTTCCGCTGCCGTGCCGAAGACCTGATCCTTAGCGTCAGACAGCCTCCTATCGCGGAAGAGTATACAGATCCGAATCTGGGCATTCGTTATGGCGATTACGATGTGCCGGAATCCCTCGAACCCGCTTTTCGCGGTGCCGCCAAGCTGATGATGGTATCCTCCCCTTGTATGGATGACGTTGTTCGTCTGCAGCAGCATCTCTCGGTCATCGAAGCTGCTCGCCAAGCCGGAATCAAGCACATTGTTTATACCAGTATATGTTCCCCGGAGAAGGGCCGGTTGTCTGTTCACAAACTTCATTTGGATACGGAGCAAGCTATACGGGAGTCGAACATCCCTTATACGATCTTGCGGAATGCTTATTATACGGATATCGTGAAGCTGCTTGGAATCCGGGAAGCGGCTGCAAGCGGGGTTCTGGTCAGTCCTCCTGGGCATTGGATTTTTAATACCGCCTCTCGTTGGGATTTGGCACATGCCGCCGCTGTCGTTCTTACGGAGGAAGGACATGAGGATCGAACGTACGAGCTGGCCCCGATGCGGACTTGGAATTTGGACGATCTGGCAAGTTCCATTTCGGAGGTTACAGGCAGAAAAGTAGTGCGCCGCACGGACAACGATTATCAAAATCATGTATACCGAATGCTGCCGTATTCCGATATGCGATTCGTCTCCAAAGACCTGGCCAGGCTCGTCGGACAGCCGCTTCGCACGGTTACAGATGAAGTGCGCGACATATTCGGTTAGACGATTTGGCCGCAAAGCCACATCGAACCAGGTCTGGGGGTCCGGGCAAGTTACCGCAACATACTGGTTATTATGCGCGTCTATTGTTGTGGAATTATATGTTATTATGGAAAGCGGGACTATTAACTCGAGCTTATATTTTGGATGAGGAGGAAAATAGTATAGCTATCTATTTTAATATTTCGATGCCTATTATGGATTTTCTTACTGAGAGCCATACTGCCATGCTCAGGCATGAAGTTAAACTATATGCAGAAATTTTTGTTAACGCACAGGGTGAACGTCAATATATATCTCTTGAAAGTAATAATATCGCTTTGTTCGTCAGTTATTTTGATAATACTGCGTATAACTCTTTTTTCTTTTCCTGCTATCCCTTACAAGACATAACACGCATCAAAGAATTCGGATATTTTTATGATGCGCCAAGCTCTTATTCTATTGAAGTTAACGGCGGCAGAGAAACCGATAAAAGTCGAGAACTTATACAAATGCGGATGATATCAAAAAATCCTAATAAGCAGATACAATCTTTTTATCGAACCTTTCAAAGGAACTTAAAGAACATATCAGGATTGCAAAAGCATACCCAAAAAAAATATTATTACCTGCCAACGGAAAAAATCATAATTCCCGCTAATCCACATTCACAGAATACTAGAGATCATTGGGAAGACTTCTGTCTTTCCAAAATTGAGCGTGTTGAGTGATCCATATGAACCATTCGAAAATGGTTTTCCAAATTTTAACGTGCAGCCTGATCCTATTTCATACTGGCGCTTGCAGCCGAACGATGCCCGAGCGGCAAACAGAGGCCCAGATGAACCGTCCCCTCGTTATGGAAGCGCTGGCGGCGCCGGATACGGATACGGTCCTTCCTGATCCGCACAAATACCCGGTGCAAGCTCTGGTGGATGCTCCACTGATCTTGCAGTTTCCCGAGTTTTTAAACGGATGCGAAGTAACGAGCTTGGCCATGCTATTCTCTTTCCTCGATCTTCCTTATTCGAAAGAAGAGCTGGCAGTGCTTCTGCCGAAGGATCCGGCTGAGCCCATTTTTGACGAGGAGGGCGCGATCCTCTCCTGGGGCGATCCGGACTTGGGCTTTGTAGGAGATATGGTAGGGGAACGAATCGGGTACTCCGTGAATAACGGACCGTTGGCACAGCTTTTGGATCGGGTGTACGAGCCGGGCAGCTTGAATTTGACCGGGGAGCGTTTCGAAGAGGTTGAACGGGCCGTAGCAGACGGCCGACCCGTTATCATCTGGACGACGGAGGACTTCCAGCCGACCGAACAATGGGTGAGCTGGGTGACATCTTCGGGCAAAGAGGTGAAAGCTACCTTTCAGGAGCATGCGGTTCTGCTTGTCGGTTACGACGAGGAGTACGTGTACATCAACAATCCGCTAAACGGACAAAAGGCGGAGCAGGTCGCGAAAGCCCCTTTCGTGGAAGCCTGGAAGCAGCTCGGGCAGCAAGCTTTGACAGTCAAACGTTTCGAATAAGATGCGTGTCCGGACTTGATACACCTTCTTGTCATAACGAACAAATGGCAAGAAGGTGTTCCGATGGCTCATTTGTGGCAACCCTGGAGCTTATGTCAAGTCAAGCTAAGCTGTGCAAGTGCAAGATACGACCGTAATGTTGCAGGCACTCGCTAAATCGAGCTCGTAAGGCGTAATGACAGCGTTACCGTTCGACTCTCTAATGATTCGCACGACCGGACGATGAGCCATCGCTGAGCGATAGGATGAAACAACGCCGATCTGACCACTGCTTAGCGTCAATATGCTCGATAATGGATAGGCGATAATGGGCTTGAGAAAGTCTCTGATAAGCTCGGCATCAAAATAATAGTTGCCCGCAGCAAACATAAACTCTATCGCCTCTTGAACCTTGTAGGCGCCGCGATGTCTTCTGCTGGAAATCAAGGCATCATAGCAATCGGCAAGCGCGACAATCTGCGCATATTCGGTTATACCTCTTCCCGGAAGACGCTGTGGGTAACCCGATCCGTCAAATCGTTCATGATGTTGTAAAGCGCACTCTGCCGACAATTGCGGCATCCCTTCCACACCAAGCATGATGTGGTAGCCGATGCTTGTATGCTCCTTCATTTTAAGCCATTGATCCTCTGACAACATTCCGTCGCTCTGAACAATATCAACTGGCATCTGGGTCATCCCGATATCAAATAGCAAGGCTCCGAGCGTCAACTCCAGCATTTGTGCACTATTATAGGCACGTTCCATGCCCATTAACCCCGACCATATTGCGACATTAAGCGAATGCGCAAACAGGTACGGATCGTATTCGTAAAGACTAAACAGCAGTTCAACCGCCTTGGGCTGTGCTAGAATATCGACGATTGCTTGACGAAGCAGATGCTCGAGACGGGCCTGCTTCCAGGTACTGAGCTCGACCGAATTCGTCATGAACGTGTTTACACGGGCCATGACAGCTTTATAAATGAAATCACGATTCCTTCTGGGCATTTGGTAGCCCGTTTTGATCGCTGGCTTTGTCACACGCTCTTGCTCGATATGCACCTTATTGACACCACGTTCGATAAGTCGCTTGATATAGTAGGGGGTCAACTGTGTTCCCTGACCCAATATCATCATTCCATTGATCCCAACGATTGGTTTGGCTAAAACGTCACCTTCTTGCAGTTTCCGTACAGATGTTTCGTACACGGTTACTCCTCCTAGTCCAGCTTTATTCCCGATAGTTCACTATAATTGAAGTCTTTAATCAGCATATCAGTTGCTTTCGAATCCTTGTATTATACGCAGGTATACTTTTAAGTCATTTTGTGACAAAAATGAGATACGGGAGATGATTGCTCTTGTCAGAAGGGTTTAAAGCTACTAAGGAGCTTAAGGATTCTTTATCCCATGTACTGTGGATAGGCGGTGCTTCGGATTCGGGCAAGAGCACGGTTATGCGTATACTCGCAGAACGGCATCGCTGGCAAATATACCCTTGCGATTTCCATGAGCATAACCATTTCATCGCTCGTGCCGATCCTGCGTCACATCCCGCGATGTACAGCGGGTTAGGTAAGACGATCGACGATACTTGGGTATATACCACACCCGAGGCCATGTTTCACGATATCCTCACCACCAACGACGAGCGATTCCCCATGATCTGCGAGGATCTTCAGGGCATGCCTAAATGGCCCAAAATCTTGGTGGAGGGACCTCGACTTTTTCCAAAACTGGTCCGGCCGCTACTTTCGGACATCCATCAGGCGATATGGCTTTTGCCGACCGAGGAGTTCGCCCTTGAGTCTGCCGCCAAGAGAGATAAACCGCAACTGAGAATGAGATCGAGTGATCCGGAACGATTCCAGAGCAACTTTTTTGGTCGAGAAGCTCTTTTGAGGGAGTATCTTCGTCAAGAAGTCCTATCGCGAGGATTACCTTATATCGAAGTGGATGGTTCAGATTCTGTAGATAAGGTGGCGAGAAGGGTTGAGGCGCATTTTGAGAGCTATCTGATATAGTGGCGCAAGAGTTGAAAACAAGGGGGAAGAGCAGTGGCTTTTGCTATCGAGCTTTTTTTTGATCGAGCAAACTCATTAAAAATAGTTCATACTTGGTCCATTTTGAGGGAACAAGGAGCAGGTTCTTATCTGATTGAGTCCGGCAGCCAACCTCATATTACTTTAGCAGTGTTTAACGAAGTAGACGTCAACAAAATCAATTCAATCCTCAATCGAATTTCACAAGAGGCTAATTCGTTTAGTCTCTACTTAAGCAGTCTAGGCACGTTCTTGACTGATGAAGGAACTGTTTTCTTAGCTCCAGTTGTAACAGAACAGTTACTGAGTATACATAGAATGGTTCATGAACTTACGAATGAATACGATGAGGAAAAATGGGTGCATTACCTTCCCGGAAAATGGGTTCCTCATTGTACTATGACGACTAATCATTCAAAAGAAGAAGGAATTAGGGCATTAGATATTATTAAAAACCAATTTCGTCCGATCGATGTGATCGTCGAACGGATAGGTCTTGTAGAGTTCAGACCCATTAAGAAACATTCTGAATTTGCTCTGTATAACTGAAGTTCATTGAATAAAACAAAAAGCGGCGGTGCGGAACCTTCAATCCAGGTTCCGGACCGCCGTTTCTATTTTCCTGAAGCCTATTTCGTGTAATTATCGAAGTAGCCTTGAATGTACACAATCGGCGTACCTTTGTCTCCACTGCCCGAAGTGAGGTCGGACAAAGAACCGATCAGGTCGGTTAATTGCCGTGGGGTTGTACCTTGCGACTCCATAGCGCCTACCAGGTCCGCTTCCTTATTGGTTATGAAGGCGGAGATCGCTTGTTTCAATTCTTCGCCGCGCAGACTGGCAAAGTTGTTATCCGCCAAATATTTCAGCTTCACTTCGTTCGGCGTTCCGTTAAGACCAGCCGTATAAGCAGGAGATACTACAGGATCGGCGAGCTCCCAGATTTTCCCGACGGGGTCTTTGAAAGCCCCGTCTCCGTAGATCATAACTTCTACTTGTTTCCCTGTCTTTTCGAACAGCGTCCGCTGAATCCGGTCTACGATCGGCTGGCAGTCGCGCGGGAACAACTTCACGCTTTCCTCCGTCGATTTGTTAGAGCCCAGCAAGCCGTACGATTCGTTAAAGCCGCATCCATCGATCGGGGAAGACAAAATCTCGTCGAGGCTGTACACTTTCTGCCCGCCGTTTGCTTTCAGAATGCGTTTCGTCCGGAATCGCGAATGAATGTCGCAAGTCAGAACGTCCTTCGTGTACTCCAAAATCGTCTTCGGATGGTTGGAGAAGACAACTTCACATGCCGTGCCTTGATCTTCAATCAGCGATTTGTAATACGTGATGTAATCGACGCCTGTGAAACGGTGTTTATTGTAGCCGAAAGCTTCCCGGAACTGAGCTTCGGTCAGAACGTCGGTCCAAGGGTTAATCCCTTTCTCGTCCAGCAGATCGATATCCACCAGTTGGTTGCCTACTTCATCGGACGGGTAACTGAGCATCAGCACGATTTTTTTAACGCGTTTGGCGAGGCCGCGCAGTACGATCGAAAACCGGTTGCGGCTTAAGATCGGGAATATAACGCCAATGGTAGCGTCATTGCCGAACTTGGCATGCACATCGGCTGCAATATGATCGATCGTCGCATAATTGCCTTGTGCGCGTGCAACTACAGACTCGGTAACGGTTACGATATCTTTGTCCTTAATGGCGAAGCCTTCTACGGTCGCCGCTTTTAATACGCTGTCTACTACGATATCCTCAATACAGTCCCCTTTATTAATAATGGGACAACGAAGCCCTCTAACAACCGTTCCAACCACTCTCTCCACACTGATCGCTCCCAACAACAATTAAATAAAGTGTCACTCTTGTACCATACCTTATATGAACACTATAGTAAAATGAACATATTCGATATCAGCTATTAACTCCATTTATAGCCCCTATCAAACTGCCCCAGAGGATATCGTCTGACCGTGTTCGAATTAAAAATATTGACTCTCGCACCGCCCTATAAGGACTAAACGTCAAGGAGCCCTATCCGACTAACCATCGGGAGGGCTCCTTGCTATATGCCGTTACGGCTTAAGCGTAATCGAGGTAAGGCTGCCGTTGGTGCGGAAGTCGGTTGTATACGCCACTGTAGCGACCGCGTTCACGATCGTGCCGTCCGGGGCTTTGACCTTGATCGTCGGAGCCGACGTGTAGCCGGAGCCGGGGTTGGTGATCGCGACACCTGTGAGGACGCCATCGGTGACGATGGCCTCGGCGGTCGCCGGCTGGTGCTGCCAGAGCTGGCCTTTGCTGCCGTTGTAACGGTAGTAGTTGGACACTTCGTCCAGCCGCTCATTGGTGATGCCGTAGGGAGCGAGGACGCTCATCAAAGCGGCCTTATTCTTCTGGGCCTCCTCGGCCGTGGGGCCGCGGTCCAGCCCGGCCGGGTTCACGCCGCTGAACGCTTCGCGGAACACCTCGGTCGGCACGCCGAGTGCGGCCGCGATCAGCACAACCGGCCGGCCGTGATCGACAGGGTCGGTCTCGTATCCGCCGGAGACGGCCACCGTTTGTTCGCCTTGGGGCTCGGCAGCGGGAGCCTGAGGCCCTCGAGGTCCGCCCAAGCCTCCCGGGGCGGGTGCGGGTCGTCCGCCACGGCCCTCGGCGCCGGGTGCCGGAGCCGCGTCCGGAGCGGAGGATTCAGGGCAAGGGCGGTCGTCCTTCCGCTCGTCCTTCTTCGGCTTCCCTTGGCCCGGCGGCTTCCGCTGGCCGCCCTCGCGAGGCGGCTTCGGTACCGTTTGATCCGAAACGGCGTCAGCCGCCCACGCATGATTCCAACCGATCGCGCTGCCTCCGCCTACAATCAACAGGGCCGCTACCGTTCCAATCATCAAAACTTGCATCTTCTTTTTCATCCTTCATCGTTCCTTTCACTTGGGATTGTTCTTCCTTGACCCCTATGTTACTTGGACTTGGTGAAAATATGGTGAAAGCTGAAAGTCGTTCCGGTATACTTTTGGCTAGAATCTAATTCCTGGAAAAGGGGCGGCAGCATGAAGCTCTTGTTGGCGGAGGATGACCTGCGGTTGGGCGAGCTCACCGTACATTTGTTGAAGAGGAAAACCGGCTGCGCCATCGACTGGGTGACGACCGGCAACGAGGCGTTCGACTACGCGAAAGCCTCCAGCTACGATGTGGTCGTACTCGATTGGATGATGCCGGAAGGAGACGGCCGCGAGACGTGCGCCCGGCTGCGCAAGTCCGGGTACGACGGGGCGATCCTCATGCTCACGGCTCGGGATGCGCTGCAGGACCGGGTAGAGGGACTGGATGCAGGCGCAGACGACTACTTGGTCAAGCCGTTCGAGATGGACGAGCTGCTGGCGCGATTGCGGGCGCTGATGCGGCGCACCTTTGTACCTTTGCAGGAGGAGGTCGTCCGGGTACAGGATCTCGAGCTGAGGCGGACGAGTCAGATCGTAGTCTGGGGGGAGCAAACGATCCAATTGTCTCCGCGCGAATATCAGATTCTGGACCTGCTGCTGCAGAACCGGGGTCGCACCTTGACCCGCGATGTGATCCTGGACAAGGTCTGGGGACTGGATGCGGACGTCAATCTGAAGACGATCGACGCTACGGTGAAATTGATCCGCAAGAAGCTGGAACCTACGAAATCCCGCGACCTGATCCAGAGCGTGAGAGGCGTGGGGTACAAAATCGATGCTTAACTGGCGCGCGATCCGCAAACGGCTGTCGGAAGCCGATCTATTCGACCGGACCCGCAGCAAGCTGACTTGGCAGTACAGCTGGGTTCTCGTGATGTTCCTCAGCCTATTCGTCCTCATCGTCTACACCCTGCTGTACTTGTTCATCTGGAGCGATCAATATCACCGCTTGAATACGCTTGCGAACAGCGAGATCGAGACGCTGCAGCGCTGGGCTGACCAGGACGGCGATCCCAATCGGCGGCCTCCGCGCGAGATCGAGGACGCGTTCTCGATCAGCTCCGACCAGTCGTTCTATTACTTAATCGCCGAGAACCGGAATCTCCAACTGGGGAACGAGATTCAGCCGGCGCTTCGCCCTCAGGTGATGGCGTACATCGACCAAGAGCGTTTTCGGGGGAAAGGGGTCGTAAAGATCGCGCTGCACACGGTAGTGAAGCCTTCGGCCGGCGAGGGGGGACCTGGCGAACAGGGCCGCTTCATCGTCACCGCTCGGGGACTAACCCATAAAGGGGAACGGGTAGGCATGTTGTATATAGGGAAGGAAGTAACGTTTCAGCACGATCTGTTCCGCTGGCTCCTGCTGCTCCTGCCTGGGCTGGCGCTGCTGTTCTTCCTGCTCGCTCTCTGGCTCAGCCACCGGATGGCCCGGCGGGCGATCGTTCCCATCGCACGGGCGTACGCAAGGCAGCGCGAATTCGTCGCCGACGCTTCCCACGAGCTGAGGACGCCGCTTAGCGTCCTGCTATCTTCCATCGAGGCGCTTCAACTGGAGGAGGCGCTGGAGCGCGAGCCCTTCGCCCGTCAAATGCTTCAAGGGATGAAGGAGGAGGTACACTCGATCACTAAGCTGGCGGCGGGACTGCTGCAGCTGGCCCGATCCGATTCCGGGGAGATCGTGCTGAACCGCTCGCGGTTCCAACTGAACGAAGCCGCCGCCGCAGTGATTCGGAAGCTCCAGCCGCTGGCGCAGGCCAAGGACATCGCCGTGCGCCTCCAGGCCGACGAGGTTATCCATGTCGAGTGGGATGCGGAGAAAATGAATCAATTGTTAGTGTTGTTAATAGATAACGCCATAAAATACACGCTGGAGCATGGCCGGGTGGATGTGAGGCTGGCGGAGCGCGAAGAAAAGGGGGCACGCTTGCTGATCCTCGAGGTGTTGGACAATGGGATCGGCATCGAACCGGAGGCGCTGCCTCGCATTTTCGACCGATTTTACCGGCAGGACAAAGCCAGGACGCGCCAGATCGGCGGCCACGGGCTCGGCCTCACCATCGCCAAAAGCATCGTCGAGGCAGGCCGGGGGACGATTCATGTGGAAAGCGAAGCGGGCGCAGGGACTACGTTCAGGGTGAGATTGCCTTTGTAGCTCGGCATGCCTCTCTTGCTCGACGAACGAACATTAGCAATCCATGAGAAACCGGGCATGCTGTTGGATGATAAAATGTAGACATAAAGGAGGCTTACATATGGGAAGTGTAATCCTGAAGACGAATGTGCAAGAAAACCAGGGAGGAGAGATAGTCGCATGGCAAAGATCGTTTTCGCATTGAACCAGTCTCTGGACGGATTCGTAGACCACGACCACCCGGCCTTTCAGCCCGACCCCGTGTTATTCCGTCATTTCATCGACGACGTGCGCGGCCTGGCGGGCTGCCTTTACGGGCGCCGCATGTACGAGACCATGCGATATTGGGACGAAAACCAAAATGTATGGGATGCGCCGGAACGAGAATACGCAGCGGCATGGCAAAGCAAACCGAAGTGGGTGGTGTCGAGGACGTTAAAGTCCGTCGGTCCGAACGCCTCTCTGATCGAGGGCGACCTCGCGGCGGCCATACGCGGGCTGAAGGCTAAGTATGAAGGGGAGATTGAAGTTGCCGGGCCGGAGTTGGCGCACAGTCTAACGGAGCTCGGTCTCGTAGATGAGTATCGACTCTATTTCCATCCAGTCGTGCTAGGTCACGGCAAGCCGTTCTTCGCCGGGCCCCGGCCGCCGCTGCGCCTCGTAGCAAACGATCGAATTGGCGAGCAGGTAATCAGGTTGACCTACGTTCCAGTTTGATTGTGCGGTCGACCCAGTAGCATAAGGAGTAAGTTAGTTTAACAACAGCGTTTGTGAAGGCCGCCGATTGGCGGCCTTCTTTTTTGCGTTTACGGCAATGCAATAGGTGCATGGTTAACCGACTGGGGGCAACAAGATGAATTGTTTCCTATGGAGACTGTAGAATTGCGATGTGTTGACATTCAACTCAACATTGCATATATTTGGAAATGAACGGATTGAAGTTGTTGAGCGAGTTTGGAGAATGATTGAGGTCATTTTGAGTTGATTATCAACACAATATTTTAAATCCATTTTTAATAATCGTTGAGTTATTTGATATATCGAACAATGAATCATTCTTACAGATATTTAATTTTGAGATGAAGTTGAAAATCAGCGCAAAGTCGGAACTAAGAATGGTACTCAAAACCTTGGTCGTTTTAGATTGATAAAGGGGAGGAGCATTGATGAATAAAAAATCAGATAAACGAGATCGGTTCGAATTTATAATGCAACAGGTTGGAATCCCACAAGATGTAAGGGAGACTTTTTTTCTTGACGGTTATATTGAGTTGGTCGTATGTTCAAGCAAAAATCGTACATGGACGATTTATTTGTATAAGGAAACGCTCATACCATCTGACATCTACTGTTCATTCTGTGCCATGGTAATGAAGAAATATGCTCATATTGCTGATATTCGGTTCGTGGTGCATTACGGCCCTGATATAAACGATATCACTCTTACAAAGGAATATTGGCCCTTATGTGCGGAATGGGTTGAGCAACAGTCGTCTTCAGTCAATGGTTGGCTAAGATGCGCTAAGATAGATCTAAGCGATAAAAATCTAGCGATAAAGCTCACGGACAAAGTTACGCTTCGTTTAGCGCAAAAACGTGGTTTTGACAGACTAGTACGAATGTTCTTCGAAAGTTATTTTGGTCGGACGTATAACGTAAAACTGGACGTATTGGAATCGACAAGTGATGAGTTGGAAAAGTTCGCACGGAAAGTCGTTGAGGAAGATCAGCAAGTGGCGTTCGATGTTTGGGCCGCCACTAAGAAGAGAGTAGCGGAAGAAAAACCAGACCCAGACAAATTAGTGTATGGCTACGATATTCAAGATCCGGCTGTGCCGATCCAGCAGATCCAGGAAGAAGAACGACGGGTAACCATACAGGGTGTCTTATTTGGTTTGGAGAAGAAGGCGTTAAAATCCGGCAGCACTTTATATAGCTTTTCGTTAACGGATTATTCCGACTCTCTGTCTGCAAAGGTCTTTGCCAAGACTAAGGAAGACGAAAAGATTCTCGACTTATTGACAGACGGTAAATGGGTAAAATTGAGAGGGAAGGTAGATTACGACCGTTTTATGAACCCCCCGGAACTGTGTCTATTTGTGACGGATGCAGCTGAAATTCTCGGACCATCGGAACCGGCGGATGAAGCTGAGGAGAAACGGGTAGAATTCCATCTTCATACTGCCATGAGTGCTATGGATGGGGTCACACATGTAGAAGACTACATCAAGCAGGCGGCGAAATGGGGACACAAAGCCATAGCCATTACTGATCATGGAGTGGTCCAATCGTTCCCTGAAGCTGCTAAAGCTGCTAAAGCCGCAGGAATCAAGCTTATCTATGGTTTGGAGGCCAATGTCGTTAACGATTGCGTACCTGTGGTTCATACAGAACAGGATCTGCCCCTCGCCGACGCAATGTATGTGATATTCGACATTGAGACCACTGGTCTTTCGGTTGTCACCAACAAAATAATCGAAATCGCCGGAGTTAAAATGAAGGATGGTAAAATTGTAGAAAAATTCGCTTCCTTCGTAAATCCGCATGAGAAAATTCCATATAACATCCAACAACTGACCAATATTACCGACGAGATGGTAATCGATGCGCCTGAATTAGAAGAAGTGCTTCTCAAGTTTACCGCTTTTGTAGAAGGTACTGTCCTGGTAGCCCACAACGCTAGATTCGACATGGGTTTTATGCAGGCCAATTTAAAGAAACTAGGGATGGCAGAACTGACAAACCCGGTGCTGGATACCCTCGAATTGGCTAGACAGCTGTTCCCCGCACTGAAAAACCACCGACTAAACACGTTAACGAATAAATATAAGGTCGGTTTAGTTAACCATCACCGGGCCGTAAACGATGCGGAAGCCCTTGGTCATGTACTAGTTGGATTACTCAAGGATGCCGCAGGTAGTGGACTTACAAATCTTCGGGATCTTAATAAAAATGTGGGTAAGGACTTGACCAACATCAAGCCGTTTCATTGCTGCCTCTATGCCAAAAATCCGGCCGGCAAGAAAAATCTCTTCAAGCTGCTCTCTTTATCCTATACGGAACAGTTTAACAAGATCCCTTGCATCCCTAAAAGCCGACTTGCCGAACTGCGTAATGGTCTCATCATCAGTTCCGGATGCGAGAAGGGGGAATTTTTCGAGGCAGTTCTGTTTAAAACAGAGGAGGAAGCAGAGCGGATTGCTGAGTTTTACGATGTGCTGGAGATTCAGCCCATTGAAATCAATTTACACTTGGTAGAGAAAGGATTAGTTGGGTCGCGGATGGAATTGGAGCAGGCCAATCGCTCTGTTGTGGAAATTGGTCGCAGGCTGGGAAAACCAGTCATTGCTACTGGCAATGTGCACTATTTGCACCCGCGGAATAGAATTCAACGGGACATTATTATCCACGGCATAACTGGGTTCAGCCCATTGAAAGATCAGAGAAAGCCGGACTGCCATTTCCGTACCACCCAAGAGATGCTAAGACAGTTTGCCTTCCTCGGGACAAACACAGCTTATGAGGTTGTAGTTAAGAACACAAACACACTCGCTGATGAGATTGAGACAGTTGACCTCTTTCCCAAGAAACCGTTTTTTCCCATTTTGGACAATGCAGATAACGAAATCCGGGAGAAATGTTATAACAAAGCAAACCATCTTTATGGCGATCCGTTACCAGAGATTATAATCAATCGACTTGAACGGGAACTAGTGCCAATTAGCAAAGCCGGGTTTTCCACACTGTATTTGATAGCGGAACGTCTGGTTAAGAAATCGAACGAGGACGGGTATCTTGTGGGATCCAGGGGCTCTGTCGGCTCGTCCATCGTAGCCATGATGCTAGGCATATCCGAGGTTAACCCGTTGGCCCCACATTATTTATGTTCCAATTGCAAAACGAGCGAATGGTTCACCGACGGCAGTATCTCTAGTGGATTCGACTTGTCGGACAAACCATGTCCTAACTGCGGTGCAACTATGCTTGGTGATGGCCAAGATATCCCCTTCGAGACCTTTCTCGGCTTCAAGGGTGATAAGGTACCGGATATTGACTTGAACTTTTCTGGCGAATACCAATCCGTCGCCCATAATTATACGAAAGTTCTGTTTGGTGACAAAAATGTGGTAAGGGCAGGTACAATAGGAACCGTTGCTGAGAAAACAGCCTATGGTTATGTGAAAAAGTATGAAGAGGACCACGGAAAGAAATGGCGTACGGCTGAGGTCCTCCGATTAGCATCTGGTTGTACGGGGGTGAAAAGAAATACCGGTCAACACCCGGGAGGCATCGTGGTTGTTCCGGATTACATTGAAGCCGAAGAAATAACACCGTTACAATACCCAGCTGACGATGTGAAATCCGAGTGGAAGACGACGCACTTTGACTATCATGCTTTCGAAGAAAATCTACTTAAACTGGATATTCTCGGTCATAGTGACCCCACCATGATGCGTCTGCTGCAAGAACTAACCGGTGTGGATCCGTTAAATATCCCCATGAATGATCCGAAGGTGCTCAGTTTGTTTTCTTCACCAGATGCATTGGGAGTAACAGCCGTGCAGATCCGTTCAGATGTGGGGGCCTATGGACTTCCGGACTTTGGTTCCAAATTCACGCGTCAGATGCTATCGGAGACAAGACCAAAGGTTTTTTCAGACCTGTTACAGATTTCGGGTTTATCACACGGAACTGGAGTATGGCTGGGAAATGCGCACAAGTTAATTTTGAATGGAACCTGTACCATCAAAACAGTGATTGGGTGCCGGGATAACATTATGCTTTACCTGATTTATAAAGGGATGGACGCTGGGTTAGCCTTTACAATCACAGAAAGCGTTCGGAAAGGTAAAGGTCTAACCGACGAATGGATGGAAGAAATGCGAAAGATTAATACACCGGAATGGTACATTGATTCTTGTTTGAAGATTGAATATATGTTTCCGCGTGCACATGCTGCAGCATATTGCATCTCAGCTGTACGTACCGCATTTTATAAACTGTATTATCCTATTGAATATTATGCGGCATTGTTCACAGTAGATGGTATCGAGCACGTGGATGTAGAATTGTTTCGAAAGGGCTATGATGCTATCCTCAAGCGAATTGTAGAGATTGAAGAGAAAGGGTTCGAAGCTACTACCAGGGAGAAAAATAGTATTTCGGTATTGGAAAACGCCCTTGAGATGACGGCACGCGGATATATTTTTCAAAATATCGATTTGTACCGATCCCATTATAATAAGTTTATTGTATATGACAAATCACTTATTCCACCATTCTCGGCGCTGCAAGGAGTAGGTGAAAACGCCGCAAAAGCTATTAAGGCAGCATGCGAGAATGGCCCGTTTCTTTCTATTGAGGATTTTCATTCAGGAACAAGAACTTCCAGAACTATAGTGCAAATCTTAAAAGAGATGGGCTGTTTTCATGGTTTACCAGAATCAAACCAATTGATTTTATTTTAAAAATATTTAAATGAAAATGTTGACAAATTCCTGTCACAGAATCTAAACCTTATTGATTAAAATTCGTGAAGCCTATGATTTCTTTTCCCTGAGTCCAGTTCCATTGCCGGAACCTCTGAGTCTTCGGCTTCGCTGCCGACGCCCTTGCCCTCTGCTAACAGTTCCTACTGCCAAGCCTGTAGTGGACTTGCACCACCTAGTTATCGCCCATACCGGGCTCACATAAAAAAGAAGGCATTCAGCCTTCGAATGCCTTCTTTGCTTTGCGTTTAACCGCAAATTTCTTGATCTCCCCAAACCCTACGAATTTCTTGCTTTGTTCATTCCAAATCCGGAAACGAAGCGATTCCAGACTCGTTCGCAAAGTAATCGTCTTAACATCGCGCAGTCGAGGATTGCTGTTATGCACCGATTCGAGATAGTAGTTAGGCACTCTTGGACTCAAATGGTGAATATGGTGAAAGCCGATATTGCCAGTGATCCAGTGCAAAATTCTCGGCAGCTTGTAGTAGGAGCTTCCATGCAGCGCCGCTTTCACGTAGTCCCATTCCTTTTCTTCTGCGAAATAAGATTCCTCGAACTGGTGCTGCACATAAAATAGCCAAATGCCCGCCACGCCCGAAACGAAAAAGATCGGGCCTTGGATGAGGAGAAACTCCTGCCAGCCAATCATCCAGCAAAGCAATGCGCTTCCGCCAAAGATGCCCACGTTAGTAATATACGTATTGATACGTTCTTTAAACCCGGCGCGCGGCCGGTTAAACCGATAATCGATCAAAAAAATGTAGATCGGGCCGATCGTAAACATAAGGAACGGATTGCGGTAAAGCCGGTAAACGAGCCGTCGCAGCGTAGACGACGACACATATTCGTCCATCGTTAGCGTCCATATATCTCCTGTCCCTCTTTTATCCAGATTGCCGCTGGTCGCATGATGAACAGCGTGACTGTGGCGCCATTGGTAGAACGGACAAAAAGTCAGTATGCCGGTTATCGTCCCGACAATCTCATTGGCCAGCTTATTTTTGAAAAAAGATTTGTGGCAGCAATCATGAAAAATAATAAATATCCGTACGAGAAATAATCCTGCAACGATGGTTAGCGGCAACGAAAGCCAATAGGAAATCGATAAACTCGCATAGGCAAAGTACCAAAGCAATAAAAAAGGGATAACCGTATTCGTAATCTGCCACATACTATGCCTCAGATGTGGTCTTTCGTAAGGTGCGATGTCTTTCCGCCAACCGCTTGTCTGCTCATGGGGCATTTCTTAGAACTTCCTCTCCGGATCATCTCGCAATCTAATTTTCACATCCATGGTAATACGTTTAAAAATGAAAAAGGTTCCTGCTACTTCGGAAAATGTTGCGAAAATAGGCTCTCCAAATAATGGATCTCCCGTTCTGAACAAAACAGCATCCTCGGAAGCTCGAGTGATTGTTCCAGCCCGGGGATCGTCCCGCTTTCCCCGACATACCCCGGAGGTGGACGAGATGGCTACGAAAGACTTCCGCACCGTCAACCTGTCATGAAAGTCCATGATGATGTCATATCGGTCATATGGCGGCCGCTTACCCGCTCTTCTACAATTATGTTATCCGGCGACATATGCCAAATTTGCGGCACACTGATATAGTAAGGGCATACGGCAAAGGGAGATGATCGGCATATGGATGCTTTCGTTCGACGCATGACAGAGATTCGGAGAGCTTCGGCACTCGTGACCCTGCTAGGAACATGTCTGGTAGCGGGATGCCGCGCGGAGGGGGATGCTGGATTGGCGGGAGGGAAGGCGACGGGACCTGGAAATGAGGGGCGCCCGATGGTACGCATCGTCACCAACGGCCTGAACGCCATATATCCCGAAGGAATGGATATCAACAGCAATCCGTATATCGAGAGCATCCGCAAGCACACGAACCTCGACATTCGGTTCACGATTCCGCCGAGCGAAGGGTTCGATACGAAGCTTAACGTCATTATGGCATCCGACGACATTCCCGATCTGATCAGCACCAGCAACACGAACTGGTTCGTCCATTATGTGAACCGGCAAGCGCTCATGCCGCTGGACGAGTTGATCGACCGGCACGCTCCCGGTCTACGCAAACGTTTCCCGCAAGAGGCGTGGGACCAAGTAACGGTGGACGGGCGCATCTACGCGATACCGAGCCTGAACGAAGCACCCGGCGGATATTTGATGTACGCGCGCAAAGATTGGCTGGACCGTCTCGGTCTACAGCCCCCTACGACGCTTGACGAATACTATGCGGTCATGAAGGCGTTCGCGGAACAAGATCCGGACGGCAATGGAAAAGACGACACGGCCGGCATATCGATCCGCGAAAATATGGGAGGAGCGTCGCCACTGTTCGGCGCATTCGGAACGCAAGTGTCGATCTTGGCGTGGCACGAACGGGACGGCCGGCTTGTAAACGGAACCGTGCTGCCGGAGACGAAGGAAGCTCTCGCTTTCATGGCCAAGCTATACAAGGAGAAGCTGCTGGACCAGCAGTTCATGCTGAATAAGACGGCCGTATTCAACGAGAAAATCGCCAATGGCAAAATCGGGCTGTACGCCGCATCATGGTCCGATACGCGCGGACCGATCTTGGATAACCGTCTGAACGATCCGAAGGCGGAATGGATTCCGCTCGATTACCCTGTCGGCAAGGACGGCCGCAAAGGCACGAGCGCTTCCCAGCCGGTGCGCTATTACAGCGTCGTTCCGGCAGCCGCCGTCAATGCGGCAGGCGCGATGAAGCTGCTCGATTTTTTGTCCGGAGAAGGATACCGCGACATCAAGCTGGGCTTCGAGAATGAAATATGGACCAGAACCGACGGTAAAATGGTCATCAATTTCGCGGAGCACAACAAACATTTTTACCGCGGCGTCTATTCCAATTTGGCGGACATCGCAGAACCCGGGGTTACGAAGGATAGGCTGGACGGGCTCGGCATGCCGTTCCGTTTGAACGAGAATCTAAGCCGGATCGGCCAAAACTTGATCAAAAGCGCTTTTACCGGAACGACGGTGCCGGCTATGGGCCTATACGGGGCGAATCTGGAGAAAGACATGCAGGAAACATTCACCAAAATTGTCGCGGGGGCACTACCCTTGTCCGAGTTCGATGCGTTTGTCGAACGATGGTATAAAGCGGGCGGCGAACAAATGACCGCCGAAGTGAATGCTTGGTACGAGAGCAAGAACCGGGAAAAATGACGTAGGCAAGCCGCAAGAAACGCGAATAAGCGGTCTTGCGACGATAGTTAGAAATCGATTTCCGAAATGAAAGGGGTGATGCTGAAGCACGAATCGAGCCCTTGCGCGCCTGATGACCGGGCGAGATCGTAAGTATGGGCGCGGTAACGACTGCAGGACTGAATCGGAACGCACAACGAAAAATCGGAAAGGGGCATTCAACATGCAACGGAGAACATGGACGACCGGTTTGCTCGTACTGTCGATCGCTTTCGTAAGCGCTTGCAGTGGAGCGAAGACAGGGGGGGATAACGAGAAAGGAACGGCGGTGCAGCCGAAGCAGGCCGAAACGCCGGCAAATCCGTATTCGAAGCTCGATCAGCCGATCGAACTGACGTATTACTTAAATGCAGGGGGCTACTCTCAGGAATCTTTCATGAAAGGGGTCGGCAAGTCGCTCAAGGAAAAATTCCCGAACGTCACGTTCAAAGTGTATTGGCGCGACAAAGGGACGATGCTGGCCGATCTGATCGCGTCCGGCACAAGCATCGATATAATCAGCGCCTCCTCGGGAACGATAGCGGACATCGTTGAGCTCGGACTCGGCCAAGATATTACCGATCTGATCCAACAAAACAAGTTCGATTTAAACAAGCTCGAGCCTACGGCCGTTGATGGGATGCGCAAGCTTTCCGGCGGCAAGCTGTATGGGCTGCCGGTGCAAGTTTCGACGACGGCGCTATTTTACAACAAAGACTTATTCGACAAGTTCGGTGTCGCCTACCCGAAAGACAACATGGCCTGGGATGAAATATATGAGCTGGCCAAGAAGATGACGCGGACGGACGGCAGTGCGAAATACAAAGGCTTCGGCGTCTCGTTCAGCCATCTCGCGCTCATGAACCAATATTCGCAGGAATTGGTCGACCCGAAGACGGAGAAAGCGGTTCTGAACAGCGACAACTGGAAAAAAATATTCAACAACATGGTCCGGTTTTACCAAATCCCGGGCAACGAAACGACGATCGACGAATTAAACAGCCCATCCACCGCGTTTAACAAAAACAAAAACGTGGCGATGATGGCGATGATCGGCGGCTCGTCGTTCCCGCCGGAGACAACAAACTGGGATGTCGTGTCGCTGCCGCTGCTGCCCGAAGTGAAGGGAGTCGGCTCCGCTCCTTATTCGACCTATTATGCCGTGCCGAACAACAGCAAAAACCGGGAAGCGGCGTTCCAAGTCATCGCTTGGCTGACGTCGGAGGAGTACCAGAAGACGCTGATCGACCAAGGCTTTATTCCGGTATTGAAAGATAAGCAATACAAAGACCAGATGGGGAAGAACATTCCGGCTCTCGCGGGCAAAAACGTCAAAGGGGTCGTACCCGATCAATACGCCTCGCCGATCACGCTGAGCCCGTATATGAATATGGCGACCGCTCCATTGTACGCGGCGTTCAATTCGGTCGCGCTCGGAGAAAAAGATGTCAGTACCGCTCTACGGGAAGCCGATGAAAAAGCCAATATCGACATAGCGGCAAAGAAAGCTTCCATCAAGTAACAGCTCCGTAACGGCGCTTCATGAGCAAAACGGCTGTCCGCCACGCTGCGATCTCCTTTACAATGAAAGAAAGGATTGCCGGCGCGCTGCCGCGAAGGACGGCAGCCGGCAAACGCGGAAGGAGTAGCCGGCGTGAAGAGATGGGGACAATGGTTGTACGATAAATTTTCGCGGCATATTCAAGTCAGGCTGACTTGTTACTTTTTGCTCATTTTGCTGCCGCTTGTCGCGGTCAGCTTGTATGCCAACATGCGGTCGCAGACGATCTTGGAGGAGCAGATTGCGCTTCGGACGAAGGGGGCCCTCGATTCGGCGATCGGCTATATCGATCTTGCGCTGCGGAACGTGGAGGAGCTCGCGGAGCTCGTCTCGACCGATCCTCAGACGGTATCAACGATCGAGAGGGCGGGGGAGCGGCCTTCGGCCGGAACGCTGCTCGAATTTGCGCAGCTGCTGAAGACGATGACCAATTTCTCGACAGTCAATCCGCTGTTGACCAACTTGTCGATGCTGTTGTCTCCGTCGAGGACGCTGCTGTCCACCAATTACGGCGGCAAACGGTTCGAGGATGCCGAACGATATGACCGGATCGCCGGATGGCTCGGCCAATCGGGCAACAAGCTGACTGTCGCGGCTGTGCCGGGCGATGCGTTTCCGACGGGAGAACGCGACGAATGGAACGGCATGTTCGATCCGTCGTACATTTCGATGGTGCGTTCGATGGACATGGTGCCCCGGCGGAGCATGCCGAATCTGCTCGTCGTTACGATCAAGAAGCAGACGCTGCTCGAGCTGATAGTGCCGCTCGTATCGAGCCGGGATGCGCAGATTTATTTGTACGCCGCAGGCGGCTCGCTCGTTACGCAAACCGGCGCTGCGGGGATACCGGAATGGGACGATGAAGCCAAGGACGCCATTATTAGGCCGTCCGCCGATACGGGCGAGCCGCTGCTCATGATCCGGGCGAAGTCGAAAGCTACCGGCTGGTCCATCGTTATGACGCAGCCGGTATCGGAGCTGAACCGTCCGGCTACGCCCGTACGGTGGAGCACGTACATGATTATCGCGATCAGCGTCATACTCGCGCTGTGGATTTCGTGGGTCGTCTACCGCAGCATATCTTCCCCGCTGGAGAAGCTTGCTTACGGCATGAGACAGCTCGGGATGGGCAATTTGCAAATACGTCTTGCGAGCAAAAGGCGCGACGAGCTCGGCTATTTGATCGCGTCGTTCAACCGGACGGTGGAAGACCAGCGCCGGTTGATTCAAGGCCATTACGAGCAGCAGCTGCTGCTGTCCAAAACCGAGCTGAAGTTTTTGCAATCGCAGATCAATCCGCATTTTCTATACAATACGCTCGATTCGATCTATTGGTCGGCCAAAGAGCATCATGCCGAAGAAATAAGCGAGATGGTGCTTCATTTGTCGAAGTTTTTCCGTTTGAGCCTGAACAAAGGGCAGGAGACGTTTACACTCGAGGAAACGGTTCATCATCTCCATTACTATATCCGGGTGCAGCAAATCCGCTTCTCCGAGCAGTTTTTCGTCGAATATGACATCTCGGACGACAGCCGGGACTTGCACCTGCTCAAGCTGCTGCTTCAGCCATTGGTGGAAAATGCGATTTTGCACGGCTTCGCCGATTTGGATCATACCGGCATGCTTCGCGTCGCGAGCATGGTCAGGGACGGCATGCTCGTCATCGCGGTGGAGGATACCGGCTGCGGCATACCGGCCGATCGTCTTGGGACGATCCGGGAGCGGCTCGCCCGCCATGCGTGTACGGAGCGGGTGATGTCATTTGCCGAATCGGACAACGGACCGGGACGGGACGATTTTTTCGGCTTGCGCAACGTAGTCGCCCGAATGAAGCTGTATTATGGGGAAAGCTCGGAAATGCTGCTCGATAGCGTGGAACATGCAGGGACGAAAGTGACGCTACGCATTCCGCTCGATCGCGTCCGGGACGAAGGCGAAGAGGCGGATGATTTTACATCGGAGGTACAGTCATGAAGCTGCTCATTGTGGAGGACGAGAAGAAGCTGCGGATCAGCTTGGCGAACAATATTCCGTGGGAGAAGCACGGCATCGAGGTCGTAGGTTTGGCGGCGAACGGACGCGAAGCGCTGCAATGGATCGAATCGCGCAGACCGCAGCTCGTGCTGCTGGACATCCAGATGCCGAAGATGAACGGCTTGGAGCTGGCCGAAGCGGCGCGCCGGATCGATCCGGACATTCGCTGCATCGTCTTGAGCGGACACGACAATTTCGGCTACGCCCGGCAGGCGATGGAGCTCGGCATCAGTCGGTATTTGCTGAAGCCGGCCGGAGATACGGACATATTGAACGCCGTGCTCGAAGCCGCGGATCGCGTTCGCAGCGAGCTTTCGCGGCGTCATAATATGGCCGAGCTGCACGGCCGTTGGAAGCAGCACTTGCCTCATTTGCAGGAGCTGTTTATGCAGCAATGGATCTCCGGAACGTTCGGCGATGACGAGCTCGCCCGGCGAGGGCAGGAGCTGCAAATCGGTTGGCCGGAGTCGGATGCATTTGCCGTGGCGGTCATCGATATCGACGCAGCCGGCGGGACCGGGACGGCGTCTTGCCCGGGCGTGGACGACTATCCGCTGCTGCAGTTTTCGCTGACGGATATAGCGAAGGAATCGCTCGGCAGCTTGGTTTGGCGCGTTTTCAGGGACGGGTCGGGAGCGACTGTTGCGGTATTCGCGGCGCCGGAAGGCGTCCATCCGAATCAACTGCTGCTGCACATTCATACGGCGGCGGTCAAGCTGACCGATACCGCAAAGGAATGCCTGAAGACGACTGCAAGCGCCGGCATAAGCGGCACGGCTCATGGTCTGGGGCAGTTGGCCTTGCTGTACCGCCAAGCCCGCAAGTCGCTCGAAGAACGGATCGTGCACGGCACTGACATCGTCATTCCTTACCGGGACACTGGAGCGGCGGAACGGGGGATGCTCCCTCCGGTTTCGCTTGAGAAGAAGTTTGAGTCGAGTGTGGAGACGGGACATGCGGATAAAGCCGCGGAACTGGTAAAGGAGCTGCTCGAGCTCGGCGCAACTGCGACCGCTTCGGCGGAAGACGTCCAGGAGCGGCTGATCGCGCTCGGCGGAACCGTCGCCAGACTGATCCACCAGCAAGGGTGGACAATCCGCGAAGTGGCGGAAGACGACTTCGATATATACGCCCATCTGAGCAGGCTGAAGACGAGGGAGCAAGCTCTCGACTGGCTGCTGCGGCTCGTGAACCGGTATTGCGCTTATTTGCAGAAGGAGCGGAGCGGCACAGTCCACGAGACGGTCCGGCAAATGCTTGCGATCGTCGACGAGCAAATCGGCAAAGACATATCGCTACACGACGTCGCGGAGCGGCTGTTCGTCAACTCCTCCTATTTGAGCCGCCTGTTCAAGCAGGAGGTCGGAAAGCCTTTCTCCAATTACCTCATCGATAAAAAGATGGAGCGCGCCAAGAGGTTGCTTCAGGAAGGCTGCAAAGTGTACGATACCGCCGAACGAGTCGGCTATAAGGACGTCGGCTATTTCTCGCGATTATTTCACAAATATTGGGGCGTCACGCCCGGCGAGGTCAAAGACAGCTCCAGATAAGCCGCAATCCGGGAAAGGAACTGCTTGACGATTTTTGCAAACGGCTCATCCGTCAAGGCATCGAGCTGAATGGCCGTTTTATGCCGGCATAAAACCATCTATTAGATACCGATTTCTGTTTATTCGCCCGATTCCGCGTCAAGGAGGTCTAATATGGCTTATACATCTTACGACGACCACGAACGGCCAAGCAAACTGAAAGACGGCCGGGAAGCCCAATATTCCCCGTACTGCGATCTCGTCTATTATGAATCTTCCCGCGAAGCCGGGCTGATGCTGGCTGCCCGAATCGTAAAGCCGGCGCAGCCGTCCTACATCGTCGTCGGGACGCACGGCTGGCATGCCAGTTTGTCACGATACCGGCCGATGGAGGAGCCGGACCCGAACAACCGCTATTTGCGCATCGAGGTAGATATGAGGGGAAGGGCGTTCTCCGACGGAGCGGCGGACTGCAACGGCTGGGAGTTGCTGGACGTGATCGATGCCGTGGAATATGCCAGGGAGCAGTACAAAGAATTCATCGTCGATCCGGATGTCGTCTACTTCGAGAGCGGCAGCGGCGGCGGGGGCAACGGCATGGCGATCGTGGGCAAATTCCCCGACTATTTCGCCGCGGCGACGGCGTTCTGCGGCATTTCCGATTACGGATTGTGGTACGACAACGATTCGGTCGGCGAATTTCGCGACGACATGGACGTTTGGATGGGCTGCACGCCGCAGAGCAATGCGGAGGCTTACCGCGCGAGAAGCGGCCTTCATTTGATCGGCAATTTGCATACGCCTATCTATTTGGCGCATGGCGACCGGGACGTGCGCGTTCCGGCCGAGCATTCCCGCCTGTTCGCGGCGAAGGCGAAGGAAGCGGGGAAAGGCCGTCTGGTCCGGTACGACGAGCTTCCGGGAGTAGGGGCGGCCAACCATTGGGATCAGGCGTCCGACGAGCAGCTCGCTTACATTTTCGGACAAAGCGAAGCCAACCGTAGCCTGCATAGGGAACCGGTCCGGCTTGCGCCAAAAGGGCGGCTGGTTGTCGGCGGGTATGTGATCACGAAGCATTTCGAGGTCGTACTCGATTCACCCGACCGTACGGCGACCGTCGATTACGACCTGCATGTCGGTACGTTTGCCGTAACGTGCGACAGTCCGGGCGGATATACGATCCGGAGATTCGGTTGAGCTGCCGCGGAGAGAGAGCCAGTACAAGGAAGCCCATTCCATGGAAAAGGTGTGTTATCTTCGATGAACCATTTTATCGCATTGTACATGGCGTTTCGGATGTGTGCAGCGGCACTGATCCTCTTGCTTTTCACTTTCGGCACTTTGGCTGCCGCGAAACAATCGGACGGGCAGTTGGACATCGTGATCGGCGGTCAACCGCGCGCCGTCGTTCTCATCCCTGAGCCCGACAGCTTTGCCGGTCCGATCCCAGGCTGGTCCCCCGCCGCGGCGAGCAACGGCAAAATTGCATTGTCGAACGCAAAGAAGCATGGCGGGGCATACAGTTTGCAAATCAACGATAATGACGCCAAATCGTACGCCATGCAAAGCGGCTACGTCGGTATAACAGCCGGAGCGAGCTACACGTTAACTGGATCGGTTTACCTGGAATCGGGTACGCAGCCTCTAGTATTTATCCGTTATTACGATGCCGATAAAACGATGCTGTCGCAAAGCTCGGTCAGCGTCGGCACGACCGGCGGCTGGGCCGGCTTTACGCTGACGAAGGCGGCTCCGGCATCGGCTGCCTACGCCGCGGTGCTGCTGCATGCCGATACTACCGGCATACGGAACGTTTACTTCGACGATTTCCGTTTGATCGGCCCGTCCGGCGTCCTAGTACCGCTGGAAAACCCCGGCTTCGAGCAGTTGTCGAATTCCGCTTCCGATCTACTGGTGGAATACGTGAAGAAGTCCACCGGCGCGGCGCTTCCGGTTATGACGGAAGCGGGATGGAACGCTCAAGGACAGACGTACCAGGGGTACGTCAAGCTCTATGTCGGGACGAAAGCTTCCGCTGAAGATTCCCGTATCGACCAAGACCTAGCGGATTTGGACGAACAAGGGTTTCTTATTCACCCGCGCGAAGACAGCGTGACCATCATCGGTCCGACCGAGTATGGCTCCTTGAACGGGGTGTCGGAATTTCTCGAGCGTTATGTCGGCGTACGGTGGCTCATGCCGGGACCGAACGGGGAAGACGTTCCGCGTCTCAATGATTTGTCCGTTCCGATGAAGAATGTGCAGGAGCAGCCCGTTTTCGCGAACCGCGTCATATCTCCGGCATGGGGGAACCCCGCGACACCGGGAAGAACGCAGGCGATCAACGTGTGGGCGCAGCGGAACAAGCTGCAGGGGCTGCATAACCAGGCGTATGAGTACAAAGAAAACTTACATCAGCTTTTCCCGGTGGAGAAATACGGGACGACCCACCCGGAATATTATCCGAACGGGCTGCCTCCCGCAGCCGGCGTCCGTACCGGCTGGCAGCCGTGCTTCTCCGTGCCGGGGACGATCGATGCGGCGGCAAGCGGCATTATCGAGTATTTTCGCAACAATCCGGAGAAGAAGTCGTATTCGCTTGGCGTGAACGACATCGGCGGGTTTTGCGAAGCGAATCCGTCCCACCCGCTATATCCGAACGCGAAAAACTCGATGGGATTTGTGAATATGTCGGACATTTACTATGGCTGGGTGAACGAAGTCGTCGCAAGGGTGCTGCAGATGTATCCGGATAAATGGTTCGGTCTGATAGCCTACCGGGAAGTGGCGGACCCGCCATCGTTCTCACTGAACTCGCGCGTCGTTCCATTTCTTACGAAAGACCGGATGGCTTGGATCGACAAGGACGTCGAGAAGGCAGAACATCGGATGATGGAAAAATGGAACGCCGCCGCCGCCCAAATCGGTTGGTACGATTACATGTACGGCGCGCAATATTTACTGCCCCGCATCTATTCCGGCCAAACGATCGAAAATTGGGAGTACGCGGCCGACCATGAGGTTGTCGGAACATATACGGAAATGAACCTGAACGCGGGGGACGGTCCGAAGGCCTGGTTGCTCGCCAAGCTTCTCTGGAATCCGGACCCGGACGCGGAGAAACATAAAGAAAAACACGCGAAGGGACCGAAACAAAACAAAACCGATCGCAAATTCAAAGTGAAAACGCTTCTTGACGAGTGGTACGAACGGTCGGTAGGACCTGCCGCCGCGGCCGATTTGAAAGCGTATTACGAGTTCTGGGAGCAATTCTGGACCGAGCGCGTGAAAGGTACGGCTTGGTTTGAGAAGGCGAAATCAAACGTATATTTCGACTTTCTGAATCATTCCTACTTGAATTTGGTGACTGAGCAGGATTTGCAGTCCACGAAAGCGTTGATGGATTCGGTTGTCGCCAAAGCGGTCACCGAACCGCAAAAAGCGAGGGCGCAAATCTTGCACAGCGCCTTCGATTATTACGAAATGACGGTGCGGAGCTTCCCGCGCAAAGGGGAGCCGATTGCAAGCGAAGCGGCCGCTATCGGTCTCGCGAACGGCCTCGGGAGCGCGATCGGCGAACGGCTCGAGTTGGCGCAGGAGCGCAAGGAGCTGATGAACGAATTCGAAAGCGAGCCTGCGCTGCGGATGATCGCGAAGCCGGCGGCGGAATGGTCCGGCTGGAACGGCTTCGAATTCGCCGATTTGGCCGACTACATGGCGCTGCACGAGCCATCGGGCGGTTCGGTGACGAATACGGTATACAGGTTGGCGGGCAGCGGTGTTTCATCCGATGTACGCGACTATGCGGAGCTGCTGCTTAAGGTTGGTACCGGGTTGTCCGCATCGCTGACGGCCAATTCGTCCTTCGAGTCCGGCAGCGGAACGACGGCAACGTCTTGGCAGCCGTGGATCGAAGCGGCCGGAACAACCGTGGAGCGCGTCATCGGCGCGGCAGCTCGCACCGGCACGGCCAGCTTGAAAGTCGCCGGACTGAAGGCCGGCGGCAAACGGGGAGGCGCGATCCAAATATTTTCCGCCCAATCGGGACTTACCGCGGGTATCGTGCATTACTACACGCCGGCCGGAACCCAAGAAGGCAACATTCAACTGATAATGTATCCGAGGGATTCGCAGGGCAAAAGGCTGGCCACGTATCAGACGATCCGGGTCGATCTGGCGGACACGGCAGGCAAGTGGTCTTCCGTCGGACTTCTGGAGAACATTCCGTCAGCGATTGGCGGCAAGCCGGTCAAGGACGTACAGTTGATTATCGCCATTGACGAATGCGACGAAATTTATTTGGACGATGCGGTCGTTTTCCAACGATAAATCCGAGGGGCCGAATGGGACAACACCGTTATCCCATTCGGCAATCTTATACGAGAGAGAACGGGAGAAGATGGTTTATGAAACAAATTATACTAGAACTAAAGATTTAAAATGGTGTTGTCGAATCGAGCCGGTTTCACGGTACGCGCGGGATTTTATCGCAACAAACGACAGATGTCCGAATAAGCGGCAAATGGTTCGATACCCCTGCTCCGTGCGTCGATATGAATAAAAGCAGCAACCATATCGTCGAAGGCAACCGAATTCACAACTGCTTGTATTGGGGGATCGATGTGAGAACCTCCTCCTCCATCGTGATATCGAACAACCATTGACGAAAGCGGTAACGCATCCAATAGCGGCGATATCCTTGTAATGTCCTCTTCCAGCTATACTACCATTCAGGGCAATACGATCCGCAATCGACTGAAGCATATCGGCAAAGCGATATCGGCAAGCGGTACAACGATCCGGTACGGATCGCAGAATGCGATCCACATTACGTCGGCGGCGGAAAAGTACAACACGATTCACGGCAATCAGCTGTTGTTCGGAACGATCCTTCCCGAATCAAGCGGAATAAACGACGAGGGTACCGGGACGTCGGCCCACAATAACGTCGCTTTCGAGACGATATAAGGAATGGACTGGTAAGGCGATGTTTTCAGCATCGCCTTTTTCCCATTTGCAGCCCGCACGGAATTTTCCAAAACGATTACCGTCGACAGTTTGTATATAATTTCAAAATAGAAAATGCATTTTTATTGGTATTGTTTAATTCTATAATGCAAATGAAGAACAGGTTGGGGAGGCGCCCCCTAAATACCGATTTTTCGTGGATGAATCGAAACGCGGAATTTGCTCAAAAGAAAAAGATAGCGAATGTTGTGAACGGCTTTACCGTTGTGATGCTGTCCAAAAAGTTGCGAAGAAGAGGGAGTCGATGAAAAAGATGAAGAGATTCTGGAAGTATTCATTAGTAAGCGCTTTCGCCGTGTTTTCGTTGGCCGCATGCGGCAAGCCAAGTGATCCGTCAGCAACAGGTGCATCTGTCCCGGATGCTGCAAAACCGAAAACCAATGAGCCTGTCACGCTCGTTTTCGGAATGACGGGGACGGAAGAGCAGTTTAAGCTGAAAATATCGGAAAATCCGCAGGTGAAGGCGAAATTCCCGTATGTCACGTTCGAATACAGAAGCGTGAACGTGGGACTGGAGAAGCTGCTGTCTTCCAACGATATGCCGGATTTGATCAATGTGGTGTACAGAAAGCTTCCCGAAGTACAGGAGTTGAAGCTGGGCACCGACTTAAGTCCGATGGTCTCTGCGAACCAATTCGATCTAAACAAGTTTCGCCCGGAAAATTTGGAATCGATCCGACGCTACAGCGGCAACGGACAACTGATGGCTCTGCCCGATTCCACGAACAAAACATACTCGACCTATGCGCTCGCTTACAATAAAGATCTATTCGATAAATTCGGTGTTTCGTACCCGAAGGACGGGATGACGTGGGATGAAGCGATCGATCTCGGCAAAAAACTGACGCGGATGGATGGCGGCCAAGCCTATTACGGGCTGCATGTGAACAATCCGTCTGGCGTCCTGACTTGGCAGCAGGGACTCAATTACGTCAACCAGCAGGGAAAGGTCGATTTGTCCGGGCAGAAATGGGTGGAACTATTTCGCGTGAATAAACGGCTCTATGACGAACAAAACAGGGTAGCGCCGCCAAACGGCATCACGACGTTCACGAACGACAAAAATTTTGCCATGTGGGCGGGATCGGTGCGAGAGCTGTTCTTGAACGCAGAGAAATACGATAAGGAATTTCGCTGGGATATTGCGACCTTTCCTTCCTTTCAAGATGCTCCAGGTATAGTGCCGCCTGAAGGAGGCGTATTCGTTCTTACCTCGACCAGCAAGAAGAAGGAAACGGCGTTTGAGGTGCTCTCTTATTTGCTCAGCGGAGAACTGCAGGAGGATACGGTCGCAATCTTCGAGAAAGGAGAGAAACTCGGCAAGCATGTGGACGCGGTCAAGAACCGCAAGGCATCGATTTACGTCACAGACAAAATTACAGAGCAAGGTGACGCCGTGCTTTCCGCCCAGATCAAGGCAATGAACACCAATCAACTGGACATCAATACCGCGAATCGCAATGCACAGGAAGCGATTCAGAAAAAATATAACGAAGTGCAAGAACAACCAGCCCGATAACAAGTGAAAGGATGATTGTTTCGATGATTACCGAAGAGTTGCAACCCGTTAAAGGGGGTCAAGCCGAGGGAAGTCGGATGCATCGTTTTTTCCGTAAGCGTCCGGTACATGAAAAAATACAATGGGATCGTCGGACGTCGATCATCTGGCATCCGTCCGAGGTCGAGACGCATTACGAACAGCCTAAAAATTCGTTTTGTCGGTTCCGCCGCGAATTCGAACTGCCTGAGGCGGCCGCCAAACGAAGCGAGCTTCGGATTTTTGCGGACTCCCGGTACATGCTGTACATCAACGGCCATTACGTGGGCAGGGGGCCGTGCCGGAGTGATCCGCGCTGGCAATATTACGACGTATGGGAGATCGGCACCAGGCTTATACCGGGTCGAAATACGATTGCCGTTCTCGCTCTCCACTTCGGTTACGGCACGGGACAATCCGTTCACCGGATTCCGGCGCTGTTGGTGGAATGTACTGTCGATCATGAGGACGGGAGCTGTATGCGGATCGCAAGCGACGCAAGCTGGAAATGCAGCCTGCATCCCGCCTATGAACGGAATGCACCACGTATTAACGGCTGTCAAGGACCGGTGGAAGTTTACGATGCTCGGCTCGAGGATGGGCAGTGGCAGCAGCCTGGATACGACGATGGGGATTGGATGCAGGCCAAAGCGCGGAACCGTCAATTGTCGCCGTTCTGGAACCTCGTCCCGCGGGACATTCCGCTTCTCGAAGAAGATGAGGTTACAGCTTGCCGTATCGCGGGGGTTGGCGAGTTGGTCGAACGGCCGGATGCAGTGGTACGGCTGCATAAGCAGATCATTGAAGAGGAAGCCGGCCTGACCGTTTCTCCATTGGACCGTGTTGGGACGGCCGATTATACCGTACAGCGAACAGAGCATGGTAAGGCATCCGTTGTCACCTTTGATTTCGGCCGTATGGAAGTTGGCTTCCTGCAGTTGGACGTGACCGGAACGGAAGGGGATATTCTCGATGTGGTCTATGCCGAAGAATTATGGGAAGGTAAAGCGCTGCTGAATATGAACAACAACCGCTCCTTCGACCGGTTCGTTCTTGTAGGTGGACGCAACGAATTGGAGATTGTCTTCGGCTGGAAGGCGTTCCGTTACGTGCAGATTCGCGTACGGAATCATAAGGGGCCGCTCACGTTCCATCGTGTCGGCATCCGGACGAGGTATTACCCCGTATCCCGAACCTCGGGTTTTGCGTGTCCGGATCACGAGCTGGAGCGCATATGGACGATATCGGCCCATACGCTGCGCTGCTGCATGCAGGACGGTTTTCTGGACTCGTCCAGCCGCGAACAACAGCAGTGGATGGGGGACGGACGCGTACAGTCTATTTACAACTATTACTTTACTGGCGACAGCCGGCTGCACGCGAAGCTGCTCATGCAGGTCGGGCAATCTCAGGATGAGTCGGGGATGACGAAGTCGCGGTATCCGGACGGCCATCATAACTTTCCACCGATCCCGTCTTTTTGCCTGCAGTGGATATGTTCATTCAGCGACTACGAGTTCTATACGGCCGACAACAGCCCGATCGCAGAATGGTGGCCAAACATCGTCCTGGCGTTGCGCTGGTTTACTGCGTATATAAACGAGGAAGGCGTGCTTGAGGATGTTCCATACTGGTCGTTTATCGATTGGGGGGAACTGCCGGCAGGATCGGCCCCAGATGTAGCGAGGGGCGGTATAATCGGTGCGCTCAACCTGCAATATTTGGAAGCTTTGCGTGTCGCGGTCCATTTCGCCTATCAAGAAAACGATGCGGAAGCTGCTGCCGTCTTCGGAGGGTTGGCTGATCGTGTGGAGGGCGGCATCAAACGGCTTTTATGGAATGAAGCTGCAGGGGGTTACGCCGATTGCATCGTGGACGGCAAAACAAGCGAAAAGGTCAGTGAGATAACGAACAGTCTCGCGCTGCTTCATCTGCACCGCCCGGGAGAGGAACGAGCGGACTGTATCGTCCGGAACGTATTTTTCCGGGAAGGCGGCTATCCGGTTCTTAAAGCCAGTCCTTACTTTATGCTGAGCGTATACCAGGCGCTTTCCATGCATGGGCAATCGGGTCTCGTCCTGCAGATGATTCGCGAAAGGTACGGCGCCATGGTGAAGGCAGGGGCTACGACGACATGGGAGAACTGGGAAGTATTTTACCGAACTGCACAAGGGGACGTGCGGTATCAAAGCGCGAGCCATGCTTGGGCAGCGATGCCGATCGTATTTATGGCGGAGCAGGTTCTTGGGGTAAGTCCGGCGGCCCCGGGCTTCAAGCGGGTGCATGTGGCTCCCCGGCTGTTCGGCATGGCGCATGCCAAGGGAACGGTCGCCACTCCTGCCGGGGAAATCCATATCGATGTGCGCAGGCAGGAAGAGCGGATCAGCTTGGAGCTAGTTGTACCCGAAGGCTGCGAAGCAATCGTCAGAGGACGGCTTTGTCCCGCAGGTAGTCATGCTCTCGAATGGACGGAGCAAGAAACATAGGGTTAATACGTAACTGCGTTTCTTACACAAAAAAGTTCATCGGACTTAAACCTAAAAACGTGGTGAACAACGAAGGCAAAGGGAGGGGGCAGCTTCAGCGTTTGCTTTTGTTCCCGAATTTTAATCCGGTAGCAGCAGCGTTGGTGCCCCTTCTGCTTCCTGCAGCGGCGGAGTAGTTCTCCTTTCCAGAATCAAATCTGATGCAATTTCCTGTATTTTCCCGGAGTTATACCCATTTCTTTGGTGAACACCCGATTCAGATAATACCCGTTCTGGTAGCCGCAGCATTCTGAAATCTGATTCAAATTCATCTGTGTTTCCAGCAGCAGGGTACAGGCTTTCTCCACCCTTAATGACGTCATGTATTTATGGGGCGTGGTATGGTAGACCTTTTTGAATCGAATTGTAAATTGGGTATGCGTCAATCCAAGCGCCGTGGCAAGCTGTTTGATTTGCAGTTCTTCGAAAGCTTGCCGTTTCATTTCTTGCGCTGCCCAGGTCATCTCGGGATCATCCGCTGTATGCGGCATTCCATGCGCCAATGTCTGATTATCATGGTCCCATTCCTCACAGATCAAGTACCAGATATCCAAAATATGGTGACTTATTTTTCGGCGTCCGGATGATGTCGCTCTTAACTTGGGAAATTTCAAACGGTCAAAATTGAATCGCAGACGTTCCAAATCGACGATGCTGACTTTCCGTCCTGGAAACAATGGATCTTCGTGCTGTTCCGGCTGTGTTGCCCGATCAGGACGACGTAATTCGATTTTTATATTATGAAAGGATAGAGGGGAAATCACGACTCGTTTAAAAGGGGTTTTAGGAGGACAAATCACAATGTCGCCCAAAGAAGCTGTTCCCTGCTCTTCCCCGATTTCATAGTAAAACGACCCGTTCTCTACAGCAAACATTGTCCAGTTCTCATCGATATCTTCATACAGCAAAAATTTTTCCTTCCGTTCCCAATACATATAATACATATCGTGCGGGACATAAGTGGATAGTCTCGACAAGGGCGTTCCCTCGCTTTTTTGTAATCGTTAAAGAAAGTTTAAGTTCAGTAAAGCGTTAAAGCGAAACGAAATACGACTTTCTTTGCCAAGAATAAACTTCCGCTAAACCACGGTCGCTCATCTTTGGAATACGTCGATAGACGTTTTTCTTATAACATAAGAATGTATAAGTTTTGAGCGAAGCTCAAGATTCTGATGTTGCAAGAAAAGCTACCCCTTACGCCGGGGCATTCGTCGTGGAAAAGGCTTCGTTTAGAAGCTTTTCTTATATTATGTATATGCGATCAGAAAAGATCTTCATTTTTCCTTAATCATATCATCGATCTACGATGATAAAAAGTATATTGCTGCAGAAAGGGTGCCGAAAATGAGAGCACGTTGTATTCATATAGCTGTGTTGCTGTTTCTCCTAGTGACCGGGAGCGGATATGAAGCAGTAGCTGGAGAGGGCCTTCTCTCCGGGGACTTATGACATCTCTCCTCCCGAAGATGTCTGGACCTTCAAAGAGGAGGCCGATTTGTCGGCGTGGCCTGCCTCCGGTGCCGTGTCCGACGTCGTCAGTGGAGGGGTGAGGCAGCTTACGGCAGGCCAGCAACCAAGGATTTGAATAACAGGCAGTTGCTATCTTGCAAAGCTTGGTCAGCGGGAAGGATGTACGTGGTGGGCCGACAGTTATCGATATTTTATCGATGTAGAATAACTATGATTTCAGCTTTATAACAAAAGGAGCATAAGACTAGGGAGCTTCCAAGTCTTATGCTCCTTTCATTTACAATGCAAATTACCGTTTGCTTCCATGTTATCGTTGAGGAGGAAAAATATGAAAGTCTGTTTGCTACTAGTCGATGACGAGCCGCTGATTCGTAAAAATTTGATGTCCTCCGTCGATTGGCAGAAGCACGATCCAGCTTTGGAGACGACAGGCGTGTATTTGGACAAATGGGTCATGAAAAAAGCAGGCAAGCTCCGTGTCGCCTTAAGTGTCGCCTTACCATAATTTAAAACAAAAATGGAACTAAAAATGAAACATCATTGGATGTATACTGTAAGTGTTGTAAACGCTTCCTATAAGGTTTTTTAATTTCATTCTTTCCGGTATGCCACAAAAAAGAACCGAAAGAGGTGATCCCAGTCCGAACATCGCGCCGTTGACGCGGTTGTCCATGCATACGGTATATGTTGCAAAGCATGTTGCAAAAATGTTCAATTAATCGAAACTAGAGGAGAATGCGCTGAAGATGGAATCCATAGTGAAAATGTTGCGAATGTCAATTTTGTTCGTGTTCGTTACCGTCATTTTCACGGCGGCACCGGCGGTTTTATTTGCAGACGACGCCACCAAGTACCTCGTTCAAGATGGTGTGGCACGCAGTGTCATCGTCCGCCAAGTGCCTGGTACGAATGTTTCCGAGGCGGTTGCGGAATTGCAGAACGACGTCCGCCGTGCAACAGGAGCGACCTTGCCAATTGTTGATGTGGATGATTTGGCCGGCTTACCTGCGGACACAATGCACATTGTGATCGGCCCCGGTCCGTACGCCCAATCGTTGGGTTTTACGCCGGGCGCGCTTGACGAAGAGGAGTATCGGGTCGTTACTACCGGCAATAACCTGGTCTTTATGGGGAGCTTTTCCGACGCCGACCTATGGGCTGTCACTTACTTTCTCGATCATGTCATGGGCGTACGCTGGCTGTGGCCGGGGGAAACAGGTACTTACGTTCCGAAGACCGACACCATTGCCGTACCTGAGCTGGATGTGACAACCCGCCCTCCGCTGGAGTGGCGAAAACTGCGCATTCCCACCGGCGCGCCGGAAGAGGGAGCCTATTGGCTTCGTTTGCATCAGATGGGCAGCCGCACTACATACGAATTCGGTCATTCTTTTACGAAATGGTGGAACAAATATGGAGCCGCACATCCGGAATATTTTGCGGTACCGCCGGCGGGGCAGCAGCAAGTATCTCCCGGAAATATCAAGCTGGATATCGGCAATCCGGCCGTCGACGATGTGATCATTCAGGAATGGCAGGCAGCGGGTGCCCCGGCAAGCTGGAACGTGTCGCCCAATGACAGCACCGGCTTCTGCGTAAGTGCGGCGTGTTTGGCGATGGATACGCCAAGCGGACAGTCGGTTATAGATATTTGGCGAGGGAATGCAAATTTGACCGCGCGTTATGTCCGCTTCTGGAACCGGCTGCTGGATAAGATGCGCCTCATCCGTCCTGATGTGGAACTGACCGCTTACGCCTACAGCGCCTACAAAGAACCGCCTCCGCCGGGCGTGGAGCTGAACGACGGCATGGTGCTCGGGGTTGTCAATTCGTTCTCGAACTATGATGCCTGGGATGGGTGGTCCGATGCGGGAGCGTCGCTGTTCCTGCGTCCGAATTGGTGGTACTCCGGCTTTGTAGCTCCCTATATGCCGCTCCATGGGCAGGGTAACTATTTCAAGTACGCCCAGGCAAACGGGATAAAAGGTTTCGATTTTGATTCGTTGTTTGGCAACTGGGGGACCCAAGGGCCGTCGTATTACGTAATCGGGAGACTTACGGCTCGTCCGGATCTTTCTGTAGACGATATAATCGGCGAGTACGCTTCGGCCTTCGGGAATGCCGCGCCAGCGATTGAGAATTATCTGGATTACTGGGAGCAATTTGCCGAGGAAGCGATATATCCGGACGCAAATAGCGACCGCAATGGTCCCGGATGGTACGCGTCATTGTCCAGAGAGAAAGGATTTTCCTACAGTTCGTACTTGGGAAGCTATTATATTTTGCCTTATTTGTACACAGACACGGTACTTGGGAATGCGCGAGCCTTTCTGGATCAGGCGGAACAGCTGGCGACAGGCGACGACGAGGCATTGGCAAGGATCGCTTTTTTGCGCGATGGGCTGCAGCATCTGGAGCTGTTAAGAGAAGTCGTCCGGTACGGGTATGAAAAGACACGTCCAGCCGATGCGACATGGGAACAGTTCGATCTGCTGCGCCAACAGCTGGAGACATTCCGGCAAAATATTTCTGATCGGCATGTTGTTTGGGGGGGAGTGCTGGATGCGTTCGAGGAGAACCGAAATTTGCCCACCGTCGATAGCCGGACGCAAGGATGGACGGATCGGCCGAAGCTGACGAATGTGACCCCCGGCCCGCTGGCGGCAGGAGAGCCGGTAACGGCGACCAGTTCGGTGTACGGCACGTTGTATCTGGTGCCGAGCGCTACGGCGGCGACCCGGGCGGCCATAGAATCAGTTGGAGCATCAGTGTACGGACGGATGGCGGCTGTATCTGCGAACATTCCCGCGACGCTCGATACAACCGGTTTGGCCACAAATTTGTACTACATGTATGTCATTACTCCACTCGGCAGCATCGCGCCACCGTCCGACGGCATAGCCGTACTGGACTCGCACATGGTGCTGGTCGATAACCGAGATGCGATTGTCCGCAGCTCAGGAGGATGGACCTTTGAGTCGGATGCCGGCTTTATCGGGAACACCAAGCAGACGAGCCAGGTTCAAGGGTCTTATGTGGACATTCCGTTTCGCGGGAAAATGGCGAAAGTCATCAGTCTCAAAAGCCCCACGCAAGGAAATGCGGCGGTTTATGTAGATGGGCAGCATCGCGGAACAATCAGCTTCTACAGTTCGACAAGGGCATTTCAGCAAGAGATTTTTTCCACCGGATTGCTGCCGGAAGGGGTGCATGTCATACGCATTGAAGTATTGGGACAGGCGACTCCGCCCGGGACTGGCAAATATGTTTCGTTTGATGCGCTGCAAGTTTTGTCACCCGCTCCCCTTATCACTGGGGTTACGGATGGCGGGTTGTATGCCGATCCCGTTACCGTCACGTTTGGCAGCCCCATACCGGGACTGACCTATACCGCAACATGGAACGGGACACCGTTTGCGAGCGGCGGGACCATCAGCGCCGAAGGTCAACACTCTTTGACCGTACGGGATATGGCAGGAAATGTAACGACAGTTGCGTTTCGCATCGACCGGACAGCTCCGCTGCTGGAGCTCGGCACCAACGCAGCGCCGCTCAACTGGAGCGATGCGAGTTTGTATCTTCATGCATCCGCCCAAGATAGTCCAGGTTCGGGAGTCGTGTCCATTACGGTCAACAATGCCGTATATGGCAGTCAGCCGATCGTGTTGAACACTGCCTTAGGACAGCATGTGTATGAAGTAAAGGCGAGGGACGCCGCAGGCCATTCATCGGTACAGACGCTTGCGTATGCGATCTATCAGTACGAGGACTTGACCAAAGAGCTGGTAGGCGACATAGCCCCTGCGGCGAACAGTACGATTCCGCTGAAGTTCAGAATCATCGGCGGGAACGGGACCGTCACCAATGCGGCTGCAACGGTTGTTCTAGAAGGAGCGTCATCGGAGGTGGGGGAGTTTACATGGCGAGGCAACCATTATCAGTACAACCTGAATACCCAAGGTTTTGCTCCCGGCGATTATAGCCTCCAACTCCGTATCAGCTTGAACGGTGTGCAGTTTCCTATACGTTCCATCCCGCTTCAGCTCCGCTGAAACGCGATGCTGAACAAATAGAGGTGAATGTTTCCTTCCTGATGAAGCAATGAAGCAATGAGTTGAAAGAGGCCATGAAAAAGGGCTATTCCATAAACCGACTTTGACGATCACAATGGAATAGCCCTAATAACTATTCGTACTATTTTCAGTTAATCAATTGCGACTTTTGCAGCAGCCGCTCTACAAGTACCGTAATCTCCGCACGGGTTACCGTATCTTTCGGCGCCAGCTTGCTGCCGTTGCGGCCTGTTACGAGTCCGACTTTCAAGACGTCCTCGATGCTTGCCGTCGACCAATCCGCAATCGCTGCACGGTCCGTGAAGTCACTGATCGAAGGCGTCCACGCTTGCGGAGCTTTTGCTTGCTTGCTCTGCAGCTGCGTAATCTTCATCGCCTTGGCGATGATGACCATCGCCTGCTCGCGCGTAATACTCTCCTGCGGACGGAACGTGCCGTCTTCAAAGCCGCTGATCAGACCGATCGTGTTCTACATAGGCGTTGAACTTGTTGATTTCAAATGTTTTGCCGTTGTACATCCCGCGTACCGTAAATTCCAGCGGGGCTTGGCGATTTCAATCTGGATTTTGATGTTGAAGCGGGCCGGTACTGGCATAAGAGGGATGAATTGCTTTTTTAATACAAAGTGTGTTCGCCAATCAAATTAACTGTATAATAAACTATGAAACTAACTATTAGGTAGAGAGGCGGTAAATCATATGGAGACAGGCAATCCTACGAAAGTAACGGTAGAAGCAACCGTTCGTAAACCGGTTGAAAAAGTATGGGAGTATTGGACAGAGCCGCAGCATATAACCAAGTGGAGCTTTGCTTCAGATGACTGGCACGCGCCATTTGCCGAAAATGATCTAAGGGTTGGCGGCAAATTCGTTTCCAGAATGGAAGCGAAAGACGGCAGTTTTGGATTTGATTTCGGCGGGGTTTACGATGAAGTAAGAACCAATGAGTTGATTTCTTATACGCTCGGAGATGGGAGAACAGTTAGTATTACGTTTACTTCCCTTGGAAACGAAACAAAGGTAAGCGAAACGTTTGACGCGGAAAACAGCAATCCGGTTGAGATGCAAAAAGCCGGATGGCAGGCGATTATGGACAATTTTAAAAAATATGCCGAACGATCCAATTGAACGATAACTGGAAACCAGATTTAATCAAGATGAACAGTGAAAAAACCTCCTTCCCCATCACTCGGAGCGGAGGTTTTTTCATTATTTAAGTAAATTATGCGCATTAGCATTAAGGTTTAAACAGAAAAATAAAGCTAAACAAAAAGCAATTTTCTTCGAATGGTGTAGTATAAGTGAAGCTAAAAGTAACTACACAGATAGGAAGGATACAGGCTAACGACTCAATTCCTCTTTGATGACTTTCGCCGCTTCTTCATTCATCAGACGCAGCGCCGTGTTAAGATCGGCTTCGCCCGCCATCAGAGTGTTCAAATGGGTCGTATAGACGTTGCGCACCTTGTTGTCGAACTTGGTCAGGGGTGCAAGCGGGGTGAAGGGATAACGTGTAATCGCTCCCCAGTTTTTGCCTGCGAATACCGATTCGGAACCGAGCGCCCCAGTGACATCTTTGGATTTGGATGCCATCAGCTTGCCTTTCTTCGACATTTCCATCTGGTATTCGTTCGATGTCCAGAACTTGATGGCTTCCATTGCCGCATCCGGATGTTTGGAGAGCGAGGTGACGCCGAAGTAGATCGGATTAGCGCGTGAGCCTGCATTCGGTGCTTGTTTAAATACCGGCAATGCGGTCATATCCCAGTCCAGTGTCTTCAGTTCTTCCTCAAAGGCGTTTGGAACCGATGCCGTATACAAAATCATCGCCAAGTTGCGATCCTTGCTAAACGACGCCCAGTTTGGAAGTTTTTTGGCGGACGCGAACGTTTCCGTCATGACGGGATTTAGAAATACGGTTTGAAACAGCGTTTTCCATCGCTCGTCCGACAGGATGGTCGGTTGATTCGTTTTGCCGTCCACGAAAGGAATCGACAGCGAGTTCATACCTGCAAATTGCGCAGTGCCGTTCATGCTGAACCCATAATACTGGCGTTGACCGTCCGAGCGCGTCATCCGTTTGGCCAGCTCGAACATCTCTTCCCACGTCAAGCCGTCTTTCGGATAGGGCACGCCGAATAAATCGAAGATCGTTTTGTTGTAAAAGACAACCAGGCTGTTCAAGGTGACGGGAATCCCGTACAGTTTACCTGCAAACGCCTCCTTTATGGAATCGACCGCAGTCGGCTCCAACTGGCCGAGATCGATATTATTCTTGCGGGCAAGCTCCGTCATGTCGAACATCAGATTGAATTCCTGCAGCTTTTCCTCGTAGGGGCCTCTGCCATGATAAAAAATATCGAACTTGGCGCTACTCCCCAGCATATCCGCCATTGTCGTGCCGACAGCGGACCGGACGTACTTCATTTTAATATGCGGGTACTTCTTTTGCAGCGGCTCGATATAAACGCGGTTCACTTCGTCTTCGGGATCTCCTACGTCCGAATACAAGGTAAGCTCCACTTCCTTTGGCGAATCAAGCTGCTGTTGGGCGACTTCTTGTCCTTTCGGATTCGCGTTACCGTTGCTGCAGGCTGTCATAGATACCGCAGTCGCTGCGGCAATAAAGATAAGACCAAGTCGTTTGCCGGAATTCGGCATGTCCTAACCTCCTCTTGAATAGTAAACATTTTTTCACGGCAATGACCCCACTGACACCATTTATTGTAGGTGAAACGAAAGCTTCCGTTCCAGTTGAACATTAGTTTCACTTTTTATAAAATGAAGTTAATGTGTAACTGCGGAAATGGGGGACTGCAAGATGCGGAAGAAAAAAAGCATTACATTAAGAGAATTGGCGAAACAACTGGATTTGTCCGTGCACACGGTATCCAAAGCACTGCGTGGGTTGCCAGGCATGTCGGAGGAGACCCGGAGTGAAGTAATCCGTAAAGCACAAGAAGGCGGATACCGAACGAAAGACCAGGAGCGTGTACATGCGGTGGAGCGCATCCCGTTATATTCGGCGGGAAAACCGTACAGGTTCGGGCTAGTTATCTCCGACCAAAGTGCAGCGATGGAATTGAATCAGCTTATTATGAGCGGCTTGCAGAGCAAGTTGTCAGAGTATGGCCATACGGTCGAGATCCTCATCGTTCCTAATATAGTCGAACAAGGGAAAACGTTTGACCATTGGCTGGCGCTGCATCCGCTGGAATATTTAGACGGGATTTTCATCGGACCGATGGTGGGTGTCGAGCAGGAGGCGCGGCTGCTGCAGTACCGAATTCCTCGCATTTTGATTAATTTTCCGGGCCATGCGGCGGAAGTAGACAGCATAACTTGGGATGTCGGCACAGCCATTCACCAGTCGATGCGTTACTTGTTTGCAAAAGGGCATCGCAACATCATTTACGTGGGAAGGAGGGAGAAGCACCGGGGCTTCATCATTCGCTGGCAGGCGTTTGAACAGGCGTGTGCAGCGGCGGGACTGGCATGTCTGCCGGAGGACCATATGCTGGATTACGAAAACCAGCAGCACTGGAACGAACAGTTTATAGAGAAGCTGCGGCGCTTGCAGCCGACGGCGATTCTGTGCGGGGTGAAGACTGATCTTGCCTGGATCTATAACGCGTGCAGTGTGCTGGGCAAGCGTATTCCCGAGGACATCTCGCTAATAAGCATGATGCATATAGAGGACCAACACGTTCCCGAACTATCACGTCCGGTCATCCGCATTCGTGAAAGCGGGGTAAGGGCGGCGGAGCGGATGTTGTGGCGGCTCGCTAATCCCAATCATCCTTACGAGCATATTTTGTTGCAAGGCGTTTTATTTGAGGGGGCAACGGTGCGGGTGGCACCAACTCGCACGGATTGATAGGGCTATTAGCAATCCATAGGAGGGCCGCAGAGATCAATCCGACTCCATGCCCTCGATCCATCACAATTACATCCGTGAAGCTGAAAAGGGAAGGAGGAGGGAGGCAGCATGTGGGCAATATGGGGACGTTACCAGAAAGAGCGAATGTTCTGGGGCGAGGAGTCAGTTGGAGGAAGCCACCACCGACAACGCGAATATCAGTGACACGTCTACTTATGAGTGATTAACGGCGCGGATGGAACACATGGTTACCGCAGCTGACAAGGGAGAACGAAACAATGAAAAAGTACATACTCTTTGATCATGATGGTGTTCTGGTAGATACTGAATTCTGGTATTACAAATCGGGTGAACGCGCTCTGTCTGATATTGGATTTACCTTGGATAAAGAGCAATACCTCCGCGACATGACCCAGTCATTTGGCACTTGGTCCCAAGCTAGGGCGGCAGGTATTGATGAACAGACCATCAGCAAGCAGCGCGAGGTCCGCAACGCCTATTATCAGGAATATCTAAGAACAGAAGCCATAGAGATTGAAGGCGTAGTTGAAACGCTAGCCGAACTGTCAAAGTACGTCCGCATGGCCATCGTGACGACTGCAAAACGTGCGGATTTTCAACTTATTCATGAAAAACGTCAGATTATACCATTCATGGATTTCGTTCTTGTTCACGAAGACTACGAGCACACCAAGCCGCACCCGGAACCATACTTGACCGGCCTAAAGCGCTTCGGAGCTACGAAAGAAGAAACCCTGGTCGTAGAAGATTCAAACAGAGGGTTGAGCTCAGCTGTGGCGGCTGGTATCGACTGCGCTATTGTACTTAACGAATTCACAAAATCACATGACTTCTCACAGGCCAGCTATCGAATCAAGACTCTAAATGAACTAAAGGACATTATCCTGAATGCAACCTGATCCTTTCGAATCTTCTTCTTCGGCTACCTGCGAGCGATTACAGGCAAAATGAAACGGCCTCAGTCCCATGGAGGGCTGAGACCGTGTATGATAGTTCGAGTTTAGAGCTTTATGACCTGCATAGGGAAATGGTTCTCTCTCAAGTCGGCTTCTTGTTCCAGCCTGCACTCCTCATTCAGAATCATCATCGAACGTTCCGTTAAGTTGAACTTAGGCCATTCGGGCAGCCCCTCAGCTTCAGGCTTGCCTGAACGAATAAAAGCGGCCCATGCCGCATGCATCCGACCTGCAAGCTTCATTCCTTCCACTGTGTGATCCTCGTTGACATATGGACTTTCCGCCCCGTGAACCGCCCCCTGCGTACCCGCATACTCGAAACGGTAAAGCCAGACAGATTGCCCCTGTTGTGCCGCCATCTCGGCGAGGCGAACTGTTGCAATCCGATAGAAGCAGTCCGTCAGCGTGTCTTTCCATGCTTCTTCGGCAGGCTTCTGGAGAGCGGCCCTGCGATAGGCATCCAGGACGAGTCCGCTGTTGTTTCCAAATAAGGTTTGCAGCTTCTCTTCGTTCCGTGCTTTCAGTCCCGGCGAGTCCGAGAGGAAGGATGCGGCTTCATCTTTATTCGTCCCTATAAGCAGTGGAACTTTGCAGGCAAGCTTTCCGAGAACCTCGGAAACAGGCTCCATTGGGATCGTGATCCCGTCGCGTACAGGACCAAAAGTATGAAGGCTGTTATCTTGAGCTTCCATAATCGTTTGTGCAGGAAGAGTCAGCAACCGGTACGCTTCCTTATGCGGAATGCCCAGCTTATCCAGTAGCCCGAGCGAAATCCGGGTCGCCGTTTGCGTATCGCGGATTGCTTGCATCGCGCCGCTTCGGGCGATAAGCCGGTGAAATAATCGCTCCGCGGCAGGTACAGTCAAGAGTGTGCTTGCGCATTTGGCTCCGGCCGACGCGCCTGAGACGGTAATACGGTTAGAGTCGCCTCCAAAGTATGCTATATTTTCTTTCACCCACTTTAGCGCAGCGACGATATCCAGTATCCCGTTGTTTCCGGAGGTCTGGTAAGCCTCGCCCAACAAATCGCCCAAATACAAAAAGCCGAGCGCCCCCAGCCTGTAGTTAAGGGACACGCATACGATATTATCCCGCTTGGCAAAAGTGAATCCGGCAAAATCAGCGCCGGCTCCATTCACAAATCCGCCTCCATGGATGTTGACCAGAACGGGGCGGTTCGCTTGCTCTACGCCAGGCGTCCAAATGTTGAGACTTAAGCAATCCTCGGATTGTCCCTTTAGCATCCCGTTTGGCTGATACGACTTGGGACCGAACCGGTTAGCCTCATAGATTCCATTCCACGGCTGCTTGGGAAGCGGCGGCAAAAATCGGCGTTCGGCGATGGGCGCCTCGGCATATGGAATTCCGCGAAACATATACAGGTTGCCTTCCTTTACGCCTCGTACCGTGCCAGATTTGGTATGAATAATCAACCGAAAAGCCTCCCGTCTATGTTGTTTAAAGCATCCAAATCTTTTCATATCGGCATAGATAAGTTATACTTAATTTATTATAAATAATATAATAATATCGTCAATAGTATATTGACTAAGGATGGGTGTGCCATGACTAGCTTGCCTTTATACAAACAAATACAAAACGATATTAAGAACATGTATGCGGAAGGGAAACTTCGCGATGGCGACCGCATCCCTTCCGAGAAAGAACTCGCCGATCAATACAACGTAAGCCAGATTACGAGCAAGAACGCCTTGATCGGTCTTATGGAGGAAGGTTTTGTCGTGCGCATCAAAGGAAAGGGCACCTTCATAAAGGGCGACGGAGCCTATCAGCAGAAATTGCTTGCCGGTAACAGCGCCGGGCAGCCGCAGGGAAGAGGAACCATAGGGCTCATCATGCCGCTGCTGGGCAACAGGGTAGGGCTTCAGTTTGTGAATTGGATCGAGTACTATTCGAACGAGGCCGGCTACGACCTCATGTTAAGAATTACGAGGGAGTCCGCGGAAGAAGAGACGAAAGCAATCGAAGCCTTCTTGCGCAAAGGGGTTCAAGGCATGATTATCTTCCCTGTGGAGCAGGAAAACTATAACGAGTCGATTTTGCGCTTATCTCTGGAAAAGAAGCCTCTGGTGCTGCTGGATCGATACTTGAAAGAAATTCGCACGTACAGCGTAAGCTCCGATAATGTTAACGGCGCCTGTGCCGCTGTAGATGAGCTGTTGGAGGAAGGACACCGGGCTATCGCCTATATAACCCTGGAAAATACGAACAGCGCGACGGACGAACGAGCGCAAGGATTTGAAAAAGCGTTTCAGACGAGGGGAATCCCGATTCATAAAAAATTATGGTGCGTCATCCCGCTGCGAACGTTTTATTCCGAAGAAGCCTACGAGCAAATCTTTGAATTTTTGCAGCAAAATTCTGAAATTACGGCCGTGTTTACCGTTAATACCGTGCTTGCGCAGCTTACGTACAAGGCGCTGAAACGGCTGGGGCGGACCGTTCCCGACTCCGTTAAACTGGTCACGTTCGATTTCCCGGATCTGGATCACGTCTCCTGGGTCCAGCAAAATGAACAGGAAATGTGCAGGCAAACGCTTCAGCTTCTTCTCGAACAAATGCAGGGCGTTTATGAACCGCGAAGAGAAGTCGTGCCGGTTAAGCTGATCCGGGGAACTCAAGCCTCATCAGAATAAGTTTTTTATACTAGATCAAGTATTTATACTAAATTAAGTATATTAATATATATTTTCGTGCGATATAATTTGTGAGGTAACAGGCTAACCAAATCTTAAGGGGGTCATGAATATGAAAAAGTTCCCGGATATGGAACGGTCCAGGAAACATTTGCTGGTTTATCCTTTATTGCTGTCGCTCGCGGCAGGTTGTTCAAGCGGTGGAGGCCAGCCGTCTGCAGCAGACCCGGTAAAAGACAATAAGCCAAAAACTCCGGTCACGCTGAAAGTGCTTTTCGCCAACCCTGGGATGACAAAGGAGATTTTTCAGGAGCTCATCGCCGAGCCGGTTAAAAAGCTGCATCCGCATATCTCTTTTGATATGGTCGAATTTCAAACGACCTACGGGCTAAAGGAAATGATCGCCGCCGGGGATCTTCCCGACTTCATTTATACCACTCCGTATATTCAGGACATGCTCGATAGCGATATTGCGCTTGATCTGACAGAGGCGCTGAAGAAACATCAAATCGATACCGCCCGGTTTAATCCGGTCGTGATGAACGCGATCAAAGGCTTCGGCTCGAAAGGAGAAATTTATTCCGTTCCGTATATGAGCCAATCGTTTGCCATGTGGTACAACAAAAGTTTATTCGATCGCTTTGGCAGCGCTTACCCGACGGACGGCATGACCTGGGATCAGGCGATCGAGCTGAGTAAAAAGCTGGCCCGGCAGGAAAACGGCGTGCAGTATCGAGGGCTGGTCGCTACCCACGGCGGAATTTCGACCTTTGCTTCTTCGCTGTCCCTCGAGCTTGTCGATTCGAAATCTTTATCAGCGCTTATTTCGGATAAATGGAATGACGTTTTCGCCAAAGGGAAAGCGCTTTACGATATTGTCGATAATCGCCCGACCAAGTTGAATGCAAGCAATGTACAGCTGTTCGTAAGGGATCAGACACTTGCCATGGCGCCGTATTGGACCGGGGGCATGCTCGGAAATTTGAAAGATGCGAAGGATCTGAACTGGGATGTGGTGCAAGTACCGTACTTTGCAGAAGCGCCTAATAAATATTATCAGGTCGATTATCATCAATTTGTCGTCAGTAAAACAACCAAACATCTCGATGATGTCATGGAAGTGTTGAAGGTGACCGTATCGGACGAAGTTCAGGCAAAGGCTGCCCGGCAGGGGAAAGAAACCATACTTGCGAATCAGAGCATTATCGATCAGTTCGCGCAAGATCTTGATTTTGTCAAAGGCAAAAACCTGAAAGGTATTTTTAAGGGTCAGGCTTCCAACATGATTTTCCAATCCAAATATAACGGCTCGGTTTCGACGGCGATTAACGCGGCGTTTAACGATGTATTCGAAGGCAAATCGGATATCAATACGGCGCTGCGGAAAGCCAAAGAAGATGCAGACAAAAAAATCGCCGAGTTGAAACAACAATAAACGGATCGGCACGAGTGATCCTGCTGCGGGATCATGCCGATGCGGCAAGGGGCTATTCGCGTGAACAAAGCACGTTTCGTATGGATGGGTTTATCGATCACAGTCCTTGTCGGTATTGTTTATGCGGTGTTGTTTCGAGAGACGAACGATAGGGAGGCCATCAATATGGAGGGAACCGGGTTGACACAGAAATGGCAAGACCGGGACATCTATAAAAACTGGATGAGCTTGACCGTGGAGAAAAAAGCAGGCTACGAGAACGACGCTCTCAATGGAAAAAATTATCCGGGTGGCGATCCGTTCGTCATGAAACATAACGGTATTTATTACTTATATCCGAGTACGCATTTCAATTTATCCGACATCAGGGCATGGAGCTCGGAGGATTTGATCCATTGGAACTATGAAGGAGTCGTAGCGCAGGACGATCGCTTGAAGATGGCCTACGCCCCTGAGGTTACTTATTGGAACGGTTATTTTTATATGGTTACCTCGCCGGGAGGGAACGGGCATTATGTTTTGAAAAGCGATCGTCCCACAGGTCCCTTCACCGTGGAGACCACTAATGTGGGCATGAGTATCGACGGTTCCATTTTTATCGATGATGACGGCAAATGGTACTTTTATTATGCGGGTCATAACGGCATTCGCGGGCGGGAAATGCCTACCCCGCTAACGTTCGGAGCAGAACGCATTTTGCCGGGAACAAGCATGAATCATTGGACAGAAGGGCCTTTCCTGCTCAAAAGAAACGGTACTTATTTCATGACGCAAACCGGCAATCATCTGATGAGCGCAGGGTACCGGATCAATTATTCCATATCGAAGGATGGACCGCTCGGCAAATTCGTCACGCCTTACAATAATCCGCTAATCATTAACACGGATAACGGGTTTCACGGCTTAGGGCATAGCTCCACCGTATTGGGTCCCGATCTGGACTCGTATTATGTCGTGTACCACAATAACAAAAATCCCGTAGCGCCGGGAATTGGTCATGACAGGTACTTTAATATCGACAAGCTTGTGTTTAACGGGGATAAAATGGACGTTCTCGGGCCGACAAATTTCCCGCAAGTTGTGCCGAACCGGGCATCCTTTTATACGTGGATCGAGCGGGACGGGATTGAACGGCATTTTGACAAGCTGGCGCAAGGAAAATCGACCAGGATCGTCAGCAAAACGGGAACGCAGGAAAGCTACACAGCAGAGTTCAACTTTAAGGCGGATTGGGAAGCTAAGCCTAATGAGGGCGGGAAACCGCTTGCGGGCGTCATCTTTTCTTATGAGAATAACTCCCATTATGGCAAAGTCTCCGTCGATGTGCTCGAAAAGAAGCTGGAGCTTGCAAGCGTAAGCCATAACGAAAGTCGTTCCACTGCATTCGCATCGTTGCCTGAAGATATGGACCTGACCAAGCTGCATACGATTCGGATTGAAAAGGATCGTCAGAAGGTAACCGTTTATTTTGACGGCATGCACAAACTGGATGCCGAAATGAACGACTTGGCCGCAGGCCGGATCGGATATGTTTACGAAGATTGCGATTTGATCGCGGACTATACCGCCTTCAGCGGTGAGGTAAACGGTTCAAGCGATTTCGACGCCTATAAGCCTGTTCCGGGAAGCATCGAGGCGGTCCATTATTTGAAAGGTTCCGGGCGCGGCTACTCCGCGAAGCAGAAACCGCAAGCCGAAAATCCTTTCCGTCCGGAAGATGGCATCCGAATCGCTCAAACGGACGGCAACAGCTACCTGGTTCATCTGGATCATAAAGGAGATTGGCTGCAATACAACATCAACGTTAAAGAAGATGCGACCTACGGGATCGATCTCAGAGTTAGCGGTCAGAAAAAAGCTGCGGAATTGGAAGTGTATGCGGACGATAAGCGGATCGCCACGATTGTAGTCCCTGCAACTGAAGATGATCCCCGGAACGGCTGGGTGAAAGTGAAAGGAAGCGGAAGCGTTCCTCTACAGGCCGATTTGCACACCATGAAGCTTAGGGTGAAAAGCGGCGAAATCCAGTTATTGGATTTTAACCTTTATAAGCTGGGCATGGAGGGGCTGAATCGGTCTGTCGACCTGACCAAAACCGGGGATCGCGCCGACGGACTGTATAGCGATTGGACTTATATCGGCAAGTGGTCCATATCGGATCAAGGGTTAACCTCCGCCCCCGGTGTTAGCAGCATGGCCTTCACAGGAGAAACGTCCTGGAGCGATTATACGGTCGAGGCGGATCTAATCGTAAACAAAGCCTCCTCGCAGGACGATGCCGGTATTGTAATCCGCGCTTCCAATGAATCGACGCATAAAGACCAGGTAGCAGATGCTTTAATGGGATATTATATTTCATTTGCATCCGGCTCGGTTGCTCTGAAAAAATTAAACTATAACGCGATAGTGCTTGAACGGGCCAATTTTAGCTTTCCAAAAGATCAAAAGGTCCACGTCAAGATTGAAGCGGAAGGAAGCACGATTCTGGTTTATCTCGAAAACAGCCCGAAACCGATCCTTCAGTATACGGACAGCGATGCGTTTACTACCGGTAAAGTCGGCGTCAGATCGACGGCGAATGCCAGTATGTTTTTCGAGAGGTTCATTATTAAATCGTTATAACGAATGTTTCTGGGGCTGCACGCAGGCCCCAATTTTATGGAGTGGAGTGGGAACGCCTCCGGAAAAGAAAGGATCGTGATTGCGATGACATCATCCAGGGCGAAGGTGCAAGTAAAAACGGAACGAGTGGGCAAAGGCCAAATACAACCTTATTTGTTCGGACATTTCGTAGAAGACATTCGCGACCATATGTCTGCAATGTTAGCCTATCCGCTGACGGATATGGATTTTGAAAGCATGGACCATACGTATCGCGGGCTTTCCGGAAGCTGGCGGCCTTATACGAACGGGAAAAGCACGACTTACGTCCTAGAGCCTGCGGCGGCCAGACATTCCGGACATAGCCAGCTGGTGCGGATCGCAAGCGATGACGAAGCCTATGCAGGTATAAGTCAAATCATTGCCGTAAAGTGGGACCAGATCGGCTATGCTTTGAAGCTATACGCGAGAGCTTCGGTTGAGATCAAGTTTGTTATCGCTGAAATTGTTGATCGCAGGAGCAACGAGGTGCTCGGTTCCACAAGGATCGACCTGGTCAGCCACGACTGGAGGCCATACGAGTCTCGTCTTGTCCTGCAACGGGATTGCGAGGAGGCGGAGTTCCGCATATACGTGCCTTCCGAGCATGAGCGCTGGCTGGATCATGTATCTACGGGGATGCTCTGGCTGGACCACATTTCCTTGCTGCCTTCGGATAGCGCGGGTAATGTCCGCAAAGAAGTGATGGATCTGACCAAAGACTTAAACGCCGGCATGATGCGGCTGGCGGGAAATTATATCAGCGCCTACCATTGGCGGCAAGCGATCGGGCCCGTTCTGGAGCGGCCCTGTATCGTGAATGAAGCATGGGGCGGATGGACGAGCAAATATTTCGGCACGGACGAATATATTCGCTTTTGCCGCGAATTGCAGGTGGAGCCGCTGATTTGTGTCAACGACGGCTCGGGAACGCCGGAGGAGGCCGCCGAGTGGGTGGAATATTGCAACGGCGACGCGAATACGCCGATGGGCAAACTGCGGGCCGCGAACGGGCATGCCGAGCCCTATAACGTAAAGTATTGGGAGATCGGTAACGAGGTTTGGGGGCCGTGGCAGGTCGGCCATTGCAGCGCCGAACAATTCGCAGAACGTTATGTGCGATTCGCCCAAGCTCTGAAACGTACCGATCCTGGTATCGTGCTGCTCGCATGCGGGGACGTTCGTATGGAATGGAACAAAGCGCTGCTGGAGCGAGCCGCCGAGCATATCGATTATGTCACCTTGCATCTGTATCACGGCTATGCCCGCTTTGGCATGAACCGTCAGACGCCGAAGGAAGAGCGCTTTAAGGCGATCGTCTCTTACCCGGAATGGACGAGAAAATCGATCGGTCAGATGAGGGAGCTGTTCGGCTCATCCGAGCGTTACGCCCACCTGAAGCTGGCCGTTACGGAGTACAACACGATGTACTTGCCGAATACGATCCGCAAAGGGCTCCCAAACGAGCATACCTTGGAAGCGGCTGTCGCGAACGCAGCCAACTTAAATGAATTTATTCGCAATTGCGATTTGCTCGAGATCGGCAGCTTCTCCGATCTGGTTAACGGCTGGCTCGGCGGATGTATCCGGGTAGGGGATTTCCTTGCGGATCAGTTTCGCGGCTTAGTCCCGGGCGGTAGCGGCAACTCCTCAACGGTGTACGGCACCCCTTCCTATCACGTCATGAAGCTGTATGCGAACAAAGACTTGAGTCATGTGGTGGAAAGTCTTACGGAGTGCGGCAGCTTCTCGGTCAACAGTCCGATGCCTAATGCGCCACAGCTGCATGACCTGCCTAATCTGGACGTCGTCGCTTGCCTGAACGCCGATGGAAATACATTGACGCTGTTTATCGTGAACCGGAGCCTGGAAGCAACAGATATCGAGATCGATCTGGACGGCTTCGCCGTGTCGGGGAGCGCTCGTTTGCAGGAAATTACGGCGGACCATTTGGAGTGCATCAATAGCGCCAATCATCCGAATAACGTCGGGTGCGAAACCCGCACGGTTTCGTTTTTGGACAGTCTTGTGATCGGTCATCTGCAAGCCTCGTCCATTTACGCATTGGAAATCAGCCGCTGACGAGGGCAAGTCGCCCCACATAAACAGCCAAAAAAACAGCATGAAATAGGAGTGGGAACCGTATGACAACCAGAAAATATATAAAAAACTACCCGAGACCGCAGTTTGTGAGAGACCACTGGGTTGATTTAAACGGAGAGTGGGGCTTCGCTTTCGACGATGCCAACGCCGGAGAAGCCGCAGGGTGGCAGCGAAGCTTTAAAGGAGACCGCACCATTGTCGTTCCTTTTACTTATGAAACGAAGAAAAGCGGGATCGGCGAGGAAGCTCACCATCCATGCGTTTGGTATAACCGTAAGCTGGACATTCCCGCGGAAGCCCGGGGCAAACGTGTTCTTCTGCATTTTCAAGCAGTCGACTATATCGCGAAGGTATGGGTCAACGGCGAATATGTCGGAAGCCATCAGGGCGGCTATTCGGCTTTTTCGTTCGATATTGCGCCATACGTACGGTTCGAGTCCGCGAACGAGCTTACCGTTCAAGTGATCGACAGTAAAGACGCTACGCAGCCGCGCGGCAAGCAGCGCTGGGTAGATGACAACTTCGAATGCTTTTATGTGCAGACGACAGGCATTTGGCAGTCCGTGTGGCTCGAATATGTCGAGCGGGACTATGTGGACGCCGTCAAAATAACGCCGGATCTCGATGCCTCGACCGTTCGCTTTGAATACCAGGTGAAAGGCGAGGTTCACGCGGACAGCAATCTTCGTCTGGAGACGATCATTACGATGAAGGGCCGTCAGGTCAAGCAGGCGAGTCTGAAAATCGATCGCCCTTGGCTGCGGCTGGAAGTCGATCTCGTTCACGAAATGAACGGACCGTGGAAGCGCCGCTACTGGGCGCCCGGACACCCGAACCTTTACGATGTGGAGTTCAGGCTGTACCGTGACGATGTCTTGATCGATCAGGTGTACTCCTACTTCGGCATGAGGAAAATTTCGATCGAAAAAGGCCAAGTGCTGCTTAACAATATGCCGATCTACCAGCGTTTGATTCTGGATCAAGGCTATTGGCCGGAGAGCCATTTGACCCCTCCATCAGAGGAAGCGCTGATCGAGGATATCGATCTTATGATGCAGATGGGGTATAACGGCGTACGGAAGCATATGAAGATTGAGGACGCGCGATTTCTGTATTGGTGCGATGTAAAAGGCGTGCTCGTCTGGTCCGAAATGGCGGCTACGTTCGAGTTCAACGATCGGGCGATTGAGCAATTCACAGCGGAATGGATGGAGATTGTCCGGCAGCAGTATAATCATCCTTCCATCATTACGTGGGTTCCGTTCAACGAATCGTGGGGCCTTATGAACATTTTCAAGGACGGCCGGCAGCAGCAATGGACCGAATCGATTTATCATTTGACGAAGGCGTTCGATCCGAATCGTCCGGTCGTAACGAACGACGGCTGGGAGCATACGGTGTCGGATATTTTGACGCTGCACGATTATGCCGAGACAAAGGATGTGCTGCTCAATCATTTAGCCAGCAAGGACGAAGTCGTAAACAACGAAAAGGCGTTCAACGGGCGGAAATATGCATTCGCAGACGGCTACGGCTACAAAGGACAGCCGATCATCGTGAGCGAGTTCGGCGGCATCGCCTTCGAGTCCGAAAAAGGCTGGGGCTACGGTAAGCAAGTCGTCTCGGAGCAAGATTTCGTGGAACGGTTTCGCGGTATCCATGAAGCGATCAAGATGACCAAGTACATTGTAGGGTATTGCTATACACAGTTAACGGACGTTCAGCAAGAGGTGAACGGTCTGCTCACCGAGGAGCGAAAACCGAAAATTCCGATCTCGACCATTCAGGAGATTAATCTTGGATAAAAAGCCGAATATTTTAATCATTACGACCGATCAGCAGCATTTTAATACGATTCATGCTCTTGGCAACGAAACAATCCGCACCCCCAATCTCGATCAAATCGTGCAGGACGGCATCGCCTTCGAACGGGCCTATGTCGCGAATCCGGTCTGCTCGCCCAGCCGGTCGACGATCATTACCGGGGAATATCCGTCCCGGCACGGCTGCTGGAATATCGGAGTTGCTCTTGACTCTAATCGTACAACCATAGGCCAATTGCTGAAGGAGCAGGGCTACGCGACAGGACTGTTCGGGAAGGCGCATTTCCAGCCGGTCTTGAAAAGCGGAAGCTTCGAGGCGCCGCCGCATATCCATAATCGCGAGTTTTGGCGGGAGTGGAGCGGTCCTTACTACGGCTTCGATCAGGTTGCGATGGTGCATGGGCACGCCGACGAGGATTCCTCCCACGGCATGCATTACGGAGCGTGGCTTGTCGATCAGGGGATTGATCCGGCCCTGTATTTCGGCCCCAAAGGTGGACACCGCGAAGGCTCGTGGGAGTTGCCCGAGCATCTGCATTATACTCAGTGGACTGCCGATCGCACGATCGACTTTATCGAGGCCGCAGCGAAAGGCGGGCGGGATTCGCAGGAGCAGGACCAGCCGTTTTTGGCCTGGTGCAGCTTTCAGGACCCGCACAATGCCTTTTTATGCCCCGAGCCCTGGAATAGCATGTATGATCCCGACGAAATGCCTCCCTTCCACGAACGTGAAGGTGAAATGGCCGACAAACCCCGCATTCATCAGTGCTTGATAGAGGACCGGATGAAGGAGCTGGATGTTAACGTAACGGCAGATCCGGGCCATGATACGGGCGGCATTCAATGTCTCGGCCTTACGAATGAAAAGATCGGTCGGGAACGCGCGCGTAAATGGCTATCCTCTTACTATGCGATGGTCAGCCTTATCGACCACCATATCGGACGGATTATGGAAAAGCTGGAGCAACTGAATATCGCCGACGACACCTTGATCATCTTCACTTCGGATCACGGCGACTACGCGGGGAATCATGGGTTATGGCTGAAAGGTCCTATCCACTATGAAGACATTATACGCGTGCCTTTTCTCGTTCGCTGGAAGGGGACGCTGCCGGCAGGGGTCAGGACGAATTCGTTAATGAGTCTCGTCGATCTCGCTCCGACCATCCTGGAGGCGTGCGGAATCGAAGCCCCCGGGTCGATGCAGGGCGTAAGCCAATGGGCGACGTTGCAACAGCCGCATTCGTCCAAACGGGATTGGTGCCTTGTGGAAAACAGGGCGGAACCGACCTTTTATGTGAAGACGCTGATTACGGAGCGTTATAAATTGAATTATTTCCTTGCCCGTAGGGAAGGCGAGCTGTACGATTTGGCGGAAGATCCGCATGAATTTGTCAATCTTTACGACCATCCGGAATATGCAGACTTGAAAACCGAGCTGCTGATGAAGCTGGTTGACGTGTATGGCGAGCTGGAGCGGCCGTATCCTCCCCGTCAAAGCTTTGCGTAATGTGAGAGGGCCCATGTGCTTTAGCATGGGCCTTTTTGGGTACTAGGCCAAGTACGTTCAAAATTTCATTCATGCCAAATTTTTTCCCCGCTTGGGCTGCTGGAACAACAAATACACCGATGAATTTCTCCATCCGAGTTCGTCTAAATCAATGAAGAACAAAAGTGATTCAAGCGCCAGTTGAAACCGGTCTATGAATGGTTTCGGCAAGCATTCGCGTTCTTAACTCCAATTTCAAACAAGGAAGTAGGCATATGCATGAACTCGACGCGGTCAAAAGATGGCACCATCCTAGCGTATGACGTCTATGGCAGCGGTCCGGCACTCCTATACATCACGGGAGCCTCCTGTTACCGTTCTTTTAAGCCGATCGTGGATGACGCGAAAGTATTTGCCACCTGTTTTACGGTTTACAATTACGATCGTCGCGGACGCGGCGAAAGCGGGAATACGCTGCCTTATTCAATGGAACGTGAGATCGAAGACGTTGAAGCGATGATTGATGTAGCCGGCGGCAGCGCGTATGTGTACGGCCATTCTTCAGGCGCCGTGTTGGCGCTTGAGGCTGCGTTTCGGCTTGGCGGCAAAGTACGAAAGGTAGCGTTATACGATGCGCCCTATGTACACGACGAGAAAGAAAAGGCCGAGTATCGTCAATTAAGCAAGAGTGTACAAGAACTTCTCGACGACGGCAGAAACGCGGCGGCCATGCGCACCTTTCTGAAGGGAATTGGGATGCCGCGAGTGTTCGTCTCGTTATTGCCGCTATTTCCCGGCTGGCAGAAGATGAAGGCACTTGCGCCAACCTTAGCTTACGATATTGCGCTTACGCAGGATCAGGCTCCCGTCGAAAGAGCAGCTGAAGTAACCGTTCCGGCGTTAATCGGCGTTGGCGAGAAGAGTCCTGGAGGCTTACACGATGTGGCCAGGCAATTAGCGAAAGCAATTCCAAATGCAAAGTTCTCACAGCTTACCGGCCAAAACCACATGGTTAGCGCCAAGAAGCTGCTGCCGCTGCTTTCGGATTTTTTTAGATAGGCTGGCCGGAGCGATAATGGATCCCGGCGATGCTTTTTAACTTGCTTGCCAAGGGCTATAGTTTTGTTTGTGAACAAGATGAGAATATCGGCGTGCCCGAATTTTCATGTAAAAGTCAAAAATGTGGTACTTCATTATTTGTTTTGTATAGCTAATTCAGGCCCGTCATCCGCTCTCTTTACTTTCGCGCACAACTTACAGGCGTGCAGCGCTACACATCACTTACGTTGCTTCGGGCAGCTGGTCGATCAAACTTTCGTGATAACCGGTGTTTCAACTTGCTTCGAGCAGGGTAATGATAACCAAGTGGGAAATGGTGATTATACGATTCAAACGGCGGAAAACAGATCCGAATAAAGGATCCGGCTATCCGAAAGGTTGATGGTAACCATGTTATCCCTTATGAGAAGGAAACGCTCGAAATGGTTTCGAGTCGTAACCGGTAAAGTACCCTAGCATTTGGAAGAAGATTGCTTCTTAAACTGATGCAAGTCCTGATAATCACGCATTCCCACATTGAAGGCCCCTCGATCCGAGATCGATGGGCCTTCGCTAGTTTATGTTCTTTACTCTATGCCTGCCTGGATTCTGTCATCGATTGTTGCCAGGGCAAAGGTGTTTGTAAAAAATAACTCAACTTCCGCAGCCTGAAATCGGCAGGTAAGACCTGATATAACTGGGCAAAGCGGCAAACCATTGCTGGAGTTGACGTTGAATCAGGGACGAAAGCTTTTTACCCACTTAAGTTGGTCGTCCGCGCTGAACTACCCTAAGAATAATTCACATAGCATATGTCCAAAAAATCGTCGTTCGCGACATAGGTAGGTTTTGGGAAATAATGGACGACAAGCTGCAACCTTTCAAGTCCAAACCGCGTCTAGCATGCAAAGGAGATGACGGCATGGGACAACAGAAAAGTATGCTTTTTCTCATTTCGTTGTGCATAGTGATCATGCTCAGCGCATGTGCGGACTTCACAGGCTCCGCATCGAAGCAGCCGACAAAGCTGTTTGCTCCTGCGGGTAAAGGATATATCGTGCAAAAGGGCGGTAACCATCTGCTTGTTACGGCGTACATCGACCGAGCGGAAGGCGTGGGCATCGATGCGTACTCGGTTACGGTGGGTGAGAAGACAGTGCTGCAAAATAGCAAAGGCCAAAGCATCTCTTTGGCCGAGCTGGAAGTCGGTTCGCAGGCGGAGGTCTGGATTACCGGGCCGGTTCGCGAATCTTATCCGGCCCAAGCGGATGCTGCGAAAATCGTCTTATCTGAGGACCCGCAGTCTGCTTCGGCAACCGGGGTTGGGCGGGCGGCCGCCGTACTAGCCGCGCTGCAATCCAAAGAGATGCAGACGCCGACCGTGGCCAATGCGATCAAGTCCGCTACACTGGATGCCGAGCACGGTTTTTGGAGCTTGGAGTTAGTTCGTCAGGAACACATCGGTCAGCCGATCGCGTTTCGCATTGACGCACGCACGGGCGGTATCATCCTTGTGCCTGTCGCGCAAAATGACGCTTTCCGCCTATTCTCGCCAAAGCCCGGAACGGAAATCGGCTCCACGCTGATCGTCGAGGGCGAAGCCAGAGTGTTCGAGGCCTCCTTCAGTTGGTCGCTGGAGGATGGACATAACATTTTGGCGGAGGGGCATGAGATGGCCGCCGGCGGCGCTCCCGCTTGGGGCCGCTTCAGCTTTACGATAAATGTTCCGCCGGCTTCACAACCGAACGTAACGCTGCTGTTGTTTGTCCATAGCGCCAAAGACGGCAGCGTGCAGCAGCAGTTGGTTGTTCCGCTCAAGGTCGCCGGGGATCGCGCACGGTAAAACGTTTCGCTTTTTTGCATATTCCGGCAAAAGCTCGAATCTGAACAAAGATGTGAGTTTTTTCTGTTTTTGCGACAAATAAAAATTTAAAAATGGGTGAAACAGGAGATATTCGCATAGGGGTCACGGAGCCGACTGCAAGTTATCGCCTACCTGGTATTCTGAAGGAATTTATGTCCATATACCCGAACAACCGCATTTCTGTTAATTTGCAAACACTCCGTTGCTGAGCGAGCAAATCCGTAGAGGAGATCTTGATTTTACGCTGTGCTCACCACCGGATTTAGTGACCGACCTGTATTTTGAATTACTATTTAAGGAAGAGTTCGTAGTCTTAATGCCTCAAAACCATCCGTTAGCGCTGAAAGAGGTACTCGCACCGGAGGATATTGGAGAGTTTCGCCTGCTCATTACATCGGCGACCTGTCCGTATCGCAGGAAACTAGAGATGGTTATGAAGGAAATGGGAAGCCTGAAGCAAATACCGCAAAGGTACCATGTGGTCGGAAAATGTGATCGAGTTCCTCTCCACGGGCAGGGTGCGCGAAACCAAATTGTGGGTGGACGGCGTACCGATAATCCGCACGATGCTGTCGGGCACGGACAAATTCCTCGCGCCCGCAAGCGATGGGGACGTTCATCTCGGCGCTTCTTATGCGCGATGGTCTGACGTGTACGCTGCTAGCGGCGTCATCAACACTTCGGATCGGAACGAAAAACAGGACATTCAGCCGATCCCCGACGCCGTTCTCGACGCGTGGGCCAGTGTGCAATACCGGATGTTTCGTTTCAAGGACGCCGTGGCGAAGAAGGGGGACGGGGCCCGCTTGCATATCGGACTCGTCGCCCAAGACATCGAGGAGGCTTTTCGCCGACGCGGGCTGGATGCCTTCGCTTACGGCTTGTTGTGCCGGGATGAGGTCAACGACGAGAAGAACGGCAGCCGGCGGGAAATCTGGGGCATAAGGCCCGATGAATGCCAGTTTCTCGAGTCCGCCTTGCAACGCAGGGAATGGAATCGAAAGGGGAAACAAGCGAGCGAATAATCCCGAAAAGGCGCGTTTTGTCCGAATTTGAACAGCTTGGCAATTGACACACGATCCAATCGTTAGGACCCGGAAAATGTAAACTTGGTCAAGTCGCTGCAAAAAAAGGGGCTGTCACAGGTCTTAAAGTGTGAACTGCACCCCGTCAAGTAGACAGTATAAATAATAAAAGCTCTTTAAACGGCCTTTGTCCGGAATTCCATGGGACTGAGACCGTTTAATTTTGCTTGTAATCGCTCGTAATTGTAAAAATGGATG
>NZ_RBAH01000030.1 GCF_003626695.1 Paenibacillus ginsengarvi
TTATGTTGGAGTTGTCCTTTTTGGCGGATTCCCGGAAAAAGTTAATGTAAAATAAAGTAATGAAATGAATTTTTCCTCAATTCAGCACGACCTGACATAGTGTGATAGAGTCTTTGCAACGCTAGTGGCCTCAAAGACTCTTATGATAAACCAACTCACTCCTGACGCAGACATCTACTCCTTCCGCCGGTGTCCGCTGGTTAAGCCGTCGCAGTACCATTCCCGTCCAAAACCGAATAGACCAAAAAAGGTGCTGTCCCCAAAGGGGATCGTGAACGAAACTATCCCAAACGATAGGCAAAGACGCTTCAAAACCACTGCAAACGTGGGGATGGAAGCGTCTTTTGGCATGAATATTCAGGAAGGTTCCTTGATTTCGATAAGCATCCTAAGTGGGAAATCAAAAATCAAAAAGTGACTTTTGGGATAGCCCCCTTTTGCTGCGTGTGAATTATTCGGCTCGAAGGTCGTCGAGCAGCTTGCCCATATCGGCAGGTAGTGACGCTCTCACTTCCATTCGTTCCCCGGTCCACGGGTGAATCCAGACGAGTCTTTCCCCGTGCAAGGCTTGTCTGTGAATATACCGCCGCGTACCGCCATACATGCCGTCGCCGGCAAGCGGATGGTCGATGGAAGAGAGGTGAACGCGTATCTGATGCGTGCGGCCCGTTTCGAGACGGAGCCGAACGAGCGTGTGATCGGCGAACGTATCCACAACGTCGAACAGCGTGACGGCGGGCTCGCCGGTTTCGCTGACGCGGCGACGTGTGGAATGATGGCGGTCCTGGCCGATCGGCTTGTCGATCTTGCCTCGCTTCTGGGTGAAGACGCCTTCGGCGACGGCCAAGTAAATACGCTCGATTTTTTTCTCGCGCATCGCTTTATCGAATTCGTAATGGGCGAATTCGTTTTTGGCGTACAGCACGGGGCCGGTCGTATCTTTATCGAGCCGATGAATGTGACGGACCCGGCAGCTTTGCCCGGACGCTTCGTAATAAGCCGCAACGGCATGCGCCAGCGTTCCGCGCTGACCCTGGACGCTCGGGTGCACCTCGACGCCAGCCGGTTTGTTCACCACAAGCGTAAAGTCGTCCTCGTACAAAATGTTCAGCTCTTCCCAGTCGGCCGGAAAACCGGGCGACTCTTGCGGGAACAGCTTCAGCCGGAGATGATTGCCCTGTTTCACGGCCTCATTCGAAGCGATCAGCTTGTCGGCGAGCTTGGCCGCGATCGGCAGCTGCTTCATGATAACGCCGATCGGCGCGCCGGACAGCCCGTCCGGCAGCTTCAGCTCCAGCCATTCGCCTTTGCGCCGTGCCGATTTCAGGCTAATCGCCTGCTTCGGCACGTTGGAGGAACGGACTGCGGGCTCGGCGGAGCGGCGCCCGCCGCGGCCGGATGTGCTGGAGCCGGAGGTGGTGACGGCGTCGTGTCGCCGCGGTTTGCCGAATTTGCCAGACTCCGTATCGCTGCGGCGCTCGCCACGGCCGGAAGTGCTGGAGCCGGAGGCGGTGACGGCGTCGTGTCGCCGCGATTTGCCGAATTTGCCGGACTCCGTATCGCTGCGGCGCTCGCCACGGCCGGAAGTGCTGGAGCCGGAGGCGGTGACGGCGTCGTGTCGCCGCGATTTGCCGAATTTGCCGGACACTGCATCGCTGCGGCGACTGCTGCGGCCTGAAGAGGACGTCATTTTGTCGGCGTGCCTCGGCGATTTGTCGGTTGACGGTTTAAATCGCTGGCCCGGTTTGCCGGCCGGGGATTGTTTGCTAGGACGGTTCGATTCTCTCAAGTGTACACCCGCGTTTCTGTCATTTTTCAATACTGATAATTGTACGACAAATCCGATCGAAATAAAAATAAAATACGATTAAATCCGAATTGTTACGTATAGTTACCTTTTGTCACATATATTCATTGACGTTTGCCCTAGCCTCCGCTACACTAATATGGAATGGTAATATATGGAGATGATGAGTTGTATACGGTCGAACAAATTGCCGGACTGCTAGAGCTGCATCCACGCACCATTCGCCGGTTTATTCGCGAGGGTAAACTGGAGGCGGTAAAGGTTGGCGGCGAATGGAGAATCCGGGAAGAGGATGTCGAGAAGTTGGCGGGAGGAGCTGTCAGCAGGCAATACGAGAAGTCGCGGCGTGATATCGATGCTTTTTTGAACGACCCCGGTTTGCCGGGCGGCGATCCGCTCCGAACGTGCTCGATCGTGGATTGCAGGCTTAGCGCGCAGGAAGCGGCGGCGATCTCGCAGCATCTGATCGTGATTATGAACGAAGACGATCCGCATAGAGGCGAAGCGACGTTTAAGTACATGTATCTGGAGGAAGAAAAGAAAAGCCGCTTTATCGTCTGGGGCCGTCCGTCGTTTGTGGGCAAGCTGCTGACCGAAATCGGGAAACGGACTGGAATGTGACAGGAGGGGAGCTTGTATATGCCGCTGCGTCATGATTGGTTTACGGTCGAGCAAGTCGATGCGGATACGTACGCGATCAGCGAGTACGGCCATTGGGAGCAGGTGCACGCGTACTTGCTGTTGGGCGAGCGTTTGGCCGCTCTGATTGATACCGGCATCGGGATTGCCGATATGAGCGAGGTGGTGCGGCAGCTGACGAGGCTCCCGGTCAAAGTGATCACGACCCATGTACATTGGGATCATATCGGCAGCCACGGACAGTTTGACGAGATTTACGTTCACGAGCAGGAGGAAGATTGGCTGCGCTGCGGCATTCCGGGACTTCCTATCGAACAAATTCGCCATGACGTCGGAAGAGATATTACGATCCCCGTTCCGGCCGATTTTTCGCTCGATCGATATGAGCCGTTTCGAGGGAAACCGACCGGACTGATCCGCGACGGAGATACGCTCGATCTTGGCAACCGTGCGCTCGACTTTATCCATACGCCCGGTCACTCGCCCGGCCATCTGTGCATTTACGAGGAGAAGCGAGGCTATCTGTATACAGCGGATTTGATCTACAAAGGCACACTGTACGCCTTCTACCCGACAACCGATCCGCGGCAGTTTGTCCGCTCGGTGGAGAAAGTAAGCCGCCTGCCTTTTATCACCAGGCTGCTTCCCGGCCATCTGGAGATGGACCTGAATCGGGCGTTTCTACTGGAAGTAAGCGATGCTTGCCGGCAGTTGGCCGAGTCAGGGCTGGACCGGCACGGTTCGGGCGTTCATCGTTTTGGATCGTTTAGCATTTATTTTTAAGCCAATATTCTCGAATGGGAGGCGGCACTTTTGGCGCAGTATGACGGATTTGCGGAGCAGTACAATCAACTGGTGAAGCAAGGAGGCCCAACGGGACCGGAAGCGGCGTTTCGCTACATAGAGACACAGCTTGGCAGACTGGCCGATGTGCGCGGGCTGGCGATATGCGACGTCGGCTGCGGGCAAGGAGAGCTTAGCTTACGATTGTCCCGCTCCGGCGCAGACGTGACCGGCGTCGATCTTAGCAGCGAACAGCTTGCCATTGCGCGGGGCGAGAGCGATCGGGTGCGCTGGGTGCTGGACGACGCGATGGAGCTTGGCACGCTTCCGGACGAAGCATTCGATTTCGTCGTGTCGAGCGTTATGCTGATGGATGTGTCCGACCATGCGAAGGTATTTCGCGCTTCGCACCGCATTTTGAAGCCGGGCGGCGCGATGATCTGGGTCATTATGCATCCTTGCTTCCAATCCCCGTTCTCTCATCCGCTCGGAGACGGCTCGCGCAAAGTGCTCGATTACCGCGAGCAGTTTTGGAAATCCGGCGGTACGGGTACGATACGTTCGACGCTCGGCGCTTATCATCGGCCGCTAGCCATGTATATCAACGATTTCATGGGCGCGGGCTTTGCGCTGGGGCGGGTAGACGAGCTGGACCGGCTGGATACGTCGGTTGATGTGCTGCCCGCCCATTTTGCGGCTATCGGCTTCAAGCTGCCCAAGTAACGGCAGGAGGGAGGGAAGGCGATGTCACCTGCCGAGATTATGGATCGGGTGTACCGGATGGCTGCAAATCCATTATGGGATGGCTTTGACCCAAGCTTGATCCCGGTCGCGCTGTACGACGGGGCAGCTACATGGCTGTTCACGTCCGGGCAGCCAAGCCCTTCTTTCAAGCCTGTTGACGGGCATATCAGCATCTATGTGTATGTAGGCTTGCACGAGGCGGTTCGCGCAAATTCGATAGCCGTTCTGGAAGGCCAAGTAACGGCGACTGTGATGCTGGATGGAATCGGCAGCCGGGATCTTTCGGTCACGGCGTCCATCGTCCTGCACGAGATGTTTCATGTGTTCCAGGCTGTTCATTGTACGGACCGCGGCGGCAACCTATCCGCCATGTTCGTTTATCCGGCTGACAATGCCAGGGAGATCGGGCTTAGAAGGCTTGAGACGAAGGCGATTAGCAAAGCGCTGTCGGCTGTGGATTCGAAAATAGCTCGCGGCTGGTGTGCGGAAGGGCTCCGCATCCGTCAGCAGCGGTATGAGGCATTGCCGGGCGAATACGCAGAGTTTGAGCGTGACACGGAACGGCTGGAAGGGCTGGCCCACTATATCGAGAAAAAGTCGCTCGGCCGCCGCTTTGCCGACTTTCCCGAAAACGAGTTTGAGCCCGACGACGTCAGAAGGCGCTGCTATCCACTCGGGTGTGCGTTCGCCTTTTTGCTGGATCGCTTTAAGGACGGCTGGTCCGGGACGTTTTACTCGAACGGAGCTTGCCTGGATCGTTTGCTAGCTGATTCGATAAGTACCGGAGAGAGCGGAGGAATCGGCTTCTCAAAGGAAGAAGAGGCGGAGGCGTTCCATCAGGCGACGGAGGACATAGCCGTCATGGTTCGAGGAAGGAGCGAGATATGGCGGCAGTTTGGCAGCCGTATCGGCGCGCGTCTGGAGCTTCGGTTCCGCGAGCCGATGAGGATTCAAGCGATGGACCCGTCCAACATGAAGCGGATCGGGCACCAGGAAGTATGGCATTCCCGTTACTTGAAGCTGGGCGATGGAGCGGACCGGATCGAGATGCTCGGCTCGGAGGCGATAACGGAGAGCGCCGGTCTCCATCCGTTATTCAGCGGCATTGCCGCGGTTACTTTCGTCCTAAACGACGAGCCGGACATTAGACATCAGGACGGCGTCATCTTAAGCGACGTAGCCGGATTCAAGCTGAGGCTGACCGAGAACCGGTTGAGCGAAATGAAGCTAAGCAGCGGATAGAGCTGCGATTCCCGTTTTGCCTTCGGACGTGGTATGATGGGTATCGGCTGTACAATAATGCAAACGGACGAACGAGCCGGAACCGGGGAGTGCTGACGCCAAATGATTACCCGCATCGTGACGCCATCCGAAAGCGGAAAACGATTGCACCGTTATATTCGCAATATGATGCCCAATTACCCGCTCGGGCAAATTTATAAAATGATCGATCAAGGCAAAGTGAAAGTAAACGGCAAGCGCAAAAAAGACTCGTACGAGCTGGCTGCGGGCGACGAGCTGACGATCTTCATCGAGGACGACAAGTTCGCCGACGCGAGTATCGGCAGCGATAACAAGAAGGTGAAGTTCGCGGGCGTCGTCTCGAACATCGATGTCGTCTACGAGGACAACGAGCTGCTGGTCGTGAACAAGCCGGCCGGACTGCTGACGCATCCGGACCAAACGGAGCAGAAGGAAACGCTGATTACGCGAGTTCACGCCTATTTGCACAAAAAAGGCGAGCTGGACAGCCACATGTTTTTGCCTGCTTCAGCCAACCGGTTGGACCGCAACACGAGCGGTCTCGTGCTCGTCGGTAAAACGGCGGGCATGCTCCATCAATTGAATCAGTGGATTCAGAAGCGGGAGCTGGACAAGTTTTACGTAACGATCGTGGAAGGGGCCCTGACCCATGGCGGTACCGTCGACGCCAAGCTGATCCGCGACGAACGCGGCAATCGGACGAGGGTTGTGAAGGAAGGGGCCGGCACAACCGCGAGCGAACGGACGGCGGACGAGAAGGAAGCGACCACCCGTTACAAGCCGCTGCAAGCGGGAAAAGGGTATACGCTCATCGAAGTCGAGCTCATTAGCGGCCGCACGCATCAGATCCGCACGCATCTGCAAAGCATCGGCCATCCGCTGCTCGGCGACGTCAAATACGGCGGGAAGCCGTTCGAGAAGGTGAATCATCAATTGCTGCACGCGTGGAAAATATCGCTGCCGGATGGTCGCGTCTTTACGGCTCCGCTGCCGGCTTTATTTCGGGCTACGCTCAAAAAAGCGGGCATATCGTTCGCGCTGACGAGCGAAGCCGAATAACGGGAAAGGCGCTTCCGCCGGGGAGGCGCCTTTTGTAGGTTCTTTCGGTATTTCTCGTTGACGCCAAATTTTGTAGCGTACTATAATAGGCTTTAGTAATCGATTGCTAATAATTCTGTTGTCCGCCGCTTGAACGATTAAGCGGGAAAGGAAGCAAATCATGAAACGAATGGAATACCGCTGCGTTCTCGTACCCGCACAGGGCGAGATCGATTGGGACCGGATCGAGTCCGCGGAGTTGAACGAAACGGTTGACGGCAGCCCCTCGCGGCTGCGCACCGTTGTGAAGATGTGCCGTTCTCCCGAATATGTGCATATCCGGTTCGAGTGCGAGGATGACCATATCGTCGCCACGTATGAAAACCGGGACGATCCGATCTATAAGGAGGATGTCGTAGAAGTTTTTCTCGATGAGGAGGGAAACGGCACCTCGTATCGCGAGTACGAAGTGAGTCCGCGCGGCGTCATTTTCGATGCTTGGATCACAAAGAAGCCGGAGGAGCGGCCCGCCGTTGATGTGTCTTGGAACGATGACGGCATGCGGGCGGCAGTAACGCGCTCCGCAAGCGGAACGCTTATCTACGATATCGCTTTCGCGAACGAAACGTTCGACAAGCCTCCCGTTCCGGGGGCGAGCTGGAACATGAATTTTTACCGGATTGATGACGATCCGCAGGGGAAACGGCATTATTCCGCGTGGTCCCCGACCGGCCGGATCGATTTTCACCGTCCCGACAAATTCGGCACCGTCCAATTCGTGTAAAGGGAGGATGTTCAGCAGTGGGTATGGAGCAGTTGGAAAAGCTTGTATTGTCCATTTATGATGTGAAGGATCAGTTGAAGCGTCACGTCTATTCCCGTTCCCAAGCGGCATTCGAGCAAGGAGATCGCGACCGCGACGAGATCCGGACCCCCGGACAGCTTGCCGAGCGGACGGAGCTTATGCGCCGAAAGCTGATCGAAACGGTCGGGGGGCTGCCGTCTTCGGATCATCCGCTTCAGCCCCGCGTGACAGGGACTTTGCAGTGCGAGGGGTATTCGATTAAGAACGTTATCTTCGAGTCTCGCCCCGCCACTCCCGTAACTTGCAATCTGTATATGCCGGACGGCATTACGGGGCCTTCCGCCGCCGTGCTGTTTATGTGCGGACATGCCGACTATGCGAAGCAATACGAGCGCTACCAGTCTGTCTGCCAGCGTCTCGTGGCCGAAGGGCTGATCGTGCTGGCGATGGACCCGGTGGGGCAAGGGGAACGGTACAGCTATTTCGAGCCGGATACCGGAGAGGTTGTCATTCGCCAGGGGACGAGGGAGCACGATTACGCCGGCAGCCAGTGTTTGCCGCTCGGCGACAGCCTTGCCCGTTATTTCATCCATGACGGAATACGCGCGGTCGATTATTTGTGCAGCTTGCCGGAGGTCGATCCGCAGCGCATCGGCGTAACCGGCAATTCCGGAGGCGGGCTGCAAACGAGTCTCATGATGCTGTGCGAACCGCGCATCGCCGCGGCCGCTCCGGGAACCTTTATCATGAACCGGGAATCTTATATGTATGCGGGGCAAGCCCAGGATGCGGAGCAGATCTGGCGGGGCATGACGAAATGGGGCTTCGACCACGAGGATCTCGTGCTGGCCATGGCGCCGAGGCCGGTTCTCGTGCTCGCCGCAACGTCCGACTTTTTCCCGATTGAAGGCACGCGTCGCACTGTCGCCCGAACGAAACGGTTCTGGGATATGTTCGGGATTACAGATATGCCTGCGCTTGCGGAAGATCGTTCGGTGCATCAGTATTCGGCTCGTCTCGCGGATGCGGCTGCCGTATTTTTCGCCAAGCATTTACTTGGGCGTCAGGCGGAGCTGTCGCTGCCGGAAGGCGTAATCGCGCCCCATCAGCCGGAACTGCTGAACTGCACCTCTGCCGGTCAGGTGCGGGCGGAATACAAACAGGCTCGGGCAGTATATGACGAGAACATCGATCGCTTGAACGATATCGAGAACAGGCTTGCGGCGATTCCGGACGAACAGCGGCAGCGGGAAGCCGTTCTCTGGCTGAGGGACCGGGTAAGCAAGCCGCGTGCCCCGTTTGACCTCAACTCGCGTTTCTTGACTTTGAAGGAGCAAAAGGGGCTTCAAGTCGAGAGTTATCTGTGGTGGAGTCAGGAAGGCGTGTTTAATCACGGCTTGGCGTTCCGGGAAACCGCCCGCGAAGGCCAAACGCTGCCGGTGACCATAGCTTTATGGGAGCATGGAACGAACCGGCTTCAGGAAAAAGAGGAGTGGATTCGCGAGACGTGCGCCGCAGGAAGAATCGTCCTCGTTCTGGATGTAACCGGCGACGGGGCTTGTACGCCTCATCCGATTAACCCGGTTCCGATATGGGATTGGTACGGCACGATCCATAAGCTGACGACCGATTTGATCTGGCTGGACGATAGTCTGGCCGCGATTCGTTCGTTTGACGTGATTCGCGCGGTCGATATGATCGGCCAAATTCCGAATAGCACGGCCGAAGATGTGCGACTGTATACGCGCGGCCGGTTTAATCTGTATGCGGAAATCGCCGCAGCCCTGGACGACCGGTTCCGCTCTGTCGAAGCGGTGGGCGGTATCGAAAGCGTCGCCGCTTGGGTGCGTTCGCGGTATTACGAGGATCAAGATGTAGTATCCACGATTTTGCCGGGAATGCTCTCGTACTTTGATTTGCCCGATTTGCGCAGATGGCGCGGTAAGCGATAAAAAAGAAGAACGCCGCCTCCCTCCGGAGAGACGGCGTTTTTGTATGAGTACGTAAGAACGGATCAGTATGCGGATGTCGAAGCGTTCTTCACGTATTGCCTCGGGCTTTGACCCGTATGTTTCTTGAAAAATCTGGAGAACGAGAACAGATCGCCGAATCCAAGATCGGAAGCGATCTCGGTAATACTGATCTCGCGGTAGCGAAGCAGCTCTTCGATTTTTTGAATCCGGACCCGGTCGATGTACGACTTCAAGCTTTCGCCGGTCAGTTCCTTGAATTTCTTCGACAGGTGGCTGCGTGTGTACGAAAGCTGGTCGGCCAGCTCGTTGATGGTTATCGCCCTTCCGGCCCGCGACATGATCTGGTCCGTGATCTGCTTCACGAGCTGCTTGTCCGGGTCGCTTGTTAGATGAAATTGCTCGGACCGGACATAATAAAACATCGTTTCGAGAAAACCGTGAATGAACACTTTTTCATACTCCTGGCAAGCCGTATCGTGAATCGCCGCCCGGAACGAAGCGAGCAGCCGGTTCGTAAACTGGTTGCCGCGTATGAGCCCGCCCCAGACGGGAAAGTCGTCCGGCAAACGCTCGAACTTCAAAGTGATCCAGGAAACGACCGGTTCGTTGTACCAAAATCCGTGCTCCCAGCCAGGAGGTATGAGCAGCATATCCCCTGTTTCCAGATCGATCGCTTCGCCGAGAAGTTTGCCCGGAATGACGCCTTGGGTGACGATCTCGAGCTGCCAGTAATCGTGGCTATGCAGCTTCGTAGAAGCACTGTTTCGCTTGCCGAAGTAGATGGAGAGTAATTCGCATTTCATACGGAACCTCCGTAAAACGCACAGCTGTATTGGGGACGAATCGCACAAAATGACAAGCTGCATGGCAGCGGTAAACGTATTATAAAGCAAAGAGACGGAGGGGAACAAGGTCAGCTTAGCGGTCGGGGCGGCAACGCGGCGGCTTTTTGCCTATTGACATTCAAGGGAGTGCGCGGTATTATGTGACTTGTTATTTTCACAATTGAATGGATCATTCGTATAACCTCGCGACTACAGGGTGGGGGTTTCTACGGGAAGCCTTAACTTCCTTGCTACGAATAACGGATTGCGTCTCAGCATCCGTGTTCGCGGCAAGGAATTTTTTTTGCCGGAAACGTTAGAGGGAGGTCTGGAAGATGAAATATAAATTGTCGGTACTGCTCGGCGCCGCATGTTACGGCATTTTGTCGACGATCGTAACGAAGGCGTACGGCAAAGGTTATACGCTGGGCGAGGTCGTCGGAAGCCAGTTAACAACCGGCTTTCTGCTCGCTTGGGCGCTTATTCTGTATATGGAATGGAAGCGGAGGCGAGCGGGAACCGGGGTAGACGCTCAGAACGGCTCATCGACGCTCCCGGTGAAGCCCGCATGGAGACAACGCCTGATTCTGATGGCGGCTGGTATGCCGACGGCGATAACGGGGCTGCTGTACTACGAGTCGCTGAAGTACATTCCGAATTCGCTGGCGATTTTGCTGCTGTTTCAATTTACGTGGATGGGCGTCTTGATTCACGCGATCGGGCAAAAACGGCGTCCCGGCGGCACCATTCTGCTGACGCTCGCCGTTTTGCTTGGCGGAACGCTGCTCGCTGCCGGCGTTCTCGAGCAAGGCTGGTCGAAGTTCGATTGGCTCGGCGTTTTGCTCGGGTTGGCGTCCGCGTTAAGCTACACTCTGTTTATGCTGCTGAGCGGCAAGGCGGTTCCTTCCGTCCATCCGGCCTACCGAAGCGCATGGATGATTACGGGAGGGATGCTGCTCGTGTTCGTCCTGTTCCCGCCGTCCTTCCTTTTCAGCGGCGCGCTTCTGAACGGCTTGCTGCCGTACGGGTTCATGCTCGGCCTGTTCGGCGCCTTCCTGCCGCCAGTGTTGTACGCGATCGGCGTGCCGCGCATCGGCGAAGGGCTCACCGGCATCCTTGGAGCGGTGGAGCTGCCTGTGGCGGTGCTGCTGGCCTCGACGGTTCTGCATGAAGCCGTAAGCGCCCTCCAATGGATCGGGGTGCTGCTCGTATTGCTGGGCGTAGCTCTCCCGGAGGTGCTAAGGAGAGCGGGCGGCGGAAGACCGCTAACGGCAACCGGGGACGGGAAGGGCCGCAAACGGTGACGCTGCATAACCAGCAAACAGGCTTGTCTCCAAGCGGAGAGCAAGCCTGTTTGCTTTGCATTTTGCCTATATGAGCACCTTGGCGCCTTGTTTCGTCAACGCGCCTGCTGCTCGGCCAATCGTTGTCCCGCCGCCTTCTGGTCCGCATCCGGCTGCTCCTGCATATTCGCGGCGAATTGTTTGTCTTTCCAGAACAACGTGATGACAAGACCGACAGCCATTATCACGGCGGCGAACAAATACGGGAAGTGAATGTTTACGTCGAACAAGACGCCGCCCAACGCCGGACCGACAATGTTGCCGAGACTCGTATAAGTCGAATTCATCCCCGCGACAAATCCTTGCTCTTGGCCGGCCGACCGCGACAAGAAGGTCGTCAGCGCCGGACGAAGCAGGTCGAAGGCGAGGAAGATGAGACAGGTTATGGCGAGCACGAGCCAGAAGCCTGAGATAGAAGCGGAGATCGCCGCCAGGATCGCGCCTGCGATGAGGCACCATTGGATCAGCTTTTTCTCACCGAGCTTGTCGACCATTTTACCGAACAGGAACACTTGCACGACTACGCCGAATATGGAGCTGATCGTAATAATGGCGGCAATATCTTTGGGCGTGTAGCCGAACTTGTGGTCGGAGAACAAGCTGAATATCGTTTCGTAGGCGGATAAGCCGAATGCAAGCACGAACACGATGAGAAAAGCGATCAGGTAAACCGGATTTAGCGATCTTCTCAAGTCGCCGAAAAAGTTCGTTTGCTGCGTTTTGGCGGCTATTTCCGCAAGCTGCTTTTTGTTCAGCGGTTCCTTCAAAATAAAAATGGACGAAAAGCAGGCGATAAAGGCGATAACCGCGGCAAAGTAAAAGGGCATGCGTATGCCGTAGGCGGCAATAAAACCGCCGAGACCCGGGCCGATAATAAAGCCGGTGCTGATGGCGGCGGACATATACCCCATCGCCTTCGGCCGTTCTTCATCGTACGTAATGTCCGCAATGTATGCGGTGACGCCAGGCATAATGAAAGCGGCGCTCATTCCTCCAAGTACCCTCGATAGATAGAGTACCCATACATTCGTACCCAAACCAAAGATCAGCTCCGAGATGCCGAACAAGAACAGGCCGATAATAATCATCTTTTTGCGGCCGTACAGATCGACCCAGCGTCCCGTGAGGGGGGACATCAGAAGCTGCGAAACCGCAAAGACGGCGACGAGATACCCCATCGTTTTGCCCGACAGATGCATAATGTTCATAAACGACGGCATCACGGGAATGACGAGACCGATGCCCAGAAAAGCGATAAAAATATTGCTAAGCAAAATAATCAAAACGGTTTTTTGATGCTTGATAGCTTGTTTCATAACAGTAACCTCATACCTTCATTAAGTTAAAATCAATGATGTGATATACCTCTCCAAAATACGCTCCAGGACGCCTCCAACTTCTCCTTGAGCCGTTCCTCGTCCCCATCGTATACAAGGCTCAGCATAATGGAATCGACTACGCCTAGGAAGGCGAGTGTCGGCGTTCTGGCAGATTTAGACGCAATCGTTCCCGCATCGATCCAGCCTTGAAATTTGTCCTCCAGTATAGCCCGTACCTGGTCTTCGATATCGATCACTTCCGCTTCGATCGCTTTGGCCAGATGAGCGGGAGGAAAAAAGCTCATCCGCAGCCAAAATTTCAGCTGCTCATTTTGTTGGAACAGGTCGATCGTAAGCTGTAAAAATCCGTACAAATCCTTGTCCGGAGTCTCAGTGCCGATACCGCTGAAATAGCGGCGCTTGGAAGAGAGCTCGGTTTCCTTCGCATCGCGCAGCACTTGCAGGAACAGATCGTCTTTTCCTTTGAAATGAGCGTAAATCGACTGCTTCTTCAAACCGACTTCGTCCCCGATTTGCGAAAGGGACGCTCCCTCATACCCGTGAAGCGTGAAATATTTTAGCGCCGCCGCTTTGATTTCATTTAGCTTCAAATGAATCCCACCTCTGACATTAACGAACGTTCGTCAGTTATTGTAGCAAAAAAACCGGAGGATTGCAAACGGCAATGAAAACGACTCTCCATAACATTCGAGTTGTACGCTGAAAATATTCATGATGACGTTCTGTGGCGAAAGGTTTGCGTTTCAGACGTTCGATTCGCATGTATGGAACGAATCAATGGACTACAACAGGCGTCCGGTGACTTGAAATGACGATCTGGGAGTCTGATCTTGCTCCGGGGATCAACCCTTCGTCTCGGATGAGAAGTATACAAAATAGGCGCGTCGTTCCGAAAACGGCACACCTCTTTCAATACATGCGCGAGCAGGCGGAAAAGTGCGGCCAGGCTCTCCTTAGCCAGGGCCGGAAGGCCTTGTCGCTTGCTCGAGAGCGCTCAAAATGGCGAACGCCTCCTCGTCGGAGCGCCCGCACATATCCGGGGCGGGGCGTAAGCTTTGGCATACGATTGGCCGCTCCGGTTTGCCGAACAATTGGCACCGGTAATCGTTTGTCAGGTGAAGACAGGGAATGCCTGCGGGTTTCCCGTGAGGCATACCGGGAATCGCGGAAGAGATGGAAACGACGATACAACACGCCCCGCAGCCGGGTCTGCAATCCACGGCATCAACTCCTTTCCAAATGCTGTCATCCAATAAGACGAACGCGGCGGCCGAAGGTTGCACTGCCCGGTTCATTTGCGCTGCAAAAAGCAATTGACTCCGAGCCGATTTCAATCTATATATGGAATAGAAAAAGAAGCCGATCACGATAGTAAGCTTCACGGAAGGCGGGTAACGGGGGTATGCCAGATCACGGTGGATATAAACGGACATTGGTCATATCGGATTTACACGGCTGTTACGCGGAATTTAACGAACTGCTGGACGTTGCTTGTTACGACCCCGAATGCGACAAATTGATTTTGTTAGGGGATTACAGCGATCGCGGGCCACAAAGTAGAGAGGTTATCGCCCGGGTGAAGGCGCTCGTGGAGGAGCACGGCGTCATCGCACTGCGAGGAAATCACGATCAGATGTTCGTCGATGCGCTGCTTCAGCACAAAGATTCCTCCTTTTTGCGCAACGGCGGATTTCATACGATCCGCAGCTATTGCGAGCTGGACTGGGACGAATACGATTTCGATTATGACCGGTACATCGAGGCCAAATCGTTCATTTTGGACCAGTATAAGCCGCATATCGATTTTCTTCAGACACTTCCGTTATATTACGAAGACGCGCGTCATATCTATGTGCATGCCGGAGTCGATCCTTCCTTCGGGGAGAAGTGGAAGGAGCAGCCGGAGAGATCGTTCATCTGGATTCGCGACGCCTTCTATAAGCATCCGGTACAGGCCGGCAAAACGGTCCTCTTCGGACATACGCCGGTTATGGCCATGCACGAGTCGGCGGACATCTGGTTCGGCGGGGACAAAATCGGCATGGACGGAGGATGCTGCTTCGGCGGACAGCTCAACTGCCTGGAAATTGCGGAGGACGGCTCGTATCGTTCTTATGTTGTAAAATCCCGCAGGTCGGGAGGATAAGATAGGTACTGATGCACCCTCGGAAGCAGCTCCTTGGGAATTTTTACGGAAAGGGACATTGCCTTGGAACTTCAAACGATCATTCAGCAGCTGCAAGCCACTAGAACCAGCCTGCTCGATACGATAACCGATCTGAGCCGGGCTCAATTAAACGCCAAGCGCAAGCAGCCATCCGGCTGGAGTATTTGCGAGGTGTGCCAGCATCTGGCCAAAACGGAGCAATTGTATGTGCTTGTTATCAAAAAAGCGTTGAAGAGCGACGAAGACGCTAGTACGCCGCCAAGGTCGCTGGAATTTCTTCTGGACAGAAGCAGGAAGCTGGAAGCACCCGAAATTGCTAGACCTACGGACGAAATACTGGAACGGGATGAACTGGTTGATAGACTGAATCGTTCCAGACGACAGCTAGATGAGCTGCTCAACCAGTTGGCCGATCCGTCCATACTGAGTAAAAAACATGCCGTCCACCCGGTTTTTCAAGAAATGCTGCTAATCGATTGGATCAAATCGCTTTATTTGCATGAACAAAGACATATCAATCAAATCAAAGAAATGATGGGGTAGGCCGTCCGCCTGTTCTCACGGGGCGGGTTCTCGATGCGTCAAGCTATCGGTTGTGCGAACAAGATGGGCCCGGTCAAACGACCGCGGTCTATTCCGGGCCGGATCTCTCCTTCTGCCGCGGGCGGGACCGAGGCAAGGGAAAAGCCGGTACGGCGTGCCGCCTTAAATCTGCGCCCCACGTTAGAAGGGGTACTTATAATGGTTACGGAATATGTACAAAGGCTGATGAGAAAATCATCAGTCCTTTTTTCTAACACTGTGGGGCAGGGAAGCGGAAGTGAAAGTTCCGTTATAGCTGGGGGTAAGCCGCTGATCGGGACAATAACGGAAGTGCAAGTTCCGTTAAGGCCGCAGGTAACTCGAGTCGATTCGGGTAAATGGAGCCATAAAGGAAGTGCGGCTTCCGCTATGTGGGCCTAGTGAAGCTCACGAAGTGGCAATAACGGAACTGACGGTTCCGCTGAGATAGTGATAACGGAAGCAGAAGTTCCGCTAAGATGCATGTGGGAAATGAGTTTGTGATGCCGTCAGAGTCTCGCTGCCTATTTAAAATATGTCTGTGCGACTATTTTCCGACGAAAATTTACACGATATTTATATCCGCGTCTAGTAAATTAGTCTTGTTCTTTACGGAAATCTAGTATATACTTTTGAAGGATTTTCCTTCCAAAACGATAAAGGCAAACTTTCCGAAAGGGAAGGACGCAAAGCCACGGGCCTACCGAATGGCAACATTCCATCGGCAGCCGGGCCGCCGAAAAACAGGGTGACGAATTCCATCCCTTTTTTTGGGCTGGGATTTTTTGGTTTTGACGCAAATAGATGGAGGCTGCCGCTTATGAGTTTGCTGCGAAATTTGAAAGTTCGGACGAAAATTTTCGGGATTATCGGTCTGGCCATATTGTTCTTGCTGACGATTGGTATCTCCGGCTTCGGCATTATGAGCTCGCTCTCTCATAATGCCCGCGCGATGTACGAGAAGAAGATGGTTACGAACAGCTTGGTCGAAGCGCTGCTGTTCGGCAATTCGCAGATGGATTCGATGCAGCTTGAGCTGCTGCTGGCTAAGGACCAGTCGATCATTCAGCAAATTCAGCAGCAGATTACGCAGACGCGGGACAAAAACCAGGCGACTCGCAAAGAGCTGGAGTCGATTGAGCTTTCGCCTCGCGCCAAGGAGCAATACGACAAATTTATCGGACTGATTCCGAAAAATAATGAAGCGAAGAAAAAGGTCGACGATCTGGCTCTCCAGAATCTGAAAGAAGAGGCGCACAAGGAATACGTCAACAGCTTCAAGCCGATTCGCGCCGAAATGATCGCGAGTCTGGAAAATGTCGTCAAGTTCAACGAGGAAGACGCCAAAGCGTTTTATGAGGAAAGCGTACAAAGCTCGAAAACGGGTATTACCGTCATTATCGTAGTGACGCTGCTCGCGGTGCTGCTCTGCTCGTTCTTAGGTTTCATAGTAGCGCGGATGATTACACGCCCGGTCGGGGATCTGCAACGCTGGATGGCCAAAGCGCAGGACGGCGATCTGACCGTAACCGGCAGCTATCACTCGAACGACGAGATCGGCATGCTTACAAGCGACTTCAATAAGATGATTACCGGTCTGAGAAGCATTGTGCTTAAAGTGGGGGAGGAAGCTCAGAACTTGTCCGCCAGCTCCGAGCAGCTGCTGGCCAGCTCCGAGCAATCGAGCGAATTGACGAATCGGGTCGTCGTGTCGATACAGGAAATTGCCGGCGGCGCCGAGCAGCAGCTGCGCAGCACGATGGAGAGCGTCCGAGCCATCGAGGAGATGGCGATCGGCATTAACCGGATCGCCGAATTTTCCGGCAACGTATCCGAACGATCGGTGGAAGCGGCCAAGGAGGCGGCGCAGGGCAACGAGGCGATCCAGAAGGCGATCGTTCAGATCGACGTATTGCGCGTTTCCGTAGCCGATTCCTCCGACGTTATCAACAAGCTTGGCGCGAAGTCGCAGGAGGTCGGGCAGATCGTCGACGCGATTACGGACATTGCCGCCCAAACGAATCTGCTTGCGCTTAACGCAGCGATCGAGGCGGCCAGAGCGGGAGAACACGGACTCGGCTTCGCCGTTGTCGCCGATCAGGTGCGCAAGCTGGCCGAGCAGTCGCGGCAATCGGCCGAGCGGATCGCAGGCATTATCCGGCAGATCCAGACCGAGACGCAGATGGCGGTTATGGCGATGGAGAAGGGCAACAAGGAAGTGGAGCAGAGCACGGTTTCGGTTCGCGAAGCGGGAGAGGCGTTCGGGAACATTTTGACGGCGGTGCAGGAAGTGGCTCACCAAATGCAGGAGGTATCCGCTTCTTCCGAGCAGATGTCGGCAGGCAGCGAGCAAATTACCGCATCGCTGCAAGATATGGAGAGCATCGCCCAATCGGCCCATGCCAAAACCGAGCATGTCGCGTCGGCTTCGGAGGAGCAGCTCATCGCTATGGAGGAAATTTCCGCAGCAGTCCAAGCGCTCACGAAAATGGCCCAGGAGCTGCAAGATATCACGCTGCGTTTTAAAATTTGAGTTCATACGGGAATCCGCGGCTATCGCGGATTTTTGGTTTTTTGCGGCAGTCTCTCGGCGGCGGCTCGCTGCTTTCGATTATAGCGGAAAATTCTCGCTCCATCCGGACGGTTTGTGCTACTCTGGGCTTATGTCTATGAAATAGAAGGAAGGGGCACGACCGATGCAAACGATGCAATTGAAGCTCGAAGCTTATATCCGCGATTACTTGCAGCTATGGGACTTTTACGGCGTCATTCAAGTCATCCGCCAAGGCGAAGTGCTGTTCGAAAACGCGTACGGTTATGCCAGTCTGGAGTTCGGAATCCGCAACGAGATCCGTTCCCGTTTCTCGCTCGCGTCCGTCTCCAAGCAGTTTACGGCTTTCGCGATTATGCAGCTGTATGATGCAGGCAAGCTGGACATCGACCGTTCCGCCCGTTTCTATGTACCGGCGGATATGCCAATCGACGAATCGATTACCGTACACCATCTGCTGTCGCACACCTCCGGCTTGTACAACTACTATAATTTCGAAAACGATTTTTTTGCCGGCTATAATAGAACGGATTACTCGCGAGACGATTTTTTCCGGCACTATATTAATAAGAAGCCTTCCAAGCCCCCGGGGCTCGTCTACGATTACAATAATTCCAATTACAATCTGCTGGCGTGGATCATCGAACAGGTGTCCGGCGTGTGCTATGCGGATTACATGCGCACCCATATCTTCGAGCCGCTTGGCATGACGGACAGCGATGTGGACGACGGCTGCAAGCCGATCCAGAACCGGTCTTGCAATTATGCGAAAGACTTCGATAAAACCGTCAAATGCCCGTATTATAACGAAAAATTCAGCATAGGCGCAGGGGCGATCGTGTCCAACTGCGATAATTTGTACAAATGGTTTATGTGTTTACGGAATCGGAGACTGCTGTCCCCGCAGGCGTACGCCCGTTTTTTTCGCGTAAATGAAAATCGTTATTGCTATGGGCTGGAGCATCACCGCGTTTACGGCACCGACTGTTATTCCCACGGAGGCGATCATCTCGGCATAAGCACGTATGTGCAGCACTTTTTCGACGAAGATCTGTGCATCATCATCCTGTCCAATAACGAAACGATTCACCAGTACCGGCTCGGCCAGGCCATAGCAGATATTTTGCATCATGTCGAGGTGGAAGCCCCCGTAAGGCACAAGGAAGTTCCCATGAGCGAAAGCGAGCTTGAGATGTACTGCGGAACGTACTTAAAACGGAAAATCGAGGTGGAAGTTCATAGTGGCAAGCTGATCTTTACTAGATTCGCCGGCAATCTCCATATCGAGCTTTATCCGGTAGGCGAAGGGGAATTTGTCCGCCGCCACAGCGACCAGCTTCATCCGTACAAAATAAAGCGGAACGAAAAAGGCGAGTTGACCTTTTTCGGTTATACGAGAGAGTCTCCGGGGAGCTGATAGGGTCAGCGGTTCGCATATATATGAAAAACGTATGCACGCTATATGGAACCGATCCTGTTCCTGCCAACCGGATTGTGGTAGCCTATCGTTAGACTCGACAGGAAGGGGATCTCTCTGTGATTAACGAAACCGATCTGAACTATTTAAGACGCTGCGTGCAGCTTGCCAAAACCGCTCTGGACGTAGGCGATGAGCCGTTCGGCTCCGTTCTCGTCTCGGCCGGCGGCGAGGTGCTTGCCGAAGATCATAACCATGTAGCGGGGGGAGACCATACGCAGCACCCGGAATTTGCGCTTGCCCGCTGGGCGGCGGGAAACATGACGCCGGAGGAAAGAAGCCGGGCGACCGTGTACACATCCGGCGAGCATTGTCCGATGTGCGCCGCCGCCCACGGCTGGGCCGGATTAGGCCGAATCGTGTATGCCAGCTCCTCCGAACAGCTTGCGGCATGGCTGAGCGAATGGGGGGTACCGGCTTCGCGCGTGCGGAATCTTCCGATCCAGGAGGTTATTCGCGATACCGTTGTAGACGGTCCGGTTCCGGCGCTTGCGGATGAAGTTCGCGAGCTCCACCGCCAGTTTTACGCATCGAGACGGTGAGACTGCGGTTCATTGGCTATGTTCGAAGGTTGGAATAGCGAGCCTTTACAATCGGATTCCAACCTTTAAAGTTTCCATCAGGAATCCGATTGTAAGAGCGAATGTTGATCAAATGTTTTCGCAGCAGCCGTATAACTGCGAATCTACCTCCGGTAGGTTGTAGTACAGAATCGAATTTACAACCGAACCGCAAAAGCATATAATTAACGCATCCCATTCAATTGTATATACAAATGAATGAAGGAGGTGCCGACATCAAACCGCCAGCTTCCGACTACTTACTAAGCCATTGTTTGTATTTTACCGTCGCGCGGTTTGCGAGACATATGGACAAGCTTGCCGAGCAGGCATTCGCAGCTTTGGATATTCCGCCATCATACGCCTATTTGGTCATAACGCTTCGCGATCATCCGGGCATTTCGCAGAAAGAGCTGTGCAAGAAGCTATCGATAGCCCCGTCCACGAGTACGCGATTCATAGATAAGCTGGAGAAGCAAGGGCTTGTGAAGCGAAAATCAGAAGGCAAGCACATTTTGCTGGATTTAACGGAAGAGGGTATTTCGCTGTGCGATGCAATCTATGAAAGCCTGAATCGCATCTATCTGCTCCATTCGGACATTTTGGACAAAAGTCACAGCCAGCAACTGATCCATTTGCTTCACGAGGCAAGCGAGCGGATGGAAAAACACTATTCCTAGAGAAGTGTGCAGCATGAGCAAGTATGGAAAGCAAATACGTAAGCGATAGGCATTACCGGTTTCACTTCCACGAATAGAGGAGCGCGTTTATGATTCCTTCCTTATTTATTTCGCACAGCTGGCCGATGCTGGCGCTGGAGCATAACCGTTATACGGAGTTTTTGGAGCGGCTGGCGGCCGCTTATCCGGCGCCGAAAGCGATCGTTCTTTTTTCCGCGCATTGGGAAAGCGAAGTGCTCACGATCGGCTCTAGCGATGACGTGTTCGAAACGATCTACGATTTCGGCGGTTTTGCTCCCGAACTGTATACGCTGAAATATCCGGCGAGAGGTTCGACCGCTATAGCCGCGGCGGTGCGCGACGCATTCGGCAGCAAATCTATAGAGGCGCGGCTGGACTCCCGCAGAGGGCTCGACCACGGAGTATGGATCATATTGAAACGGATGTTTCCGGAAGCGGACATCCCGGTTGTTCCCGTATCGGTCCATCCGTTCCTGCCGCCGGAGCGGCAGCTCGCCATCGGCGAGGCGCTTCGCGGCTTCGGCGATGACAACATTTTCGTCGTTGGCAGCGGCTCGATCGCGCACCAATTCGGCTTCGGCATGGACCCGGCTATGGTGAGACGTAAATCGATGGAGTTCGAAGCCTGGATTATCGAGAAAACGGAGCAGCGGGATATCCGCGCTTTGCTGGATTACCGAAAGCTGGCGCCTCATGCGTCGTTCGCAGTTCCCCGGCCGGAGCACTTCGTTCCGCTGCTTATTGCGCTTGGAAGCGGAGGCGACGCTGTCGAACCGAAGACGTTATACCGGGAACAAGACGCCGAATGGTTCGGCCGCGTGGCGTTTCAATTTTATACATAAGGGAGGCAGGAGTGGCGATGAACACAAGCGGGAAAGTATGTCTCGTTACGGGAGCGAGTACAGGGATCGGCAAGGAAACGGCGGTGGGACTGGCGAAAACTGGCGCGACCGTCGTTATGGCGGCAAGAGACGCGAGCCGCGGCGAAGAAGCGAGAGCCGATGTGATCCGGCGCAGCGGCAACCCCAATGTGGAGCTGCTGCTTGCCGATATGACCACGACCGGCGGCGTCCGCTCATTGGCGAACCAATTTTTGAGCCGGCACGACCGGCTGCATGTGCTTATCAATAACGCCGGCGGCGTTTTCAAAGAGCATCGCAAAAATGACGAAGGCATGGAGCTGACATTTGCGCTCAACTATTATGCTCCATTTCTGCTGACCCATTTGCTGCTCGATACGCTTAAGAAAAGCTCGCCGGCGCGGATCGTTCAGGTCGCCTCCGAAATGCAGGCCAAGCGTCTCGATATCGCGCAGTTGACCGATCCGGTGCCTTACAAGGCGATGCAGGCTTACGGAACAGCCAAGCTGGCTGTCGTCATGTTCACATACGCACTGGCCCGGGAGCTGGAAGGCACGTCCGTGACGGTTAATGCGGTTCATCCCGGTGTCATATACACGCCGCAGTCGGCGCGGATGGCCCCTTCGTTTTTGCGGCCGCTCATGAAGCTATTCATGTCCGATCCGGTGAAAGGGGCGGAGCCTTCCGTCAGGCTGGCTGTCGATCCGGCGCTAGAAGGCGTGTCGGGCCGATATTTCAAGCAGTTGGCGGAAAAGCGTACAGGAGCGTTTTCGTATGACTGGCAGCAGCAGGACAAGCTGTATACACGGAGCTTGGAATGGGCTTTTTCGCCCGGCAAGGTGCAGACGCATTTATGAACGAGTGAGGGGGTAGTTAGTTTTCCCCTTAAGCCGAATCGAGAGCGATTGGAAAGTTCCAACCGCTCCGATCGAGCTCCGGCTACCCCGGTTAGACGAACTCGCCGGCATATTCCTCCAGGCCAAGTCCTCTCAGATCCGCCACTTTACCGGCGAGCTCCGCTTCGTACAGCCGCCATATGACCCGCAGTCCTTGCAGACTGCCGGGTCCGTCGGTGAGGGACGCTGGCCGGTGCGGATACATTCGAGAAAATGCTCCGTTTCGTATTGCGTCTTTTTGCCGGGTAAATTGTCCTCCATCAGTACGCGGGTTTTCGACGATGTGTCGAGATTCGCTTGCTCCGCCGCGATGTTCGAGTGCAAATACAGCTTGCCCTCCGCCCGGTTGTACTCCAGCATGCCTTCGGTGCAGTGGATATGGATGCTGTAGCCGAGCCTCGTCCCGCGCGCCCCCCACGTGCCGAAGTGGTAGCCGACGGCGCCGCCTTCGAACTCGATCGCGAGATCGCTCGTGCCTTCACGTTCCATCCACGGCGTACCGAAGTTAGTCCCCAAATGAAAGCCTTTGATGGGCCGACCGAGAAACCAAAGCATCAGATCGATATAGTGGCAGCCATGGCTGAACAACTGGCCTCCGCCAAGCTGCGCTGCCGATCCGACCCAGTGGCCGGGCGGAAACTTCGTAAACTGCTCGGTCCAGATCGACATATGAAAAGCTTCCCCGTACGTCTTCGCCTCGACGAGCCGCTTCATTTCCTGAACGATCGGCCAGAAGCGGACTGGGTAAGCAGTCATCAACACGAGCCCTTTGCTCTCGGCCTTTTCAATAAGGCTCAGACACTCTTCTTCCGTGTTGCAGAGCGGCTTCTCCATCAGCACATGCTTGCCCGCCTCGAGGCAGGCGAGGCCGATCTCGCTATGCAAATCGTGAGGCAGCGCGATCAGCACCGCGTCGACATGCTCGAGCAGCTCCTTGTAGTCGGTTACCGCGACGGCAGCTCCCAAACGCTGAGCCGCTGCCTGTGCGCGCGCCGGATCGAGATCGCACACGGCCGTAACCTCCAAACGATCGCCGAGCGCCGTAAGTCCGCTGGCGTGTCCGCCGCCCCCCATTCCGCCGCAGCCTATTAACCCGATTCGGATTTTACTCATATGCGCCACCCTCTCCTGAACTATTTCAATTTGACAATCTATGAAATATCGTCGAGAGGACGCCCTCTTCAAACACCGAAGGTGCTAAGGGGGTGGTGAATTGGCGATATCCTTGAAATACCTGTAGCAGATCTGATCACTTGCAGTCCTCTCCCATTGTTCAAACATTTATGATAAAATGGAATGGAACGTATGTTTGGTTTCGTGGAGGTGATTGTGTGTCAGAACCAACCTACCGAACGTATCAAGTTTGGATCAAGCCCGGTCATCGGCTGTATGCCTACTCGGAACGATTGTGCCGAGAAGCGAAGAACTTGCATAATACCACCAACTTTTATATTCGCCAAGTGTTTACAGCACTTCGGCAAGATGAGCCTCTTCAGCCCCTGCAACAACAAGTCCTGGACACGTTGCAGGCGAACATCGGCTTGATGAACGAACGTCAACGGGAAGCCCACCGGAAGAGACTTCGGAACCAACTTCTAAAACCGGCCGACCCGCGTAAGGACTCCCGTTGCTGCTTGTTCGAGTTGTGGGCACGTGCCTCTCCTTTTGTGAGTTATGCTTTTCTGGATTGCCTGTTCAAGGCGATGGAACAACCGGATTACCGGGCACTGCCTGCACAATGCAGTCAATCGGTGATGAAGGGTGTATACGCCAATTGGTCATCCTTCTTCGCCAGCATCAAGGATTATCGCGTTCATCCGGACAAATACACCGGGAGGCCGCATATTCCCGGCTACACCCGTGCCAAGGCGAAGGAAGTCATCCTCACCAATCAGGATTGCAAGATCAAGGACCGCAAATACCTCAAACTCCCCCTGACGAAACAGCGGCTCAACATCGGCAAGCTTGGATGCACGGACGACCTATTGAAGCAGGTTCGCATCCTTCCGAAATACGGACAGTATGTGATGGAACTGGTCTTCGCCTGCCTGACCGAAACGGCGGATGTCAAGAAAGAGCATGTACTGGCGATGGATCTGGGCATCGATCAGCTTGCAACCCTCGTCACAAATACGGGCCACAGGCCGGTATGCGTGAAGGGCAAGACGATCAAAGCGGTCAACCAGTACTACAACAAATGGAAGGCGCATTATACCGGGATTCTCCGTCAAGGGAAGCAGCCGCAGGAAGGCGCCCATACGTCCAAGCGATTAGAGCGTCTGCACTTGAAACGCCATCGGAGAATCAAGGACATGTTCCACAAGGCGAGTCACTACATCGTCAGGTTCGCTGCCGAGCAGCGGGTCGGAACGATCGTCATCGGCTATAACCCGGGGTGGAAGATGGAAACGGGTATGGGGCGACGCAACAACCAGTCGTTCTGCCAGATCCCGCATCAGATGCTCGTATCCATGATCCACTATAAAGCCGCGGCGCTTGGCATCGAGGTGATCCTAACCGAAGAGGCTTACACCTCGAAAGCCAGTTTCCTGGATGGCGATCCCTTGCCCAAGTATGAAGAGGGCGTCGCCAGAACCTTCTCGGGCAGGCGGATTTGCCGCGGCTTGTACCGAAGTCGGAGCGGCTTGATTCATGCCGATGTGAACGCCGCCGCGAACATCATGCGCAAAGTATTCCCAGAGGCAATTGCCGATGGGATAGCGGGGTTGGGCGGTATTTAGTCCGTCAACGTGTCAACTCCACTGATGAAAACCATCTTGTAAGGTACAAGGGTGTCCAATCAGAAACCCCCACTTCAACCGAAGCGCTAGCTTAGGTAAGTGGCGGGAGTATTCATGAAATATAATAAGTGCAATTATGACGCATGGCTTTGCGGTTCAGGGCTAATAGTTTGCCATTTCGGTCGGGGGGATTGTGATGGATAGTTCGGATCGTCCGAGATATGTGCTCGGAGAAGAGCTTGCTATTCGCAAATTGGTCACGTTTTATTATAGAGAGATGTCCCGGCAATTTTACACCAGCGGGGAGAAGCACGATTTTTGGGAATTTGTTTATGTCGATACCGGCGATCTGGAAGTATTTACGGATTCGGGGCGGCATCATTTGACGCAGGGCGATATGATTTTTTACAAGCCGAACCTGTTTCATGGGGGCCGGGCGCTGAACAGCACCGCGCTGAATCTGATTATTCTCTCGTTCGAATGCGCCGCGCCGTGTATGGCTTTTTTCGAGGACAAAATGTTCCGCCTGCATGAGAACGAGAGGCAGCTGCTGTCCCGCATCGTCCAAGAAGGGCTTCAGGCGTTCGATCCGCCGATCGACTCGCCGCATATGGCAGGCCCTCCGATCAAGCGCGACGGAGCGGCCTTCGGCACGGACCAACTAATCCGAAACTATTTGGAAATATTGCTTATCCAGCTTATTCGCAAAGGGGAAGAGGGCAAGGAGGCGGTCAAGATGACGAGCGTATCCGCCGAGCTGGAAGGGGACGATTTGATGCAGTCCGTCATTCGCTACATGCGCGATCATATCGCACAGCCGCTCAAATTCGATCAGCTGTGCGAGCAGTTTACGATCAGCCGGACGCGAATGAAAGCGCTGTTTCGGGATAAGTACGGAATGGGTGTGATGGAATATTTCAACCGGCTCAAAATCGAGCAAGCGAAACGACTCATCCGGGAAGAGCAGGCAAACGTATCGGAAATCGCCGAGCGGCTCGGATACAGCAGTCTCCATTATTTTTCGAAGCAGTTCAAGCGAATCATCGACATGACGCCTTCCGAATACGCCCGCTCGATCAGCGCTCGTGCGCTGCGTTTACGCGGCAAGCCGCGCGAACCGTCCGATCCGGAGGTTGGGGCAGAGGCGGAGCACCCCGGGAGAATTCCGGTTGAGTAACTTCGGGCGACGGCTTATAATGAGAACATACTCCAAATCGAGGTGAACAGGATGGCAATCCGGATCGTTCGAAGTATATAAGTTTCGGGCCGGGGATCAACGCGTGCCGGCCAACAAGGGGACAGTCTGCCCTTTTGCGGAAACTTATAGCTTCAGGCGGTCTCGATTGGCATCTTACTTACTGAAAGCCAAGGGACACTGTGTTCAAGACAAAGACGGGAATCGAATGGCGATTTCACGTTGGGTGTCCTGCGCCTTCCTTTGGCTTTTTTTCATCTTGATTATGGGGGAAACCTATCATGCTGCAAGCCTGCTTCCATCTGTTCAAACGGATGATAGTCTTATATATTTTGCTCGGCATACTCATTCAATTTTGTAACGCATTTGGCATTAAAGTGTTTCAGGAACTGCTGGACCGGGCAACAATGGTCGGTCCGTTCAACGAGGTGGCGCCGCTTATCGCGATTTACGGCATACTGCTGGCAAGCGCTACGCTGCTCCAATACGCGATGGAATACCCCCATACGTATTTAGCGAACGGGATCGCGGAGAAGCTGAAGCTTATGGCGCTGTCCAAAGTGTCGAAAATCGATTACGCCGCCTACCGGAACACCGGGACGGGAGAAATGATCAAAGTGATCGAAAATGGCGCCGATGCCGGGATGAAGATCATTCACTCCTTTTTCTTGAGAATGCTGCATGAATTGCTGCCTTCGCTCCTGTTCGGAATGTTGTTTATAAGCCTTTACGACAAAAGGATGATGCTCGCGATCGCGGTTGGTTATGTCGCCATCTTCTTGATCAACCATGTGCTGTTGCGTCTGCTGTACAGTATGAAAACGTCGCTCCTGGACAGTCAGGAGAAGCTGTCCAAATACTCGATACGCGGCTTTATGGAACTGGTCGTATTCCGGGTCAACAAGCGGTACCGGAAAGAGATCGAGAGGCTGCACGAGACGGCGGATGGCATGGTTAAGCTTAGCGCCCGAATCCGAGTGATTCACGAATCCTTTTTCGCCCTATTTGCGCTGCTGGTGACGGTGTTGAAAGTGGCGATTCTCGTTTATGGCGTCAAACGGATGTTGTCCAGCGAATCCTCCATCGGCGTCACACTCGCTCTACTCCTCCTGATCGACCGGGTGTATACGCCTGTGGCAATCTTTAATGTCCTTTACGTGGACTACAAGCTGAACCGGGTTGCCTATAAGCGGCTCGAACAATTTTTGCAGGCGCCGGAAGATGCGAACCTGGATAGCGGAATGGAGGTCAAGGCGCTGAGCGGGACTATCGAGTTCACCGACGTGACGTTTGATTACGGCAACGTCAAGCTGCTAAGCCCGGTATCGTTTAAGATCCCGGCAGGTAGTTCGGTTGCGATCGTAGGGCTAAGCGGAAGCGGGAAGTCCACGATCGTCAAGCTGATGCTGGGACTTCTGAAAAAACGATCGGGAGCGATCAGGTGGGACGGCATCGAACTGGACGAGATCAAGCTGAACAGCTTGTACGGCCATGTATCGTATATATCGCAGGAAGCGCCTATTTTTGATACGACGATTCGCGAAAATATGCTGTTTGACGATCGGATGCCGGATGAGCAGGTTTACGACATTTTGGAAAAAGTGCGGCTGAGCGAAAAAGTGCAGCGTTTGCCGGAGCGGCTCGAAACCGTCGTCGGCGAACGTGGAATGAAGCTGTCCGGCGGCGAGAGACAGCGCCTGGCCTTCGGCAGAATCATCGCGCAGCAGCGAAACGTAATCATCCTCGACGAACCGGTATCGGCGCTGGACAACATAACGGAGAAGGCGCTGATGGAGCAAGTTTTGCAAATGTTTCACGGCAAAACCGTCATCATTGTCGCGCACCGGCTCTCTTTCATAAAAGGGGTCGATCGCATCCTGCTTATAAAGGACGGGGAACTTGTCGGCGAAGGCAGCTTCGAACATTTGATCGGCCGCAGCGACTACTTCCGGCAGCTTTGGGATCGGGATGGGGACCGGGGCGGTCGTTGAGGTTTTAGAGAGTTAATAATGGAGTGCAGTGCTGTGTGGTGGCACCCGGAGCTTTTACGATAAATTGGCCTATAATCAAATTTTCTATTGGTTCCTCACAAAGGGTTATGTTTAACTGTAGGTAGACCATTTTCGGATATGATATAAACGATTGGAGGAACTCATACTGAATGAGATAAAAGCCGAAACGCTGACTCAGATTTTAAGCAAAATGCTTGATACAACAATACGCGGCGCCGATTTCCAAACCAAAACCTTACATGGCGGTACAGTGGGCGGCGTACAGCTAATAACGGGTAATGCCCAAACCACTGACGGCAGGAAGTTACCCTATAAAATCGTTTTAAAAACGCAGAAGAAATGGCAGCGCTACAGCGATCCCGATTCATGGCGCAGGGAATATGACTTTTATAAATCCAATTTCGGCGCTCTGTTCTCCGAATCCTTCCGTTGGCCTGAATGTTATCACGCCGAGATGAATGAAGAAGAAAACGAAACGCAAATCTGGATGGAATATATCGACGGTATATCGGGTGTAGACTTGACCGGCGATATGTATGAACGCGCTGCCGAGGCATTAGGACGGTTTCAAGGCAAGTTATATGCCGAACAGCCGGCTTTTTTACAAAACTTGACCAATCTGAGCAAAGCGGAGTATATGAAGAACTTCTATCTTCATTATCGGTCATGGAAAAGAGTGTACGATTATATACGTTCCGACGATTGCGAAATTCCGAAACACTTATGTAGCATGCTCATCGACATTGATGATAGCGCAGACGAAATTATTAACCGTATTGAAAAGCTGCCTATTGTGCTGTGCCACAGGGATTTTTGGGTGGCAAACCTGATCCATTCCAACGGTAAAACCATACTCATCGACTGGGATACCGCTGGGTGGGGCTATTTAGGTGAGGATCTGGCAAGTCTGATCGCGGACGAAGCCGATGTGGAACATATGGTTGAATACTACCGCAGATGTATCCCGGCGTATTACAAGGGTTTTTCGGAATATGCGGATTTTTCACACATCACGGATAACTGCGTTTATGAGATGATTCTACTGATGTTCGGGTACAGGCTTGTAGAGTGGTTTATGAACGCGGAGTCGGGAAACAAACTCCAAGAAACGGACGATGAAAAAACGCTTCACATCCAAACCCTGCAAAAAATCTATGAGATAAGGAACGAACCAAGTCCCGAGAGCCCATAGGATCAAGACTGGAGATTCCCGAGCTGTAAAAAGAGGAACGAGCAGATTGAAACCTGTAAAGTCTGCCAGTCCGTTCTCCCCGGTTAGTAACGGGGAGTTCGTTTTTTTTGATAAAACTATAGATCTCCAGCAACTTCCGAACTTGCTGTGTCCAATCGATTCGGGGGCTGGGTACGAACGGCTGTATGACGCTAGCCTGTGAGCGCTCCATAAAGATGAAGATACTGCACGTCCCGTTCCTGACACGCTTGCTGTCCACTCAATTCGCTTGTACGCACACATAAAATAATTCACAAGTATTAGGGAAGGTTTCTCTCATGCTAAGTTTGGAAGCTGAAGTGCTATTGTTTAATGGGCAAGATGGTGGAATGAAGGTTGATGGTTTTTCGGGAATGATGGCGTCTTTTAGTGTTAAGGGTGAACTAATTGCTTGTAAAATACTTAGTAAAAGCGGAGACAAGAAAATTATGCGAGGAACCAAAAATTCTGTAATTATACAACTTCCTTATGGTGAAAACTATAAGGAACACATTACTCAAAACTATGAATTTAAATTAAATCACGGAGGGCATGTGTTCGGGGAAGGAAGGGTTCTGAATGTTTTATGAAATTTTGATTTGACGATTAGGACCACAATGCGACTAACCATCGTGTTGTGTTTTTTTGTCTTCGCGACAAGTGATAATGCCATAGGAAATAATCAGAACAGATTGCTGTGAAGGAGCATGAAACCGGGCATTTGGAGCGAGGAGCCTTTCAGCAAGAAGAGGATTAATTGCGCCGTGTGGTATAACAGATTCAACCGGCTGTAACCGTGCGGAGCGAACGGTTGAGCAGCAGCCAACTCAATATGGCATGAATCCATCATATTCTAGAGTTGAACCGCTAGTGGTGTCTAGCTGGCGGATTCTAAGAACGTTTTTTGGGAGGTGGATAAGGCGTTTTTTGATCCGTTCGGCCCAGCAAATAATCGATACTTGTTTGATGAAAATCGGCTAATGCAAATAAGAGCGGGGTCGGAATGTCTAGCTTCCCGCGTTCGTAATCACTATACGTTCGCTGTTTGCAATTAAGATATTTGCACAGTTGCTCCTGTGATAAATCCTTGTCTTCACGCAAATTCCGTATTCGTTCATATACCACAAGCACTCACCTCAAGATGAGTATAGATCAGTGGATAATCCACTCTTTACTTTTAGTGTGTTATCCACTAGAATTTCTTGTATATGCATTAAAAAGAAGTAGAGCTTCCGTTGGAGGTACTGTTGAACTGGGCGGCATGCGTCCTTTGAAGGGGAATGAAGGATAGGGTCCTGCCCAAATGATGGTTTTTCGGGAAAGGACAAAAGGAGATGTTTACAACGAACCATGTCAAAATGGCGGTCCAAACCGTCCTTTATCTTAAACGGGAACAGTTGGGACTTACATACGAAGATATACTTACCTTGGCGAATGAGATTGCGCGTTACATTCTGGATTTCCATCGGATCGAAGCTGAGGCCATAATGGAAACCGATGGTTTTGTGGAATAAAGGGACGCGAGGAGCGATAAGACAACTGTCAACACGACAATTGCTGGACATGCTTGAGGCCGCACAACATTCGAGCGTAAACCAGCCCTAAAAAGAATGTTTGGTGAAGTGTAGCAATGCGTTATTGTGTCTACGAGTAAACCGAACAACGGGAGAATGTTCTTTCGTTTATATACACGAGTCTCAGCGAAGTGGCTGCAGCTCTTTTTCTCCTGTTTTATTAAGTGCAAAACAGAGGCGAGTATCCCGTCGTTGCGTGAAGCACACAGGGAGGAGAACGCAGAATCGTGGGAAGAGCCGATGAACTTCTGAAGCATATTGAAATCGTTCGCAGAGAACTGAATGAACAAGCGCTGCTTTATGGTCTTCAGAGCAACGAGGTTCTTGAAAAATCAAAGGAATTAGATCAACTAATGAATGCCTATCAATCAGAGGACATGAGGGAGTGCATGGATTCAAACATGAGATCTCCATATTTTTCATTGTGATCGTATAAGTCGTTCGGGGACAATCCCATTTTACTTCGGCAAACAACCCCCCCCCCCCCCCCCGATCAATGCCGCTCGCGGTATGCCCTCGGCGACAAGCCCGTATGCTTGCGGAAAATGCGGCAAAAGTACGAGAAGTTGGGGAAGCCGATACGCTCGCCGATCTCCTTGATCGGCGTATTTCCCGTTTTCAGCAAAAAACAAGCTTCCCGGATGCGCCGGGCCGTAATATGCTCGGATATTTTGCTCCCCGTAGCTTCATGGAACAGTCTGGACAAATGGTACGGCGATATATGGACAAGGGCCGCGAGCTGCTCCAGCGTAAGCTCCTCGTGAAAATGCTGATCGATCCACTTCATAACGTTCTCCGCATAATGGTTTGCTCTTAGGGAGGGGGAATTCGCGGCCGCCGGGTCTAGTGTGTTCCATATCCAGTACAACGATTGCAGCACGGACTGGATGAAGAAGGTGAGCTGCTCGGACTGCTCGTCTTTTACGCTTCCGCCAAACAAATACTGTTTGCCGTGATCGAACAGCTGATCAAGCATCGGATGCCGGACGATCTGGACCGGCAGCTTTTCCTTGCATAGATACTCGAAAAAGCGGTGAAATTGCGGATATGGCTGTAGCCGATTTTCCATATAGTACGGGTCGAAGATGAGCACGGTTCGCTCGTAGTCGCTGTCCAGATCGGGCTCTACCCGGTGCAATTGAAAGGGTTGAAACAGCAGCAGCGTGCCGGGACCGACTTGGTGAATCCGGTTTTCCATGACGATCAGGAGCGACCCCTGGAAGACATACAGAAATTCCATCCCGTGATGCATATGGAACGTATCGAAGGGTCCGCGGGTAGTCCTGTACGCGTATTTAAACTGGCTTTTGTTCAGTTCGTTGAAAAATCTCATGATTCGCCCCCAGGCTTCGAAAGATAGCAGAAAATATGAGGTGCGCGAGAAGCCGATAAGCCCAATGCTTTTGTTTCTATAGTAACGTAATTGTTCCTCGATGCGAAGCTTGGATTGGGTCGAAACCATCGACAAATGCCCGTTCTGCGGCAGAAAAGTCGACAAAGATCGTCAGGGCGTAGAAGAAATAATAGAAGTACAGCGCAACAAATGAACATTTTACCGCAAAAAAAGAAAACATGAAGAGAGCGCTTTCTGGTAACATATGGGTTGCAAGAACGTAATGGGACCGATAGGCTCCCGGCGTCTGGCTGGAAGCGAGACGCAGTTGCCGTCGGGAATCGCAGTAAACGACGGAACGGAGGCGCAATTGGGGGAACAGCGTTATTATTTAGAAAGCGGTTACAAGCTTGTTGAATAACAAACAAGGGACCAAGCGATTACTCCAGAAGGAGGCATACGATGTCGTTATTTTCATCTTACGCAGGACGGATTTTGCAGGAACGGTTTACCGCCTCCATCGACTCAACCGAGTGGGACGAAGGTTTGATTCGCACCGATGGTCCGGGGCATACGCGGGCCGTGTCGAAGCTGGAGCGGACGCATGCCGGACGGCCGACGGCGGCGTATTACGCAGCCGCCATTTTGTGCGGCGAGCTGAACGAAGCGTTCGGCAGCGACATTTTGCAGGCGCTGCGCTCGCTGCAAATCGCCGATGAGACGAGCACGTACAACGGCGCTTTTTTGTGGTACCGGGAGGAGACGCAGGTCAGCGACTCAAACGCGGCGTTTTTTACGCTTATGCCGCTTGTATGTCTTGCGTTGTGTAAGCCAGAGGCGATTCCGGCCGGACATCGCAAGCAGCTCGAGGAGATGATGCGTCTGGCGCTGCGCTGGTTTGCCCGCGAAACGGAACATCCGAGCCTGTACTACCCGAACAAAATCGTCAGCGACGGCGCCTTGTATATGGCGATGGCGCATCTGCTGGAGGAAAACGGCCATTACGAGAAAGCGGTGCGGTTTTTCGAGCGCTGGAGCGCCTACACGACCGATCGAGGCTGGGGCTGGGGGGAAAATATTAGTCCCGGTTATATCCGGATCGTAGTGACCGGACTGCGTCTTGCCTGCCTGACTTTGCGTGAGGAGCATGCCGGGCTGCGGGAGCGGTTGCAGGCTCATATGGATACGCTGCTGTCCTACAACGCGTTCCACGGCGATCATGAATTTGTTCCGGCGATCCGCAGCTACAACTTTGAGGGCCACACCCGGCAGAGCAGTCTGATGCTGAGACTGGCCGGCGTGATCGATTCCGATTCCGCGTTGCTTTACCGCAAGGAAGGGCTGTGGAACTGGATCAATTTTTATTTGCTGTTCGAACGGGAGCTGGAGCTTCCGCCGCAGCAGGCCGCACAACCCGTACCGCGCGAGCGGAAGGAGCATGTGTTTGACGGCAGCTACGCGACAAGCTGGATCGGCCATCACGGGCGACTGGGCAGCCTGAACCGGTTTCCGGTTATCCCGGGCTCGTACCAATGGCCGACCTGGGGGCTGGCTTGGCAGACGTTTCCGGTTTCGTTCAGCGTAAATGAGGAGCAAATTTCGTATTTGCGCTGGTTGATTCGCGAAGGAGATTACGTACGCTCGCATCCGGCCAAATCGTACGGGGATAATTACCTTAGTCCCGCTTTGTTCCGCGAATCGTATTACCCGGACATTCAATTGCGCAGCGCCCAGCACGAAAATGCGCTCGTGGTCGTACGAAGCATGAGCGGCATTCATCATGTATTTGCCGAAGCGGCTGACGAATGGATGGTGAAGCGGTTCACCGGCACGGTTACCTCGTACGAGTCGGGAGCCGGAGTAAGCTGGATTGTGCTGCACTTCGCAGCCGCCGATGTAGCGATAGCCGCGTTGAACGGCATTTCATCGGATATGCGCAGACGCGGCACGATCAAGCCGGAGGTGGAGCGGGAGGAAGATCAGCTGCGGATTCGTCAAGTGTTGTATCGCGGCGAAGAAACAGTGCATCACTTCGCCCGTCTCGAAACCGGCTGGGCGGTAGTGCATTTCGATCGGAGGCTAGCCGGGGACGAACTGCATCGGCGGTTGGACCGGCTGAGTATCACGGACCGCTCGTTCCAGGACGGAGAAGTTCCGCGCGCCGCACACGACGAGCTTCGGGAAATTCGGCTGTTCGACGGCACGGATTGTTTGACCGAGCTGCGAATCGATCCGTATACTCTGTAATCGTTAGAGCGTATCGCTTACCATACGCAATCATGGAGGAGGTAAGGCTCATGCAAGTAACTCGGTTTCTGCCGCTTGATGGATTGACCGACACAAAAGCAAGCTCATGGTTGCGTTTTCGTTATACCCTCAAGGTTATCGGTATCCTCAGCATGATATGCTCATCCGCTGCTTTCGTTTGGCAGGGAGAGCTGCAAGCTTCAGCGGCGAACAAGGTCGTCAACCCCGGATTCGAAACCGATATGACCGGCTGGAACGCGGGGGGTGCGACGATATCCAGAAGCACGGCGGAAGCCCATACCGGGAACGCGTCGGCTAGGGTCGTCCGATCGGCCAGCTATTCGGGCAATATCGGGCAACCGGGGATGGAGTTCGAGCCGGGCCAAACGTATTATTTCTCGGTAGCGGTCAAACGGGCGGAAGGCTCGGCCCAGGTCGGCCTGTATGTGAATCAGAGCGGGGTCAAATGGGGGAGTGCGAATTACCCGATTATGGCAACCGGCACGGTAGGTACGGAATGGACTTTGCTGCGCGCGATGAAAACATTTCCGACCTCGGCGACGACGCCGGACGCCGGCTATATCTACGACAACGCCCGCTTGTTCGTGCAGCACTCGCTAAGCAGCGAACCCAAAAACGATGCCGGGCAATACAGCGTCTTTTATGTAGACGACGTGATCGTGGAGCCGGCCGCGCCGCAAACCGTAACGATCACCGGCAGCGCCGGAGCCTTGATCCCGCTTGCCGGCAACGCGGCGAACAAGCTGGGCTTTACGGCCACGATGACGAACCAGATGGGCACAGCGGAGGGCATGGCCGGGCAGCCGCTTCACTGGTCGGTTATCGGCAGTCCTGCCGGCGTATCGATCGAGCCTGCTACCGGAGTTTTGTCGGTAAGCTCTGCCGCCGCAGCCGGCCCGGTAACGATTCGCGCCGAGGCGGAGGCGAATTCGTCCGCTTATGCGCAAGTATCCGTTGCGCTGTCGGCGAGCTCGCCGGACCCGGTTCCGCAGGCGCCGGTCGCTTCGAACGCGGCGATTGGCGGTCAGGCCAAGCCGGATCGCCAACTTACCGCCTCCTATGATTATGTGGACGTGAACGGCGATCTCGAAGCCGGCTCTACGCTGGCTTGGTATATCGGGGAGACGCCGGCTGGAGCTTTCGCCGCGATTCCGGGAGCGTCGACCGGCCAGTACGTGGTGCCGGCGTCGGATACAGGCAAATACGTGAAATTCGGCGTTACTCCGCGAACGACGGTGGCGCCGCTTGCCGGAACGACCGTCTACAGCGAGCCGAAACTCGTAGAGCCGGGCGCAGCGCCGACTGCGCAGCAGGTGCGTGTAACCGGGATGGCCTCGGTCGGCGAGCTGCTGACCGGCGAGTATGAGTATGCCGATAGCGATCTCGATGCGGAAGCGGGCACAGCCTACCGGTGGCTGATCGCAGGCGTGAAGGACGGACCCTATACGGCGATTAGCGGCGCTACGGGACGAACGCTCACCGTTACGGCCGCGATGCTGGAGCAGTACGTCAAGTTCGAGGTGACGCCCGCCGATATATACGATACGGGCATCGCGTATACGAGCGCCTATTCCGAGCGGATCGATTCCGGCCCCTCATCGTCCTATTACGTCGATCCCGCGCTTGGCGACGACGACAATGTCGGTACGATCACCCATCCGTTCCGCACAATACAGCGGGCGCGCGACAAGGTCCGCACCATTACCGGCGGCATGACCTCGGACATTACCGTTTATTTGCGGGAAGGCGTGTACGTTCAGTCTTACGAAATCCGCAGCGAAACGCTGTACAAAAACGACAAAACGGTGAGCGAGACGAGAAGCGTCAAAGCAAGCACGCTAACATTCGACGAACGCGATTCCGGCAAAAACGGATATTCCGTCGTATACAAAGCGTATCCCGGCGAAAGTCCGGTCATCAGCGGCGGCAGAACGATCGGCGGCTGGAGTCTGCATGACGCCTCCAAAAATATATACAAGGCATACGGCGGAGGCGATCTGGATACGCGCCAATTATATGTCGACGGCGTTCGCGCCGTTCGTGCTCGCAGCACGGGAGGTCTTAGCAACGCTACAGGCAGTGAAACCGGCCATACGACGACCGATACGTTTCTGGCAGGCTGGGGCAACATTCGCGACATCGAGATGGTGTACAAACAAAAATGGACCAGCCCGCGCGGCAAGGTCGACTCCATTACGGTAAGCGGCGGCGTGGCGAATATCGTCATGCAGCAGCCCGGCTGGTATTATATGCGCAACAAAGGCTCGACGAGCACGACCGTGCCGTGGTATTACGAAAACGCTTACGAGCTGCTCGATGAGCCGGGCGAATGGTATTTGGACCGCTCAAGCGGATATGTGTACTACAAGCCGCGCGAAGGCGAATCGATGTCGTCGGCGTCGGTCGTCGCTCCCGAATTGGAGGAGTTGATGCGCGTGCAGGGCAGCAGCCTCGATCAGACGGTCAGCCATATGAAATTTGAAGGCATTCACTTCGAATATGCGACGTGGCTCAGGCCGAGTACCGCAAACGGCCACTCCGACGCGCAGAACAGCCATATTCGTGAAAACGGCAGCGGCGACGGAGATAAGCTGATGGCGGGCGCCATTCATGTGCAAAATGCGCATGGCATCACCTTCGAAGGCAACCTCTTCAGCCATCTGGGCTCGATCGGGCTGAAAACGGATGAAGGCACCCAGGACAGTCAAATCGTCGGCAACGTGTTCACGGACATTTCCGGCGGCGCGATTGCGGTAGGCGACGTAACCGGCGAGCAGAAGGAGACGACCGATCCGCGCAAGCTGAACCGGAACAACGATGTGCTAAACAATCTGGTTTACGATGTGGGCGTGGAGTATTACTCTGCGGCGGCGATTTCGGCCGGTTATCCGGTCGACATGGACATCAAGCACAACGAGATCGGCGACGTGCCGTACTCGGGACTGCATATCGGCTATGGCTGGGCGGCAAGCCCTTCCTCGAACACCCGCAATGTACACATCCAGAACAATCTCATCTATGACGTCATGCAGAAGCTGAACGACGGCGGCGGCATTTATACGTTAGGTACGACCGGCGGCTCGGCGAGCGAGCCGGGTGTCATCTCCGGCAACTATTTGCTGCGCGACCATGACGTCGGTCAAGGCGCGATCTACTTCGACGAGGGCAGCAACTACTGGCAGGCGTACGATAACGTTGTGGAAACGGCGCCGAACTTCCTGCACATCTGGACGACAACGATTCGCGATATTGCGGTCAGCCGCACCTATACGAATACGCCCAAGCTGGTCAATAACGGCACAAACACACCGGTTACAGGTACGGTACTGAGCGAGAATGCGGAATGGCCGGCAGGAGCCTTGTCGATTATTACAAATGCCGGCCTGGAGCCCGCCTATCGCCATCTGCGCCCGGCGGAGCCGATCGCGAAGCTGTTTATTCGCGAAACCGGGCTGACAACGGGACAAACGGCATCGCTTCAGATTGAGGCTGCCTTGTCGGAACGGGGAGCCACGGTTGATCCGGGGGCGTTTACGATCGCGTTTGCAAGCAGCAATCCGTCCGTGGCGACGGTAGACAGCGCCGGGACGGTGACGGCGGTCAGCCCGGGCAAAGCGACGTTCACCGCTACCGTAAATGGCGTTCCCGTCCCGGTTATTCATGCCATCTATGTGGACGACGCCTACGCTGGTCTGACCGTCACTGCGTCCAAACCGGCGCTAATGCCGCGCCAGTCGCTTGCGCTTACGGTGACGAGCGTCACGTATTTTGGCCGGAACCGGCCGATCGACTCCATCGCGTTTACGAGCTCCGATCCGGGCGTTGCCGCCGTACAGGCAAACGGTGTAGTTACGGGCGTGGAGGCAGGCATCGCAAATGTGCAAATTACGGCGAACGTGGAAGGTAGCTCGGAAACGTTCACGTATCCCGTCGAAGTGAAGCTCGCCTTAACGGAAAATATGATCGACGAGCCTGAGTATTGGTATATGAACGGTACGGCCGAAAAGACGGCGTCGGACGGCTTGGTGACGATCCGCACGCCGAGCGGACTGGCGATGTTTCAAGGCAGACAGTATGGCAGCGAACTGGAAAGCGTGCAGATGACGATTAACGACACCGGAGGCTGGCATGCCCTCGCCTTCCGGTCGCAGCAGGACGACCAGTCATACAGCGCGACGACGAACGAGACGTACTTGTTCGTGTTCAGCCCGACCGCGGTGGAACTGCATCGTTTCAACTTCGGGACGCGCACCGTCTTGTACGGCAATGTGGCCGGCTATACGCCGCTGATCGGAGGGGCGCTGCCAAACGCCTACCTGACTTACGGCAGCAACCATCTCGTCCAATTCGGAGCGATCGACACAGCGGGGGGCGTACGGATTGTGCTGAAGATAGACGGGCACACGGTAATCGATGTCGTCGATTCGTACGCAGGCTATATTGCCGATTCGGGCTACGTCGGCTTATACGCCCGCACCGGCTCGATTACGCTGCGCGATCACAAGCCGGAAGCGCCGCTGGCACTCCGGTACACATCCCGCTCGGCAAACTCTGTCGATCTGGCGTGGGATCCGCATCCGGCTAGCGTAGGTACGGTGACTTATACCGTATACGGCGGTGCAAATACCGTTGTGGGCAGCACGTATGGAACGACGCTGACCGTCTCCGGTCTGGAGCCGGCTTCGGCCTATACGTTTCGCGTGTACAGCACGAACAGCTACGGCTATGTTTCCGAAGCAAGCCTGCCGTTGACGGTAACGACTTTGCCGCCGCAGGCCGCCAAAGAGTCGCTTGCGGATCAAGGCCGGCTTGTGCAAGCCCCCGGCGAGGAGAGAGAAGGTCAGCGCTTACCTGCTAACCGGGCTTTCTCCGGGCAAGCCGAAGCCGCTCCGAATCGGGAACAGGAGCATAGCCGGCTCGCGGCAACCGAACGGAAGGGACCGCGGGCGTAACCAGACGGGTTCAAACCTATTAAACAATCAAACAGGGGGAATCTCAAAATGAAACGGACATGGAAGCAAGCGGCAACATGCTTGACGGTACTGACAGCGGCTGCGCTCGCCGGTGCATGCGGCGCTAACGGCACAGGCACCAAGGCTTCGCAATCGGGAACGGAGCCGGTTCAAGAAGCGAAAGCGCCGGCGGTCGATATGACGAAGCCGATTACGCTGACGTTTTTCAACAATGCGTCGAATGAAATTTTCGAGCAGGAGATCGGCGCCCGTCTCAAGGCAAAGTATCCGAACGTAACGATTAAGACGGTCGGCAACGGCTTTACGCGTTCGAACATGGAGAAGCTGCTGGCGGCCGGCGAGCAAATCGATCTGTTCTGGATCGGCTTCCAGGAAAGCATCGCCGACATGAAGGAACTGGGTCTTGCGATGGACCTCGGCGAGCTGATCAAGCGGGACAAGTATGATTTGACGCGCTTCGACGACAGCGCGCTCCAGATGGTGAAGGATCAGGCCGACAAAGGCGAAATCTATGCGCTCCCGTGGCAGGTTGGCTCGGCGGTCCTGTTCTACAACAACGATCTGTTCGATAAATTCGGCGTCGCGTACCCGAAGGATGGCATGACCTGGAATGAAACGATCGAGCTGGCGAGAAAAGTGACGCGCAGCGAGAACGGTGTACAGTATCGCGGACTCGATATCGGACTCGTTCGCCATTTTTATCAGCAATATGCGCTGTCGCCCTACGATCCGAAAACGGGTAAAGCGACCTACCTGAGCGATCCGCGCTGGAATAAAATTATGCAGTTCGTCAAGGAGCTGTACTCGATTCCGGGCAACCGTCCGGACAAAATCGCCGAGGACCGCGCAGGCTTCATGCAGCAAAAGGTCGTCGCCATGCTGCCGTGGTCGGCCTACTTCCAGCCGTTTCTGGGCGCGACCGGATTGAACTTCAATATTGCAGCGCTTCCGGTGTTCGATGACGCCAAAGGGCAGGGCGTTTCTCCGGCTGCTTCGATTCTGATGATGAACCCGAAGACGAAGTACAAAGACGAGGGATGGGAAATTCTGAAGTTTCTCGCCTCCGACGAGGTCGAAATCGGCAACAGCCGTATCGGCTTCCCGCCGGCGATCAAGCTGCAAGCGGCCAAAGACCAGTTCGGGGCCGACCTTCCCGGCTTCGAAAAGCTGAATATGAAGTCGGTCTTCTACAACAAATTCACGGCGCAGCCGGTCATCAAAGGCGAATTCCATTCCGCGGCGATCAAACCGTATGTGCCGATGATCCAGAATGTCGGCGGCGATAAATCCGATATTAACACGGCTTTGCGGGAAGCGCAGGAGGCGGCGGAGAAAGCGATCGAAGAGCTGAAGTCCAGATAAGCGGGTTTTGCTCCAAGAGCGGAAGCAGACGCAAATAGCTTTGTTCCTATGTCGGCCTATCGACTAGGGGCAGGGCTATTTTTCGCATTCGGCTTGTACAATTGAACAAAAAATTACTTAGTATCCGGCAAGATCATCCGTTGGTCGCGAGCGGTGCGATTGTTATGATGAATAGGGAGGAGGGCACAGATGATGTCATTCACCGATGAAGTACAAAGAACGGCTGGAACAAAAAATTGAAGGGCGATAGGGGGACGATGGTTTTGTTCAAAAAAAGCGCGGCCATTTTAGCAGGTTTTGCCTTATTGTTTGAAACCGCTTGCGGGAGCGGAGGCGGCGGGGGCGGCGCTTCGCCGGTCAAGCCGGAAGATAAGCCGCCGGAGCCGGTGCAGCTAGTCATGCTGCAGGACGGGGCGACGATTACGGACGAGGAGTTCGAAAATTTCATCGCGGGTCCGGTTCATGCCAAATATCCGCATATTACGGTAACGATGCTCCGAAACACGAAGGGGAAGGACGGGCTCGGCACTATGATAGCGTCCGGCGATTTTCCCGACTTCATCCTGACCGTATATCCGTCAATCAAGGTGTTCAAAGAGCTCGGCACGGCTTACGATCTGAACGATCTGATCAAAAAGTACAATATGGATACCGGCAAATTCGATCCGTCGGCCATGCAAACGTCACTCGTATACGGCGAAAGCGATCATTTGTTTGCGATTCCATTCTCACTGAATTTCCTCGCGACGTTCTACAACAAAGATCTGTTCGACAGGTTCGGGGTCGGCTATCCAAAGGAAGGCATGACGTGGGAACAAGTCATCGGTTTGTCCAAAAGCTTCAGCAAAGTTTTGGAAGGCGTGCAGTACAGGGGGCTCGGTGCAATCCCCAGCGCTGGAGAGCTGAACACCCAGCTTATGCTGCCGTATGTCAACAAAACTACAAACAAGGTAGAGATCACGACGGACGGTTGGAAACGGATCATGCAGCTGATCCAGTCCGTGAACGATGTGCCCGGCAACAAGGGCGCCATTCTGGATCATTTCCTCAAGGATCAGACACTGGCGATGGTGGCCAGCTACGACGCCAGATTCGCCGCCTTGGAGAAGCTGCACGGTACGCCGAATCAGTTCAACTGGGACGTGACCCAGTTCCCGAGTCAAGCCGACCGGCCGAATACGAGTCTCACTTCGTCGGGTCACTTCCTGCTCGTTTCGTCGTTGAGCAAGCAGAAGGAAGCGGCGTTCCAGGCCATCCAGGTGGTGACCGGGGAAGAAGTGCAGAAGAAAACGACGGCGAGCGGAAGGTTTACCTCTCTTAAAGATGAAAATATTAAAGCGCTGTACGGCAAAAACATGAAGTCGATGGAAGGGAAAAATATTAAAGCCGTATTCAAAAGCGCTTTCGCGCCTCCCTTTACGCCGACGAAGTACGATGCGTTGGTCACTGTCCGTCTAAACGAAGCGGTCAAAAAAGTGATTAACGGCGAAACGGACGTGAACAGTGCTCTTCGCGAAGCGGAGGAAGCGGCGAGTAAAGACATTGCGGCCCAGCCGAAGTAACGACGGAGCGTAAAACGCAGGCGGTAGGTACCGAAAGACAGGAACAGGCGTCCCCTGTCTTTTCGCCCGACTTCCATGCATTCGTTTGTTGAATTCGATGAAATGTTTGCATGTTTACAAACATGGGAGGTAGGAAGATGAAGAAAACACTCAGCCGTAGACAAATGCTGGCTACGATCGGCATGGCTGGCGCTTCTCTCGCAGGCAGCGCCTTTTTGACTCATGTAACGGGGCATGCAGGCGGACCTGTCACCTCTGTAACTGGAGATACGTATGGCGCCGGCCTGCAAAAAAACGGGAACAAGCCTGTTACTTCTCATGAACTGGATACCATCCTGCAAGCGTATACAGAAACGGATTGGGTCCATATCCACGATATTGGCTGTGCGGGAGACGGCATCACGAACTGTTCCCCTAGCCTGCTCACCTGGCTTGCCGGTGTGCAAGATCATGCAACCCTTTACATTCCTGCAGGGACGTATGTATTTGCAGGCAATGTGACGATCCCCGGAACGGTTCGTCTGTTGTTTGACCATGGAGCCCGTTTCGCACCCGATGCCCAAACGACGCTAACGATCCATGCTGTGGTAACGGCCGGTTTAGATGCCATTTTTGCCGGAGCAGGACATGTGATCGGCTCTATGGGGGCGGAGCACGTGTATCCCCAATGGTGGGGAGCACAAGCAGACGGCGTCCATGATGATACAGCGGCGATCAATGCGGCCATTACCGCGGTATGGCAAAGCGGCGGCGGGACCGTCTTTCTTGCCGAGGGCACCTACTTGCTTGCATCCCCGCAAGGCTATGCCGACGCATTGATTATTCCACGCAGCAACGTCAATTTGATTGGCCAAAGCCACCTTTCCGTGTTGAAAGCTGCCGACCATTTAAATGACGGCCGTCGATACGGATGGAATATGATCTTCCCGGTCCAAAACGGAGATCCTGTAAACAACGTAACATTCCGCAACTTTAAAGTCGATTGCAACGGACAAAACAATCTCGAGGTCGAAACAAAATCGCACAAAAACGCCGCCATAGGCATTCCGGTCGGAAGTAATATTGTCGTCGATCAAGTCGCCGTGGTGAATAACGCTGGGCGGCAATGCTTTATGTTTGGCAGCAACCGCAACCCTGTTACGATTCGCAACCTGACCATTCAAAATTGTTTGTTCGATACAGTGGCGACTGCTGTTCCCGGAAATGTCCTGCAGAACGATCATAGCGCGATTTATGCACAGGCTGACGGCTGCATCATTGCCAATAATAAGTTCCTGAACCCGGTGAAGGATCAAATCGCCACCGCATTGGAAATTCACTGCTTGAATGCCCTTGTGCACGGTAACATCGTTCAAAACTATGGAAAAGGATTCAATATCGTGGCAACAGTCAATAATCACGTAAACACGATATACAGCCACAATGTGGTCAATGGATGCAACTACGCGATCGAGGTGTGGTGCCACGCGAACTTTACCATGGACCGGGTGCAGATCATCGACAACGTATTTGAGCAGTCCGTCTCGTCCCTTCCGATTATCAATATAAGTACGCAAACGAAGACAAAAGTGACATCGATGACCATTCGCGGCAATTCCTTCGTATCTACAGAAGCGGCATCGATGAACCGGGGGTCCGGCATTGTGGTCGGGAAAGTGGAGCAACTGGACGTTTCTCACAACAGATTCCAAAATTTGGCGGGACGGGCCATTGAGCTTGGCGTTATTGAACCGAACTTGACCTCGCTGCGATTCGATCATAATGAAATTATCGATTGCTGCCGCACGCAAAATCAGGGTTACAAAGGAGCGATTTCCTTACACAACTCGAACAAATTGAAAGCGCTTCGCATTTCGAACAACTGGATTGAAAATTCGAGCATTGGGCAGATGAGAGAAGGGATCAGAAGCAATGCCCATCTTGGCCAAGCCGAAATCACACACAATACGATTTTGAATACGGCGGTGCAAATCATGTGGGAAGACAGTGCCCAAATTGACTATCTCTGGATCGACCATGTCGGTACCGGAACGCCAGAAAATACTGTACGGGCATCCATTCCGAGCCGTTGGATCGATAAAAGCACAGGAACGGCTTGGACGAAACAGCTCGGCGGAAACTTGAAAACAGGATGGAGTGCCTCCTCCTAGCTGTCGATTGAACCCCGTATATCACCACCACATGTAAGTTGCATAGCTCGGCCCAAATACAAGAAGCTGGCTTCGGTTACATCCCGAATCCAGCTTTTGCCCTTTAGTCGTCATGCGGATCGAAGCTGGTTTGTCGGTAACTTTTTTTATACAACGAGGGCGATAAGCCTGTCTCTCGTTTGAACACTTTGCCGAAGTATTGAATATCGCAAAAGCCGGTTTTCCCGGCGATTTCCACGACGGTGTCGTCACTGTTAAGCAGCATTTTTTTGGCCAGCCGGATGCGGGAGGCGGTAATATGCTCCGTTAAGGTGACGCCCATGCTTTTTTTGAAAAATCTGCTGAAGTAGTAGGGGCTCATATTGACCAGCTTGCATAGTTCGTTCAAATAAAGCGGCTCGACGGCATGCTCCTCGATATAATCGAGAACCGGAGCGAGGATGGCGAACTGCCTCTCGACTTGCAATTTATGGATAGCGGGGTCCATTAAGTTTACTTTCCAGTAAAAACGAAGAATCGATACGATCATGCGGCTTACGTGCGACTGGATAATCGTCTCGTGGTACATCTCTTTCTCGGCATACTCGCGTATGGCCGCATCCATACACTCGCTTAGACTCGCCCATAAAGGGTGGGAGCGAGGGTATAGATTGTACTGATGCCCTCGTAAGTAGAGCGTATGCAAGTACATCGTGTCCGTACGTTCGCCCGGCTGCGTCAGAAACAGATTGTCGAATATCATCCCTTCGATTCGGGCATCCGCTCCCGATAACGCTTTGACGGAATGGATCTGACCCTTATTCACGAAAATGATGTCATGCTCGGTCGCGGTGAATTGGCAGTTGTCGATCGTAACGAGCACCGTTCCGCCTCTCACTCGGATAAACTCCGGCTCCTCGTGCCAGTGGGCGATAACCAAAAATTTGTTATTCTGCATGACGACGTGCGTAGTTTTGAACGGGAAGCGCTTTCCTTTTGTCGGGTCCTGCTTCAAGACGGGTTGCGACATGTTTCGCTTCTCCTCCCACGGCATCCGTTTTATACAGATTACCACTCGAAGGCGTTCGCTCCAACCGATGTCTGCCACTAAGATTTCATATTTTTATGCAAAATTGCCCAGGAAAGGCGATTTTTCTCCGCTGCACCCTTCGGATATCGATTTCTTGACCATTTTCTCGCTACGGAGGTTAGGGCAAAATCATACTTAATAATGCGGAGGGGATGTTGTTATCGTTTTGCTCAAGTTGTTTTACTGACAAACGGAAGACGGGACCGGATGGCGATACGAAATAAAGGGAATCGTAAAAAATCCGTATACAGGCACCGATCGTAAAAAAACACAGGTTTTCCTTCTATACCTCCGGGAATCGATATTCAGTATAATAAGAAATATGAAAGCCATTACATGCGGCGGGAGGCAGCCAGAATGAGCGGAAATCCGGTACGGCTTGGCAAACGAAGCGTAATTGTCACGTGGTTGATCTCCTATATTTCTGTGCTGCTGGTACCGATCATGATCAGCGGAGCGGTATACGCCGCTACCTGGCATGTCATCGAATCGGAGGTTAAACGCGCCAATGAGTCGCTGCTGTTGCAGACGGAGCAGGCGATCGATGCGAATTTGCGCGGCATTGAGCGGTTAAGTATGGAGATTGCGCTGAACAAGCAGGTAGCCGCCTTCATCAATGCGGCGAAGCCGCTGTCAGATAACGATTACTATGAGTTGTACAGCATCGCAAACGTCTTGAAGATATACAAGATGGCGAACGACTACATCGATCAAATATTCATTTATTATAAAAATAGCGACACGGTGCTGTCGACACGGGAGCATACCAATAGCCGCGGGCTGTACGAGATGATGCGCCAGCGCGAAGACATGAGCTATGCGGAATGGTCGGCGTTTTTCGATAAGCGGTATTTGCAGGAATATGCGCCGGTGCGGGTCAGGGACGGGAATCAGACGGAGAATGCCGTTCTGTACGCCAGATCGGTGCTGTTGGACAACCCCGAGCAGCCGGGAGCGGTCATTTTGTTCGTGATCAAAGATTCCAGACTGCTCGAAAATATCGCCTCCTCGAACGGGGCGCAGGTAGCGGTAGTCGATCAGATGAACCGGGATGTCGCTTCGACCGATAACGCAAGCGATGTCGCGGCCATCCCTTACGACCGGCTGACCGGGGACAGCGGCTTTTTTTACGACGAGAACGGGGACCGCAAGGTGGCGGTCTCTTACACAACGTCGGCGATCAACGGCTGGAAGTACGTTTCTCTCGTGCCTGCCGCCGTATTCGATGAGAAGATGGAATATATGAAGAAGCTCATATATGGCAGCGTCGGTCTGTGCATTTTGATCGGCGGGATCGTTGCATACTGGTTTTTGCGAAAGAACTACGTCCCCATCCACACGCTCATCCGGAATTTCGCGACCAAGTCGGGCCTTACGTTCGCTGGCGGTTCCAACGAGTATTCGTATCTGCACGACGCACTGAACAATACGCTAACCGAGAAGGAGAAGGTGGACCAGCGGCTGAAGCAGCATCGCAACGCGATCCGCTCGCATTTTCTTCAAGGCTTGCTGAAAGGCAGGCTTGACCGGAATGTGCCGGTGCACGAATCGTTCGCAGCCCACGATATTCGGCCGGTTTCTTCCCATTATGCGGTATTGCTGCTGCACATCGAGCATTACGGCAAGCTGGAGGACTCCGGTTATTCCGAGCCGCAGAAGGTCAAGCTGCTTCAATTTATCGTGATGAACGTCGTGGAGGAGCTTGCTTCCGAATCGCATCAGGCGTTCGCCACGGAGATGGACGACTCGCTTGCGTGTATCGTCAATTTCCGCGAACAGGCGGAGCCGGAAGCGCTGCTTAGGCTGGCCGAGCAGACGAAGCGGTTTCTGCTGGAACAGTTCCATGTGTCCTTGACGATTGCCATCAGCGGGATTCATCAGGATCTGTATAGCTTGCCCCGCGCTTACGAGGAGACGCTCGAGGCGATGGAGTATCGGCTGGTGATGGGCAGCGGCGAAGTGATTGGCTACGCTGATGTGCCAAAGGCCGCAGCCGGATGGACAGGCGGCTATTATTATCCGCTGCACGTGGAGCAGCAGTTGATCAATTTCGTCAAAACCGGCGATTATGAACGGGCCAAGGCTGCCATAACGGACATTTTGTCGCTTAATATGAAGGAAGCGTCCTTCTCGGTACCGTATGCCAAATGCTTCATGTTCGATCTGATCGGCACGCTGCTCAAGACGATGGATGAGATCGGCCCCGATCATAAGCGGCGGATTATGGAGCAGGCCGATCCGCTTAACCGGCTTATCGCCTGCGGGACGATCAAGGAGATGGAGCTGGAGCTCCGGGACGTGCTCGGACGGGTATGCCGCGCCATCGAGGAAGATCGCAAGATGGAGTCGAACCCGATCAGCCGCCAGGTGATGGAGTATGTGCGGGGGCATTATATCGACGAGAGCTTGAACATCTCGAGCATCGGCGAGGCGTTCGATCTGACTCCGTCCTACTTGTCCAAGCAATTCAAGGTGCAAACCGGCGAAGCGCTGCTCGATTACATCAACCGCACCCGGCTCGAAGCGGCCAAGGCGATGCTGGCGCAGCAGCCGCTGCCCGTGGCCGAAATCGCGCGCCAAGTCGGATACGGGGATATTAATACGTTTAACCGCATTTTCAAGAAATTCGAAGGCATCACACCGGGCAAATACCGGGAGGTATCCGGACAGTAAGGAGCCGCCAAAAGCCGCCCAGCGCGGCTTTTTAACTTTTAAAAGGCGAATTTCACTTTTTGCAGCATCAGTTTAGGTATTGAATAGTAACGATTGCGGGTTTTAACGGTGCAGTTCAAGTATTAACGATAGCCGGTGAAGCGGTTAACCCGCATAATGACATCAAGTGCAGCGACAAGGCACCGTCACTTACGAAACGAGCAGGGGGATGGGTTGGTATGGGGAAAACGAAATTCGACAAACGCACATTCAGTATTGCGATCAGTGTTGCGCTGGCTTCCACTTTGGCGGCCGCCTGTACGAAAGATGGAGGAGGAACGGGGTCCAAGGACACGGCGAAGCCTTCCACAGAGCTATCCGAGGCCGGAAAATATCCGATTAAAACGAGCGAAACGATCACTTCCTGGGAGCAAATCAACAATAATGCGACCACGTTTTTCTCCAATCTGGCGGACACGCCGTTCGGCAAGCGGCTCGAAGCGGATACCGGCGTTAAGGTCAAATATACGCACCCGGCCGACGGACAATCTAAGGAGCAGTTCAACCTGCTCATCGCTTCCAACAACTTACCTGACACGATCGAATACGACTGGAACTCGAGCTATCCGGGCGGACCGGAGAAGGCGATTGCGGACAAAGTTATTATGCCGCTGAACGATCTGATCGACAAGCATGCTCCGAATCTTAAGAAGCTGATGGCCCAGGATAAAGAGCTGGAGAAGATGCTCAAGACCGATAGCGGCAAAATTTACGTATTCCCGATGATCCGGCCGGAAAACGGACTGGTCTACCGCGGTCCGATGATCCGCAAAGACTGGCTGGACGAGCTGAAGCTGCCCCTTCCGACGACGATCGACGAATGGGAGACGACGTTGCGGGCATTCAAGGAAAAGAAGGGAGCTACAGCTCCGCTGACCGCAGCCTATAACAACGAGCTTAATTTGCAGGATGCCTTCATCGGGGCGTACAAAACGGCGAATCGGATCTATCTCGACGATGCCGGCAAAGTGAAATACGGCCCGGTCGATCCGCAGTTCAAGGATGCGCTTGCACTGCTGCGCAAATGGTATGCGGAAGGCTTGCTCGACAAAGATTTCGCGCTCAATTCCGACGGCAAAGCGTATGACGCGAAAATTATCGGCAACCAGTCCGGCGCAACGGTCGGGCTCCTGGGAGGCGGAATGGGCAAATGGATGGATACGGGCAAAAAGGCCGATCCGAAGTTCCAGCTCGTAGCCGCGCCTTATCCGACCTTGAAGAAAGGCGAGCGGGCGTTCATCGGCCAACGCGAGTTCAAATACGCTCCGGCGGCGAGCAAAGCGGTCACCACGGCGGCGAAAAATCCGGAACTCGTCGTAAAATGGCTTGATTATGCCTACAGCGAGCCAGGCAAAATGCTGTTCAACTTCGGGATCGAAGGCGACAGCTACACGTTGAAAAACGGCGTACCGACCTTCAGCGACAAAATTACGAAAGATCCGAAATACAACTTGCAGCAAATGGTTGCGCAGTATACGAAGCCGAACGGACCGTTCCTCGGCGACGAGAACAAATCGTTCAACACGTATCCGGAACAGGATGCAGCGATCAAGATTTGGGAACAGACGGATGCGGCCAAACATGTCGTGCCGACCTTCATTAGCCCTACAGTGGAAGAAAGCAAGGAAATGGCGAAGCTGAAAACCGCCATCGACAGCTATAAGGAAGAAATGTTCGTGAAGTTCGTAATGGGCAAGGAACCGCTCGAAAAGTTCGATGATTATGTGAAGCAAATGAAAGATATGGGCGTCGACAAAATGGTCAAAATTTATCAAGATGCGCTGGATCGTTATAACAAGCGGTAATAGGCGAACCATCGGCCAGACCGGGAGCGCGCCAGTTTATGCAGCGCCGCTCCCGAAAACGCCGAGACAGATAGGACCGGAGGGAGAGACCGACACCGATGAATACGCTAAATTCGAACACGACCAGCCTGACGCTTAACGCGAAGAAGCGGAGCGCCTGGGGACTGTTGAACGATATTCGCAAGAACAAGCTGTTGTATGTCATGCTGCTGCCCGTTTTGGCCTTTTACGTCGTCTTCCATTACGTCCCTATGTACGGCGCGATTATTGCGTTCAAAGATTTCTCCCCGCGCCTTGGCATATGGGGCAGCGACTGGGCCGGCTTGGATCATTTCCGAACGTTTTTTACAGGCGCCTACTTCTGGCGGACGATCAAGAACACGATACTGATCAGCTTCTATGAGCTGATATTCGGCTTCCCGGCTCCGATCATTCTGGCCTTGCTCCTGAACGAAGTGAAAAATTCGCTGTTCAAGCGCACGGTGCAAACGGTTACCTACTTGCCGCACTTCATTTCGCTTGTCGTCATTTGCGGCATTATTAAAGATTTTACGGTCAGCGGCGGCGTCATCAACGACATTATCGTCTTCTTCGGCGGCGAACGCGTCAGCCTGCTGCTGGAAGCGGAATGGTTCCGTACGATCTACGTATCGTCCGGCGTGTGGCAGCATATCGGCTGGGGCACGATTATTTTCCTTGCCGCTCTGAGCGGAGTCGATCAGGAGCAATACGAGGCGGCGCGCATGGACGGCGCCGGCAGATGGAAGCAGATGCTCCATGTCACTTTGCCGGGACTTATGCCTACGATCGTCATTCTGCTTATTCTGAACATCGGCCGGATGATGAATGTCGGCTTCGAGAAAATCATTTTGCTTTACAACCCGGGAACGTACGAGACGGCGGACGTCATCTCGTCTTATGTATACCGGGTCGGGCTTCAGGATTTCAATTACAGCTTCAGCTCGGCCGTAGGGTTATTCAATTCCGTCATTAACTTCGTGCTGGTCATTTTCTCCAACTGGATCAGCCGCAAGTTGAACGATACGAGCTTGTGGTAGGAGGGGTTGCCGATGAACCGAACGACTTGGCCGGAAAAAATATTCGATGCGTGCAACGTACTCTTTCTCGTTCTGCTGATGGCGGTAACGGTATACCCGGTGCTGTATGTCGCGCTTGCATCGATCAGCGACGCGGGGCGCATGATGGGACATCACGGCTTGCTGCTGAAGCCGCTCGGCTTCTCGCTCGATGCGTACAAGAACGTGTTTGACAATCCGATGATTCTGAAAGGATACGGAAATACGTTTTTCGTCGTTATCGTCGGACTGGCCTTCAATATCGTACTGACCGCTTTCGGCGCTTACGCGCTGTCGCGCAAAAGCCTCGGCTACCGCAAGCCGATCATGCTGTTTATCGTCTTCACCATGTTTTTTAACGGCGGACTCATTCCGTTTTACTTCGCGGTTAAAGGAGTCGGGCTGCTGAACAGTTTGTGGGCGCTTATTATTCCCCAGGCGATCAACACCTTCAATCTGATTTTGATGAAAACGGCTTTCGAAGCGATCCCGGACAGCCTGGAGGAGTCCGCCAAAATCGACGGCGCGAACGATTTCGTCATTTTGTTCCGCATCATTTTGCCGCTGTCGATGCCGGTCGTGGCCGTCATGCTGCTTTATTACGGCGTCAGCCACTGGAACTCGTGGTTTCAGGCGATGATCTTCCTGCAGGACCGTTCTATGTATCCGCTTCAGCTCGTGCTGCGCGAGATTTTGCTTCAAGGCGAAGTCAGCTCGATGCAGAGCGGCGCCGCCGCCGGCGATATCGCCATGCTGTCCGTCACGCTGAAATATGCAACCATCATCGTGGCAACGGTGCCGATCCTGCTCGTGTATCCGTTTTTGCAAAAGTATTTCGTCAAAGGCGCTTTAATCGGCGCAATCAAAGGATAGATCCCTGCATCACTCGCCTTCGCTCAGGCTGCCGGCCGCCAATCGGCGGCCTTTTCGCGTTTTGCGGGGCAAGGGATCTGCCGCCACTGTCACAACCGGTTCGCCGAGGCCGTGATCGTTCCGGTTCCGGCATCAAGGAAGGAAGCGGTTTCCCCGCCGTCCAGCAAGTCGTTGTTGATCGCAAAGTTTTGGGAGCTGGCCGCATCGGATATATTCAGTCCGTACCTCGGCCGAACGGTACCCGAGCCTTTGCGGGCGGTGTTCATCTGAATCGTGTTATAGCTGCTCATCTCCGCGATGAGTAGGTTGTCGTACGTGTTGTGGGCCTCTTGGCCATTTCCGATACATGTATTCGATAAGATTTGGTTCCACCCGGACTTATTTCGCAGCCACAAGCCTGCTTGCATATTGTCATTGCATATGTTCCCCTGCAGCTTGTTGTAGGAAGATTCCCACAGCTGAAGCCCGTAACGGTTGCGGACGATCAGATTGCCGGATACGTCGTTATGCAGGCAAGTCGCGCCGACGAGGCGAATGCCGAACTGATTGCCGTCGCACTGGTTGTCGGTCACGAGGCAATAGCGGGCATGCGTCAGATTGATGCCTTCATTTTGATTTCCTTTGCACAGATTGCTCTGAAAAAGGTTGTAGCCGATATCGGTCGCGCTCGTTCCTTCTACGACGATCCCTTTTGTTCCGTTGCCAAGCATCGAATTGCCGATGAACTGGTTATACTGGTTTTTGCCGGTCTTGGTATTTCCGCCGACCCGGATTCCCATGTCGGTATTGCCGCTGCAGCTGTTATACAGTACTTTGTTGTACGAGGCGCCCCGAATCTGGATGCCGCGAGTATTGCGGTCGCATACGTTGCCTTCGAGCAGATTGTCGCGGGCGTTGTCGGCGGTCGTGCCGTAGATGGCGATGCCGCTGCCTTTATTGTCGCTGCAGTCGCACTCCACGACCGAAAAGTCGCGAACGGCATCTCCTTCGTTCGGTTCGATATCGATGCCGCTTTGCGGCTCGACGCCGTTCGTGCGGATGAACCGGCTGCCGAAGGCGAGTCCGCCGATGCAGGAAGTAACGGACATGCCCTGCCGTCTGTTGTTCTCGCACGTCACGTGCAGGATTTGGATATTTTCGCAAGCCGCCTGATTGGAGCCGCTGTCGATACCGATATAGATGGCGTCACCCCAGCAATCCCGAATGACCGTGTCCCGGATCGTCACGTTGCGGCTGCTGCGGATCGAAATGCCCATGCCGTGTTCGCCTGTAGAAGCGAGATGCTCGTTGCGGTCGCCCATAATCGTTCCGCCCTGGATCGTTACACGGTCTTTGTTAATCACATTGACAATATGGTACAAATTCGCTGCGTTTGGTATCGCTTTCAAAATAGCGGCGGGCGATAACAGTAAGTTCGTGTTGCTGTTCGGCTTCAAAGCCACAAGCGCATTGATCATATAAACGCCGTCCGGCACCAGCACCGACCCGCCGCTCGCGGGAACGGTGTCGAGCGCCCGCTGAATGGCGGCCGTATCGTCCGTGCTTCCGTCGCCTGCGGCCCCGAACCACCTCGCATTAAGCGGCTCGTCTCCGATAACCCGCTTGAACCGGGCGCCCGCCGCGGAAACGACGATCGTTCCCGTATTATCCGCCGACGCCGTATCTCCCGGATCGTACACAAACCAGCCTTCCTTGCCCCTATCCGCCACAAAATAAAGCGTATCCGCATCGGGGGACGAATTCGTTCTAAGCTCGGCTATCGTGGTCTTCCGGCACCTGCAGCGGTGCAGCGGGTTGCACTCCTCTACGTCACCCGGTCCGTAGGCAGCGTTTATCACGGACAGACCATGATTTCCTGCCTTCGCCGCTAGCAAGCTGCTGTTCATAAATATCGCTGCCGCACCGGTAACGCCCAAAGAGGCGAGCAGCTTTCTTCTGCTGAGCTTGTCTTTTTCACCAATCATTTCAATTCCTCCGATCGTTTTATGCCCGGCTGCGCGAAGGGGGCCGGTTCTTTCGCAATAGGCTGAGAGCTTGCGGCGTTCGATGCAACGTTTACGTTCCCGCCTGAGGCCTATATGGCTCATGGTACCGTTCTTCGCCTTAGCGGCTCTATACATAATGGAACATGAAATTGATGTAATTCTATCCTCTTTTCAGGAAGTCACTATTGGAGGGGTGCGGAACAGAATGATTTTGTTATAATAAAATCAGGAAGATTAGCGGGGCACATGGGGGGACATGCGGATGGCACAACCGGAGCTGCTTGATCATCCGGCAGTTGGTAAGCGCTTTCCATTTCGGGTAACGGACGTTAGTATTCAGTTCGACGGCCATTTGGTCAAGCCGCATTGGCATGATCATATCGAGTTAGTCAAGGTTGTGAAGGGGCGTGTGCTCGTTACGCTCGATCAGGACCAGTTCGAAGCCGGCGAAGAGGACATCGTCTTCATCAACAGCCGGCAAATCCATTCGATCCGGTCGTTAACCGACCGGCAAGATCGCATCAACGGGATCATTTTCGACAAATTTTTTGTCACTAACTTTTTGGAGGGCTTCGACAGCATGCACGCCTGCCATTTGTTTGTGAGTGCCGGCGCCTGCTCGGGCCGGTTGTCGATTTCCCCGGGGGATCCGATTTGGAGCGACCTGAATGAAGGGATGGAAGCGGCCAAGCATGAGTTTAACGGCAAACGCCTTTGTTACGAAATGGCGATCAAGTCCAGCATATACCGAATATTGACGGCCGTTATCCGTTCTTACTGGCAGCCTGGCGCCCCGATTGCCGGAGCAATCGCGGGGAGAAACGAACATAAGCTCTCCTTGATCCGCCCGGCTCTGAACTATATCGAGGAGCATATTGCCGAACCTGTTTCGGTCGACGTTTTATGCAAAGCGAGTAATGTGAGCCCCAATTATTTGAGCCGGCTTTTCAAGGAGGTTGTCGGGGTTACGATTACGCGCTACCTTACCTCGACGCGGATTCATCTGGCCAAACGCATGCTGGCTGGTCGGGAGCTGACCGTTACCGAAATCGCTGAGAGAAGCGGTTTTTGCAACATTCATTATTTCGGGAAAAAGTTCAAAGAGGAGACCGGCTTCAGCCCTTCCGAATTTCGTTCCAATGTAAAAAAGCTTGAATTGTAGCGGCTGGAAGGCTAAGGAGTGTTTAACCTTTGAATGGCCCGAGTCCGAGGGCGGGAAGCGTCAAAGGCTGTACGGTTTGCAAACGCCCTACAGGAACATCGTCTCCAGCTTCCGGAATGCGGAAGGAGGGGGGCCGTCCCGGAGACGGCTTGCGATGAGAGCGGCGCACGCCTCGGAGCTGGATACGGAGGTGTCGACCTCCATATCGTATAAGCCAGGCGTATGGACGGCTTGCTGCCATAAGCGGACCGGTTTCGGAATCGAACCGTCGTTTGCTAGTCCGGAACCCCATGTGGCAAGCCTTCGTTCTATAATAACCTCGATCGGGCAGCGGACGCCCACGAACAACACCGGAAGTCCGGTCAACCGCCTGGCGCAGGCATACAGGATGCCGCGCGGGATCGAGTAGGCATCGTGATGGCCGACGTCCACCACGACGTTGATGCCCAAGCGGCTGTGCGCCGCGATCGATTCATACATCGCTTCGTATAAGTTGACGATTAGCGGTTCGAGATCGGGACGTTCGCCGCCGGGCCGAAGGCCGATTCCGGGCTGAAAACGCTTCGGGGTCATAGCCATAAACCGGTCTACACCCATGTTTATCCACACGCCGTCGAACGTATTCTGGATCACGTCCGCAATGCTTGATTTCCCGGACCGCGGCGTCCCGTTCAGTATGACAATTTGGCCTGGCTTCTCCGTGTTACTGCTCTCCACGATTTATCCCTCCTTGAGCTGTTATTACTCATGTCCCCCAGATATTTAGTCCAAGTATATAACCTCAGCTGGCATTGAGCAATGTAACGATCCGGTCAAGAAGGTATCCGATCCTATTCACACCTCCGTGGAATGATACCAGTCTCTGTCAAAGCAAAACCGATTTATGCTTGTCGGCAGCTGATTATTGGTTGTAAGCCGAAGCTTTGAGCAGAATATGGAAAAAACAGTTTACACGAACCCCTCTGCGATTATATAATGTGTAGGCACAAAGCACCAATGTAGTTCGAAAAGCCCAATACGATAATGGCAAACTTATTGAAAAATAAGGACGCAAAGCTACGGGCCTAAGGCGGATTATACCGCTATGGCAGCCGGGTTGCCGAGGGTACATCGATTGCCGCATCGAAGCTCTCCGGGGGGCTTTTTTTTGTTGCTTTTGCGGCGCATCCAGAGATAACAGAGCGGAGGAACAGACAGTGTTGAAAAAATGGTTTAGCGGATTTACGGCGGTGGCGATGGCCGCAAGCATCGGCCTATCGTCCGCCTATGCCGCAGACGCTTCGGCAGAAAAGTCTGCCGGGGCGGCAGTAAGCCCGATCGCGGCGGCGCAAACAGTTTCGCTGTCGGACGTAAAAGGGCATTGGGCGGAAGCGACGATTCGAAGTTATGTGGAGAAAGGCGTCGTTCAAGGGTACGAAAACGGAACGTTCCAGCCGGATCGAACGATCGCGAGGGCAGAATTTGTCGTACTGGTCAACAAGCTGTTTCATTACGAAAACATGGCCGAGGTTACGTTTTCCGACGTATCGGGCGGCGACTGGTTTTACCAGGATGTAAGGAAAGCGGAGAAAGCCGGATATATTTCCGGCTACGCGGACGGAACGTTCCGGGCGAACGCTCCGATTACCCGTCAAGAAATGGCCGTTTTATTCGCCAAGCTGTTGAAGCTTCCGGATTCAAACGCCGCCGGACGGTTTGCGGATACGGCGAACAGCCCGACCTGGAGCAAAGGAGCGATCGGGGCTGTAGCGGACGCTAAGCTGATGAACGGCTACGAGGCTAACGCATTCAGGCCGGAGGCGAATGTTACAAGAGCGGAAGCCGTAACGGTGCTGGAAAGAGCGGCCGCTTTAGGCCAAACCGTCTACGACAAAGCCGGCACATACGGTCCGGACACGGGCGTAGAGGTTGTTCGCGGCAGCGTGACCATTCAAGCGGCGGACGTAACGCTGAGGAATATGGAGATCGAGGGCGATCTTCTGCTCGACAAGCAGATCGGCGAAGGAGACGTGACGCTTTCGAACGTGAAAGTCCGCGGTACGACGACCGTGCGCGGCGGCGGCCCGAACAGTATTCATTTCGAAGATTCCGTCATGTTGTCCATTATTGTCGACAAGGCGACGGGCAGCGTCCGGATCGTGGCCAACGGAGCGACACAAATCGCCGACATTACGGTTCAGTCGAGCGCCAAAATCGAAGCGGAGGCCGGCTCCAAAATCGACAATGTGACGCTGTCGGAGGCGCTGCCGAAAAACTCGCACGTCGAGATGGTCGGCTCGTACGAGTCCGTTAATATTGTAGCGACAAACATCGTCGTCGACATCCCGAAAGGTTCGATCAAAGATCTGAACGTTTCCGGGAAGGCGGAAGGCTCTTCCGTCAAACTCGGCAGCGAAGCCTCGATCCTTACTTTGATTGTGAATGCGGCTACGAGCATTTTGGGTCAAGGCAAGGTACAGAACGCGCAAATTAATGCAACAGGCGTTTCGATGGAAAAAGCCCCGGAAAAAACGACGGTCGGCTCCGGAGTCCCGGCGGATACGACGGTGAAAATCGGCGGCAGCGACGTTCAGGCGGGCGGACAAGCTCCGGAGGCAGGCGGCGGCAGCGGTGCAGGTTCCGGTGCAGGCGGCTCCACGGGCGGAGAGAACAACGGAGGTTCTACGGGCGGAGATAGCGGTGGTTCGATCGATGGAGAGAACAACGGTGGCTCCACGGGCGGAGACAACGGTGGTTCGACTGGTGGAGGCAACAACGGGGGTTCCACAGGCGGAGAGAACAACGGAGGTTCCAATGGCGGAGGCCAAAACCCTGGTCCTGGCGTTCCAGTGAACCCGCTGCCAACCGGGGACATCCCTGTTATTGTGCAGGCGCCCTACCGGGGAACTGTCGGCGACAGTGTGTACGTAGCTTCCAGTATGGCCGGCTCGGTCTACATTGTGAACTATGACGTAACCAGATCGTTTCTTGTTTTGGAAGATGCCGTGAAAGTCGGCAAGGCTGTCAAGCAGCAGCTTGTAGCCAATACGGTTGTCCAAGGCGTGTACAGCGCCAATGTCGATACGGCTTCCCTCAGCAAATCGATGGTCGATTTCAAAATCATCGCGCTCAGCGAAGGATACCAGCTTTCGAATCCGTCTTCCATCCAGCTGTTTGCCGCTCCTAACGATCCGCTGCAACATTCGAAGGATTCGTTCGGTGCAGGGGAATTTACGAACAAGCGGGTTCAATTCAATTTTAACAAGTCGATCGTGAATAATCTGGCCGATGCTTCCGCCCTGAAAGCGGCGGTCACGTATTCGAGAGACGGCGGCGAGTTCGTGCCGCTGGCAACGGACGATAAAGTGGAACTTATGAATAATGCAGTCGTCATTTCCTTTGCTAAGCCTTACACCGGCGCGAACAACCGTTGGAAGCTGGCGGCGGGCTCTGTCAAGGACGCGCAGGGCAACGTATTTACGGAAGAACGCATTACTTACAACATACCGGCGCGCGCGATCGTATCGAAAATGTCTTATGCCTCGAGCTTCCGGGCAGGAGAACCGATCACCGTACGACTCAATATGCCTGAGACGGTTTACTTGATTCCGGCGGGTCTGACCTGGAATACGAAGTTCGATATCGAGAACGAGGTCGTAGCGAAACGCGCGACCAAAGCGATTATTGACGCATCCGAAGTCGATCGCGACGTGGAGCTGCCGACCGAAGGTCTTGCCCCGGGCAGCTATCGCATTATGGTTTACGCAGGCAATGACATCTTCGTAACAATTCGCTAATTGCATCGAATAGCTTCACCAAAGATCAGCCCGGGACGCTACCTTCAGAGAAGCGAACCCGGGCTGTTTTTTTGCGCGAAGATGCGTTATTGTTTCATGCTGTGTTATGATTTTATGGAAGAAGGTGATTTCTATGAAAACATTGCAGGTTAGCCGGATTCAGGATCTGTTCGATCAATTTACTGGAATGGTCGAGGGAGATGTCCGGCATGGCGGCACGGATCAAACGCTTGCCATTCCTTCGCATATAGGCAAGGGAAGCGTAACAAGGACGCGGATTCGGCCCGGTATGGAAATTATGCTGACGGACATTACGTTCGAGCAGGATATGAAGGTTCAGATTCAGGAATCGTGCTCGTTGTTTGAGCTCAGCTACTGCGTGAGCGGAGAAATATATTGCGAATGGAGCGGCAAAAACAGCTTGACGAGTTCGCATACCGGCAATGTGCTTTTTCTGGAGGATGTTCGGGTTTATGAAGAGAAGAAGGCGGGCATCCGCAACCTGCTGCTGGAAATCAGGCTCACCCCTGACCAGCTGCTGAACTATGCCGAAGAATTGACGGAGAAGCGGCAGATGGAAGCCTGGCTGGGTCATCATCGCGGCAATATCGATCGGTACCCGGACACGCCGGCCATTCAAAGATGCGTTTCCGACATGATTCATTGTACGCATATGGGTGCGATGAAGCGGCTGTACATGGAAAGTAAAGCGCTGGAGCTATTCGCTTTATTCGGGCAAGCGGACGGCTGCGGAAACGCCGGCGGAACTATGTCCCTTCGCCATGACGATATTGCCGGACTGCACCAGGCACGCGAGCTGGTGATCCAGCATTATGAGTACCCGCTGTCGATCCGCGAGCTGGCCCGGCGCGTCGGCATCAATGAGTTCAAGCTGAAGAAGGGCTTCCGCGAATTGTTCGGCATGACGATTTTTGAACTGGTGCGTCAAATCCGGATGGAGAAGGCGCTTTGGTATATGGAAGTCGCCCATCTGAATGTCGGGGAAACCGCCGCTTCGGTCGGGTACAGCAACGCGAGCAATTTTACGACGGCGTTTCGCAAGTTTTACGGCTGCAATCCGTGCGACTATGTCAAACGGATGGGCCGTGCTGATAGGGAGCAGACGGCGCTGGGCAGCGAATGGATCTGACGAAGAAGCTTCAAGCAGGCAGAGAGGGGCGTTCGGTTGCGAACGGCAGCTAGGCCGGCTTTTGGCTTTATTGCTCCCGGAGCAGGCAGACAAACTCCCGCTGCAGGTAGAACAAGAAGTCCTTTGGCGACGATAATCGGGTTCATACGATATCGATCCAGGAGGACAAGTCCATGCCCAACCCATCCATTTTCTCAACCCCGGCAACCGGGCAGCGGCCGATCCCGGCCGATCCGCGCCGCTGGTATGCGCTGGCGGTTATTTTGCTCCCCATCTTACTCAATTCCTTGAATACGTATATGATTCAAGTTGCGCTCCCGTCCATCCAGAGCAGCTTGAACGCTGGCTTTGCCGATGCACAGCTTATCGTTACCGGTTTTTCGCTTTGTTTGGCCGTAACCCTTATTGTCAGCGGCAGGCTCGGCGATCTATACGGCAGAAAGCGGCTGCTTGTCATCGGGGTAATCGGGTTCACGATCACGGCGCTGCTCGGCGGATTAGCCCCGAATCCGGCCTACCTGATCGCGGTTCGGTGTGTGCAAGGGGCAGCAGCGGCGCTTATACAGCCTCAGGTGCTGTCGATGATGCAGGTGAACTTTTTGCTGCGGGAGAAAGGGCTCGTATTCGGCCTCTACGGCGCGTTGATGGGATTCGGTTTCGCTTTCGGTCTTATTCTGGGAGGCGTTCTGGTCGAGTGGAACGGCTTCGGGCTCGGCTGGCGGACCGTCTTTCTTTTCAATGTCCCCTTCGGCCTCATCGTTCTGCTATGCCTGCCGATGATTCCGGAATCCCGCGGCAGCCGGAATTCGCGTATCGACTGGCTCGGCGCCGCATTACTGATTGGCGGGTTGCTGCTGCTCGTATATCCGCTGTCGGAGGGGCAGAAGCAAGGATGGCCGCTATGGATTTGGGGTTGCCTGTTTCTGTCGGTCGCACTTTTGCTCGTATTTATCGCGGATGGGCTTCGGAAGCAACATCGAGGCGAAAGTCCGCTGATCGACTTGAGTTTGTTCCGTCGGCGTACGTTTCGAGTCGGCATGATCTCGGTCGTTATGATCTATCTCAGCATGTTCTCGTTTTTTTTCGTCTTAAGCTATTATTTGCAATTCGGCCTGCACTACGGCGCACAGTCCGCCGGTCTTGTCTTCCTTCCGTTGGGTATAGGGTTTTTCCTGACTTCCCTGCTATCGTCCCGAATGGTCCGGAGATGGGGAATGAACGTCCTGAGTTTGGGTGCTCTGGTGACCGGCCTTTGCTGCTTCGGGTTCATCCTGTCGCTGCAAGCGGATACGGCTTTTATGCCGAGCTTGAGCCAAACAGGGATTTTGCTCGTATACGGCCTGGGGCTCGGCACGGTCACAACGCCGCTTACCGGCGTCGTGCTGGCCGCGGTTCCGCCGAACGATGCAGGGAGCGCTTCGGGGATGTTTGCTACCAACATGTATTTGGCCAATTCGCTGGGTGTCGCGGCGGTGGGGATATTGTTTTCGGCTGCTTTGGGGCGGTCATTACCTGCGGCGGATTTGCCGGACTATGTGTGGGCGTTTTCCGTCTCGTTAGCCGCTTGCGGGGCGCTTGCGTTCGTTGCTTTCGGCTGCCTGATCTTCCTTCGCGATCGGGGAGAAGCCGGATGAGAGGACATTTGCAATCCGGTCGTTTCCGTGTAAACTGGAATTACTTGTCATTCCAAATAGTCGCAGGGCGGTGATCGAAAATGAGTGGAATCGTTATCCAAAAGATTGATTACCTGTACAAGTCTAAGCTGTTGCCGTTACTTGCAGAGAGTACGGAGGAGGGATTCCGCCATATCGCCCGACTGGCGGACGATTATGAATCAGGAGCCAATCGATTCGATAAGTTGGGAGAGGCGCTATTTCTTGCTTATCTGCATGATGAAATTGTAGGAGTGTGCGGACTGAATTGCGATCCTTACTCAAACGGAAGCGGTGTGGGTCGAGTGCGGCGACTTTACGTTTCTCCTTCGGCACGCCGATACGGTATTGGGCGGAAGCTGATAGATGCCGTTATTTCTCATGCGAGAGATCATTACGACATTCTTGTTTTGAGAGCGGATCATCCGGTTGCCTATGCATTTTATCACTCTATTGGTTTTATGAAGCATGACGACCTGGAGAGCCATACTCATTCTTTGCGTTTAGCTGCGAAAGATCCGTCGAATTCGATGTGAAAGTAGGCCGAACGAATGGCGAAAATTATGATCGTTGAAGATGAGCGGCCTATTGCCGATATCCTCCGGTTCAGCCTGCAAAAAGAAGGCTACGACGTCATCTGTGTGGATAACGGCGACAAGGCGATAGAGCTGGCCGGACGTCATCCGCCTGATCTGATGCTGCTCGATGTCATGCTGCCCGGCTCTGATGGGATCGAAGTGTGCCGGGAAGTTCGGCGCAAACATCGTTTTCCGATTATTATGCTGACGGCCAAAGATACGGAGCTTGATAAAGTGCTGGGCTTGGAAATGGGCGCAGACGATTATGTAAGTAAGCCTTTCGGTAACCGCGAACTGCTGGCCCGAATTCGGGCCAACCTTCGCCGCAGTAAACTTGGCGGCGCGACATGTGACACAGCAGAACCGATTATAGTCGTGGGCGAAGTGAGCATTGATGTAAGCAAGTATACGGTGACGAAACAGGGGAGAGCGATTGACCTGACTCACCGGGAGTACGAATTGCTCCATTACTTAGCGAGGCATATAGATAAAGTGTTCAGTCGGGAGTTTCTGCTGCAGCGAGTGTGGCAATTCGATTATATCGGCGATATTCGAACCGTCGATGTGACGATCCGTCGTTTGCGGGAAAAGATCGAGGACGATCCCGCTGCTCATAAATACATCGTCACTCGGCGCGGAATCGGGTACACGATGCGTAATCCTTTCGTTTGACGGGCTGCCCTCGAATGGGGCCGTTTAATTGAATAGGGGACTGCGACTCCCTTGTAGCTTCGGATGAACGAAAGTTTGTCTGAGGCTTTTTGCCGTGTTCCCATCCTTATGTAAAATGCATGGAAAACAGGTGCCAATTCGCTTCCATTTTATGCATAACGTCCATAGTTTCACAGCTTCCTTTGACGATATGATGGATGCGTGCCAATGCAGCAGGGCGGTGTGAGACGGTATGCTGCTGGAAGCGATCGATCGAATGAAGATATTGCAGAGGAGCTGAAGCAATGGAGAGAGCGGTCAACTATATAAACGGAGAATGGGTTAATTCGTCGGCGGGGACGTATACGCCGAATTGGAACCCGGCGACGGGAGAGAGGATCGGCGAAACGATTCAGTCGGAAGCAGCGGATGTGCAGCGTGCCGTTCAGGCGGCATTCGAGGCGCAGCGGTCGTGGAGGCTCGTACCGGCGCCGAAGCGGGCGGAGGTGCTGTACCGCGTCGCGTCGCTGCTGCAAGAGCGGAAGGAGTCGCTGGCCCGGACGATCACGCGCGAAATGGGCAAGGTGATCGAGGAGGCAAGGGGGGAGGTGCAGGAAGCGATCGACATGGCGTATTACATGGCCGGTGAAGGTCGGCGCATGTTCGGGGATACGGTGCAATCCGAGCTGCCCGACAAATTCGCGATGAGCTTGCGCGTGCCCGTCGGCGTCGTCGGTTTGATTACGCCGTGGAATTTCCCGATCGCGATCGCCTCGTGGAAGTCGCTTCCGGCCTTGATCGCAGGCAATGCCGTTGTTTGGAAGCCGGCATCCGAGACGCCGCTTACCGCAGAAGGCTTCGTGAAGGTTTTCGAGGACGCGGGATTGCCGCGGGGGCTCATGAATCTCGTTCACGGATCCGGCAGCACGGTCGGGAGCGCAATCGTCGAGCATCCCGGTATAGCAGTCGTCTCGTTCACCGGTTCGAATGAAGCAGGCCGGGCGATTAACGCGAGGGCGGCGGCGCTGCTCAAACGAACGTCGCTGGAGATGGGCGGCAAAAATGCGATCACCGTCCTGGAGGATGCGGACCTCGATCTGGCCGTAGACGGCATCGTGTGGAGCGCATTTGGGACGAGCGGCCAGCGCTGTACAGCTTGCAGCCGCGTCCTCGTACACCGCGAAGTCCAGAAGCGGCTGGAGCAAAAGCTGGTGCGCCGCATGTTGGCGCTGAAGCTCGGAGACGGTCTTGATCCGTCGGTCGATGTTGGACCCGTCATCAACCGGGCTTCGGTCGAGAAAATTAGCGAGTGTGTGCGGATCGCAGCGGAAGAAGGGGCACGTCTGCTGTGCGGAGGCTCCCCGGCGAATGTGGACGGGCTGGCGGGCGGACACTTTTTCCAGCCTACTCTGTTTACGGATGCGACCCCTGAGATGCGGATCGCGCAGGAAGAAGTATTCGGTCCCGTCGTCGCCCTTATCCCGGTCGGAAGCATGGAGGAGGCAATCGAGGTGAATAACGGCGTCGACTTCGGCTTGTCCAGCTCGGTTTATACTTCGGACGTTGGCCGGGTATTCCGGGCAATCCGCGATTTTGATACCGGACTTGTCTATATCAATGCCGGTACATCGGGAGCCGAAATTCATCTGCCTTTTGGAGGGACGAAAGGAACCGGCAACGGCCATCGCGATTCCGGCGTCGCTGCGCTTGACGTGTTCACCGAATGGAAATCGGTGTACGTGGATTACAGCGGCAAGCTGCAGCGGGCGCAAATCGATAACAACGATTAAAGTTGCGGCTCCGCAGCCTTTTGCCCGTGATGGCGGATTGCCATATACAGCAGCATGTTTTGCTCAAAACAGTCGATGCGCAGGGACGTAAGCTCGGCGATTTTATCGAGCCGGTAAATGACCGTATTGCGGTGCACGAACATCGTCCGCGCCACTTCGCTCATGTTCATGTTGTGCTTGCAGTAAGAGAGAAACGTGGCGGCGAGCGTCTCATAGTTGCCAAGTCTCGTAAGCGGCTCGACGAGGGCGGCCAGCTTGGTCCGGATATCCGGAGTCAGTTCGCGGGGGAGAAGTTCGAGCGTAATGCGCCAGTCGTCGTAGCGGTAAAGTTGCGGCTCGTTATTCGTCCGCTTCCCGGCCGCCATCGTTTTCGACGCGCTGCGGTACGAATCGGCGATTCCCTGTATGCCCCGGCCGACGCGGCCGATCGAGACGGCGGCAAAACGGCTGCATTTGGTGCGAAGAAACTGGTTCAGCTTGTGCAGCTCTTTCTCCAGCCGGGTTGCGATATGCTCCGGTTCCGTCAGCGATTTGATGGGCTTCAACACGATGAACGTTTCCACGTTAACGTGCGAGACGATATCGTTCTTCGACTGCCGGAACAACAAATTCAAGTAATCGAGCACCTCCTTGTGGACGTAAGCGAAAGGAACCGGCTCGCCCCGGCTGGCGTTATCTTCTCCGGCGGCCGTTTCTTGCGAAATATCGAACAGCAGGCAGACCCGGTCCGTTTCGAGATCGAAATCGAGCGTTTTGGCGACTTGCCGGATCGGCTCGGCGTCATCGCCGTGCTTGAAATGAATGAGTTGCTGCACGAATAGCTCAATCATCTTCGTTTCCAGATACATCGTTTCTTTGCGGAACGCCTCCAGACATAACATCTCGACATGGCTTTTGACGAGATGAACGTATTTGTGCACTTCACTCGGGTCGCCAATAATGCCGAGCACGCCGATCGGCTTGTTATGCAGCGTGAGCGGCACGGATATGCCGGGCAGCACGTTTTCGGGCGTGTGCTCCAGCCCGGATTCGCAGTCGACGGGGCTGTTTTTGCGGATGACGTCGAGGGAAGGCTTGTGCAGGTTGCCGAGCCGGCTCCGGTCGGTCGAGCCGATTATGATCCCTTCCTTGTCTGTAATGCTGATCGGATAGCCGAGAATGGCTGTTGTTTTCTCGGCGATATCCTGAGCCATATGTTCGAGAATTTTCATTCGTTTTTCCTTTCATAACCAAAATGGTACCTCCTATTGTAAACGCTTTTTGTGCAGTATCAACATATATTTTGAACCCTGGTCGCGTTAAGATGAACGTAGAGATGATTACAACGAGCAGCTCCGCAAGGAGCGGGGGGATGATGGGAATGAAAGTGGCCGTGCTAGGAACGGGAATGGTCGGGTATGCGGTTGTGCGGCAGCTCGCTAAAAGCCGGATCGTTCGCGAGGTGATCGCGGCGGATGCGGATTTGGAAAGAGTCGAGCAGCGTGTGTTAGCGATCGGTTGTCCGAATGTGACGGGCAAGGCGGTAGATCTGGGCGACGAATCGTCCGTCACGGCTGTGCTGGCTGAAGCCGATGTGGCGATCAACTGCCTTCCGGCATCGCTGAGCCTGCAAACGACGAGGGCGGCGATTGCCGCGCGATGCCATCTGGTCGACTTGTCGTGTGCCGCTTACGAGGACAAGCTGAAGCTGGATGCGGCTGCGAAGGGGGCGGGCATTCTGGTCGTGCCGGGATGCGGGGTAGCGCCGGGTCTGGTTGGCATACTCGCGGCGCGCGGTGTCGAGCTGATGGACGAAGCGGAGGAGGCGATCCTAATATGCGGGGGCTTGCCGCGCCACCCGCTGCCGCCGTTATCGTATCAGATCGTGTTCAGCGTGGACAGCTTGTTCCAGCTGTACCGCAAGATGTCGCTTGCTGCGGAAAACGGACAGCTTGTGCAGCTCCCTCCGTTCTCCGGGCTTGAGTCGATCCGCTTCGACGAACCGGTCGGCGAGTGCGAGGCGGTCATCACGGACGCATGGAGCTTACCGCATACGTTGCGGCATAAGGTAGGTCGGATTTATGAGAAAACGGTCCGCTACAAAGGCCATTGGTCGAAGCTCGCCACGCTTGCCGAACTCGGCTTCATGAGCGATACGCCGGTCGAGGTTGGCGGAGTTCCGGTTTGTCCCCTCGAGCTGACAAAACGTCTGCTTGAGCCGCAGATGAAGGGCGGCACCGACGAAGATTTGACAGTGGCCCGGGTTACGGTATCCGGCAAGAAGGGCGGACGGCCATACAAAGCGCAGTGGGACATGATCGACCTGTACGACTCGACGCGCGGCATAACGTCGATGGCCCGGACGACGGGATTTCCGGCGGTTGTTATGGCCGAGTGGATCGCGGAAGGGCGGATGCCGGAGCGGGGCGTGCTGGCGCCTGAACAACTAGTGACGGGGGAGCGGTTCGAGCCGTTTGTCGCCGCCTTGCGGGACGAGGGTATTCGGATCTCCTATGCGGGCGGGGAACGGTAGTTGGAGGATGGGATTGAAAGTTCGGCGGAAATGCGCGGTCAGACTTACGGTGGAGTCATCGCCCGCTTCGGGCGAAGTTTCGCGCCACCGCTTATGGATGATCAATGGCTCCGAGCCGGCGCTACATGCCGCCGGATCATACGAATAAGAGGACGTGTAAGCCAAACGAGCGGGATTTCGAGACGATCTACGTCAGTCCGCTGAAGATGAAATTTCCGAACATCACGCCTCAGATGGTGTACGGCAAATTAGAGATTGGTAGCCGCCGGGGAAGGATCGGGAGTTCTGCCTTTGCTTTGCCAGGAATCGTGGTCGGCAGTGTTCGAAAGCACCCTATTTCACTGGAGCAGCGGCTTTTTCGCAGAAATAGTGCTCATAGGAGCACTATTTGGAATCGAATCGGGTCTTGGCCGTTGCTTTGCCAGGAAATCGTTGTCGGTAGTGTTCGAAAGCACACTATCACCTCGCAGCAGCGGCTTTTTCGCAGAAATAGTGCCCAAAGGAGCACTACATGGGGGCGAATCGGGAGCTCTGCCGTTGCATTGCCAAGAAATCGTGGTCGGTAGTGTGAAGGAACACTACCTCTTCGCAGTTACCCCGTACAGTTTCCCTAATTCCCCGGCCGCAGCACAGCTACTCCGGATACACGTCGGTAGCTCTGCGCAGCGCTCTTGCCTTGACGCTGCGAGCGTACTCGGTCGGCGTCATGCCCGCTTCCTTCTTGAACGATCTGGAGAAGTGATGGACGCTCGTAAAACCGAGCCGCTCGGCCAGCTCCGTCATGCTGAGCGCCTGCTGCCGGATGAGCGACCTCGCGTGCTCGATCTTCAGTTTGTTGAAGTAAGCGATCGTACCGAGTCCGGTAACCGTTCGGAACAGCGTTGTGAGCCGGGTGCGTCCTGTTCCGAAGACGCCGCATATTTGCTCGATCGTCAAGCTTTCGCCGATATGGTCGTTCATGTAGCCGACTATTTGCTCCACGAGCGTCTGGTTGTAGTGGGCCGCGGAGATCGTTTCCGGCATGGCCGGCGTCTTGCGCGCTTCGCTGCGGATCAGCTCCACAAGCAGAATTTCCAGATGATTTTTGATCATCTGCTCGCTGCCGAAGGCGGCGCTGGCCCGGCGCAAGGGCCTGTGCATACGAGGCGAATCGACGGGGGGATCGAACGCTTCGCGCCCTTCGGCGACAAGCCGGGACAGCAGCAGCTTCTCGTCCTCATTCGGACGGAACGTCTTCCCTTCGAAATAACGCATCGCCTCCGAGTCGCAGACGAAGGAAATAATAATCAGGGTGGGCGCCGTATCGTTCACGGCCCGTCCGGCATGGAATTCGTCCGGCGCGTAAAACAGCAGCTCGCCCTGCTCCAGAACGATTCGTTCCGTGCCGCGAACGACTTCGTAATGCCCTTTGTCGACATAACACATTTCCCAGAAATCGTGGCTTTCTCCCGGGGTCCAGAATCGCTTCGGCAGCTCCATGTAGTAGAACGTAATAATCTGGCGGACGGCCAGCTCCACACGCAAATCCAATCTCGGAAAATTCATCCCGGCCCGACTCTCCCTGTACGATTTCGCAAAAGATTCGTCCTCATTGGTAAAGCAATAAAGCGAAGTTACGTTTATTATAGGGAAGAACCCGGGCGATGGAAATAGGTTGCGAAAGGGGGAAGCGTTTGCAGAAACGGCTTCGCTCCCGATGGGAAGGTTCGGAACAGCGTCAGAAAGCGATTTGAGTCGCGGGGCGATAATCTCATCCACTATTATGTGAATTTATTCACAACAAGAAGAAAGAAGGGGTCTCCATGAAAGTAAAACCAATCGCAGCAGGCCTGGCTCTGGCCCTGCTGGGGTTATCGGCAATAGGCTGCTCGGGCAGCTCAGGCAGTTCCGCCGAACCGTCCAAGTCGCCAAATGCGGCAAAACCGGGAGAGGCGCAAGCCGGGAAACAGCTCTCGACCGAGCCGGTTACAATCCGGGTGAATAACTGGAACACGGCGTTCCAGCAAGCGGAATTCGATAAATACTTCGCCGAGCCGCTGCGCAAAAAGTACCCGTTTATCACACTGGAATATTTGGACCAGCAGAAGGCGACAAGCAATACGCTCGACAATCTGATCACCGCCGGCAATACGCCCGATATCGTGTTTACGGATTACCCGAACCTCGCAGGCCTGCTCGATTACGATTTTCCGGAAGATTTGAACCGGTACGTCGCCGATTTCGCCGTAGATCTGAAAAAGATCGACCCGATCGTCATCGAAGGAGCTAAAATGATCGGTTCCAAAGGCGAGCTGTTCGCCCTTCCGATCTACTCCGACCGGATGATGTGGTTTTATAACAAAGACTTGTTTAACAAATTCGGGGTCCCTTATCCGACGGACGATATGACGTGGGACGATGCGATCGCCGCGTTCAAGCGGCTGTCCCGGATGGAGAACGGCGTCCAGTACTCTTCGTTCCGCATGATCAACCTGCCGATGACAGGCAGCCAGTGGGGCGTTCCGCTGATCGATCCGAAAACGGGCAAAGCCTCGTTCCAGACGGACGGCTGGAAAAAATCGCTGGACCTGATGCAGCAGATTGCGGCCATTCCGGGCAATACGAAGCTGACGAACGAAGACTTTTACCAGAAAGAAACGCTCGCCTCGCTCATGCAAAGCTTTAATATTATGGTCAATCTGCTGGAGGGCGTGGAGCAGAAAGGGTACAAAATCAACTGGGACGTCGCTTCGCTGCCGCAGTCCAAGGAGAAGCCGGGCATCGCCGGAGCGAACAAGCCGCTTTACTTCATGGTGTCCAAGTCCAGCAAACACAAGGAGCAGGCGTTCGCAGCCATCTCGCATTTGATGTCCTCGGAAGAGGTGCAGACGGCACTGTCCCAGAACGGCAAAATGCCGGTGCTGCTCGGCGACGGAATCAGCAAGCAGTTTGGTACGAAGCTGGACATTTTGAAAGGCAGAAATGTCGCTGCCGTCTACAAGCATCAGATGAGTCCTTTGCCGTTCTCGAACCGGTTCAACCGGCTGGCGCTCGTGGAGCTGATCACGGCAGGCAACGAAGCGCTCGGCGGCACCGTGGACGCCAACACGTCGCTTCGGAACGCGGAGGAGAAGGCGAACAAAGCGATCGACGCCAAGCTGAAGTAAGGGAAGGTCCGGATCAACACCCAGCATACGAGGAGGAATGAGAATGGCAGGCCAAGGAATGAACCGCAGACAGATGCTCGCCGCGCTTGGAGTTGCGGGAGCCGCCTCGATCGGTATGATGTATGGACAAGAGGCGGTATCCCAGGCTTCCGTAATTGGAAGCGTTTACTCCAATCCGGATAACCCGAATGCGCCGAAGACGGTACGTTGCTTCGACGACGTGACCTGTTTGCTCGGATTCGCGGGGGAATATGCGGGGCAGCAAGTTTCCTTGAAAGGATACCGCCCCGGCACCGATATCGGCGGTGGCTTGCTGGTCTGGGACCCGGCCAGGCCGAAGTCGGCTCACAACGGCGGTACGATTATCAGCCCGACGGCGGCATGGGACGGTACGGCAGCCGGCTTGCCCTCGTTCTTCAGCGGAGGCGGGGAGACGAATCCGAGCGGCAGCGGGTGCTGGGTGCGGCTGAAGGAGCGCGATAACGAGTTTTCTCCGGAAAGCTTCGGCGCCAGCGGGACCGGCAACGAACAGAGTATGGTTCAAGCCGTACTCGACGCGGCCAAAGTCTGGTCTGTTCAGCACGGAGGGAAACGGCCGGTCATCCGCTTTGCGGGTATCTACACCGTAAACGGCGTTCTCGTATACGACGGCTTCGTCCTGCTCGGCCCGGGCGGCTTGAAGCGCGACGATGGCATCATTCCGAGCTCTTCGATCGTCTCCAGCAGCGTCATATTCGGAAACGGCATCAAGGATATCGACATATTCGAGTTGTATGTGGACGGTAACGACCGCATGCAAGGGGTGATGAGCGATCCCGTTTACCGGCAGGGCAACAATGCTGGAGCACTTGGCTACCAGAACATTTATATCATCGGCAAGTTTACGAATGCCGACCGCGATATGGGCACGATCCGCATCCAGAACTGCCGGCTCGTAAACTCTCCCGGTAACGGCATCGTCGTGAACAACCACAGCCAGGCGTCGATTACCGGCAACCATATCGAGCGCTGCGGCAAAAACGGCGTATATTTGGCGCAGACGCACGGCTTCAACACAACGGTGAGCGGCAACTACATTCGCGAATGCGGCTTCGTGTACGGCGGTGGCATCGGCATCGCGCACGCCCATGTGAACGCCAGCGGCAATGTGATCGTAAGCTGCTACGAGTACGGCATTCTCATCAGCTCGACGGGAGTCGGCGCCAGATGGAATACGGACATCACCGTATCGTCCAACAACATTAGAGGGGTCAAGAGACAGCTTCTGGACAATAGCGGCGATCCGGAATCGTTCAAGGCGAGCTCGCTCGGAGTCGGAATCGGTTACACGCAAGTATTTGTGACCCGTGCGAGCACCCGCCTGAACGTCGCGATCACAGGCAACAGCATTCAAGGCGCGGAGGGGAGCGGTATCGCCTGCCTCGGAGCCTCTTATGTCGCAGGTTTTCTGCCCTACGGCATTGTTATATCTGCCAACTCCGTCATGCTGTGTGGCAGCGCGGGGCTGAATGTGCGGTATGTGCGGGGGCTGGTCTGCACCGGTAATATGGCGACGGCGAACGGCTTTGCGGACCTCTATATCGATGAAGTATCCGGATCGGTCGCGAGCAATACGGTCGTATGCAAATACCCGGTTGCCGATCGGGTCACGCTGGGCGGTATCAAATACGAGGCGAAGAAGCGGCATCTGTCCGCCGCCGACACGAAGCCGGGCGTAAACGCGGACTGCTGGACGGTCGTGCAAACGAGCGAAACGCTCCCCGAGTGGCATGAGGATGAAGTGTACGCGCCGGTACTCGCTCCTTCTACCTATGGCATCTACTCCATCTACCGTCCGGGCGGAACCGCGGTAAGCGGGAAAAGGAGCGATCTGCTGCTCGACCTGAATCACGTGGAAGGCGTAGACAATTCGAACCGGCTGTCGAACGTCAATCTCGTTCGGAAACTTGTGGGTGGAACGGCGCCGACGGGACTGCCGGTAAGGGCTGGAGACAAAATCTACTACGACGCGCCAGTGTCGGGAAGCAGTGAGGGGCGGATTTGCCTGTTCAAAGGCGTAGATACTCCCGCAGCGGCGTGGGGCGGCGGGCAAACCGTGGCGATCGGCGAACGCCGCACGAACGCGGGCAAGCTGTACGAAGCGGTACAGGCCGGAACGACCGGCACAACCGCACCGGTCCATACGAGCGGGAATGTGTCCGACGGGGCGGTCGTCTGGAGCTTCGTCGATACTGTCGCCATATTCGAGGAGTTCGGCCAGATCGGCGTGTAACGCGGCGCGGCGCAGGTGGTTTCATCGAAAAATGTTCTTGTCCTGTTTCAGGGCAAGAGCATTTTTTGTTGTGTCAAAGACCGACTTGGCCGTTGTTTCGCTCTTTCGCAAGGCGGCGGCCATCCGGTGGACGTTATCGTAAAAATGGATAAGAACGTGTTAAAAACCGTCATATCGGAGAAGCGTCTATTCGCGCTATTCTCATCTCAGGAGGGACAAAAGAGATGAAACTTATGGATGAAACAGACAAAAAGCAAGCCGGAGCGGATAACGCGCTACCGAAGATGAAACCGCTACGCGCCGTCATCATCGGCGCCGGGCACCGCAGTATGCTGTACGCTTCGTATTCGCAATCCCATACCGATGAACTGTTAATCGTCGGTGTAGTCGAGCCGGACGACGTGCGGCGGCAGATCGTGATCGACACGTACAAACTCCCGCCGGAGCACGCCTATGCGTCGATCGAACAGCTCGTAGCCGGTCCGCGTCTGGCCGACATTGCCTTCAACGGCACGATGGATCATCTGCATGTGCAGACGACGCTGCCGCTGCTGGAAGCCGGCTACGACGTCCTGCTGGAGAAGCCGATCGGCGTATCCGAGCAGGAGGTACGCGAGCTGCTGGAGGCGGCGAACCGTCTGGAGCGCAAGGTGATGATCTGCCACGAATTGCGGTATGCCCCGTTTTATGCGGCCATTCGCGAACGGCTGCTCAAGGGGACGATCGGACAGGTCATCAACATGCAATTTGCCGAAAATGTAAGCTACCACCATATTGCGAGCGCTTACGTACGCGGCAAATGGAACAGCGCGAAACACGGCGGCTCCTCGATGCTGATGGCCAAATGTTGCCACGACCTGGATTTGATGGTATGGATGAAGGCGGGCATTCAGCCGAAGCGCGTCTCGAGCATGGGGGGAAGGATGTATTTTCGCGAGGAGCAAAAGCCCGAAGGAGCGGGAACCCGCTGCCTGCTCGATTGTCCGCACGTCGACAGCTGCTCCTATTCCGCCAAAGAGATGTACCTGGAGCGAAACTTGTGGGGCGCGTACGTGTGGCACGGGATCGAGCATGTGAGCATGAATCCGACCCGGGAGCAGAAGCTGGAGTCGCTGCGAACGGACAATCCGTACGGGCGCTGCGTATGGGTCAGCGATAACGATGTGGTCGATCATCAGGCCGTAGTCGTCGAATTTGCCGACGGCTGCACGGGTACGTTCAGCTTAAACGGCAATACGGCCAAGCCGTGCCGCCGGCTGCATCTCGTTGGCACGCTCGGCGAAATCGAAGGGAATCTGGAGGACGGCAGCTTCACGATCCGGCATTTCGAATTGTCTGCGCCGCACGGCTACCGGGAAGAGCAGGTTCAAGTCGATGTGACGGACAATATGCACGGCGGCGGCGATATGCGGCTTGTGAGCGACTTTTTACGCGTCATCCGGGGGGAGCAGCCGTCCATTTCCACGACGACGCTTGCCGACTCGGTAAACGGTCATTTCGTCGGGTTTGCGGCGGATCGATCGCGTACGGAGCAGAAGTGGGTTCATTTGTAGAAGCGGGAGGCCCGGTTTCGAACATAACAAGGGGGAACGAAAGATGAGACTTTGGAAAAAAACAATGTTATTCGGGTTATGTTTGCCGGTTCTGGCTTTATCCGCCTGCTCGTCCGGTTCCGGCACAGGGGGAGACCAAGGGGACAAAACCCCGACGACAGCGCCAAAACAAATCAGCAACGATCCTGTAACGCTGACGATTTACTACTACGGCGGCGATTTGACCGACGAAGAGTTCCAGACGTATTTCGTCAAGCCGGTCGGAGCGAAGTACCCTCATCTGACGCTGAAGCTCGTGCGCAACGCCCCCGGCACGAAGCTGGAAGATCTGGTGGCCAGCGGGGCGACGCCGGATCTGATCTACTCGCCGAAGGGGTATATGGAAGACTTCATCGGTCTTAGCATCGTGCAGGATTTGGACAGCTTCGTGCGCGAGCAGAAGATGGATCTGAGCCGGTTCGAGCCGGTTACGATCGACAGTCTGAAGTCTTATGCGCCGAAATACAATATGATTGCGCTTCCGTTCTCGTACAACAACTCCGCGCTGTTTTACAACAAGGATATATTCGATAAATTCGGCGTGCCATATCCTGTCGATAAAATGACATGGGACGAGGTGATCGAGCTCGGCAAACGGATCTCCCGCAAAGACGGGGATACGTTCTATAAAGCGATGTATCCGTCGCAGATTACCCAGTTCGCCTCGCAGTTTGCCGTTCCCTATACCGATCCGAAGACGGGAGCGCCAACGCTGGAACGCGACGATTGGAAGAAGGCGGCGACGTACTTCAAGCGGATCTACGATTTGCCGGAAAATCGCGGGACGAAGCTGAACAACTTTTTCGTCGAACGGGACGTGGCGATGTATGCGGGCGTAACGACATATACATTCGGTCAAGTCAAGGAGCTGATGGGCAAAGGCACGCCGCTGGGCTGGGATATGGTCTCGTATCCGAACTTCCCGGAAACGAAAGGCCAATCGATGGCGCTGGATTCCCTTGTGCTGTTGATGACCTCGACCAGCAAGTACAAGGACCAGGTGTTCCGCGTGATGGACGTCGTCACAAGCAACGACAGCCAGCTCGCGCTCAGCAAAGTCGGACGGATGCCTGCGCTGAAGGACCCGCAGCTCAAAGCGGCGTTCGGCAGCGACAATCCGGCGCTGCAGGGCAAAAACGTGAAGTCGCTGTTCCTCAATACGCCTCCGGTCCAGAACCTGGGCCAATACGATCTTGAGGTATTGCGGTTGCTGAATACGCTCCAGCCGAAGCTGATCAATGACGAGGAAGACGTGAATACGTTTTTGCGGAATGCAAGCGAGCAGGCCAAGCTGAAGATCGAAGAGAAAAAAGCGGCAAGCCGCTAAAACGAGCCGTATCCTTTTGCCCGCTCCTGTGATACAGTGAAATGACATCATAGGTGCTGCGCGAACGTTGTCTGCGATTGAGGCATCGCGCGTGCGCACAGCGGGAAGGAGCAGAATCGAGTGATTCATGTGAACGAGCATGTGGAGCCGATCCACTACCAGAGCACCTTGCTGGCCATCAAAATGATCGAAGTGAAGAACGACTGGGAGCTCGGCCTGCTCCGGTGGCATTATCATAAGGAGCTGGAGTTCATCTTCGTCAAAAAGGGCTGCGTCGATTTTCATACGGTCGATCGATGTTACCGGCTGCATAAGGGCGATGTGCTTCTGATCGGCTCCAACCAGCTTCACGCCAACCAAAGAGTCGACTGCGCGGAAGCGGTATATCTCGTTATGCATGTTATGCTCCAGCCTTATTTCGAACCTGCGATCACCCCGTATTACCATTATTTTTCCGAGCACCATCGCCCTTTGAGCGAGCTGAACGTCATCTTCCGGGAACGGAAGGACGTAAGGCGCCGGGTCGGGCAGATGATGCGGCATATTTTCAAAGAAACACAAGCCCAGGCGGACGGTTTTGAAATCGCTGTCAGCTTGCATATGAAACAAATTTTGCTTGATTTGTACCGCAGCGATGCGCAGCGCGCCGACGTTCGCAAAGGTCCGGATCTGTACGAGCTTCAGCCTGTCCTTCAATATGTCGATCAGCAGCTGTCAGGCAAAATCGATATGAAAGAGGCTTGCAAGCTGCTAAGCATGAGCTACAGTTACTTCTCGAAGCATTTCAAGGAAGTCATGGGGACGTCGTTTATCGAATACGTCAATTTCAGGCGCATTCATATGGCCGAACGTCACCTTGCAACGAAATCGGCCAGCGTAAACGAAGTGGCGCGTATGGTCGGCTTTGAGAATATTACTCACTTCTACCGGCTGTTCCAGCGGCATAACGGCTGTACGCCGAGGCAATATGTGATGCGGCTGAAACAGCGAGGATAATAGGCGCCTTAAGCAACGCCCTTGCAAGCCATGAGCCTGCAGGGACGTTTTCATTGATAAGGAAGGATGACTTGCGTACTGTCGCTTTGCGAAGTATGGTATGATAAAGCGGTGCAATTGTGCCGAATCGATTGCCTATTTCGCAGAAAAGAATGTGATCCTAGTGTCAGCGACTAAGGCATGGGTACGGGGGCAGGGTCTGCTAGATAAGCATTTATCCGGCGCCTCGATGGATTACCGGAAGGTAATCGCCCTTTTTTTTCCGTTATTAATCGACCAAGCTTTTATTATCGGACTCAATCTGGTGAATACGGCGATGATCAGCTCGGCGGGAGTAGCGGCGGTCAGCGCCGTCAGCACCGTCGATTCGCTGAACGTGTTCCTGGTTAATGTATTCGTCGCCGTCGCCACCGGCGGTACGGTTGTTGTCGCGCAGTATAAGGGCAGCGGCCAGGACAGGATGGTGTCCAAAGCGGCCGGAGCCGGCATCGCTTCCGTCTCGCTGCTTTCGCTCTGTATCGGCTTGCTGGTTATGGGACTGCATAACCCGCTGCTAACGCTGTTCCTCGGTTCCGCAGCGGAGGAAGTGGCGGCGAATGCGAAGGTGTACCTGATCGGGAGCTGTACGTCGTTTCTCGGCATCGGCATTGTGCAGGCGGTCAGCGGCGTGATGCGGGGGATCGGGAGGTCGCGGGTGTCGCTTGCGCTTTCCTTAATTATGAACCTCACGTACGTGCTGCTTAATTTTGTCTTCATTAATATGCTGGATATGGGCGTGATGGGCATGGCCATCGCCGTGAATGTGGCGCGTTACGGAGCGGCGGCGTGCGCTCTTTATTATGTGCTGCGTATGGATGTGTCGCTTCATTTGCGGCTTGTCGAGCTGCTCCATGTCCCATGGGCGATGCTGCGGAAAATAATGGCGATCGGCCTGCCGTTTGCCGCGGAGCAGCTGTTTTTTAACGGCGGGAAGCTGCTCACTCAGGTATTCATCGTTAGTCTCGGCACGTACGCGATAGCGACCAACGCGATCAGCGGCACGATCGCTCTTGTGTATCAAATCCCGGCCGTAGCGATGTCGATGACGCTGGTGACGGTAGTGGGACAGTGCATCGGCGGACGAAATATCGACGACGCCCGGAAGTTTATCCGTACGTTCCTGTGGCTGGCTTCCTTTTCGTTTATGCTGATGACCGCTATTTTGATGCCGCTGTTTCATCCGCTCGTTCAATTGTTTCATCCGCCTGCGGAGATCGTCGACGATATTTTTTGGGTGCTGCTCATCAACGCCATTGCGCAAATTCCGCTCTGGGCGATCAGCTTTATATTGCCTTCGGGACTGAGGGCGGCGGGCGACTCGCGTTTCACCTCGATATCGTCGATGCTGAGCATGTGGCTGTTCCGCGTCGTGCTGGGATATGTACTCGGCATTACGCTCGGCTTCGGCATCATCGGCGTATGGATGGCGATGAACTGCGAATGGGGTGTGCGGGGCGCTTTGTTCCTGTGGCGTTTCCGCGGCAAGAAGTGGTACGAACACAAATTGGTTTAACCCCGGTACGCCAGGGAAAAAAAGTATCGGGCCGTCGATTCCGTCGACGGCTTTTTGCCGTTTCATTCGATTGGCCGTCCGTTTGTTATTCCAGTTGGGGTTGTCTTGCTCCGCTCCTTCGATCCCCTATCGCGCTTGCCTTGCTTACCGGACGCGATGCTTTACAAATAGCGGTCGCTATGATAAGTTGAATTTATAGTTTCGTTTGATAAAATTAAGTTTCATTAGATGAAATTAAAAGGAGAGTAGGCATATGGATATCAAGGAACAAGTGAAAGCTCAGTTTGGAGCGAATGCGGCTAACTATGTAGCAAGTCCTCGTCATGCTTCCGGAGGCGATCTGGATGTACTCTCAGAATGGGTGAAGCCGGAGCGGGCGGCGAAGGCGCTTGATATTGCAACCGGCGGAGGGCATTGCGCACTTGCTTTGGCATCCGCTGTCGATGAAGTCACTACACTGGATATGACTCCCGAGATGCTCCGGGAAGCGGAGGCGTTTCTTGCGGCGAAAGGCATCGCAAACGTTCATTATGTGCAGGGCGACGCCGAGCAACTGCCGTTCGGCGACGAGTCGTTCGATCTGGTCGCTTGCCGCATCGCGGCGCATCATTTTCCCGATCCGGACCGGTTCGTGCAGGAAGCGACGCGGGTGCTGAAAAGCGGCGGATGCTTCATTCTGATGGACAATGTAGCTCCGGAGTCCGATCGTCTCGATGCGCTCTATAACGATGCGGAGAAACGAAGAGACCCGAGTCACTTCCGGGCATGGAAAAAGTCGGAGTGGGTTCGCCGTACCGAATTAAGCGGTTTGCGCGTCGAGCAGCTGCAGCAAACGGCGAAAGCGTTCGAATTCGAACCTTGGTGCGCCCGAATGAACGTTTCCGAGCCGGTCAGGCGGCAGCTCGAAGCCGATATGCTGGGCTGGCCCGAAGAAGTTCGGAGACAACTTCGAGTGCGGGAGGAGAACGGAAGGCTGGTCGGCTTCGAAGGCAGCTTCATGATGCTGAAGGCGAGAAAAGTTTGATCCGGAGCCCTGTGCATGTGGAATTATGGAGTACAGCGAAGCTCCGTAAAGCGGATTCGCTTGACAGAGCTTCGAATGGCGTTTGTTCGGGTTACTTTACCGATAGCAGACTATCTGTTAAAAACTTCAATTGCCCTTCCAGCGACACCGGGTCGTTGTACGTATCGGCCTTCGGATTCAGTTGAAACACATGTCCTGCCTTGACGGCCGGCAGCCCTTTCCAGATCACGCTGTCGTAGACGGTCTTCGGATCGCTCGTATCCCCGGACCAGGGGCAGGTGAAGATAATGTCGCCGGCATAATCGGGCAGCTTCTCCAGCGAAATGGACGCCCAGCCGGTGCCGCTGTCGATGGCTGCTTTTTGCGCTTCCGGCGGAGCCTTGAGACCAAGTTCCCCGTACAAAATTTCGCCGCCGCGGCCATAATTGTGGCCGAATACGTACAGTCCTTTGGCATAAGGATTCAGGATAGATACCGTTTTGCTCCCGACGGCGGCCTGTACTTTCGGTTTCAGCTCGCCGATTTTTTTGTCCCAGGAGGCGATCCATTCCTTGGCTGCGGCTTCCTTCCCGACGAGTTTGCCGAAATCGAGCATCTGATCCCGCAAATTCTTTTTACCGTATTCGATCGCCGCGACCGGCGCGATTTTTTGCATTTCCTCGATGCCTTCCGAGCCGGTGTATGTAATGATGAGATCCGGCTTCAGCTCGAGAATTTTTTCCAGCGACGCTTTCGTCCCCAGCGATTGGACGCCGTCCAGCTTGGCTTTCAAATACGGGCTGTCCAGCGAACCTTGCATAACGCCGACCGGCTTCGCGCCGAGCGCCAAAAAGTAACCGGTATAAAAGCTGGTCAGGTCGACGATCCGCTGCGGATTTTTCGGCACTTGAATGTTTCCGTTACCCGCATAGTAGGTGACCGTTTCCGCTGCGCCGGATGTTTCTTTGCCGTTAGAGGAGGCAGAGGAGGCGTGCTGCGACAATGAAGCCGGAGAGCCGGCCGTGTTTCCGGCTTGGCCGGAGTTGTCCGGTTTTTGGCCGCAGGCTCCGAGGAGCAGCAGCAGCGCGAGCATAAACGGCACGAACATGGAAAGGCGTATCGGTCTTGACAAAATCATTCAACTCCCTATTGTTGATATTGATAATCATTATCAATATAGCATAGGAAGATAAAAATCGTAAAGTCCGATTTGAATAATTTGGTTTAAAAGGGGATCATTCCGACATAACGGAACGAATGTTCCGCTAATAGGGGCAGTTGGCGCGGAAACGAAGCGATAGCGGAACGCCATTTCCGTTATTTCGGTGAAAAAGCCGATTTTCCAAGCGATCTCGCAGCATACCGAGGGAATAGCGGGAAAGGGCTTCCGTTATTTTGGAATATGGCTGTACAAGCGGCGATTAGCGGAACGCCATTTCCGCTATTGGACTCCGACCCCATGCGCGTACAGTGCCGGACGCAAGTCAAAAAACCGCCAGTTGCCTGAACTGAAACCCAATTGATAGATCGTTTCTAACAATTGAGGATCATTTCACCAAACAATGGCGGTTTCACATATCGATATTGCGGTTACAATAACACGTCGTCGAAGCGGTTACGGCGGAGGCCTGTTACTTCTGCGGATCGAGCAGCCGTTCCCGGCGGTATTCCCCCGGCGTCAGACCGGTCAGCCGGCGGAACATACGGGTGAACGAATTGGCGTTCTGATAGCCGACCTTGGCGGCGATATCCTGGATTTTGTCCTCGGTTTCCGCCAGCATTGCCTTCGCCTTCCCGATCCGGTATTCGTTCAAGTAGTCCCCCAGATTTTGCCCGGTCTTCTCCTTGAAGTAGCCTCGCAAATAACCAGTCGAGATATTGAGCCGATCCGCGATTAGATCCTGATAAATATCTTCGCCGTAATGTTCCTCGATAAAGCCGACGACGAAATCGACGATCGGGTCGCGGGCTTCCCGTTTCCCCCGAATGAGAGCAGAAGCCTGACTCAGTAAACGCTCGAAAAACACGGCATATTCCTCGAGCGAGAGGAAGCTGTCGATCTCGTCGAACGGCGAGCCGTCGGCATACAGCCCTTGCGTGTCGATCTTGTGGGCCATCAGCGTCATCAGCGTCTTCGACAGCAGATCGCCTGCAAGCTGCTTGTAATGCCACGCGGTCCCGCCGCAGCGTTCGAGTTTTTGGAGCAGATCGCGAGACAAGCTGTGCAGCTGCGTTTCGTTGCCGGCCTCGAGATGGGCGGCGAAGCTTCGTTCTTCCTCGGCCGTCCATACCGTCATCGGTTCTACGGCGGCGCTTTCGCCAATGATTTGCGTTTCGTCGTTCAGCTTGCGCCGCCGCATCATGTCGCAAGCGGTTTCGTAGGCGGCTGTCCATTCGGAAGGCTGCCACAGCCGCAGCTGGCAGGCGATCGTCAGATGGTAGTACGTTTTGTCCTGGTCGAATACCCGCTTCAAATAATCGAGCTTGGCGGCCAGCTCGGCGGAGGCGTCTCGATCCGGAAACAAAATCGACAGGATACGGTCCTTCTCGATCTGCATCGTTACCGAGCCGGGGAACGAATCCGATAGGTTCAGGTTGATGAATTCGAGAAAAGAGGTCGCCTTCAGCGGCTGAAGCGCGTATTCGCGTGTATAATCGATATGAAACATAATGAAGTGAAACGGGCGCTCCGTATCGACAAGTCTCTGCACCTCGTTGTCGGCGGGCTGAATGCTTTTGATTTTATCCAGATAGCCGTACTTTTGCAGCAGCGAGTTTTTACGGTGCACCGTCTCGATAATATGCTCGAGCCCTTCGCTGATGACATTGAACTCGTGGATCGAGCTGCTGTGGCGAATCGCCGGGTTCATCTGGCGCAGCGCTTCGACGATGCGCTGAACCGGATTTTTGAAGCGAACGCTGAGCAGAACCGAGATGGCGACGCTGACGAGCACCGATAAAGCGAATAGTGCGAGCAGCAGCACGTTCATCTTGGCAAGCTGGGAGGCTAGGCTGGCATACGGAATAACGCTGACATAAGTCAGTCCCGACATGGCTCCCGTCTGGTAAAAGAAGTAATGGTCCGCCAGCAGCGTATTCGAGCGGCCTGCTTCCAGCTCCGGCAGCTTGGCCGGCAGCGAACCGGCGCGGAAAAACATCCGGCCGTCGCTGTCAACGATGTAGAATGGATTGCCAGACGTATCGTACTGGGAAGCGAACATGCGCTCCGTGTCGATCAGCGCTCCGACGTAAAACTGGCTGCCGATCCGGCTTTTGACGATCAGCGGCACATAACTTTTCTGCTCCGGACCGACCGCGTCCATCCGGTATTTGCGGAATTCGGCCGAAGGGTAGGCGCGGAAATGGAAATCCTCGGTAAACTGCCTGGCCCAGAAATCCGCTCCGTAGTCGCGGCTGACATAATATTTGCCGAACAAGTCTTCGGCGCGAGTGTAGCCGTTTTTGTCGATGACGAACCCTTTTTCTTTGAAATAAATGAAGACGTTTTCGAGATCGAGGTTGTAATTGCCCACAATCGAATTGAAATCGTCCGCAAGCTCGTTGACGATCGGAAAATCGGAATCGATGTTTCCTTTGTTCAGCGCCGTTACCGTATTGTCGAAATAATAACGGGTAAGCAGATCGTCGAGCTGGCTAAGCTGCTTCTCATAGCCATCCGCCGTTTTGGACACGCTAAGCGAACTCGTATGGATCAGTTGATCGCGCATCTGGGTATAGAAGAACCGGTAAGCGAACACATTGAACGCGAACGACACCAAGATGACGACTACAAATCCAAGCAGCAATTTGGCGAACAACGATTTTCCGTTAATCCGGATGCGCCGGTTCATGGTGGTTCCTCCGTTCGAGAGCGGGTACATGTCTTGTTTAGTATTATAGTGGATGAATCCGGTTTCAACCATCTTTTTGGTCTATTCCGTTTCGCAACTCTTATTCCGGAAAGCACATAACTGGCTTGCCGCGCCGGGAATGAGGCGTTTCGGAATAAATCCGGCGATATCGCAGATTGCCGCTTACGCCTTACTGCCGCTACTATGGGCTTAAGGAACGCCGAATACCGGTTGTCCGCATTACACAAGACCAGGAAGGGGACCCAGATTCAGCATGAAAAAAATGATTCCAATGCTCGTCGGCCTAAGTTTGATAGCGGTTCCAATGTTAGCCGCCTGCGGCAAGACGGACACACCAAACGGCGCGGCTCCCGGCGCAGGTACGGACAAGCCCGGAGCAACCGCCGGCAAGGCACCGGAGAAATACGATCCGCCGATCGAGCTGACGACGGTGAATTACAGCTTCCCGACGACCAAATTTTTCAACGGGGAAGACATCAATAATAACATATGGACGCGGACGCTGCTGGAGAAGTACGGCATCAAAGTGAAAACGAACTGGTACGTGCCGTCAACCGAATACGAGAAAAAAACGAATCTGATGATCGCCTCGGGCGATATCCCGAACTTTTTCGCCGCAACGCCGCAGCAGTTCCGGCAGCTGTACGAAGCCGGACAGCTTGAGGACATGACGAAGATCTACAACGACTACGCGCCCGAATCGATCAAGAAGGTGATGCAGCAAGCGGGAGATACGGTGCTGAAGTCGGCGACGCTGGACGGCAAGCTGATGGCGATTCCGTGGAGCGGGGTGGCGAAGGAAGGTCCGGCCATCCTGTGGATTCGCAAGGATTGGAAAGAAAAGCTGAAGCTGCCCGATCCGAAAACGATTGACGATCTCGTCGCGATCGCCGACGCCTTTACAAAGAAGGACCCGGACGGCAACGGCAAGGACGACACGTTCGGTCTGGCGATGGATAAGGAGCTGGGCCTGGCGGCAGGCTTTATGAACGGCTTCGGCGCGTATCCCGATTTCTGGCTGAAGGATTCGTCCGGCAGCCTCGCGTACAGTGAAATTCAGCCGCAGATGAAGCAAGCGCTGACGAAGCTGAACGAAATGTACAAGGCCGGTCACTTCGATCCGGAATTTATCGTAAAGGACCCGAACAAGGTGAACGAAAGCATCGGCGGCGGCAAAATCGGGATGATGATCGGCGGCCGGGGTTCGGCCAACTCGCCGCTCGTATCGCTGACGCCGAATCAGGAATGGCAGGCTTACGCGATGCCGACGGTGGACGGCAAGCCGTTCATGGCCCAGCTTCCGCTTAACACGTTCGGCTATTACTGGGTCGTGAAGAAAGGAACGAAAAACCCGGAAGCGATTTTCAAAATGATGGACTTCTGGTTGGAAACGTACTATTACAACAAGTCCGAGGACGTGTATTACAAATATATCGTACCGAGCAAGGAAGACAGCTCCGCGATCTGGACGTACTCGCCGGTCAAAATTTATTTGCCGGACAACAATATCGAGAACTACCGTCAGGCAACCGCCGTGCTGGACGGCAAAATAAAACCGGAGGATCTGTCGCCGGAGCGCAAAAAAGTGTATGACCGCATCATGCTGTACAAGGGCGGACAAAAGAATCTGTGGGGCGAATTCGCGCAGAACGGTCCGGGCGGCTCGGCCGGCATTATCGACCAGATCATCAAGGAAGACCGCTTCGTGCCGAACCAATTTTACACGACCCCTACTACGACGATGGCGGAGCGTAACGAGCAGCTCAAGAAGCTTCGCACGGAAACGTTCGTGAAGATCATTACCGGCAATCTCGGACTCGACGCCTTCGACAAATACGTCAGCGATTGGAAGAAGCAGGGCGGCGATTTGATTACGAAGGAAGTTAACGACTGGTACGCCACACAGAAAAAATAAAGCCCCGGCATTTGGCCGGACTGCTGATGCAGCTCCGGCCAAGTCGGCTTTGCGCAGGAAGGAGAGGCGGAGTTGAAATCGAATCGTACCGCACGACGTCTTAGGGAGCTCCCGCTTCATCTGATGGTGCTGCCCGCCGCCGTCATCGTATTCATCTATCATTACATTCCGATGGGCGGCCTCGTCATTGCGTTCCAGAAGTATATGCCGGTCAAAGGCATTTTCGGCTCGGAATGGGTCGGACTTCGCAATTTTACTTATATTTTCAGCTTGCCGAGCACGATGGAAGTGCTGCGCAATACGATTTTCATCGCTGTGATGAAAATTGCGGCCGGACTGGTCGTCCCGATCGTTACGGCGCTGCTGCTGAATGAGCTGCGCAAGGTGGCGTTCAAGCGGACGGTGCAGACGCTTATTTATTTGCCGCACTTTTTGTCGTGGACGATACTGGCCGGCATTCTGATCGACATTTTGTCCCCAGGGCAGGGGATCGTCAACAAGGCGCTCGGCGCCGTCGGCATCGAGCCGATCTTTTTTCTCGGCGACAACAGCTGGTTTCCGTTTACGATCGTCATTTCCAACGAATGGAAGGAATTCGGCTTCAGCACGATCGTTTATTTGGCCGCGCTGGCCGGCGTCGATCCGGCGCTGTACGAATCGGCCGTCATCGACGGTGCGGGCCGCTGGAGACAGACGTGGCATATTACGCTGCCGGGCATCCGTCCGGTCATCATCCTGCTGATGACGCTCAGCCTCGGACAAGTGCTGAACGCCGGGTTCGAGCAAATCTTCAACCTGTACAGCCCTTACGTATACGAAAGCGGCGACATTATCGACACGATGGTGTACCGCATCGGCTTAGAGAACGGCCAATACAGTATCGCTACGGCGGTCGGCCTGCTCAAATCGGTCGTCTCGCTTCTGCTCATCTCCGTTTCGTACTTGCTCGCTTACCGGCTTGCCAATTACCGCATTTTCTAAGCGCGGCCCGGTTTTGCCGGCTCGTTAGAGCCCGAAGCGCCGCGAGCCACCGCACTTGCTGTTCGGGTCAGCCGAAAACGAGTGCAGCATGTCAACTTTTTGGAGGAATCGTTATGGTCGAAAATCCGTCATTGGGCCGCAAGCTGTTCGTTACCGCCAACTACGGCCTGATGGTTATTCTAGCATTTGTATGTCTGTTTCCGCTTATCCATGTGCTGGCGCTGTCGTTCAGCTCGAGCAGCGCGGCGGAGGCGGGCCGTGTCGGCTTGCTCCCGGTGGAGTTTACGCTCAAGGCGTACGAGTTCGTGCTTGGCAAAGATGCGTTCGTCCGTTCGTTCGCCATCTCGCTGGAGCGGCTTGCGATCGGCACCGTTTTCAACATGGTGCTGTGCGTGCTGCTCGCCTATCCGCTATCGAAAGAAGCGCGGGATTTCAAAATGCGCACTGTATATGTATGGTTCTTTTTCATCACCGCAATTTTCGGCGGCGGGCTGATCCCGACTTATATGACCGTCAAAAATACGGGACTGATGGATACAATTTGGGCGCTGATTTTGCCCGGTGCCGTGCCGGTGTTTAATGTGATTCTTGTGCTCAACTTTTTCCGCAGCCTGCCGAAGGAGCTGGAGGAAGCGGCGTTTATCGACGGGGCGGGTCATCTGCGCACGCTGTGGAGTGTATATGTGCCCTTGTCGAAGCCGGTGCTCGCCACCGTGCTGCTGTATACGATGGTCGGCCATTGGAACTCGTGGTTCGACGGCCTGATTTATATGAACGACCCGCACAACTATCCGCTGCAAAGCTATTTGCAGACGGTCATCATCCAGCAGGACTTCAGCGCCATGTCGGACAGCGATGTTGAGCTGATGCGGCAGCTGTCGAGCCAGACGGTCAAGGCGGCGCAAATTTTTCTCGGGGCGCTGCCGATCATCATCGTGTATCCGTTTCTGCAAAAGTTTTTCGTCAAAGGCATCGTGCTCGGCAGTGTGAAGGGGTAGGGCGCCATATGAAGCGGTTTACAAATAGAAGCCTTTTGAGACTCCTATCTCACCATAAATTAGCGTTTTTGGAAAAATAGAGTGCTATTGAGACTCTTATATCCGGTGTACCTAGCTCCAAAAGTGATTTCGTCACGAAATAAGCGTCTCTAAAGACTGCTAAGCCTGCGTACGCCCAAGTAAAGTTAAGATAAGACGCTTCAAAGACTCTTATAATAATCCAACACACCCTTGACGCCGACATCTACTCCTACCGCCTGTGTCCGCTGGTTAAGCCGTCGAAGTACAAGTCCCGACCAAAAACGAATTAACCGAAAAAGGGGCTGTCCCAAAAGGAAAACGCGAACGAAACCATCCCGAACGATAGGCAAAGACGCTTCCAAAACCACTATAAACGTGGGGATGGAGGCGTCTTTTTGCATGAAGATTCAGAGCTTTTTCGCGCTCTTCGCTTTATTGCTTTAGCAAAGTTAAACTTTCTGTATCGTTCAAAAAGGGACCTTTGGGACAGTCCCTTGTTTATCGCAGGTTATCACTTGCTTGCGGCGTTCAGCTCGCCAGCTTTTTTGTTAACCGATTCTTCCATCTCCCGCAGGCCGGTGTTCAGATCCGATTCGCCTGTAAATACTTTAAGCAGCGGGGTCCAGTAGCTGGCTTGGGTTTGCGCCGACCATTTGGAGGACGGGGCGGGCGCGGCCGGTTCGGTCGGAATGGCGGCTTTTACATTTTTGCCAGCGAGCTCCGGCACATCGGCGCCGAATACGTCGTTGACCGCTTTGCTTTTCAGCGCGGACAACGTTCCCGCCCGGGATTGCATCGTCTGGAACTCGTCGGAGAGCAGGTAGGCGATAACCCGGAACGCTTCCTTCGGGTTTTTGGCGCTGGACGTAACTCCGATGTAGGTAGCCGGAGATTGCGAGCCGACTCCCGGTTTGGACGAGAAGGAGGGCAGCTTCGCATAATCCATAGTGAACAAATCCTTCGTCACCGTAGCCGGATAAAACGTAGTGGCCTCCATCGCGGTAATTCCTTTCACGCCGAACCGGTTCCAGTCCATAATTTCTTTGGCGACAGGCGTACCGACTTCATTGCCGGGAATCGTATAAAAGCGGGCGAAATTGCGGACCAGCTCGTTCCACGACGCGCTGTTGACCGTAGCCTTGTCCGTTTTAGGATCAATCCAACCCAAGGACAATTGGTTGTAGTCGATCACGTGCGTCGAAAAATCCATGCCCCGGTACTGCACGCCGCCTTCCGTACGCGTCATTTTGCGGGCCAACTCATACACCTCATCCCACGTCATGCCGTCCCGCGGCGGGGCGACGCCGAATTTATCGAACAAGTCTTTATTGTAGTGCAGCACCACATTCCGCATGGCTAGAGGCAGTCCCGTTACACCTTTGCCGAACGTCTCCTGCATGACCTGGATAGGACCGGGATACAGACGGCTCTGATCGAATTGAAACTCCTTCATCAGCGGCGTCATATCGTAAGTGAGACCGAATTGCCCCACATCCCGGGGATAGGCGATAGGATCGGCGTAGAAAATATCGATCGGTTGTCCGGCGGATACGATATCGACGGCATTTTTGTTGCCGTACACGTTAAAGCTGATGTGCGGATATTTTTTCTGAATGTGTTTTCCGTATGCTTCCATAAAGCCCTCTTCCGAAACATAACGCCCCCCGTAAATGTTCAGCACGACCGGCTCCAGCTTTTCTTGCGGAGCGCTCTTCTCCTGGCTTTCTTTCGTCTGCGAGCTGTTTGCCGTACCGCTTCCTCCGGAAGAGCAGGCTGCCGTCACGGCTACGATTGCGGCGATAGCCCCGAACGTAACCGGTAACCGTCCCTTTTTGAAACCCATTGCTTTCGTCTCCTTTTACAATCGAATGCGATGCCTGGTTCCATTGTATAGAAGACGCGAGAGCGGGGAGGGTCAATAATTGAAGCGAAGAGGCCCACATTTTAACGGTCTATGATACAATGAGAGTATCCAATTCCATGTCAAGGAGACCGATATGGCATCTTTCCCTCGATACGAAGATTCGCTGTCACACGATCAATTTGGCAAAAGCCGGCTGCCGATTTTTATTGTCGAGAAGCAAATGATGAGAAATTACAGGCTGCACTACCATAACTTCGCGGAGCTCAGTCTCGTCGTCGAGGGAACGGGCACGGAAATCATTAACGGGAAGCCTTTCCGGTTTAGCCGCGGGACGGTATCTCTGCTGCTGCCGCATCATATTCATGAAATTCATCTGGACCGTGCGCCGGTTCATAAATACAACTGTATGTTTGACATTCAACTGCTTTTCTCGAGTCCGTCGGATCGCAAGTTTGCCAACTTTTTGCTTCAGACCGGCCAAAAGCTGCCTTCGCAGTATAAGCTCGACGAAGAGCAAACCGTCCTGCTGCAGACGTGGTTCGAAGCGATGAAGCTGGAATACGAGAGCGAATTTTTCGCTAAAGAAACGTCCTTGCGCTCCAAATTAATGGAAGGGCTAGTGTTTATTACACGCACTTTGCATACAGGTGTAGAACAGGAATCTCCTGCCGTTCAGACGCAAAGCAACTTTATGCTGCTGCTCCAGTACGTCCATATTCACTATAACGAGGAGCTGTCACTTACGAGTATTGCGGAGCATTTCAGTTGGAACGCCTCTTACGTAAGCCGGCTGTTCAAGCAGCATCTCGGGCAAACGTTCATTCAGCATCTTCATGAGCTTCGGGTCGATCGCGCGGCGAGTCTGCTCGTCACGACGAAGATGGACATCGTGGATATAGCGGTGGAAGTCGGCTTCGATCATGTCAAAACGATGCGGCGGGCGTTTAAAAAACTGAAAAACGCAACTCCGAAACTATATCGCGACAGCTACCGTTCTGCCGAGCAAACGAAGCGTTTGGAGGGATAATAGAGCGCACGCAACAAAAAAACCTAGCCTGCGGCTAGGTCGGTTTACTAATAGTATCGCTTTTCTGAGCTTAGAAAACGCAATTTTAAACGTTTCCTGACTTTTCCGCATGTAGGCCGCTTTCCGATCGCCGGTAGTCGCTTGGCGTCAGCCCGGTCATTTTTTTAAACATGCGTATGAACGAAGTGACGTTCACATAGCCGACCCGGGTCGCAACCTCGCGGATCGGGTCATTCGACTTCGCAAGCAGCTCCTTCGCCTTGCCGATGCGCACCTCGTTTAAGTAGTCTGAGAAGTTGCTGCCCGTTTTCTCCTTCACATAACGCGACACGTAGCTCGGCGTCAGCCCGAGACCGCTTGCGACGCGCTCCAGCGACAAATCCTCATGGTACTTGCTGTGGATGCTGTCCAGCACGAACTCGACGACGGGATCTTTCTTTTCCTTGCGCTCGGCAATGCGGCCCGCAGCCTGCGAGAGCAGCCGCGCAAACAGCTCGCGGTATTCGTCCGTGCTGGCGCAAAGCTTGATGTCCTGATACGGCGATAGCCGGTCCAGCACCGTATCGATGTCCACATTCGCGGCGACGAGCGCTTTGACCGTTTTCCCGACGATTTCTTTGGCAAAGGCGCGAAACTGCTCCTCGGTCGCTGCATCCTTCTCCATCCGCCGCAGGGCGCGGTCGATGAGCGACATCACATGCTCGGCCTGTCCGGCCTGGAGATTGGCATACAGCTCCTGCTCCTGCGCGGGAGATAGACCGACGTAGAGCGGCTCCGGCTCCAGAGAAGTGAGCAGCTGCGTTTCCGTCAGCAGCTTGCGTCTGCCGGCCATCTCCAGCGTTTCCTCGTATGCCTCCGTAATCCGTCCCGGCTGCACGAGTTCGGGCTTAAACGCCACGGTCAAATAGCCGTATTGCCTGTCGCGGTCGAACACCGCCTTGAACTTCTCCAACACGCCCTGCACGCCCTTCGCTTCGTCTTCCGTAAAAAGCAGCGACAGCACTTGATGTTTCTCGGTTTGCAGCGTTACCGACTCCGGGTACGATTCGGAGAGCGAAATCCCGATAAACTCCTTGATGAAAAACATCGCCCGCTCCTGCTCGGGCGCCGGCATCTCGCGAAACCGGCCGGTCATCGTGAGCTGGAACAACACGAGATAAAACGGCTTCTCCGCGGTCGGCAGCTCGTTCGGGCGGGTATAAATGTTTTTGAGCTTGCGGATATAACCGAGATGCGCGAGCTGCGACTGCTGATTGCGCAGGTCACGGCTAATATCGAGATTCGTCTGCAAAAACTGCTTGACGTTGGCGTCGATAAACCGCAGCTCGTCGATCCGCTTCGAATCGGGCAGCTTCGCCTGCGGACCGTGGCGCTGAATTGTCTCAATAATGTTCTGCACCGGCGTGTAGAAGCGGATGCTGACGAATACCGACAGCGCCGCACTGACGAGCAGCGCCAGAGCGAGCAGGACGAGCAGCATGACATTGATGCGCGAGATTTGGCTGGCGATTTTGGCATTCGGAATGACGAGCGCGTAAGTAAGCCCGGTGACGCCGCCTTTGCGGTAGAAGTAGTAGCTGTTGTCCGCCTTCACGTAATCCTTGTCCGGGTCGAGCCGATCCGCGGCGAGGGCGAACGGGCGGCTTCGGTCGGAGCCGAACAGGACGCGGCCCTCCTCGTCCAGTATGTAGAAATAACCGGAGGTCCGGCTGTCGAAGGTGCGGAACATGCTGTCCGCGTTGAGCAGGGCGGCGACGTACATATTTTCGTCCGTCGTCGATTTCAGCACGAGCGGAAAAAATTCGCCTTGACGCAGCTGCTGCGAATTGGTAAATTCCGCCTGAGGGTACAAACGCAGCTTGAAATCCGCTTGGAATAACCCGCGCCAGAAGTCGGCGCCGTATTCGGGGCTTCGGTACGTGTTGGCATACAACGCCTCGAGCCGGTCGGGCCCGCCTTGATGGACGACAAACGAGTTCGTTTGGAACTGGACGATAATGTCCTGCAGAAACAGCATATCGTTCTCGCGGATGTCGCGGATTCGTTTGACAAGCTGGTTGACGGCATCGCCTGCGACGGAACGGTCGGCATCGAACAAATAGTTCAGCTCGTTGTTGAAAAACAGCCCGACGAGCGAAAGCTGCACGGACTGAATATGGTTTTCGTACCGGTCGACGATATGGGACAAATTTTGTTTGCTGCTCGTCGTAATTTCGTCGCGGATATTGCGGTAGAAGAACGTGTAAGAGACGATGTTGAACGAGAGCAGGAGAACGATAACCGCGATGAACCCGGACAGCAGCTTGACGAATAAAGAGTTCGTTCTCAAAGCCGTCCCCTCCGTTTTGGAAAGCGCTTACGAATCGGCGATACCGCCTTGACTAAATAAGGGTAATCGAACCTAAGGACCAAGTCAATAGCGTCGCCGTTTACATTTTTTATACTAGTTTGCATGTTTTGATATGGCGCAACGAGCGTATAGGATGGCAAAACAAGTGACTGGCGCAGCGGGCGGGATCGCCTGTATGGTGGGGATGTAAGCGATTGCGGCCCCGCTTGCGCGGAAGGGAGAACGGCATGCGTTTCGTACAAAGGGGGAAAAGCATGGGATTCGGTTACAGAAGGGGGTGTGCAAGTATCGCTGCGACGGCTGCCGTTCTGCTGCTGGGCGGATGTATCGGGGGCTTGGGCGGCTGCGGGACCACGCAAGTGAAAACGCCGGCCGCGGATGCCGGGAACAAAAACGGAGAGCTTGTTTACAAATACGTTCCTCCGATCGAGCTGTCCACGGTGGGGACGACGCTGCCGGCCCCGGTGTACCCGCCCGGCGACGATAGGAACGACAATGCGTGGACGCGTCATCTGCGGGACAATCTTGGTATCGTCGTGAACAAATGGTGGGAGACTTCGGCCGGCCAGCTGGAGCAGAAGACGAATCTGATGATCGCCTCCGGCAACATCCCGAGCTTCTTCATCGCTACGCCGACGCAGCTCGTGCAGCTCGAACGGGCGGGTCTGATCGAGGACTTGTCCGGCGTATATCCGCAGTACGCCTCGGCGAACGTGCGCAGCGTCATCGAGGAGGCCGGTCCCGAAGTGCTGGAAGCGGCGAAAATCGGCGGTAAGCTGATGGGCATTCCGTTTACCGGGGTGGCGAAGGAGTCGGTGCCGATGCTGTGGGTCCGGGAAGACTGGCGCAGCAGGCTCAACCTGCCGCAGCCGAAAACGACGGACGACGTTTTGACGATTGCCGAGGCGTTTGCGAAGCGCGATCCCGACGGTAACGGCCGGAACGATACGTTCGGGCTGGCGCTGAATAAATCGCTGTCGATGGGAATCGGGCTGCTGAACGGCTACCATGCGTATAAAGGGATCTGGATCACGGAACGGGACGGGCGGCTCGCGTACGGCAGCGTACGGCCCGAGATGAAGCAGGCGCTCGGCAAGCTGCGGGACATGTACGGTGCCGGGCTGATCGACCCCGATTTTGGAATCAAGGAAAGCAGCAAAGTATATGAGTCGATCGGCGCCGGTCAGATCGGCATGGCGTACGGCTCGCTGTCGGCCAACGAGCTGTATTTGCAAACGCCGGGCAGCCGTTGGCTCGCTTACCCGGCCCCTTCGGCCGATGGCAGCAGTGCGATGCTCCAGCATGGACTGAATCTGAACATCGGCTTCTGGGTGGTGAAAAAGGGGACGCCTCACCCCGAGGCGGTGCTGCGGATGGCCGACGAATTCGTCAAGAAGTTTTACTTGAATACGGACGACGCCGTCTATAAGCGGTTCAACTACGACATCGAGCAGAAAGCCTCGATCTGGCAGCAGGCGCCGGTGAAGCTGTACAAATCGTACAAAAACGCGGAAATATCCGCCCATCTGGAGCCGTTTCTGGTAAGCGGCAAAGAACCGACGGCTGCGGAGAAAGCCCGGCTTACGCCGGAGGAGCGGGAGAAATACGTGCTGATCCAGGATTATTTGAGCGGCAGGTCCGCCGAATGGTCGGTCATCGCCCGCAACGGCTTGCGCGGCGGCGGTACGGTTATTTTGGATTACGTCAAGAAGGGGCAACTGCTGGCCGACCGGTTCTACGGTTTGCCGACGAAAACGATGGTGCGCAAGCAGCCTACGCTTGCGAAGCTTGAGGAGGATGTAATGAAACGGATCATCCTCGGCGCTCCGCTGGAGGAGTTCGATCAATTTGCCGAGGATTGGAAGCGGCTCGGCGGCGACGAGATCACGGCGGAAGTGAACGAATGGGCCGGAGCGAAGTGACGAATGGGGAGGAATACACATGGCGCGTTATGTGAAAATCAGCTGTTTAACGGCTCCGCAGCTGCGGGTGCCGCCCGAGACGGGCCTGGAGGACACGGTTGTCCGCATGATCGCTTTTTGGGAGCGTCAACTGGAGCAGGTGCTGCCGGACCGGCCCGATCTGATCGTGCTTCCGGAATGCTGCGACAGGCCGGAGAAGTCCGGCTACACGGCGGAGCGGATGAAGGAGTATTACCGGTATCGCGGCAACCGGATACGCGACTTTTTCGCCCGCGTCGCCGCCGAACGGAACTGCTGGATCGCCTATTCGGCGGTGCGCGAGCTGGAGGACGGCACGTTCCGCAACTCGACGCAGCTGCTCGACCGCAGCGGAAGCGTGGCGGGTATATACAACAAAAACCATCTCGTCGAAGGCGAACGGACGAACGGCGGTATGCTGTACGGCAAAGACGCGCCCATCTTTGAAACCGAATTCGGCCGGGTTGCCTGCGCGATCTGCTTCGACCTCAATTTCGACGACCTGCGACTTAGGTACGCCGCGCAGAAGCCGGATCTGATCCTGTTCTCGTCCGCCTACCACGGCGGATTGATGCAGCAGTATTGGGCGTACAGCTGCCGCGCGTTTTTTGCCGGATCGATCTATACGCATGCGACGAGCTCGATTATTTCGCCGGTCGGCGAGGTGATCGCGACGAGCACGAACTACTACCACTACGTGACGAGGACGGTCAACCTCGACAGCGTTGTCATTCATATCGACTACAACGAAGCCCATTTCCGCAAAATCAAAAACAAATACGGCACGAAGGTGACGATTCACGACCCGGGGCTGCTCGGCTCGGTGCTGCTGTCAAGCGAAACCGACGAGTTTACCGCGCTCGACATCATCCGCGAATTCGGCCTGATCCCGCTGGACGATTACTGGGAGCGGGCGAACGCCCACCGGTGCGCGCCGGGCAATATGGAGCCGTAACGACTAGAACGACAAAGGGGTGTCGCTATGCAAATACGTACACGCACCGCAATCTTCACGCTGCTCGCGGCGGGGCTTGCACTGTCCGGCTGCTCGGGAGGCAGCGCTCCTTCTCCCGCGGAGCCGAAGCCACCGGAAGCGGCGAAACCGGAAGCGCCGGCCAAGCAGGAACCGGTGACGATCAAGCTCGCAGCCAACAGTGCGGTTTTGACCGCAGACGAAGTCAAAGCGTATATCACCGATCCCGTCGCTAAAATGTATCCGCACATCACGGTGCAAATCGTCGACATTGCGGAGAAAGGCAAAACGCTGCCGGATCTGGTTGCGGCGAAGGATATTCCCGACATTTACGCCAATTTCCCGCTTAATCTGAACGAGTATGTCCAGCTTGGGCTCGCCTACAATATGGACGAAATGATCAAGAAATACAAATTCGACCTGAACCGGCTTCAGCCCGAATTCGTCGAATCGATCAAAATCGGCAGCAGCCTCGATTATTTGACCGGCCTGCCGATGTTCAACCAGTCGTTCGCGCTGTTTTACAACAAGGATTTGTTCGGCCGGATGGCGACGCCGTTTCCGAAGGACGGCATGACGTGGGAGCAGGTGAGAGATATCGCCGTCAAAATGACAAGAAACGAGGGCGGCGTCTCCTACTGGGGACTGTGGCCGGACGGCGTATATCGGGGGGCGTATCAGGCGAGCTTGCTATGGGCCGACTTCAAGGCGAATAAGCCCGTGTTCCAGACGGAAGGCTGGAAAGAGCTGTTCGCGATGTGGTACGACTTGTACAAAATTCCCGGCTATGCGCCGAAAGGCACGAACTACACGAAGGAATTTAACGAGGGCCGGCTGGCGATGATGAGCGGGTCGACCTCGACGCTGAAAAATATGCTGGCCGTCAAGGAGCTGAACTGGGATGTCGTCACGTATCCGCAAAATCCGAAGGCGCCGGGCGTCGGGCAGCGGGTCGATTCGTTCACGCTGGCGATCGCCGCGCAAAGCAAGCAGAAGGACGCCGCGTTCCAGGTGATCTCGGTCATTTTGTCGGACGAGGTGCAGCGGCGCATGTCCCGGGACGGCCGTTTGTCGGTGCTGAAGGATACGGCGATCCAGAACGAATTCGGCAGCAATGTGCCCGGCTACCAGTCGAAAAACGTCGTCGCCTTTACGAAGCCGAAGCTGGCCATCCTGCAAACGTTCAAAAATTTGCCGGCCGCCACGATTATTATCCAGGCGTTCGATTCGATCCTATATGATGGCAAGGATATCAACACGGCGCTGCGCGAGGCCGACGAAAAGATGGGCCAGGCGATTCAGGAGCAGCTTAGCAGGTAAGCGGCGCGTGGCGGTAGTGAATGGAAAAGGGGAGGGCGGTTTCGTCGGTTGACGGATCGCCCTTCTTGCTTCTACGTGGTGGTGGAGCCCCTCCAATGGGGTCAGCGATTCAATCTGAGGATTCCATCAGCTCGGTTAATACGGATTGCGTTGTTTTAAAAAATTGCAGGGTGTGGTACAGCTCTTCTTCCGTAAATAGGGGGCCGCATTTGTCCATAAATCGGTTATAAAACCGGTCGTACGCCTCCTCGTACCGGAGGCCCAATTCATCCAAATCCAGCGCGGTTGAACGTTTATCGTCGGTTAATTGAACTCTTTTGACGAACCGCCGGCTTTCCAGCTTGTTAATCAGCTGGCTGACCGCGCTTTTGGATATTCCCATTCGCTCCGCAAAAAACGAAGGAGACTTCAGCCGGTTGCGGATAATATAGCTCAGCAAAATTTCCTGTTGTTTGTTTAATTCAAACGGAATAAATCGTTTCTCCACCTGATGGAATTGGAACCAGACGTTCTCCATCATCTCGATCAACAGGGAGGCGGTTTGTTGTTTATTCATGTTCTCGTTCCTTTTTGTTCTTTTTCCAATTTTTCGGATTCAAATACGATCTGTATTTGTGCACGACTTCTTTGCCGATCAGCAGAACGGCGATCCAGAAGCAGATTTCGGCGAGCACGGCGGAAACCGCGGCAATGATGGCCTTCACTCCGGTGGTTAAGGGCAGGAACGGGACAATCACAATGGGCAGCCACAGCGCGCAGGAGACGACGAAAAAGATCAGCCCCAGCCGGTACACGAGTTTGTTTTTCAAAACGATCCTCCCCTAATATAATTTAGTTAAGTTAACTAAATTATAATTCGATTAAATTCAGAAAGCAAATCCTCCAGCGATTCGGGTACAAGTGGCAATACAGGATAGGTTCGCCTCAGGGCGGAAGTGTGACATAGGCCAAGCGAACCGGCAAACCGTCTAGTGGCCAGGATGCCGATCGTAATAATCGCTCACAAATTGGCGGAACAGTCTCGCTGTCGGGTCGAGGTAGTGATGGCTGTTCCAGGCAAGCCCGATCGTGCGCCGGCAAGCCGGTTCCGAGACCGGAAGCCGCACGAGTAACGTCATATCGATACCGGAAATGGCAGGCAGCATCGTAATGCCGAGTCCGGCTTTGACAAAGCCGATGGCGCTGACCGCTTCGTCGCTTTCGAAGGCGATGTGGGGCGCGATCCCCGCCTTGCGGCAAGCTTCGTCGAAGACGGTGCGCGCGCCGTAGCCTTGTTTCAGAATGACGAACGATTCGTGCGCCAGCTCGTCGAGACGGACAGACGAACGGTCCGCAAGGATATGGTCGTTCGGTACGTAGACGTAGATGTCTTCGCTCCACAGCTGCTGCCATTCGATGCCGGGCCGCATCTCGGTAATCGAGGCCAAGCCGTAATCGATCTCGCCGGCTTCCAATTGGTCCAGCATGGCGTTCGTGGAATTTTGATGCAGTTGAAAGGTTACGTAAGGATAGCGGCGGCGGAATTGCCGCAGCAGCTCCGGCACGGAGCTGAGTCCGAGCGATTTGAGAAACGCGAGCGAAACGGAGCCTTGCTCCGGATTTTGCATATCGGCGATTTCCCGCTTGGCATCGGTCATTTCCCGCAAAATGCGCGTCGCTCGGCGATAAAACAACTGGCCGTACCGGTTCAGCTTGACGTGCCGCCCTTGCCGGTCAAACAGAGGAACGCCCAATTCCTCCTCCAGCTTGGCGATGGAGCGGCTTAATGTCGGCTGGGCGATCGAGAGCAATTGCGCCGCGCGCGTGAAATGCTCTTCCTCGGCGACGACCTGAAAATATTCGAGCTGCTGCCATTCCATACGGCATTCTCCTTCCCGGCGGCGAGCCGGATTTTATCGATTACATTTTAGCATAGAAATGATTGGATATATACATTGGACGTTATGAGTATTCGATGCTTAAATGAGGAGGAGAGGTCGGGAACATCATCAGGGAAAGGCGCGTTGAAGGTATGTTGCTGGAAGTCGTACTCGCCATGTTCATTGTCGGGCTTCTGTTAGGTTTTGTCGGTGCGGGCGGGTCGGGATTCATTATCGCCGTGCTTTCGGTCGCATTCGGTGTTCCGCTTCAAACGGCATTAGGGACGGCGCTCGCAGCCATGATTTTTTCCTCCTTCTCGGGGGCGTTCAGCCATTACCGGGAAGGTAACGCCGTCTTGAAAGTCGGGCTTACCGCCGGCGGCGCGGGAGCGGCGGGTGCGCTGCTCGCTACGCAGTTTTCGGATGCGATACCGTCGGAGAATTTGAAGCTGTTTACGGCGGGCATGTTGATTTTGTCAGGTCTTGCTTTATGGCTGCGGATGTCGCTCGTCGGCCGCCAGTCTTCCGAGGAAGGTCAGGCGGAACGGACGAAGGGGCGGGGCTTCTGGATGGGAGCGCTCGGCGTCGGACTCGTAACCGGCGTGTTGTCGGGTTTATTCGGTATCGGCTCGACGCCGTTCATCCAGATCGGTTTGATGACGTTTCTTCGTTTGTCCCCTCGGCAGGCGGCCGGAACGACGATGCTCGTGATATGGCCGATAGCGCTCGGAGGCGGAGCGGGTTATTACAGCCAGGGACATCTGGACCTGCTTCTGCTTGCGGAAGTCGTGGCCGGGGTGACGATCGGTTCGTACATCGGAGCGAAATTTACGAAACGTTTACCGGCGCCGGTGCTGAAGACGGCGATGGTGCTTACACCGATGATTGGCGGAGTGATTTTGCTAATGTAACTGTACAGGGAGAGGGGACGATAGCGATGAAATGCGGATTAAGCGAACTGGTCATTACCCCGCCGCTTGGGAGCGAAATACCCGGAGCCGGCGTTCGGCGCCTTTCGACGGGCGTCAAGGACGATTTATACGTGAAGGCGTTCGTTCTGGAAACGGAGCGGCAGACGATGGCTTTCGTTGTGCTTGATGCAATCGACGTGCGGCGGCAGGAAGTGGAGGCGATTCGGCAGCGCGCGGCCGGGATGACCGGACTTACGCCGGAGTGGATTGGCGTATCGGCGACGCATGCGCACACGTCCGGGCCGACGATCCGGACCACCTATGTGACGGCCCAGGACGACGCTTATTTGCAATTTATCGTGGAACGGTCCGCCGATGCGCTCGTAATGGCATGGAACAAACGGCAGCCGGCGAGGATCGGCTTTGCGCTGGGAAAAGAAGAGACGATCGCTTATAACCGCCGCTTCCGGATGAAGGACGGCACGGTGCGAACAAACCCGGGAGTCGGCAATCCGGACATTGTCGGTCCGACGGGGCCGATCGATCCGGACGTTGCCGTAATCCGCATTGACGACGCGAACGGAAAACCGCTCGGCATCGTCACCAACTATGCGTGTCATGCCGATGTTGTAGGAGGGCTCGAATACAACGGCGATTTTCCCGGCGAGCTGAGCCGTTCGCTGAAGCGAATGTACGGGGAATCGCTTGTCAGCGTCTTTTTCCAAGGCGCATCGGGCAACGTGAACCATATCGACGTAAGCGGCCGCAGCCGGTTCGTGCGCGAGACGCACTACATCAAGATGGGGCGCATACTGGCGGGCGAGGTCATTCGGCAGCGCGAGCGCGCGCAAACGGCCGATACCCTGCCGCTGCTTGCCGACCGCGGCTTTGTTACGATGAACTACCGCAAGCCTACAGAGGCCGAAGTCGCTAAGGCGCGCGAAGTGCTCGCCGCCCCTGAGCGTTATCCGCAAACGGAAGTCCGGCTAGCCGAACAGGCGCTTGAGCTTGCGGAGCGGGCCGACGAGCAGGCGGAGGTGGAAATCCAGGCGATGGCGCTAGATAAGGATACGGCGCTCGTCGCGCTGCCGGCGGAGATGTTCGTGGAATTCGGGCTGGACGTGAAGGCGCGTTCGCCGTTCGCTATGACGATCGTGAACGAGTTGTCGAACGGATCGGTCAGCGGATATGTGTGCACGCCGGAAGCGTATGCGCAGGGCGGGTATGAAAACCGGATTCGGCACTACAGCCGCCACGAGATCGGAGCAGGGCAGTTGTTTGCCGATAAGGCGGTGGAGCTGCTCCAGCAATTGAAGCGGCAAATAAGCGCAGCGGCGGAAAAGCGCAGCAGGGCCGCAAAGTGTAAGCTGTACGCGTATCGGCGCCGGCGATACCGGCCGTAGAATGCACAAAAGCCGAGGACAGATATACCCGATCACGGTATATCGATGTTCTCGGCCTTTGGACGGTTCAGGCATTATCGCCATGCGGGACCCATCGCGCCAACAGGGAGCGCATCCGCCGTCCGGCTTGGCATAGCGGAACCGCTTGTTCCGTTATGGTGCAGTGAAAGGGTGGAAATGGCTCGATAACGGAAGTTAAAGTTCCGTTAACCCGGTAAAAAGAATGGAATACGGCGCTTCCCGCTGGCATAACGGAACTTCTTGGACCTCTGTCAAGAAAGTGGACACAAATTTAAGAAAAAAATTTAGATAAAGAGGTTTCAAATTGCTTGCTGAACTGCGCGGGCGACAAATAGCCCAGCGAGCTGTGAATTCGCTTGCGGTTGTAGAACAATTCGATGTACTCGAAGATCTCTTGGCGCGCTTGCTCCTTCGTTTGAAACCTCGTGCAGTAGATCAGTTCCTTTTTGATCAAGCTGTGAAACGACTCGATGCAGGCATTGTCATAGCAATTCCCTCTGCGGCTCATACTGGTCCGCATGTGGTACGATTCGAGTTTCTTGCGGTAATCTTCGGATGCGTACTGCGTGCCCCGATCGGAGTGATGCATTAACCCTTTTGGAGGCTTCTTCTTGGCATAAGCGTCCTCCAAGGCGCCCAGCACC
>NZ_RBAH01000031.1 GCF_003626695.1 Paenibacillus ginsengarvi
AACAGTATGCACTTGGGTAAGCCGTACTGCCCTGGGTGAAGAACGTCGGAAAGCCGTATGCGGGAAAACCGCACGTACGGTTTGATGAGGAGGGGCTGGCCAACCCAGCCCTTTACTCTACTTAGTTATATAAGACTTTATCGATGACAAGGCCAAAACTTTGTTTCCTTATATCTCATTTGAAGGGAATATATTATCTATTATAGAATTAAATAAACATGGACTGGAAATTAATCATTCAACAATATAGCTTAAGAATTACGGGTAATGAATGGGATGCCTATGACTTGGCGCAGGATGCTTCGATCAAAGTGATCGAGGCTATTCGTGCTAATCCTGAAAGGACAATAACGAAGGCGTTTCTGTTTCGTTTAATCAAAAACTGCGTAACGGAAACCCACCGCCGCCTTTCTGAATCGGGAGTAGAGGTTGGGGAGATTCATTCGTTCGACGGGATGCAAGGATTCCACCTGCTTGATCCTGATGGCAATCTATTTGGTGTCGTTAAATAGTCTCTAACGACGGTGAGAAAGTCAGCGCTGTAGGAAAAATATCCTTTGAGGAAGAATCACCATAATTTCACCAAATGGAAGATTTGATTTATTTGCCGAGAAACTTCGAAATCAGAAATAGTACTCGTTGAAATTTTGTTCAACTAACGGAGAACGATAGTTAAAATTAGACACAACGGCAGCCGGCCAGATGATCGGCTGCCGTTTTCATTAAGCTAAAGCTTCGAAAATATTAAATATTTACAAACGAACGTGTGTTCGTTACCATTAAAAATGGTTATTGATTCCATAATTATTTGTGGGAGGAATACAAGTGACGGACTTTGTTGAAAAGATGAATGCCCGGATTAATAACGCTTTACAGGTTAGATTAGTTTCGGATCTAACGAAAGCTAAAGAATACTATCAAGATGTATTAGGTTTCAAGGTTGATGGTTGGGGACACGCTGAACGGGATGGATTAGGCTTTTTACTACAACAAGCAGAGAGACCCGATGATATTCGACCGAATGCTAGGCCATCGAAAGTAAAATACTCCAAAGATTGGCCAGGCCCGACAACAAGTTGGGATACTTACGCGTATTCAGATTTTGATGGGGTCCAGTTATTGTATGATGAATTTGTGGCTAAAGGAGCCATTATTGCTTATTCACCACAAATTGAAGATATGGGAAGTAACAGGTGGAAAGAGTTTGCAGTTAAAGATTTAGACGGTTATGTCATTGTCTTTGGTGGTAGTAATTAAGTGCTTATTCAACTTCCTCGGTAAGATATAGTTTTCTCACGAATGCTCGCTAATTCATTAGAATGGGGAATTATTCAAATTCATTAAGTCTTTGGGGAGAATCCTTAGGAGGGATAGTCCGAATGTATATGTGTGAAGTAATCAATAAAAGAAGCATGAATTTTGCAGGAATAAATCATTCTGGTCCATTGTCGGATTTTCCTGACGCTTGCGTAAGAGTCGAATTGGAATTGTATTCGAGAAAGCAAGATTTCACTCAAATAATAAATCCACATATCTGTTACAGCCCGCACTATGAAAAAGGAAACCTTGGCACATACTGGGCATGCTTTGAGGTAGAGGGTTCGGTGGCGATACCGCTAGGAGTTACGACCTTTGCACTCCCTGAACAGAAATATGCTGTGGTGGTATGTAACGGTAGTACAATTGCGGAAGCATATCAATGGGTGTATAAGTGGATCGAAGAAACTGGTATTCAAAGAAAGTTGGACATGTACGAAATCGAGTGTTATTACAAAAATATCGAAGACGATACTCTCGAAGAAAAGGTAGAAATCTGGGTGCCGGTTGCATAAATTAATATAGTCGATTACGCTAACGGAGACGTTAGCGTGGAGCTGCCGCAAGGACAGCTCCTCTTGATGTTTATTGAAGTAACGGGCAGAATAGTTTAATTATGTGACTCGATATACATTGTTGCTCGACCAAATTATTGACAGAATATTCCGAATAACTTATATTGAACTTAAATTAAAGTTTTCAAATGTGATGAAGAGGACAAGTAGATCCGGAAACACCGTTCAGAGAACTGCCGGTTGGTGCGAGGCAGCGGGATATCCGAATCAAAAAATCGCCTCAGAGCTGGCCCCCGAAATAATAGTAGACGGGCCCGGGATTCTACCGTTACAAAGAAGCATCGTTGTTGGACGATGGCTAAGAGGGCGTTTTATATAAACGTCAATCAGGGTGGTAACGCGGAGTAACTCCGTCCCTTATGGGATGGAGTTTTTTTGCGTCTTCATAATTTATTATTAAAATGGGGGTTATCGAATGAGTAAGGTGATGGTTACAGAACGTTTGACATTGCGGCAACTTGAGTTTAAAGATGCTGAAGCTCTGGAAAAATTGGCTAGCGAAAAGGATGTCGCGGATACGACATTGAGCATTCCTCATCCATATCCAATCGGTTCAGCTATAACATTTATCAAGTCAAGGCATGAAGCTGAAGCAAGAGGCGATGGCTACTCGTTCGCTATTACTTTAACTGAAGGTAGCGTGTTCCTCGGTGTCGTTGGCCTACACGTAAATAAGAAACACAATATGGCTGAATTAGCATATTGGATTGGTAAGCCTTATTGGAGAAGCGGCTTTTGCACAGAAGCAGCCGCAAAGGTAGTTCAGTTTGCATTTGATGAGCTTGAGATAAATCGCGTATATGCAGCAGCGATGACGCGAAATCCTGCTTCGTATAAGGTTATGGAGAAAATCGGAATGAAGTATGAAGGGGTTTTGCGTAATCATATTCGCAAGGGAGACGTTTATGAGGATCTAAGGCATTATGGACTTCTCCGAAGTGATGATTAAGCTAACGAGAACGATAGCATCATGATCAGGCTGCCAGTATTATCGGCAGCCTATTAAGATATTGGGCAGCATAGTTCGAATGATGTCAACTCCGTTAGGGGCAGTTGAGGTCAACCCTTCTGAGGAGTATCTATTTGATAGACTCTCGCTTCAAATAAATGAGATATATAAAGATAAACAAAGATCTCATTTTCTGAAAATCCCATAATCAGGCAGGGTAGGGCGAATGTACGTTTCTATTCAGAAAGCGAACGTGAGTTTTTAAGGTTTGTCAATTTAGTAATAGTATAATAACATACTTCGCGATAACCAATTATTGTAAAAATAGGAGGAAGCATTACTATGAATTTACCAGGGAAGCGGCTTATGATTACCATTTATGATTGGTTCGGCTATGAATTGCCGATTAAGGAACGCTATCAGTTAATAAAAGAAGCCGGATTTGATGGCGTTTTATTATGGTGGAGTGATGGCTTTGGTCGTGACTGTTTTGATCGGAACGATTACCGCAACGGGACGCAAATTGCTCGAGAAGCGGGTCTTTTTATAGAAAATATTTACACACCAGTCCAAAACGCAAACAACCTCTGGGTTGACAATCTGGACGGTGAAACCGTAACTGATTGCTATTTGCAATGCGTTGCAGATTGCGCCGAGTTTGAGATTCCGACAATGGTGGTGCGCCTTCCCAAAGATTCCAAACCATATAACGAACTGGGACTGGATAGAATCAAGAGAATCACTGAAAAAGCTGAACAACTTGGTGTCAATGTTGCACTGGAGAATTTAAAGAACCTTTCCAATTTGGCATATGTGCTGGAACAAGTGGACTCCCTGCGTATCGGATTCTGTTATGACAGCGGACATCACTACAGCCACTATCCAGACGACGATTTATTATCCATGTATGGTTCCCGGTTGATGGCACTACATTTACATGATAATAACGGAAGTCATGCCCAACACGGGTTACCCTTTGACGGCACGATTGATTGGTCTACAACTATGAAAAAAATTGCGGAAACGAGTTATTCAGGCTCGACTGCAATAGAGGCAATGAATTGGGATTATGAGGATTTATCGGCTCAAGAGTTTTTACATAAAGCGTTTGAGCGAGCAAAAAGGCTGGATGCATTACGCTAACGGATTACGATAGTTCAATCTCCAACTAAGACTAGGCTGCCGATCAATGTCGGCAGCCTAGCTCTGTCTTTGTCGCCCGGCCGATAGCCGGCGCCGCCGGCTATCCCTGACGGCTGCCGCCGTCCAAGAGAAGCTGCAGCTCGTCGTGGTGGTTGGCCTGCTTCCTCGCATATCCGGTTCTTTCTTATCAGGTCGCGGCTACTGTCGCCTGGCGTCCGCAGGGCTCCGGCGTTCACGGCGCGGCAGCAGCTCCTCGCTTCCGGCTGCGCCCGCATCCGGCCGGGCGATCGACCGGCGCGGTCAACAGCTCCTTGCGTTCCGCCTGGCGCTCGCTGTTAAAATATCTGCTCCGAGGCGTTCCCATCACGCATGTAAACCAAGTTTGGGGCATTGATATTACCTATTGTGGCACCCCCACAGGCTTTGTGTATCTGGTCGCTATCATCGATTGGTATTCTCGCTACACCGTCGGCTATGCCGTCAGCAATACAATGGTCCGACTTTATTCTAAGAGCCGTAAAAGAGGGGGTAAGGGCGCATGGCACGCCAGAAATCATACGTTGCTGGAACAGGAGTGCAAGATGAACCGGCAGTGACAAGCGGAGGGGATTGAGGTGGGAAGTTCGGTCGTCCGAAGGGCGAGACTGATGCTGCACTCGATCTCACCTGCGATGAATGGAAGGTTCCAAGATCCTCGTACATCGCGGTTTTTTGCTTTAACGAACCAAGTTCTTGTCCAAAAAATGATGGACAAGAACTTGGTTCAAGCTTTGATCTTGCTTTCAACCCATATCGTGCCGGTTTACGGTTGGTCCTGCAGGATGCGAACCAGCACCACGACGGCTTCCGCCCTCGTGGCCGTACTGGACGGCTCGAAACGGTTATTGGAGCGACCCTCTATAATTTGTGTCTGGGCTGCTTTCGCAACGTAACCTTTCGCCCAGTCCGGAATGTCCGCATCGTCCGCGAACGAGGTCCCGCCGTTTGAAGCCGGCATTCCCCAGCCGCGGATCAGCATGGTGACCATTTCCGCCCGGTTGATCTTCTCGTTCGGACGCAGCGTGCCGTCTTCGTAACCTTCGATGATTCCTGCTTGGATGGCGGCGGACAATTCGGCATCCGCCCACGCAGGAACCGATTCCCGGTCCTTGAAGCTGTCCAATCCAACGGTGCTTCCCGCTGCCGGCAACTTCTTTGCTCTCGCTACCATCAAGGCGAATTGCAGCCTCGTTACTTCATCGTCCGGCATGAACTTATCGTTCGACGGCCCGTTCACGATGCACAGCTCCGAAGCCAATTCAATATCCGATTTTGTCCAATGGTTCTGCACATCCGTCCACGTCAGTTGCGAGCATGCAGCCCCACTCGGCTGTTCCGGCGGCTTCTCCGTATCCGGCTTGCCTACGGGAGGCGTTGTTGGATTAACGGGAGCCGTTGGCGTCGATATGCCGCCGCCGCCGGAATCCGGGTCCCCATCCTCCGTAGGGGTCGAATCCGCACTATTGCAGGTAACGATAACGGTATACGTCTTCGTTGTCTGACCGTCCTGCGCCGTTACCGTCACATCGATCGCGTTTTCGCCTACGTTTAACGGGATAGCTTGCGATGCCGCGCCGCTCGCCGTCGCGTCCCCGTTCACCGTGATCGTCGCATTTGGATCCGCTGTGGTCGGCGTGACCGTCAGGCTGTAAACACTATTCGCCACGGTTGCCGCGTAGCTTGTCGTTCCGACGCCGAATGCCGGACTAAGCACTCCGTCCGACAGCTTCAGGTTCGTCAAGTCGGCGCTGTTGCTCGCCGCACGGGTCACCGTCACCGTATACGTTTTGGTCGTGATGCCGTCCTGAGCCGCCACCGTCAAATCAATTACGTTATCTCCTACGTCCAACAGAATCTCTTGTGACAGCATACCGCTCACCGTCGTATTTCCGTTCACTTTGATCGTCGCGCCAAGATCGGCCGCAGTCGGCGTAACCGTCAATTTGTACACGCTGTTCGCCACTGTAGCCGAATAGCTAGTCGTCCCTATACCAAACGCCGGACTAAGCGCTCCGTCCGAAAGCTCCAGGTTGGTCAAATCCGCACTGTTGCTCGCCGCACGGGTTACCGTCACCGTATACGATTTTGTCGTCGTACCGTCCTGCGCCGTTACCGTCACTGTGATCGCGTTCTCTCCCACGTTCAACGGAATCGCTTGCGATGCCGTGGCGCTCGTAACCGTCGTCCCGTTTACCGTGACGGCAAAGGTGCTATAACTCGCGGTCGGCGTCACGGTGATCGCATACACGCTGTTCGTCACTGAAACCGTGTAAGCGAGCGAGCCCGAAGCAAACACCGGACTTAAGCTGCCCTCGCTCAACGTCAACCCGCTCAATTCCGGTATCAGCTTATGAAAAGTGTGACCGTTCGCAACCGCATAATCTTTGGCCGGTGAGGGGTCATAACTGATGAAGGTCAGATCGCCCGGGGACGCTTGATTGTTTACGAAAGCAGCCCCCCCGATACTTGTCGCATTTCCGAGGATGGTAACTTGAGTCAATGCATTATTAATAAATGCATAATGCTCGATACTCTTCACGCTTTCCGGAATTTCAATATTTGTCAGTTTATTACCATCGAATGCATAACTACCGATACTCTCTAAATGATCGGGAAGCTCGATGCTGGTTATTTGGTTGTATCGGAAGGCTGAACTCCCGATCCCCGTCATGCTGTTCGGGAACGTGACGTGCGTCAATTGGTTTCTATAGAAAGCGGAGTCCCCCACATACTCCAGGCCCTCCGGGAGAATGACGCTGGTTAGCTTGTTGTTAACTGTGAATGCATAAATCCCGATACTCTTCAAGCCATTCGAGAGCGTCAGACTGGTCAAACTATTGCTCAGAAATGCATAATCTCCAATCGTCATCACACTATCCGGAATCGTGAGACTTGTCAGGTGGTTGGATCCAAAGGCTCTCACTCCGATACTGGTTAAGGTGTCCGGAAGGGTGACACTGGCAAGATTTCTGCCAAAAAAGGCATCTTTCCCGATTCCGGTTACCGCTAGTCCTTCCAATACACTCGGAATGATCACGTCCGTATCCGTTCCCATGTATGACGTAATCGCCGCTGTTCCATCCCCGTTATCCGTGTAACTGAAGTCGCCTGACAATGCCGCTTTGGCTTGTTGTCCAGGGACTAGCGTCCAGACGGCGGTTAGAAAAGCCAACAATGCCATCGTACGAAGCGCCGCTCTTTTCAACATTATTTTCCCTCCAGTTGGGTAATTCTAGATCGCTAGATCCATTCCGCAGTATACCAGACCGCTATGAAAGAATTATAAAAGAAGTATAAAAACATGCAAAGAACCGCCACCCGATCCCACGGAGACCAGAAGCTAGCGGGAAACGAAAGCGCAATAATAACATCAAGAACAAAGGCTGCCGCGATGTGATCGGCAGCCTTGTTGCGCTTACGGGCAGTTTAGCGCAAAAAGTCTTGCTTTAGTGGATATATATGGTAACATAAAATGAGAATGTATGTTCCTAATAATAGAAGGTATCGGATTCTCATGAAGTCTAAATTTCGTAATGAAAGAACAGCAATCAAAGCGAAAGGTGGTTTAATGAATATCTTGAAAAACAAAACCGAGCTACGAATTATGATCGATGAGCCGTGGCAGAAAGAAAGTATTGAAGAAATCGCAAAACGCTTTGAGGCTCTAAATCCGGGAGTAAGCGTGATAATCAATGTCGTTGATAACGGTGTAATCCGCTCCGAACTTTATGCTGGCGAATCCAAAGTAGACATCGTGCAGTTATTTTGCGGCGATATTACGGACGGAAGTCGGGACGGATTGTTGCTGGATTTGTTACCGTGGGTAGAAACGGAAGGTATCGAAGCACTCTTTCACCCTTCGATATTGCGGTTTGTGCGAAATGGCGAAAGCATTGCGGCTATGCCGTTAAGCGCTACAATGAAAGGCATATTTTACAATAAGCAATGGTTCGATAAAGCCGGGATCCCGTATCCAGAAGATGGATGGACTTGGGACGAATTTCAAGAAACGGCACTTAAGCTTCAGAGCGCGAACGTAAGTCCGGGTGAAGAACGTTTTGCAGCCCGAATATCTTTTCACAGGGAATATATGCGTCTTCTTCTTTTAACAGCCGGCACCGACATGCTATCTCCCGACCAGACAAGGGCTACAGGTTACATGAACAGTCCAAAAGCGGTTGAAACGATCTCTTGGGCAGTCGATCTCGTTCGAAAGCACAGGGTAGCTTGGGCTACTCATGACTATTTCAAAAACAGTGATTTGCTTGAAAATAAAACCGGGATGATCCTCGATTACTTCATTATGCTGCATGAGATTGAGCCTAAACTGAAGGAAAACCTTGGGATGGTTGGTTTGCCTTATTTCCGAGGAGGCGTAAGGGTTAATGAACCTTGGGTTTGTGGATTCGGGATTGCATCCCGAACCCAGTATCCGGAGCTTGCCTGGCAACTGCTTCGCGAACTCACTTGCACAAGCAATGAACTCACGCGGCTTGTAACACAGGGCTTTATCGCTCCACTTCATTCGGTTTACAAGGAAGTTGGGCACGAGACTGATCCGCTTCGGCGTGTAGTATTGGAAGAGTTTGCTTATGGAAGCGCTCTCCCGGCTTCAGCAGCAAACACCGATTTCTGCCACTTTCTGGATAGACATTTGAATCCGGCTACTCGTCGAATCGTTTATGAAGGTGCGGACGTTAAGGAGATGCTTGAAACGATCACGGTAAGAATGGACGAAACGCTGGAAAAGAGAAGGCTGATTTGATATACAGCGCGGCCACATTCAAGTTCGAGCAGAACCTTTAGCGAAACTGCGGCGAATCACCACAGCAGAATGGAAAATCCCATTTTATGGGGGCTATAAAATGAATGATACGAACAGTAAATTTCGGGAGATTTGGCCCAACTCCACGGTTCGAGCAAGTAATTTAACAGAAGTATATTTGGAAGGTAATGCGTGGTGGGATATGTGTATTAATCAATGTGATGTTTTGGTTTCATTTTTCCAATGTCTCTCTCCAAGATAATTTGCTGATATGAGGCTTTTCCATTGCGGGGACTAGCTTGTGCAGCAACTACTTATTTGGTAGAGCATGGATTAGGATGGGCAGAAGCCAGGGTTCGATGAACATAACCTTTGAGCGAATATCGGTTTAAGCTGGGAGAGCGTTGCGAAATAGCTATCAATCGCATGATTAAGGTCTATTGCTCCATTCTGGAAAGGCAGTGATTCGAAGGTTCGCACATGACTGTAGTAAAATTTTTCATCCCGTTTGGGCTGTTTGTAGATGGATGGCGGAGTATGCGTGACAACGTCATATGGATTGGCAATACGGTAGCTGTTCTGTACATACTTTGAAAAAGTTTTCGCGAAAGCCGGATCTCCTAGGCGAGGAGATCCATACGTAAACAGTTTGGGCGAGTTGTAAACGGTGTTCGCCGCAATATCAAAAGCGCATAACGTCGCGAGTGCCGCACCGAGACTGTGACCTGTAATGTATAATGCCTTATTAGGTGACAACTCGGCGAGCGCGGAGATAATCCCGTTCCTACCTGAAGAATAGATATTTGTGAAGCCGCGATGCGTATAACAGTCTTCATTAATAAATTTAAACTTCGTTTGTGAGGCCATAATATCAGAAATCCAATCGCTTGTTGAATTGGACCCGCGAAACGCAATAATGATCTCTTTAGGAGATTCAATAATAAATCCGAATCGTTCCCATATATTAGCGACCGATTTCATTTGAAACGTATAGTTGACTGAATAATGTAATGGAACAACGAAGGAACCATCTGTATTGGTAAATTGGGTATAGGTTTGACCGCAGATTGCAGCCAGAAAGATCGCCCGCTCTACATAAACATCATTAATAACCATTTGCATCCCGCCCTTCTTTCCTACCCAATTTATGAAAAGAAGACGTGATTGATGTTTATTATTGAAGCGTTTGTTATCTTCAATTTTGCAATTGGCCGACCGGCTTCCGTTATTTCTTGACTGCATTACTTCTTGCGGTATTTTTTAATAAAGTATTAGACTCACACGGCAGCGCTGAACTAACTGGCAGGATAGCGCAGTAATTGATTATTGGCTCACATACTATTTGACGTTACTTCATGTAAATGTTACTTTTGTGTAATACCCATTTTATGGGTTAAAATTTAAGGAGTGTATGGCATTGAAGTTACCTGTACACGAACGGTTCATTGAGCAGGCAAAAGAGTATGTAAGACAAGATCATCGACTTACAGGTCTCCTTGCAGGCGGTTCCATGATACACGGAGCAATGGATAAGTACAGCGATCTGGATTTAATAATCGTCTACGATTACGCTTTTCGAAATGAGATCATGGAACAACGAATCCGGATAGCAGAAAGGCTCGGCAACTTACTTTCGGCATTCACCGGTGAGCATGTCGGAGAACCCAGATTGCTTATTTGTTTATATGGACCGGCACCTCTTCATGTCGATCTTAAGTTTGTTCTAGTGGAGGAGCTCAAAATACGAGTCGAGAACCCGTTGATTCTTTGGGAAAGAGGTTCAGATATTACAACGGTACTCAGCAAAACAACCCCGACTTTCCCTTTCCCTGATCCTCAATGGATTGAGGATCGTTTCTGGGTATGGGTGCATTACGGTGCGACTAAATTAGGGAGGGGCGAGTTGTTCGAACTGATCGATCACCTAACATTTATTCGAAATGATGTGTTAGGGCCGTTGGTTCTCATTCGCAACGGCCATTCTCCGCGAGGAGTTCGAAAGCTCGAGATATACGCATCAAAAGAACTGGAAGAACTTAAAGGAACGATTCCTTTCCACAGCTTCGAAAGTTGCTACCGCGCGCTAAAAAACACGATTAAGATGTACCAACGATTACGGACTGCTTCAGAGATTGTAACGAAAATGGAAGCTGAACGCGTCTCAATCGAGTTTCTTGACAAAATATATTCAGATAATTCTAGTAGCAACTTGTTCAACTAGGAGACGATAACGGAAAGTAACAAAAAGACTCCTTGGTATGATGTTTATAGGTCCCAGATGCTGGCCAGCTTCGGATCCAAAAACGGCAATCACGCAGGAAATCGGCCTTAATGAGGTGAGTAAGGGGTTCACATGCCACTTGGACTCGTATCTGTTATACTACCTATTAAAGCAATCTTGAAGCGGAAAGTGTGATTACGCATGAAGGTAAGGCAGTATCACGTGGATCAAAACGGACTGCATCAGTTTTTCGGAACGTTGGAAGCCCGAATTATGGAACTGATGTGGAGATCGATGGAAAAGAAGAGTGTCCGGCAGATTCATGAAAACTTACAGCTTGAAGGCCCCATTTCGTTTAATGCTGTAATGACCGTATTGAACCGATTATGGGAAAAGGATTTTGGACAAGGAATCCAAGGTCAGGGAAGAACCAAAACGTCTTATTTTCAGCCCCTTCAATCCAAGAAGAAGGAATTCTCCATGAAGCTATATATGTCCTTAAAAGGCGTGTTTCTTACTATCACCGGATTATCCGTTTGGATCATGTTGCAAATGGGGATATCCGTCTATCATCAAATTAGCGACGTCAATTACTACCCCGATGTATAAAGGGAGAAATGCCTCTGATGATGCGGATGTTGCGGCCGCTTATAGCCGTAATGGGCACCGACATCGGCCGGGATTACGGGCGATCCTTAAACCACACCTTGGACGGCTGATTATTCGAGAGAACAGCCCGGCCCTGTTCGGGGAAATGTATCGCAAAATCGTGCTTGAGCGTAAATGTCTCCTTGACAGCCATGAGAATTAATAAATCCCGCCTGAATGGTTCACACCAATCGGGCGGGATTTGTTTAAGGGAATTCTGAATGCTACTTTACTCCATTTATCAATCCAAGTGCCTGTAATGTCCTTATGAGCACAACAGCCGCTTGTGCGCGAGTCGTTTCGCCTTTCGGATTGAACGTATCTTCGCCTGTGCCTGTCATGATTTGAAGGGCGACCATCGTGCGAACGTCCTCTAAATAGGCCTTATTAATGTTTCCGATATCGTTGTAGCCATTTAAGCTAGCCATTTCCATCGGAAACGGCAGCTTTTCAAGGGAAATGACGGCCGTCAGCATGTTCGCCATTTCTTCGCGAGTCAGCGGTTGATCGGGCTTGAAGCTATTGTCCTTCACGAAGTTCAGTAATCCCAGCTCCTTCGCTTTGGCTACCGCATCGAAATACCATGTGCCGGACTTTACATCGTGATATGGCGCCGTGCCGATCGTTGGTTTGCCGCGTCCCAGCGCCCGGATTAACATAGCGGTAAACTCCGCTCTGGTTACGGTTCGATCCGGGTCGTACAGGCGGTCGTCCACTCCGTCAACAAGTCCTTTCGCTGCGGCAAGCCGGACGAACGACCCACTCCAATGATTTTGCACATCGGAAAAGCTTACCGTATTTTCCGCCACAACGTACACGCTGTTTGAATAAGAGCGGATCATCACATACCATACATCGTCAATCTGCACCTTCTTGGCGGCGACAAACTCGAATGTTCCCGTCGTTTCGTTAAAGCGGAATGCGCCCCATTGCTCCGGCAAGCTGTTCACATTTTTCGGCATCGGAATAACTCTGGTCAGTGCCTTACTGAACTTTTCTGCCGATCCGATAGTTTGCCCGCTCTTCATTATGATAATTTCTATGTTGAAATCGACAATAGCGCCTAAGACTTTACCATTCGGCAGACCGCTGTCAAACGCCGCAACAATATCCTTATCCCCGGTTTTGTCGGCCAAGGTAACTTTGAAGCTGATATCCTCGGCTTTAAGGTTGTTTGCTGCAAGCAAATCTTGCAGCCCCGGAATGAGCGACGCCAGATTGACCGGCACCTGATAGCTTCCGTACGGGGTCTTGATCTCGATGAAGAAAGTGGCGTTTTTGCCCTCCAAGCTTGTCAGGATACTTGCCGGGATGCTGGCAAAGGCCACCCCGTCCTTAGGCGTCGCTTCGAGCGTGACGGACGGCTTCGAAGTGTCGATTTTGCCCGGATCGAGCATGGTTCCATTCAGGTCGATCGCTGGCCCGCCAACGACAGGCTCTGAATCGTATCCGCTGTAGCCGCCGGATTCGCCGTTCACTGTAACCGTCGTGGACTTTCCCGCAACCTCCGCTCCATTAAGATAAACCGTCAACGTATAGGTTTTGGGGCTTGTATCCGTGTTTGGCGGTATAGCGATCGTTGCTTTTGCACTTGTCGCACTAGTTATGGCGGCTGAGGCTGCTTCTGTTCCATCCATATATATTTTAACGGACTGTCCTATAAGATTTGAACCCGTTACGGTGGCTATTGTGCTGCCCCCCGAGCTGGCAAGAGTTGCCGGTGTTATTGTAATATTTCTTACCGCAGGTACGGCTACGGTAAAGCTTGCACTTGCCTCGTCAAGTGTATTGCGGTAGGCGTTTTCCACGATATCGCCGGCAACTTTTACCTTGTAAATGCCATCTAGAAGAGGGGCGTTAAACGTTAAAGTATACGTTCTGGAAATTTCATCATAACTAGCCGTATAACTTGAAAATGGCAAATCGTCCTTCTCCATGATGAACAGCGAAGGCGCATCGGAAGAAGTCAACGGCTTCCCATCCGCCACCCAAAATACGGGTTCGCTGACTGAAACGGCAATTGAGGCGGGCGATACGGTAAAGATCTGGTTGGCCGTGAATCCGACGAATGCAACGGTAGGCTTGGTGCTATCGTACATGAAACTCAAAGTATTAGACTTGGTATTGCCGTTGGCAGCTGCATCGGTTGCTGCGTCCGCCGCAACGTTTACCGTTACCGCCTGACCGCTCGTGGACGGAGTAATCGTGGCGGTGTAATTAAACGCACTGACGGCAATAAAATTGGAAACCGTGCCGTTATCGACAAAGATGTCGTTCGCATTAAAGCCGGTTACAGCTTCGCTAAAGGTGACGGTAATCGGGAAAGCGGCATTTACCGTCGCGCCGGCTGTGCTTGATAGGATAACCGTCGGCTTGGTGCTGTCGTACATGAAACTCAAGGTATTGGACGCGGTATTGCCGTTGGCAGCTACATCGGTTGCTGCGTCCGCTGCAACATGTACCGTTACCGCCTGACCGCTCGTTGTCGGAGTGACCGTGGCGGTGTAATTAAACGCACTGATGGCAATAAAATTGGAAATCGTGCCGTTATCGACAAAGATGTCGCTCGCATCGAAGCCGCTCACGTCTTCGCTAAAGGTGACGGTAATCGGGAAAGCGACGTTTACCGTCGAGCCGGCTGTGCTTGATAGGGTAACCGTCGGCTTAGTGATATCGTACATGAAATTCAAAGTGTTAGATTCGGTATTGCCGTTGGCAGCTGCATCGGTTGCTGCGTCCGCTGCAACATTTACCGTTACCGCCTGATCGCTCGTTGTCGGGGTGACCGTGGCCGTGTAATTAGACGCACTGACGGCAATAAAATTGGAAACCGTGCCGTTACCGATTACGATGTCGCTCGAATCAAAGCCGGTTACAGCTTTGCTAAAGTTGACGGTAATCGGGAACGGTGCGTTCACCGTACTGCCTGCCGGTCCGGACAGATTAACGGTTGGCCGGGTAGCGTCAACGGTAAAAGCAAGCTGCGGCGCCGCAACTGCCGGATTATACGTATCCTTAACCGTAATATGTAAAGTATAAGTTCCGCTGCCGAGCCCTGTCAGCGGGATCATACGGTCGATCGATTGCGTACGGCTGCCGGCATATACGCTATACGTTACGGTTGTAACGGTGGCATTCAAGCTATCCCGAATCGTATAATCGACGGTTAGCTGCTCACCGATACTGTCGCCATATACCGTACCTGTCACTGATAATTGGTTCTGGCCGGGGGATAGGTTATACAATGTTACAGCAAGCGGATCCACTGCAAGTCCCGGCTTGAACGCAAGCAAATACGGATACCTATCCCCATCGCGAAAGCCCCAAATCGAGGTATTCCAACCTGCGAAGATGCTCGTATCTTTCATGCGCTCCGTGGTGACCCCGGTTCCAGCCGCACTGGTGGACTGGCCGGAAGTTTCCGTGTTCCAATACGAGCCCGGGAATGTGTTGCCGGTATCATTCCGGCCCACCAGGCCACCAACCCGAGAGCTCCCGGTTACATGGCCCGCTGCATATGAATTTTCGATAGAACCTGAATTGTGATAGCCTACCAAGCCACCTACTTCTTCGTCCCCGATTACATTGCCCGCTGCATAGGAGTTCCGGATCGTGCCGGCGTTCGTGCCCACCAAGCCGCCATGCCTCCATGACGCCCCGCTGACATGAACGAGCGCATACGAATTCTCGATCGTCCCTACGTTGACGCCCGCCAGACCGCCGGCGGCAGCATCAGACCCGCTCATGCTTATCCTGCCGGTTGCAATCGAGTCTAGAATCTTACTACCGGATAAGAGGTTGCCTACCAAGGCGCCCCCAGGCGCACTGATCCTAGGCTCACCCCTGCCGGTCACATTGATATCGAGCAAACGAATATTCTTCAATTGAGCATTAGCGCCTATGACCCCGAAAAGCCCAACTTGTATAAGAGGACGGTCGATCGTCATATTACGGATCGCATATCCTTTCCCGTCCAACGTTCCTTTGAACGGGCTTGAGCTAGTACCGATTGGCATCCATCCTCCGTTATCCGGACCGGCTCCGTCGAAATCATAGCCGGACAGATCGATGTCCCGCCCCAGTTTGTAATGTTTCGACAAACCATTGCGGATATCGGACAATTGCTGAGCGTTCATGATGATAATCGGATCTGCAGGCGAGTCACCGGGCGCCGCGTGAACTTCACTCGTCCGTATGGCAAGAGAAAGCGTCTGAAAGACGAGCATAAACAAGATTACTGAAACAATTGTTTTTCTCATTATTTTATTTCCTCTCTATCAGGATCAAATCTAACATGGCAGCTCAATAGATCAAGACATCAGCTTGACGAGTCCTTGGATAAGCACCTTCGCATCCGTCCCTCCGAAAAGAACGGAAAAAAGCGTATATCCTTCGTTGAACGCAATGACCTGCCGCGCGATTAGAACGGGATCTTTGTCAGGCGGGATCCACCCTTTCTCTTGCAGGACTACTATCAACTTTTCGATTCCTCCGACCCATTCCCTGTATTTCTGCTTGAGCGCGCTCTGAATGATAGGGTCTCCTTTCGTTTGTTGATAGAAATCGGCCAGCACGACGATCCAATTATCGACCCCCTTGAGCATCTGCCCGAGCCGCGTAAGGACAATCGTGATTACCTCTTCCAGCGTAGTATCCTCCGGGCTATATTCCTTCGGCACGACTGTCCAGCCGTTCGTTATTTGCATTTGGTAATCCAGAACATGCAAGAATAGCTGTTCCTTGCTCTTAAAATGAACATAAAATGCGCCCTTCGTATGGCCGGTCAACTCTACAATATCTCCGAGCGTCGTAGAAGCGTACCCCTTCGCCGAGAAGCTCTTCATACCGGCCTCGAGAAGTTGTTGATAGGTCGCTTCCCTTTTCAATTGAAACTTATTTTTCTTCATCGATAGCTCCTGACAAGTTATTTTTAATTAATTACATTCTGTATAGTATGTATTCTAGTTGCAAAAAATGTAATCTGTCAATAACAGTATTTATCCTATACAGTATGAAGTCGGGATGTATTAATCATGACTTATCTGGAGTCTTATAAGGAATGGGGCGAAATGAGGGCGGGTGAGTTGGTGCAAAGTGTGAGAGTCGAGATCCCCAATGAGTACGGCAAGATAATGGGCAACTGCTCTCTTTATTACTAAGTTAAGAGCATCATTGTTCAATATAATGATTCTTTCAATAGGTCTGCATGGAAAAACTCGGTATACTTAATGAGAGTTGATGAAGTGATTCTGCAGGGAGTGGATAAGTCTGCATTCAGAAAATGATTATAAACAAATTGCGGCCGAAGCCTTAAAAAAATACTCGATAAAGTGTGATGAGCTTGTTTACTTGGGTAAAGGTGACAATGCAACATTTCGCGTTAGTACAAGCTTTTCAGATTTGAAATATCTTATTAAAATTCATTGTTCCACTATGGAAATAATAACGAAAGAGTTTATCGAGTCTGAGCTTTTATGGCTTGAAGCGTTGGCAAGCGTTCCGAATCTTGTCCTACCTACTCCTCTTAGAAATCAAGATTATGAACTAATCACAGAAGTACGAACTAATAATGAAGGATTATGGAGAGTCACATGTTATAGCTGGGTTAATGGCGAAGTACTGAATCGACAACCAACAAGTAAAGAAACAGCACGGTTAGCTGTTTTGATGGCAACACTCCATAAACATTCTATTCAATGGGATGTCCCTAAAAGTTTTGATAGACCCGTATATAATTCCGCGAATTTACTTTCATCACTTACCAAATTAAGACATAACTTTGATCTGATGACTATTGAGCAATTTACTTGGCTCGAAAACACAGTGCAAAAAATTAGAAGTGATATTGAAAAACAAATCGTAACTCGGGATAACTGGGGAATTATCCATTCTGATCTTCACGAGGGCAATTACGTGTTTGATCGAACTCATCCCAGACCCATTGATTTTTCCGCTTGCGGGTATGGATTTTATTTATTTGATATTGCTGAGACTTTCTTACATCTCTATCCTGAAAATCGTAAAATATTTATCTCAACCTATAACAAGGAGCACCAACTTCATGAGATCGATGTAAACCTTTTAGAATCGTTTTTTATATGGGCTATTATAAGGAACTTTGCTTTTCTTTCAGCAAATCCGATTGAATATGAATTTTTATCAAAGAGTATTCCTTCTGTAATCCAAAACTATTGTAAAAAATATCTTAAAGGGGAAAGTTTCCTATTAAATTAAAGCCAGAAAATTAATATGGGCTCGTTTATTTTGAATGGGCAAATGGAGGGAAACATGGTCAGGATTTTGCATGAGATAGCCGATTTGGTTAGGAGCGAAGATAAAAGATTCATCATTGGAATTTCGGGTCATGGTGCGTCTGGGAAGACAACGTTTGCCCAGAATCTCTTAAACATTCTAGGAAATGATAATGTAAATTATATCAATACCGATCCTTATATTATCGGCTCTCATCTTAGGAAGTACACTTTAATCGACTATGAATATAGGAATGAACAGCATCAAGAGAAAATGACAGCTTGTCATCCTGCTGCTCATCATGTATTCGCGCTTGAGAGAGACATGCGTATGATGAGAGATGGTTTAGACTTTTATACAATAGGTTCGAACAACGCAAAGAGTATGCTGGTTTCTTCCGAAAACCAAATAAATATTGTAGAAGGCATGACCGTTGCCTTCACCGATCCCAATTTGTATGATCTAAAAGTTTACTTCTATACAGATGGGGAAACGGAACTAATGAGAAGAAGTATACGCGATGTTACTGAAAGAGGAACAGATCTTAATTATTTAAAAAAATCTCATGAAGAGCGAAGAATTCAATATGATATATTTATGCACCCTTATCATCGGAATTTTGATATAGTTTTAAAAAATTCGAATGAAGGTTACATTCTTGAAAAAGGTAGTAGTAAGTAAGGTTGAGTACCACGTTGCAGTCTGCCGACATAGAACAGCCAATTCAGATAACGAGCACGCTAGCGGAGAGTTCCTGCGAGGGTGCTCCTTTTTTGTTTGTTGACGGGGGCAGTGAAGGAGATGGTTAAATGAAATCGAATGATACATGTGGGTTGTAATTCCATTTTATGGAGGGGTCTTATGTATCATTGGGCATCCCTTAGGAAGTTTCTTGATGTCCCCGCTAATGTAACAGGAAAAGGCGTGCGTATTGCAATCATTGATGGCGATTTTCCCGCCCATCCTGACATTAGTACTGATGCTGTCCGTAAAACGTACTTAGTACGTGCATCCGATCCTAACCCCGCCCCTACCTTGTTGGAATCGACAGAAGGACCTTGGCCCCGCGGCGATCATGGGTTATGGGCAGCAGCGTCGGCAGCCGGCTCTGGATTTCTGTGCCACGGACATTATTCCGGAGTCGCACCGGAAGCCGACTTATTTCTTGTAGCCGGTGGATCAACAAAACAAAAACTGAATGTGGAAACGAGTATTTCCAATGCTCTAAACTGGGTAAAATCCAATTGGAACAAATACAATATTCGTGGTGTTTTAGTAGCGACCTATGGGAAGAAGGATACCGGCTTATTACCGTGGCAGGTCGATCCATTGCGTGTACTTTGCGAAGAAATTGCTAATGAGGGCTTATTGGTCATGGCTGGAACAGGAAATCATTCCGATACAACCTCTGGCGTAACCCAAGCGGCCGCCCCTTCGGTTCTTTCTGTCGGAGGCGTTATTATTCCTGTAAATGGAGACCCAGTCTCGGCGGAACCCTATCATGGCAGCAGGGGGTACACTTTTGAAGAAAAATGGGTTCCTGAAATGTTGGCGCCGGCTGAGAATATCGTATTTCCTTACGGAACTGAAGAACAGTTTGAATCTCATCTATACGCCCGCTCGGATCATCTCCCGAAAGGGTATGCCCGTATCAATGAAGGAACTTCTTTTGCGGGACCCATTGCTTTGGGTGTGGCAGCATGTCTGTGGCAGGCTCGCCCCGAATGGACAACTGATCAGATAAAAGCTGCATTGATAAATACGTCTACTTCCAATATGAAATGGAGTCAGCTCAAGGCTGGATTGCCATCAATAAAAAGAGCAATTGAATCAGAAATAGGCGGAGCATCCTTTAATCAACAGCTGAATAGTTATCGAACTTGGAGAGAGTGGCGTGAAAAGCCATTGTCCTTGCGGCTGCAATCCCTAATGAATCATAATGAAGAAACGGCAATGCCGATTCTTTTATCTTTCTTGCCTGGTGAGCTGCCGAATGAAGCAGCCGGTACAGTAAAAAAGTTATAGTTCATCCATTATTTCGTGTACGTACAGCAGCAATCTGTGTAATGGCAACAAAACCGGATTTATTGACAAAGGAATCTATGATTTCAGCCTTTAAAGACGAATCACCGAATGTCAGATTGGCGGCAATATTTGCACTTCTACAGTGCCCCCGGTTTTGGGCGGACATGAGCGGCCACTTGATTCAAACCTTTACTGATCCGAGTCTTGATGTCAGATGCGCAGCATTTCGACTTGCAGCCATAATAAAGCATCCTGATTTCGTTGAACAGCTTGTGCAGGGATTAGAAGATGATGCACACAACAAAAGGCTTGCAAATTATAGCGCGCGGTGTACAGCCTTAACCTCAATAACCGGCCATCAAATACCGGCTGTACCCGGATGGCAGCCGGGTGAATGTCCATATTCGGAACGCAGCTTTAAAGCTCGGATCATTACGGCGCAGCAATGGAAAGGCTGGCTCTTGACCAGTAAGCGGGCCGAACAATGATTTGGAATTTTTCGCTTCGCGGGGGTTGACCTGGAGTCGCCTCCAGCATGTAGGATGAGGAATGAAAGGAGGCGGGGGGTGTTGTACACGATCGGTCAAGTCGTAGAGATGACGGGGTTCGGACACGATACGCTCCGGTATTACGAGAAAATCGGGCTGCTCAAGCCGAGGCGCAAACGGTCAGGCGGTGCGCGCGTGTTTAGCGACGACGATCTCCGATTGCTGTCCGGACTAAAATGTTTGAAACGGCTGGGATTGTCTTTGGAAGAAATCAAGGCGTTCACGAGTACGAACCGCTGTGTGGTCGAACGCTCGTCGATGCGCGACGGAGACGAAGACATGCTCCGGGATCGAATCAGCCTGCTGACGGACCACTTGGCGCGGATGGAGACGCAGCGCCGCGAACTCGACGAGCTGATCGATCGGACGAAAACCAACATCCTCCTGTACAGCAAGCTGTTGGACGGGACGCCGTAAACGTTTCGAAAGTTCCGGCGTTCGAGCCTCCACAAAACACATGCAGAGGAGATGCGAGCGTGAACATTGCAATGATCGGGTCAGGACATATTGGCGGTACGCTAGGGAAAGCATGGGCGACGAAAGGTCACCGGGTGACGTTCGGCTCGCGAGATCCGCAAAGCGAAAGGATGCGCGCGCTGCTGGGGTCGATTGGCCCGAGCGCCGCCGCGGTGTCCGTTAAGGAAGCGGTCGAGTTCGGCGAAATCGTCGTATTGGCCGTTCCCGGCACGGAAATCGAGCGAGTGCTGGAGGAAGCGGTCGATCTGCGGCGGAAAATCGTCGTGAATGCGACGATGTTGTTCGACGGGCGGTCGGCGGACGCGGAAGTGCGGAGGCTCGCGAATGGCGCTCGCGTCGTGCGGGCGTTCCATACGTCGACATGGGAGGCGCTCGCAAACCCGCAGTTCAGCGGGGGGAACGTCACGCTCTTCATGAGCGGCGAGGACGAAGAAGCCAAGCAAACCGTCGCTTCGCTGGGCGCAGAAGCAGGATTCGACATGGTGGACGCGGACGGCGATGAAGCCATGGCCGAGATCGAAAAGGCGCTTTTTTCGTTCTGGACCGCGCTTTCGCCGCGGTTCGGCCGCGACTATGCAATCCGGGTGCTGAGGAGGGAAGAAGCGCAACCGTTTTAAACCTGCCCTTTACGAGCGAACGTACGTTTGGTAAACTTAAAAAAAGTGCGGGAGCGTGAAGGGTTTGGACAGTTCAACGATAGTGATTGACCATCTCTTAAGGAAATACAAAGCAGACCAGAAGTGGAACCGCATTGCCATTGAACAATTGTCCGATGAGGATATCGTATGGTCGCCAACACCTGAGAGTAACAGCATCGCAAATTTGGTGGCTCACATATCGGGGGCTTTATATCAATGGTTTGAAGTTGCATACTTTGGTGCTCCGCATATTGGAGATAGAAGTAAAGAATTCGAACGCGGTCTGCAAATGACAAAAGAGCAAGCATTGGAGCTTGTGAAGAAATCGTACGATAGCGTTATACAAGTACTTGAAATCATAAAAGCAAACCCAGAAAAGTTGCTGGATCAGCCTTATTTAAACTTTCCTACGTTCAGCAGTGCCGGCTTAGACAATCAATCTACCGTTCTAGAAATGCTTCTGCATCAATTCAGACATTTGTCCAGTCACACAGGCCAAATCATCTATATAGCAAAAATGAGGAAAGGGAATTTGGTTTGGGATTGAAGCATGAATAAGGATTGGAGCAGGCGCCTCGGCGACCTGCTTCAGCTCGTTGAAGTAAGGGCAGGAAGTTTACAGGCTTAGGAATACGGCGTGCGCATGAGGTGATAAGCGCACGGTGAACGATGTCCATGCTGACGAGCATGAGACTTACTTAGTTTCACGATAAACAGTCAATAGCAATGCTCCAATTAAACGAGGGGAGGTTGGTCCAATTAGGAAAGTTAAAACGATACTTTACGTCACCGTTGTTCTTATGGCGGTGATGATTGTACTTCTCTGGACATCCGGGTTATTCGGCTTATGGTTTCATGGAATGGCTTTTGTTGCAAACAATACCAAGCAATTTACAGAAAAGGGTCATCCGGTAGAGGGAGCCTATTCGTTTCAAGTTGATTTGTCGAGCTTGGAAAGCAACATTGGAAAAGAGATCTTTAACGACGGGGAACACAGGATATATGTATCCTGGCTGCAAAAGACATACAACGGAGGATATGATATCGGCTTTAGATCAAGCGGACAGTATTCTTTAGCGGGTGCTACGCTTATCTCCGGTGTTCATCATGAGACGATTAACGATCATTCCTTTACCATGTCCTCAACAGCAAAATTAACAGCAGAATACAAAGGGAACCTATACAACACTCAAGCTACAGGGCAATGCGGCTTGAATTATAAGGACGGGGATTGTTTTTCCTTCTCTTTCTTTTTGAGTGATGGAGCCAATAAAGAAAACGTTGAGAGTCCTGGTATAGTAAGGCTTACGATTACCGATCTCTATCAAAATATTTGGCGGAAAAAATGAGAAGCTGAACATGTCTGTACAATAGCATGATTAAACAAAGAAAAGCGTCTGTTGGTGTTAACCTGCAGTACGCTTTTCTTTCCTTCTATACATGAATTATACCATAAAATAGGTTAAAGAAAGACTGTTCTTTTGTCAGCGTATCGAGTAGATTAGACTTTATTCCAAGGAATACCAGTCGCTGCAAACTAATTTGACGAGTTGATTAAAAGCAAAAACTACGGGTGATGAATCGGCGGTTTTCACCTTTTGCGAACATACGTGCTATAATCATAGTGAATGCAATGAAGGGAGGTGTGGCCGAATTGGTATCAAATCAGGATGCTGTGCCACACAGCTTCCTTCCTTGAAACAGCAATAGGAATGGCTCAAATCCGTCGATAGTATCGCCTTACAATCCGCTGTTCGAAACGTCGCAGACAGTTTTGATCGATTTTTCAAGAAGCAAAACCAAGCTCCACGTTTCAAAAGTCGAAAGAGTCCTGTGCAAAGCTATACGACCAAATACACCAATGGGAATATTGCCGTCGAAGGAAGCTGCCTTAAACTTCCGAAGCTTGGATGGATTCGTTTTGCCCATTCCCGATCTATCGAAGGACGAATCCTATCCGCAACCGTTCGTCGGAATGCGGCGGGCAAGTATTTCGTATCCATCGTCTCGGAGGTGGAGATCCAACCTTTGCGGCGAGTCGCCAAGGAGATCGGCATTGATCTTGGACTCAAGGAATTCGCGGTCTGTTCAGATGGGATGCGGGTTGCCAATCCGAAAGCGTTTCGCAAATTCGAACCCAAACTGGCGATGTGGCAACGCCGTTTGGCTCGCCGTACAAAAGGTGGCTCCAATTGGCGAAAAGCCAAGCAGAAAGTTGCTCAGATCCATGAGATGATTGCCAATGTCCGCAATGATTTTTTGCACCAATTCACCACAAGTCTGATTCGTGAAAACCAAACGATCAGAAGCAGTCGAATTATTAAAACAGGTGGGAAATGGAACAAAGAGGTAATCTCGTTTTACTTAATAAATCCCAAAATTTACTTTGCTCTGATTTCATTAAAATGAAACTGTCACGAAAGCTAGCAAAGGGGAAACAGAATTTACAAAAATCATTGAATAGATGTGTGAAAAATGAGTACAACGTTCATATTTTTTTATATTGGGGATGGTGCTTGCATGGACAAAAATTCTGTTTCCAGAACAAACATAATAGGCGGTAGTGAGGTTGTCGCTATCTCGGTCGACATGGATAAGAGCGTTATTCATGAAACAAACAGCTTATTTTGGGATACAAAAGGAAATGAGGTTTTAGGAGCAACCTCACTTCCCCTTTATGGAGCTTTTGTCTCAGAAGAAAATTGCCAACTTTTTGGCGATGTATCAGGAAAAAAGACGCTGGAAATAGGATGTGGAAGCGGTCACTCTTTGCAATATTTGGGGGAACGCAAAGCATCTGAACTATGGGGGATGGATATATCGGAAAACCAAATCGAAAAAACAAAGCAACTTTTGACGGAGTGCGGTCTTTCAGCTACATTAATCTGTTCCCCCATGGAAGAAGAATGTGGCATACCAGAGGATTATTTTGACTTTGTTTATTCGGTTTATGCAATTGGCTGGACAACCGATCTTGAGGGTACTTTTCGCCGGGTTGCTTCATATCTAAAAAAAGGCGGCGCTTTTATTTTCAGTTGGTCTCACCCTATACACAAATGTGTTGTTGAAGATAATAATGCTTTTGTTTTTAAAAAATGTTATTTCGACGAAACCTGGTATTCGTCATCTCTTGAAGAAAGTACGCTAACTTTATCTGACCGTACACTATCAACCTATGTGAATGCGTTGGCAAAGGCGGGCTTTTTAATTGAACAAATGATTGAGCAATCGGATGATGAAATTATCCAATCGCGGGGGAACAGCAAATTTGCCAAAAAAGCAAAGATGCTTCCTGTTACTTTTGTAATCAAAGCAAGAAAACTGTAGTTAGCGATCTCTGAATCAAGAAAATTATAATAAATCGCGTAGGTCCATAGTGAAATTGAGCAGGCTGCTGCAAAGCGGTCTGCTTTGTCATAGAAATAACGGACTGGATAATTTAAGCCTTGACGCATTTCAATATTATGGCTAATATTACCATTATGTTAGTGAAATGGGGTAATCAAATGTATAATTTGATTTTGAAACAACCTCATCATCATGAGAGGCGTTAACACATTCCTAAAGATCAGGGATGGGTTAACGCTTTCTGCGCTTCCCATCCTGCGACATACAACGCGCAGGACTCAATGGGTCTAGCGCGTTTTTTGTTTCAGCACATAAGAAAACGGAGGGTTAAAGAAATGGCAATCATGACAGATGAAAAGGGAAATGTCTTCTTAGAATTCATAAGAACAGAAGAGGAACAGTTAGATTTAGCTTCACTCGATGCACCACTAACACATTCTTTGATTGTGGTAAAGTGTCAGGATGCTTTTCTTTTTATGTATAACAAATGGAGGAGCAGTTGGGAATTACCTGGTGGTGTTATTGAAAAGGGGGAAACTGCTAGGCAATGTGTTATTAGGGAGTTATTCGAAGAAACGAATCAAAAAATCAGCATTGTTGAATTCAAGGGCTTAATGAAATTTAGACTTCAACCAAGTTATCATGGACCTGAGAGGACTGAGTATGGCGCTTTGTTTTCGGGAGAACTAGATGTACTAGATGCTTTTATTGAAAACGACGAGGCGAAAACAATTACTATATGGGATGGAATATCAGACATTGGAGAGATTTCAGGAATTGATAAAAAACTAATTGAATTTGTTTGATACTAAACTCAAAAATCCGGAAAATTATATGAAGGGGTGGAGGATGATTACTTTGCAAATTCTTTTGATACGTCATGGTGAATCAGAGGCTGACATTATGAACGTACATGAAGGAAGAGCTGATTTTCCTTTAACTGAATTAGGTCGAAAACAAGTAAGATTAATGGCGGAAAAAGTAAAGCATGAATATCCACCGCATTTCATTTTCTCAAGCACACTAAAAAGAGCAAATGAAACTGCCAAGATGCTGGCTGATAAAGTTGGGTGTCCTATTCAGTTTGAGGATGATTTAATGGAACAAAACAATGGGGTACTAGCGGGTTTATCTTTCGAAGAGGCTAAAAAGTATCCTATTCCTAGAAATTTAAAACTACATGAACGTATTGAAGGCGGAGAGTCAGCGATAGAATTTCGAATGAGGATAGAGAATGTGTTTTCTAAAATAATAAGTAGCTCAATCCAGGAAAGAATTGCAATTGTCACACACGGAGGAGTAATAAACTGTCTTTTACGTTCATTTTTTAAAATGCCGGTAAATAAGGAATTTGGTTTTAAAAGTGGTGATACTGCTATTCATTCTATCGAAATTTCCCAAAACGGGAGAGCAGTTAACTTCTTAAACAATATCTCTCATTTAGATGCATTACAAAAAGGGGTTATATGATAATGCTTAATTGGCCGGTTTTAATTTTGTTCTTACTCTTTCCCATTTATATTGTGTTCAGGCTGGAAACCATAGCAAGGAAATTGACCAAGATCGAACGAAGGCAAACTGACCGGGAAAGGGAAAATATAAAGATAAATAATGCGCAGATGATAGCCGACCAACAACTGAGAGACAAGGGTTCTGGCGGCCTATATTGAGCTAACCAAAGACAATAGTTCAGCACAAATACATGGGCCGCCGCGGGATTAACCGGGCGGCCTCATTAAGTATTTGTCAGTTTTAATTATTTGCTACACTGCTTATCATTTTTGAGATGTTATAATTACAAGATCATGCAATTTGCTACAAGGGATGGAGAATAACTGCCGGACCGAGAATAAGTAGATAAGCGGAGGATGGAACCATGACTGCCTATGAGAAACCGAACGTGGCCATAAGCGAAATCGAGGAAGTGTTACGGAATCATTTTGGACCCGGTGCGGCCGAGATTACGCCGTTAACCGGAGGTAACTTGAGCAGCGTGTTTTCCTTCGTCCACCAAGGAAAAGGTTATGTAGTGAAATTCAGCGATCTGGAAGGGGCGTACAGGACGGAAAGTTATGTCTCCGACTTGTTGTCTGGTCAAGGCATCGCTTTTCCGAAAAGTTTGGCGCTAGGGAAATCCGGTCAATTGGCTTATATCATCATGGAACGGATAGAAGGACGCAATCTGGCCGACTGCACGGCAGAGGAACAGGCCCGTCAAGTGCCGGAACTGATCGGAATTTTGACCCAGCTGGCTGCTGTGGACGTTAGGGCAACGAAGGGGTACGGGTGGATCGGGCCTGACGGCAACGGAGCTTATGCATCCTGGAAGGACTTCGTCGTCGCCGTGAATGCGGAAGATCAGACGGGGACGTTCTGGGAGAACTGGCACGATCTTTATCGAACGTCTTGCCTGGAGAGAGACGTATTCGAAGAAATCTATAACCGCTTGCTGGCCTACGTGCCGTATAACGAACCGCACAGGGGCTTTATCCACGGGGATTTTCACCAGTGGAATCTGTTGTCGGACGGCACGCGGATTACGGGCATCATTGATGGCAATTGCCAATACGGCGACTCCCTCGTCGACTTGGCGATTCTCGATCGGCATATGCCGAGGAACGGCATCATTCAGGCGTATCAAGACTTTCAAGCGAAAGCCGGCATTACGATTCCGCATTTCAAAGAGCGATTAATCGGCGCCTATTATTTCAAGGGACTCGATGGACTTCGGTTCTATGCGAAGATGGGGTGGAGGGATGCCTATCAAGGGACGCGTCATTTTCTTTTGAATCTGGAAGCTTGAGCGATAGGTGCAAGCCTCATTTACGTTATGCACCCTTTAGAGCTGGGTGATTGTAGTGAAATAATCTGATCCCAGAGCCTGATTTCATACGTTTTGGAGGAGGGGAATCCGTGAGCATGGAGATCAGCATTTCCAATTCGAGTCATACGCTGCAGGTTGTCGGCTGCCAATTCGGGGTGAAATCGGCGGACTGGTCGTATCCCAGGCATCATCATCATTTATTCGAGCTGTGTTACTGCTGGGAGGGCACCGGGGAATTGACCGTCAGCGAAGAGACGATCGTGTTGCGTGCGGGCGAGCTTTTGCTGCTGAAGCCGGGGATTAAACATCATTCGCGCAATCGCTCGGCCGACCGCTACGCTTTCTTTAACATCCACTTCCAAATAGACGATAAGGAAGTATACGCTCATCTCACCGCGGCTCCTTACCGGTACTTGGATCGAGATCGCATACAGCGGACACGGCTGCCGGCCTACTTCCGGGAGATGGAGGGACTGCTGTCCAAAGAACTGCTGCAATCCGGGCCTCCTCTCACTTCACCGGACTCGGATCACCGCTTTGCCATCCAATTAAGCTACCGGAATCGCTTGTTTTTCCAGGGGCATATTTTGCTGATCATCCAGGAAGTACTCTCTCTGCTGCTCCCGCTTGAGCCGGAACCGGCGGCGGAGCTTCCGCTGCATGCCGGGTCGGTGCTCCAGATCGATGCGGCTCACGCCATCGAAGCCAGTTTGCAGAATACGGGTTGTGTCAAAGGAGCGGTAAACGGCATAGCCAAGGAACAAAATTTGAGCCGCAGTCAATGTTATAAAATATTTACCCACGTTTACGGCATGTCCCCACGGCAATATTTAACCCAGATCAAATTGAATCAAGCCAAGCAGCTGCTGTTAGATAGCGAATTGACGGTTGAGGCTATCTCCCGCAAGCTCGGCTTTGCCACCATAAGCCATTTCTCCAGACAATTCAAGAGATGGACCGGTTCCTCCCCCAATCAGTTTCGTCCCCAGCGCTAAACTCGCTTCCCATAGACAAGAGGAGACAAATGGACAAATAGAAGGATGCTCTGCTAATTGTTCCGCAAGCGGTATCCTTCTTATAATCAGGTTGCGGAATGATTTTCAACCTGAGAGGGGAGTTGTCCCGATTGTCCGAATTTGTCTACATGCTGAGATATACCATGAGGTCCGGCGAGCTGGAAAGCGAACGGTTCGAAGACCTGATGGCGTTTTGCCGCAACGCCGGAATTGACGATGTGATGTTTTTTATTCACCCTATGCATTTCAACCATATGACACTGGAAGAAACCCGGCCATGGCTGAAGGCAATCCAACGGGCCAAGCCGCTGCTCGCATCGATCGGGGTCACGACCTCGATCAATCCGCTAAATACGCTGCTGCATGAATCCGTCGGCGGTGTGTTGAAGCAAGGGCAGCGGTTCCAAGTCATGGTTGACCCGCACGGCAACCGCTCCTCGGCGGTCGCTTGCCCTCTGTGTCCGGAATGGAGGCGGTATATTGTCTCTATGTACGCCGCTTATGCGGAGCTCGAACCTCACTGCCTCTGGATCGAGGACGATTTCCGTTTTCACAATCATCGCCCGCTGCTGTGGGGAGGCTGCTTTTGCGATGCGCATTTGTCCGAGTTTGCCTCTCGTGCCGGGGTGGAGCGGATCGACCGCGACGATTTTGTACAGGGAATGCTCGCGGAAGGGCCTCCTCATCTATACCGCCGTATTTGGCTGGACGCTTGCCGCGAACAACTGGTGGACGTGGCCGCCGAGATTGCCGACGCTGTCCATCAGGTGTCGCCTCGTACCCGCTTGGGCTTGATGACTAGCGATCCGGCCGCGCATGCTATCGAAGGCCGCGATTGGCACGGGCTGCTGGCAGCGCTGGACGGCGTGCATGCGGCTGCGGTTCGCCCTACCTTGCCTGCATACCGGGAGACGACCGGCATGCAATATGCGTGGAACTTTCACGCGGTGTCGCGGCTGACCGCCTCCTTGCTCCCGTTTATGACGCCGCTGTATCCCGAACTGGAGAATGTGCCTTATACCTCTTATGCCAAATCTCACGCGTTTGAACGATTCCAATTGGAAACCGGACTGCTGCTCGGCAGCAAGGGCATCACGCTGAACATCCTCGATATGGCAGGCAACGGAGTTTATCCGGAAGAACGGCATGAGCGCTGGCTGCGCGAGCAAAAAGATTTTGCCGCAAGTGTGGCCGCCATGCATCTGCATGTGCAGGAGCAGAGAGGGGTCGGCGTGCTCGTCAACGAGCGTTCTTCCTATACGCTGGCAACTGCCGGGGGCAAGTCCCCGGGAGATCTGGCCCCCCGGGAGACATTCTGGGCCGGCTGCTTGTCCGCTTGCGGGATCGCGAACCGTTACGTCGTGGACAACGGGGTCGATTGCTCGGGGGCGGTGGCTTTATCCGGGCAGGTGCTGCGTAATTACAGCGAGGCGGAATTGCGGGAGCTGTTCGCCCGGTGTGCGGTGCTGCTCGACGGTGAAGCGGCGTTTACGCTTTACGATATGGGGCTCGGTTCGTTATGCGGGATCGCCCGGGCCGAGTGGTTTACGGCGCAATTCTACGAACGGATTGCCGACGGCCGCAGTTACGCCGGCATCGCGAACGGCAGGATGAGGCCGTTTTATAGCCAGGAAGCGTATCTGCGATTGGAGTACGACGAGGCGGCGACGGTGTCTGTCTTGTCGCGGCTGCATCGTGTAGATGACAGCCTATTATGTCCCGGGATGACCGTCGTCAACGAACGGGTGTTCATCATGCCCTGTGGCTGGGAGAACCAGCAAGCCTTGCTTCATCCGATTCGCAGGGCCGTGCTGCACGATGTGCTGCTAGGTGCGCTACGCAAGCCGGACTGTTTGCCTCCGGTGATGATGGCAAGTTATGCGCCTCATGTCGCCGTGTTCGAATTTGCCGGCGAGCTAGAACGGACGATCTGTCTGCTTAACGCGTCTCTCGACGAAGTGTCGGAGCTGGAGCTCACGGGGATCGGGCCGGATACAAGCGGATGGATGACATACAGCCGCAGCACTCCGTTCGGCCGTCCGGCGGCATGGAGGGAAAAGGGAGAGACAAGCATGCAGCTGCTCGATAACATCATCCCGCCCTTGTCTATGGTTGTGCTGCGCAGGAGCCGAGAAGAAGCGGAGTGTACAGGAGCTCGTTCCTGCACATAGGCTAAGTCCGGAAGTAGAGGGATAAGCCAAGCGGCCATCAACTGAACAGGGAGGTCATAAGAAATGTCGAATCAACGAAGCAGCGCCATATTAGGCTGGGTGGTCGGATTCATGGTTGCGTGCATGATACTGGCGGGCTGCAGCCGGGATACGGCCAAATCGCCGGACGGCGGATCCGTGTCCGACAAGGAGCCTGTTGAATTAACGATCTACTATTTCTGGTCGAGGTCTTACGAGGATTTTATGGCGCTCTACGGAAATGATATCGTGCGCAAGTACCCTCATTTCAAAATCAACTGGATCCAGAACACCAAAGGCAATTCGCCGTCGGAGTTGATCGCATCGGGTATCAACATTGATATGTATTACAGTACGGTAGACAATCTGGCCCAATTGATGGATTTGGGCGTTGACCCCGACCTATCCGACCTCATCAAGAAATACAATACGAATCTGAACGAATTTGAGCCGACGATCGTCGATTACATGCAGCGGATCGAGCCTGGCAAATTTGTCGGCATTCCATTCGCCACGCAAACGCTGTCCCTGCTGTACAATAAGGATATTTTCGATAAATTTGGCATTCCGTATTTGTCTGACGGCTTGACTTGGGACCAGCTGTATACAGCGGCCAGATCGTTGACTCGCGTAGACGGCGGTGCGCTTTACCGTGGGTATGCCGAGACGTGGTTTCCGAACCAGCTGGCGCTGAATCAGTTATCGCTTCCCTTGATCGATTCGACGACGAACCGGGCGATTTTCGATACGGATTCATGGAAGAAATTTCTGAACAATTACATCCGGTTTTACCAAGTTCCGGGATATGAGCCTACCCCTGAGATATTGACGGGCGGTGCACCGGCCACGGCTTTCGTGCGCGACCAGAACATCGCCATCACGGTCCGGAATAACAGCGATTTTCCGAGAAAAAGCGCAGGCGCGAATTTGAATTGGGATGCGGCGACTTATCCGGTGTTCTCCGCAGCGGCCTCGGATGCAGGGCCCCAACCGCAGGTCATATTCTGGACGATACCGAAAAATGCCAAACATAGGGAAGCGGCGTTTCTGGCCGCAACGGCAACGGCCTCCCACGATGTGCAGTTGAAAGGCTCGCGCAATGGTTTGCCGTCCGTGCTGCGCGACCCCGGCATCCGCGAGGCGTTCGGCGCGGACGTACCCGACTTGCAGGGCAAGAATGCCAAGGCTTTGATTCCGAAGCGGTACGCGGCCATCATCCCTCCAACCCGGTTTAACGGCATAGTGACATCCGCCATTAGCGACGCCTACCAGAAGGTTGTGTTAGGTAAGACCGATCTCAATTCCGCGTTTCGCGAAGCGGTCGAAGCGGCGGATAAACAAATCAACGCCACGTTGGGCAGATAGTAATGTCAGGGTCGTAGGTTTAACTATGCCGAGCTCGGCTCATGCAGCCGTCTGCCTTGGCGGATCACCAGAATTGCCACCGACGAAGCGGTGGCTTTTTTTAACGTTTCCGAAAGTTTAAGTTCGCTAAACCTTTTTTTCGATTCGATGTGGCTATTTTACTGCTTCCGGTGTCTAATTGAATGTGACGTCATAAGGAGGTTACCTGCATGCACGCATCTGCCGAACCTGCCGAACGAATGGAAGACCTCTACACCCGGTACCATCAAAGGCTTCGCAAGTACTTGCAACTGAAAGTCGACAAGCAGACGGCCGAGGATTTGACGCAAACAACCTTCGTCAAAGCGCTGGAACATATGCACGCTTTTCGCGATCACGCCAGTCCTTTTACGTGGTTATGGCGCATCGCGAGCAACACGCTCAAGAACGAATACCGCAGCATAAGCCGCAGGCGCGAAAAATATGTCGATCTGGGCCGGCTCGACAGCCGTTTTGTGTCCTGTGAATTCACGAATAACGTGGAGATTCGTATCGATGTCGGCTCTGCTATGCGGCAGCTGAACGAAACCGACCGCGAAATATTCACGCTGCACTACGATATTGGGTGTACGCTGAAGGAAATTTCGGAAATCGTCGGGCTAAAGCTCAGCACGACCAAGAATAGGCTGTATCGGGCGCATGCGAAATTGCGCATCGAATTGGCTGGTCATGGGGAGGTTCCCGCATTCCTTTCGCTCATTCAAACCTTTCTATTCATGGATCGTGTCCATTCCGATCATGCCGCGCAAGTCCGGGAGGATCTGATCGGCGAGCTCGAAAGCCGCGTCGAACGGATTACCAAGCTTCTTCAGCATCAACCGGCCGAGAGGCTGACGATCGAGATTTATCCCGACCTCAATGCGTTTCACCGCGCAGTCGGTGAACTTGACGCGCCGGATTGGTTCATGGGCGTCATCGACGGCGCGACGATCAAGATCGTATCGCCGCTCAATCCCGGCCCCGCTCATACGTATAAATCCGTGCTGCAATCCACCGTTCACCTGTTCACGATCCTTATGGTCAAGGAGGTGAATCCCGTCACACCCAAATGGCTGTATCAAGGGCTCGGCGGTTATGAAGCTGGACTGATGACGAAGGATCATATTCGCCATTCGATCCGCAAGATGGTCGAGCATGACGATGTGCCGACGTTCGAAGACTTGGAGGATCATTCCTGGGATTTTGAGCGGAGGAAGGGGTTCCAATTTGCTTATTCGCTGGCGGAATTTATACTGCGGGAATACGGGGAGGACCGCTTGAATCGGCTCATCCGGAAACCGGCTGATTTTGAGGACGCGTTTCAATGTTCCGAGTCGGCATTCCGAATCCGGTGGATCACCTTTTTGAAGGAGCATTACACGTAACAACGCATCCGACAAAATGGACAAATAATACCGCTGGCGGTGATTGACCTGGAAACAACGCATCAGAATAAGGAAGCATGGAATGTTGGAGCCTATCAAGCATGGGTCAATCGGTTCGGAAATCCTTCGGAAGCCGCGATGAAAATAAAACACGACCCGGCCAAAAGAATCGGTAAAGCTCTCGATTATATGGGGGAAATCCAAGAAAGAAACATCGTGAATCTGCTTGGTTCAAACGCAAATAAAGCCGTCGCTTTAGCGCTAATGGGGGCAAGCGTTACGGTAGTGGATTTTTCTACTGAGAACGAAAAGTATGCGTTAGAGCTAGCCGCCGCTGCTGACGTTCATATACGTTATATTGTATCCGACGTACTCCAACTACCAGATGAAGTGTTGACAGGTAGCTTCGATATTGTGTATATGGAACATGGGATCCTTCACTACTTTACGGATTTACACGCATTGTTCCATGTGGTGAACACTCTTCTTCGCCCAGGGGGAGTACTTGTTACACAAGATTTCCATCCAGTATCAACAAAGCTGCTATCATCGAGAGGCACAACGGCCACTATCCGAAAACATAAAATAACGGGCAATTACTTCGATGCTTCGATAGAGGAAAAAGAAATTTCCTTTTCAAAATTTTTAAGCGATCGAAGTGAGAATGTACAGAAAGTCCTTTTACGTAATTGGACCCTCGGAGAGATCATTACCTCCATAGCAAGCTGTGGGCTATATATAAGAGTTCTTGAAGAATTGCCGAACCAATCCTCAGATGTTTTCGATAAAGGGATCCCCAAAACATTTATCATCCTTGCGGAAAAGAGGGGATAGCTTATATCCGCTGGCGAGTACCAGCAGAATTATTACGTACAAATAAAACGAGGCTGCCGTCGGATCGATCGGCGGCCTTGTTACGTTTACATAAGGACGGCGGCAAATACTGGGTCAACCAAAAAAGAAACCTTAGAATTACCGGAACATTGTACTTGCACGGAGCGTCAAAATGTTTAAAAAATGGAATAGGAGTGAGACCATGAGTAAAAAGTGGGCTGTCAGTATCCTGGCATTTTCCGCGCTGACTATATTGTCGAGTACTATTTTTGCCTCAAGTAATCTTAAGATCAGTATCAATGGAGAAAGTGTGAAATTGCCTAACCAGGCCAGGGTAGAGGATGGTCAATTACTTGTTCCAATTCGGTGGATCACGGAAAAACTTGGGGCAACCCTAGGCTGGAGCGAAGCTGAGTCCTCTATCCATATCAAAACAGCGCATCAAATTCAGCTTGACCGCTTCATGGATGTTAAACGAGATACAACCGCAAGAAAACTTGTTGACTTGTGGTTGCAAGGTGTGCGTACAAGAAGCGGATCTTTGCAGTACGCTACGCTTTCTCCGAAGCTGCAACAGTCGACTTACAAGACATTTGAGGACCAATACTGGGGAACAGGCGGTTCAAGTCCTTGGATTGAAAATATCGTCATTCGTTCAGAAGAAAAGGTACAAGACAATTTGGTCCGATTCGTTGTTGATTACGATCTGGCCTCCTCCAACTGGCATTGGAGCGGAGGGAGAAAAGAGATCACTGTTGAGCGTACTCAGAACTCGCCATATGAATCATGGGAGATCACTTCTATTCATACAAAGTTCAATGAGTATGAAATAGTTACTCCTTCAGAGACTGTAAGTGACACAGAAGCCAACAATAATGAATACTAAAGCAAGCTGTTCTGTAAACCTCACTTTTCTGATGAAAATAATAGATTTCGTAGGTTTCGTGAGAATGGGGAAGCGGCAATCGCGTTTGCTCATTGCGACTACATGGAACGTTACAGCTTCGGTATCGTATTATCAATAAAATGAGTTCTTGAATAGCAGTCAACGAAATAATTAAAAAGGATGAAGAGAGCATGAACCTGACTCCACAGCAACAATCAGTATTACTAGCATTAACCACGGAATGGCAGACACCGGCGCAGATTGCGGATCAGCTTCAGGTAGCTCCGGAGAATCTGTCCGACGTAAATCAGTCATTGAAGGAACTTTTGCATGAAGGACTGGCGCAGGTTAATCCCGTTGTATTCGGCCTATATCGATTAACTGCACTCGGCACGCACAAAAAGGCGGAAGTCTGTGAGAACCAATGAAACTATTGATTTTTGGGTCTTGGAGCAAGATCAGAGTACGATACATGTTCTTGATTCGATCTTAAGCTAATGGCAGGATGGTTGAATTGATGTACAACCCTATAATGGCCACCAAACTTTATATCCCCGCTCCTCGGCCGGAAGCGGTTCTCCGTCCGCGATTGACCGAAAAGCTCAGCGGCGGGTTATACCGCAAGCTTACCCTTATCTCTGCACCTGCGGGTTACGGCAAAACGACATTAGTTAGCGAATGGCTCGCAGGCTGCGGGCGGCGGGTCGCATGGCTATCGCTCGAAGAAGGGGACAACGAATGTACGCGCTTTTTAAGCTGCCTGATTTCCTCTCTACAAACACTTGAGGCGAAAATAGGAGAAGGCGCTCGCGCCATGCTTCAATCTCCTCAAAGGCCCTCCATAGAGTCGATCTTGACCGCTCTTCTTCATGAAATTGCAGCCATCCCGACGCCCTTTATCCTTGTTCTTGACGATTACCACGCGGCAAAATCGCAACCGGTTGACGAAGCGCTGAGCTTCCTGCTTGATCATCTTCCCGCTTCGATGCACGTTGTTATGACGACCCGCGAGGACCCGAGTATCCCGCTCGCCCGGTTGCGGGTCCGGGACCAAATGACCGAGCTGCGGGCAGCCGACATGAGATTCACGCTCTCCGAATCCGAACATTTTTTGAACCGCATCATGAGCCTTAATCTGTCCATGGATACAATAGCCTCGTTGGAATCACGCACCGAAGGCTGGGTTGCCGGTCTGCATTTGGCTGCGATCTCCATCCGGGGGTATCCAAACGCCGACCGGCTCCTTCAGTCTTTCACCGGCAGCCATCATTTCGTGTTGGATTATCTGGTAGAAGAAGTGCTGCAGCGGCAAACCGAAGCCGTTCAAACCTTTTTGCTGCGGACCTCGATCCTCGACCGTCTGTACGGACCTCTTTGCGATGAAGTCGTGCTCGATCCGGCAATTTCCGGCAAGACCGCTTTAGTGGAGCTTGAACGTAAAAACTTATTTGTCGTACCCTTGGACCATGAACGGCGGTGGTATCGCTATCACCATTTGTTTGCCGATCTGCTTCGCAGAAAACTGCAGGAAAACTACGACGACAGTCATGTCGCTGAATTGCATAAACGAGCAAGTGACTGGTATGAAAATAATGGCTTCGAAATCGAAGCTTTTCGCCATGCCGTACAATCCCGAGACATCGATCGGTCCGCACGTCTGCTTGAAGGCAATGGAATGCCGCTGCATCTTCGCGGGGCTGCAGGCTTTTCGCTGAACTGGCTGGAGTCGTTGCCTGCAGCGGAATTGGATGCCAGGCCCGCGCTCTGGGTGATGTATGGTTCAGCTCTGCTGCTTGCGGGCAAGCTGATGGGCGTCGAGCATAAACTGCGAGCGGCAGAGGCGGCCCTGGCGGGTGCGGAACAAGACACCCGCGTAAGGGACCTGATCGGTCTAATTGCCGCGACTCGGGCTGCATTGGCATCGCTAGCGGTGACCGGCAATCCTGACGGCGCTGAACGAAAATTACTGGCAGCCGAAGCAGCCATGCAAAACACGGGACAGGGCGATAAGACCGATGAGCTTGTCGGACTGATCGCGCCCGCTAGCGACGTAAGAATAAGCGAAAACCAAGGAATTGAGAATATTATCTTCCAATCACGCCGCGCGCTGGCGTATCTGCGACCGGAAAATCTCCCCGTTCGGACGGCAGCCGCCTGGATGCTGGGCGTCGCTTGCCAGCGGCGCGGTGATCATTCCGCCGCTCGCGAGGCCTATGGCGAAGTCTTATCGAATGGCCTGATGATGGGTCAGCAACTGATGGCTGTATTGGCCATGATTGGGTTGGGTCAAATCGAGGAAGCCGAGAATCGGACCCATTCGGCGGCGGACTGTTACCATGAGGCACTGCGTCTGGGCGGCGATCTGCCGCTTCCAGCTCTCCATGAAGCTCGGCTTGGTTTGGAGCGTGTGCATAAAAACAGGATGAAGAGCAACTTGATCGAGCCGCTTAGCCAGCGGGAAATGGAGGTGCTGGAGCTCATCGCTAAGGGGCTCTCGAACAAGGAAATCGGCGAGAAACTCTTTTTGGCCTTGGATACGGTCAAAGGGCACAATCGCAGAATTTTCGAAAAACTTCAAGTACAGAGACGCACGGAAGCAATCGCCCGGGCCGGCGAATTGAATTTATTACCGAAGACCCGCAAACCACACTAAAGTGTCTACAGGCCGCGATCCTCTTAGAGCTATACTGCTTATAAATTAGCTAAGAGGAGATCAACATGAATAGAATGGCAAGAGCGGCAGGGGCCATGTTTCTGGTTTCGACGGGGGTTTACATGATAGGCAGCGGACTTCTGGATTCGGTTCTAAATCGCCCGGATTTTCTCGCCGGCTTGTATCCGGACCGAACGACCGTGGTGTTCGGATCGTTTTTGGAATTGATAAACGCTATGGCGGTGGCGGCGATCGCCATTCTGCTTTATCCCATTTTAAAGAAGCATTCCGAAGCGTTTGCGCTGGGGTACTTCGGAGCCCGAATCATGGAGTCTGCACTGCTTATCCTAAGTGCAGCCGTTCCGCTTGTCCTTATCGCGCTGAGCCAATATTACATTTCCGCAGGTACTGCCAATGATTCATACTTGGAAAAGATTGGGGATTTATGGGTAGAAGCGCATGCTTTGCTCTTTCAAATGGCCATGATTGTGCTAAGCTTAGGCAGCTTATTGCTATGTAGTGTCCTTTATCGCTCGAGGCTGGTTCCGCGATTTTTGTCAGGTATCGGTTTCATCGGGTATGCGGCATTGCTTCTAAGCGGCTGTTTGTCGATCCTCGGCCTGGAAATCGGCCCCGTTCTGTATGTTCCAGGAGCCGTATTCGAGATCGCGTTTCCCATTTGGATCATCGTTAGGGGATTCAATCTGAGAAACTCTGATTAAGAAAGACATATGTAGGCAGCCGGCTTTTACGATCGGCTGCCTTTCTCAACGAACGGGTAGTTTAATCGAAGATTAATAAAAGACTCTCCCCTATCACATATTTAATGCTTTTTCTCAGCGGTTCTACCGGAGCATTTAATCATCGGCTTTTGCGAAGTAGCCATGTAAATTAACGACTACACCTACGGGCAAAGTATCCGAAGTCGCCCGAACTCCAAATATAGTGTTTCTCGCAATGACAACCCCGGTTGCTAAGCTGGCCTGTAATCCCCCGGTCCCGGATGAATCGGCGGTTGTAGCATCTTGAAAAGCCGACAACGTATTAGCGCCAAAAAGAAGTAGTTGTACGCTAGTAGATTTATTGGCTGCCGCCCGCCCAAACGTAATATCCATATCCGTTACAATAAATACTTTTTTTTCGGGTATGGCAAAAGGGGATAATGTTGCGTTAGGGTTGACGATCGAAAATGTACTCACTTCGTTGCCGGTCGGATTGGCTCCTAACAAAGTTACGAACTGATTGGGTTTTACTTCATTTGACACTTCGATCCCTCCAAAATTCGAAGTTAAATTCTACCCTATCTTATGCTCGTTCGATTTGTAACGGAACACAGAATCATAGGGAGTAGAGCACATTTAATACTAGATTTGCATAAAAAAGGCCGGCAACCAGGAACGTCTTGACTCATCTCGGACTGCCGCTGTCTTTCTGTCATTTGAAATCATTAATACATTGGATGATGCGGGGATGAAAGGGACAAGTGTTTATGAAAATTAATTATTAACGATTTACGAGGCTGCTGATATGTATTAGCCTTGACTCTTCCGCAGCGGAAGGCTGTACAATTTAAGGAGAGAGGAGGAGTAATAGGAATGGACACGTTAATTAGTATAGGAGAATTGTCCTCAAGTACGGGGATTTCCATTAGGGCAATCAGATACTATGAGGAAATAGGTTTATTGATCCCATATAAAACATCGCAAAACAATTACCGCTATTACAGTGATATGGAGAAGGGAAAATTAGGAGTCATTCTGATTCTAAAAAAAATGGGATTTTCCCTCCGAGAGATAAAAACTAGGAGATCCGTTGGAAGCCTTGCGGGAGGTTTCGATGAAAAAGACGAATGAAATAAATGATCTGCTTCCAACAAAATCTATAGTCAAGGTAATAGGGGTAGGAAGTAATATAATAAATGTATTAGAAGGTTTGAAGGGTGCGGATAAAAAACTAGAAGTCATACATATCCATTACGAAGAAGAACATTTATCAAACTCAAGTTTCGGCAACTCCATTCAAATACAAGGATCTTCTCATGAAATAGGCATTCAAGAAGAAATCCACCACGTCAGGAAAGCGATTGAAGGTGCCGAACTTTTGTTTATTCTTACCGATGTCGATAATGGTATTGCTTCAATTATTGCACAAGAAGCCCGGAGATCAGGTATTCATATTGTTGGTATACTAAACGATTCCCTGATGGGAAACGAGGTCAATCACCGTGTTCAAGAATTTATAAATCATGTCGATCTTTTATTTGATTTCTCGGAAAGTACTTCTGACTCCCATGAGGCTCTAATTGTAGACCAGTGGTATACTTATCATCACTTATTCTAAAAACCCGTATCCATATACGCGATATCCAAGCCCTTATTAAGAAAAAGGGTAGGGCTTATCTGGGCATCGGAAAGGCATCCGGTTTGAACAAAACAACCGTCGCAATGGAACAGCTATTTTCAAATTCATTCCTTCATAAAAACGTTATTGAGGGTACCTCAGGTGCATTATTGAATATTACTGCTTCAGACGATCTGACAATGCCGGATGTGGATCAACTATTATACATGGTAAGGAACAAAATAGGATTTAAAACCAATCTTATATTCGGTACGGTTATTGATAATGAATCTCATCATTCTTCCTTCTGCTGATTTACCCATTCATCCAATAAATCCATTGCTTTTAACCGGAGAAGCCATGTTTTCTCCATAATATCTAATATGTTATGGCTTCTAGGGCGACTAGGGAATTGAACGGTAGACCAAGCTTCTCGGGGAAAACGATACAAGGAAGAAATCATCCTGCGTTCGGTCCGATCTAAAGGGCAAAGTTCTTCGTACCCTTTTAGCAACGAATGTATGAAAACGGGATTAAAGCGAGTCGTGTTCATGAGGGCTGTTGCAACGTCAACATAGATGGATCCTAACTTCATGCGGTCCCAATCGATAATGAAAAGCTGTCCGTCATTAGCAATAATGACATTCTGTGAAGTAATATCGCTGTGTATTAACGCGGGACGTATCATTTCCTTCTCCAAAAGGTCTACAATCTCCGGGCTCTTCAATTCGGTCCAAGACCGATCCGAAAACTGAGTACAGGATTCTCCGAGTCTTTTATACCATCTACGAGTCCATCTATTCGATTGGTTTGCTTTTGCCATCCGTTTGCGAAAGAGACGGTCACGGTTTTGCCATAATCGGATATGATCGTAAAAGTGGCCTTTAATGGGAAGGGAACGACTGGATGTATGCAAGGAGGCAAGAACTCGTCCGAGCTTTTCGAAATCTTCTTGATTTTCCATGCTTCTTCCATTTATCCATGTGGTTAAATAGAAGGGCCTCCCTTGGTCTAAAGTCCATAACTTACCGGAATTGCTCGCGAGCCATTTAGGCATGGAATTGAAGCCATTATTCATCAAGAGTTGTACATGGTCTGCAGTTGTTTTTATTTGATCAATTGTGCCGGAGCGGAGTAAATTACTCCGGAAAAAGGGCTTCATCGCATAGATTCCGCTTCCCGTCAGTACTCGGACGATGGCGCTTTTTCGGTAAAAAGACGCGATCGGATCAGAACGCAATGGAATTAGGCCGAAGCGGCGGACGATTTTACGTATTCGGCTTTTGGCATAGGCATTTGTCATGGGAGAACCTCGCTTCTTCCAAGAGTGCATATGGAGAATAGGGATATTAGCCAGGTTATTCATAGAGGGGGATACGTGTATGGCCTAGCGCCTAAGAAGTATAAAAAACTTGCCGTTTTAGACACTTCGGGGAACCGTCTCATAATCAAGGCCAGATCATTCAAACGGGTAACGATAGTTGAGGAGCTTACATCATGCAGCTCCTCTTTTGTTTTATTCAACTAACCGACGGCATAGGATAATAAGAAGTGCCAGTGAACGAAAGAATTAATATTTGGAGGAATCGGACTTTATGGCGATAGGTCGTTCTCCTGAGCGTATTGTAGTTATTGGGGCAGGGATGGCGGGTTTGGTTTGCACTTTGGAGCTTATGAAACAAGGGTATAACGTGCGTTTATTAGAGGCAAATAGTAGGCCGGGCGGCCGCATATACACCATGCGGGATCCATTTGCCGACGGAATGTTTTGTGAAATGGGGGCTGCCTTCATTGGAGCGCATCATTTTCTCACATTGAGTTATGCCCGCCAAGTTGGGGTTCAATTAATAAATGTACCAGTCCCGGGTAGAAGTTTGTCCTATATCAACGGGAGATTAATCATAGATTCTCCAGATGAACCTGCACTATGGCCTGTTTCACTTACAGCCGAGGAAAGAATGTTAGGATATGCGGGAATCTTGGAAAAGTATCTTGAGCCGGGGCTTCAAGCAACGGGTAATCCTTTTTTGCCGGGCTGGCCCACCAAACAAGCGGTACAGCTCGATTCAATGACAATGGAACAATATCTTATAGGTCAAGGAGCATCTTCGGGTGCGATAAAGCTGTTTGAAATTGGATATATGCAGATGTTAGGTGATGGTATTCGCAAAGTATCTGCATTACAGCGACTGCTTGACCTAAAAATGGCCAGTTCCGAAAGAAGTACACAGACTATAGTAGGGGGAATGGATCAATTACCGAAAAAGCTTGCCCTTACAATTGGCTCAACTATCAGTTATGGATGTGCTGTGACGCATATCGAACAAAGCAATAAAGAAGTAACGATCCAATTTATTCATTCAGGCGAAGTTTTCACGATCAGCTGTGATCGGGTCGTTCTGGCCATTCCCTCTACAGTCCTGCGTACCATTCATTTTTCTCCGCCACTTAGCAAAGAAAAAAATGAGGTCATTCAAAATCAACTCTCTACCTCCGTTACGCGTACCGTCATACAAAGCCGAACTAGATTCTGGCGTAACTTAAGTTCCTTCGCTACAGTAAATACAGATCTGAAAATTGGATGGTTGCTTGATGCTACCTTCACTCAAACGACATCAAAGAGGGGGTTAATTTGTTCCTACTCTTCCGGTGAATCGGCGCGAGAACTATCTAGAGCTGGTACTATTAATTCAGCTATATCAGAAATGAAACAGGTGTTTCCTGAATTGTCGAATCATTATGAAGGTGGAATGGTCTTTTCTTGGGATCATAATCCTTACTCCCGAGGTGCGTATGCTTGGTATCAGCCGAAACAGATGATTCGAATGCTCCCAACACTGTTTTCCGAACAGGGTAGAATTTACTTTGCTGGCGATCATACTAGTCTTTTTCCCGGTTGGATTGAAGGTGCGATCTCTTCTGCGTTACGAACAGTAAATCAAATTGTTTCCAGTAACAGCTTATGAATTGTTTCTAGGCATAGCTGAAGGGATGATTTTCATCAAGGTACCGTATTTGAAATTGTTCCTTAATCCATATCATGAGGCCACCACGGTAGCAGTCGGCAGCCTCATTAAACGATCGGAGGAGAACGGAGGGGATGAAAGGAAGGATTCAGGGCAACTGCATATTAAATGAGGTTGTTATCTTTCATGAACGTTTTGGCCAAGCTTTCCATATGCCGATCCCTTGTATGAGAATCCTCGTAATCTTCCAGTACATCGATAAGATACTCTTCTCCGGGTTTAAACGCTTTGAAAATGAACTTTTCTTTATTTTCTATGCGTACATCGTGACCGCAGTCTTTAAGGCACTTCTCAAAATCTTGCAATGTAGGCTCCTGATTTTCCTCCAAATAAATAAGTCCTCTTAGCAGCCGCGTTCCCGCTTTGCTTATAATTTTAAAATGGACGATATGCTCTCGTTTCACTATAGTTCTCCTCCATTAAGTAGTCGACATTTCGTTCAATTGTATAATAATGAGAGATGTGAAGCCAGTGACATTTATAAGACAGATTTCTACGGGCTGAGCAAGAGGCACACTTTCATCAGGTTGGGAGGAGCAAGCCAGGTTCCCGGTTTTTTATCGACAGAATCCACCAAGATTTGAGACCAGCGCCTTTTGCCGCCTTTTGCCAAGTATGTCTATAATACCAGTAACCCGCGAGAAATAGGTTAGATACATGTTGCGGGCGTATTCATGGCCGGACCGTCGTTAAGGGAGACGTCCCGCTCATACGAGGTCGGCTTTGGAGGAGGCGATTGCCGTGTGAATACGATCTGGTCTATTCGAACCGTAATTCGTGACTTCCTTGAGGCCATCTATTTAACTTGCCAATCCTGGGTTGAGAAATATCCGTTTATTCAAAGAGCGTATGCGATTTTTTCTTGGTTGTCGTTAATCGTATTTGTTTGCAGCTTGTTTTTCGTCAAAGAATCGCGCACGATGATCGTTCAATATGTATGGTCGTTTTACGTGCTGCTGCAATTTTGGTTTCTGTGCCGAAGCAAAACCATGCAGTGGAAACAGATCGTTTGGTTCGTTCTGGCAGGAGTGTTTTTTGTCATACCTTTCACTTCGCTTACGGTCCAAATATTCCATACGCTTTTCGGCGGAAAAACTTCCGACACTTGGTCCATCGCCGTACTTACGCCGATTTTCGAAGAGTTGTGGAAGCTCCTCCCGCTTGGCCTATTTCTGTTGTTCTCGCGCCGTGCTTCTGCGTTGAGCTTAAGCGATTATACGCTCATCGGCGCGGCGACCGGCGTCGGCTTCCAGCTGATGGAGGAGCTTTCGCGAAGATGGCTAAATTCCGGCATTCTTGCGAAAAAGTTCGGATACAGCTTTACGATGCTGGGCGGCGAAACGATTCATTGGGATTTTTTCTCGCTGTTTCCCGGGCGTTTTGAAGAAAGTCTGTTTCCGACGCTAATGACCGTCGGTCATCCCGTACATACCGCTATGATCGCGCTTGCGTGCGGAATTGCTTTTCGGCTGCGCGCCAGACTGACGAAATGGATGGTTCTGTTGCCGGTCATCATTTTACTGTGGTCCATTCTGGATCATGCGGCGTATAACGGCCAGCACAAGCTGCCGGATTGGGTGTTCTGGCTGCATGATTTAGCCGGCAGCGGTTATAAAACTCAGCCGGTATTCTTGCTTATGCTGGCTGCATCGCTGATTGCCGATTATTGGGCGCTGAACAAAATACGAGACCGACTTCCATCGCTGCCAAACGAGCTGATTCTTAATCCGCTTACCGAGCTGTTGAATACGATCCGCTCTTTTTGTACAGATCGGGGGAAATTCCTATATTGGCTCGGCTTTTACCGGGAGCGCAGGGAGCTTGGTTTTCATGTGCTCTACGGGAACGAGGAAGCGGCCGAACGGCAGGAGCCTATTCAGGCCCGGGTAAAAGCTCTTCTCCAGATGCTGACCGGACTTGCGGTGATTTTGCTTGTGACGGGTCTGTTCGCAAGCATTGGGGCTCATACGGGCGGAGGATCAACAGCATGTTTCGCCTGTATGTTCGATTCGCTGCAAAATTGGTGGGATCGGCTGGAATGGTATGAACAGGGCGCGATCGTGCTAGGGGCCCTTGCCTTGTCGCTGTTGTTCGTCGGATTCTGGCCGGCTTTAGGCATCGCGATGACGGGGGCGAGCATCGCCGGGAGCGGACATGAGATTGCCGGCTACATCCGCGATCCGAAGAAGCTGCTCACTCCCGAAAATGCGCTTTCCGTGGCTGTGGGCATCGTACTGAGCCGAATCCCGTTCGGCAAAGCGCTAGGATGGGTAGGAAAGAAAGGACGCCGCTATGTGCGCAAGCTTCTGGACAAGCTCGGTTCCCGGAAGCCGGATGTTGAAGTCCCGGTTCGTCCGAAACCTCCGAAAAGCGACGGCCAAAGCCCGGGTAAGCATTCGGACGATCCCAAGAAGCCGGATGACGATACGCCGAATAAGGAGAAAGCCGAGGAGGGGGCGGGACAGGACGAGACCATTGGCAGCGTAGTTAAGGATGGAAATAAAACGAAATATACGAATCCGGCGGGAAATGAACTTACTTGGGTGGATCAACATCCGAAAAATATTAGGAGAGATATTGATAATACTTTAAATAGCTCAAACGTTGGTAAAGCAACCGAGGCTAAAGTTGCCGACTTTGTAAGAAAAGAAAGCGAAGTAATCGGGTACGGCCAAAAAGTTATGAAGCATACCGGTGAAGCCGCGGGTGATTTAGATGTTGTTACAAAAGATGCGATTATTGAAGTCAAAGCGTCAATTAAAGCGGTGAAGGAAGACCAATTTAATAAATTTACCGATCCGAATCATGATTTATTCTTTAATCCGGACAATAAAAAGGTTATCTTGTATATTGATAAGCCTTTGAATAATCTAAGGCCCGAACATCAAACCATGCTAGAAAACATAAAATCCAAAGGCGTCACAATCGTTAATTCGCTTGAGAATTTGAAGGAGGTTTTGTAATAGGATGGGGACTTCTGCTTCCATATTAACGAGTCCAAACAAATATACGCCGGAACGTCTTTTAGCCGATTCGATCATTTCCGCTTTTCATGCAGATGTGATGCTGAACTTTCATAATAGTAAAAATTACGCCTCGGGCGGACAATTTCTTTCTACGACGTTGAGTATCAGCGATAAGAATGTTCGAGAAAACAATGACTCGTTTTTACTTTATGTAGACGCATTGGACAATCCGCATCTCGATTTTTTTTATAATCAAGACGTAGGCTTGGATTCCAATAATAAACTATATCAAGTAGGAACAATGGAAGACATTTATGGCGTTGAAGAGCTAGTATTTCGTTTTGTGTATCATTATCTCGAGTCCAATCCCGACGACTATTTTTGGGTTGCGGATTATGATTGGGTTTACAGTTGGGAAGACATGCAAAAATTAAAATCCGTACCTTATGACTCGGATTGGTGTTATAAAAACCCTAAACATTCAACAAACGATTAATACATTTTCAAAGGCTTATTCCAACTTGAACGACGAGGAGGAATAAGCCTTTTTTGCATGCGCACGAGCCTACTGAACTAATGGCCAGACGACTTTCCAAATGCCGTTATCGTTCTTATTCAAACGGAAAATAGGTCCACTTATGTTTGATGAATCGGGAGCGATCATTCGAACTGTGACTTGGTTTCCATTTACTTCCTCTTTTAACCGATACATTTTTTTCCAATAATTCCACTGACTCTTTGATCGTTCTTGCAATCCCGGATCTTTGGCTACATCTGATAGATAATCTTCACGGGACGGAATACCATAACCTTGGATAAATAATGCATACAACGTTTCGTAATCGCCTTTTCCGGAGGCATATGCGTATATTTGAAGAATATCCAAGGGCTCCATTCCTATAAGCATTTCATCGGTTTTGTTTTTGGAAAAAGCTTGATAAGCTTCGAAGGTGTTGCTTCGCATGAGCCATTTCTTGTCCATAGCGATTAAATCTCCGTTACTGTCAAATACCTGTTCGAAATCTGAAGGAGGATGGGTTGAGATAATACCCTGATTTTTCATCCAAAAATCCCCGGTAGTCAATAGGACAACTACAAGGCAGAGTGCAAAAGGTATCCAAATAAGGCCCTTTTTAGCTTTTGAGGTCCGGGTACGGATTACTCTTCTTTCAATATCGTTAATGATTTCTAATGTGGGTTCAGAAACGCTTACTATAGGTCCATTTTTCAAATCGTTATACCACTGTGGTTTATTCTCTGACATATCCGTCCTCCTCCTTGAATTTTTTAGTTAAAATTTTACGTGCGCGGTGAATACGTGACTTCACTGTACCTTTCGAAATACCCAGGAACGAAGATATTTCTTCAACCGACATCTCGAATTGTGCATCAAGCACGACAACTTCCCGATAATGCCGCGGAAGATCCATAACAGCTAACCAAACTTCATTGATAAGGTTTTTGTCAAAGAATTCTTTCTCTGCCGAGTCCCCGCTTGCGTTTAAGAGCACAACTGGAGATAGGGTTACTTTTCGGAAAAAGGCGGATCTTAGGTATGTATACGCTGTGTTACGCGTGATGGCCAGAAGCCACGCTTTGACGGAACCTTCGCCTCTATAAGAACCGATCGATTTGAAGGCTTTCACGAATACGTCCTGAGCAATATCGTTGGATTGATTAGGATCCTTCGTAATTAGAAAAGCGTAATTCCACACATCCTTCCAATAGGTCTTCGTAATATCACTAATAACCGAATGATCAATCTTAGTGATATGCCTCAAATAGTCGTCATTCATGTTTTCACCTCTTTATTAAAAAGACTAAGTTAACCGTAAAAGGTTCCCAAAAAAGAAATAAATACCGCTCATTTTGCAAACCGCGTGTCTGGAGACGGATAGGGGCCAGAATTGCCCTGCTGGTTTGTCAAGAATGTGCAAATGCAATTTGCCAATGCGATGTGCAAAGTATCGTTAGAATTCGATTCTAACTCTTGCTCTTATATGCAAGATTAGGATAGATACTACAAAGACGCCATCGCGGCTTTTTAATATGATAGGGACATCCGATAAAGCAGATGAATGGAGGTGAGATTGGTACGAAGGCTTGATTTGGAAGCGTTCTCAATACTAAAGCTGGAAACAGGCTTCAACAGCATCCATTACTTCTCTTGGCTGTTCAAACGGACATACGGGGCCAGCCCGCAGCAGTGGAGGGCGGAACGGTGTTGCGCGGCAGAAGAGCTCACGGATTAGTGCGGAGCCAAGTGCTTGTGATTAAGGTGCTTGAACGTGCCAGGCACTGAACGGCTAATATTCCGCGCGGTTCGTGCTGCGCAGAACAAGGCTGCCAATTCGTATAAGCAAGATTTTGAAGAATCATGTAGAAATAGTCTACATGGTTCTTTTTATTAAGGGTTAATAGGGATGATGAGTAAAAATGTTGCAACTCTGTGCCAATTTGCTCGAAAAAGATTGACAACCTAGTTGCAATTTGAGACGATATCATAATTTCTCTATGTTATTATGAGGTGATCAAATTGGAAGAGTCCATTCAAGCAGCTGCCGAGCGAATCAATTTAGCTGTGCGCGACATCATGTTACATCATGTTAAGTCCTCTTTTAGAGGATTGATAGTACAGGGATCGGCTGTTAAAGGCGGTTTCATTGCTGGTAGCAGCGATATCGATTACGTGCTTTATGTGGATGAGACAGGCCTTAACGAATCAGGTGCTTTGCCTATTGAAACCTGCATCAATCTCCATCAAGCTTTAAGCGAAATAAACGTTCATCCGTTCCGTTATATTCAATTCAGTGTTATATCTCCAAAAACAAATAAATATTTGCCGCCTATTCCCGGCAGTTATCAGCTATTGGCCGGGCAATTACTGGAGCCTGAAGCGACCAATGATCAAATTTTTCAGGATGCTGTAGCCTCACTGAACCGACTACAGCCAGAAGCTGCCTTTCATCCGCATCAATTATTGGACCATGGGGAAGATCGAATTGAACGTTGCGCCAGATTAATGTGCACGGTAGTCTGGCCTGTTGTTTTTCAGTTACTTACTGTAATTCATCAAGATGGAATTCGTATATGGAATTTGAAAAAACAAGAGGCGGTCTCTCTGCTCTCTAATGAAGTAGAAGTAGGGGGCATGGCGGCAAACTTCCTTAGTTCGGTGCAGTCTTACTACCCGCAAGAACAATCACCGGAAAAGGCATTGCGGCTAATTGAAGAGGGTTTCGCATTCTTAAACGCAACAAAAAGATTCTGGTCGACACACTGCACAAGACTTTTGTTTCGAGAAGATACTACTAACTGATATAAAGACAGCAATCAAAAATAAATCGGAACTCAGAATGTGTGCTAGTATTTAGTCATTAGTTAGAACACAGATCTCAAAGAAGGAGAGTAAGGATCAAACGACAGATACACATAACGCTAAGGAGTGGAATTATGAAATTACTGCTTACATCTGCAGGCATCAAAAACAAAAGCATACACGAAGCGCTGGTTGATATGCTGGACAAACCGATTGCCGAGTCTAGCGCCCTCTGCATTCCTACTGCGGTATACGCCATACCCGGCGGTGCAAGCCACGCATGGCGGTTCTTCAGCGGGCAAGCCACCACACCGATGTGTGAACTGGGCTGGAAGTCCCTGGGGGTGCTGGAGCTCACCGCGCTGCCCAGCATCGATGAAGAGCTGTGGGTTCCTATGGTCAAGGAGACTGACGTTCTGCTAGTGAATGGCGGTGACCCCTTGTATCTGTGTTACTGGATGCGGCAGTCCGGACTGGCAGAGCTCTTGCCGTCGCTGAACGCGGTCTATGTGGGACTAAGCGCCGGGAGCATGGTGATGGCACCTAATATCGGGGAATATTTCGTTGGCTGGACTCCACCCGACGGTGGCGATGAAACGCTGAGACTGGTTGATTTTGCAATGTTTCCGCATCTGGATCACGAGATGTTGCCGGGAAACACCATGGCTGCTGCAGAGAAATGGGCCGCCGGGCTGCAGGGGCCGGCGTATGCGATTGATGATCAGACCGCCATCAAAGTGATCGACGGAGCGGTCGAAGTTGTCTCCGAAGGGCATTGGAAACTGTTCACGCCCTGATCTTAGTCCGCTGCTAAAAACGTAGGCGGAAGGAACCGTCATTCTGAGGTTCGAACCATCTTAGCTCCATCGTTACAGAAATAGAATTCGCGCTCGGAATGGAGTTGTTGCCGTGACAACAACATTGTCCATCTTGAGCGTTCGAATTCCTTTCTTTTTTCAATCAGGGGTAGTCCTATTCCTAGTCATCTTAATAAATGATAATCGGAGCAACGAATATGATTGAGAAGGGGGAAATACCGTTTACATACTAGCTCATGCTTGGGACGTCATATGCACATGAGCGCTGATTCGAATTGCGATGCGCGGAGAGGTCAATTGTATTCCATAACCCAATATTTTTCGTGCGGGTTACCTTCTTCAACGATTTTCTTCCAGCCCTTACTCTCATAAAATTTCATCGCCGCATGATTTTCTGATACACACTTTAATCTAATCGGTTTTTTCATTTTTTCTATAGAGGCATAGAGCAACAGACCACCAACACCCTTACCGAAGAAATCGGGGTGGACGAATACATTATGGATAAAGTTATCCGGCAAGTACAGAGAAGCAAATCCGAGGATTTGCTTATTCTCCTCTACTAAAAAGATATACTCTCCTTCTGTATGCTTATCAAAATCATCTAAAGTCATTGCTTCTATATCCGCCCAATGAAAACTTTTACGGCGGGATTCCAAATATATCTTTCTTAAAGCTGGTGAGTCATATTCATTTGCCACTCTAATATGCACATCTTCACTCTCGTTTCCTTTGTATATGTACCATGATATGAGAAATGGGGGGCTTTTTTTATATAATTATGATAGACGACAAAAGCTAATTTATTCAACTAACGAAGAACGATAGTTGAATCACATATGTCCAGGCCGCCGATTATGCTAGCTCCAGATTTCGCCCTATAGATGATATGCTGAACCCTTCCATAAGTGACGGCGAAATAATCGTCCCTAACCTCGTGGAGTGCGAAAATGGCATCTTTCAAAAATTGATTACTATGCGGTCGCTTTATCTTCAATGAGCTCTACAGGCCATAGTTATGGTCCATTATTTGTTCCCCAACACCTCCACTCTCTCCTGTAACCTTTCTACAACTTCTTTCGGTATTTCCTTGACCTTGATATCTCCACCTAAGAAAAGCAGCCAATTTGTTATTTCGGTCAATTCATCCGGGTGATGAACATGGATGAACGTCTTTAAAATAGCGGTAGTCTGATAAGGATTCGTATACGAAATTGTAATTTTTAAAGGATGGTACTTTTTGAACTGGGCGATCGCCTTTGGACCGAGTTCGAGGACTAAGTTGATGGCATCTTCCTGCTTTCTTAGTTGCTCTACAATTTTCTTCTTGCTTATTCTTTTTTTCTCGGGGTATGGTTTGACATCGGTGAGATTGTCGACAGGAATAATCCGCCTTTTCCCCTCCACTAGATCGAAGCCTTCAATTTGCCAAGAGCTTTTTTCACGATATAGGCGCATGAGATAGATGGGATGAGACTTTAGTTCTCCCCCTTCTTCGACGAATACCACTAAGTAGCAGTCTTCAAGAAGGATCTGAATGAGTTGCTCTAGCATAGGATGGGGCAAATCTGATAGATCAAGCAGGTCTGGATTGTGGGGGTTGGTGCCTTCGAAGAGTAAGATTTGATTTAACAGGACAAGATCATCTTGTTGGTTTTGAGAGATGAGGCCAAGCAATTTTTCTGCTAAAGAGTGGCGGCTTTTGAGATAAGGGAGCTCCAGATTTCTTGTGGCCATGAAGGCGATAAAAAGAGCTTTAATCTCATTATCGGTAAAGCGGACAGTGGGCAGGACGGAGTTGTTCATCACAAAATAGCCCCCATCCCTTCCTACTTCGGCGACTAGAGGCATTCCCATCGCTTCAATTTCCCTGATGTCTCGAATCGCCGTCGAACGGGAGATGTTAAACTCGTGCATGATTTCCGAAATGGTAAAATGGGCGCGGTTGTTGATGTACCGCATGATGATGTTAATCCGTTCTACTTTTTTCATGGGGCCCTCTAAATAGTATCATATTTTGACATGATTTATTGTTATTATAAACTCATCAAGTGGAAGAACAAAAGACTTGATCCATTCAAATAAACGAGATCAAAGGAGGAATTGGAATGAGTACGTTTACCGGTAATGAAAAGATCGCGAAGGTTGAATCCCGTCCTATCGGAAGGACGGTCGCTTATTGGATCGTCACGATCGTTCTCGCATTCTCTATTGCATTAAGCGGGATCGGGCAATTGATGCGATATGGCGGCAATGTCGATTTAGTCACCGATATTGGATTCCCTTTATATATCACGAACATTCTCGGGACTTGGAAATTGCTTGGAGTCATTACGATCGTAATACCAGGTTTCCCGCGGCTTAAGGAATGGGCTTATAGCGGTATCTTTTTTCTAATGACAGGTGCTGCCTTATCTCATGTGTTCGCTCATGATTATGGGGATGGGGGATTCCATGTTATTCTTCCGCTTTTCTATGCCGCTCTTGGCATCGCCTCCTGGGCGCTGCGCCCGAAAAGTCGCAGACTCTAATGAAAGTGGAATCAACGCCAGTCCACTCCTGAATTCGATAAACAGTTTCATATTTTGACATTATTAAGGCTTATGATAAACCTATCAAGTGAATAAACAAATCAATGGATTCATTCAATAAAGGAGCTGGAATCATGGCAACCTATGCCTTTGAAGAGAAAGACAGCTTTATCGTTCTGGGTATTGGAACGGAGCTGAAGAGCGATTACACGGATTATGTCGGCATGAATAAGGAGAAGGAAAACTTTTGGCGGTCAGTGGAGCAGGATGGAAGGCTTGACGCGTTAAGGGCGATTGCTGCGAACGATTATATGTTTGCCGTAAACGAAGCGGTCAATCACAAGATGATGTATTACGCTGGCGTGATGACAGATGCATCAGTACCGGAAGAACATAGAGTGATTCAATTTCCTAAGGGACAGTATCTCGTTGTTAAAGGAGAGGGGAAGTCGGCTGATGAGTTGAGTAGCATGCTTACTGGCATTGCCTTCGGTCAAGTCTTGCCAGCAGCCGATAATTACGCCTATGTGGGCGGGCCCAATGCAACCGTTGAGATGGGGCAGCGGGATAGCCTCGTATATGGGGAAATGTGGATTCCGGTTGTGGAGAGGTAAACGAAATTAGAAGGAGGAATGAGGAATGTCCACTATCGTTGATTTTAAAAATGTGTCTACGGTTGGTCTGGAATCTTCGCCGGTAGCAAAAGCGTTAGCTGGTATGCGTGCGAATGAAGCCCGTTACTTCATGAACAAATACAAGCACGAATTTACGACCGTACCAGCCGGCGAGAGCCAGGAGACGCTTGATTATGTGAAACGCATTTTGAAAGAAGAACGTGGTATTGAATTTGCGGCTCAACCGCTGGAAACATCGCATTTTCAAGTAGATAATATCAGATGGGCCTTCGTCTTTTATGAGGACGGTCTAGCGGTCAACGTCCTTTATACAGTGGATGATCCTAAGAAGCGGGCCGTAGGCTTCAAGCTTTCTGAGGGGATGGAAGTACCTAAGGAGCTAGAAGAGAAGAAGTTCAAATTTGCAAGACAGAAGTCCAAACTGGCCGGGACCATTCGAGGTTCGTTCTTCGTCATAAAAGGAGAATATTAAAGCAAATATATGAAATGAAACAAAGTTAATAATAACTCTTGGCGGCCACAAGGCCGCCATTTGTTTTCGCCGATGGACCCGATATGCTGAACGGTGACCAGAGGACTCTTGCTCTATAGCTCAGAGATCGGGAGAATATTTTAACTATAACCTTACTTTCCCACCTCAAAAGTAAATAATTGGTTTATTCTAAAGTCAAGATTTTGAATTGGGGAGTGGAGATAGAATGAGCTTTATTCGCTTCTTTTAGTACGGGAATTTACATTAAGTACAAAATCAAGAATTAGCGGAATGACAGAGGCTGGAAAACAAATGCTGCTGACTAATAAAAAAGGGGCTTACTATTATTATGAGAGATCCTAGGATGGAACAGCTAGCCAGTAATCTCATTCATTATTCTGTAAAACTCCAGCCCGGAGAAAACTTACTAATTGAACTGGACGGTTTAGAGACGCCGCTAGCAAAAGAATTGATTAAACAAGCCTATAAAGTTGGCGGTAATCCATATCTAGTCATACACAATCATGAGCTGCTGCGGGAAATAATAAAAGGATGTAATGAAGAACAAATAGCAGCAATGGCGGCGTACGATCTTTCTAGAGTAAAAGATATGGATGCTTATATTCTCATTCGTGCCGGAGAAAATGCCAATCAATTGAGCGGAATAAATTACGACAAAATGAGTTTGTATAAAAAGCATTATGCACGTGTAATCAATGCCGAACGATATGATAACACGAAATGGTGTATTCTTCGTTACCCTAACCATGCGATGGCCCAGCAAGCTAACATGTCGACCGAAGAGATGGAAGAGCTTTATTTTAACACCTGTAATTTCGATTATTCGAAATTGGACAAAGCTATGGACAGCTTGGTGGAACTGATGAATCGAACAGACCGGGTAAAAATAATAGGGCCCGGAACAGAATTGCAGTTCTCCATCAAAAATATGCCGATCGTTAAAGATGCGGGAATTATGAATCTGCCCGATGGAGAGGTTTACACGATGCCTGTCAAACATTCGGTTAATGGGTACATTTCATACAATACCCCTTCAATGAAAGACGGTTTTTTGTACGAAAACGTTCGACTTGAGTTTCAAGATGGAAAGATAACGGATGCAACAGCAAACGATGTCAACAGGATTAATCAACTATTAAATACCGATGAGGGCTCAAGATACATCGGGGAATTTGGTATCGGACTCCATCCTTATATTGAAAAACCGATGAAAGATACGTTATTTGATGAAAAGATTTGGGGGAGCTTTCACTTTACTCCGGGATGTGTTCCGATGAAGTCCCCTGGGAACGATAACTGGTCCCAGCTTCATTGGGATCTAGTCGCAATCCAACGGGTAGAATATGGCGGAGGGGAAATATGGTTTGATGATACGCTCATTCGCAAAGATGGGATTTTCGTACCTACTGAGTTACAAGTTCTGAATCCGGATCATTTAAAATAGTTGGTATGGGTTGAAATTGTGAAAGTTAGTGAAGACGATACGTGAAATTTGCTGGAGCAGGGGGATAAGAACATGAAAAATCTAAAAATGGAATTCCTCAGATTAATGATTTTTCTGATCTTATTCGCCTTAATCTTTTTTGAATTGGTATCCTTCGTAACTTTAGTGGATTATATGGGACAGTACATTGCAGGGTATGACCCGGAATATTATTTGTACTTGATAGTAGGGTTGTCGATAGTATCACTAATTCTTAATTATCTTTTTATTCAAATTCAGAATAAAAACTCATGGAATGAATTAGTTTATCTACAACTTTTAGCTGTAATCTACATTATTTTTTCAATGATGATAATGCTACTTGGAGTTTGGTTATTTGGAGATTACAGATATGATTACGTAGTTTATTGGGGAACGGTGATTATTACTTTTTGCAATATCATTTTGAATGTTAGAAACATAAGAAGAAACTACAGATTCAGGTATTCCAAGAAAGGCAAGAGACTCACATAGCACTGTATTCACGCTGCGGGTCATTCGGCCTTGGTCCGACACCGATCTTCAATCTTCTGTATCTCTCAAGGTGGAATCCTGCGGACAAGCGGCACTCGCGAGATCAGAATCGTACTGAGGTCATTATTATTTGGAAAATAGCTGGAAACCGATAATCCCTGTATTCAATCCATCCATTCAGCCGTTAGAATCCGAAGCTGTTATTCCAAAATCACATAAAGATGGATTCAACGGTACAGTGCTCGATTATTATCTAAAAACATGGAATATAGATACGATAGTTGCTGCAGGATTTCATATAAAATCATGTTTATTCCATACTTGCATTGGCGCTCGTCATAATAATTATCGTGTTGTGATGTTGAGAGATTGTACGAATTCAAGTGAATTTCCAGACACGATTGATACTGAAAATCCTGAAGGCGGTTGGATGAGGTTTGTATTTTTAAGGATTTATGAAACCGACATCGGTTATACTACCACTTCGACAGAATTAATGAAGGCGGCATTGAACGACGCTTAAGGTAAATACACGGGGGGGTCATCACTTCTTGAAATATGAACTTGGACGTTGCTTGCTGAATGAACGATTGATGGAATCCGGAAAGTCGGTGGAATTGCTGGCTAAAGAGTTGCTCTTTAAACCGGAACGAATTTACGATTTTATTGAAAACAAAAGAGTGATGCCTCTCAAAATCGCCATATCGATCGCCGATTCCATCGGTTGCGATGTTCGTGCTTTGTACGAATTAATTCCGAATGAGTAGTCGTTTTTGATTGCGGCTTTACCGCCCAAAAAGTATTGCGTGACCCAAGCCGTCGCTCATCCCGGCATTGGGTCATGCCGGGAAAGAGTGCTGATGCAAGAACTAGAAGTGGCGCAAAGCGACGATGAACGCAGCCAGAGAAGCCAGGGACGCGATCGTTCGCACATGGTTCCAGGCTACCCAACTGGACAGATAGCGCTGCCAGACTTCCGCGCCTTCTGGACTCTCGGGAGCGACGGCGGCAAGAGCGTCGTTAAGCGGCACGTTAAAGAGGATCGTGGCGAGAAAGGTGCCGACCAGATAAAGCAAGCTGCCGATCAGCAGGTACCAGACGCCAGGCGTACTTAGCCGTAACAACGATACGACACCTAGCACGATGGAAGCAACTGCCGTTCCCATGAAAACAAAGCTGAAAAGTGTCCGCAAGATGGTCGCGTTGATGGACTGCATCGCGGCGATCCCTTGCATCGCCGGAAGACGAGTGAGCGCGGCCATCACGAAGGTCGAAAATGCGAAAAAAATGCCCGCGATCAACCCCGAGCCAAGCGCGGAGACAAAGGTGAGGCCGAAGATCCATTTATCTATAAACGTTCATCCCCTTTAAAGACTCGTATTCAACCCAATCTCTGCATAGCGGCAGTACCGAAGAAGACGCCATCGCCTTAAGCGATGAGCGTCTTCTTCGGTATGGGAGTAGAAAGGTGTTACGTAATCACAATCTCTTCAGGACGTGGAGCGGATAACGTCTCAATGCGTTCAATGAGCGTCTGCTCATCCCCGAACCCGGACCAATAAAGAAGCAGCTCGTCAAACAACATCTGATGCTCACTTGCCTTGATATTCAGATCTGTAAACAAGCGGAACGTTGGAATCGTTTCGCGGAATAGCGAGAAACGCGAAGGACGATTGATTGCTGTGTTCTCGACCCCTGACCATTCCGCCGCCGTAATGCGTGCCGGCAAGCTGCAGGTGTGCTGCCGAATCTCCTCCTGAGCTATGGACGAAGTCATGAAGTCGACGAACATTTTGACGGCTTCTTTGTTTTTGCTATGTTTGTTTACCGCCAGCCCAATCACAATCAGCATCGTTAACGGGCTGCCGAAATGAGGAACAGGAGCAATATCGTAATCGATATCGCTATCTTTCAACGCGTTGAGCAGGAAGTAACTCAAGCTCATGATGGACAGCTTCCCTTGGCGAAACAAATGGAATTTTTGCGTATCCCACGTCATCAAGCTGTTCGGCAGCGAAGGGGCATTCTCGTACAACTGCCTGCCGTATCGAATGGCGTCCAGCATCGGTGTAGAATCGAGCTGCAGGCCGCCCGATGGGTACCGTTTAAACACACCCCCGCACTGAGCAAGCAACAAACTAGCGCGACTGGCTGTGGAAAAGTAACAGCGAAAACCAGCGCGTTCATTAGGAATTTCGAGTTTCGCTGCCGTATGTATCAATTTATCCCATGTCCAGCTGCTGTTAGGTTCCTGCAGTCCCATCTCTTTAAAGTGGGATCGATTGTAGCAGATGACCTGGGGAGAGAAGACGAGCGGCTGCACACGCAGAATCCCGTCGGTCGTAAAGGCATCGGACAGAAACGGATACAGCTCTTCGCGGCGTTGGAGCGGCTCGAGGTCTTCGAGCGCACGGATCTCTACTGCTCGCTGGTAATTGATGAAGTTCAGCGTCATCACGTCCAGCATGCCGTTCTCCAAATACGAACGCAGCTGATCGTAAGAGCGGCTTCCGATCGGAATGGCTTGGACGCGTATATTCGGATAATGCTGCTGGAACAAATTGATGAGGGCGAATATATCGATGTCGCTAGGGATTGAGGAGGAGTAGCCAAAACGAATGGTAACGGTTCCGTTCCCAGCCGGATCGATGACTTGACTGCCGACCTTGGGGATTTTGACAATCAATTGTTCCTGCACAAGGATGTCAAGCCCTTTGCGGACGGATTGCAAACTGAGCCCGTACTGTTCGGACAGTGATTTTTCCGAAGACAAAAATTGCCCAGGTTCCAATAATCCGGACACAATCTGATTGCGTAGGGTAGTAACCATCTCGTTGAGACGAGGGCGAAATAATTTGCGATTGGTTTGTCGTATCATCTCTGCATCTTCCTCATTTATGGCTATTGATATTGAGTATATTCGAACGGCGATTTGTTTGTCAAACAGGTAAACTGCAACTATTCATTTTTAATTTGTTGCAGTTTACGGATTAGATACGAATTAGTTTTGGCGAACAAATGGCCGTTTTTCGTTTAATTGAGTGTTTTTTTGCAATTATGAAGTGGGTATTGACAAAATTTAATCCATTTAATATGATCCATTCAACTAAAAAAGTTTTAGATACATACTAGTTGTTTCGTGATGGTAAACTGAAGTTGCGTATTTGAACATGGAGGTGAGCAAAGGCGTGTAGGAGAAACGTAACTTGCAGAAAAGTGTAAGGGATTACAGAAGAGGGATTGCAACAAAAATCATAGGTTGGAAAGTTGGTATAACGATGCGCAGACAAATACGAGCAAGCGCGGTTATCGGTATGACTTGTCTCTCTTTGCTGGTCGGTTGCACTACGAAGGATGGAACATCGGCGCCGGAAGGGATAGGTCAGCCTGTGGCAGAGAAACCGCCGCAACCGGTAACGATTACGATCCACTCTGCCGGTGTTGCAGAAGCGGAATTCAACACACGATTCAAAGATGCGCTGGCGAAAAAGCTCCCGCATGTCACGATCCAGTGGCTGCCGACAAGCGGTGCCGGCAATACGATTCAGGATTATGTCGCTCGCGGCGAAATTCCGGATATTATCCGCAACATTGCCAGCACCGTACACGATAACTATCTGAATCTAGGCTTGTCGTACGATCTTCGCGAGCTGGTGAAGAAGTATAAGTATGATCTGGACCGCTTCAACCCGCTTTTTATTGACAGCTTTGTCAGTATGACCGCGCAAAATGGGGAGCTGTACGGCCTTCCGGTGTCACCGTTCTTTTCGCGGGTGCTCTACTACAATAAAGACTTGTTCGACAAATTCGGTCAGCCGTATTTGAAGGACGGTATGACCTGGGACGAGGTGTACGAGGCAGCCCGCAAAATGTCACGGGTGGAAGATGGGGTGAATTACCGCGGGTTTTCGGCTTTTCTCTCCACCTTTATTGCCTATAACGAATATTCGCTCTCTACGCTTGACCCGGCGAAGGATCAGTTGTCGGGTATCGATACTTGGAAAAAGATGTTCGACAACTACATCCGCTTTTATCAAATTCCGAACAATCCGATCGCTGCCAATATTACCGAAGAGCAAAATATATTCAAAAAAGGAACGGTTGCGATGCACGCGGATATTTACTCGCCCTATCTCGATTTGAGTATGCTGAAAAATTGGGATATGGTGTCGATTCCAGTGATGAACGGGGCGCCCAAAAAAATCGGTATTTTTCAGCCGGGTTATTTGCTGATTACGAAACAGGGCAAGCATAAGGAAGAAGCGTTCCAAGTGATCATGGAGATGCTTAGCGATGAAGTGCAGATGAAAGATGCGCGGAACGGGTTTTTGCCAACGGTCGCAAACAAGGAGATGACGAATGTTCTCGGACAGGATAGCGCCATTCTCAAGAGCAAGAACATGAAGGCGGTCGGCTATTACGAATTGGCAGCGCCCCGTCCGTCGCGGCAGAAAGGAATGACGGTCGTCGATACGCGCACGGCGGACAAATTGCTCGAAAATGCGTTCATAGACGCGGCGTTGGGCAAGGATGATGTGAACACGGTGCTCAGAAAGGCGGACGACCTTTTAAGGCAGGAAGTCGAGAAGGCCAAGAGTAAAACGAAATAGACAAAGGAGGAGTGGCAGTTGAGCTACAATCTATACGAATTGAATCAAAAGGACCTTCCGAAGCTGCTTGACGGGGTAGAGGACGCCAAGGATTGGCTAACCAAACGAAGCAGGATTAAACAGCAATGGCTGGAGTTCATCGGCGGGATACCCGAACGCGTCCCGGTTTCCTACAAAGTTCTGAGCGAAACGAAGGAGTGCGATCATACTCGGATTCATATCAGGTACGATACGGTATACGGAGATACGGTTACCGCCTACTTATTGATACCGGATGATTCTGTGAACGGTAAGGATCAGGACGGAAGACGCCCGGGAATACTTGCCCTTCATGGTACGCAGGAATTAGGTAAAGAACATTACGCCACATTAAATGGGGGGGAAAACAGGCGTTACGGAATGCAACTCGTCTCGAGAGGTTATATTGTGCTCGTACCGGATGCGCTCACTGCCGGGGAACGGATATATAAAGGGTTTGCGAGTTTCCACAGCAAGCCGTTCTACGAACAGCATCCGGATTGGACTACCGTTGGTAAAAACATAGTGGATCATATGCAGGGAGTGGATCTGCTCTGTTCGCTGGATCGCGTGAATGCCGAACGCATCGGAGTGATCGGCCTGTCTTTTGGCGGGTATAACTCTTATTTCCTGGCTGGGCTTGACGAGCGGATTCGGGCTTCTGTTAATATTTGCGGGTTCAGTCCCTTTTATGGCGATCCTCGGCCGACCCATTGGGGCGTTCGCAACTGGTATACGCATTTACCGAAAATTACAGCCTATTTGAGCCGGTACGAGGTTCCGTTCGATTTTCATGAAATCGCGGCTCTGACTGCTCCTGTTCCTTCGTTCCACTACTTTGCCCAAGGCGATAAGATTTTTCCCCACTGGCAAGCGATCGGCGCATGTATGGTGGAGCTGCACGAGCTGTATCGTTTTCTAGAGTCGGAGGATCGGTTTCAGGCGGTCATGACGACAGGAGGGCATGATTTCCCGACGGAAATTCGCGGCATGGCGTTTGCGTTTTTGGACCGCTGGCTAACGGACAATACCGCGCGATAATCAGCGGATACAGTCTAACATACTATCAAGCCGGGATAACCAGCGCAATACCGATAAACTGTTGCCATCCAGCAACAGTTTTTTGCTCTTTGCGAAGAAGGGCAAGCTGGGAATTTTACATTGCTTGGCAGCAACCTGATGTGGTAGAAATGACTTAAGACCGTCGTAATGTATAACGGTTGCGTACACAGGAACAGGAGGATCACCAGATGGAGCTCGTCACACGTTATTACGATACCGACCTTGTATTAAAACGTGCAGTGGATATCGCGCTGCCGGAAGCGGCCGGTCGGCGCACGGCCCTCTTCTATATTCATGGCGGCGGGTGGCATACCGGGGCAAGAGATTCTTTTCATTCGCATCTTCAGCATTTTTCCCGCAAAGGTTATGTTTGCGCTTCAGCAGGCTACCGCCTTGCGCCAGGCGCCAAGATGGCTGACCAAATGCGCGACCTTGTTGCCGGATATGAGACCTTTCTGGCTTACATACGCGAAAGCGGGCTGAGTATCGACCGTGTCGTCGTACTTGGAAGCTCGGCCGGCGCACACCTGGCCTCCCTGCTGGCGCTCACTTCCCCAAGCGAATGGACAGGAGCAACGCATCAAGACTGGCTGAAGCCGTCCGCGTGTGTGTCCATTAACGGGCCTGGCACGTTGGAGCAATGGGAGCCTATGCATGAAGGGATCAAGAAAGATATTGAAGTTGCGGCCGGTGAGGTTTACGGTCAAAACCCCTCGTTGTTCCGGCAATTGTCTCCGATCGCTCGGGTCGACGCCAATGCAACCGATTTTTTGTTTCTGATCGTAGGCAAGGAGCAGTTTTTCCCTCACTCGTTCATTTATGAGATGAGCGACAAGCTGAAAGGGTATGGCAAACGCTCTGAAGTGACACTTTTTCCGGAGGCGGAGCATGGCTTTTTCTACGGAGTGAACAGTCCGCAACAACGAGAAGCGCTCACTGTGTTGGAGCCGTTCCTTGCCTTATACGAATAGTTGTTATGCCGCTGATAAGTATAGAAGGGCCAAGTGCTGTTGGCAAGACGTCAACCTGCAAGCAACTATCCAAGCATTTTGATGTTTTTACAATACCAGAAGTGATAAGAAAACCGACTCCAAATCTAAATGCTTACGAGCGAGCGATCCATTATCTCAACATAGAAGTTCAGCGTTGGGAACTGGCTCAGGAGAAGTTGCAACTCCATGAACTAGTCGTTTTGGATAGCGATCCGTTCAAACCGCTGTGGTTCAATTGGTCCTTTCATTATGAGAATTGTTTAGCGTTAGATGAGCTTGCGTTGTTTTATAGGGAAAAACTAGAGCAGCGATCTATTGGATTCGCAGATGGGTACATACTTCTAAACGCCACCGAACAAGAATTGCGAAGCAGAAAGACGAATGACCCGACTAGAGAGCGGATGGAATTCGATCATTTATTAAGAATAAATAAACCGAGAGAGGCTTATTATTCGCAGATCAACCATTGGTTCCATGGTTATGTCTATAAGTTCGATGCGATAAGTATCGAGCAAAATGTCAAAAACATTAGCGACGTGGTGCCGAAATTCAAGCAACCGTCGGATCATCCTTTTTCGCTTCATTTAGTGGATTCGATTGTTCACTGGTTACGCACGACTCCGCCGCCGCTCTAAGCTTTATGTGATTGACCTTCGCAAGAACGATTGTTAATTGTCGGAATATTTGCTATAATAAGACTAATTAAAAGGTACTGCGTGTGACTGGCGGAGCATGGGGAACCATGAGGAAGCGCGCGGGGTATGTGCCGTACGCCTGGGCGAGAGTGGTTAATCTTCGGATTAAGCGCTCTTTTTTGTTTTCCCCATTCAAGCCTCATAAAGGAGAGTTGATCGAAAGTGGAAACGATTCAGTCGTATTTAAACCAGCACGACCCCGAGGTAGCGGCAGTTTTGGATGCGGAAAGTATTCGTCAAAAAAGCACGCTATCGCTCATCCCGTCGGAGAACTATACCTCCATGGCGGTCCGGCTGGCGCTGGCCTCTTCGTTTACGAACAAGTATGCCGAAGGTTATCCGTATTTTTGGGAAAACGGCGAACGGAGCATGCAGAAAAACGGGCGGTACTACCGCGGGCAGGCGAACACGAACGACATAGAGCGTTTGGCCATCGAAAGGGCGCTGAAGCTGTTTACGCCGAATCCGCAAGCGTATCATGCCAATGTACAGCCCTTGAGCGGCTCGCCAGCCAATCTTGCGGTGCTGCATGCATTTTTGAAGCCGGGGGATACGTTTCTCGGGCTTTCGCTCGACTACGGTGGACATTTGACCCACGGGCATCGCGTCAACATAACGGGCGCCTCCTATCGAGCCGTTTCCTACCGGCTGAACGCCGACTACGAGCTGGACTACGACGAAATCCGCGAGCTGGCCCGCCTCCATTCGCCCAAGCTGATCATCTGCGGGGCGACGGCTTATCCGCTGCAGATCGATTTTCAGCGCTTGGGGGAAATCGCCAGAGAGGCCGGGGCGCTGCTTGTCGCCGACATCGCTCACATTTGCGGGCTGTGCGTGACCGGGCATCACCCCCATCCGTTCCCGCATGCCGATCTAGTCACCACGACCACGCACAAAATGCTGCGCGGACCGAGAGCCGGACTCATCCTGTGCAAAAAAGAGCTAGGTCCGGCGATTGACCAAGCGGTATTTCCGGGACTTCAAGGAGGACCGCACATGAATACGGTCGCTGCCATGGCAATCGCCTTCCGTGAAGCGATGAGTGAGGATTACAAGATGTACGCCGGGCAGATTGTCCGCAATGCGAAGACGTTGGCGGAGGTTTTGCAGGCAGAGGGCTTCAGTCTGATGGGCGGACGAACGGAGAATCACCTGCTGCTTCTCGATATCGTTCATTCGGATAACGGGCTGGCTGCCAAGGATGGGCATTGGCTTTCTATTCGCTGGGAACGGGCCGGCCTCATTGCTAACAAAAACGCCGTGCCTGGCGACAAAAAGCCCTGGTACCCATCCGGCATGCGGCTTGGCACGCCGGCTGTAACGACGCTGGGAATGAAAGAAGTGGAAATGCGGCAAGTTGGGGATTGGATCGTACGTGCCACTCGCGGGGCGGATAACGATGCCGAGCTGGAGCGAATCCGCGTAGAAATCGCTTCTATGATGGAGCGGTTTGCACCGAGGCAATTCGTTTGAGATGTAGGCGAGCATGGTCTGCAACAGTAGGATAAGTACGTGACGTTCAGGGCTGCCGGAAGATAGGCGGCCCTTGGAGTTTAACAGGCGATGAACGGAGGAATCAAGGAGAAACTTTCAATGCAACGGGAACCATTTATTGGTATAATTATGGATTAATAGGTGAGGTGATGGAGTGATTATTCGTGGAACAAACATTTACGTTGAGGATGAAGGAGATAAAGAGGCGCGGGCTCTATTATTTTTGCACGGGGGACCTGGTGAAGGATGTTTGATCCATTCAAGTATCCATAAAGATCAGTTTAAACAAAACTATCGTTGGGTTTCATTGGATCAGCGAGGGGTACTCCGTTCCGAGAGCCTCCACGAAGATGAAGATTTGAAATTAGTAGACCTGGTTCACGATCTCGAAGAAATAAGGATTCAACTCCAAATTGAAAAATGGGTGATTTGGGGACATTCATTTGGCGGACTATTAGCCCTACTCTACGAAAGAACATTTCCCGATTCTGTCATATCTATTGTTTTTGAGTGTCCAAGCTTTGATTTTGATTTATCCCTGCAGTCGCTACTTCAGGGAGCGGCTGAACAATTTAAGAGCTCAGGAAACGAGGACTTCTCATTAAAATGCAGGCAGTATAGCAGAGGCAATTATTCACCAGATGAAAGACTTCAGGCATTTCTGGACTTAGGTCAGCAGCTTCCTGATCGAAGTAAGTTATACATACATAACCCACACAATATTCCACCCGTTACCTATCCTCAGGAGATTCAAAAGATGCAGGGAAAATCTATAAGGCACCTGGAAAAGCTCAGGCAAGAGGGAAAGATGTATGACTCACTTCTTCCTGTTTTATCGGATATTACTGTCCCTACCCTTCTAATAAAAGGTGCATATGATTTAGTTACTTGTTCAACGCACGTAGAGGCCTATCAACAAAGTGTTTCAACAAAGGGGAAAGTGCTTATTTTTAATCAATCGGGTCATAATCCATCATGGGAAGAATCCGTTCAATTTTCGCTTGCAGTAAGTGATTTTATTAAAGAAACCTACAGATAAATCGTTGTGGGAGGAATCGACTTTATGAGCGGGGAAAGCGTCCAGCCGGTTAAGAGCGAGCAGGAGATTCAGTCTAAGGTGAACGAAATCGTAGGCGGTTATCCAGAGGTATCCATAGTGCGGGATGGCTTCCATTCCATTTTGTTCAAAGTAAGGAAAAAGTCTTTTGTAAGAATTGCGGGCGATCAGAATAACGGTTACTTTCTATGCTTCAAGTCAACCCTCGAAAACCAAGAAATTCTTATTCGACAGGCGACTTACTGGAAAACGGCCTACTTTGGGCAGTATGGGTGGGTATCTACATGGGCGAATCAGCCAGACAGCGGGGAGGAGTTAAAGCCATTGCTTTTTGAAGCGTATTGTCTATCTGCACCTCAAAGTCTGGTGAAACCATTCATTCAAAAATAAGGTTTCAAGTGGTGCAGGGCAAGCCAACCATCGCCATAGGGACTTGACACCTCTTCTGGGTTCTGATACTTTTACATCTGTAAGCGTATTCTGACCAATCGCATCAGCGATTTCTTTTTTTGTTCTAATAAAAGAACATTGTTCTTTATTGTTGAACGAAATATCATCTTGTTGAAGCGACCGATAAGCGCAGTGTAACGTATGGAGGCACGGTACTATTGAATGGGAAGAGCGTCTTGCAAGTGTTTTAATAGAAGGTTTTGTATCTCGATATTGAACAAAAAGCGAGGGGAAGTTTCATGTACGCACTACCGTTTCGACAAGGGGATAAGATCGTTTTTATAGGAGACAGCATAACAGACAAGGGACGCAAAACCGATCCGCTGCAATTGGGCGGCGGTTATGTGCGAGTCCTGCACGATTATATGTGGACGGCGCACCCGGACAAAACGTTGACGATTATTAACGAAGGGACAAGCGGCAATCGGGTGACCGATCTGCAGCGGCGATGGCAGTTGGATGTACTGGATCACAAGCCGGATTGGTTGTCCGTCTCGATCGGCATTAACGACGTATGGCGGCAGCTTGACGCTGCGCACGGGGAGCAGGTATATCCCGACCAGTTCGAAGCCGTTTTCCGGGAACTGCTGCAAACAGCGGTGCGAGAGACCGGATGCAGACTGATCCTGATGCAGCCGACAGTTATCAAGGAAATCACCGGTTCTACCGGAAACGAATTGCTGCGGCCGTACATCGCGATTGTCAATCGACTGGCAAACGAATTCGATGCGATTCTCGTTCGCACGCACGAGGCGTTTCAAGCGCAGTTGGCACGCCAAACCGGCAAACCGCTGACGACAGACGGCGTACATATGACGACACACGGCGATATGCTGATGGCCGTGACATGGCTGGATGCGGTTTCGCAGGCCGCCAAACCGCAAGAGTCAGTGTGTGAAGAAGCGAGAGAAAGCGCGCCGACCTTCAAGCGGTGATCAACATCAAGAAAGATTAGGCTCAAAAAAGTACATTATTTGCCAAAAAACGCTCCACCGCCCGCCTGCGGTTGGAGCGTTTTTTGGCATGCACTCCGTTCGTATATCCGGGTCAGCTCACCCCTCAATCCATCGGGTAATAGGGGAAAGTTAAAGCAGTAGTTGACTTGACCGTTAGTGAACTTTAAGATGATATCGACCCCGGCGGGCAGTTACGATACGACTCTCACCGCAGGTCACTCAGAGAATAACAAGCTAAGGAGCTCACCAAGAGTGGAACAAAGCAAAGGCAAGTTGAACAAGATTTACGCCATGCAGCTGGCAACCATATTTATTGGATTCATCATCTTCGGATTCTCGGAAAATATTAAAGGACCGGCCATACCGCGCATTCAATTCGATTTTATGCTGAATGAATCCGAGCTCGGCACTTTGTTATCCTTAAACTCCCTGGGCTATTTGATAGCCTGTTCCTTTACCGCTTATTTGACCAAAATATGGGGGATCAAATGGGTAACCGTTGCCGCGTTCGCCTCTATGGCCCTATCCGGCGTCTTGATTTTCTTCTCCCATCATTTTGCGATGTTCTCGACATCCTATTTCCTGATGTACATCGGCAACGGGATGCTGGAAATTGGCTTGGCCATTCTAAGCGCCCGGATTTTCGTGAAAAACACGGGAACGATGATGAATATGACGCATGGCTTCTACGGCCTGAGCTCGACGGTAGCTCCGCTTCTGGCAACTGGCCTGATGAAGGTGACGATTGCGGGTCACACGCTGGATTGGCGCGGGATGTATCTGCTGGTGCTGCTATTGTCCGTCATCCCGATTGTGATTGCTTTGTTCAGTACATTCCCGGGTGATGATATTTCCCACGAAGATCGGATTCCTTTAAAAGCTTTGCTAAGAGACCGCGTATTATGGCTAATGGTACTGGTGCTTACGTTTGGTGTTGTATCCGAATTGGCCGTCGGCGGCTGGCTCGTTAATTTCCTGGAGAAGGCTTATGGCTGGGATACCGTTCATGCTTCCGGGATGCTGTCCGTCTTCTTTTTATGCTTCGCGCTGGCCCGGCTGCTGCTTGGTCCGCTAACCGATCGGATAGGCTTTGTAGTCTCTCTCGTGATCTTCTCGGGATTTTCGGCATTGTGTACCTTTGTGGCCCTAGCAGGCGGCGAAGGGGTTGCGTTCTTGTTTGCCGTTTCCGGTGCGGGCATTGCGATGATTTATCCGACCGTGATGGCGTTTGTCGCGAAGCGATATCCAAAGGGCAGCGATACGGCTATTACGTTCACTGTAACGTTGATGGGATTGGGTAGTGTGATCGGCAACTATCTCATCGGGGGAGTTATCGAGCTTGTCAAATACTTGGTTGGCGAGGAATCGCCCACAAGCCTGCTCCGCGGACTTCAAGCGGGCTACGGCTTCATAGGATTATGTGCAGCATTATGTGCTATAACCGGAATTATTTTGTACGTGCATTTGTATAGAAGGAAAGAAGTCATCTGAATTATCATTCGATGCGATTGGGGGAGGGGTAGTGAGGGCTGGCAGATTTAGCATATTAGGTACCATATTGGTTCTGGTACTTGCTTGGTTGATCTGGGAACAGCATAGTACTGAAGAGGAATTTCTCCATCATCAGCGTATTGAAGAAAATGAGATTAAGGAAGTAATTGTATGGGGCGAACTGTATCGGAATAAGGGGAATGGGGTGGGGAGCATTGAAAGACCGCAAAGGCGTGTTACTGAACAGGAAACAAAGCAAATAATTGCGGCTTTCAATAAGATTCGGAGTGAAACAGTAACGATTGAGAATCATCAACCTCAAACGAAATTTATAGCGGGCATTGCATTTTACATGAAAAGCGATGGGAGGATGATAAATATATGGTACAGAGATTCAGGAGAAACCGTATATGTTTCAAAAAATAGTAACAAAAAATCAATATACTACTCCATAAACGAGCCGGATATACAGGATTTTTTTGATTCTTATATCAGTGATTTCTTGAAAGAAAGTTCCGAATAAAGGTTTATCCCTCTCCTACATATACATCCCCTTAAGACCGGCCGCCGAATGTTTCGGCGGTCTTTTGCCTTATGCCCAGCGAACATCACGAATGCCGGAAAGTAAATGATTCATATTCCGTCATGGATGTTGAAATTCCGACATACCATTTCCCGCATGGATTCCAGTTTAATAGAAATGTTCGTGGCAAGCATCTGGCGGTGGGCACGGCTATGTCCTTATCAGAGGATACGGCCCCATGCGCGTAGAATGAAATAAGCATCCCGATTTCAGCAGCGGAGGGCATTATGAAGCTCATTACGAAGGTCATCTGTCTGATCGTCATTTTGATGTCGCCGGTGATTGCGCTGTACGCCTACTCCAATGCGCAGAGCACGCGGCTTGTCGAGGAACAGCTGACGATCGCCAACCGGCAGCGGCTTGCGATTTTTATGCACCAGATCGAGGCCGCCATGGAACAGGTGTCGCAATATTCGAATCTGATTTCGCAGGAACCGGACTTCGCCCAATTCGCGGGCAACGTCATTCCGGCCAACGGGTACGACTACGCCATGCTGTCGGACGCGCTGCAGCGCAAGCTGTCGCTGTTCAGCACCTCCACGGCCTGGATGAACCGGATCAACGTATATTTTCCCGGCTCGGGGCATGCCGTATCGTCGTATTCCTTGCTTCCTTATAATATAGATTATCTGCTGGAACAGGCGACGACACGCTGGACGTATCGGACGATTCGAGTCGACGGCGCGGAGAAGCGGGCGTTCACCCGTTTCTTTATCGAGCCGGCTTCCGCCGCTTCCGACATACGCAAGGCCGACGTAGTCGTAGAGATTGATCTGATGGCGGACAATATCGAACGGCTGCTCGACAGCTTCAAGACGAAAGGCAACAACGATCCGTTCCTGTACAAAGGCGCCGGGGAGCTTGTGCTTAACGGCAGCGCCGACGAACCTACCATCCGCAGGCTCATTGAGCAGGAAGGAAGCCAAATCGCAGACTCGGCGGGGGGATACCGGTCCGTTTCGCTGGACGGCCGCCGTTACCTGGTATACGGGCTCGTCTCTCCGAAGATCGGCTGGACACTTGTCGATTACGTGCCGCTGGAGACGATACTGGCGCCCGTTACATCCAGCCGGAATTTGTTCTATGTAACGGCCTGCCTGCTCGTACTTATGGGCGCCGGCGCAGCCTACCTGATCTACTCGCAGGTACAGCGTCCGATCCGCCAGCTCGGCGAAGGGACCGTCCGGCTGGAGCGGGGAGATCTGGCCGCCCGGCTGCCGTCCGGCACCAACCGGGATTTTGCCGGCCTGTTCCGGCAATTCAACCGGATGGCGGAGCAGCAGCAGCATCTGATCGAGAAAGTGTACCGGGAGCAGCTGCGTGCGAAGGAAGCCGTGATGAAGCAGCTGCAATCGCAGATCAATCCGCATTTTCTATACAACAGCTTCGCCTACATCGTCAGTATGGCGCAGATGAACCGGCTGGAGCCGGTCGTTTCGATGGCATACAGCTTGTCGGATTACTACCGTTATTCTACGCGCAACGAACGGCTGGATACGACGGTAAAGGAGGAAGTCGCCTTCGTGCGCTCTTATATGGATATTATGAACATGCAGCTGCGCAAAATCGGCTACACGATCGACATGGCTCCCGAGCTGGAGTCGCTTGTCATTCCGCGGCTGCTGCTTCAGCCTATTGTGGAAAATGCAATTATTCACGGTCTGGAGCCGAAGAAGGGCGGCGGTTCGATCGCGATTACAGGCAGAGCGGCGGATGGTACCGTCTGTTTTACGGTCGAAGACGACGGTGTGGGACTCGCGGACGAAGCGCTCGAGCGGTTGAACCTTTCCCTTAAGGAAACGGAGCCGCCGGGGGACGACTGCGGGCTGTGGAACGTCCATCAGCGCCTGGAGCACAGATTCGGCTTAGATGCCGGTTTGCTCCTGACGCGGTCCGAGTCCGGCGGCGTGAAGGTTACGCTCAGTTGGCCCGATGTGTCGTACCTATAAGCGGAGGTGAAGCCATGATATCGGTTCTTCTTGTAGACGATCATCCACATCTGGTCGAGCATTTGTCGACGGTCATCCCGTGGGCGGAGCTCGGCGTTTCCCGCGTTTTTACCGGCTGCTCCGGTGACGAAGCGCTGGAGACGATCCGGAACAACCGCATCGATATTCTCGTCACGGATATTCGAATGCCCGGCATGGACGGCTTGCAGCTGATCGGGCAGGCCAGGAAACTGCGGCCGGAGCTCGACTGCATCCTTTTGTCCGGTTACGGCGAATTCCAGTACGCGCAGAAAGCGATCGAGCTGCAGGCGTTTCGTTATTTGCTGAAGCCGGTACGGCCCGACGAATTCGTATCCGTCATGCGCGAGCTTACGAACGGCAGAAGCCGGCCTTCGGATGCTGGAGCGGAGCAGCAGCCGGCGGACAAACACGAGGTGCAGCGCCGCCTGATCGATTCGGTCCACGACTATGTGCGCCTGCACATTGGAGGCGATCTGACGCTGGCCGCCATCGCCGAGCACGTTTATTTGCATCCGGTCTATTTGTCGAAGGTATACAAGGAGATTGCGGGCAGAAACGTGAGCGAATTCATCCTGGACGCGCGAATGACCAAGGCGAAGGAGCTGCTGGGGCATCCGGGCCTGCGCATTTACGAAATTGGCGAAGCGGTCGGTTACCGTAGCACGCAGCATTTTATCGCCGAGTTCAAAAAGTATGCCGGCGTGACGCCGAAAATGTTCCGGGAATCGTTTCGTTAACATACCGTCATGTTTATTGAAAATTCGACATACCGTTCCCCCCCGGTATCCCGTTAAATAGAGAAGGGAACATTTTGAAGCATACAAAGCGGCTTGCGGCTTCGAAACTGAGTCCGATTCGGTTGCGGGGACCCGGAAACCGTCATCGCGAGGGAGAGGGACGGTATCAATACGACTGGAAAAGGAACCGGTGGTTGGAATGGCGTACAATCGCACGATCGTTTTAAGCTGTATGCTCCTCTTGGCTCTCGTATTCGGCGCTTATGCGTATATGACGAAACAAGCGGCCGCCCCGTCGTCGGGTTCGGATTCGGAAGCGGGAGGACCGCCACAGCCGCCTATCGTCATCACGACCGCCCGAGTACTAAGCGACAGCGATCTCAACAAGATGAAGGAGCCGGACACGATCGACGACAACCCGATTACCCGCTGGTCGAAAGCCAGATTAGGCATCGATCCCTCCAACATGTGGGTGCTGGCGGACGAGGCGGCGCTGGAGAAGAAGCTTCGGCTTGCCCTGACAGGGGATGAGGAGCTTCCGGACGTGCTGCTGCTCAACAACCGCGTTTTGCCCCGAATGTTGGAGGAACTGGCTGCATCCGGCCGGTTTGCGGATATCGGCGAGTCGTTCGAACGGTATGCTTCTCCGCGTTTGAAGGAAGCGTACGCGCTGAATCCGGATGTGTGGAAAACGGTGCGGGCTAACGGCAAGCTGTGGGGGCTGCCGCAAATTTCCGACGGAAAAGTCGGCGATCCGATACTTTGGATCCGGAAGGACTGGCTCGACCGGCTTGGACTTGCCGTGCCTGCAACACTGAACGAGTTGACCGCCGTGCTGGACGCCTTTACAAACCGGGACCCGGACGGCAACGGCAAGAAGGATACGTTCGGACTCGCGCTGGGTGGCAAAAACTCGCTGAACGGCTGGATCGGAGACGCCAGCTTCCTGTTCGGCGCCTACGGCGACCAGCCGTATCAGTGGAACCGGATGCCGGACGGCACGCTCGCTTACGGCTCCGTTCAGCCGGCCATGCAGGACGCGCTAACCGTGCTTGCCCAGTGGTACCGGCTTGGCTATCTTCACCCCAACTTTGGAACCCATGACGAATTGACCGCGTCCTCCCTGTTCGCGGACGGGCAAGCCGGGATCATCTCCGCGCCGGGTTGGATGGGGGGCTGGCCGCTGTCGGAGGTGCCGGATTGGATGAACAAGTTCAAGCCGATCCCGTTTCCGTCCGGACCGGACGGCAAAATCGGCCGGAGAGGCTCGGAAATTTCGTACGGCAGCTACGTGTTCCGCAAAGGCTTCGAGCATATGGACGCCGTGTTCCGTTATTTCGATGAAGTATACGGCGCGCTGATTGAAGATCCGGCGTCGGATTTCGTTAACGGCTTTGCCGAGAATTACGACTACAAGCGGGTTAACGGCGAGATTGTTTACGATTTCCCGGGGAAAACGGACACCATCTCCCGGCAGTTTCTCGTCGCTCTCGGCAGCACGCCCCCCGGGGTGATCCGCGAAAGCCTGGAGCAGCGAGTCTACCGGGGAAAGGTCGATACCCCGTATGAGAAGAAGCTGGCTGCCAGCAGTTCGAAGCTGTTTCTGGAGGGCATCATCGTCGGCGACCTGCAGTTGGCTTACGCTCGGAAGAATGAATTCGTGGGCGCCCCCGGACCGAAGATGCGCGCCAAATGGCCGGCCTTGCAGGACTTGGAGAAAAAAGCGTTTCTGAAGATCGTCTACGGCAACGAACCACCCGACTCGTTCATCGCGTTCGTGCGCGACTGGTATGCGTACGGCGGAGAAGAAATTACCCGCGAGGTCAACGAGTGGGATCGGGCCAACCGGTGACGGTGTGACGAGGCAAGAAGCAATCGGCGGGTTCTCGAATCGGCCCGCCCGCTCCTGAGACTTGGTCCCGGGAACTCAAATAATCCGCCGACGTCGTCGCTGGGGTCGATCCCCTGCGATGCCGGTGAAGCAGCCAGTTTCACTTTCGTGCGGTAATTCGTCAATGCATCAGTGTGGTGTGGTAAGACAATAGGTTGCTGGCGAGAACACGGAACGATTGGAGCCGATTGGAAAGCGAGAAACCGTTCGGCGGCCGCCAATTGAGAGGAGCGGAGAAGACGATGGCAACACTTCGCGGGTATTACCGGTTTAGCGGTTGGCTGCTGCTGCTCTCAGGACTGATAACGATCGTCATCCAATACATCCATCTGGAGGATGTGCCGGCCGATCTGAACCAGATGGGCTACTTCGTAGATGCTGCCGTATGGACCCATATCGGGTTGCTGCTGTCGTTTGCGATGTTTCTGATGGGTTTTGTCGGGCTGTATTTGCGGCAGGCGGCGCAGCTGAAATGGTGGGGCTGGCTCAGCTTCGGGTGCCTTTTTCTATTCGTCGTCCTCGATCTGCTGCACGCGCCGATCCAAATTTTTAGTTACCCGGTACTGTTCGCCGGTGTCGAAACCGAGGAGCAGTTGCAGATTGCGTCCGAGCTCGTCATGCGGATCGGGGCGGAGGGGCCGGGGACATTCCTGATGATGCTGCTGATGCCGCTCGTTCTGGTCGGCACGATCCTGATGGGAATCGCCATGCTGAAGGCTGGCGTGCTTCCGAAAGGTCCGGCGATCGCGACGCTCGTATCCGTTGTTCTTATCGTGCTGCCGTACGGACCGGTGACGAAGTATGTGTTCCCGCTGCAGTATGCGGTCTACGTCTGGTACGGAGCCGTGCTCGCTTTCGAAAGGACACGCGTGCAGGAAGCGAACGTGCCGACAACGGGAGCCGGCGGACAGAGCGGCGAAACGACAAGTGTGCAAAACTGAAGCTTGGATAAAAACCGGGAAGGAAATGAGGGGATTCCGACGAGAGCAGATAGGAAAGCAAAAGCAGGCATCGGGATCGCGGCGTTTGCGCTGGCTATAACGCTCGTTGGCTGCTCGGCCGGCGGCGGGGAAGGCGGGGCAAATGGAACGGAAGCGGAGGGGACGTCGGTCGTGAAAAACGCGGACGGCGGCAAAACCGTGCTCTCCAGCGTTAAGGAATGGCCGAAGGAGCTGCCGGCGGACGTCCCGAGGCCGGATGGAATGACGGTAACCGCCTCGGTCAAGTCCGAGACTACGGGCACCATTACGGTGGCGGTCGAAACGAGCCGGCCCTTCGACGAGATCGTTCGGCTTTACCGCGACTATGCGGAGAAGACGGGGTACAGGCAAGTGAACGAAATGAAGGACGACGGCTATTTTATGTATACAGGCTCTAAGGGAGCGGAGACGTTTTCGGTAATGATCCAGCTCGATCAGGAGGGCCGGAAAAAGGTGACGGGGGCGATCGTATACGGCAAGAAGCCGTAAACGGGAAAACCGCTGTTCGGTCATCAGGAAAACCATCGATTACAGGAAGGTGAACAAGAAAGTGAATCCATTCAAAAGCAAGACGCTTCGGCGCTCCGCTTGGACCGCCGCTTTGTGCGGGATGCTGTTTGCGTCGGTTCCGCTGCCGCCGCAAGCCGCTTACGCCAAGGCGACTGCCGATATGACGGTATACGACGATGCGCTCTCCGAAGCGTTCGCCAACTACGGATGGGCAGACGCCGATCTGGGCAATTCGGCGGTCGTCCGCACGGGGAGCCGGTCGATCCGGCTCGATCCGGATGAAGGCCAGGCGTTATATTTGTACAAAGACCGCATCATGGACGCGAAGGAATACGAATCGCTGCAATTGTGGGTGAACGGCGGGGCGAGCGGCGGCCAGCGGTTTCGTCTGACGCTTTCGCTAGGGGGCCAGGCCGTGGCGGAGATCGATTCCGAGCTTCTGCTGCCCGGCGGAGCCGCGAAAAACGAGTGGAAGCAGGTTAACGTTCCGCTTGCGAAGTACGGCGTTACGGGACTGATCGACGGCATTCTGATCTGGGGGACGGGCGCGCAGGAGCCGATCTACATCGACGACATCCGCTTCGCTGCGGGAAGCGGAGGCCAGGAGCCTCAGCCGGAAGAACCCCGCAAGGCGACAGCGCTGACGTTCGAGGACGGGCAGCTCGCGCTTAAGGCAGGCCAGGAACGAGGCGTCAAGCTGTATGCCGCATTTGAAGGCGGGGGAAGCAAAGAGGTGACTGCCAGCGCAAGGTGGTCTTCTTCCGACGACACGGTCGCGACCGTTACGTATGGCGTTGTCAAAGGTTTAAAGGCGGGAAGCGCGCTGCTCTCCGCCGAGTACGAAGGTTTGAAGGCGCAGCTCCCGGTAAAGGTGGCGGAGAGCGAGCCGGTTCCGCCGATCGAGCCGGTCGACGGCCTGTCCGTCTATGACGATGCGCTGTCCAGGACGTTTACCGATTATAGCTGGGCCGAGCACAGCCTAGAGGAGCAAGTTGTCGCGCATACCGGCTCCGCCTCGATTCGTTTTAAGCTTGACGGCGAGGGCGCGCTTTATTTGTACAGCGACCGCATCCTGTCGGTAAACGACTATGATCGTCTATCGTTCTGGATTCGCGGAAGCGGGGCCGGCGGACAATCGGTGAAGCTCGCGCTGACGGCCGGCGGCCAGACGGTTGCGGAGAAGACGCTTGAATCGTGGCTGCCAGCGGGGCTTCCCGCGGGCGAATGGGCACGGGTGGAAGTGAAGCTTGCCGATCTGCAGCTTCCGAACGGCATCTACGACGGACTGCGATTTGCGGGCGGAACGCCGAATGAACAGGGCACCGTTTATCTTGACGATATCGCTCTGCTCGCCAAACCGGTCGAGCGGGTTCCCGTCGCCGAGGTGAGAATCGACAAGCCGCGGCTTGTGATGCGGCCCGGCGACGTCCAGCAGCTGCAAAGCGAGACGTTTTTCACGAACGGCGATACGGCGATCGTCAGCAACAAGTCCGCATGGAACGTCGACCGGTCGGACGTAGTAACCGTGACGTACGGAAGGCTAGAAGCCCGCTCACCGGGAATCGCCAAGGTGACGGCCGTTCACGAAGGGTTTACGGCGGAGGCGTACGTGCAGGTGACGGATACGATTTCCGAGCCGGTGTACGAGGATGCGTTAACGGCAGGGTACCGCAACCAAAGCTGGCATGACAAAGATTTCGCCAACAAGGAACAGAAGCGCAGTGGCAGCTTATCGATTAAGTTCGAGCCGGACGGCTGGGATGGCGTCTGGATCGCCAAGGACGCCAAGCTCGCAGTAGATGGCTACTACGGCGTGCAGTTGTCTCTGCACGGCGGTGCTTCGGGCGGGCAGCGGCTGATGCTCCATCTGTACGACGGCGGCCAATCGCTCGGAGCGGTCGACCTGGACCGTTACTTGCCGGAGGGCGGACTGCCGGCCGGCCGCTGGACGGATATTACGGTAAGCCTTGCCGATCTCGGCGTCGAATTCGGCACCTTCGACGGACTGATCGTGCAGGCGGGCACGGAGGACGACCAAGGCGCGGTTTATATCGATGACATCGCGCTGCTGCGCAACCCGCATCCGGGGCAGCTGCCGGAGCCGAAGCTGCCGGTCATCGGCGTGAAGGTCGATCAAGCTTCGCCGCGCAAGCCGATCAACAGCGACATTTACGGCGTCAACTTCGACGAGTCGAATCCGACCGATTCGCAGCTGAAATTCCCCGTACAGCGCTGGGGCGGCAACCAGACGACGCGCTACAACTGGGAGCTTGACATTGCGAACCGGGCTTCGGACTGGTTTTTCATGAATTACCCGTACGATAACGACCGGCCGGGCGAGTTGCCGAACGGTACGACGTCGGACCGGTTTATCGATATGACCCGGCAGAGCGGCGGGAAGGTGCTGCTGACCGTGCCGACCATCGGCTGGACGCCGAAGGACCGGGAGATCCGTTACGGCTACTCGCAGAAAAAATACGGTCCGCAGAAGGGCTGGATTCGCGATCTTCCGGACGCGGGCAACGGCGTTCGGCTGGACGATTCCTGGATTACGAACAGCGATCCGACAGATACGTCGAAGCCGGTGGGCGTCGATTTCGCCACGCGCTGGCTGCAGCATATCGCCGGCCGCACCGGAGACTACGTTAATCTGTACGCGCTCGACAACGAGCCGGAAATATGGCATGTCACGCATCGCGACGTCCATCCGAACCCGCCGACCTATGACGAGCTGTGGGAGAAAACGAAAACTTACGGCTCGGCGATCAAGCAGCAAGATCCGAACGCGCAGCTGCTCGGGCCGGTGTCTTGGGGATGGTGCGCGTACTTCTATTCCTCGGCCGACAATTGTGCCGAAGGACCGGATCGTGCCGCTCATGACAATATGCCTTTCCTGGAATGGTACCTGAAGCAGGCGAGCGACTACGAGAAGAAACCCGGCGGGGTAAGGCTTGTCGACTATCTGGACATTCATTACTATTCGCAGGAGTCTGCGGTGCCTACGGAGGATGAAAGCCCGGAAGCCGCAAAGCGGCGTTTCCAATCGCTCAAAACGCTGTTCGACGACCGGTTCGTCGACCAGTCCTGGATTCAGGAGCCGATCCGGCTCATTCCGCGGATGAAGGAAATGATCGCGAAGTATATGCCTTCCGTCAAGCTGGCGATCACGGAGTACAACTTCGGCAACGGAAGCGGCATTACGTCCGGTCTGGCGCAAGCCGAGGCACTGGCGATTTTTGGCCGCGAGGGCGTCGACCTGGCAACCCGCTTCGGCAACTTCCGGGCAGGTACGTCGATCGAGGACGCGTTCAAGCTGTTCCTCGATTATGACGGCCGAGGCTCGAAGATCGAAGGCAGCAGCGTCGGCACTAGCTCCACGCTGTTCGACGCGGTGGGCGCCTACACGATCGAAGGCAGCGACGGCAAGACGTACGTGCTGCTGTTCAACAAAGATACGCTGACGCGCCAAGTGAGCGTGGATGCAAGCATGCCGGTGGAAGACGGAGCCGAAACGTACCGCTTCGACGCCGGAACGCGGCTTGCTCACGCAGGCCAGGTGAGGGCCGGAGCGGACGGGACGCTGTCGTTATCGCTGCCCAAGCGCTCGGCTACGCTGATCGTGATTGAGCCCAAAGGGAAATAAAGCCCAAGCACGGCGTTTCTTCCAAGGAAGCTGAACGGCTTAGCGGTCAACTACGGCGGTATTGCAGACGGGTGAACGGGCCGAAACACGCCCTAAACGAAAGGGGATAGTCGAAATGCAGTCTCATTACGATGTCATCGTGGTAGGGGCGCGGGTGGCGGGCTCCGCCCTCGCGTACGAACTGGCCTCAGCGGGGTACAAGGTGCTGCTTGTGGACAAAAGCACCTTCCCGAGCGACATTTTGTCGACGCACAACTTCTTCGGCAACTCGCTGGCGATGCTAAAGGAAATGGGCGTGCTGGACCGGTTGCTGGAAACCGGAGCGCCTCCGTACAACCGGGCGGTCATTCAATTCGAGGATGCGGTTATCGACGGGCGATTTCCCGAGGTAAACGGCGAGGCCCGCTGCCTTTGCATCAGACGCACCCACTTGGACCATATTTTGTTCGAACATGCGGCTTCGCAGGAAGGCGTGACCGCGATCGAAGGCTTTCGCGTCACCGGCGTGATCCGGGAAGGCGGGGCAGTCGCGGGGATCGAGGGGGAGCGCCGCGGCGGCGGAACCGAGCGGTATACGGCCCGGCTCGTCGTCGGCGCCGACGGACGTCGTTCGACCTTACGCGATCTCGTGCACAGCGAGCGCAAGCTGTCCGTACCGACCGACTTTGCCTCCTATGTCGGTTACTTCGCTGGCTACCGTCAGGAAGGTGATCTTCACGCGGAGTTGTACAAGATCGGGGATAAAATCGGCATCGTTTTCCCTACCAACGACGGGCTTCACGTGGTGGGCGTCATGTTTCCGCTGGATGACGAGGAGTGGGGGAGCCGGTTCTCCCGCTCGCCGGAGAAGACGATGCGCGAGATCGTAGATAGCGGCTTCGCAAACGCTCCGCTACCGGCGCGGCTTGCCCAATCGACCCTGGTCGGGGCGATCAAAGGGCTGCGCGGTTACGATAACGACTGGTACCAGGGAATGGGGGAAGGGTGGGCGCTCGTCGGCGACGCGCTTACCTTCAAGGACCCTGCCGTCGGGCAGGGGATGCAGGACGCGCTGTACGTAGCGCGTACGCTGACCGGTGTATTGTCGCGTTACACGGATTGGAGCGCCAACTGGAAGGAGATGGCGCATATGTACCAAAGCCTGACCGAATCGCTTATGATGTCGCGTTTCCAGATGGCTTGCCAGTTTACGAAAAATGTGCCGTTTTCCCCGGAGCAGCATGCGGTCAACCGGTTAATCGCGGCGAGTCCGGAGGTGACGCAGTCCTTCCTCGGCATTTACAACCGTGCGGTTGAGCCGTATCAGTTCGAGCAAGCGGTCCGGGAGCTGGCGGCCCGGCTCGGGTAAGCCTGGCAGCCGAATCTGACAATATGGGAAGGCAATAGGAAGGTTCATATAGGATCGGGACGGGGCCCTGCAAATTTTGCAGGGCTCTATTTCCTTTTTAGCGGGCATGACGCGTGTGGGGCTTTGGGCTATTTGCGCTTGTCCAAATCCCGGTACGAGGTCGGAGACACGCCGCTGTGATGCTTGAAAAATTTGGTGAAGTAATCCGGCAAGATCCCGATTTGGTCGGCAATTTGATTCATGCTGAGATTCGTCGTACGCAGCAGCGAGCAAGCACGATCGTAGCGCAGCTTGGCCATATATTGCATGGGCGAGAAGCCGGTCATCGATTTGAAAACCGAGATGAAATAACGCGGGTGAAAATGGGCGAGCTTCGCAAGATCTTCGACGGTCAGCTTATGCGGCAATCGCATGTGCATGTAATCGAGCACCCGCGTAACGCTCTGAACGTCCCGATGGCCGGCGTCGTTAACGATCCGCGTGGAACTGTTTTCGATGACATAACAGAGCAATTGCGCCAATGTTGTTTTGGCACGCAGAATCGAGGTCATTTCGTCGCCGGTATAGGACTCGTTCAAATGCTTGAATAACTCCTCGATGAGATCAAGATCGTTCACCTCTACGATGGGCGAGATGGAGAGCAGGTCGAACAGCCGGTTGTCTCCGATCAAGGAGGTAAAGTGGCAGTAATATTTGCCGAACACCTCCCCGTCATAGGACGAAGCCGAAATGATCGAACCCGCAGGCAGAAGCACGAGCTGCCCCGCTGTAGGGATGAGGATCGAACCGTCGAGCCATATTTTGCATCTTCCCGATACCATGTAATACAGCATGTTGTATTCGAGTTTCAGATTGGAATGACTCCACTCGGCACCGAGCATCCGAAACGAAGAATGTAATATCGCGGTTTGGACATTGGCCAGATATCTGGAAAAATTGCGCTGCTGCGCTTGGGTGCGCTGCATCCATCGTTCCCCCCCTCCGCCATTTTCGAATCTGTTCGGCCCTTAGCGCGATGCTGCTTGATCGTGCGGCCTGCGGTCCTGTCTTGTTCCAGCGGACAGGTCGTTCTTTGTTTGATTATACATGGCTTTGGCGAGGCTGCGTATAGCGGCGTCTTGGTTTCGATTGAAATCTGAGTTTTTTACGGATACCGCCTGATTGTTTTCCATTCCGATTCCTGTCCGGATTCTTAGAATTAATAGTGAACCGAAACGAAAGCAGGTGATGCTCCCGGAAAGAACCCTGTCGGACACGGATGGAGGAGAGAGAAGCACACTGAGACCATACGAGGAGGACTAGGGATGCACAGAAGATCATTCGCCATCTTATTGTCTTTGATTGTTATGATTGTGACGCAGGGGGCTGCGTTTGCAGCGCCATCTTCCGCAGAAGGGAAGGGAAAGCAGGTCATGCTGGCCAATAACGGGAAAGCCCACTACGGTATCTTTGTCCGCTCCGATGCCGATGAGATGGAACAGCATGCCGCACAGGAACTGACCACCTACTTGACGCAAGTGACAGGAGCGCCGTTTCAGCTGTCCGAAGGCGTCACCCCGCCGGGCGGACCGACGATCGTTGTCGGCAGAAGCGCGCTAACGGAGGGGCTGGTGCCGGAGCTGACCGGTCCGACCCTTGGGGAGGATGGCTTTGTCATCGGCGCGGCGCAGCGGTACCTTGTTATCGCAGGGAGTCATCCGCGCGGCACCATGTACGGTGTGAACTTTTTTCTGGATACGTATGTCGGGGTAAAATGGTATTCGCCCACGTACACGTTCGTGCCGACGTTCCCGAAATTGCAGGTGTGCGTCGATTATGACGTGCAGGTGCCGCGCTTTTTATACCGCGAAATGTATGTGAACGACGGCGGCAATGAACAATACCGGGCCCATAACTTACTCAACGGCAAATACCGCGACCGGTATACGCAAGTTCCGCAGTCGGAGCCATGGCTGAACAGCTGGTCCACGTATTGGCCGTATGACGTTCACAATTTCAAGAAGATCGTGCCTCAGACCAGCTATCACTACGGCAACCAACTGCTGGCGATGAATGAAAACGTTCGCAGTATCGCGGCCGCCAACTTGATCAGCCGCGTTACCCAGCAGGTTTATGAAGGAAAGGACGCCTCCTACGGGTTCAGCCAGGAGGATACGACGTGGAGCCCCGACCCGGATAGTCTGGCGTTTGCCGCTCTGCATGGGGGTACGCTGGCCGCACCGATCATGGATATGGTAGGCGACGTTGCAACTCGCGTCAAGGCGGCGATTCCGAATGCCCGCATCGGCACGCTCGCCTATATGTTTACCGAAGAAGCGCCAACGAACATGACTTTGCCGGACAATGTCGTCGTGACGCTCACTCCGATCTATAAAGATCACGGCCGCGCCTTGAATGATCCCAAGAACAGCTTTTCGAAGCAAAACGCGGAACGATGGGCGCAAATATCGGATGATCTTGTTTTTTGGGACTATCTCGTCGACTTTTCGGGCGGCGGATATTTGATGCCGTATCCGAGCGTATACGCGATGGGGGAAACGATTCAATTTTTGGCGGATTTTCCTGCGTTCAAAGGATACTTTGGCGAACTTATTGTAGGGACGACCGCTCCAATCAGCACCGGGCTGACCGACCTGCGCGCCTGGGTGGGCGCCAAGCTGCTTTGGAACCCGAATCTGGATTACCGTGAGCTGATCGATGAGTTTGTGAACGGGTACTATGGAGAAGCAGCGCCGTATATGAGCCAATATATGGAACTTCTCCATCAGGCGTTTGCGCAAAGTGAGGACAAATTGACGATTTCTACACCGATTACATCCTCGTTTCTTTCGTTTGATTTGATGCGTCAAATCGACGGCTTGTTTGCGCAGGCTGCTGCCGCGACTAGCAACCCGGTCTATTTGAATCATGTGCAGCGGACGCGCATCGAGGTGGATTACACGATCCTGATGCGGTATGTCGATTATATGATGGAGGCGCAGAGACGGAATATCGTCTGGGACCCTGATTTCGACAACCGGTACGCCAGATTCAAAACGTACACCGCGGATGTGATCAACTACAAAAGCAAAGCGACGATGACATCGCTGTACAAGCTGATCGACATTCGCCGGACTTTGCCGACCATCCCGGATTTCGTCAGTTCGCTGCCTTATTCGGATTGGCTTGACTATCAGGACCATACGTTCCGGTTGTATGAGCCTGTAGGGACGACTCTCGTCAGTGATGCCAAAGCGTCCGACAAAGCTGCGGCCAAAGTGAAAGGAAGCACGAATCAATGGGCGATTCAATTGCCAGATACCGAGCTGCCGCGTGAAGGAAGATGGAACCTGTATGCCAGCGTTCGCATCGATCCCGGCACAGGTTCATCCGGAGCAGCTGCGATGAATTACGGCTTCTCGTCTGCCTCCGGCGGCGGACGGGCTTCGATCGACTACGGACAACTGGCGGATGGCGACTATCATTTCATTGCATTGCCGTGGGTGTACGAGTACAATCCGAATGTGTCGGATCGTTACTATTGGTTTGCTCCGCCCAATTCCACCGCCATTCAAAATCTGTATGTCGACCGGATTATCGCCGTCAGGCAGTGAGCGATTTGCAAACGCTGTCATTATGTCGGACCATTATTTCATAGAGGGGGAGAAGTACGATGAAACGAAGATCATATGTATACATGCTGGCAGGCTGCTTGCTGGTGCAGGCGGCGATTACCGGGTGCGCAGGGGGGACAAGCGGCAAAGAAGGGAGCGGACAGACGGCCCAAGAAGGGAAACCGGCTGTTTCTAACGATCCGGTCACGCTATCCTTTAAAATGAATGTAGGCTCGATCACCTCGCAGGAAGGGTTCATGACGGTTTTCGGCGATAAAATCAAGGAGAAGTTCCCGTATGTGACACCTGTTTTTGTTCCGTCGGACGTTACGCTCAAGACGATCCTCGAAACGGGTCAGCCGCTGGACATCTATTACGACTCGTTTGCGAATACGCCGACGAACGTGCTGCAAAACGGGCTTCAGTACGATCTGACCGGGTTGATGAAACAGTTCGGCTACGACGTGTCTCCGCTCGAGAAAACGTCGGTGGAAGCGCAGCGTCAGCTGGCGAACGGAGGGATGTACGGCCTGCCGGTTTCGATCGATTCCGTTGCGCTTTTATACAACAAGGGCCTCTTCAATCAATTCGGTCTTCCGTATCCGAAGATCAACATGACGATGGACGATCTGTATGACGTGACCCGCAAAATGAGTCGTGTTGTCGACGGCGTCAACTATTACGGCTTCGGGACATCACTCGGTGCCGTCTTGGCTCTCGATCCGCTTGCGCCGCTGTTTGTAGATCCGGCTGCGAACAAAGGGAACTTTTCGTCCGAGACCTTCAAGCGGGCGTTCCAATCGCTGACCGGTCTGTTCCGTATCCCGAACAATGAATACGATAAAACGACGCTGACCTATTCCGCTCACCTCAAGCAGTTCAGCGAACAGCGGCTCGCGATGCTGCTTGGACCGAATGCGCTGGGAACACGGTATTTTGCGGACAAAGACAAGGCTCTGGACTGGGATTTGACCACTTATCCGACATACAAGGAGGCGGCCAATACGGGACCGCAAAATGCGCCGGGCTACTTTTACGTGACGTCGAACAGCAAGTTTAAGGAAGCGGCGTTCCAGGTGGCGGCCTATGTCACTTCGCCCGAGTTCCAGAAGCATCTGGCGCGCAAAGGCTACGTGCCGGCGCTGCAAAAGCCGGAAATCGTCAACGAGTTCGGCAAAGAGATGCCGTTCCTCAAAGACAAAAATGTGCAAGCGCTGTTTACAAAAAATCCGGCGACGATCGTGAAGCTGACTCCTTACCAGTCCATTGCGCTGGCGGAAGCGCAGACGGCGTTTAACGACATCCAGTTTGGCGGGAAAGACGTGAACACCGTTCTGCGCGAAGCGGACGAGAGGATCAATCAGAAAATTGCCGCGGAACAGGCCAAGAGCAAATAAGCAGCCGTTATACGGCGGCAGGAACGGAGGAACAGAGGCGATGAAACATACCGATACCGTCGTTTATGAAGCGGCGCGAATTTTGGCAGTGCCCGATCGGACATTGCCGGAACGAAAGCGGGTGCCGGCGGGCTGGTCGGCCGTCCCGATCGGACCTGCAGGACACGAATTGAAACTGGCATGGAGCGGCTTGGCCCTGCAGCCGCTTCTTGCTAGCCCGCACACCAGCGCCAGATTGCGTGTGACCATCGCGGTCGAAATGCGGGAAGTGCTGTTTGTAGAAGCCTACTTGCTGGAATCCGGAGAGCGGCTTGGTTCATTCGATATTCGCTATGCGTATGTGTTTCAGCCGTTCGAGCTGCCGCTTAGTTTGCAGCAGGTCGAAGCCGTGATTCGGCAAGGAATCGGACTGCGCATCATCGAGACGGATGCAACGTTATGGGTGTTTGACGGCTTGCAGAACGACGAGGCGCGGCGCTTTTTTACGCCGCACCTCATGCTTGCGGAGCAAGGACGCCCGATCGGACAGTTTCAGAAACGGATGCTGTCGCTGGACAGTTTGCAGCCATTCGGCTGGCTGGAAGGTTGCGTGCTTGACGGGTTGTATGCGCTGCGGCAGGTGACGGACGCGAACCGGGTGGAGCAGGTCCTCGACAGTCATTTGAGCGAGTATGTGACCGAGGACGGGCAGCTTCGTTACGAGGATCTGCACGGCGTCCCTTCCGACGGCCGTTTTTCCGGCATCGAGAGTACGCTGCCCATCGCCGTCATTGCGAAGCGGCAGCCGGATCATCCGCTAGTGAAACAACTCGTCGCCTACTGGGCTGCCCATCTGGTGGACGACAAAGGGGTACTGTCCGCCGAAAGCTCCATTACGGCGGAAGGCGCCTATACGATGGCCTACCCGATGGCCGTTCTCGCATCCCGGCTTCAGAGTAAAGAGCTGGCACAGCTCGCAATCCGTCAGCTCCTGCTCCGCCGGCAGAAACTGGTCGACGGACGAGACTTGTACGGCATCGTGTCCAATGGTGGAGACAGGCGCATCATGCGAAACTGGGCGCGTTCGTATACCTGGTATATGCTCGGCTTCGTCCGAACGTGGATGGAGCTGCAGCATGCCCCTTATGCGGCCGAAATTTCCGGCATGGAGGAATTGACAGCCGAATTCCGGCGTATCGCTGACATTGTCGTTTCCCTGCGCGAGCCGGAAGGGCTGTGGTCCTGCTTTCTCGGGGAGCCGGAAACCGGGATCGAAACTTCGGGATCGGCCGGGATCGCCGCCGCACTGGCGCTTGGCGCGCGGCATGGCTTGCTGCCGCCAGCTTCGTTGGATGCGGCTCGAGAGGCGATGCAAGCGCTGGAGGCGTACGTGACGCCGGACGGCCTGCTGCACGGCGTTTGCCAGCATAACTGCGGAGGCCTCGTGCTGCAGCGCGGCGGATACCGGGTGCTGTCTCAGATGGGGATGGGATTGCTCGCGCAATTGTACGCTGCCGTCCACACGGAGTCTCTGGAAGTTATCTGATCTTAATGTCCCCCAAGCAAAAAGCTTTGAAGATCGCCGCCACCGCGCGGGATTTCCAAAGTTTTTTGCCTTTTTTATGTCTGCTTAGTCCAATAACCCTAATGATTCTAACTCGCGTTATTCGCGACACATTGTCCGAAGGCGACACAAATGAAGATTTACAGTCCCAGGAAAGTTTTATATAATGAGTATGCAATAGTCGGATACAATGTCTCTTTATAAGAGACGACGAATTCAATAGACATTCGGGGGAGATGGAGAATCTCATGACAGAGCTGCGTAAAGACGGCAGCGCCGCAGCCGGTCCGCTCGTACGGACGGACAACATCCGTCTCGCCATGCTCGGCATGGTTGACGGCAATGGCCACCCGTTTTCGTGGAGCGCGATCTTTAACGGGTACGATCCGGAAGCGATGAAAGCTTGCCCGTACGCGGCCATACCGGGGTACTTGAACAAAGAGCCGGCGCATACGCTCCGTATTGGGGGAGCAAGCGTCACCCACATCTGGACGGACGATCCGCAGGATGCCGCCCATGTGGCCCGATGCTCGCTCATCCCGCATACGGTGTCCCGCCCGGAGGACGTGATCGGCCATGTGGATGCGGTTTTTATCGCTACCGATAAAGGCCACGAGCATGTCGCGCGCTGCCGCCCGTTCGTGGAGGCGGGCATTCCCGTCTTCGTCGATAAGCCGCTCGTCGAGGGCGAGGAGGACCTGCTCGTCTTCGCCGATTGGGTGCGGAGCGGGAAAGCGATTTTATCGTCGAGCAGCATGCGCTACAGCAAAGAATTTATGCCCTACCGGATCTCGACGAGCAGCCTAGGAGACATTCGCTTCGCCTCGATTACGACGCCGAAGTCGTGGGAGCGCTACGGTATCCATGCTCTCGAAGCGATTTATCCGATATTTGGGCCGGGCTTCGTTTCCGTGCGCAATACGGGAAGCTCGGACCGCAACGTCGTACACATCAAACACGCCTGCGGCGCGGATATCGTCGCTGTCGCCTCCTCCGATATGTACGGCGCTTTCGGCTTGCTCCAGCTGTGCGGCACGGCCGGCAACGCCTTCGTGCAGCATCAGGATACGTTTTATTCGTTCAAGGCTCAGCTTCAGGCGTTCGTCGATTATTTGCGCACCGGATGCCGTCCGTTCCCGTGGGAAGAAACGGTAGAACTGATGAAGCTGGTCATCGCCGGCATCCGCAGCCGCGAGGAAGGCGGACGGGAAGTGGCGCTTGATGAAATCGCCCCTTCATTGCCGCTTCGCTGATGATGTGGCGGCAGTCCGGCTGATCTTCAGCCGGGTCGAGCTCGCCGTTTTCGTTTCAATCGACAAAGGGAGGACTACAACATGCCGGAGAAATATACAATGCGCCCGAGCCGGGTGCTGGAAAAGCTTAGAAAAGGCGAGGTCGCCTATGCGACCAAATTGAATCTTGGAGATGCGAGAGCCGCCGAAATCGCGGCCATGAGCGGATTCGATTGCATCTGGACCGATATGGAGCATGTCCCGAACGACTGGTCCGCCGTCGAGAAGCAAATTCTCGCCGCCAAGGCGCACGGCGTCGATACGGTCGTCCGCGTCGCGCGCGGCAGCTACAGCGATCTGGTGCGCCCGCTCGAGATGGACGCCACGGCCGTTATGGTGCCGCATATTATGAGCCTGAGCGATGCGAAATCGGTCGTTCGCTGCACGAAGTTTTACCCGCTCGGCATGAGACCCGTTGACGGCGGCAATGCGGACGGAGCTTATTGCAACATCGAGCTTGCCGATTATTTGCAGCAGGCGAATGCGGAGCGGTTCAACATTTTGCAGATCGAGGACGTCGAGCCGCTGGACGAATTGGAGGACATTATCGCACTTCCCGGACTGGATATGATCTTTTTCGGACCAGGCGATTTCAGCCAGTCGATCGGGGCGCCGGGGCAGATGGATCACCCGCTCATCGGCGAAACGCGCAAACGGATCGCAGAGCTGGCGGCGAAACACGGCAAATTCGCGGGCACCGTTGGTTCGACGGCGAGCAGCGAGGAACTGATCGCAATGGGCTACCGTTTTATTAGCGTAGGCGCAGACGTCGTAGCATTGAGCCAATATTTTCGCAATATCGTTCGCGAGCTGCACAAGCAGGAGGAGATTCGCGTGAACGGCGTCTATGCGGACCGGAAGGAGAAGGTGTCGCCATGAGCCGGAACGTTCTGCAATCGTTTTCGCTGGAAGGCAAGGTGGCGCTCGTCACCGGCGGCGCCGGCTTGTACGGCCGCCAAATCGCCATGGCGCTGGCCCAGGCTGGAGCCGTTACGAATATGACCTCGCGCAATCGCGAACAGCTGCCGGAGCTTGTGCAGAGCTTTGCGGACGAAGGGGTCTCCGTTCAGGCACACTGCTTCGATCAGGAGAGCGAGGAATCGGTACTGGCGCTGCGCGACCGGATGATGGCGGAGCACGGCCGTATCGACATTCTCGTCAACAATGCGGTGGCACGGACGATGAGCTCCTGGGACGATCCGCTCGAAGCGTTCGACAAAAGCATGCGCATCAACGCGTCGGGCTTATTCGCCGTGACCCGGGCGTTCGGAGATAGGATGGCCGAACAGGGTTCCGGCTCGATTATTAACATCGGCTCCATTCAGGGTATGGTCGGGCCGGACGGCTCGCTTTATAAAGATATGGGCTTCCACGGATTCGTGCCGGACTATTTTTTCCATAAAGGCGGCATGCTCAACTTCACCCGGTTCGTAGCGAGCTATTACGGTCCGAAAAATGTCCGCTGCAACTGTCTCAGCCCCGGCGGACTCGCTTCGCACCGGACGCCGCAGACGTTTGTGGAGCGGTATTCGGAGCGGACGCTGCTTGGCAGAATGGCCGGCGATACGGATCTGATGGGGAGTATCGTGTTTCTCGCTTCCGACGCCTCGGCGTACGTGACGGGCGCGAACCTGATGGTGGACGGCGGATATACGGCCAAATAGGCCTAAGAAGCGGACGAACGCAGGGTGAACACCTGATAAAGGAGAATGAACTATGCCCAATCAGATTATGCCATCGGAGGCGGGCACCGACCTCTTGTCGAAATTGACGCTGGGAACCGTGCAGCTCGGCATTCCCTACGGCATTCATAACCGCAGCGGGATGCCTTCGGAGGAGAGCAGCTTCGAGCTGCTGCAGCTGGCGTGGGAAGGCGGGGTCACCTCGTATGATACGGCGGCCGCCTACGGCGAATCGGAATCGCTGCTCGGCCGTTTTTTTCACGGCAAGCAATCGCTAGTCACGACCAAAATTCATTTGCGGCCGGAGCCGGGAGCAACCGGCACGGAGATCGAGCGGGCGATGCGCGAACGTGTGGAAAGCTCGCTTGAGCGGCTTCAGCTTTCCTCCGTCCCGATTTTGATGCTGCATAATACGGATGTGATGGAGACGTTCGGCGGGCCGATAACGGCTTCGTTCGAGGCGTTAAAGCGCGATGGCTTGATCGCGAAGGCGGGCATTTCCGTTTCGCAGAACACGCCGGACGAATACCGCTCGTTATGGCCTTACTTGCAAAACGATACGTACGAGGCGGTGCAGCTTCCGATGAACGTGCTCGATCACCGTCCGCTGCGTAACGGCTGTGTATCCATGCTTGCGGAGGCGGGCAAAACCGTATTCGTCCGCAGCCTGTTTCTGCAAGGGCTCCTGTATATGAAGGACGAGGATCTTCCTCCCCGGCTTGGGGCGGCGCAGGAGCCGCTTGCGAAACTGCGGGCTTTATCGGAGAAATACGGAGTTTCGCTTCCGCAGCTTGCGGTGTCGTTCATCCGCGATCTGGACGGGGTGAACAGCCTTGTCATTGGGGCGGAAACGAAAGACCAGGTGCGGGACAATATCGCCCTTGTCGAAGGGCCGTCGATTCCGGAAGCCATGCGGGAAGAGATTGCAGTCGCATTCGCGGACGTCCCGGAGCAGGTAATTACGCCAATCATGTGGAAGTAAAACAAACAAGATTCGACGAATTCCGGCAGCGACTCGCTGGAAGGCAAGGAAGGCTTAAAAGTGGACAAACAGAGGGAAGGGGAGGAAAGCCGATGAACCTATACCGCATTGGGATTCGCCGTTTTCACGACACGACGCTTGCGAAAAAGATGTGGCTGTCCGTCGCTTTCGTTTCGCTGCTCACATTGACGACTTTTGCCATCTTGTCGTCGACCCAGATCAAGATGCTCATTACGAAGCGCGAAGGCAAAGTAATGGTGCAGCAGATCGAATATTACACGACCAGCATCAATCACTATTTCCAGAACATCCAGAAGTCCGCCCAGGTGCTGCTATACAGCCCGGACATTCAAGAGAAGTTCAGCGGCGACATGTCCCAGCTGAGCGGCTCCGAGCGGATTCGGGCCTACAACGAAGTGTACAACCAGCTGCACCGGATGTGGGATAATTTGTACGGAATCGACGCGATCTATTTGATCGACCGGTACCAGAACGTGTTCAAAATCAGCGTAGAGGACGCGAATATGCCGACGTTCCTCACCGGCGAGGAATTCGCGCGGCAGGGGTGGTACGACCGGCTCGGCAAATCGGACGGCTCCTCCTACTGGTCCTTCGTTAAGTGGGATGATCGAAGAGCGTCGATCATGATGTTTAACGCGATGTACAATAAATCCGATTTGTCGCTTATCGGCCATCTGGTCATCTCGGTGTCGCCGGTCGTGTTCGACGGCTTCCTGTCGGCGCTTGATATGGGAGATGGGACGAACAGCATCGTCGACTCTTCGGGAATCGCTTACACTTCAGGCCGCGGCATCGCTTCCGGCTCTCCCGTCGACTTGTCGGCTTTGACCGGCGAGGAGGGGTATACGTTCGTCGAACGCGGCGGAGAGCCCTACATGGTCGCTTACGCCAAAAACAAACTGACTGGCTGGACGTTCGTACACTCCATACCGCAGCGCATCGTGCTGAAAGATTTGAAAAACGTCAATACGCTGTGGCTGTTCTTCCTGTTCGTTTCGATCCTGCTTATGACCGTCGTTTCGGCTTTCCTGCTCCGTACGATTACGGGGCCGCTTCGCAAGCTGGTGAAGCTCGTCCGCGAAGTGGAACGCGGCAAACTGAGCGGGCGGTTCCGTGTGCAGTACAAGGATGAGCTCGGCAAGCTCGGGCACGCCTTCAACCATATGCTCGACAAGCTGGAGGAGGGCATTCCGCTCATCCGAGAGAAGCTGATCCGTTCACTGCTCGAGCGCCATATGAGCGAGGAGGAGCTTCGGGAATACGAGCGGAAGCTCGACTTTCGTTTCGAGCGGCCGTTTTTCCAGGTGATGCTGCTGTATGTACGCGAGCCCGAACCCGGTAATGAAAACGTTTTACAGGCGGCGGAAACGGCCGTGCGCGAGTTGGAGCAGCACGGAGGCATCATTACCGATCGTCTGGCGGCGAACCAATTTTGCCTCATCTTGAATTGTCCCGAGAATGAGGCGCTGGCACTGCTGGAAGGGCTTATGGAGCAGTTACGGGGCGAGTGCGACCTCACCCCGTACGCCTTTGTCGGCAGCGGTTACGACAGTATTCAATTTGTCAAAAACTCGTTCGAGGAAGCGAAAACGCTGCTCAAATACCGGATCAGCGACCGGATGGAAGCGGAGCCGTCCGTCTTTTTTACCGGAGACGCCTGGGAACACCAATATCCCGACTCGTTCGAAAACCGGATGTTGTATTATTTGGACGAAGGCGATTTCGACATGTGCGCGGCCGTTATGGAAGAATTGATCGCCCTGATCCGTATGAAGCCGATTGCCCCTCCGGTGATGAATACGTTTCTGACGGCGCTTCATAATCATCTGAACAAACAGCTGATCCAATTCGGCGACGAGGAGAGCCGGCTGGACACGGACTGGCTCGGCAAACTGGACCGGCGCCTGTCGCTGGAGCCGTTCGAGAAAAACGGAAGGGACTTCGTCGCGCTCGCGCGCAGACGGCTCGGTCCGCTGCTTCAGAAGCGGGTCAAGCTGAGCCCGAATATCGAGAGAGGGGTTCATCTCGTTCGGGAGCAGTACGGCAATCCGAACCTCAGTGTCGATTATGCGGCAAGGCTGCTCGGTTTGAACGCAAACTACTTCAGCCAGCTGTTCAAAAAAGAAGTCGGGGTTGGCTTCGCCGAATACGTCGGCGGATTGCGGATGGAGCAGGCGCAGAAGCTGCTCCGCGAAACGCCGCTGAAAATCAAAGAGGTGGCCGACAAGGTCGGCTTCGCCGATTCGCATTACTTCGGCGTCTGGTTCAAGGACAATACCGGCTTGACGCCCTCTCAATTCCGCAAAGGCAGTCCGCTCAAGGAGCAACTTCCGCAGACGGATTCGCCGCAAGGCCGGACATCGGTTCATTAGGTAGGCGATCAGAGGAATCCCCCCGATACCTGACGATTTTCACCTACCGTCTCCCTTCGGTTCCGTGCTACGCTCCAATGGCAAGCAAGGTTTCGCTTGCCAAAGCTACGTAGAAGATCAGGAGGGACGACGATGGGGAAATTTTGGAACTTGAAGTTCCGACGAGAACTAAGCGGCTGGCTGTTCGTGTTGCCCATGCTGCTTTTTTTTGCTTCCTTTGTGGTGTATCCGATTTTGTCCTCAGTTTGGGGCAGCTTGTACGCGTTCGATTATGCCGGCTACACGTTTGCGGGACTTGACAATTACAAGCAGCTGCTCGGGGATTCTTTGTTCTGGAAAGCGGTGTGGAACACAATCGTATTCGTGCTGTACTTGGTGCCGTCGATCACGTTTTTGGCTTTGTTTCTGGCGGCTCTTATACACCGGTATCCGCAGAAGATGCAGTCTTTTTTCAAGGCGGCCTTTTATGTACCCGGCGTTACCTCAATCGTCAGCCTGGCGATGGTATGGGAGTATATGTACAACAACCAGTTCGGACTCGGCAACTATTTGCTGAAGCGGTTCGGCTTGCCGCCCGTTAATTTTCTCGGTTCCGAATACGCTTACACGTCGCTTGCGCTCATTTTGGTGACAATATCGCTCGGAGCTTCGCTGGTTGTGTTTTCCGCCGCGCTCGGCGGCATTCCGAAAGATTTGTACGAATCCGCTTCGCTGGACGGAGCGACCGGGACGCAGACGTTTTTCCGCATTACGCTCCCGATGCTGAAGCCGTCGGTGCTGTACGTCGTCGTTACGTCGACGATTGGCGCCTTCCAGGTGTTCGCGATCATTTTGCTCATGACCGGGGGAGGACCGGCTTACAAAACGACGACGATTTTAATGCTCATTTACCGGGAAGCATTCATTAATATGAATTTCGGCATTGCCAACGCCATGGGCATCATGCTCTGTCTGCTCATTTGCCTGATCGCGTTCCTCCAATTCAAACTGCTCAAATCCGACGTGGAATATTGAAGGGGGCGTACGCGACATGATCCGAAAAATACCGGTTTTTGCAGGAAACGTCGTTTTGTGGGCAAGCACGCTGTTCTTTTTGTGGCCGATGTATTGGATGCTGGTCGGTTCGTTCAAACAGCTTAAGGTGGCGCTGCAAATTCCGCCGGAATGGTTTCCGAAGCAGCCGACACTCGAAAATTTCAGCATTCTTGTGTTTGATTTTCCGCTGCTGCGCTGGCTGTACAACAGCATGTTCATCTCCGTCGCCGCTACGCTGCTCGTCGTCGTCGTCAGTGCGCTTGCCGCTTACGCCTTCGCCAAAGTGCCGTTCAAAGGGTCAAAATGGCTGTTTGCGGCGATGATCGCTTCGATGTCGATACCGCATACGGTGCTGCTCATTCCGCTGTTCCAGATGATGAACAAGCTGGGCCTGACGAACACGTTGTGGGGCGTGCTGCTGCCGCTCGTCGGCTGGCCGTTCGGCGTCTTCCTGCTCAAGCAGTTCATGTCGACGCTGCCCGGCGCTTTGATCGAGGCGGCGAAGATCGACGGCTGCAACCAGTGGCAGACGTTCTCGCGGGTTATGCTCCCGCTGGCCAAACCGGGCCTCGCCGTACTCGGCATCTTCACGTTCGTCAACTCGTGGAACGACTATGTGTGGCAGGTAGTCATGTTGAAGGACAAAATGATGTATACGCTGCCCGTCGGCGTAAAAATCGCGAGACAAGTGCAGGAGGTCGATATCAATTACGGCGTGGCGATGGCCGGCGCCTTGTGCGCGACGCTGCCGGTGCTGCTCGTGTTCCTGTTCTTCCAGCGGTTTTTCACGCAGGGCATCACGTTCGGCGCTTTGAAGGGGTAAGACGAATCCAGGGCAAGGAGGTAGGCAAAATGAGCAAAAGCCGCATTCAGGCTATCCTAAATGCAATGCTGGTTACACCCCGCTCAGTCATAGAGGACGGAGTGGTGCTGATCGAAGATGAACGGATTGCGGACTGCGGTCCGAAGCAGGCGGTGACGATTCCCGAAGACGCGGCGGTGATCGACGCCGCAGGCCGGTACGTCGGGCCGGGTTTTATCGATATTCACTGTCACGGCGGAGGAGGCTTCTGGTCATGGGAGGAGCCGTATTTGTTCGCCATGTCCCATCTGAGGCATGGCACGACCGCGATCTTGCCGACGCTCGTTTACAACCAGAGCCGGGAGGACATGCTGGAGGGCGTGCGCAACATATTGCAGGTCGGCAGCCGGCCCTACAGCTCAGCCATCGCCGGCATTCATATGGAAGGGCCGTTTATCAATCCGAAGTACGGGGCGATTACGTCGCCGATTCGCCCGGTGGAACCGGACGAATACGGGGAGCTGCTGGCGCTGGCCGGCGATCGGATCAAAGTATGGACGCTCGCGCCGGAGCTTCCGGGACAAGCCGAATTTGCGGATGCGGCTTCGAAGTACGGTATCACCTTGTCGGTCGGGCATTCGGAAGCCGACGCGGATACGATTTTCTCGTTCGTCCGCAAAGGGCTGCAGATCGGCTGCCACTGCACGAACGCTACGGGAACGACCCCGTCTCCTTCCCGCTACGGGGGAACGAGGGAAGTCGGCGTCGACGAAGCGGTGCTCGTCCATGACGATCTGTACGCCGAGGTGATTCCCGACGCGAAGGGCTTGCACGTGCGGCCGTTGATGTGCCGGCTGATCCACAAGACGAAAGGAACGGACCGCGTCATCATCATTACCGATGCGATCGACGAAGCCGGACTTCCGGCCGGTGAAGGCGATATGTACGAGGACGTGCGCTTCATCGAAGGAGTCGGCTTGTCCGGGAGCCGGCTGACGATGGACCGGGCGGTGCGCAATATGATGCGCCATACCGGAGCGGGCATCGTGGACGCCTTCATTATGGCCTCGCTGAATCCGGCTAAGGTGCTGAAGCTGGACAGCGAGATGGGCAGCCTGGAAAAGGGGAAGCTGGCGAATCTCGTCATCGTTTCCGAATCGATTGAGGTGGATCGGGTGCTGCTTCGCGGGGAAACCGTTCGTTAGCCGAAACTAGGCGGACGGATGCCTATTTTGACAAGTTCTTTTTCACCGATTAAGGTTAAAATGGTAAGAATTCGCCCGGTTCTGATCAATCCAACCCAAACCTTACGAATTTAACCTTCTTTGCAGCGCTCGTTCTATGGTACTTTTGCCACATGTTCCAAGGCAGTCACGGCTTACGCAAAAGCCGCCATCAGGAACGAGACATGATTATAGGGAGGGTTTACAGATGATCAATTTTGGGAGTTCCGGCAAGTGGAGCATAAGGCGTACAGTCGCTTTGCCCTTGGCGCTCGCGCTGTCCGTTTTCGCTTCCGGCTGCGGCGCCGGCTCGGGGAACGGTTCGTCCGCAGGGACCGAAGCGAAGCCCGGCCAGTCGCAAACGGCAAACGAGAAGGATGAGAAAGCCGAGCTTACGCTCTGGATGACGCAGACGGGAACGCTGAAGGCCGGACAGAAGCCGGGGGAATGGGTCAAGGAAGATTTGGTGCCCGAGTGGAATAAGCTGTACCCGAATATCAAGATCAACGTGGAGATCATTCCGTTCGACGGCATCAATGAAAAAATTACGACCGCTATCGCATCCGGTACGGCGCCGAATCTGTTGTTCGATACTCCCGTCCGCACGCTCGCTTACGCACAGATGGGAGCGCTTGCACCACTGAACGACGTCATTCCGGCAAACGATATGGAGCAGATCAAGAAAAATTCGGACGTCATGAAGATGGTGTCCGTCGGCGGAAATATCGTCACGATGCCGTATTCGGCAACCGTATCGGCGCTCATCCTGAACAAATCGCTATGGAAGGAAGCCGGGGCGGAACAGCTGCTGCCGAAGGACGAATACCGCACGTGGACCCCGGATGAATTCAGGGCCGCGTTGAAAGCGGTTGCGAACAAAGATAAAGGTGTCTACGTCATGACCTTGTTTGCGCTGAACGAGCAGGGCGACCAGCTGTACAACAACACGATGGTCGCTTTCGGAGCGAAGCTGTTTAACGGCGATTATTCCAAATATACGGCCGGCGACAGCGCGGCCTCCGAGCAATCCCTCGCCTTCTTCAATTCGCTCGTTGCCGAAGGACTCGTTTATCCGCATCCGGAGACGATTTCCGCGGTCAATGCGCTCGATTACTGGAAGCAGCGCAAGAACGGTATCGTCGTAGCAGGCACGTCGCATGCGGATTTGGTCAAAAACGGGCTGAAGGACGGCTCCGTCATCGGACCGCACGAATATATGTACGTCAACTACCCGTCACCGACCAAAGGCCAATCCGCGCTCAAAATGGAATTCGGCTTCGGCGTCGTGTTTAAAAACAAAGACGCCTTGAAGGAGAAATGGGCGAAAAAGTTTTTGTACTGGTCGCAAACGCAAAACCAGATTTATTCCGAGGCGACCAAGGCGTTCAACCCGTTCGGAACGGCGCCGAACTGGACGAAGGACGATCCCGAGCTGCAGTTCCTGTTCAAGCTGACGACCAAAGCGAAAGAATGGCCGGTCGTCGATCCGGGCTGGGGCATTAAAGGGTATCCGGAAATGCGCGCCGCGATGTTCCCGGAAATCCAACGGATGTTTATTAAGGAAGCGACGCCGAAGCAAACGATGGACAACATATCGAAGAAGTTCAACGACGTTATTAAGAAATACAACAAATAACGGTTCCGTCCCTAAGGCCGCGGACCGCCCGAATCGTTCCAGTTAACGATTGCCGGTGCGGTCCGCGTTCGCTGTAATCCGCAGTTTTTTTAGTACATAAAATTTGATATAATATAACGTAACACGATAAGAGACTGCGGATTGATACGCGACGTTTCAGCTTAAAGGAGACCTCCCATGGAAGATAAAAAACCGGCAAAAGACGCCCCTTACTTCATGATCCAATCCGTTGACCGCACGCTGATGATCTTGCAAAGCTTCATTGACGAGAGGCGTCCTCTCGGCGTCAGTGAAATCGCACGCAAGCTGAATTTGAACAAAAGCGTCGTTCACCGGCTTATGCTGACGCTGCTGTCCCAAGGCTACCTCGAGCAATTGAAAAATACGGATAAATATATGGTCGGGCCGAAGACGTTCGAGCTGGGCTCCGTTTATACGAATTCGACAAGTCTTGTGGACGAAGGCAAAAAAGTATTGATCGAGCTCGTTGACCGGATCGGCTTCACGGCGCATTTGGCGATCCTGGAGAAAGATTCGGTGCTGTACCTCGTCAACGTGGAGCCGGACCATTTGAAATATTTGTTCGGCTCGGTCGGGCAGCGCAGACCGGTGTATTATACGGCGCTTGGCAAATGTTTGACGGCATGGCTGCCGGAGGAGAAAATTCTCAAGGTGATGGAAAACTGTACGTTCGAGAAATTGACGGACAACACGATTACATCGCTGGAGGCGTTTCTGAAGGAGCTCGAGCAAGTCCGGCAGGTCGGCTTTGCCGTCGACAACGAGGAAGGAAGCTTCGGCGTCCGCTGCTTTGCGGCGCCGATCCGCAACAAGGATGGGGATGTTGTGGCGGCGATCAGCGCAAGCGGTTATGGCGTGGCGGAGGAGAAGATGAACGAGATCGGTATTACGGTCAAAAGCCTCGCCTCGCAGCTGTCACGGCGCATCGGGTATTTCGCGAATCCGTAAAATACCCCCATAAAACCGACTTATAAAATCTAAAGATGTAAACAAAGGACCCTGAGTTTGCGCCGATTGGCGCAAGACCAGGGTCCTTTTATTTGTTGCAAGCGTACAAGCTTCAGAACGTTGTGTCGATCGTAGCCCCGCCGAGACACGTTTCTCCGTCGTAAAACACAACCGCCTGTCCAGGCGTTATCGCTTTCTGCGGCTTGTCGAAGGCGATCTCGCAGCGGCCGTCGCCGAGGAATCGCAGCGTGATGCCTTGATCGGGCTGACGATAGCGGAACTTGGCCGTGCATGTGATGGGTGAATCCGGCAGCGACGGAGCGATCCAGTTCAGATCGGTTGCAAGCAGCCCTGCCGAATACAGCCGGGAGTCCTGTTCACCCTGTACGACGTACAAGATATTGCGCTCCAGATCCTTGCCCGCTACGAACCAAGGCTCACCTGTGCCGGAGCCGCCGATGCCGAGCCCCTGGCGCTGGCCGAGCGTGTAGTACATCAAACCGTCGTGGCGGCCCTTCAGCTCGCCGTCGTACGTGCGAATATCTCCCGGCTTGGCTGGCAAATAGTGACCGAGGAATTCCTTGAAGTTGCGTTCGCCGATAAAACATACGCCGGTGCTGTCCTTTTTCTTCGCCGTGGCAAGTCCGGCTTCAAGCGCGATTTTACGCACCTCCGCCTTCGGCAAATGTCCGATCGGGAACATCGCCTTGGACAACTGCTCCTGATTCAGCGCGTTCAGGAAATACGTCTGATCCTTGTTCGAATCGACTCCCCGCAGCAGCTTGTAAACGCCGTTTTGGCTTTCGACTCTAGCATAATGTCCCGTCGCCAAATAGTCGGCGCCGAGGGTTAGCGCTTTTTGCAAAAATTCGCCGAACTTGATCTCGCGGTTGCACATGACGTCCGGGTTCGGCGTGCGGCCTTTGCGGTATTCGTCGAGAAAATACGCAAATACTTTCTCGGAGTATTCTTTCTCGAAATTAACGGTATAAAACGGGATGTCGATCTGGGCGCACACGCGGCGCACGTCCTCGGCGTCGTCCTCGGCGGTGCAGTGGCCGAACTCGTCGGTGTCGTCCCAGTTTTTCATGAAAATGCCGATCACGTCGAAACCTTGCTGCTTGAGCAGCAGCGCCGTGACGGACGAATCGACTCCGCCCGACATGCCGACGACGATCCGCGTATTCGCGTTGTTTGCTGCCATGATGCTTACCTCTTTCTCTTCGATTCGCAAAACGTTTCTTTTAACGTTACAGACAAACATGCTGCTTTGCGGCACCACTGATGAATGAAAATATTGTCCATACTGGTACTGGGCTGGCGAAGGTAGGTCGTACTTTCTTGGTGTCACGAACCCGTGTTACAGACG